>NZ_SZZN01000001.1:2734582-4101874 GCF_006125015.1 Roseovarius arcticus
GGCCTCACTTTCTCGCCGATGCACCCATCTCCGCGAAGCATTTGCGCCTCACGTAGCTTCCCCATTCATCTTCTCTCCTGCGAGCGCCGCCGCAGCTTTGAGGCGTCTTTAATTTTCTGCGAAATCTCCGCCTCTGGCACTTGCGGCCGCACACGACTTCAAAAAGGGCGATTTGCAAATTGACCATCCGATGGCAGTTGAAACCGCCGCAACCGCTAAGTCCACTGGCGGCTATCTAACGATTACCAATCACGGCGACGCGGAGGATGCTCTGGTCGGTACAAAGGCTGATTTTGCAAAGGTGATGCTGCACCAGTCCGAAGAAAAGGACGGTGTGGCCACCATGACCCACGTGGAGCGACTCGTCGTTCCTGCAGGAGAAACCATCAAGCTCGCTCCGTGTGGGTATCACGTGATGTTCATGGGGCTGTCCGATCCCTTCGAGGGAGGTACGGAAGTTCCCGCCACCCTGGCCTTCGAGAAGGCGGGCGATATCGACGTCGTCTTCAACATCGAAGAGCGTGGCGCTGATACGGACCATGGTGACATGGACCATTCGAGCCACGAGCGGATCGCGAGCCGAGACCCATAATCAAATAAAACCGGCACCCTATGGGGGCCGATAAGGAAAGCTATATCCAATGAAGAACTCAATCGTCGCGGCGTCGGCGCTCTGCGCCGGGCTGGCTGCACCTGCGGCATTGGCCGACACCAAGTACGGAAACGACCGAGAACAGGACTACAATCAGCCGCATCGCGCTGGTTGATGACCGTGATCCCCTACATCTCGAAGTCCATGAAATACCGCAAAGAAGATGCCATTCGGCACTATGTGTTCAAGAATCCGCTCAGGGCCGTACCGCGACGAGACGCGTCTCGCTCCGGGCGCGGAGTCGCTTTGGCACGGGACGGACAGTTGCTGGCTCAAAGCCGTCTTCTGCAAGGCAGCAAAACTGCGACCCAGAGTAAATTTTTCCAAAGCGCGGGCGGCCCATAGCCGCCGTTCACCGCTTGCTGATTTTTTGATTGCGTGCCTGCCAACGTGGCCGCTTGTGATGACTGGTTTAGCAATTTAAGCCTTCACAGACGATCGCAGTGCGCCCAGCTGAACTCGGCGTTCCACGTTCAATGAGCGTTAGACTGCTTGGAGTGGTGTCACGTGCAGGTGTCCCAATGGGCCGCGGCTGATGTCAGCTTTGATCCCATACATTGTATGCAAATTCTGTGGAGTCAGCACGTCATCAGCAAGGCCTGAGGCGATGACGCGACCATCCTTGAGGCCGATCATACGATCTGAAAACTGCGCAGCGAGCGTTAAATCATGCATTGCGATTGCAACACAGGCCCCGCTGGTGCGTGCGTAGTTGCGAACGTGTTCCAGAACCAGCAGCTGATGCCGCAGATCGAGCGCTGCCGTCGGTTCGTCGAGGAGCAAGACTTGGGGTTTGCGGAACAACGCCTGAGCGAGGTACACCAGTTGCCTCTGTCCTCCGCTGATTTCGGTTAACGTGCGACCTTCCTTTTCCTCAAGGCCGAAGGCTTCGAGAGCAGCGGTTGCCTCCTCAACCAAGGACGGTGGCAGGCGCATTCCCAGAGATCCGAGGCGACCGAGAACAACAACCTCCAATACGCAAAGAGAAGACGTCGCATCAATGTCTTGCGGCATATATGCAATGTGTTGGCGGCGTTCCCGCGCAGACAAGGGGCGCTCTGCGAGCTTCAGTTGGCCCGCCATTGGCGACAAGCCAGCCATCGCCCTGAAGAGCGTTGATTTCCCCGCGCCATTACAGCCGATCACTGCGGTAACCTGGCCCGCTGGAAACGTCTCGGTGAAATCGCGAACTATAGACGCAGAGCCATAACATACGCCGAGGTTTTCGGTTTGCAGGCTCACCAGTGCCTCCTTTGGCCGCGAAGTATGAGGAAAAACAAGAAAGGCACGCCGATAAGCGCGGTAACGATGCCGATGGGGATCACACCGCCGGGCGATACCAGCTTGGACAGGACTGATGCCCCGGTCATTGTGATCGCTCCGGTTAGCGCGGCCATTGGCAACAGGATACGTTGATCCTCGCCAACCAGCATGCGGGCAATATGAGGCGCGACAAGGCCGACAAAGCCGATGGTGCCGACAGAGGCAACGCCGCTGGCTGTGAGCAAAGCGACAATGGCAAATAGCTTGATGCGCAGTGCTTTTACGTCGACACCAACCGAGGCGGCGCGCGCATCGCCCAACCTCAACGCTGTGAGCTGCCAAAGATTGGGAAGAACCATGAGGCTGCAGAACACAAAGCTAACAGCGACGATTGGCACGTTATTCCAGCTCGCTTTGAGCAGCGAACCGAACAGCCAGAACACGATGGATTGCAGCACTTCCGGCGAGGCCAGATATTGCACCATGGATTGCGCGGATTGGAACATGAAGAGCGTGGCAATGCCTGCGAGCACCATGATCTCGGGGCTCATCCCACGGATATTTGCGAAGGCAAACACGAGCGCTGCCGCCAAGGCACACATTACGAAAGCCGCTAAAGGGACAGTCAGCCATGGTGCGAAGGGCAAGGTAACGCCTGTGAGAATAGCGAGGGCCGCGCCAAACCCTGCTGCGGCCGAGAAGCCGAGCGTGTAAGGGCTGGCCAGAGGGTTTGCGAGAATCGTCTGCATATGAACGCCAGCCGTCCCAAGTGACATGCCGACCAGAATGGCCATCAGTGTCATCGGTAAACGGATGTCATGCACGATCACCTGCACCATCGCACTGGCTTGGGTAGGTGTAAAAAGCGCGCTGAGAACGTCGCCAACTGATAAGAATGCGGGGCCAATGAGAATGTCGGCGACAATGAGCGCCGCGAGGGTTGCAGTTGTCGCAGCGAGATGGACGATGCGCCGCGTCATCAACCGTTTGTAAACTGGCTGCATAGGGGCAGCTTGCGCCGCCCCTTGTGTTGTTATGTCAGGTGCGCAGATCTCGCGCCCTGAAGGCTGCCCGCTCATGGCAGCTGTGTCATGTAGGTGCCTTTGAACTCTACAGGCATATAGGTTGCAAAGAACCGCTCCAACGAGGCCTGTGGGTCAACGTCTGCAAAGGCGTCGGGGTAAAGCCCCTTGGCTACAAACTGCAGAAAAGCGTAGTCATAAAGCGTACGGTTCCCACCGTGGTAGATGCCAAAGACCTTGCCGTTTTTGACCGCATCCAAACCGTCCCAGCCAGGGCGGCCAAGGTAGGCTTTCATGCGCTCATGCGTCAGCGCGCTGTCAACGTTTGGCCCCATGATCACAGCCTCATCACGACCAGACCAGCCAGACCCCGCCAGCAAGATCGCCTGAGGGTTTTGCGCCAACACATATTCCGGGCTAAGCGGGCCCCAGTTGCTGATTTGACCATCAGCAATGTTGATCGCGCCGACTTGGTTGATCACGCTACCCCATTGGGTTCCTGAGTAAGAGTTGTCGACAGTGTCTTTGCCTTTGCGCGCCAACTCGACATAGACTTTGGGCGCATCCCCTTTGGGCAGGGCTGCGAGACGGTCTTCGATTGCGGCAACCTGAGAGGCATACTCATCAGCCAACGTCCTGGCGCGCTCTTGCTCGCCCATGATCTGGCCAAAAAGCTGTGTGGACTGGACGTGCTTTTCAACAGTTTGGGCGTTGTAGTCGAGCACAACAATAGGAATTCCAGCGGCTTCGATGCGGTCTGCAACCTCACCAAGCGCCTGGTATTGCCATGCCGCCAAAATCGCGAGATCAGGCTTGGCTGCAACAACTGCTTCCAGCGAGAAGGTGCCAGAATCAACTTCGCCAACATCGGCCAGTTCCTCTAGACGCGGGATGGCCGCTGCATAGGTCTTCCACTGAAGATTGCGCCATCCGGCCCAAGTGTCTTTGGAGATCGCAACAACGCGGTCGTAGGCATCGGGGCCCGCCACAGCAAGGAAGTCTTCGTAGTAGAAGCCCAGCAGAATGCGCTGTGGATCTTCTGGGATTTCGATTGTGCGATCGAGTGTGTCCGTCACGGTGATGTTTTCTGCCCATGCAGGCAAGGCGAATGAGGCCAAAAAGGCCGCTGCGGCAACGCCGCGAGCGAATGTTTTGAACATAGGGTTTCCTTTGGTTCACAAGGCTGTTCGAACTGCCCACGCAGGGAAATTCGTTTTGTTGGTTAGGTATTGTGAAAGCTCAAAGGAGAGGTGGCGCGCGACTTTGAAAATCCGCGACAAGGCGCATGGGGCCAAACATTGGCGGCAATACGGGCAACCGTCGTGTGTGGTCTCGTTCAAACTCGGACCATGTTACATCATTGCGCGTGGCCATATCGACCATGACGCCAAAAGACTGGCACCAATCGCAGCCGTTGCCGACGGCTTGCTCAACTGGCTCACCCGTTTCAGGGTCAATTGAAATTGTCTGAATTCCAAAGGAGGAGCAAATCTCGACTTGCATCGCATTGGCAGACGATCCGAGCATAACCCCAGCCATGCTGAACTGAATAAACAGCCACGCCAAAGCCGGGAGAAGCATCCAGCCTCTATATCGAGGTGATCTCTTCAATGTGAATTGCGAAATTTGTCCATCGAGAGATACTTGCAGGTTGTGCTCCGAAAGTTCAACGCAATTCTCGGTCACAGCTGAGCCACAAGCGACAGCGAAGTCAGCTTTTCGAGCAAGTCTCGCGCATGCGGCGGATGTCTGCTTTCTGCCCTCCGTGATTGATGCAGCTTCCGGCCCAAAGCTGACCTTCGTTAGAAACACGTCGAATGAGCAGTCCCGCCTCGAAGCGGACCTTAACTCGCATTCGCATTGCTGAGCGTTTTGAGAAACTTGTGGCAGAGAGCGGTATTCCGTTGCACATTCGAATTAATCGAAAATAATTCCCAGAGATGGTCATTTTTACAACAGGGTGGTCCTTACATACTCCGGCATTCATGCGCCAGCACTTGGTGGCGCAAATCTAGCTGCAATGGTCAAAGTTTGTAACTCGGTAGCAGCTGAAATGCTTCGCGCAGGGCATTTCCCCAGCCTTTCGCGATTGCCTCATACACTGCATCGTCTGCATTGATCCGCTTGGTGCGGTCGTAGGAAAAGGAATCGTTCTCGTAAACGTGAAGGTCGAAAGGCAAGCCGACGGATAGGTTCGATTTTACGGTTGAATCGAAAGACACGAGCAGCAATTTGATCGCATCTGCGAAATCCATCCGGCTGTCATAGGCCCGCACAAGGATTGGCTTGCCATACTTGGTTTCACCAATTTGAAAGAACGGGGTGTCATCGGTGATCTCGATAAAGTTCCCTTCGGGGTAGATCATAAAGATCGTCGGTTTACCGCCTTTAATCTGACCGCCCAATATGACTGAAGCGCCAAACTGGTCATCCGAGGTTTGCCCCGTAGGTGAAGAACCAGCAATCACCTCGCGCAATGTAGCCCCAACCAACCGCGCAACCTGAAACATGGTAGGCTGGCGCAGGATGCTTGGATCTCGATCTTCTTCTGAAACGGAGCGTTCCCGCAAGAGGCTGATCAGCGACTGTGTCGTCGCAAGATTACCGGCCGTCATAACGGTGATGGATCGCTCATCCGGCACCTGCCAGTTGAACATTTTCTTACTGACCGCAAAATTGTCAACACCTGCACTGGTGCGTGTGTCCGCCATAAAGACCAGACCGTGATTCAGTCGCATACCGATGCAATACGTCATTTCATTCCATCCGAAAAGAAGCCTCGGTATTCCTTTACTGCTGAACTTGTAAAGACACCATGAGGGTTTCATCTGCATTGCCCAACCGTAATCCTTCGACGGGGGCCGCATCGCGCGCATCCCGGCCAATCGCGATACGCACGTATTTTTCATCGGGCGATACCCCGTTCGAGACGTCAAAGCCGACCCACCCAAGCCCTTCGATACAGACCTCTGCCCAAGCGTGGGTTGCTTCCTGATCCACCTGTTCATTGATCCGCAGATACCCGCTGACATAGCGCGCGGGCAGCCCCGACAGCCGTGCGGCGGCGACAAAAATCTGTGCGTGATCCTGACAAACGCCCGCGTCACCTTGCAACGCTTCCTCGGCTGGGGTGTCCACCGCGGTGCCACCTGTCTTGTAGGGAAGTGCCTCCAGAATGGCGGCAGAGAGTTTGTGCAAATCGGCGAGCTGTGTGCCGGGATCAGATGAAATTTCCGGCAAGGCCTTGATCGCATCACCCGCCATCGTAAGCGCGGTTGGTTGCAGAAAATGCCACAGCGGCGCGCGGCCATACACCGGGCCAAGCACGCCGGTGCCGTTCAACGTTCGCACCTGCCCACTGGCGCGAATGCTCAACACGGTGGCACCCGGTTCAATGCTCACCAAATCGACGTGGTTGCCGTAGTGATCAAAATAGCTGGCTTCAATCTTGCCACCTGTAACGTCAACTTTCCAATCTGTCACATCCTGCATGACCGATGATAAGGGGCGCAGACGCACCTTTTGCAGCGCGTAATTCACCGGGGCGCTATAGGCATATTCGGTTGTATGATTGATGCTGAGGTCCATTATCCCGCGAACCTATAGTCGACTTCGATCTGCCGGGCGAGGTCGGCGGTGGTGTCAATCATTCCGCTCACAAATTCGTGCAGGCCCTCTTCAAAAATCGAATTGATGTCCGGGTTAACCAACCGCGCCCTCAGCGCGTCGGCCATGTCGTGCGAAGCCTGTCTTGTCCCATAATCCTCTGTCAGACGCGACAGGCTGTTCACGATCTGACCTGCGCTGAACGACAGCGACCTAGGCATCCGCCGATCAAGGATCAGAAACTCGGCAATGGCGGGGGCGGTGAAATCCTCGTCAACGGCCCAGCGGAACGACCGATGCGCCGAAACTGAGCGCAGGATCGTTTCCCATTGCACGTTGTCAAGACGGCTGCCCACAAACGATGGTGCAGGCAGCAGCGAATAATATTTGACGTCAATGATCCGCGCTGTGTTGTCCATGCGTTCAACAAATGTGCCAAGGCGACAAAAATCGTAAATGTCATTGCGTAGCATGGTCCCGTGCAAGGCCCCGCGCACCAGAGCGGATTGTTGGCGGATGGTTGCAAGTACGGCAGGCAGTTCAGTTTGGGGGATCTCGTCCTTCAAAAGGTCAGTGAACAGCATCCATGTTTCATTGACGGCGGACCAGACTTCGGTTGTCAACGCCGTCCGAACCAGACGCGCATTGTCTCGCGCAGATTTGATGATCGACAGAACGGAACTTGAATTTGTAGGTTCGCGAAGTAAAAAATTGACCACCTGCGCGCTATCATAGCCATCGCAAATCGCCTCGTAACTTTGCCGTGCGGCAAGTGTCAAAATCACCGACTGCCATTCCGCCTCTGCGGTCGTCGACCGGGTCAGCGCAATCCGAAACCCCGCCTCGATCAGGCGCGCGGTATTCTCGGCCCGCTCAAGCGAGCGGAACATCCAATAAAGACCCCCTGCGGTTTTTCCCAACATATCAGTCTTCCAATACCCAAGTGTCTTTGGTGCCGCCGCCCTGACTTGAATTGACCACCAATGACCCTTCTTTCAACGCAACGCGCGTCAGACCGCCGGGGGTGATTTTCACTCCATTGGGCGACACCAGTGCAAAGGGCCGCAGATCGACATGGCGGGGCGCAAGGCCACTCTCAGTAAAGATAGGGACCGTAGACAGCGACAGTGTCGGCTGTGCGATGTAGTTGGTTGGCTTTGCACGCAGCTTGTCGGCGAAATCCGACAGTTCCTGTTTGGATGCCGCGGGGCCGATCAGCATGCCATACCCGCCCGAACCATGTACCTCTTTCACCACCAGATCAGCGAGATTATCCAGCACATATTTCAACTGCTGCGGCTCAGTGCAACGGTAGGTTTCAACATTCTTGAGGATCGCAGGTTCGCCGGTGTAGAATCGTATAATGTCTGGTATGTAGCTATAGACGGCCTTGTCATCCGCGACACCGGTGCCGGGCGCATTGGCGATCGTGATGTTGCCCGCGCGGTAAACATCCATGATCCCCGGCACACCCAGCATGGAGTTCGGATTGAACGTCAGTGGATCAAGATATTCATCATCGACCCGGCGATAGATCACATCAATCCTCTTGTACCCCTTGGTTGTGCGCATCGCGATATGGCCGTCTACAACCCTCAGGTCGTGCCCTTCGACCAGCTCAACCCCCATCTGATCGGCCAGAAAGCTGTGCTCGTAATAGGCAGAGTTGTGAATGCCCGGCGTCAAAATCACCACGCAAGGCCGACCCTCGCATCCGGACGGGGCTGAGGCTTCCAGCGAGCGACGTAGGTTCTTGGGGTAATCGCTCACGGGCTGCACCGGAATGCTGCTGAACAGCTCCGGGAACATCTGCAACATCGTTTCGCGGTTCTCCAGCATATAGCTGACACCCGATGGCGTACGGGCGTTGTCTTCGAGAACGAAAAAATCATCCTCGCCAGTCCGCACGATGTCGGTGCCGACGATATGCGTATAGACATTACCCGGCGGACTGAAGTCGATCATCTGCGGAAGGAAGGCGTCATTCTGAGCAATCAGATCGATGGGTATGACACCCGCCCGCAGGATCTCCTGACGGTTGTAAATATCGTGCAAAAACGCATTGATGGCACAAACACGCTGTTCAATGCCATTGGACAGCTTGGTCCATTCGCGCGAGGAAATGATCCTTGGCACCAGATCAAAGGGGATCAACCGTTCTTCTGCGTCCTGCTGACCATATACGTTAAAAGTGATCCCGGTCCGCCGGAAAAACGCTTCAGCCTCCTGCGATTTCTTGGCAAACCGCTCATTGTTCTGTTTGGCGAACCAAGCATCATAGCTCTTGTAAGGCGACCTCGGCTGCCCGGCGTCGTGCATTTCGCAAAAGTGCTTTTTGTCTGTTGTCATACGGTGACTCTAGAAGATTACCGCGGCGCAGCAACATAATGCATCATAACAGGAGGCCTAATTCCTCCTATGGCTATAATTTAATCACTTCTGTAGATTTGACGCGCTCTCTTTGAGCGGCTGAAATAAGAAACCCTGACGCGTAAGCTGCACCGCAGAGAATAGCGATCTGGCCAAGGTCGGGGCGGGACCGCTCCCGTGACGTTGCAACGGTCACTCTCTGGGCACTGCATTCATTAGTGCAAACCGCAGCGAACCGCAGTTCTCCGCCCTCCCTGCTCAATCCGGACTTAGCAACTGGCTAACAACCGCTGTGCATTTAGGGATGGCGATGCCCATGCGGCCTCGCTTCACAACAAAGCGCTAGGTTTTCCAAACACAATGGCCCATGCGACAGCTATACAGCCAATGCGTCAGCCACCGCGATATTCGCCATTTTCAATACAGCCTCATGGGAGGCAGCCACCGCGATGAAGCGCCCGTTGTGGCAGAACTTCGCCCCCAAGACACCGCTGGCGGCTTCAAGCGCCTCATCGGTCAATCCGGCCCAGGCGGCCGGGAGATCAGCGCGGTTGTCAAACGTGTCGTCGCCTAACCGGATCGTCGTCAGCGTCCAATCGGTGCCACGCGGGTGGATCACGAACAGCAGGTGATCCGCGCCAGCGTTTTCCACACCCGCGCGAAATGGCATGCCCATCGGCAATTCCAGAACGCGCCCCTCACCGGCGGCCTCGATGGCCGCCACAACCATTGCCTCGGCACGGAATTTCGCGGCCTTGCGTCTGATCTGTGCCTCTACAAATGTCCGCGCCACCGGCAAGGCGGCCATGAAGGCACGATCATCGGCCCCATCATCGCGGTCATCAAACACCGGCTTCAGGCTTTCCAGCAGCACTGGCAAGGTCAGCCCGGCAAATAGCGGTCCAGCCTCGGCCGCATTGACCGCGCCATTATCGAGTAGATCGACGGGCAAAACGAAGCCACGATCAAATGAGCCATGAATCGCCTCGATGTCGTGCTCTGGCACATCCATCGCGCGCAGGAAATCGCGACCGTACTGCGCCCAGATCAAACCGAAAGAGCTATAGGGCTGGCCATCTTCGCGCAGCGGGTTGGGCCGCTGGTGGTGATCGAAAATTTGCGCGGCTGCTTCGAACTGACCGCCGACGTCATAGATAATGCGATCCTCGCCGGGCGTGATCCACGCCTTATCACGGCTGCGGATCAACTCTGCCTCGGGGAACAACCGTGTCAGGATAACAGAGGACAGCAACTCATCGGCATGAAAGCCACCGGAATGGGTGACGAGGTGGGCGATGGTCATAAAAAACAGGCTCCAACCGGGCTTGAAATGAACTAGGCGACCACGATGGCCGCCCCCCTGTGACTGCGATCACAGTTTTGAGTGCGAATTATGGTCGGCCGAAATCCTGTAGCTCAAAGACGATTACTTACAACATATGGATAGCTGAACAGCTTCGCGGGATCTTTACCCCGATTCCGAGACAACTTCGCCCCGATTTACACCGGTTTAGTGGGTCCAGGCGCCCTTGCGATGGGTCGCGAAATTTTCGCCGTAGCCGCCGGCGCGGATGTTGGGCTTGCGTATGTGGGGGTCTTGGACGACCACGTCGATACCATTCTCTTCGGCGTATTCTATCGCTGCTTCCTTGGTCGGAAAGCTGAGGCTTACCTGCGCCTGCGTGTCGGTAGACGATGTCCAGCCCATCAGCGGATCGACCTCGCGCGCGGTGCTTGCCACATACTCCAGCACCCATTTGTGCGTTTTGGCGGTACCTGACGACATGGCGGTACGGGCGGGGCGATAAATACGGGCGGGCATGGGGCGTCTCCTCGGCGGGTAATGCGTGGATACAGATGCACTGTGCGACCGGCTATTGTCAATCTCGGCGGCGCCTGCGCGTGGCGGGCTGACGGCATCGGCGCCTTGCGCTAGACTGGCCGCCCGGAGGCAAAGCAGGACATCCGCAACTTGGCTATCAAGATCGAAATGCTGCGCTGCTTTTCGGCGGTGGCAGACCATGGCAGCCTGATGGGCGCTGCCGAGGCGTTGGGGCGCACTCCCTCGGCCATCTCGATGATGCTGCGCCAATTCGAGGATCACATCGGCGCGCCCCTTTTTGAGACAGCGCGCAAATCGCACCTCACCCCCCTCGGCGTGCTGGTCCGTACAGAGGCCGCCCGCGAGTTGGCCCATTACGCCCGCACCGTCGACGCGATCGAGGCGCTAGCGCGCGCACGCGCGGGTAACGTACGCATATCGTGCACGCCCTCGGTCGCGCAGACGATGATGCCGCCCATCCTGCGCGATTTCATGCACGCGCGCCCTGGCGTGCGCATCGACATGCGCGACACCGACAGCGGCACCGTCCAGCGCGACCTGATTGAGGGGCGCGCCGATATTGGCATCGCGTCCATGCCGCACATGCCGGGCTTTCGCCGGGATTTGCTGTTCTCGGATCCCTACGGCGTGGTCTGCCCCATTGGCCATGCGCTGGCAGAACGCTGGCAGCAACTGTCTTGGGCCGATCTGGACGGGATCGACTTTATCGCCAACGGCCTGTGCGCTCAGATCGACGACGAGGGCTTTCAGCCAATTCTGGCCGCATCACGCCTGATGGTACGCAACACCGCGTCGATCCTTCGCATGGTGCGCGCGGGCGCGGGTGTCACGATACTACCGCAACTTGCTGTTCTGCCCGAATTTCTGGATCTGGAGTTTCTGCCCCTCGTCAATTCGGCCATTCGGCGCGAGGTTTGGATGGTGACCCTGCCAGACACAGGAATCAGCCCCGCAGTACAGGCATTGGCGCAGGTAATCCGCGATGCAGGGACAGACACAGCGGATTGAAATTCAGTTTTTTTGAAAAATCCTTCAATACTTTGCGATTGCGCTGAAGGAGCGACGTGGAGGATCATGGCACATCAAACGACGCGGCCATGCGTGCCCGCAAAGGGGCCAGCATACCGCACGACACATCAGCGCTGGCCCCGCGCGGCACGCCATATGCAAGGGACTGATCGCCATGGGTAATTTGAATAACAACTATATCGCTGGTGAATGGGTCTCTGGCACGTCCGAGATTGAGAATCGCAATCCATCGGACCTAGGCGATCTGGTCGGCCTCTATGCGCAAGCCAGCAGTGACCAGCTGGAGCAGGCGTTGGACGCCGCCCGCTCCGCGCAGGCCGAATGGGCCGCTTATGGCCTTGAACGCAAACAGGCGGTTTTGAACGCCATCGGCACCGAAATGATGGCCCGCGCCGAAGAGCTGGGCCGCCTGCTAAGCAAGGAGGAGGGCAAGCCGCTGGCAGAGGGGCGCGGCGAGGTGTTCCGCGCCGGGCAGTTCTTTACCTACTACGCCGCCGAAGTTTTGCGCCAGCTGGGCGAGACCGCCGATAGCGTGCGCCCCGGCGTCGAGATCGACGTGCGCCGCGAGCCTGTGGGCACAGTCGCCATCATCAGCCCTTGGAATTTTCCGACAGCAACTGCCAGTTGGAAAATCGCGCCCGCGCTCGCCTATGGTAATGCGGTGATCTGGAAGCCGGCGAACATCACGCCCGCATCGGCCCACGCGCTAACCGAGATTATCGCGCGGCAGGACATCCCCAAGGGCCTGTTCAACCTCGTGATGGGCGCAGGGCGGGAAGTGGGCCAGCGTCTGGTCGAAAGCCGCAAGGTGAATGCGATATCCTTTACCGGGTCCGTCCCAGTCGGGCGCGGCATAGCCGCCGCTGCCGTGCAGAACTTTACCCGCGTTCAGATGGAGATGGGCAGCAAGAACGCGCTGCTTGTTACCGATGACGCAGATGTAGAGCTGGCGGTCACACTAGCCCTCGGCGGCGCATTTGGCGGCACCGGGCAGAAATGCACCGCCTCCTCGCGGCTGGTGGTCATGGACGGTGTGCATGATGCCTTTGTCGAAAAACTGGTTGCAGGCGCCAAGGCGATGAAAGTGGGCCACGCACTCACTGAAGGCATCCAGATTGGCCCGGTCGTATCCGAGCAGCAGCTAAGCGAAAACCTCGCATGGGTCGAAAAAGGACGCGCCGAGGGCGCTGAGCTGGCCTGCGGCGGGACGCGCCTGAGCATGGATACCGACGGCTATTACATGTCGCCCGGCGTGTTCCTGAATACGTCTAATAACATGACCATCAACCGAGAGGAAATGTTCGCGCCGCTGGCATCGGTCATCAAGGTGAGCAGCTATGACGAGGGTTTGAGCGTGGTCAACGACACTAATTTCGGCCTGACCTCCGGCATCGTCACCCGCAACCTCGCCCGCGCCACGCATTTCCGCCGTAACGCACGCACTGGCGTGGTGACTGTGAACCTTCCGACGGCAGGCACCGACTATCACGTGCCCTTCGGCGGGCGCGGAGACAGCAGCTATGGCCCGCGCGAGCAGGGCCAGACGGCGCGCGATTTCTATACGATCGTCAAGACGTCCTACATCGCCAGCGGCAGCCCGGAATGAGGATGCGCATCGACGGTCTGCAATACGCCAACTGGTCCGAGACGATCTTTGGCCAGATGCGCGAAGGGGGGCTGGACGCGGTCCATGTCACCATTTCTTATCACGAGAATTTCCGCGAGACGGTGCTAAACATCGAGAAGTGGAACCGCTGGTTCGAGCAGTTTCCAGACCTGATCATCAAGGGCCGCTGGGCGGGCGATGTGCGCCTTGCAAAGGATACGGACCGCACGGCGATCTTCTTTGGCTTCCAAAACCCTAGCCCGATCGAGGATGACATCGGGCTGGTCGAGGTGCTGCACGATCTGGGCGCACGCTTCATGCAACTGAGCTATAACAACCAATCACTACTGGCGACGGGATGTTACGAGGCCCACGATCCCGGCGTCACCCGCATGGGCAAGCAAGTGATCAAGGAAATGAACCGCGTCGGCATGGTGATCGACATGAGCCATTCGGCAGACCGCTCTACCATTGAGGCCGCCGACCTGTCGCAGCGCCCGATCGCCATCACCCACGCCAACTTGCATTCTTGGCAGCCTGCCTTGCGCAACAAGTCCGACGATGTCATTCGCGCGGTCACGCAAAACGGCGGCATGATGGGATTTTCGGCCTATCCTCACCACCTCAAGGGCAAATCGGACTGCACACTCGCCAGCTTTTGCGAAATGATCGCGCGGGCCGCCGACCAATTTGGCGTCCAGCATTTTGGCATCGGCAGCGATCTATGTCAGGACCAGCCCGACAGCGTCGTCGAATGGATGCGCGTGGGCCGCTGGTCCAAGGAAATCGACTATGGCGAAGGCAGTGCTGCCGCGCCGGGATTTCCGCCGCAGCCCGAATGGTTCAAGGACAATCGTGATTTCCCCAACTTTGAGCGCGGTCTGCGCGATGTCGGCTTCGACGCCGCAGAAGTTGCAAGCCTGACGGGCGGCAACTGGTTGCGCTTCTTCGAGGAAAACTTCATCCCGCGCGGTTCGTGCCGCGAATCGGGGGACAAGGAAGTCTCGTCGGCCTGACCTGGTGGCGTAATTAAACTACACTAATAAAGGTGTATCGAATGTCTAACATCAACGCGGCGCCTGCCAAACGGGCGCATATCAATGCGCCATTATTTGCGATCACCGGGGGTTTTATCGCCCTCTTTTGCGTAATCGCACTGGTCAATCTGGACCTGCTTTCGACCATGGTCGATGCCAGCTTTGCCTTCTCGGCCAAGTACTTCGGCCTCTACTGGCAGGTTCTGCTGCTGGCGACCTTCCTGATCGGACTCGTCCTGATCTTTCTGCCCGGCGGGCGCGCCCTGATGGGCGGGATGAGCGTGCCTGAATTCCCGGCGTTCCAGTGGGGTGCCATGATCATGTGCACCCTCCTCGCTGGCGGCGGCGTGTTCTGGGCAGCGGGCGAGCCGATGGCGCATTTCCTGTCGTCGCCGCCCTATTTTGGCGGCGAGTCTGGCACCCCCGAGGCAGTTGGCCCTGCGCTCGCGCAGAGCTTCATGCATTGGGGTTTTCTGGCATGGGCTATTCTGGGCGCGCTCAGCACCATCATGTTAATGCACTACCACTATGAAAAGGGCCTTCCGATGGCCCCGCGCACCCTGCTTTATCCGGTGTTTGGCGATGCGGCGATCAACGGCCCCATCGGCTGGATCGCGGATGCGGCCTGCATTATCGCAGTTGTGGCTGGCACTGTCGGCCCGGTCGGCTTCCTCGGCCTTCAGGTCAGCTATGGCCTAAACGCGCTCTTTGGTATTCCCGATACGTTCATCACCCAAGCCTGCGTGATCGCCGGACTGGTCGCAATCTACACGATCTCGGCCATCACCGGATTATCCAGAGGCATCCAAGTGCTGAGCCGGATCAACGTGATCTTGGCGGCCGCGCTGCTGCTCTTTATGCTGTTCGCAGGGCCGACCGCGTTCATCCTCTCCAGCTTCTTCTCGGGCTTCTCCACCTATATCACCGATTTCTTTGGCATGGCTCTTTATCGCGGGGATGCGGCAGTCTTTGGCGATCCGGGCTGGCTGGGCTGGTGGACCGTGTTTTTCTGGGGCTGGTTCATGGGGTACGGCCCGCTAATGGCGATGTTTATCGCGCGCATCAGCCGGGGGCGGTCCATCCGGTCGATCATCATCATGCTGTCGCTGGTTGCACCCGTCGTGACGACGTTCTGGTTCACCATCGTCGGCGGGTCGGGCATCGCGTTCGAATTGGCCAATCCCGGCTCCGTCTCGACCGCGTTTGAGGGGTTCAACCTGCCCGCCGCGCTGCTGTCGATCACGCAGCAGATGCCGCTGGGCTTTATCGTATCGGTGCTGTTCCTGATCCTGACGACCATCTTTGTGGCCACCACGGGCGATTCAATGACCTACGTCATCTCGGTCGCGATGTCGGATGAGGATCGCAGCGCAACGGGCGTTCGCGTGTTATGGGGCGTGACGATGGGCATCATGGCGCTGATCCTGATCTGGACCGGCTCTGGCGGTATCGGTAAGCTGCAAAGCTTCATCGTGGTGACTGCCGTCCCGGTGTCGCTGATATTGCTGCCATCGCTCTGGGATGCGCTTCGCATCACCATCGCCAAAGGGCGCGGCACCGACTGAGAACGACACATAGGGCGGCCCACACGGGCCGCCCTACTTGTTTCAAAGAGGAGGAGACGCACATGCAAATCGACATGCCCGCGGCCATCGCCGCCATGCGCCAGCCCGATCAGGTCATGCGACTGGACCGCTTGGGGTCCTTTCACCAAACCCGCTTGTCCTTCATGCGTATCCTCTTGCGCCGGATGAAGGATGAGGGATGGCGCGTCGAGCGCCGCCAATTCGATATAGACGCGCGCGGTACCGGCACTGCTGTCTATACCGCACACGGGCCGCAGCGTAGCTATAGCCTGATCGCCTTCGCAAACGATCTGGACCCGGAAAAGCGGTCTGACCGGGTGATTGCCACGGAATGGGACGCGACCTTTACCCTTTTTGACGGCATCCCGGCCGAGGATGATATCACCCGCCTGCGCGCAAACGTTCCGCGCCAGGAGGCAGGCCGCATCAGCCAGAGCGAGCTGTCGCTGAGCCGGGCCAACCGCTCGGTTCGTCTGTGGGATCATGTCGTCGCCGCGCTGGCGGCGGGCGACCAGCCGGACCCGGGCATGATTGAGGACGTAGGATATCTGATGCGCACGACGGCCGTCTATGGCTCGGGCAAGTTCGGCGCGGCAGACCGGGAGGCAACATCTAGCAGACCTGAATTTCAGGCACCTTACCAAGTTGAGATGCTGTCGGTCTATCTCACCCGCGCCTTCGTCATGGATCTGGTCGAGGATATGGCCCGCCAGCGCGCCCCCGCGACCGCAGTGCCGCTGGAGGCGGGATTGCGCCGCAGCTTTGGCATTGGCAATTCCACCGGCCTCGGCATGGCGCCCTATCTGCTGAACCATCCTGCGCTGCTGCACAGCTGGATCGCCGCGCGCGAAACGGCGCTGTCGCGCGTGCGCGGCCTGCCCGTCGCGCAGGCTCGTCATATTGACGCGTTTCGCCAGATTGTAGCGCGCGCGATCCTCCACGCCGAAGGGTGGCGCAGCAGTCATCCCATCCAGATTGCCAAGCTGGCCGATCTGCGCGCCGACCTTGCGCAGCTAAGTGCGCATTTGCAGGATGCGGACCTGACAGGTGCCTGCCCGTGGGACCGCCTATGGCTTTGGGCTGTGGACGCGCTGACGCTGGAGGGGCAGGAGCAGCTGGTGTCCCTGCTGATGGAGCCATATCCCGAGTTGGTCGATGAGCTGGCCGATACAATGGCCTGCGATGAGGACTGTCATTGGCGCATCGCAGGCGACATGACCTGTGCGCGGCTGAGGGATGTGGTGCAGTCCATCTATGGCTGGGCGCTGGATATCGACTGGACCGCGCCAAGCGCAAATGCGCGCGTCTGGTACGTGTCCGAGGCCAAGCTGGAGCCGCGGCTGGGCGAGCGCTATCTAGAGCCTATCGAGCCCTACGAGCAGCCCCTTAGCCCCGGCCGCGACGCCGCGCGCCTGATCGCGGCGCTGGACTGCTTCGACGGCGATACCGTCGCCGACTTTGTTTTGGCCCATCCCGAACATCGCCACATTGTCCGCCGTGTGCAGATCGCCGCGCGTCTGCCCTATGCCGAGATCCGCGGCAACACCATCGGCGAGGGGTTGCTGCCCATCGACATGCTGCGCGCCAAGCTCAGCTTTTTCGGCGCATGCCGGTTTGACCCGCGATCAGATCGCTGGGTGCGCATCACTATGTTCCAGAATGCGCCCTACCCCGATGAGCTGGCAGGCGGCGACGCCGACGACTGGACCTATCCACCGCTGGAGGCATCGTGAGCTGGTCCCTCAGTGAGGTCGAAGGACTTGCGCGCAAGGCCGCACGCGGATCAGGCTTTAGCTGGGGCATGGCCGAGGAAGCAGGCAAGGCGGTGCGCTGGCTGGTCGGGATTGGCCTGCCCGGCCCCGAGGCGCTGGCAGAGTTCTTAGAGGCGCATGACCGCAGCCCACACGCGATGATGCGGCCCGGCGATACGGGCGTGAACACATGGCGCGCAAAAGGCGGTACAATCTGCCCCATCTCGGCCGGCGCCGCGCTATGCGATCTGGCCCAAAACGACGCGCCCAGCCGCAATATTCACATCATCGGCTGCGCCTATCCGCTGCTGCTGCTACCCTTCGTGCGCGGCGCCGCCGAAGATGGTGGCCAGCCCGAGCGCATGATCTGGAATGCCGGAGAGTTCGCCTTTGCGGCGGACGTGCGCGGACACACGGACGCGCCAATGACTGCATGCGCCGATGTTTATATTCAGGCGGGGATGGCAGGCGACCTGCCACTTCGGACATGCCAGATGCGATACAACCTGGCCGAAGGACCAGCCGCCCGCCTCGCCCTGATGGCTGCGCGCACATATGCACCCGACACCGAAGAAAGCCGCACTGCCGGGGCCGGAGCAGGGCTAAGCGACAATGATTAATGCGCCTCTGCACCTTTCGCCTGCTGTTGGGGTATGTAAGCTAAGATGAAGCAGCAAAAGCCTCAGTCAAATTCGCGCAACCGGGCGACGTAGCGGGCCAGCGTGTCGATCTCAAGGTTGACCGCATCCCCAACGGCGGCGCGGCCCCACGTAGTCACGTCTTTGGTGTGCGGAATGAAATTGATGCCAAATTCGCAGCCATTCACCTCGTTCACGGTTAGCGACGTGCCGTTCAGCGCGACCGACCCCTTGGGCGCGACAAATCGGGCCAGCGCATCCGGCGCCGTCAGAGTGACGCGCGTGCTGCTGCCCTCATCGTGCATATCGGTGATCCGCGCGATGCCGTCGACATGGCCCGATACGATGTGGCCCCCCAGCTCGTCCCCGACCTTGAGCGCGCGTTCCAGATTGATCGTACGGCCTTCGCGCCAGTCGACCAAATTGGTCTTGGACACAGTCTCGGCCGAGATCTGCACGTCGAACCAATCCGCGCCCGTCTCGATGACGGTCAGGCATACGCCGTCGCAGGCGATGGACGCGCCCAGATCGATGGTGCCGGTGTCGTATCCACATCCGATGCGCGCGCGCAGATCGCCCTGCTGCTGAAGCGAGCGCAGCGTGCCCTGATCGGTGATTATGCCTGTGAACATGCGTCTGGTATCCCGTAAGGTTCAATCCTGAGGTAACCGCGCATCCGTCGCCCGGCAAGACAGCCGAAGGCAATTGTCTTAATTTTGCCTATAACCGTGGTTATTTTTTTCGGCGGTTAGCCTTTGGTAAGTCTATGCGAGTATGAAGACGCCATGAGCACTGAATCCGGCGCACGCCACGTCTTTTTGTTCCTCCAAGGGCCGCACGGCCCTTTCTATGCTCGGCTGGGGCGGATGTTGCGCCGCGCTGGCGCCGAGGTATGGCGCGTCGGCTTTAATGCTGGCGACAGTGCGTTTTGGCCTGACAGGTCCAGCTATGTGCCCTATCGCGGTGCGCCAGATGACTGGACGGATACGCTGGGCGCCTTGCTAACGGACAAGCGCGTGACCGACATCGTGCTATATGGCGACACCCGCCCCATCCACGCCGAGGCGGTGAGACAGGCGCGCGCGCGCGGCCTGCGCCTACACGTCTTTGAAGAGGGATATATGCGCCCCTACTGGGTTACGTATGAACGCGGCGGCAGCAACGGAAACTCGCGTCTCATGGACCTTAGCGTCGCGCAAATGCGCGTCGATCTGGAACAGTCAGACATGGACAGCGCCCTGCCCCCGGCCAGTTGGGGCGACATGCGCCATCACATATTTTACGGCGCGCTATATCATTTCTGCGTCCTGGCGCTGAACCGCCGGTATCGCAATTTCAAACCGCACCGCGCAATTTCTGTGCGCAAGGAATTCTCGCTTTATCTGCAACGTCTGCTGCTAATGCCCGCGCAGGCGATCGACCGGCGGCTGGCGACGTGGCGTATCCGTCATGGTGGGTTTCCCTATCATCTGGCGCTCTTGCAGTTAGAGCATGACAGCAGCTTTCAGATGCATTCGCCCTTCGCGACGATGGCCGATTTCTTGGAAACGGTCGTGACAGGTTTTGCACACGGTGCCCCGACGCATCACCATCTGGTATTCAAGGCGCATCCGCTGGAGGATGGCCGCGTGCCAGTGCGCCGCGATCTGCGCCGCCTCGCCCACGCGCATGGCGTTGCAGATCGTGTGCATTACGTGCGCGGTGGCAAACTGGCGAGGCTGCTGGACGAGGCACGCAGCGCGGTCACGGTTAATTCTACTGCCGCGCAGCAGGTGCTGTGGCGCGGAATTCCGCTCAAGACGTTCGGCCAAGCCGTCTATGATAAGCCGGAGTTTGTCTCCACCAAGCCTCTGGCAGAATTCTTTGCCGGAGCAGAGCGCCCGGATCGCAAGGCGTACACTGATTATCGCCGCTATCTTCTGGAAACCAGCCAGATCGCAGGCGGATTTTACTCGGCGCGCGGACGGCGCCAACTCTTGCGCCAAGCGGTCGATATGATGCTAAGTGCGGACGATCCCTATGATGCCCTGCATAGTGGCACCGCGGCACCGCGGCAACAGTTACGGGTTGTGACGTGAGGCATATGGCCCGTAGCGCTTTATTTTCATTTCCAAATAGGCTAGCGTAAACGCTGATATACGCCGCGCAGACGGCGATACGACGACGACCGAGGCAGAAAATCAGGTCGAGGAGACCGAGCAGTGAACATCCAGACAAGCCGATGGGCGCGGTCCATCGCCCTCGTGGCCGTTGCCATGATAGTGGCGTCATGCGGTATCCTTCCTCAGGTTGGACCTAATAAACGTCAAATTTATGCCGGTTCCGTTGATCGGGAAGGCGATGCGTTCATCGTGTCGGTCAACGACCGCGTGACGCGCGCGACTGCCGTGCAGCCTGCGCTGGGATTTAGCGACGCGTTCCGTAATGCAGGCCAGCTTGGTTCCGATACGATCCGGCCCGGCGATACGCTAGGCCTGACGATTTGGGAGAACGTCGACGATGGCCTGCTGGCTGGCGAGGCGACAAACCAAACCGTACTGGAAGAAGTGCAGGTTGACGGCAGCGGGTTTATCTTTGTGCCATATGCCGGCCGTATTCGCGCGGCGGGCAACACGCCCGAAGCGATCCGCCGGATTATAACGTCCAAGTTGGACGAGCAGACGCCGGACCCGCAGGTTCAGGTTCGCCGCCTTGCCGGTGACGGTGCGACGGTGTCGCTGGTCGGCTCTGTCGGGGCGCAGGGCGTCTATCCTATCGAGCGGCCTACGCGCACTTTGGCGGCGATGCTCTCGGCTGCGGGGGGTATCGTGATACCGGCTGAAGTGGCGCAGATTACCGTTCTGCGCGGCGGTGAGCGTAGCAAGGTCTGGTTCCAAGACCTCTACAAGCACCCGGAATTTGATATCGCGCTGCGCGGCGGCGACCGTATCTTGGTCGAGCAGGATACCCGCGCCTTTACCGCACTTGGCGCCACTGGCGCGCAATCGCGCGTGACGTTCGAGACGCAGACGCTATCCGCGATCGAGGCAATAGCGACTGTGGGGGGCCTTCAAGCGTCTGCTGCCGATCCCACCGGCGTCTTTATCTTGCGGAATGAGCCTGCGGCGATCGCAAATCAGGTGCTGGGCCGCAGCGATCTCATCGGCGATCAGCGCCTCGTCTATGTGCTGGACCTGACCCGTCCCAATGGCATGTTCATGGCGCGTGATTTTTCGGTCCGCGATCAAGATACGCTTTATGTGACCGAGGCACCCTTCGCACAGTGGAGCAAGGTGATCGGCGCCCTTACAGGCTCGCTAGGCGTCGTTGCAAATGTCGATTCCGCCACGACAGCCTTTGGCGGCTAATGCCTGCGCATGGCGAAAATGATCCCGCCGGGGCCGAGGGGCGCCGGCGGGTTTTCTATTTCAACGCCGGTTTTCTGCGCCAGCGCCGTCTCAGGCGCATCATGGATCTGGCCGGATACGACATGCGCCTCGGCTGGCCCGGCGCGGATGATCTGGTGGCCGTCTGGGGCCACAGCCCCTACGCTCACCGAGGCGAGGCAGCGGCGGCGCGCACGGGTGCGGGTCTGCTCCGGCTAGAGGATGCATGGCTCCGTTCAATCCACCCAGGCCGCTCGGGCAGCCCGCCCCTGGGCCTCTTGATCGACGGGCGCGGCGCGCATTTCGACGCATGCCGACCGTCGGATCTGGAGGTGCTGCTTGGCACGCATCCGCTGGACGACACAGCGCTGATGGACCGTGCCCGCGCCTCAATCTCACGGCTGCAACAGGCACGCCTTAGCAAATACAACGCCCATGATCCCGCCCTGCCCTGCCCCGATCCGGGCTATGTTCTGGTCATCGACCAAACCTATGATGACGCCGCCGTGCGGCTGGGCGGCGCGGATGCGAACACATTTCGCGAGATGCTGTACTATGCGCAGGAGGATAATCCCGGCGCGCGGATCGTGGTGAAAACACATCCCGAGACGGCAGCGGGCCACCGCGCCGGATATTTCAGCACGGCCGATAAGGCGGCCCATATCACCATCCTTGATACACCCGCCTGTCCTTGGTCCCTGCTGGAAGGGGCCACCGCCGTCTATACTGTGTCCAGCCAACTAGGGTTCGAGGCGATTTTTGCCGGACATCGCCCGCGCGTGTTCGGCCAGCCTTTTTATGCCGGCTGGGGCCTGACGGATGACCGCCATCCCTTGGCGCTGCCGCGCCGGGGCCGTACGCTCAGCCGCGCGCAGATCTTTGCGGCGGCGATGATCCTCTATCCAAAATGGTACGACCCCTTTCGCGATCAGCTCTGCGAGATCGAAGACGCTATCGCCGCGCTTGAGGCCGAGGTGCGTAGTTTTCGCGAGGATCGCCTTGGCTGGGCTGCGCATGGCATGCGCCTGTGGAAACGCGGACCGCTACAGCGCGTCTTTGGCCGCCACAAACGGATGGTCTTTCACGGTGGCGCGCCAGAGCGGCGGCATATGGTCTGGGCAGGCAAGGCAGATCAGGCCCCCGAGGGCGCCGTGCGCGTCGAGGACGGCTTTCTGCGCTCGCGCGGTCTGGGCGCGCGGCTGGTGCCGCCACTCAGCTTGGTTCTGGACACGCGCGGCATCTATTATGACCCCAGCCAGCCCAGCGACCTGGAGGCTTGGATTGCCCGCCGCGCACATATGCGCCCCGACCAGACCCGCCGCGCCGAGGCGCTGATGACACAGATCATTGCGCAGGGTGCGACCAAGTATAACTTGGGCGGCGCGGCCCCGGACCTGCCCAAGGGACACCGCATCCTGGTGCCCGGCCAGGTCGAGGATGATGCGTCAATCCGGACCGGCGCAGGGCATATATGCACCAATCTGGCGCTGCTTCAGGCGGTGCGCGCGGCCAATCCGGATGCTGTGATCCTCTACAAACCCCATCCCGACGTCGAAGCGGGCTTGCGGCCCGGCGCTATAACGCCCGGCGCGGCCGAGGAGTTGGCCGATATGGTACTGACCCGCGCCGATCCCGCCGCACTGCTGCGCGATGTGAACCGGGTCTGGACCATGACGTCACTCTTGGGCTTTGAAGCGTTACTGCGCGAAGTTCCTGTCACGACCACGGGCGCACCGTTTTATGCAGGGTGGGGCCTGACTACCGATCTGGGCACGATCCCGGCCCGCCGCAGCGCACGGCCCGCGCTGGCGGGCCTCGTCCATGCCACGCTGATCGATTACCCACGCTATTTCGATCCCGTGACCGGCCTGCCCTGCACCGCAGAACTGGTGTTGGAGCGTTTGGCAACGGGCACGGTGCCCCTGCCCAGCCCCGCAAACAGGGTATTGTCAAAACTACAGGGCCTCTTTGCGTCTCGTGCTGCGCTCTGGCGCTAGAATGGCAAAACGCCGCATACCTATGCAGGCACGCGGCGCTTTTATCGTTAGATAAAACCTAAAATTTAAGCCCTCACTTCAGGCGCGCTCGGAATATTCCATGGTTTCTGTATTCACGATGATAGCCTCGTCCTGCCCAACGAAGGGCGGCACCATCACCTTGACGCCATTGTCCAGAATAGCCGGCTTGAAGCTGTTGGCGGCTGTCTGGCCTTTAACCACCGGCTCAGTCTCGACGACCATGCAGGTCACCTTTTGCGGCAGTGTGGCGTTCAGCGCCTCATCCTCATGATATTCGATATGGATGGTCATTCCGTCCTGCAGAAATGGGCGACGCTCGCCCAGCAGTTCAGCAGGCAACTCCATCTGCTCATAGGTTTCAGTGTCCATGAACACCAGCATGCCATCCAATTCATAGAGGAATTGCTGGTCTTTCTGATCAAGGCGCACGCGCTCAACCTTGTCGGCAGAGCGGAAACGCTCGTTCAGCTTGCTACCGTTGCGCAGGTTGCGCATTTCGACTTGGGCAAAGGCACCGCCCTTGCCAGGCTTGACGTGATCGACTTTTACAGCCGACCACAAACCACCGTTGTGCTCCAGCACGTTACCGGGGCGAATCTCGTTTCCGTTGATCTTGGGCATTGTGGCAAAATCCTGACGAAAGGTTGATAGAATTCAGGCCAACCCTATATCTTGTGATCAGCAAGGGGGCAAGCCAACGATATGTCGTGCTGCAGGTGCAGCAGCCATGCGGTGATCGCATATCAGGTATGCATATCTGCTCTATCCGAATCGGACAGAGTGCTCCATAACGAGGCCTAAGCTGAAAACGCAAGACTAATAAAGCAAGGACGAACCATGAAGGATTTCGTTGACGGTGCCGCCTTCAATAACGAGCAAGGCAACCGGGCACGCAAACTTTTCGCAGCCGTTGTACTGGCCGCGTTAGACGACGCCATTTCTGACGACAAGAAGTACGGCAACGGCCCTGACCAGATCGCACGCTGGGCACGGTCCCGCGACGGACGCGAAGTGTTGTCCTGCGCCGGGATTGACCCGAACGAGCGTGTTGTGTCGGGCCTGATGGACTTTGTGTCCAAGGGTGTTCGCACATCCGTTGCGCTGTCGCGCGAAGAAAGCGAGCGTCGTCATGCCGCCGCCGCACAGGCCGAAGCCGCCTAAACTACGCTGCCTAAACTACGCTAGAGACTGCTGATGTCGAAGCCCTGCCACTGGCGGGGCTTTTTCATTTCATCGCCGCGTAGTGCCGCCCTATAAGCGGGGCATGAATAGGGGGCGCTGGATGGCACGCGCGATAATGATACAGGGCGCAGGCTCCAACGTGGGCAAGTCGATGTTGGTGGCGGGCCTCGCGCGGGCCTGTGTCCGGCGCGGGCTGAACGTCGCACCGTTCAAGCCGCAGAATATGTCGAACAATGCCGCCGTCACAGAAGACGGGGGCGAGATCGGGCGCGCCCAAGCGCTACAGGCACGCGCCGCCGGACGTGCACCGCATACCGACATGAACCCAGTTCTGCTAAAACCAGAGAGCGAGACAGGCGCGCAGATCGTTGTGCAGGGCCACGTCATCGGCAGTTGGCAGGCCCGCGCATACCCCGATCGTAAGGCCGACCTGATGCGCGCCGTCCTAGAGAGCTTCATCCGTCTGGCCGCCACTGCCGATCTGGTGCTGGTCGAGGGTGCGGGCAGCCCGGCAGAAATCAACCTGCGAAAAGGCGACATCGCCAATATGGGCTTTGCCGAAGCGGCAGGCGTGCCGGTCGTTCTAGTCGGCGATATAGACAGGGGCGGCGTCATCGCGCAAATCGTTGGAACGCAGGCCGTGCTGCCACCAGAGGATGCATCCCACATCAAAGCGTTCGCGATCAACAAATTTCGCGGCGATCCGCTTCTGTTTGACGATGGCCTCACCGCGATTGAGAAGCGCACAGGCTGGCCATCTCTCGGTGTGATCCCTTGGTTTCAGGAGGCATGGCGCCTGCCGGCAGAGGATGCGCTAGATATCGTTCAGCGCCCCGGCGGTGCGTTCAAGGTGGTCGTACCGCGTCTTGGCCGCATCGCCAATTTTGACGATCTGGATCCGCTGAGCGCAGAGCCGGGCATCACCGTGCAGATGATTGAGCCGGGGCGCCCCCTGCCTGGCGATGCCGGGCTGGTGCTAATCCCCGGCAGCAAGTCGACCATCGCCGATCTGGCCGAATTTCGCGCCAACGGCTGGGATATTGATCTGGCCGCGCATATTCGGCGCGGCGGTCCGGTGCTGGGGATCTGCGGTGGCTACCAGATGCTGGGCCGCACAATATCAGATCCCGGCGGGGTCGAAGGGCCGGCCTGCACCGTCACCGGGCTGGGGCATCTGGATATCGAGACAGTTATGCAGCCGGAAAAACGGCTGTCGCTAACAAAGGGGAGCCATCCGGCCAGCGGCACAGAGGTGACGGGATACGAAATTCACATGGGCCGCACGACAGGCCCTGATTGCGCCCGCGCATGGCTGAGTATGGATGGTCGGCCTGAGGGGGCAGCCAGCGCAGATGGTCTGGTACAGGGCTGCTATGTGCACGGCCTGCTGGCGTCAGACGCATTTCGCGCGGTTTTCATGGCCGGGCTGGGCACCGCGTCGCAATTGCATTTCGATAGCGGCGTCGACGAGGTGCTGGATGTACTAGCCGATCATCTAGAGGCCCACATGAATATCGATTTACTGCTTTCACTGGCGCGTGAGCCGTCCATTTAGGCGCCATCGCGCGCGCTTTGCAACCTCCACGCCGCCCGCATTTCGCAAAGTTAGTTCAGCTCTTGACTGGCCATCGCACGGTGAATCTCGCGGCGGACCAGCTTACGCACATTGCGGGTAATCCGCTCGCCCAATGCGCCCTGTAATTCTTGCCGGACAATATCAGCGACCAGATCACGCAACGCATCCTCGTCAAGGAAGTCGTCGTTGGCGCCCAAAAACTCTGCATTATCAGCCGCCTGCGATTCCGAGCGCTGCGCGTCGTCTAGGTCTTGCGTGCGATCGTCGACAGCGAAATTTTCAGGAATATCGTCCTCGGGTTGCTCTTGTGCCTGCCGTGATGCAGCCTCCTCCGGCGCGGGATCGTCTGCCTCATCCTCCGCTACGATCGCGGCGTCTTCGACGGCTTGTGCAATATCCTTGGCGCGAAGTTCGTCGGCTTTATCATTATCTTGCTCTGCGTCCGCTTCAGCCGTTTCGCTGTCGCCCAAATCTTCTTCCCACGGAAGCGGTGATCCAGTCTCGCCGGAATTTGCATCCGAGCTGGCGCCATCAGGGTCCCACTGATCACTCTGCCGCGCGACAACCTCTTCGAATTCGGCAACGCGTGCCTTTAGTTCATTAGAACGGTCCAGCGGCGGGCCATTTTCATCAGGTGTTTCTGTGGCCAGATCTGTTTCTGTGGCCAGATCGTCATCCGATAGATTGCTCTCTTGCGGGCTTAGTTCTGAAACCTGATCTGAGGGTTCAGCGACAAAGGGTGCAGGCGAATCGACGCGCAAAGAGGGGGTCAGAACCAGCTTTTCTGGTTCATCCTGAGCTGCCTCAAACTCCTGCGCACCACTCACAGACGGCGCGTTGGCACCAACTGCCACCTCAGCAGGTTTCACCTGCGATTTTGCAGGGCGCTCGTCGCTGGATACAAGCCGCCGGATGGATGACAGCACGTCCTCGATTTCGATATTCGTGACGGGATCGGACATGGTTTTTATCGCCCTCGTTTTTTGCCTCCTGCGCAGCTTACCTACGCGGCGCATTTCGCACAACAGATAGGCGCAGTTTTACTGATTTCCGATTTTGCGCAGCACACGGTCCAGCGACTTGCCACGTTCGCTTAGGGCCGCTGGCGCGTCCTTGACCAAGTTGTAATAGGCTGCTGGATCATAGCTTTGCACTGCCAGTTGCAGGTCGCGCACCGTCAGCTCTCCGGTGGATTCCAGCACGGAATAGGCGGCGATAAAAACATCGGCCTGCGCCGAAATCTGGTTGGCCTGCGCGTCCAGATACTCCTGCTCGGCGTTCAGCACGTCCAATGTGGTGCGTGCGCCCAGCTTGGCCTCCTCATTGACGCCGTCAAAGGCGACGCGGCCGGCGCGCACCGCCTCGGCGGTTGCCGTGGCAGAGGCGCGGGCGGCTTGCAAAATGGCGTAAGCATTGCCGACATTCTGGCGAATCCGGTCGCGCGTGACGTGCAGCGCGCCCAATTGGGCATCGCGCTGGGCAAACGCGCGCCGCTTGGCCGAGGACAGCGCGCCCCCCTGATAGATGGGCCCGCCGATCTGAAGACCGAAGCTACCGCTATCGGCCGAGGTGTTTCCATTCAGGCGCTCGGTCACGCCAAGGCTGCCATTAAGCGAGACGCGCGGCTTCATCGCGGCCTCGGCCACCAAAACATTTAGCTTGGCCGTAGAAACGTCGTGCTGGGCGGCCAGCATATCTGGGTGGCTGCGCAGGGCGACCTGCTTGGCCGTCTCCTCGCTGCGCGTCAGTCTGGGCAGGCTAGGTGGCTGTGAGATGTCACCGGGGCTCTTGCCCACGACAGCGATGTATTCCTCTATCGCGCGCTTCAGATCGCCCTCCGCAGTAGCAAGGTTGCTGCGCGACAGCGACAGGCGCGCCTCGGCCTGCGCGACGTCTGTGCGCGTCACCTCGCCCACGTCAAAGCGATCCTGCGCGGCGCGCAGAGATTCCCCGATAACGCGCACGTTATTGCGGCGTAGTGCCACAAAGCGCGTGTTGCGCTGTACATTCATATAAGCCTGAACAGCGCGCAGCAGCACCTGCTGCTCAATACTGACCAGCGACTGGCGTGTGGACAGCACCAGTTCCTTGGCAGCGTCAATGGTCAGTTGCGTGCGGCCAAAATCATAGAGCAGCCATTCGGCGGTGATACCTGCGTTGAGATTGGTCGAGCCAGAGCTAGAGTTACTGAACGATGCACTAACACTGCTTCCGCTCCGGGTCTTGGAATAGCTGCGCGTCACGTCCGTGGACCAGCTAATGATCGGGCGCAGTCCAGCAACGGTGCCAGCCACATCCTCATCAGCGGCGCGCAGCAGGGCGCGGTTCTGCTCTAGCAGGCCACTGGTGTTGTACGCGCCGGCCAGCGCGTCTGCCAGCGTATCGGCATAGGCGGCAGGCGCTAAGGCGGCCATGACGGCGACGGCGATCCAGCCACGCGCCCGTCCAGCAATTGTGCCCGCCGGTTTGCGCCGTCCCGTGTGTGAGCGGATTGTCATTATATCGTCCTTTCGACAATCGGGCGCCTGGGCCCCGACGAAGATTTAAGCGCTAAAGAATGAAGGCCGCGTGCTTTTCAAAGCCGGGCATCACTGGCGCACCGGCATTGAACGCAAATCGCCAAGTGATCTTACCATTTGATTTGTAGCCAATGCGAACCGCGCCCAGCGCCCCCTCCATAAAGAGACACGCGATACGCCCACCATCCTTCAACTGGTCGGTGATGACATGCGGCAAATGCTGCACGGCGCCTTCAATAGCGATGACGTCATAGGGGCCATGCTCTGGCGCGCCGCCGGCCAACGCTGCGGTGTGGACGATCACATTGTCGGCCCCGTGCTCCCTCAACAAATCCTCGGCCTCAGCGCTCATCGCCTCGTCCTCCTCCAGCGCGACAACAGCCTCGGCCATGAGCGCGATAACAGCGGCGGAATAGCCCAGCGCGCTGCCGACGTCGAGGACAAGATCATCGCCGCGAATATCCAGCGCATCCAGCATCTTGGCCAACGTGCGCGGCTCAAGCATTACCCGGCCTGCACCCAAATCGAGGTTTTCGCCCATATAGGCCGCCTCGCGCAGGGGGCGCGGTACGAACGCCTCACGCGGGACCTGCAGCATAGCGTCGATAATGGGGAATTTGGTCACATCCGACGGGCGGACTTGGGTGTCTACCATCATAGTGCGGCGCTGTGCGTAATCGGTCATGGCTAAACTCGTCCGTTCAGGTGCGTTGGAACGGGTTTTGCCACAGAACATGGGCGTGAGCAACGGTGCAGTGGCCCGAGGGGCCACCCATAGATCGGCCTTGGCTGGGCCGCGCGGCCATCACTGGATCGGCGGTTTGGCGTCACCCTGATATTATCCTATGGCCACGAGTGGCAACGCGTCCTCATCCCCGCTCAAAAGGTCAGCAGTCGGACCAATCGGCGTATAGCCGACCGGCGCCGAGGCAATGATCCGGCGCAGCGCGGCAATATCCTGCCTCTGGCAGGCCGCCAGCAGCGCATCCAGCAGCTGGTCCAGCCGGTCCGGGCCGAGGAATGTCTCACTCGCCGTCATAATGCGCGGATGCTGGGTCTGGCCCGCACTATCGCCGATCAACAGCTCCTCGAACAGCTTTTCTCCGGGGCGCAGCCCGGTAAAGCAGATCTCGATATCGCCCCTGGGCTGGGCCGCCTTCGCGCTGGGTTGGCCGATATCGGGATGCAGCGCGGGCAAGACGCGGTAAGGTGTCAGGCCCGATAGCCGCACGATGCGATCCGCCAGATCCACGATCTTGAGCGGCTCGCCCATATCCAAGAGAAAGACATCGCCCCCGGTCGCCATTGCGCCCGCCTGAATGACCAGCTGTGCTGCCTCGGGGATTGTCATGAAATAGCGTGTCATTTCGGGATGCGTCACTGTGATTGGGCCTCCCTGCTCGACCTGCTGGCGAAACCGGGGAATGACCGACCCCGATGAGCCGAGAACATTGCCGAAACGCACCATCGAAAAAATTGTGCCATTTTGCCTGCGCGCGGCGGCTTGGCAGACCAGCTCGGCCAGCCGCTTGGAGGCGCCCATCATGTTGGTCGGGCGTACCGCCTTGTCGGACGATATCAGAATGACCGACTCAACGCCTGAAGCTATGGCGCTGTCGGCCACTGCCTCGGTGCCGAATACGTTGTTACGCAGCCCCTCAACAACGTTCTGTTCGACCAGCGGGACGTGTTTGTACGCGGCGGCGTGGTAGATAGTCTGCACGCCGAACCGCTTTAGCGCGGCTGACAGGCGCCGTGGATTTTGCACCGACCCCATCAGCGGCACCAGCTGTACATCCAGACCCTGCGCCGTGATCGTATCGTTCAGCTCGTTATTCAGGGTATAAAGCGCCAGTTCCGACAGCTCCCACAGGATCAAAATGCGCGGCCCTTGCAGGACGATCTGGCGGCACAGCTCGGACCCGATCGATCCGCCGGCGCCAGTGACCATCACCACCTTGCCCGCCGTGTTGCCGCGCATTAGCGGCTCCATCGGTGGAACAGGGTCGCGGCCCAGCAAATCCTCAATGGCGACGTCATGCAGATCCTCCAGCCGGGCCTTGCCCGACAGGATCGCGGACATACCGGGGATTGTCTGGACCCGCACCGGCAGCTTCTCCAGCCGCTCAACGATCGCGCGTCTTTCAGCGCGCGATGCGCTTGGAACAGCCAGGAGCACCAACTTGACCCCGTGCATCTGCACCAGACGGGCCAGACGACTGGGATCATGGATACGGATGCCGCCCACTTCGGAATCGTGCAGTTCGGCCGCGTCGTCAACGAATGCGACAGACACGAAATCTGCGTGCTCGCGCAGCGAGCTAAGCAATTGCCGCCCCGCGCGTCCGGCGCCATAGATCAGCACCGGCTTGCGACCCTCAGACGCATGTCGTTGCAGTACCTCCCGCAGGGCCATGCGTAATCCGCCCAATACGCACATCGCGATAAGCAAATAGATCGGCGCGGCGCTCCATGGCAGCGGCACTTGGGTCATGTTAATCGCGCTAATCAGAACTGCCGCCGAGGCGATCACCCCGGCAAAGATCGTCATTAACAACTGCACGGATAGATATCGGACAACCGCCCGGTAAAACCCAAGCCGCACAAAGATCAGCAGACTGACTGGCACGAATATCGCGGCGGCCGCCCAGAAGGATGGCAGCAGCATCGCACTAGCCGCACCGCCAAGCGCAGTCGCACAAACATAGCTAAGCAGCAGCAAACCAGCGTCAGCCGCCAGCTGCAGCAAACGCTTGTGGCTGCGTTTTAGGCTCAGAAGGTGATTTAGGGCGCCGTTCAGCATTCGGGCGTGCTTTCCTCAGCTTGGCGCATGGACTCCATGTTCGTTAGTATTTGCGTCATTTGGGTTATTTTCGCAACCCCTGCGTGTATTTGCTAGCGCAATTTCGCGCTAAGTGCAGCAAGGTATATGGAGGCAGATACTGCTGCGCAGGTGCGCGCCGCGTGGGTCAGTACCGCCTAGGGCGGGCTGGCCAGCAAATATCCCGTCCGCGCCCACCGGCGATAATCCCCACGCGGCGCGCGGACCCGCTTTTGCCTGCGCGCGCAATCCACTATGCTGAGGCAAAACTCAAACAAAACGAGGCAGGCATGAGCGGTAATCCAAGATTAACACGGCGACACTTTGGCATAGGATTGGCGGCACTGGGCGTGTCGGCCTGCGGCGATATGCGCGGCGGCGTGATGGCCGGTGCATCCGAGGCCAGCGGGCCTGCCCCGCTTGCGGACGATCTACGTCCTACCGCGAACAGTGCTTATGACGCGTGGGTCAACTCATTTCGCGCCCGCGCGGGTGGATACGGCATTTCCGATAGCACGCTGAGCGCTGGCTTTCGCGGCGCGGGGTACCTGCCCGGCGTGGTCAAGCGGGATCGCAACCAGACCGAATTCACCCGCACGCTGGAGGATTACCTGTCTATCGCCGCCTCTGACGAACGGATTGCCAAGGGCCGCGCGGCCTTCGCGCGCCATCGCACGACGTTGAGCGCGCTGGAGGCCCGCTATGGTGTCGACGCCCAAATCATCGCCGCGATCTGGGGGCTCGAGAGCTTCTATGGTGAGCGGCGCGGAAACGTGCCGGTCATCTCGGCCACCTCGACACTGGCCTTTGACGGGAGGCGCGGCGCATTTTTCGAAAAGCAGTTGGTTGCGGCGCTGAAGATAATTCAGAACGGCGACATTGACGCCCCCCGCATGCTGGGCAGCTGGGCGGGCGCGATGGGTCACACGCAATTCATTCCGACCTCGTACGAGTTGTTTGCAGTCGACTTCACCGGCGACGGGCGGCGCGATATCTGGTCCGAAGATCCCAGTGACGCGCTTGCTTCGACCGCGGCGTATCTGGCGAAAAGCGGCTGGACGCGCGGCACAAAATGGGGCCGCGAACTTGCCCCCGGCGAGGCCGCAAGTGGCACCGTGATCCAGCCACAGGCAGGCGGTCCGCGCTTTGCCGTGACCGGAAATTTTCGCGCGATCAAGCGCTACAATAACTCCGATGCGTATGCGATTGGCGTCGGACACCTGTCCGACCGGATTGGCGGCGCAGGACCGCTGAAGGGCGATTTCCCGCCTGATGCAACCGGCCTGACGAAAAAGGACCGTATCGCGCTGCAGACCAAGCTGACGGCAAGGGGCTTTGACACAGACGGCACCGATGGCGTCATCGGCCCGAATACGCGGGCCGCGATTAGCGCATATCAGCGCAGTCAGGGCCTACCCGCCAATGGCGAGCCATCGGCGGATCTGCTGCGTAGTTTGCGCTGATGATTTCCTAACGACAACCGCGGGCGGCGGGCAGCGCAGGGGCGCGCCGCCGCGCCCTAAAATTACGCATACCTGGTACCTCGCGCGGTGGTTGCGGGGGCACCTCGTTTGGCGAATTATTCGGCATTTCACTGGGCGGCTGCGGTACACCTTCGGGCGGCAGGTCGTTCGGCATCTCCTTGGGCGGGTTTGGCACACCCTCTGGCGGGAGATCATTCGGCACCTCCGTAGGCGGCGGGGCCGGATCAGGCATTCCCGGGTTCTTGGGCCCCGGATTTGTAGGGTCGGGATTATTGACTGCAACGGGCATGAGTGCCTCCTTGACAAGGGGTGTCTAGACCAGTCGCGCCGGACAATCAGATCCAGCGGGCTGCGCTATTAAAACTCAATTTCGCGCCTGCGGTTCCCCGGCAGCCTATGAATGGGCGGAACCCTGCGGGCCTAAAATCCGTTGCGTCACTACCTTGGTGGAAACGACGCCCATGACCAGCCTGCCGCCCTCTTTGCGATACTACCCTGACGACCGTCCCGGTATCCGGCGCGAGAGGCGCGGGCGTGGATTCTCCTACGTTTCGGCGGACGGCACGCGAATTTCCGCAAAGGCCGAGCGCGCGCGGATTGATGCATTGGCCGTGCCTCCCGCATGGGAGGGGGTCTGGATATCACCTCTGGGAAACAGCCACCTTTTAGCCACCGGGCAGGACGCCCGCGCGCGCAAGCAGTATCGCTATCATCCTGATTGGACTGCGCTACAGGCCGAAAACAAATTCTCGACGCTGCCGGATTTTGCCGCCGCCCTGCCCGCTATCCGCCGCAAAATGCGCCGCGATCTGGCAAAGGAGCCCGGCGAGGAGGCGTTCGCCATCGCCGCCGGAATTGCGATGATCGACAGATTATCCTTGCGCGTTGGAAACCCAGAATACACGCGCGAAAACGGCACTTACGGTGCGCTAACGCTAACCGGTCGCCATGTGCGCCTAAAGGACGGGCGCCTGCATATTTCTTATGTCGGCAAGGGCGGCAAACGCGTGCGACGCCAATTGTCTGATTCGCGCCTGATGAAGGCGCTGGAACGTATTCGCGACCTGCCCGGCGCGGACCTGCTGACGTGGGTGGATGATAGCGGCACAGTGCGCAATGTATCCTCTGCCGGTCTCAATGCCTATCTGTCCGACGCGAGCGGGATGGAGGGGCTGACGGCCAAAACCTTTCGCACATGGGCAGGGACGGTCGCGGCATTTTCCGTGGCCGAAAAGACCGATACTCCGACCATCACCGCCATGGCCGAGGCCGCCGCCGAGCGGCTACACAATACTCCTGCTATTGCGCGAAACAGCTATATCCACCCTCTGGTGTTGGACTTGGCAAAATCGCCCAAGCATGCGCTACCCCAACCCAGCGGAACCCGCGAATTGAGCGTAACCGAGCAACGGCTGCAAGCGTATCTGGAAAAATAGAATTCGTTTCTCGCGACTAAGCGCCGAGAAGAGACCTGAATGGAGGCGAGTACCGGAATCGAACCGGTGTACACGGATTTGCAATCCGTTACGTAACCACTCCGCCAACTCGCCTGCCTTTGTGGTGGCATACGATTAGTGGATGGCGCGAGGCGGTGCAAGAGTGGTTTGCGGCAATCGCCGCATCGGAGGCGGCGAGTGTATGTCAGCCCAAGCCTTATCCGCCGTAGGCTGCATCCCAGCGATCGATTAGGGCTTGCTGCAACCCTTTGGCGCGCCTGTTCCAAGACGCGGCGCCGGGTGGGCGGTCATCGGTCGCGCCTGCCAGCCCTTCGCGCCGAACGGGATCGTGGGCAAATATCGCAAAGGCCAGTGGGCGGCCCGATGGCCCGGTGGCGTAGCCCGCCAGTGCGCTGACGAAATGCAGCGTTCCGGTCTTGGCCTCGACGTGGATGGGATACGCGTCGTCGAAATTACCGCTGGCGCCGCGCATGCGAAACGCCTTGAGCATGGGATGCAACGCGGCATTGCGCCGGGCAATGGTCAGGACCCGCGCCAGCGCAACTGGGCTGACCCGCGAGGCCGAACCAAGACCCGAGTGATCCACCAGATCCGCGCCCTCAAGCCCCAGATCGCCGCGCGCCCATGCCGTCATTTCGCGCGCCGATGCGGCCAGTGACGTCGCGCTGCCAGTGCGCGCCAGCGTGGCAGTCATCCCCACTAGCTCGGCGGTCAGGTTGTTAGAATACTTCAACATCCCCTTCAGGATATCAGGCAACGGCTCGCTTAGGTGGCTCACCAGCGTGTCACCTGCAGGCGCATCCTGCTGCACCTTGGCCGCGCCCAGCGTGATGCCATGGCTGCGCGCGAGGCTTGCAAACACCTCTCCGGCATAGATCGCTGGGCGGCGCACGGGCAACCAGCGGCTGCCGGATTTGCCCAGCGCCGCGCGCGCAACGGTCCATTGGTCGTAATCACCCCCGTCGGTATAGGTATAAAGCGGGCTGTTGCGATCAGAGATGCTCATACGCGCGACCCGCACATCGGGTCTGTAATTGGCCGAGCGGGCGTCCATCGTAACGGTATAGCCATCCGTGGCGCGGACCCATTGAAAATGCACACGGTTGAAATTCAGGTTGAGGCCCGACACGGCAGGATTATAGCCCACCTGATCGGGCTGGGCCGCGTCAATGACACGCGCATAAGGAAGCGCGCCGCCATAGACGCGAAAATCGCCGGTGATGCCACGCACGCCTGCCGCCTTGAGATTTGCGGCCATGGTGGCCAGCGCGTCGGTATCCAAAAGCGGATCGCCGCCGCCGACCAGTATCAGATCGCCCTGAATTTCGCCGTCCTTCACCGGCCCCGTTGCGACCAGCCGGGTGCGAAACCGATAGGTCGGCCCCAGCGCGTCCAGAGCGTAAAGGGCCGTAATCGCCTTGGTCACGCTAGCTGGCGGAAATCCGTCGGCACCGCCGCCCTCCTCCAGAACGTTACCTGTGGTCATGTCAATCACCGCATAACCGACGCGTCCGTCCAGCCGGGCGGCCGCGATCAGATCGGCGGCATCCGGGGGCTGCCCCAGCTTTTGAGGGCGCATCTGCGGGCGCAGGGATACGGCGGGGGCGCCCGCATGGGCACCCACGGCGAGCGCCGATAAGGCACCGCTTAGGAAAAGGCGTCGCGTTGGGCCAGCAGACATGGCGCGGATTAAAGCGCAGAGGGGCGCTGCCCGCAATCGCGTTCTGCTGCGCGGCGCCTCACGCTTTCGTGCGATGGCCGCAGATACCGCATCCTACCAGCTCCCCGACGCGCGCAGGTGGGTCGACGACAGCGACAACATGGGCACGTTTGCAAAACACCAGGCAGGCGCCTGCATCCGCCCCAGATTGCGCGCCTCCCCAAGCGGCACGCGCGCACGTTCATAGACGCGCGCCGCGACCGACGCACGCGCCGCCAGCCGCGCACCGGGGCGTGCCAGAATTCCGACGGGTACGCTCTCCATGATCTCGCGCCAATCCTGCCATTGATGAAATTGCACCATGTTATCGGCGCCCATAAGCCAGACGAAATTCACCCCCGGACACGCAGCGCGCAGTACGGCCAGCGTGCGGGCCGTATAGCGCGCGCCAATTTGTGCCTCGACATCGCTGATATGAACGCGCGGGTGCTGCATGATCGCGCGCGCCGCGTCCATCCGCCGCTCCAGCGGGGCCGGGCCGTGCGCCTTCAGCGGGTTTCCAGGACTGACCAGCCACCATACGGCATCCAGACCAAAGAGCTTGAGCGCCTCGCGTGTGATATGCACATGCCCCGCGTGCGGTGGATCAAACGATCCGCCCAAAAGGCCAATTGATCGGCCCGGTCGCGACAAAGGCAGGCGCAACGGGCCGCCGGTAGGGATCATGGCCTGCAATTCTCCTAAAATTCGTTGATTTTTCTAAACACAAAGCTGGGCGAAGGCCACCCGATATTAAGAGCGTTGCGTGATGGTTGTCGCTTGAACGGGCGCAAGAACGGGTGAGTGGGTGACGCGCGAGACATCGCATGTAGGAAGAGACGGCAGAGGCCGCGCGTGCGCGCAGTCGGGGCTGCGCCTGAGCATGCCTGACGCGTTGCAGGCAGCGGCCGACCTGAGTGATCCCGTCGGCGCGTGGCTGGCCGGCCTCATTCTGGATCATGCGCGTGATGGTATCGTGCTGCTGGATATTCGGGGCCGCGTCCTGTGGATGAACCCCGCGATCCAGCGCATGATGGGCTGGACACTGGATGAGGCGCGCGGACGCAATCCGGCCGAGCTGATCACTCCGCCCGCCACACGCCCCAGCCCAGAGGAGCTGGAGAATTTCCGCTACCAGACTGGCAGCTCAATCTTTGGCAAGTATCGCGTGACGCGGCATATGCGGCGCGACGGCACCCTTTTCTGGAATCAGCAGAGCCATGCGCTGATTGATCTGGGGCCAGACGACGCGCAAAAGATGGTGGTCGTCACCTGCCGCGATATCTCCGATCAGGTGCGCGTGCAGTCTGCCCTGCAGGAGGTCAAAGATGATCTGGAATATGCCGCCCATCATGACGATCTGACCGGCGTCGGCAATCGCAAGGAACTCTCGCGGTTTTTGGCCTCGGACGCGGCCCGTGCCAGCCTGGAATGCGGCGTAATGGGCGTGCTGCAACTGGATCTGGACAAGTTCAAGGCTATTAACGACACGCTCGGCCATGCCGCTGGGGATGCTGTGCTACGCCACGTCGCCGCCGCACTCATCGGCACGGTTGAGGAAGGCGATCTGGTTTGCCGTATGGGGGGCGACGAATTTCTGCTAATATGCCTCGACGCTGGCGACCCGGCCCGCCTGATGCGCCGCGCCAAGGACGTGTTAGCCGCCGCAGCCCGCCCCCTCACGTGGAAGGACCACGCTGCTTCCGGGGGTATCGGTTGGCGCCTCGATGCCCGGTACAGGCGCCGAGGCTGGCAAACCGGACGGCGAGGCCTTGATGCGGCAGGCCGATCAGGCCCTTTATAGCGCCAAAGAGGCCGGGCGCGGACGTGCCGTACTCTACACAGCCGCCTTGGGCCGCCGCCACCGCGCCGAGCAGGATCTGAGCCGCGATTTGCTGGTTGCCGTTGAGCAGCGTCAGTTCTGCGTGCATCTGCAGCCTATCCTGCATATCGGCGAGGGCCGCGTCAGCGGCTGTGAGGCGTTGCTGCGCTGGAGCCATCCCATGCGTGGCCTCTTGGCACCCGGTGCCTTTCTTGCTGCCGCCGAACAGGCCGGGCTGCTAAGTGAGATCGACTACCTCGCCATGAATGCCGCGTTAGATGCATTGGCTACGCTACGCACCAAGGGCTTTGCGAATCTGAGCATGTCCCTGAACGTGTCCAGCTCGATTCTGTCGGATGCCGATTATCCCGCACTGCTGGACTGGGCGCTGCAATCGCGCGACCTGCCGCCAGACGCGATCTGCATCGAGATCCTGGAGACCACGATCATGGATCGGGGCGAGCTGGATGTGACCTCTGCCGTCACACGCCTGCGCGCACTGGGCGTGCGCGTCGCGCTGGACGATTTCGGCACCGGCTATGCCGGGTTGGCGCACATGTCTGCGGTTGAAATAGACGCGATCAAGTTGGACCGCGGCCTGATCTGCCGTCTGCAAACTGATGCGCGCGCACGGGTCATCACCCGCTCAGTCATCCGGCTGTGCGCCCTGTTGGGGGTCGATGTGATTGCCGCCGGGATCGAAACTCAGGACCAGCTTGATATCCTCCGCAGCGCGAATTGCCCGCTAGCACAGGGATATGGCCTAGCGCGCCCTATGCCCCTGCCAGACCTTTGCGAATGGCTACGCGCCCATACACCATTTCCTACGCCGATCAGGATATGCGACGTGCCCGCAGCCCAACAGATGCCTCCAGACAAGTCGTCCCCCGGCGGCGCTGCGGACGCCAATGACGAATGGCGCGATACATCCGTTTGAATTCGCCACTCAGCGCGGTTACATGACAGTCGAACGCAGCGCCGGGGGCGCATCCGCCCGTCCTTAAGGAAAGAGTACCGTCATGTCAGCCAACAAATACGTCTATCATATGCAAGGCGTGTCCAAAGCCTATCCGGGCGGCAAGAAATGCTTTGAGAACATTCATCTCAGCTTCCTTCCCGGGGTAAAAATCGGCGTCGTGGGCGTCAACGGCTCGGGTAAGTCGACCCTGATGAAGATCATGGCCGGCCTCGACAAAGATTATACCGGCGAGGCATGGGCCGCCAAGGATGCGACGGTAGGCTATCTGCCGCAGGAGCCAAAGATGGATCCGACCCTGTCGGTACGCGAGAACGTGATGCTGGGCGTTGCCAAGAAAATGGCCAAGCTGGAGCGCTTCAACGAGATCGCGATGCAGATCGCCGAGGATTATTCGGACGAACTGATGGAGGAGATGACAAACCTTCAGGACCAGATCGACGCTGAGAACCTATGGGATCTGGACAGCCAGATTGACGTGTCGATGGAGGCGCTGGGCTGCCCGCCGGATGGCGCCGACGTCACCAGCCTGTCTGGCGGCGAGGCCCGCCGCGTGGCGTTGTGCAAGCTGCTGCTAGAGGCGCCCGATATGCTGCTTTTGGACGAGCCGACCAACCACCTCGACGCCGAGACGATTGCATGGCTGCAACAGCACCTGATGGACTACGCCGGCACGATCCTGATCGTCACGCATGACCGCTATTTTCTGGACAACATCACCAGTTGGATTCTTGAGTTGGATCGCGGCCGCGGCATCCCCTACGAAGGCAACTATTCCGCGTGGCTGGAGCAGAAGCACAAGCGCCTGATGCAGGAATCGCGTGAGGACAAGTCCAAACAAAAGACGCTGGAGCGAGAGCTGGAATGGATGCGCCAAGGTGCCAAAGCGCGTCAGGCGAAATCCAAGGCGCGGATCAAGTCCTATAACGAGATGGCCGACCAATCCGAGCGCGAGAAGCTCGCCAAGGCGCAGATCGTCATTCCAAACGGCCAGCGCCTTGGCTCGAAGGTGATCGAGGTCGAGGGGCTGCGCAAGGCAATGGGTGACAGGCTGCTGATCGAAGACCTCACGTTTTCGCTGCCACCCGGTGGCATCGTGGGCGTGATCGGGCCGAACGGCGCGGGTAAATCTACCCTCTTCAAGATGCTGACCGGCGAGGAGACGCCCGATGCCGGCACGATCGAGTTGGGAACAACTGTCGATCTGTCATACGTCGATCAGTCGCGCGACGATCTGGACCCGAATGAGAATGTGTGGGAGGCGATTGCCGACGGCCAAGACATCATCAAGCTGGGCGACGCCGAAGTGAACGCACGCGCCTATTGCGGGGCGTTCAACTTTAAGGGCAGCGACCAGCAGAAAAAGGTATCCCTGCTATCGGGCGGTGAGCGGAATCGTGTCCACATGGCGCGCCTCTTGCGCTCGGGTGGTAACGTTCTGCTGCTTGACGAGCCGACAAACGATCTGGACGTCGAGACGCTGCGCGCGCTTGAGGATGCGCTGGTCGATTTTGCAGGCTGCGCCGTAGTCATCAGCCACGACCGCTTTTTCCTTGACCGGATTTGCACGCACATGCTCGCCTTCGAGGGGGACGCGCATGTCGAGTGGTTTGAGGGTAACTTTGAGGACTACGAAGAGGACAAAAAGCGCCGTCTGGGCGAGGATGCCGCACAGCCCAAGCGCATGAAGCACAAGAAGTTCGCCCGCTAAATAGCTACGACCTTTGATATGGTCCCTGCCTACCGAGTAAATCCTCGGCGTCGCGCGCCCGAAAAAACTGGACGCGCGACGACTGAACAGACGGCAGATTGCCTCTTTTTGCAGACCAATCTCTCGCTGTTAGAGCGGAACGCGCGCTTCGTATTCTAAGGAAATGGCGCGCCGCTGGGGAATGATGTGGACAGCCGCCATTCACCTCCCACTGCAGTGGGAATTTGACGCGCATCTGCTGGATCGGGCGCGCGCATCAGGGGCGGCAGCGTTTAATGGTTAGCGAATCGCGCTATTGGACACAGGCGCTCTATCGGTGATACTAAAGGACTGCACGACCGGGTGCAGCCGATTTTTCAGCGTGTCTTCGCCGAATCTGCCGTCTTGAAGGCGGCTGCTCGTGGGACAGACCGACTATCCAGCCGTCATCGCCCCTACCCTGCGGCGCTTGCCCGCTGCACTTTGGCGGCATCGGGGCGGCGGATAGACGCCAACACGATTTGTTTACCACTTGCAAAATGTGCTCGTCAGGCGTATATGATCCCCGCGACGTTACCTCTATCGACCATCTGCTCCTCACGGCACAGGCACTCGATCTTGCACTGACTAGCCGGGCTGCCGCACGACGCGGGCAGCATAAGACTAAGGAGACTACGGTATGGCCAATGGCACCGTGAAATGGTTTAACTCGACAAAAGGCTTCGGCTTCATCGCACCCGATGGTGGCGGCAAGGACGTTTTCGTTCACATCTCCGCTGTTGAGCGCGCTGGCCTGACCGGCCTGGCAGACGACCAGAAAGTTACTTTTGACATCGAAGCAGGCCGTGATGGCCGCGAGTCGGCGTCGAACATCGCTCTGGCCTAAGCCTCTTGCGATAGATGGTAAATCGGGGCCCCGCGGGGCCCCTTTTTCGTGGGCGCGTGATAGCCTCTGTCACTCGCGATCCTGCAAGACCTGAGCGATCAATTCCTGCACCTTCGGCCCGATATCAGCAACGACAAGTGTAATCCCCTTGGCATTTGGGTGCGTGCCGTCATTTTGCAAATAAGGTATCTGATCGGCCTTCTTTTCCGGCAATGCCGCAAAGAAATCCAGCTCCAGCAAGGTGCCATATTTCTTCGCCAGATCGGGGTAAATCGCGTTAAAGGCGGCGCGGAAATCTGGACCGTAATTATCTTTGGCGATCAATCCAACCAACAGAACCTCAATGCCCTCTTGTTTCGCCGTGGCGAGGATTTTGTCCAAGTTAGCGCGCGTCTCGGCGGGGTCGACACCGCGAAGTAGGTCGTTTCCGCCCAACTCTACAATCAACGCATCCGGCGCGTCGTCCAGCGCCCAGTCAAGGCGCCGTGCACCGCCCGCCGTCGTGCTGCCCGAAACCGAACCATTCATCAGCCGTACTGGCACCCCATTCGACGTACCATTTTCGCGCAACCATACACTAAGCTGCGCGACAAAGCCGTCCTGACGCTGTAGTCCGTACCCGGCGGTCAGGCTATCGCCAAATGCCATCACGCGCACCTCGCCGGGCACCGCGGTATCTTGCGCAAGGGCGGGCGCACCGACCAGAGACGCTGCTACAAGAGCAGTGATAATCGCCTTGCCACGCAGGCCTTTAACACCATATTCGAATAAATTCTTTATACACAGGCGCATATTCATGTCTTCTCCGATTGTCTCGTTAAAAAATACTGGCCTTACACTTAGATCAGGCGCAGGTGCGATCGAGATACTCAAGGGAATTTCATTGGATGTGAACGAGGGTGAGGCGCTCGCGCTGGTCGGTCCGTCCGGGTCGGGAAAGTCGTCCCTGTTGATGCTGATGGGCGGGCTCGAGCGGGCGACGACGGGGCAGGTCAGCGCGCTTGGGCAGGACCTTGGCGCGCTGGGCGAGGATGCGCTGGCGCGGTTGCGGCGCGGGAATATGGGCGTTGTTTTTCAATCGTTCCACCTGATCCCCACGCTTACCGCGCTAGAGAATGTGGCCGTACCGCTAGAGCTTGCTGGTGCGCCCGATGCCATGGGCCGTGCAACCGAGCAGTTGGAGGCTGTCGGTCTGGCCGCGCGCGCCAAGCATTACCCATCGCAAATGTCGGGCGGCGAACAGCAGCGCACCGCGCTGGCCCGCGCCACTGCGCCGCGCCCCAGACTGATATTGGCGGATGAGCCGACCGGTAATCTGGACAGTGCCACCGGCGCCGCAATCATTGATCTGCTCTTTGATCTTAGCGCCCAGCACGGCGCGACGCTGGTGCTGGTGACGCATGATGCCGCTCTGGCGGAGCGCTGCGACCGGACTGTAACGCTTCAGGACGGGCGCATCGCATGAATCTGCGCATCGCCGCTAAGCTGGCCGGGCGCGAATTACGCGGGGGCCTGGCTGGATTTCGCATCCTCTTGGCCTGCATCGTGCTGGGCGTTGCGGCCATCGCAGCCGTCGGCACGATCCGCACCAGCATCGAGGCAGGGCTCAGCGAAAAGGGCGCTGAGCTGCTCGGCGGTGACGCCGAAATAGGGCTGACCTATCGCTTTGCATCCGAGGCCGAGCGCGCATGGATGGACAGCCGCGCAGAGGCGGTATCCGAAATCGTTGATTTCCGCTCGCTCGCAGTGGCCGGTGACGATCGTGCTTTGACGCAGGTCAAGGCGGTCGATGCCGCCTATCCGCTGCTGGGCGCGGTCGGCCTTGATCCGGCAATGCCATTGGAGGCAGCGCTGAACGGAGGCGGCGACATGCCCGGCGCGGTGATGGCCCCCGCCCTAATCGCGCGGTTGGCGCTGGAAATCGGCGATACTTTTCGCCTCGGCACGCAGGACTTTATCCTGATGGCCGCGCTGGTAGACGAGCCTGACGGCGCCGCCGCAGGCTTTGCCCTTGGGCCGCGCACATTGGTGCGAACGGGCGCATTGCAGGCGTCGGGCCTTTTGCGCGAGGGTACGCTCTTTTCCACGCGCTACCGCTTGGATCTGCCGTCGGGCGCTGACTTGGCGACACTCGAGGCAGAGGCGAAAGCGTCGCTAGGCACCAATGGGATCGAGTGGCAAGACGCCCGCAAGGGCGCACCCGGTATCTCAAAGTTCGTGGAGAGGTTGGGCGCGTTCCTGATCCTCGTCGGGCTTAGCGGGCTCGCGGTGGGCGGCGTCGGCATATCTTCGGCCGTGCGCAGCTATCTGGCGCGCAAGACCGCCACCATCGCCACGCTGCGCACGCTGGGCGCGGATCGCGGTACGGTGCTTGCAACGTATTTCATACAGATCGGCGTGATCGGGGGGCTGGGCCTTTTGCTGGGGATATTGCTTGGCGCGGGCGTACCTGTTGCGCTGGGCCCGGTGATTGAGGCGCGATTGCCGGTTCCGGCCAGCTTTGCGTTCTACGCTCGGCCCATGGCCGAGGCGGCGATCTATGGCGCGCTCGCCGTGCTGATATTTACCCTCGCGCCGCTATCACGGATCGAAGATATTCGCGCCGCCAGCCTCTTTCGCGATGGCGGCGCAGGTGGGCGCCGCCTGCCGCGCTGGCCGATGCTGGCGCTGATCGCAGCGCTGGTCGCGGCCTTACTGGCGGTGGCGGCGGCATTTTCGGGCAATCTGCGCCTCACGCTTTGGACGGCGGGCGGCATCATTGGCGCGCTTGCATTGCTGTGGATGGCCGCATGGGGTGTGCAGGGCCTCGCGCGTCTGATGCGGCCATTGGCGCGCGGGCGTCCGGCACTGGGCTGGGCATTGGCGGCAATTGGCGGGCCGGGTAGCACGGCGGTGCCTGCGATGCTGTCGCTGGGCCTTGGCCTGACGGTCCTTGCCGCGGTAGGCCAGATCGACGGCACGCTGCGCGGCGCGATCACCGGGAACCTTCCGGACCGTGCGCCGTCCTTCTTTTTTGTCGACTTGCAGGCCGATCAGATGGACGGTTTTCGCGCGATGACGGACGGCGATCCTGCCGTAACTCGCGTGGATAGCGCGCCAATGCTGCGCGGCATAATCACCGCAATCAATGGCCAAGATGCCACAGAGGTCGCGGGCGACCACTGGGTGGTTCAAGGCGACCGGGGCATCACCTACGCCGCCAAGGCAGACGGCACCGTGACGTCCGGCGAATGGTGGCCCGAGGACTATGACGGCCCACCGCAGATCAGTTTTGCCGCCGAGGAGGCGCTTGAGATGGGGCTGAAAATCGGTGACGAGATTACGGTTAACGTTCTTGGCCGCGACATCACTGCGACGATCACCAGCCTGCGGGACGTGGATTTCTCAACCGCCGGCATTGGCTTTATCATGGTGATGAACCCCGCCGCGCTGGAGGCCGCGCCGCACAGTGTTATCGCGACCGTCTATGCCGAGGGCGGCGCTGAGGCGCGCATCCTGCGCGAGGTTTCGACCACCTATCCCAACGTCACCGGCATTGCTGTCAGGGACGCCATCGACCGGGTGGCGCAACTGCTCAAGGGGCTGGCAGCGGCCACGTCTTGGGGGGCGTCGGCGACGCTGCTGACGGGTTTTCTGGTGCTCATCGGCGCGGCGGCGGCGGATCAAAATGCGCGCATCTTTGAGGCTGCAGTGCTGAAAACACTAGGTGCATCGCGCGCGCGGATACTGGCCAGCCTCGCGCTGCGCGCGGTTCTCTTGGGTGCGGCGGCCGGTGTTATCGCCATTGGCGTGGGCGCGATTGGCGGCTGGGCGGTCAGCCATTACGTGCTGGAGATTGAGTACCGCGTCCTCTGGCCCTCGGCGCTGGTGATCGTCTGCGGCGGCGTGCTTGTCACTCTGCTGACCGCACTTGCATTCTCGCTGCGTCCCCTTGCCGCGCGTCCCGCGCAGGTGCTGAGGGCGCGGGAGTAGCCGAACGAAATGCCATAAAAAAGCGGGCCGCCAAGCCCGCTTTTCCATGTTTCTTAACGGCAATCCTACTCTGCCGCTTCGGCATACGCCTCCATCGGTGGGCAAGTACAGACGAGGTTCCGGTCGCCATAAACGTTGTCGACGCGGTTTACCGAAGGCCAATATTTATCCACGCGAAACGCGCCCGGCGGGAAGCAGCCCTGCTCGCGGCTGTAGGGGCGATCCCAGTCGCGAACCAGATCCTCCATAGTGTGCGGAGCGTTCTTCAGCGGGTTATTCTCTGCGTCAATCTTGCCCTCTTCGACGTCACGAATTTCTTGACGTATCGCCAGCATCGCGTCGCAAAAGCGGTCCAACTCGGCCTTTGTCTCACTCTCGGTCGGCTCGACCATCAGTGTGCCAGCAACCGGCCAGCTCATCGTCGGCGCGTGAAAGCCGCAATCGATCAGACGCTTGGCAATATCATCTACCGTGATGTGCGCCGAGTCGGCAAAGGGCCTGGTATCAAGGATGCACTCATGCGCCACGCGACCGTTTTCACCCTTATACAGAACGTCATACGACCCCTCCAGACGCTTGGCGATGTAGTTGGCGTTCAAGATTGCCACCCGCGTCGCCTGTGTCAGTCCCTCGCCGCCCATCATCAGGATATAGGCCCAGCTGATCGGCAGCAGCGAGGGCGAGCCAAACGGCGCGGCGGAAACCGGGCCCTCAGTGCCGCCCGTATGCGGATGGCCCGGCAGATGCGGGATCAGGTGCGATTTGACGCCAATAGGCCCCATACCCGGCCCGCCGCCACCGTGCGGAATACAGAATGTCTTGTGCAGGTTCAGGTGGCTCACGTCACCGCCCAAATCGCCGGGACGCGACAGACCCACCATCGCATTCATGTTAGCCCCGTCGATATAGACCTGCCCACCATGCTCGTGCGTGATCTTGCACACGTCGATCACCGTCTCCTCGAATACGCCGTGCGTACTGGGGTACGTGATCATGCAGGCCGCCAACGTGTCTGAATGTTTGTCCGCTTTGGCGCGGAAATCGTCCAGATCGATATCGCCGCGTTCGTTGCATTTGACTGGCACGACCTTCCAGCCGACCATCTGCGCACTGGCCGGATTGGTGCCATGCGCATTGGTGGGGATAAGGCAGACGTTACGCCCGTCTTGGCCGTTCTCGCGGTGATAGGCAGCGATTGACAGCAGGCCCGCATATTCACCCTGCGCGCCCGAATTGGGCTGCATCGAAATTGCGTCATAGCCGGTAATATCACATAGCTTTGCGCTCAGATCGTCGATCAGCTCGTGATATCCCTCGGCCTGATCGCGCGGCACGAATGGGTGCATCCGCGAAAACTCACGCCAGCTGACCGGCATCATTTCGGCGGCAGAGTTCAGCTTCATCGTGCAGCTACCCAGGGGGATCATCGCGCGGTCCAGTGCCAGATCGCGGTCGGCGAGACGGCGCATGTAGCGCATCATTTCCGTTTCCGCGCGGTTCATGTGGAATACCGGATGCGTCAGATACTCGGACGTGCGGTGCATATTTTCGGGCACGCGGTATTCGGGCGTGAAGTCATCGTCGGCGTCCGTGATCCCGAAGGCGCGCCAAACGCTCTCGATATTCTCGGGCCGCGTGCATTCGTCCAACGAGATGCCAACGCGCGTGTCGCCCACGCGGCGCAGGTTGATGCCCTCGTCCAGTGCCGATTTCATAACGGCGGCCTGCAAGGGGCCGACATCGACGGTGATCGTGTCAAAGAACGCTTGCGGATCTACCTGAAATCCTGCGGCCTCTAGACCCTTGGCCAGACGAACGGTCTTGCGGTGGATACGCTGCGCGATGGCTTGCAAGCCCTTCGGCCCGTGGAAAACTGCATACATTGACGCCATGACGGCCAGCAGCGCCTGTGCGGTGCACACGTTGCTGGTCGCCTTCTCGCGGCGGATATGCTGCTCGCGGGTTTGCAGGCTCAGGCGGTAGGCCCGGTTGCCGTGGCTGTCGATGCTGACGCCCACGATCCGGCCCGGCATCGCGCGTTTGTAGTCATCCCGGCAGGCCATGTAGGCGGCGTGCGGCCCGCCATAGCCTAGCGGCACGCCAAAGCGCTGCGTGCTGCCTACGGCGATATCGGCGTCCATTGCGCCCGGCTCTTTCAGCAGGCACAGGGCCAGCGGATCGGCCGAGACGATGCCAATAGCACCCTCGGCGTGCAGCTGTGCGATGTGATCGGTAAAATCACGCACATGGCCATAGGTGCCGGGGTACTGAAACAGCGCGCCGAACACTTTGCTCGCGTCCATTTTGTCCGGATTGCCGACGATCACCTCAATGCCCAGCGGGGCTGCGCGTGTCTGCACCAGCGCAATGTTCTGCGGGTGGCAGTCGCGGTCGACAAAGAACGCCTTGGCCTTGGATTTCGCCACGCGCTGCGCCGTCGTCATCGCCTCGGCGCAGGCCGTTGCCTCGTCCAAGAGCGACGCGTTGGCGATCTCAAGCCCAGTCAGATCGCTGATCATAGTCTGGAAGTTCAGCAGCGCCTCTAGCCGGCCTTGCGAAATCTCGGGCTGGTACGGCGTATAGGCCGTGTACCACGCCGGGTTTTCAAAGATGTTCCGCTGGATCGCCGGCGGCGTCACCGTGCCATGATAGCCTTGGCCGATCAACGACACCAAAACCTTGTTCTTGCCTGCCACCTGCCGCATGTGGTGCAGCAGCTCGCGCTCTGACTTGGCCTTGCCAAAATCCAGCGGCTCCTTCTGGCGGATCGCCTTTGGCACAGTCTCGTCGATCAGAGCGTTCAGGCTGCTCGCCCCCAAGACTTTGAGCATCTCGGTCATCTCGTCGGGCGAGGGGCCGATATGGCGGCGGTTGGCGAAATCATAAGGCAGATAATCGGTGGGCTCGAACGCCATGTCACACTCCATCAGATGTGGGGGATAGGGGGTGGGCCACCGCAGCAGCCCGCCCGTGCTTCATCTTGGCAAAAATACGCATGCCCGCTGCCGCAGATCAGGCGTTAGCCAATGAATTTTTTGTAGGCCGCCTCGTCCATCATGTCGTCTAGCTGGCTCATATCGCTGGCCTTGATCTTGAAGAACCAGCCATTACCGATGGCATCCTCGTTCACCGTGCTAGGCGCGCCGTTCAGCACGTCGTTGACCTCGGTGATCTCGCCGTCGATGGGGGCCAGAATGTCACTGGCCGCCTTGACGCTTTCGATCACAACGACCTCGTCATCCTTGACGACCTCGGTGCCGACCTCGGGCAGCTCGACAAAGACGATGTCGCCCAATTGCTCGGCCGCGTGTTCGGTAATGCCGACCACGATTACGTCATCCTCGACGCGCAGCCACTCGTGTTCTTCTGTGTATTTCATGCCTGGGATCTCCCTTGGATTATCAGCGTTTGAAGTTTGCGGGTTTAAACGGCAGCGCCACGACGGTGGCGGCCATGCGTTTGCCGCGCACCTCGCCATAAACGGTGGTGCCGGGCCTTGCCAGATCGGCGGGAACGTAGCCCATCGACATCGGCGCCTCAATACTGGGGCCAAATGCGCCAGATGTGACGGCTCCGATCGACTCGCCGCCTGTCTCGTCGGCAAAAAGGGCGGTGCCCTCGCGCATCGGCGCGCGCCCCTCTGGCGACAGGCCGACGCGGCGGCGATCCGCGCCCGATACCAGCTGCGGCAGGATTATATCGGCACCGGGAAAGCCGCCCTTGCGCTTGCCACCTGAGCGGCGCACCTTTTGAATGGCCCAGCCCAGATTTGCCTCGACCGGGGTGGTATCGGCGTCAATGTCGTGACCATAGAGGCACAGACCCGCCTCTAGTCGCAGGCTGTCGCGCGCACCTAGGCCGATAGGCTCCACGGCATCTTGGTCCAACAGCGCGCGGGCAAATGCCTCTGCGCGGCCTTCTTCGACCGAAATCTCATATCCGTCCTCGCCGGTGTAGCCCGAACGCGAGAGCCACAGATCACCCCAGTCCGATGGCAGAATGGCAATATCCATAAAGCGCATTGCAGCCGCGCCGGGCACCAGCGCCTCCAGCACCGTCTCGGCTTCCGGCCCTTGCAGGGCCAGCAGCGCGCGGTCCGTGACGGGCAAAACCTCGCAGCCGGGCATCAGTTCGATCATACGCTGAATATCGGCATCCTTGCAGCCCGCGTTGACGACGACGAACAGCTCCTCGTCGCGGTGGGCCAGCATTAGATCATCCTCGATCCCGCCTGCATCATTGGTAAACATCGCATAGCGCTGGCGCCCTTCATGCAGCCCCTCCACGTCGACGGGCACCAATGCCTCCATCGCGTTGGCCACCTCGGCGTAGCCGCCGGGCGCGCGGACGATGACCTGCCCCATATGACTGACGTCAAAGAGGCCCGCACGGGCACGGCAATGCAGATGCTCCTTCATCACGCCAAGGGGGTATTGCACGGGCATGTCGTAGCCCGCGAACGGGACCATCTTGGCCCCCAGTTCGCGATGCAGCGCGTTCAGCACCGTCATCTTTAGATCGCTCATTCCGGCCTCCTGCCATGGCTGCCGGGTTGATGGAAATCAACGTCGGCATCGCAAAGACGCAATGGCCTGCAATGCAAGCCGCGCCACGATGCCCCCTCTGTCCTTTCGCCTGAGATCGCTATCCCTTCGGCGGCACCAAAACGGGTGCACTCTCCAGAGTTCTGATGATTGAAAAGGTCCTGTCGCCTGAGAGTTTCCGGGGCGGTTGCTCCTTCGGCACTGGCGTCAGCCAGTTCTCCCGATCCAATCATTGTCGACGCTAGTATACCGCCGCGCGGGCGGCAAGGGAAATTGAGAATAGGCGCACACGCACGGGCGCGCGCTACCCGCTTGATTTCGGGCGCAAACTGCGCGACCTCTGTCGGGGACAAAATTGAAAGCCGCCAATGATCGCCCCGTCACATGCCTATTTCTTTGGCTACGGAAGCCTCGTCAATCGCGACACGCATACATTCAAGGACGCGCATCCTGCGCGCTTGAACGGTTGGCGCCGCACATGGCGGCCGACAAATCTGCGCGAGGTCGCGTTTCTGTCAGTCGTCAGGGACGATGGCGCTTGGATTCATGGCCTGATCGCGCCAGTGCCTAATGATGATTGGCACGCGCTGGATATTCGCGAGGGCGCGTATAATCGTCTGCCAGCCGAGCATATGATTGAGCATCCCCTGCCCCACACCCCGCAAATCGCGGTCTATTCGGTGCCAGAGGGCCCGCGCGGAGCGGCCACAAACGGCCACTACCTGCTGCTCAGCTATATCGACGTGGTTATCCAAGGCTACCTGCGCGAATTCGGCGAGGACGGCGCGCAGCATTTCTTTGACACGACAGATGGGTGGGACGCGCCAATACTGGATGACCGGGCAGAGCCGCATTATCCGCGCGCCTGCCGTCTCAGCCGTAGCGAGACTGATGTCGTCGATGCAGCCCTTGCGCGACTGCAGGTCGAAATGCGCCGCGCTTAACCGCGCCGCGCTTAACCGCGCCGCGCTTAACCGCGCGCGCGAATTACTTGTAGCAGCGGCAGCACTTGTGCCATTTCCGGCCCATGCGCCTGCCCCGTTAGCGCCTTGCGCAGCGGCATGAACAGCGCCTTGCCCCTGCGGCCTGTCGCTTCTTTGACCGCCGTGGTCCAGCTGGCCCAACTGCCCTCATCCAGCGGCCCCTCGGGAAGCAGCGTCATGGCCTCGGCGATGAATTCGGCGTCGCCCTCCTCGATCACAGGCTCAGCGCCGTCGCGGAACATAATCCACCATGCGTCCAGATCGGCCAGCGTGGTGATATTGCCGCGGGTGACCGCCCAGAACTGGGTGGCCAGATCATCGGGCACGCCCAGCGCGGCGATGCGCGCCTTCACCTCGGCGTAGTCTAGCCCTTGCAGGTAATGCGCCGTCAGCGGAAACAGGTCCTGCACATCGAATTTCGTCGGGGCCGAGCCAAAGCGCGTGATGTCAAAGCCGCCCAGCAGCGTCTCCATATCGGTGCGCAGCTCGATCGGGTCGGCGGACCCCAGACGCGCCATCAGGCTAAGCAGCGCGGCGGGCTGGATGCCTTGTTCGCGCAGATCGCGCAAGGACAGCGTGCCAAGACGCTTGGACAGCGATTCGCCCTGCGGGCCGGTCAGCAGCGAGTGATGCGCAAAGTTCGGCGCATGCCCGCCCAGCGCCTCTATGATCTGGATCTGGGTTGCGGTGTTGGTCACATGGTCCGAGCCGCGAACGATGTCGGTCACGCCCATTTCGGTGTCATCGACGACCGACGCGAGGGTGTATAGCACCTGCCCGTCGCCGCGGATCAGCACCGGATCGCTGACCGAGGCGGCGTCGATGCTGATATCGCCCAGAATACCATCGGGCCACTCAATCCGCTCCTGCCGCAGCTTGAACCGCCAGACACCTGGCCCGCGTTCGGCGCGCAAGCGGTCCTTTTCGGCATCGTCCAGCGCCAATGCGGCGCGGTCATAAACCGGTGGGCGGCCCATGTTCAGTTGCTTTTTGCGCTTCAAGTCCAGCTCGGTCGGCGACTCGAACGCCTCGTAAAAGCGGTCCATTTCGCGTAGCTTGCCCGCAGCCTCATGATAGCGGTCCAGCCGCTCGGACTGACGCTCGACACGGTCCCAGTGTAGGCCCAGCCACTCCAGATCCTGCTTTAGGCCGTCGACGTACTCCTCCTTGGAGCGGACCGGATCGGTATCGTCGATGCGCAGGATAAAAGTGCCCCCCGCCTTGCGTGCGATGAGCCAGTTCATCAGCGCAGTGCGCAGGTTGCCGACATGGATATAGCCGGTGGGCGATGGGGCGAAACGAGTGATGGTCATGGGACGCAGATCCTTGAGCCTCGGAGGTTGCGCAGGATGTGTCACAGGGCGGGGGCCTTGTCCAGATTAGCCCGCCTCAGTCCATCCGGCGCACCATCAGTTGATTGCCCTCACGGCGCGTCTCTAGGACCTTGATCGCGGCAATGAGATCGCTCAGCTTTTTATGTCCATAACTGCGAGTGTCAAAATCGGGATTGGCGGCGGTGATTTGCTGGCCAAGGCGGCCCAGCGCGTACCATTCGCTATCCTGATCGATGCTATCCATCGCCTTGAACAACAAATCGCGCGCCTCGTTGATGTTCTGGCCGCTGGGGCGCGCCGGGGCGTCCTCGGGGGCGCCGCCAAGGTTTTCCAGATAGATAAACCGCTTGCAGGCCTGACGAAACGCCTCGGGCGTCTTTTTGGCGCCGATGCCGAAAACGTCGAGGCCCTGTTCGCGGATACGGCTGGCCAGACGGGTAAAGTCACTGTCGGAGGACACCAGCACAAAGCCGTCAAAGCGGCCCGAATGCATCAGGTCCATCGCGTCGATCACCAGCGCAATGTCGCTTGCGTTCTTGCCCACCGTATTGGCGGGCTGGTGATGTGGCACGAGGCCAAACTCGGCCTGTACTTTGTTCCATCCGGTCATCTGCTGCGACGAAAAATCACCGTAGCAGCGGCGCACCGATGCCTCGCCAATGCCCGCGATCTCGTCGAAAATAGCCTTGGTCCACTTGGGCGATGTGTTATCGGCGTCGATGAGGACGGCCAGTAGAGGGGTGCTGTCGCGCATGGTGTCGGCTCCTTTTTAATCGTCCCTACATGCCCTATCGGCGCGCATGGGGGAAGCCGTCCTGCGACATTAGGGGACGCAGTGCCTAGCGACAAAATATTTCTTATAGGCGGAAGTTGCGAACCGGATTGAGAGGGGCTAGCCCCCGCAGGCGCACGGCGCTAGTTTGCGCACTATCGGGCAAAATTTACGAGGCGGCTATGACGACAAGACGGGCAATGATCCTGGGCGCAGGCGCGATGGGGCTACTGGCGGGCTGCGGCGGAACGCGTAGCACATTGGGCACCCAGAGCGGCACTGCCGGGCTAGAGGCGGCCATGCTGGCCCTGGGTCCGAATGTCGACCCGGCAGAGGCGGCGCGCGCCGCGCGTCTGGCCTATTCGGTCTCATCCGATCTGGCGCGGGAATACGAGATCACCGATCTGCCACTGGTTCATAACGCCAAAGTCAATCTCGGCGTGAAAAAGCGGGGCCTCTGCTATCACTGGGCGCGCGATGTTCAGACACGCATGGTCCATGCGCGCTTTGCCACGTTGCAGTTCGACCGGCTGGTGGCGAATGCTGAGAATCCATTTTTGCTGGAGCATTCAACCGCTGTGGTTATGGCGCGCGGGGGCAACTGGCGCGATGGTATCGTGCTGGACCCATGGCGCACGGGCGGCACGCTGCACTGGGATCACGTGCTGAGCGATACCAAGTACAAGTGGAAACTGCGCGCCGACGTGCCCATCCGCAAGCGGGGCGCGGGCGTGTCGCTTGCCCGCGCCGAAGGTTAAAGCCTAGCTGCCGATCTTGTCTTGCGTCTGCGTGTCGAAATCAGCGGCGTCATGGCGCTCGTGCAGCTGCATTTCAGGCTCGCCAAAGCTGCGGTTAACCATGCGGCCACGCTGGACAGCCGGGCGCGCGTCGATGGCCTTTGCCCAGCGCTGGACATGCTCGTAGCTGCCGACATCCAGAAACGTGCCCGCATCATCATAGGTGCGGCCCAGCGCCAGTTGGCCATACCAAGGCCATATCGCCATATCGGCAATGGTATAGTTTTCCCCGGCGATAAAGTCGCGCGTCGCAAGTTGGCGATCCAGCACGTCCAGTTGCCGCTTCACCTCCATCGCGAAGCGGCTGATGGGGTATTCGTATTTTTCAGGTGCATAAACGTAGAAGTGCCCAAAGCCGCCGCCCAGATATGGCGCGCTGCCCATCTGCCAGAACAGCCAGTTCAGCGTCTCAGTCCGCGCCGCACCCGAGGCAGGCAGGAACGCGCCGTATTTCTCCGCCAGATGCATCAGGATCGAGCCGCTCTCGAACACGCGCACCGGCGTTTCGCGTGAGCGGTCAAGCAGGGCTGGTATCTTGGAGTTCGGATTGATCTCGACGAACCCGCTGCCGAACTGGTCACCCTCACCAATGTCGATCAGCCATGCGTCGTATTCGGCGTCATGGCCCGCGGCCAGCAGCTCCTCGAACATGATCGTGACCTTAACGCCGTTCGGCGTGGCCAGCGAGTAGAGCTGGAATGGGTGCTTGCCTACGGGCAGCTCCTTGTCATGGGTCGCGCCGGCAATGGGGCGGTTGGTGCTGGCGAACTTGCCGCCGCTCTCTGCGTCCCATGTCCAGACCTTGGGCGGGGTGTAGGTGGTATCGGCCATTTAATGGCTCCTTTGCGGGAAATGCGTTGGGGCAGAACTTATTCTGCGTGGGGCTGGGCGCAAGGGGCGCGGTGCACATCAGCTGTGCAGCTTTGTAAATGCGGGATAAAAAAGGGCGGCCCGACAAGACCGCCCCACCCACTCCCTGACCTATCGAAGCCGGCTAGTAGACTACCACGCTCCGGATGCTCTCGCCTGCGTGCATCATCTCAAAGCCTTTGTTGATGTCCTCCAACTTGAGGATATGCGTGATCATGGGGTCGATCTCGATCTTGCCGTCCATGTACCAGTCGACAATCTTGGGCACATCCGTGCGGCCCCGTGCGCCGCCAAACGCTGTGCCTTTCCACGTACGGCCGGTGACCAGCTGGAAGGGGCGCGTGGCGATTTCGGCGCCAGCAGGGGCGACGCCAATGATGACGCTTTCGCCCCAGCCTTTGTGCGACGCCTCAAGGGCGGTGCGCATAACGCCCACGTTTCCAGTGGCGTCGAAGGTATAATCGCCGCCGCCGCGCGTCAGCTCGACCAGATGGGCGACCAGATCGCCCTTGACGTCATTGGGATTGACGAAATCGGTCATGCCAAAGCGCGTGGCCATTTCCACCTTACCGGGGTCAAGATCGACGCCGACGATCTGGCTGGCCCCCGCCATGCGCAGACCCTGAATGACATTCAGGCCAATCCCGCCAAGGCCAAAAACGATAGCCCGGCTGCCGATCTCGACCTTGGCTGTGTTGATGACCGCACCGATGCCGGTGGTCACGCCGCAGCCGATGTAACAGATTTTATCAAACGGCGCGTCTTTGCGCACCTTGGCCAGCGCGATTTCGGGCAAAACGGTATGGTTCGCGAAGGTCGAGCAGCCCATGTAATGCAGGATCGGCGTGCCATCCAGCATCGAAAACCGGCTGGTCCCATCGGGCATCACGCCCCTGCCTTGCGTCTCGCGGATCGACTGGCAAAGGTTCGTCTTGGGGTTCAGGCAATACTCGCAGGTCCGGCATTCGGGCGTATAAAGCGGGATCACATGATCGCCCACTTCCAGCGACGTCACCCCCTCGCCGATCTCCAGCACGACGCCCGCACCCTCATGGCCCAGAATGGCCGGAAACGCGCCCTCTGGATCAGCGCCTGAGAGAGTGAAATCGTCGGTGTGGCACAGGCCTGTGGCCTTGATTTCCACCAGAACCTCGCCCTTTTTAGGGCCGTCCAGATTGACCTCCATGATCTCCATGGGCTTGCCGGCCTCAAGTGCCACCGCTGCTGTCGTGCGCATGATATTGTTCCTTCAACTTCGTTTCGGGTTTGGGCCGACTTTGCGGGAATTGCCGTGCGGTTTCAACATGGCAAAGATAAAGGGTTGGAATGCCGCGCCCTGCAGCGCAATCTAGCGTCTGAACACCAAGGAGATTTCCATGCCCCGCCTGATGCGCACTGCCTGCCTGATCGTTCCCGCTGCCCTCGCTTTGGCAGCCTGCCAGTCTACTGCGGCCAACAATCCCGCCCCGACCAGCCCGGCCCGTGATTCCTGTGGTGCGTCCGCGTATTCCGACCGAATCGGACAAAAACATGCACAGTTTGATTTCAGCGCGCCAAATCGCCCAGTAAGGGTATTGGGGCCGGATACGCCGATGACCATGGACTACCGGACCGACCGACTGAATATCGATACAGACACAGCGGGCCGGATCACACGTATCTGGTGCGGTTGATGCCTGTCTCATCGCCTTTACCGCGACCCTATCCCGGCGCGGTTAGGGCTTGATCCGGCGCCAAATCGGGGCAAGTCTGGGGTCATGACCTTTCAGTCCACCTCATCCGGTTTCGGCACAGCCGATCAGGTTGCATTCCACCGCACCGAACTGGGCGTGATCCTGTCGCTATACGGCCGCATGGTCGCGGCGGGTGAGTGGCGCGACTATGGCATTTCCAATCTGCGCGAAGTTGCGATATTTTCGGTCTTTAGGCGTACGGCAGAGCACCCACTTTACCGCATAGAAAAGCGACCCAAACTGCGCGGCAAGCAGGGACAATACGCGGTGATCGGCATGGACGGCCAGATCCTGAAACGCGGCGCGGACCTGCGCCAAGTGCTGCGCGTGTTAGAGCGAAAGCTGATTCGCACGGTGCAATAGGTGAAAATCAATGCGCAAGGGGACTGCCGGAATGTGCTGAGCCCCGGTTTTGGGTCAGACATCGCCTCGCAGCGGCTGGATGATCTGGACAAATCGGCCATCGAACATTTGCTTGGGATCCGCGCCCGCGCCGCCGTTTTGGATCTGGGGTGCGGCTTTCCTATTCAATCGCTTCGATTTGCGCTGCTAGGTGCGCGGGTTTATGCGGTCGATAGCCACGATTTTTCCGCTGAGGCCGCTGAGATGGCATCGGCGGCGCGACTGGATACGCTGACCTTTGTGCAGGGCGATATTCAACAGGTCATGGCGGAGTGGCCGAACGGCGGGATCGACATGATCTATAGCCAGCGTGCGCTACACTATCTGGACCCGCCAGATGCGGCAGGATTGGCCACGCGCCTGTTTTCGAACCTTGCTAAAGGGGGCAAAATCTTTGTGTCGGCATCGGGCCTGAATAGCGAGTTGGGCCAAGGGTATATTGGCCGCGACACCCCATGGGGCGCGCGTTATCACCCGCTTAGCGATGAGATGCGGAAAAAACATGATATCGAAGGGCGTGTCTGCCTCTATACTGAGGACGACATGAGCGCGCTTTTCCGCGCTGCGGGATTCGCCACCGAGAAGATTTATTCGTCGCCGTTCGGCAACGTAAAGGCAGTTTTCAGCAAACCGGGGTGACCCCGCAAGGAGCGTTTCGATGCCTATTGAGACCTATTTTCTCTACCTTGCTGCCGTCGCCGTTTTCTTTGCAACGCCGCCTGATACCAGCCAACTGCTCATCATATCGAACGCGATCCGCCACGGCTTGCGTCGCAGCATTTGGACTATCTTCGGTGACCTGTCGGCAAACGCGATCCAGATGACTGCCGCTGCCTTCGGCCTTGCCGCGATCATCGCCACCTCGGCCACTGCCTTTGCGTGGATCAAATGGCTGGGGGTCGCCTATCTCGCGTGGATCGGCCTGCAACTGATCCTGTCCAAGGGTGGCGCGGAGGGCGCAACGGCCGCGCAGAACGGTGCCTCGCGCCTTTACAGGCAGGGGTTTTTCACCTCGCTGGCGAACCCCTTTGCCGTAGTCTTCTTTGGCGCTCTTTTCCCGCAATTTCTAAATCCCGCCGCGCCGGTCCTGCCGCAGTTGGCTATCCTTGGCGGCACGTATCTGGTCGTCGACGGCGCGATCCTGATGCTGTGGGGGTGGCTCGGCACGCGGGCGGCGGGCGCGCTGCGCGGCTCCCGCTTTGCGCTGGTGAACAAGCTGTGCGGCACCTTGATGTTGGCCGGGGCCGCGATGCTGGCGTTCAAGGATATGCGGCCAGCGCGGTGATCTGACGCGGCCCTACTGCCGCCAGTCAAAAAATCCCGGCCCAGCCTCTTTTAGCATGTCCGCAGCCATTGCGCGGCCCAGTTCGGCACCATCGGCGATGGGCGCACTGCGCGCATCCTTGATGCTCTGCGATCCGTCAGGGCGCAGCACCTCGCCGCGCAAACGCAGAGTGCTACCGTCCAGCACTGCCAGCCCCGCGATCGGCGTCTCGCACGACCCATCAAGGGCGGCTAGAAACGCGCGCTCGGCGGCCAATTGCTGGCCCGTCATCTCATGATGGATCGCGCTTAGCATTTCGGCGGCCCGCGTGTCATTCGCGCGCCGCTCAATTCCGATTGCGCCCTGCGCGATGGCGGGCAGCATATCGGACGGGTCCAGCGCGCTACGCGCCGCTTCGCTCCGCCCCAGCCTGTTCAGCCCGGCCATAGCGAGGAAGGTGCAACTAGCCACGCCGTCATCCAGCTTTTTCAGCCGTGTTTGCACATTACCGCGAAATTCGACCACCTGCAGGTGCGGGTATGCGACCAGCACCTGCGCCCGGCGGCGCAAGGAAGATGTGCCGACCTTGGCCCCCTCGGGTAAATCAGCCAGCGCTGCGTAGACTGGCGACACGAACCCATCACGCACGTCCTCGCGCGGCAGATAGGTGTCCAGCAGCAGGCCACCCGGTTGCAGGGTTGGCATATCCTTCATCGAATGAATCGCGATGTCGATATCGCCCGACAGCAGCGCATCCTCAATCTCGCGGGTAAACAGCCCTTTGCCGCCGATATCCTTGAGCGGGCGGTCAATGATACGATCGCCCGTCGTCTTGATCGCCACGATCTCGAACGCCTCGAACGGCAGGTCGAACGCCTTTGCCAGGCGCGCGCGCGTCTCATTCGCCTGCGCAAGCGCCAGCGGAGAGCCGCGCGTGCCCAGTTTCAACGGGGCCATTGGGGTGGGTAATTGCAATGTCATGGAGGCGGTTTAATTGTGCGAGGGGCGCAGGGCAAGGGATGCCGCGCTTGACTTCTACCGCGCCGGACGACTTGACATCGCGCGCCTGCGGCGCGACCACCGCCGCAAACCGAGAGGACGCATCATGGCCAACCCGACATCAGACAAAACGATCCTGCGCGCATTGGCGGGCGAGGAGCAGGCAACCCCGCCGATCTGGATGATGCGCCAGGCCGGCCGCTACCTGCCTGAATATAAGGCCACGCGCGCCAAGGCCGGCGATTTCCTGTCGCTGTGCTATAACCCGGAATTGGCGACCGAAGTGACGCTGCAACCGATCCGGCGCTTTGGCTTTGACGGTGCAATTCTCTTTGCTGATATCTTGCTGGTGCCTCAGGCGCTGGGGGCTGATCTGTGGTTCGTCACCGGCGAGGGGCCGCGCCTGTCGACCATCACCGGCGAGGCTGAGTTGGCGCAATTGCGCAGCGTAGATGACATTCACGAGACGCTGTCACCGATCTATCAAACCGTGCGCAACCTGCGGCAGGAATTGCCAAAAGAGACGACGCTGATCGGATTTGCCGGTGCGCCGTGGACCGTTGCGACCTACATGATCGCGGGCAAAGGCACGCCGGATCAAGGACCAGCGCACGCACTGAAGGGGACACATCCAGCCGTCTTTGACGCGCTGATCGAGCGCATAACAGAGGCGACTATAGAATATCTCAGCGCCCAGATCGACGCGGGCGCAGAGGTGGTTAAGCTATTCGACAGCTGGGCCGGATCATTGAAAGGGCCGGACTTTCAACGCTACGCGCTGGAGCCGACGCGGCAGATTATCGCAGCGCTGAAATTGCGCCACCCGGAGACGCCCATCATCGCGTTCCCGCGTCAGGCGGGGGACAATTACATCGGGTTTCACGAGGCGACGGGCGCAGACTGCGTCGCAGTCGACGATTCGGTTACGGCCGATTGGGTGGCCAAGCATGTCCAGCCCGGCGGCTGCGTTCAGGGCAATCTGGCCTCGCGCCATATGGTGACGGGCGGCGAGGAGCTTGTGTCCGAGACGCAGCACATCGTCCGCACGTTGCGCGGTGGCCCGCATATCTTCAACCTCGGCCACGGCATCACGCCAGACGCAGATCCCGCCAACGTTCAGTTGATGATCGATACCGTGCGAGGCGCCTAGATCACTTTCGCTTGCGTAGCCGTGCGGGCGTTTTTGAATGAAATGTGGGCGGCCTTTTGCGAACCCATGCGATGAACTTGGCCAGCCGGGGATGCGCGCGCAGCGCCTCTGGCGTGTGATAGTCGCGCGCCAGTTCTGCCTCTGTCAGCGCCGCGTGAATCTCGTTGTGGCAGATCTGATGCAACAGAACAACGGGCCCGCCTTTGCCGCCCTTTAGCTTGGGCACCAGGTGATGCAGGCTCTGCTTTGCGCCCGCGGGAATGGGCCGCTCGCAGATCGGGCAGATGGGGGGCGGGCCTTCTATTGCTTGATCCTCCGGCGACTTACGCCCAAGAGGATGGCACGGCATCCCGCATAGGCAAGAGGCCACTCATGGAAAATTCCCCTACCGCACTCGTGATCGGCGCCGGCCCTGCCGGGTTAATGGCAGCCGAGGCGTTGGCCGCCGCAGGCAATGCAGTTACCATCGCCGAGGCTAAACCGTCGCCTGCGCGCAAGTTTTTAATGGCGGGCAAGTCCGGGCTGAACCTGACCAAGGCTGAAAATATCGACGTTTTTCTCGCCGCCTATGGCGCAGATGCCGAATGGCTGCACCCAGTCTTGCGTGGCTTTGGCCCCGATGAGGTCCAAGCGTGGGCGCAGGGTCTGGGCCAGCCGCTGTTCACCGGATCGACTGGCCGCGTTTTTCCGCAGGCGATGAAGGCGTCACCGCTGATGCGCGCATGGCTGGCGCGGCTGGACGGGATGGGCGTACGGATCGAACGGCGCTGGCGCTGGCAGGGCTGGGAAGGGGACAGCGTCTTGATCGGCACGCCCGAAGGCGTGCGGCATCTGGCACCCCGTGCCACCGTGCTGGCCTGTGGCGGCGCCAGTTGGGCGCGGCTGGGATCAGACGGTGCGTGGGCCGCGCCGCTCTTGGATCAGGTCACACCGTTTCAGCCCGCAAACATGGGCTTTGCGATTAACTGGTCGCCGCATATGCAGCGGCACCTCGGCGCGCCGGTCAAGGGGATCGCGCTGAACGCTGGCACCCAGACCTCGCGAGGAGAGATCGTGCTGAGCCGCGACGGGATCGAGGGCGGTGGCATATATGAGGTCTCACGCGCCATGCGCGGCGGCGCGCGTCTGACGCTGGATTTGATGCCAGATTTGAGCGTGGAGGAGTTGCGCAAGCGTCTGAGCCGTCCGCGCGGCAAGGAAAGTATGGCAAATCATCTGCGCAAGGCGCTGAAATGGACGCCGGAAAAGCAGGCGCTGCTGATGGAATTCGCACGTCCCCTTCCCGGCGATGTGGCCCCACTGATCAAAGTGCTGCCAATCACGCATCAAGGCCCCCTGCCGATCGATCAGGCCATCTCGACCGCGGGCGGCCTCAGGCTAGATGCGTTGGACGATGCGCTGATGCTGAAATCGCGGCCGGGCACGTTTGCGGCAGGTGAAATGCTGGACTGGGAGGCGCCAACCGGCGGCTATCTGATCAGTGCGTGCCTTGCCACCGGATTGCATGCGGGTCGCAGCGCGGCCGCGTGGCTGGCGCGCTAGACCACCTCGCCTGCATCCATTCGGTCAAGGAAACTGTTGGCCGTCTCTAGCACCTCGGCGCGCCGGGCTTCATCCATCTTGTCCCATGTGCGATAGATCATGCCCATCCGGTGATTGCCCTCAAATCGCTCGCGATGACGATCTAGAAAATGCCAGTAGAGCGTGTTGAAAGGGCAAGAATTCTCGCCTGTCTTGTCCTTGACCGAATAAGCGCAATCGCCGCAGTAGTCAGACATGTTGTTGATATAATTACCGGAACTGACATACGGCTTTGATGCGATGATACCGCCATCGGCCCATTGGCTCATCCCGATCACATTTGGCGCCTCGACCCATTCGTAGGCGTCGATATAGACCGCCAGATACCATTCATGCACCTCGTGCGGCGCGATCCCAGCCAGCAATGCAAAATTTCCCGTCACCATTAGGCGCTGGATGTGGTGGGCATACGCCTCATCCTTCGTCTGGCCAATGCTGTGCGCCATGCAATTCATCTGCGTCTCGCCGCCCCAATACATCCACGGCAGAGCACGGTCGTGCCTCAGCGCATTTCGCCCGGTATAGTCCGGCCCCTCGCGAAAATAGATGCCGCGCATGTATTCACGCCAACCGATGATCTGTCGAATGAATCCTTCGGCAGCGTTGATAGGTACATGGCCCTCACGCCACGCCGCCTCGATGCGCTGGCACACTTCCAGAGGGTTAAGAAGGCCCAGATTGATATATGGCGACAGCAGCGAGTGGTGCAAAAACCGATCATCGCGCAGCATTGCGTCCTGATAATCGCCGAACCCCTCCAAAAGGTAGCGCACAAAATGATCCAGTGCCCGTAGGGCCTGACCGCGCGTGACGGCAAAATGAAACGGGCGAAGCACGCCGAAATTATCCGAAAAGCGCGCCTCGACCAGGGCAAGCACTTCCTCGGTGACATCATCTGGAGTGAACTGCATCGGTGCGCTGCGCAGCATATCGGCCTTGGCGGGTTTTCGATTATCGTGATCAAAATTCCACTTGCCGCCCGCTGGGTCATCGCCGTCCATCATCAGGCCAGTCTTGCGCCGCATCAGGCGATAGAAATACTCCATTCGCAGCTCTTTGCGCCCCTCCGCCCAGCCCTCAAACTCAGCCATCGAGGCGATAAAGCGGTCGTCTGGCAGCTGCTGCACCTTTAGCGGAATATCCTCCAACGCCTTAATCAGACGCCAATCGCCGGGCCGTGTGACGATGACATCACTCGCGCCATGCGCGTCCGCCCGGCGCAGCAATTCACCCGGAATCGTGCCAGAACTGTCTGGATCGTCCAGACGGGAATATGCCACCGTCCAGCCATCGGCCTCTAGGCTAGCCGCAAAATGCCGCATCGCGGATAGCACCAGCGCGATCTTCTTTGGATGGTGCGGGACATAGCCTGTCTCGGCTTGGACCTCGGCCATCACGACGATGTCATGCGCTTTGTCTGCCTTGGCCAGCGCGCTCAGATCCTCGCTGAGCTGATCGCCGAGGATGAGCACCAGACGCGGCATCACCACGGGACCTGTTCGCCCTGCCAGTCATACAACTTGCCGCTATCGTCCGGGCCTAGTCCCTCAAGCACAGACAGCAGGTTATGCGCCGCTTCATCCGGCTTTACCGTTTTGTGGCGGCCAGCATATTTGGCGGTGAAATCGGTCGCGACCGTGCCGGGATGCAAAGCCACGCACACTGCCTCGCGGTGAGTGCGCTTAAGCTCAATCGCGGCGCTGTGAATCATCTGATTGAGCGCCGCCTTGGCAGTGCGGTAGGAATACCAACCGCCGATTTTGTTATCACCGATAGACCCGACACGCGCCGACAGCGCCGCAAAACACGACGGCCCCTTGCGCGGCAACAGCGGCAACGCGTGTTTCATTACTAGCGACGGGCCGATGCAATTGACGGCAAACTGGTCTGACATCGACTGCGCGGTGACTTCTTTCAGCGCCTTCTCCGGCTCGGCGCCGCCGACTACCAGCGCGCCAGTCGCGACGAAAATCAAGTGATACTCGCCTGTTATTCTACCGAGTACCTCCGCGACGCTGGCCTCATCGGTGACGTCCAGCCGATCCGCGCTGCGCGACAGGGTCGTCACTTCGCTGCCGTTATCCTTTAGCTTTGCCGTGATCGCGCTGCCGATGCCGCCAGACGCGCCGATGATGAGGGATCTATGTGTCATAACGGGAATGGTAGAGGCCCGGCGCGCCGCTTCAACGGCATCTAATGAAAAAACCGTCTTTTCATCGCAGCCCTCTTTGCGTAACGTGGCCTTTATGAAAACGGCGCAGCATATCACACCAGTCGCACACGGCCCTCGCCGTGCGCTGCGTGCTGCCCTCCTGCTGCTAGCCCGCCTCTGAGCGTGCCTGTCCGGCGCGAACGCTCAGAGGATGTGCCATCGCGCGCCGGATAATCACACACCGGACCAGCCTCAGGACCAACCTTCATGCACAAGATCAACCTCGCCGAGAAACTGGCGCAATTCGATACCCATTGGGACCCCAAGGTCGTGGCCAGCTACAATGGCAACGACGTCATGGTCGTGAAATTTCAGAGGGAATTCCCCTTTCACAGCCATGTCGACAGTGACGACTTCTTTCTCGTCATAGCGGGCGAGGTCACTATGGAATATCAGGACGCGCCCGCCGTCACCTTCGGCCCCGGCGAGTTGCTGATCGTGCCGGCCGGTGTCACGCACCGCCCGCGTGCGGACCATGAGGCGAAGGTTCTGCTGATTGAGCCGAAAGGCGAGCCCAACTCCGGAAACAGCGGCGCCCCAGCGGCGGCCAAAGACCATATTTGAACGGAAAATCACATGACTGATAGCAGCAAAGACCGCGTCTATATTTTTGACACCACCCTGCGCGACGGCGAGCAATCGCCCGGCGCCACAATGACCCACGCCGAAAAGCTGGAGCTTGCTCAACTGCTGGACGAGATGGGCGTCGACATCATCGAGGCGGGGTTTCCCATCGCTTCCGAGGGCGACTTTCGCGCCGTTACCGAGATCGCCAAACGTTCGCAAAATGCCGTCATCTGCGGCCTTGCCCGCGCCAACCTGCGCGACATTGACCGATGCTGGGAGGCGGTGAAACATGCGCGCCAGCCGCGCATCCACACCTTTATCGGCACGTCGCCTCTGCACCGCGCGATCCCAAACCTCGACAAGGACCAGATGGCCGAGCGTATCCACGAGACGGTCACGCATGCCCGCAACCTGTGCGATAACGTGCAATGGTCGCCAATGGATGCGACCCGGACCGAGTGGGATTATCTGGCCCGCACCGTCGAAATCGCGATCAAGGCAGGCGCGACCACCGTCAATATCCCCGACACGGTCGGCTATACTGCCCCGGCCGAATCCGCCGATCTGATCCGCCGCCTCATTAATGAGGTGCCCGGCGCGGATGAGATCATATTTGCGACGCACTGCCACAACGATCTGGGCATGGCGACGGCCAACTCTCTCGCTGCCGTGGATGGTGGCGCGCGCCAGATCGAGTGCACGATCAACGGCTTGGGCGAGCGTGCGGGAAATACCGCACTGGAAGAGGTCGTGATGGCGATGAAGGTGCGCGGCGATATCATGCCCTACACCACCCGCGTCGACACCACCAAGCTGATGAATATCTCGCGCCGCGTCGCGACTGTCAGCGGATTTGCCGTGCAGTTCAACAAAGCGATCGTGGGCAAAAACGCGTTTGCGCATGAAAGCGGCATCCATCAGGACGGCATGCTAAAGAACGCCGAGACGTTCGAGATCATGCGCCCCGAGGATGTGGGCCTGACTGAGACGAACATCGTCATGGGCAAACATTCGGGCCGCGCGGCCTTGCGCTCAAAGCTCAAGGATTTGGGCTACGAGTTGGCCGACAACCAACTGAACGACGTGTTCGTGCGGTTCAAGGAGTTGGCCGACCGCAAGAAAGAGGTATATGACGAAGACCTTATCGCGCTGGCCACCACCGACGCCGCCGAGGAGGAAGGCCGCCTTGTCATTACATCGCTGCGCGTTGTCTGCGGCACCGAGGGGCCGCAATCGGCTGCCTTGACCATGGAGATTGACGGCGTCTCCCACAGCACCGAGGCGACGGGCGATGGCCCGGTCGATGCTTGCTTTAACGCGGTCAAGAACCTCTTTCCGCATGACGCACGCCTGCAGCTTTATCAGGTCCACGCCGTGACAGAGGGCACCGATGCGCAGGCCACTGTCAGCGTCCGGATGGAGGAAGGCGGGCGGATCGTAACCGGTCAATCGGCCGATACCGATACCGTAGTGGCATCGGCCAAGGCGTATGTTCACGCCCTCAGCCGACTGATCGTGCGCCGCGAAAGGGCGGGTAAGGATACGCCTGAAGTCAGCTACAAAGACGTCGGCTGACAGCAGTGCGCCTGCGCGGGGGCAATCCGGCGCAGGCGCACGCGTTAGCTAACAATCATATACATCTTGCGCAGCTTTTCGGTGATCTCCCACACGACATGCTGGCCCTTGGCGATATAGAATGTATCGCCCGGCCCAAAGGTCTCCTTGCTGCCGTCCTTTTGCGTCAGAGTGACCGCACCCGAAACCACGGTCATCATCTCGTGCACCGGCCACGATTCCACCACCTCGCGGCATGGGGCACATTCCCATGTCCCGACCGAGATGCTCTCGTCCGCCGTCTCAAAATGTGTGTGGTTGCCCTCGGATTTATCTTGCGTGGTGAATGCCTCTGCGCCTGTCAGGGCCGACGGCTCCATCGCCGGGCTGGGTGCGATGCGAAAACTATGCTGCTTCATTGGTTGTCATCCTTGATGTTCGATATTGCCGCGTCGCCTGCCCATTCCCATGGCCGGGTGAATTCGCCCAGCACTGCCGCGACGCGGGCATCGTCCTTGCCGCCTGACAGCAGGGCGACGAGGCCGCGCTTCTTGTCGTCGATCACCTCTGTGACCCGGGCCTCGCAGCCCTCTTTCTTTAGCGCCGCATCATAAACGCGGGCGATGGCCAGCTTGCGCAAGGCGGGCTTAAATACCTTTCCGACTGCCGTTTTTGGCAGCTCGTCTAGTATCTCGATATATTTCGGCACGGCGGCGCGTTCGCGCACGCGCTGCTTGCAATGCTCGAGCAGCGTCTCGGGCGTGGCCTCGCCGCCCGCGACCAGCTCCACATAGGCGCATGGCAACTCGCCCGCGTGGGCATCAGGCTGGCCTATAGCACCCGCGCCAGCAACGGCGGGATGCGCCATCAGCGCCTCCTCTATATCGGCGGGGTCAATGTTATGTCCGCCGCGAATGATAAGGTCCTTCGCGCGGCCTGTGATCCACAGATATCCGTCTTCGTCGATCCGCCCCAGATCGCCGGTGCGCAAGTGATCGCCATTATACAGATCGCGGTTTCGAGCGGCGCTCGTATAAGTATTGCCGGGCCACACGCCAGGGTTCGAGATACAAATCTCGCCCACCTCGTCAGGTCCGCAAGGCACTGGGCCATCATCTGTGCTACGCATGATCCGCACATCGGTATATGGCAGCGGTATTCCGACCGACCCGACCTTTTTTGTACCCTCTGGCGGATTGACCGCGACGAGGCACGTCACTTCGGTCAGGCCATAGCCTTCGATCACGCTCATCCCTGTCGCGCTTTCGAACCGCTTGAACAGCTCCAGCGGCATCGGCGCGCTACCGGAGAACGCGTTTTTTACACGGCTGATATCGGCGTCCACCTTGCACTGCATCAGGGCGGCGACGGCGGTAGGCACGGTGATAACAAACGTCACACCCCAGCGCTCGCACAGCTTCCAGAAATTGGCGACAACTCCCTCGCCGCGATAGCCCGCGGGCGTCGGCAGAATCACTTGCGCGCCCGATTTCAGCGCCGACATCAGCACCACATGGCAGGCAAACACGTGGAACAATGGCAATGGGCACATGATTACGTCCATCGCATCAAACAGCAAACGGTCGCCGAGCCAGCCGTTATAAATCATGCCCGAATAACGGTGCTGCGCTATTTTTGGCATTCCCGTGGTGCCACCGGTGTGAAAATAGGCGCCAACGCGGTCACGGCCCCCGTCGTCAAAACTGAGCGTATCCGGCTGAAGCGCAACCTCGCGCGCAAAACTCAGCACGTCAGCGCGGTGCATGCCGGTATCCTTGGGCCTCAGGAACGGGACGATCCAGCTTTTCGGCGGGCGCAGATAGTGGTTTAGATCAACCTCCAGCACTGTGCCCACGCGCGGCGCATGGCGCACGGCCTCGGCTGTCTTGGCGGCGATGTCGGTCTTGGGAAACGCCTTGAGCGTCACGACGACGCGCGCTTTCGTCTCGCGTAGAAGGGCTGCAATCTGCTCCGGCTCTAGCAATGGATTTATCGGCGCAACGATACCTGCGATCATCGCGCCGAGTGTCGCCGTCGCCGTCTCTAGGGTGTTCGGTAGGACCAGTGCCACTGCGTCGCCCTCTTGTATTCCCAGACTGCGAAAAAGGTTCGCGGCGCGGCACACCTCTGCATGAAATTCGGACCAGTTCAGCGTCTGAGCCGGATCCCGCGCACCAGCGGTCAACTGATAGCTGATCGCAGGGCGCGCGGGATGCGCGCGAGCTGTGTCGCGTAGCATCTGGTACACCGTTTCGGGCCGTTGGCGGGCGTCCCATGGCATTTCGTTCTGAATGTCCAGCGCGTCCTGCCGTACCGCAAATGTCATCACGCTGTCCCCCCTTTTGCGCCCGGCGCACCGTCAGCGCCCTGTGGCGCAGGATGGGCGTGATTTGCCGCCGGCGCAAGCCGAACGCATGGCGGATTACACGTCGACAAATGGACTTGACTCTTTTAGTCGGATTATAGATGTAATGCTGATAGATTTTGTCAGATTAAACAGGAATGACTCGCATGATACGTAAAACTGCTGCACGTCTGGTCGCTGCTACTGCACTCGCGGCCATCGGCACAGCGGCCATGGCCGCCGAGGTTAACGTCTACTCCTCTCGCCATTACGATAGCGACGATGCCCTTTACGCCGAATTTACAAAGGAAACCGGCATCAAGGTGAACCGCATTGAGGGCAAGGCGGATGAGCTGATCGCGCGGCTGGAGGCAGAAGGCGACAACAGCCCCGCGGACGTGCTGATCACCGTGGACGCCGGCCGGATGGCCCGCGCCGAAGAGGCAGGCGTGCTGCAGGCCTATCCTTCGGCCGTAATCGACAAAGCTGTGCCCGCGCATCTGCGCCACCCTGACGATCTGTGGTTCGGCGTCAGCCAACGTGCGCGCATCATTTTCTACGCCAAGGACCGCGTCGAAAACCCGCCCCGCACTTATGAGGAATTGGCAGATCCTAAATTCAAGGGCCAGATCTGCATACGCTCTTCCTCCAACGTCTATAATCAATCGTTGTTGGCCTCGATTATCGAGGCGGACGGCGCGGTCGAGGCCAAGGAATGGGCCGCAGGCGTGGTCGCTAACATGGCACGCGCGCCCCAAGGCGGCGATACTGACCAACTGCTGGGCATCGTGTCGGGTGAGTGCGATATCGCGGTCGCCAACCACTATTACTTCTTGCGCGGGTTCGATTCAGACGTAGAGGGCCTGACCGCGGGCATCGACAATATTGGCTGGGTCTGGCCCAATCAAAGCGGGCGCGGCGCGCACCTCAATCTGACCGCCGCCGCGATGGCCAAATCGGCCCCTCACCCCGAAGAAGCAAAGACGCTGTTGGAATTCCTGACCGGCGACTTCGCGCAGCATCACTTTGCCAACCAGAATAACGAGTATCCTGCCGTGCCGGGTGTCGGCCTCGATGTCGATACCGCGCGTTTGGGCTTCTTTATTCCCGACACGCAGACGCCAACCTCGGCCTTTTCGGCAAATGCCAAAGAAGCGCAGGCGATCTTTAACGAGGTGGACTGGCAGTAAGTCGGTCTAAAGCTGAACAAAGCAGAGCAGGCCTTAGGGCCTGTTTTTTTGTGCCTCAGATCTTTAGAACCGCCCCAGGATTCATAATCCCGCGCGGGTCCAACGCCGCTTTGATAGCGCGCATCGCCGCCAGCTTGGTAGGATCGCCATACCGCTCCAGATCGTCCACCTTGAACCGGCCAATGCCATGCTCTGCACTGACCGATCCGCCCATCGCATCCACCAGATCGTGCACAGCCCTTTTGATTGCGTCACGCTGATCCTCGTGATCCTCGCGGCGGCGGCCCGGCACCGGGAACACGTTATAGTGCAGATTTCCGTCACCCAAATGCCCAAAGCAATTGATGCGGAAATCGCCCAAGGCGGCGATTGCCTGTCCGGCCTGCTCGATAAATTCGGCCACCGCGCCCAACGGTAGCGACACGTCATGCGAACTGACGGCACCGATATGGCGGTTTGCTTCGGGCACCGATTCGCGAACGCTCCAGAACTCGGCGCGCTGGCCTTCCGACTGCGCGATCAGCCCATCCGTGACCAGCCCGGCCTCCGCCGCGTCGCCAAAGAGCGCCTCCAGCGCCTCGGCCGGGTCCAGCCCCCGCGCGAGGCCGACGTCGACCAGCACAAACCATTCGGGAAAATCCGTAAAGGGCTGGCGCACCTGCGGCATCGTCTCTGCCAGGAAACTAAGGCATTGGCGGTGCATCAACTCGAACGCGCTGACGCCCTCGCCCATGTGATCGCGGGCCATAGCCAGCAGCTTGAGCGCGGCGGCAGGGCCATCCACCACCATCAGCGCAGTGCCCTCGCCCGCCGGGCGCGGCGCCAGTTTCAGCGACGCGGCGGTGATCAGCGCCAGCGTCCCCTCTGAACCAATCAGCAAGTTGCGCAGATCGTATCCGGTGTTGTCCTTACGCAGCCGCTTCAGCCCATGCCAAATGCTGCCATCGGGCATAACCGCCTCCAGCCCCAGACATAGGTCGCGCGCGTTGCCATAGCGCAGCACGTTAACGCCGCCCGCATTGGTCGCCAACAGCCCGCCAATGCGCGCACTGCCTTTGGCCGCGATACTCAGCGGAAAAAGGCGGTCCACCGCCTCTGCGGCGTCATGCACATCCGACAGGATCGCGCCAGCCTCGACGATCATCACATTCTCGTCGGGATAGATTTCGCGCACACGCGTCATCCGCTCAAGGCTGATGACCAGCGGCGCGAGGCCGCCACTTGCGACCTGCCCGCCGACCAGCCCGGTGCCGCCGCCATAGGGAATGACCGGCACACCGGCATCGGCGGCCAGCCGAATCGCTGCTGCTGCCTCCTCAACCGTGGCGGGCGCAATGACGGCGCAGGCGTGGCCTTGCCAACGTCCGCGCGGCTCCTCCAGATAGTGGGGCGCAATGTCGCGCAGGGCGGGTGCAGGCAGCGCGGATTTCAGGCGCTCAAGAAAGTCAGAATTGGATGCTTTTTGGGTCATAAGCCGAGCCTAGCGCCGTTGGCCGCCCGCGCATATGGGCAAATCAAGGCGTTGCATCAGTCGCAGCGTTTGTTGCGGCTATAGCCCAGCATCACTGCGACCGCGCCGGTCATGGCGCAAAGCCGCGTATAGAACATGCGTGCGCCAGCGCCCCTCAATCTGGAGATAGCTCTGCGCGACACCCTCGTATTTAAAGCCGCATTTTTCCAGCAATCCGCGCGACGCGGTGTTGGACGGCAGGCAGGCTGCCTCAATCCGGCTCAGATCCAAGCGGTCAAAGGCGTAGTGCACCATCGCCGGGATCGCCTCGCGCATATAGCCCTGGCGTGCATGGTTTTCACCGATCCAGTAGCCCAGTGTACCCGACTGACTAGGCCCGCGCCGAACATTGTCCATCGTGATTGCACCGAGCAGGCGGTCATCCTCGCGGCGGATCAGAAACAGCGGCAGCGCGGTGCCGGCATTAATACTGCGCTGCGCCCAGTAAACGCGGTTGGTAAAACCCTTGCGCGACAGGTGATCGTCGGCCCATGTCGGCTCCCACGGGGTGAGGAAATCCGCCGAGGTCCGGCGCAGATGCGCCCAATCGCGGAAATCGGTCATCACCGGCTGGCGCAGGCTCATCCGCTCCGTCTCGATACGGACCTTGCGCCGCGGCAGCAGCATCACGCGGCGCGCCGAATCTGAAGTGCCTCCAGCGTCGGGGCATCCTGAACCGGACCGTATAGCGCCAGCGCGGCCGGTGCCTCTGCCGCCGTCTTCTCGGCCAGATTGCGCACGTCGGCCAGCGTCACTGCGTCGATCTTTTCGACAACCTCCTCCAGCCCGGGCACGCGGCCCCAGATCTGGATCATGCGCGCCAGCCGCTCGGCCCGGTTGCTGGGGCTTTCCAGTCCCATCAGCAGGCCCGCTTTCATCTGGGCGCGGGCGCGCTCAATTTCGTCAGGGCGCATGTCGCTCGCGGCGCGCTTCATCTCGTCGATGGTGATTTCGGCAAGGCCGGCCATGGAATCACCGGACGTGCCCGCATAGATGGTCATCATCCCGGTATCGGCATAAGCGCCGGCCTGCGCGTAGATCGTATAGCAAAGCCCCCTCTTCTCGCGAATCTCTTGAAAGAGGCGGGATGACATACTGCCGCCAAGCGCGGTCGCATAAATTTGGGCCGCGTGAATCGCCGGATCGCCGTAGTCAGGCGATTCGAACGCGAGCGCCATATGCGCCTGCTCAAGCGTCTTGATCGTCCGGCTCTCGCCGCCGCGAAACTGAGCGCGCGGCGCGATCGGGGCATTACCGGCGGGCATATCGCCAAACATTTGCTCGGCTGCCTTGACCAGCGCGTCGTGATCGACAGCGCCCGCCGCCGACAGCACCATTTGGCCGGGACGGTAATGCTGATCGACAAAGCCGGTCAGATCATCGCGGCTGAAACGCGCGACGCCCTCTTGCTGGCCCAGAATGGCGCGCCCGAGGGGATGATCTGGATACGCCTTTTCCTGCAACCAGTCGAAGATAATGTCGTCAGGCGTATCCAGCGCCTGACCGATCTCTTGCAAGATCACGCCGCGCTCCGTTTCGATCTCGGACAAATCAAAGATCGAATTGCGCAGAATATCGGCCACGACATCCAGCGCCAGAGGCACGTCGTCTTTTAATACGCGCGCGTAATATGCGGTAACTTCGCGGCTGGTATAGGCGTTTATATAGCCGCCCACATCCTCAATCGCCTCAGCGATCTGCAGGGCATTGCGCCGCCCCGTCCCCTTGAACGCCATATGCTCTAGAAAATGCGCGATGCCGTTTTGCTGTGGCAACTCGTCTCGCGCGCCAGCCAGAACCCACACCCCGATGGCCGCAGATTCCAGCCCCGGCATCGACTCAGTCACGATGCGAAATCCGTTGGATAGTGTCGTAAGATTTACGCTCAATGCAGAGTCCGTTCTTTTATTAATGCTTCGATCGCGCCGAGGTCATTGTCTACCTCGGTAATTCGTTCCTCGCGCTCATACAGGTCCGCCATATGCGGGGGCAAGGGGGGGTGCTGGCCGCTGGCCTCCTCGACCGCTGCGGGGAATTTGGCGGGGTGCGCTGTGGCTAGCGTGATCATCGGAACATCGGGTGTCAGATGCTCTTCGGCGACGTGAACGCCTACGGCACTATGCGGGCAGAGCAGTTCGCCTGTCTCGTTCCATGTGCGCCGGATGGTGGCGCGGGTCTGTTCTTCGTCGCAGCGGCCTGAGTCAAAACTTTCGCGCAGCGCCTCCAGCGCGCCTTGGCTGACGGCAAAGCCGCCTGCTTTCAACTCGTCCATCAACTGCGCCGTGGCGCCCGCGTCGCGGCCGTATGCCTCAAAAAGCGCGCGTTCAAAGTTGGACGATACTTGAATATCCATTGACGGGCTGATCGACGGAATTACGCCGTCTGGAACATAGCCATCGCCGCTGAGGCAACGATGCAGGATGTCGTTCTGGTTCGTCGCGACAACCAATCGGTCAATCGGCAGGCCCATGCGGCGCGCGATATAACCCGCAAAGACATCGCCGAAATTGCCCGTCGGCACGGTAAAGCTAACCTTGCGATGCGGCGCGCCCAGCGCCACGGCAGACGTAAAGAAATAGACGACCTGCGCCAGCACACGCGCCCAGTTGATGCTGTTAACCCCGGCGAGACCCACCTCGTCACGGAACGCGAAATCGTTGAACATATCTTTGACGCGGGCTTGGCAGTCGTCGAAATGCCCAGTCATTGCGAGGGCGTGGACATTGCTTTCGGTCGCCGTACTCATCTGTCGGCGCTGCACCTCGCTCACGCGGCCATTGGGATAGAGAATGAACACGTCCACCATATCCAGCCCGCGAAACGCGTCGATTGCTGCGGATCCCGTGTCGCCGCTGGTCGCGCCGACGATGCAAACGCGCTGGCCGCTGCGCTTGAGCGATGCCTCAAACAGCTGGCCGATCAGCTGCATCGCAAAATCCTTGAACGCCAGCGTGGGGCCGTGGAACAGCTCTAGCAGGTGATGCCCAGAGGCCAGTTGCACGAGTGGTGCGCGGGCCGCATGTGCAAAACCGGCATAGGCGCGCGCGATGATATCTTCGAATTCGGCGTCGGTGAACGCGTCGCCGATAAAGGGGCGCATTACGCGGAAGGCGGCCTCTTCATAGCTGATCCCCGCCAGCGCGGCGATTTCGGCATGCGCCATCTGCGGGATCGTTTCGGGTAAATAGAGCCCCCCATCGCGCGCGAGGCCGGTCAGCATCGCCTCTTCAAATGTCAGTACCGGGGCCCTCCCCCGCGTCGATACATATTTCATGTCTCACCTTTCAGATCGCGGCCACGCGGGGCCCGTGTCATGCGCCAGATCAGATATCCGGTCATCGTCAGCCAGATGACGGCAAGTGAAAACCAAGTCACCGCGTACTGCATGTGATTGTTCGAAATCGAAGCCGTGTCCACCGGCAATGCGGTAATATCCTCGCCCGGCCCGCTAATTTGCTGCCGAACGATCAGCAGGACAGGCTCAGTGTTTAGCGCTTCGGCCATCGCAGGGACATCGCGGGCAAACCAAATGTCGCGTTCAGTATCCGGCGCGGGTGTGTAGCCGTCCACCTCGTCCGGCCAATGCAGATTGCCAATCAGGTGCGCGGGTCCGGTGCTGTGCGGCGCATCCTTGGCCTCAAGCGGGACAAAGCCGCGATCCACCATAATCCGGCGGCCGCCGATCTTAAACGGTTGGATCAAGCGATATCCGGCGCCCAACTCCTTGGCCCCGACGAGGACGAAAAGTTGAGGCGCGCCCAGCACGCCATTTGCCGTAACGGGCAAGTATTTGTCGCCCTCTGGATCGGGTCTGGCCGGGACAGCCACAGGCGCAGCAGATACGCGCGCGTCAATCTGGGCCAGCACGGCTTGCTTCCACGTGAGGCGTTGTAGCTGCCACACGCCAAGCGATATCAGCACGCCCGCGCCCAGCAAACCAAACAGCAAAGGCACTACCAGCCGCCGCATGAACTCTCATCCTTCAAGGCAAAAATGCGAGAGGTATTTCCCTCCCGCACTTTCTTTTTGCTAAAAATATCCTCGCGCGAAGCGCATCTGATCTTAGCAAAGAAGCCTTATGAGCCCCAGATGTAGATCGACGCAAAGAGGAACAGCCAAACTACGTCGACAAAGTGCCAGTACCAAGCTGCCGCCTCGAATCCGATATGGTTGTCGGGGGTGAAGTGGCCGCGCATCGTGCGCAGCAAGCAGATGAATAAAAAGATCGTCCCGATGACTACGTGAAAGCCGTGGAAGCCTGTCGCCATGAAGAAGTTGGCGCCATAGATGTTACCGGAAAATCCGAAGGCCGCATGGCTATATTCGTACATCTGAAAGCCGGTGAACAAAATGCCCAGCACAACAGCAATCGCCAGACCCTTTTTCATGTCTTCGCGGTTATTCTCGTGCACCAATGCATGGTGCGCCCAAGTCGCGGCGGCGCCCGAGCATAGCAAGATAAGGGTGTTGATCAGCGGCAGGTGCCACGGATCGAATGTCTCGATCCCGACAGGCGGCCAAACGCCGTCAATGCCGGGGGACAGTTCGCCCATCGGGTAGAGTGCATGCTTGAAAAAGCTCCAGAACCAAGCGGCAAAGAACATGACTTCGGACATGATGAACATAATGAAGCCGTAGCGCAGACCAATCCGCACGACCGGCGTATGATCGCCAGCCTGATTTTCGGCCACTGTTTCGGCCCACCAGCCGTACATCGTATAGAGAACGCCGACAAAGCCGATCAGAAAGACCCAAGGCTGGTTTGCCTCAACATGCGGCGACATCCACAGGACGGCGCCAAAAAGCATGACAAATGCTGCTATCGCACCCAAAAGTGGCCAGAGCGACGGGGTCAGGATGTGATAGTCGTGGTTCTTTTCATGTGCCATGTCAGGTTCCCTCATCGACGGGCTTTAAGCGTTTTGCGACAGTTCGGGCGCTGCGCCACTCTGCGCTGCCCCCTTATCTCGCTGAATTTCCGGCCACCTCTTACCGAGGATAGCCCGAAACGCGTTAATTTACGGTTCTAACCGTTTCAGCGTCTGGTGCAAGTGCGGCTTGCTGATCAGGCAGGTCGATCTCGTAGAATGTGTAGGACAGCGTGATCGTGTGGGTGTATTTCGCATCGCGATCGCTGACAATCTCGGGATCGACATAAAATGTCACTGGCATCTCTACCCGCTCGCCCGGTTGCAGCACCTGCTCGGTAAAGCAAAAACACTCGATCTTTTCAAAGAAACCGCCAGCCTCATAGGGCGTTACGTTGTAGGCAGCCTGCCCGGCGATAGGGTGATCGGTAGGGTTGTATGCCTCGAAAAAGGCAAGGCCGGTCTCTCCGATGCGTAGCTCCATTTCGCGCTGCATCGGTTTGAATTCCCACGGCATGCCGCGATCAAGGCTGCCGTCAAAACGTACCTTGATCATTTTGTCCAAGATGACGTCCGAATCCCCTTGGGCCACGCCCGTCACACCGCCAAAGCCTGTTACCCGGCAGAACCAGTTGTAGAACGGGACAGAGGCCCAAGCGAGCGCGCCCATCGTCACGACGACACAGCTCAACTGGATCACTGTCTTTTTAGTGTCAGTCATTTTCGCCATAGCCAGCCCCCTTTGCAGTATCGGGAATTGCAAACTCATCCTGGCTTACTTTGGCGATGGTCAGACCGAAAACCAATGCGACAAATGCTGCCAGCACCAAGCCTAGGCCCATGTTGCGGCTAAAGCGGCGCGTGTGAATTTCGTGGTTTTTGCGAAAGAATGCCATCAGAGCCCCGAGACGCCAAACGGACCAGCGCCAAGCAGGTCATAACTGCGCAGGCAGGCGTCGATCAGAATCGCGACAAAAAGACCAAAGAGATAGTAGAGCGAGTGTTTGAACACCGTCTTTTCGGTGGCGTATCCGTCCGCGTCCGCCGCGACTTCATCCCGGCGCCAGATGCGCCACGCACCGCGCAGAAAGAGCGCGTTCAGCAGCACGGCGGCGATCAGGTAGGCAGGTCCACCGATCGACGTGAAGGCAAGTGCGAAGGACACCGGGACCAGCAGGATCGTGTAGACAAGGATATGATTGCGCGTCACGCGGCGGCCATGGGTCGAGGTCAGCATCGGCACGCCCGCCTCGTCATAGTCCGACTTCATAAAGAGGGCCAGCGCCCAGAAATGCGGCGGCGTCCACATAAAGATGAGCGCAAACATCAGAACCGACTCGATAGACACGCTACCCGTTGCTGCCGCCCAGCCAATCATCGGGGGAAATGCGCCGGCGGCGCCGCCGATCACGATGTTCTGCGGGGTCCACCGCTTGAGCCACATGGAGTAGATTACGACGTAAAAAAAGATGGTGAAGGCCAGCAGGCCAGCAGCGACCAGATTGGTCGCAAGCCCCAGCATGATCACCGAAATTCCTGCTAGCGCGATGCCAAAGCCAAAGGCTTCGCCTTCGGTGATGAGGCCGGCGGGGATGGGCCTGCCTTTGGTGCGTTTCATAATGCGGTCGATATCGGCGTCCCACCACATATTCAGCGCGCCCGACGCGCCGCCGCCGATGGCGATGAACAAGATTGCCGTGAAACCGACGATTGGGTGAACGGACACCGGCGCGGCCAACAAGCCAACAAGCGCGGTAAAGACCACCAGCGACATGACGCGCGGCTTTAGCAGCGCGAAGAAATGCGAGAACTCGGCGTCCTGCGGCTGTGCAGACCCGACCTTGTTTGCGCTGGTGTCAAAGCTTGCGTCGCTCATATCGAACTCCGGTGACGGGCGGCACTAGGGCGCGCCCTGCTCAAATGGACCCTATGGCGTCTGCCCGCCCCGAGGGCATCGGGGCAGGCAGTGGAAAAAGACCCGTCGGGACGTATTACTGCGCCGACGCGACCTTGTAGGCGTCCTGCACAGGCAGGCTGGCGTACTCTTCGATCGCACCCTTCAGCCATTCGTCATAGGCCTCTTGGCTGACGACCTTGACTGTGATCGGCATAAAGGCGTGATCCTTGCCGCAGAGTTCGCTGCACTGGCCAAAATAGATGCCCTCACGCTCGGCCTTGAACCAAAGCTGCGCGAGGCGGCCTGGAACAGCGTCCTGCTTTACGCCGAATGCCGGAATGGTCCAGCTGTGGATCACGTCCGCGCCAGTGACCTGCATCACGATAGTCTTGCCGATTGGCACGACAACGGCGGTATCGGTGGCCAGCTTGAACTCGTCGCGGCTATAGCCAGCCTCTTCCAATTCGGCGATCACTTCGTCGTTCAGGACCTTGCCTTCGCCAATCATGAAGCTCTCAAAGCCGAATTCATGGTCCGTATACTCGTAACCCCAGTACCACTGGTATCCGGTCACCTTGATATTGATGTCCGCCTCAGGGATTTCCTGCTGCTTGAATAGAACCGGCAGCGAGAAGGCACCGATAAAGACGAGAATCAGGATCGGGACGATTGTCCACGCCACCTCGACCGGGGAGTTGTGGGTGAATTTGGCCGGGTTGGGGTTAGACTTGCGGTTGAAACGGATCATCGCATAGATCAGCAACCCTGTAACGAGGACAGTGATGAGCGCGATGATGATCAGCACCATACCGTCCAGCCAGTGAAGATCGCTGGCCAGCTCTGTCGCTGCAGGCTGAAAGCCTATGCCGCCCGGCGTAGGTTTGCCCACGATCTCTAACTTGTCCTGCGCCAGCGCGGGAAAGGCGGTAAATGCCGCCATCGCGGCCAGCAGAGTGGAAATGTATCGCATATGGCACCTTGATCGGTTGAAGCGGATATATCGTCACGCGAGAGGGCGGCACGCCGTCACGAAGGGGCGCGCCCCGTTGTATCTGCGCCCGTTAAAAACATATATTGTGTCCTGAGACAAGAATGACGGTTGCGGCAATCGGACGCTTCACACGATTTAGATCGAAAAGCGCCACCTGCCAGCACCATATAGATAGTAAAGTCGTCCGGTCGCCCTCTGCGGCAGGATCAAAATGCCGCCCACGCTTTGGCTGTTGCCGCGCTTTCGGGCCAATCATTTAAGGATGCCAGCCATGCCAGACGCCCTCTTTCGTCCGTTCGACGATAACCTGGACAAGGACGCCGCCCTCGCCCATCTGCGCCGCGCCACAGCAGGCGCCGATGATGGCGAATTATTCCTAGAGCGCGCCCGCAGCGAGGCTTTGGTGTTCGACGATGGCCGGATCAAGACCGCCAGCTACGATGCAGGCGAGGGATTCGGCCTTCGCGCCGTGCGCGATGAGGCTGTGGGATACGCCCATGGCTCGGACATTACCGAGGCGGCGCTGAGCCGCGCGGTCGATACCGCGCGTCTGGCCGTCGGCGATGGGGGCGGCGTGATGGCCGCCGGCCCTAAGGCAACGAACACGCGGCTTTATACAGATGACGACCCCATCAACGGCGCCAGCTTTCCAGTCAAGATTGAGACGCTGCGCGAGATCGACGCGTTTGCGCGCGATCTGGATGCCCGCGTTGTTCAGGTGTCGGCGGTAATCGCTGCCTCGTGTCAGGAAATTGAGATTCTGCGCCCCGATGGCACCCACCTGCGCGACGTGCGCCCGATGACCCGCGTCAATGTTTCCATCATAGTGGAGCAAGACGGGCGCCGCGAATCCGGTACTGCAGGGGGTGGCGGGCGTGTCGGCCTAGACGGTCTGCTCGATCCGGCCGACTGGCAGGCCAAAGCACGCGAAGCGCTGCGCGTCGCCACCGTAAACCTTGCCGCTGTTCCGGCCCCTGCGGGCGTGATGGACGTCGTTCTAGGCCCCGGCTGGCCTGGCATCCTGCTACATGAGGCGATCGGTCACGGGCTTGAGGGCGATTTTAATCGCAAGGGTGCGTCCGCCTTTGCGGGCCTGATGGGCCAGCGTATCGCCTCCAAGGGCGTAACAGTGCTGGACGACGGCACTGTCCCCGATCGGCGCGGCAGCATCACCATCGACGACGAGGGCACGCCATCGCGCCGTAACGTTCTGATCGACGACGGCATACTAGTGGGCTATATGCAGGACCGCCAGAATGCGCGCCTGATGGGCGCTGAGGCCACGGGGAATGGCCGCCGCGAAAGCTATGCCCACGTGCCGATGCCGCGTATGACCAATACCTACATGCTGGGCGGCGACACTGCGCCCGGCGATATCGTGGCCAGTCTCAAGGATGGCATCTATGCCGTTGGTTTCGGCGGCGGGCAGGTCGATATCACCAACGGCAAATTCGTGTTTTCCTGCACCGAGGCGTATCGCGTCCAAAACGGCGTGGTCGGCGCGCCGGTCAAAGGCGCAACGCTGATCGGCGACGGCGCTACTGCATTGCAGCAGATTCGCGCACTGGGCAACGACATGGCGCTGGACCCCGGCATGGGAAATTGCGGCAAGGCGGGCCAGTGGGTGCCAGTGGGCGTGGGGCAGCCGACGCTGATGATCGGCGGTCTGACAGTGGGCGGAGCGGGCGGATAATAGGGCGAGGCGCCTGCGGCTTATATCCAGTTTTGGGCGATAATACTCGTAAACGCCGCATGTTCTGTGCCCTCTGGCTGTTTTGGGGACATGGTTTACCAGCTGTTAACCACCCGTGCGCTACACCTGATTCTGCAAGCAGATGGAGCCACGATGTCCGAGGAAACACATCCTTCCACTCACCCCCCACTCCCACCCACCACGGAAGATGATCGGGTATCGTGGCTTCGTCTCTTGCGATCGCGGCGCGTCGGCGTCGCTACTTTTTATCGCTTGCTGGCCGAACATGGCAGCGCGCAGGCCGCCCTAGCCGCCCTGCCCGGTGTGGCGAGTGCTGCGGGCATCGACAAATACGCCACCTGCCCCGAGGGCGTCGTGTTGGCCGAAATGCGCGCCGCAAGAATGGCCGGGGCGCAAATGATTTGCGTCACCGACCCCCTCTATCCTGCCGCGCTGCGTGATATCCCCGATCCGCCGCCGATCCTGTGGGCGATGGGCGAAATCGGCGCACTGGCGCGCCCAAAGATCGCAATGGTGGGCGCTCGCAATGCGTCGTCACTGGGCACACGCATGGCGCGCGCGCTGGCGAGTGATCTGTCGAAGGATGGATACGTCATCACGTCCGGCCTTGCGCGCGGGGTCGATACTGCCGCGCATACCGCATCGCTTGAGGGTGGCACCATCGCCGTCATGGCTGGCGGCGTTGACGTGATGTATCCTGCCGAAAACACGCAACTGGCGCAGGATATATTGCGCAGCGGTTTGCGCCTGTCGGAGATGCCAATGGGCACAGTTCCGCAAGCGCGTCATTTCCCGCGCCGCAATCGCATCATCAGCGGGCTGGCCGGCGCCGTCGTGGTGGTTGAGGCGGCGGCAAAATCCGGCTCGCTTATCACAGCGCGCAATGCGCTGGATCAGGGGCGCGAAGTGCTGGCAGTGCCGGGGCATCCGTTCGACGCCCGCGCCGCCGGGTGCAATATGTTGATCCGCGATGGCGCGCGACTGGTGCGCAGCGCCGCCGACGTAATCGAAGCATTGCCAGAGACGGCACCGTCGCAAGAGGCGCTTGCATTGGAGGCGATACCGCTTGCCCCGCCCCAGCAGCGCACCCTTGGCGAGACGGCGGACCTGCACAGCCGCATCCTCAATCGGCTGGGTCCATCGCCGCTCGCCGAGGATCAATTGATCCGCGACCTAGCCGCCCCTGCCCGCGCCGTGGCCCCCGCCCTTATCGATCTGGAGCTCGACGGACGCATCCGCAGGCAGGCCGGCGGGCTGCTGTCGCTGGCCGATTAGGCGCACGTTCATGCCTCAAATAGGGCCTCATTGACAATCACCCTTGCGCCACCACATGTTGCGCCGCCATAAGCGCCGTTCCGAGTGGAGAAGAATTTTATGCCCGTCGTCGTCGTCGAATCCCCGGCCAAAGCCAAGACAATCGAGAAGTATCTTGGCCCCGGCTTCACCGTTCTGGCGTCCTACGGGCATGTGCGGGATCTGCCGCCCAAGGACGGCTCGGTCGATCCAGACAACGGTTTTGACATGAAGTGGGAGATTGGTGTCGACAGCCGCAAGCACGTCAAGGCAATCGCCGATGCGCTGGCCGAAGACAACTCATTGATCCTCGCGACCGACCCCGACCGCGAGGGCGAGGCGATCAGCTGGCACCTTGAGGAAGCGCTGCGCAAGCGCAAAGCCATCAACAAAGACACCCCCGTCAGCCGCGTCGTTTTCAACGCGATCACCAAGTCGGCCGTGACCGAGGCGATGGCGAATCCCCGTCAGGTCGACGCACCGCTGGTCGAGGCATATCTCGCACGCCGTGCGCTGGATTATCTGGTGGGTTTTAATCTGTCCCCCGTTCTGTGGCGCAAGCTGCCCGGCGCGAAATCGGCGGGGCGCGTGCAATCGGTCTGCCTGCGCCTCATCGTCGAACGCGAGATGGAGATCGAGGCTTTCAACCCGCGCGAATACTGGACCGTCAAGGCGTTGCTCAGCACGCCCCGCGGGCAGGAATTCGAGGCACGGCTGACCACACTTGCGGGTAAAAAGCTGGACAAGTTTGACCTTTCGAACGCGACACAGGCCGAAATGGCCGTGCAGGCGGTATCCAGCCGCGCGCTGAAAGTCACCTCGGTAGAGGCAAAACCGGCCAGCCGTAATCCATCTGCACCCTTTATGACCTCGACCTTGCAACAAGAGGCCAGCCGTAAGTTCGGCATGGGCGCGCGCCAGACGATGAGCGCGGCTCAGCGCCTTTATGAGGCCGGCCATATTACGTACATGCGAACCGACGGCATTGATATGGCGCCCGAGGCGGTGACTGCCGCCCGCGACGCGATCGCCGAGCGGTATGGCAAGGAATACGTGCCCTCCAGCCCCCGCATCTACAAGAATAAGGCAAAGAACGCTCAGGAAGCGCACGAGTGCATTCGCCCCACAGAAATGGGCAAGGATGCCGCCGCCCTGAAGATCACTGACCGCGATCAGGCCCGCCTCTACGATTTGATCTGGAAACGGACGCTTGCCTGCCAAATGGAGGGCGCGCGACTTGAGCGCACCACCGTCGACATCGGCTCGGACGACGGCCAAGTCGGCCTGCGCGCGACCGGCCAAGTCGTTTTGTTCGACGGCTTCCTGCGCATCTATGAGGAAGGCCGGGATGACGTCGAGGGCGATGGCGACGACGCGCGCCTGCCTCAGATCACCGAGGGTGATAAGGCGGCATTCGGCAAATCCGGCCTCAAGGAGCAGTTCGCCAAGGCCGACAAATCCGAAAGCGTGATTGAAAGCAGTGACAGTGGCATGGCGCAGCACGCTGCGGCCATATTGGCAGAGAACGCCGCGGTGCTGGGCCTGCAATCGCACACTCAACCGCCACCGCGTTATACTGAGGCAACGCTGGTCAAACGAATGGAGGAGCTGGGGATCGGGCGCCCGTCGACGTATGCCAGCATCGTGACCACGATCCAGGACCGCGAATATGTGCACAAGGACGGCAATCGACTGATCCCCGATGACAAGGGCCGCATCGTCACGATCTTTCTGCTGAACTTCTTTAAGCAGTATGTTGGCTACGAATTTACCGCGAACCTGGAAGAAGAGCTGGACCATGTCAGCGCCGGCAATGCCGATTGGAAGGATATCCTGACACGCTTCTGGCGTGATTTTTCGGTCGCTATCGCTGAGACGTCAGAGCTCCGCATCGCCGAGGTCTTGGATGTGCTCGATGCCGCGCTGGCGCCCACGCTTTATCCGCCGCGCGAAGATGGGAGCGATCCGCGTGCCTGCCCGCTATGCGGTGAGGGGCAGTTGCATCTCAAGACGTCGAAATCCGGCGGATTTGTCGGATGCGGGCGCTATCCTGAGTGCCGCTATACCCGGCCCATCGGCGGCGATGCTGCCGAGGGTGGCGATCGCGTGCTGGGCGAGGACCAAGGCGACGAGATCAGCCTGCGATCCGGCCGGTTTGGCCCCTATGTTCAGCGCGGCGAGGCGACCGAAGAGAACAAGAAGCCGCCGCGTTCGTCCCTGCCAAAGGGCTGGACGACCGAAGCGATGGATCTGGAAAAGGCGCTCACACTGCTCAGCCTGCCGCGCGAGGTGGGCCCGCATCCCGATGATGGCGAGCCAATTGAGGCAGGCATTGGCCGCTATGGCCCGTTCGTCAAGCACGGCAAGCTTTACGCCAATCTCAAGGAAGTTGACGAGGTTTTCACTATCGGCATGAATCGCGCCGTCGAAGTGCTGGCGCTGAAATTGGCCAGCCGGGGCGGTGGTCGTACTGCCGCCGCGCCGCTGAAAGAGTTGGGCGAACATCCCGGCAGTGGCGGCCTGATGAATATAATGGACGGCCGCTATGGCCCGTATATTAAGTGGGAAAAGGTCAACGCGACGCTACCTAAAGGAACCGAACCGGGCGACGTGACCATCGCGATGGCTGTCGAGTTGATCGCTGAAAAGGCCGCAAAATCAGGCAAGGGTAAAAAAGCGCCTGCCAAGAAAGCACCCGCCAAAAAGAAAGCTGCCCCTAAAAAAGCGGCAGCTAAAAAGCCAGCGGCGAAAAAGGCACCTGCGAAGAAGCCAACCGAGAAAAGGCCTGCCCGGGAGGCGTGATTTGAGGGTGTGCGCGAACATCAATCAAGCTATGCACGCGGCGCATACCAGCCATGATACACGTCATTGTTATTGGCACTGGGCGCGCTCAGGCACCATGTAAGAGAATGGCGGCGCAAGATTCCGCCATAGAGAATGAGAGGACCATAGCGATGACAGATATTAGACTAAACAGACGCGCCGCATTGATCGGTGGGGCCGCCGCGCTGACCACTTTGGCGACGCCTGGTATCTTGCAGGCGCAGGACCTAGCTGGCGCACGCCGCAACTCGTCCAGTTTCATCGTGCAGAATTGGCAAGACCACTTCGACCGTCTGGGCAGTGGCGCCATCGTTTGCGATACCGGATCGCGCGCCCTGCACTACTGGAATTCAGATGGTAGTGATTATCGCGTATATCCCAGTTCGGTTCCCATGACCGACGAATTGACGCGCACCGGATACACCAAGATTGTTCGCAAGAAGGTAGGTCCTACCTGGACGCCTACTGCCAACATGAGGGCGCGTGATCCGTCCCTGCCCGATTTCATGCCGGCTGGCGAAAACAATCCGCTAGGCACGCATGCGATGTATCTTACATGGCCCGCGTACCTGATCCACGGCACGCATGACACGCGCAAGATCGGGCGTAAATCGTCGTCGGGCTGTATCGGTCTGTATAACCCAAAGATCGCGGAGCTGTTTGCGATCACGCCGATCGGAATGCAGGTTCGCGTTATCTGAGGCATCCAAGTGCCAATCAGCCGGGCGCCGCATCTGCGGTATCGGCTGATAACCCCCCTCATCGGTCCGGTTTGGGCAGCGGCGGCATTGACTCTTCATACCCCGCTGCCCACAAACTAGATTACCGATCTATAGGGGTTTTTCATGAAAAAAGTGTATGCAAACGCTGCCGATGCGCTGGATGGGCTGCTGTTCGACGGCATGACCATTGCCGCTGGCGGCTTTGGCCTGTGCGGCATTCCAGAGCTGCTGCTTCAGGCAATCAAAGAAGATGGCGTTAAGGATCTGACCTTTGCCAGCAACAACGCGGGTGTAGACGATTTCGGCATCGGAATTCTGCTACAGACGCGCCAAGTGCGAAAAATGCTCAGCTCTTACGTGGGCGAGAATGCCGAATTTATGCGCCAGTATCTGGCGGGCGAGCTTGAGATCGAATTCAATCCCCAAGGCACGCTGGCCGAGCGTATGCGCGCTGGCGGTGCAGGCATCCCCGGTTTTTACACCAAAACCGGCGTCGGCACGCAAGTCGCCGAAGGTAAGGAGCACAAGGATTTCGACGGCGAGACCTATATTCTCGAACGCGGAATCGTCGCAGACATGTCCATCGTCAAGGCGTGGAAGGCCGATGACACCGGCAATCTGGTGTTTCGCAAGACCGCGCGCAACTTCAACCCGCCTGCTGCGATGTGCGGTAAGGTCTGCGTTGCCGAAGTCGAGGAGATTGTGCCGCGTGGCTCGCTGGACCCCGATAACATCCACCTGCCCGGTATCTACGTTCACCGCCTGATCCAAGGCGATCACGAAAAACGGATTGAGCAACGCACCACGCGCAAAAGGGAGGACGCATAATGCCCTGGGACCGTAACCAAATGGCCGAGCGCGCCTCGCAGGAGCTGGAAGACGGTATGTATGTCAACCTTGGCATCGGCATTCCGACGCTTGTGGCGAACTACGTAGGCGACAAGGAAATCACGCTGCAATCCGAAAACGGTATGCTGGGCATGGGCGCCTTTCCCTATGAGGGCGAAGAAGACGCCGATCTGATTAACGCTGGCAAACAGACGATCACCGAGTTGAACCGAACAGCCTATTTCGATAGCGCGACCAGCTTCGGCATGATCCGCGGTGGCAAAATCGCGGCGGCGATCTTGGGCGCTATGGAAGTGGCCGAGAACGGTGATCTGGCGAACTGGATGATTCCCGGCAAGCTGGTCAAGGGTATGGGCGGCGCGATGGATCTGGTCGCGGGCGTGGGCCGGGTAATCGTCGTGATGGACCACACCAGCAAGCATGGCGACAGCAAATTGCTGAAATCTTGCACACTTCCGCTAACCGGCACGGGCGTGGTGGATCGGATCATCACTAATCTCGGCGTTCTGGATGTAGTGGAGGGTGGCCTAAAGATTGTTGAGGTCGCAGACGGCGTCACAGAGGACGAGCTGCGCGCCGCAACCGAGGCGACCATCGTCTGACAAGAGTCTGATATTCAGATCAAGAAGGGGCGGTGCCAGCATTTGGCGCCGCCCTTTTTTTATTCGGCAAAGGCCAAGTTCAGCGCGCAGCCGTCCGAAATGAATTGCGGCCGTGTCTTGCACAGTCCGCGCGCAAGGTCATAGGCGGCCAGCACTTTGGGCACGTAGTCTCGCGTTTCCGCATAGGGCGGTACGCCCGCATTTGCCTTCACCGCGCCCTCGCCCGCGTTGTATCCGGCGAGGGCCAGAATCGGATCGCCCTTAAATTCCTTGAGCAGCCAATCAAGATAGGCGACGCCGCCCTTTATGTTTTGCGCTTCCGATAGACTGTCGATGACGCCAAAGCGCGCGGCGGTATCTGGAATCAGCTGCATCAATCCTTGGGCGCCCTTTTCACTGACCGCAGCCTTGCGTCCGCCCGATTCGACCGCGATCACGGCCAGCACGAGCGCGGGCGATACATCCGTTCCAATTGTCGCCATCAGGATATTCGTACCCTGCGCCAGTGCGATCTTTTGCAAATCCTGAAGCCGATAACGCGGCGCCGGCATCCCTTTGGGCGGTTTGGCAAGAATGCCCAGCGCCTCGTCAAACCGCACCGTGCCCACATCGGCATAGCCGGGCGTCACATGATCCCAGAACCAGCCATAAGTCGCGAGCCGCACAGTTGGCGAGGCTGGGATCGCGGGCGTGCCCGGCTCCTCCGCATCATCCCTGCGCGGGGTGCTGGGCGCCGGGGGGTGCTGATCGCCAGGCTCGATCTGAACCTGTATCCGTTTCGTTGTGCCCTTGGCAGGCGGTTTGCCCATCTTAAACGTGAACTCGGGAAAGGGAGCAGGGTCGCCTGCGGCAGGCATTGCGGCAAGCAGCGTGGCCGCAAGAATGTAGGAGATGGTATATCGCAACGAACCGGCCCGCCTAAGATTACTTGCTATCGGGGTGAATCATCGCAAGAATCGGCGTTTCGCGCCAGTGCCGACGCGTATTTTCGGCCCTTTGAGCCCAGTTTGATGCCAGAAATCACTGGTGCTACACATATTTCACTTTTTTATTTCTCTTTAAATTTGTTAACTTTCAATTGCTTAAGCACATTAGGCATTAAAAAAATGGGGTGCGCCAAAATTGCGCCAATCGTGCCTAATTTGCGCCTTCATTGGAGGGCAAAAAGTATTCATCGACACGTTGAGGGCCAACAGAGAGAAACGGCCCAGACCAGCGAGACGGTGTGAAACCTGAGTAAACTTTATGATCCTTTGGAGGGACAACAACATGATCAATTTCATCAAGAATTTCCGTGCAGACGAAGATGGCGCCGTTACAGTTGACTGGGTCGTTCTGACCGCAGCAGTCGTCGGCCTGGGCGTTGCCGGTGTGGCAACAGTCAAAGGCTCGATCTCGACACTGGCCACTAACATCAAAACCGGTGTGGAAGCACAGGAAGTCGGCGGCACCCCAGCTCCCTAATAATCGGCCTAGTTCTGAAATGAACAGCTAGACACGGAGGGCCGCAAGTCTTTGATTTGCGGCCCTCTTGCCCTGGGGGGTGTAATGGTGGTTTCGCCTTGCGGTTGATCGCAGGTACACCGCCATACTCGCAACAGTTTATTTATCGAAAGCGAGCATACTATGTTGAACTACATTAAATTTTGGCTTCGCGACGAAAGCGGCGCGGTCACAGTAGATTGGGTCGTACTGACCGCGGCCGTCGTCGGCCTCGGACTGGCTGCAACCCTTTCGGCACGTACCGGCATCGACAGCTTGGCGGGCCAGATTGAAACAGTCGTCGAAGCTATCGAAGTTGCCAATTCAGGCGGATAAGCTTTGATGATTTCGCGCCGCGAAAGAACCGCGCGGCGTCCCATTTTTTACCACATTTCCGGGGCAGTCTGTCCCGAAGACGAACCGCTCTTCATTGCGAAGAAGTGCGCCCCGCCTGAAACGATCGAAAGGATAAGTCATGCGCTTGGTATTCGGACTGGTACTTGTTCTCGGGCTCGGCCTGGCGGGTTTTGCCGTATATATGGCCAAGAGCTATATCCAGAATTACCAGACCCAACTTGAGCTGGAGCGCAACGCGCGCCCCGTAGTTATAGAGACGGTCGATATTTATATTACCAATAAAGCGCTGCAATATGGCGAACGGATCACCACCAAGGACGTCGTGAGCGTCGCCTTTCCGGTCGCCGCCCTGCCCGAAGGTGTCTTTCGCACTGTAGAAGATCTGTTCCCGAAGGGTGACGAGGAACCGCGCACAGTGCTGCGCGCCATGGAAAAATCCGAAGCGATCCTGGCCGTCAAGGTTACAGGCGCCGGCGAGGATGCTGGCATCACGTCGCAGCTTGCCCGCGGGATGCGCGCTTTTGCGATCAAAGTTGATAGTATGTCAGGCGTATCCGGCTTCTTGCGGCCCGGCGACCGTGTCGACGTCTATTGGACCGGCAACATCGGACGCGGCGGTATGCGCACCGAAGGCGATAGCGAAGGTGACGTGACCAAGCTGATCGAAGCGGGTGTCAAACTGATCGCCGTCGACCAGTCAGCCAACTCGGACGTGACCGAAGCCAGCATTGCCCGCACCGTCACCGTTGTTGTGCGGCCCGATCAAGTCGCCGCATTGGCCCAAGCCCAAGCAACAGGTCGCCTTGCGCTGAGCCTGGTGGGTACTGGCGACGACACCACCGCCGATATTATTGAGGTCGATCAGCGCCAGCTTTTGGGTCTTGCATCTGCACCTATGGCCGAGCCTACGCCCATTCAGCAGGTTTGCACGATCCGCACACGCCGTGGCGGCGAAGTGATCGAAACTCCGATCCCCTGTACCAATTGACCTTCTAATAAACTGAAAATGAACCACAATATCGGGGTGCTGCATCTGCGGCGCCCCGTCTCTTTGTTGCAACGGTTCCCAATCGAATCACCTAAATGACGATTCATCGTCATTGATTCTTGAAAAAAATAAAAATGTGACGCAGGGTGAATTTAATCCGGGGCAATAAGACCCCATCAATGAGGCGTGATCGGAAGGCAGGTCACCATGTATTACAGACATCTATTTGCGGCAGCTCTCGTAGGGCTGACCGGGGTCATGGCAGTTGCGCCAAAGCCCGCAATTTCACAGGCGTTGCAAGTCGTGCGCAAGGGATCGGAACGCGATCTAACCGTTTCGATGAACAGCGCAGTTGTAGTTGAAAGCGACGTCCCGTTCGCCGAGCTTAGTATCGCGAACCCGGCCATCGCCGATTTCTCGACTCTCTCGGACCGCACAATTTACGTGCTGGGCAAAACACCGGGACGCACCACACTTACGCTGCTTGACGAAAACGGCAGGCTAATCGCCAATGTCGAAGTCCAAGTCAGCGCGGACGTGTCCGAATTCAAAGAGCGGCTACGACAGATTCTGCCGAACGAGCAGATCGAAGTGCGCACCGCGAATGACGGTATTGTCATGTCCGGCACAGTCTCTAGCACGCCGCGCATGCAGCGCGCCTTGGATCTGGCCGAGCGTTATGCGCCAGAGCGGGTATCGAATCTGATGAGTGTGTCTGGCAAACAGCAGGTCATGCTCAAGGTTCGTTTCGCTGAAATGCAGCGAAGCGTGGCCAAGAGCTTGTCAACCTCTCTCGCGATTGACGGACTTTCGGTCGCCGGACTGGGCGCTGGTGTCGCGACAAATGGTGTTACCTCAAACGCCAAGCCGGGCGGCGTTACGCCGGGCACTTCGAACAATCTGGGCACAAATAACGGCGCTGCCTTCTTCGGTTTCAACGCCGGTTCAGCGCAGATCGGTATTTTGCTGCAAGCGCTTGAGACAAAGGGCGTTGTGCGAACCTTGGCCGAGCCGAACCTCGTCGCGCTTTCGGGACAAGAGGCCAAGTTTCTGGCCGGCGGCGAATATCCTATCCCGGTCAGCCAGGATAACGGCACGATCTCGGTCGAGTTCAAGCCATTTGGCGTCGAGCTGAACTTTACCCCCCGCGTTTTGGATGATGACATCATCAATCTGGAAATGGCGGCTGCTGTATCATCGCTGGATCCGGCCAACGGATTTACTGGAAACGGATTTAATATCAGTGCCTTCCGCCGCCGCGACACCTCGACCACAGTTGCACTGCGCGACGGTGAAAGCTTTGCGATTGCCGGCCTGCTGCAGGACGATTTCCGCGATAACAACGGCCAGGTGCCGTGGCTGGGCGACGTGCCGATCATCGGCGCGCTATTCCGCAGCGCCGACTACCAACGCTCGCAGACCGAGCTGGTCATTATCGTCACCGCCCATCTGGTCACGCCTACTCGTGGCGAGGCACTGGCGCTGCCGACCGACCGGATCAAATTACCGTCCGAGGCCGATCTGTTCTTGCATGGGCGCGTTGCCCGCGATGCCCGCCCCACCACGGGCGGCGCCGGCGAAGTTGCCGGGCAGGATTTCAGTGGCTCCTACGGTTACGTAATGGATTGATGCAGGGAAACGGGACAATGAAAAAAGTTATTTCAATTCTACCGGTTCTCGCCTTGGCCGCCTGCGCTGGCGACCAGCAAGTCTATCGGTCCTATTTTACTGAGGCGGGTGCGCTGGTCGATGGCGGCAATTTCGGCAACGCCAACATGAATAACACGCAAATCATGACTGGCGAGCGGGACTATGTTGTCAATCTGTCCAACCGGTTCTCTAGCGAAGTTCTGACGACCGTCAATTTCGCCTTTAACTCAGATGTTCTAGATGCCGGCGCTCGCGACACTATCCGCAGGCAAGCTGCATGGATCCGCCAGTTTCCAGAGGTCAGGTTCAAGGTGTACGGCCACACCGATGCTGTCGGGTCGGCCGGATACAACAAGGCCCTTGGTCTGCGCCGTGCGCGCGCCGTCGTTGGTTTTCTATCCACTCAAGGCATTAGCACCGCGCGGCTGGAGGCCGTTGTTTCATTCGGTGAGGCGCAGCCGCTGATCGTGACGCAAGGCCAAGAACGACGCAATCGCCGCACGGTTACCGAGGTGTCGGGTTTCGTGCGGTCACATCCGATCATCATGGACGGCAAATATGCCCAAGTCATCTATCGCGAGTATATCGCCAGCGCTGTCCCAAAATCTACCATCGTGATGGCCCCAGAAGGCGGCGCGCTTGGCAAAGAATGACGTAAGGTTTCTCCCTGCCCGGCTTGCCGGGCTACCTCAAAAACCCGCCGCATCGCCGGTGGGTTTTTTTTGTGCTGTTTGACCGGTTTTTTAGCATGAAATTCGCCTCCTATTAGGCGCAAAATCGCACAATAACGATAATCCGGCCCCATTGTTGCCCAGATCTTCGGTGATCTTAACCTCAGTAAAATCCGATCTGTGCCAAACGTACAGACGGGATTCGGACATACGTATCGCTACGCCCAGCGCGCCCCGCCTTTCGTCGGCTCGCTGTGCAGGCGGTACGCAGAATAGGACGAGAACGCCATGAGCAGCGCGACCCAACAACCCGATTCAAGCCCGCTGGTCGCATGCACGATCAGCCGCGACGTAACAAATTTCGATCTGTTGATCGAAGATATGGAAACGGCAGTTGGCGAGGCGTGGGGCGATCTGGGCTTTCCCGAGTCGCTCGCCTTTCTTGGCCAGCTTGAGGCACGGTCACTCGAATTTGTCGCTATCGCCATAGACGAGGATGACGAGGATCATCTGGGCGTCATTGGCGAGATCATCACCCTTGCTGGCAACTTGGAGATCAAGGTCATCCTGATCGCCGATGACGTTAGCCCGTCGGCCCTGCACGCCCTCCTGCGCCAAGGTGCCGACGAATTTGTGCCCTACCCCCTCCCCGAGGGCGAGCTGTCAGCCGCGATCGAGCGTTTGCGCGCGCCGGTAGCCCCCGCCCCCGCCCCTGCCCCGACCGTTGCCGCACCCACTGCGACCGGAGAGGACGGGGTTATTTTAGGCATTCACGGCCTTGCAGGCGGCACAGGTGCAACCACCCTAGCGGTCAATCTCGCCTGGGAGCTGGCTAATTTGTCCAAGGAACATGCCCCTCGGGTGTGCATCATCGATTTGGGGCTTCAGTTCGGCTCGGTTTCGACCTACCTTGATCTGCCCCGCCGCGAGCCCGTGTTCGAGATGTGGTCCGATACCGAAACAATGGACGAAGACATCTTTAAGCAGGCACTGGTCAGCTATCAGGATCGCCTGTGGGTGCTGACTGCGCCGCCCGAAATGCTTCCGCTGGATATGCTCACGCCCGAGGATGTGACGCGTGTTCTGGATCAGGCCCGCAAACATTTCGATTATGTGATCGTCGACATGCCAACCACGCTGGTGCAGTGGACGGAAACAGTATTGTGCGCCTCGCAGATTTACTTTGTCACACTGGAAATGGACATGCGCTCGGCCCAGAACACGCTTCGCCTGAACCGCGCGCTCAAGACCGAGGATCTCCCGCTGGAGCGCTTGCGCTTTTGCATGAACCGCGCCCCCAAGTTCACCGACATGAGCGGCAAGAGCCGCATAAAACGAATGGCGGAAAGCCTGGAAATCAGCATCGAGTTGCAGCTGCCCGACGGCGGCAAGCCTGTCAGCCAAGGCGCGGATCACGGCCAGCCTTTAGCCACCTCGGCCCCTAAAAATCCCTTGCGCAAGGAGATCGCCAAACTGGCGAGCTCGATCCACGCGCTTGGCAAAAGTGACGCAGCGGCCGCCTGAGTGCGCCGCTAGAAAGGTAACGATCCGATGTTTTCACGTTATAAAAAAACTGATGCCGGGAAGGCCACCCCCGTCAAGGCCGCGAGCAGCGCGCCTGCCAAGCCCGCGCCCGTTGCCGCCAAAAACACGCCAGCCGCGCCGCCAAAACCGGCAAGCCTGCGTCGCCCCGGCCCTGTAGCCAAGGCTGATCTGGGCCCCCAAGACAAGGAACGCAAACGCAAGGACCGCCTGAGCGAGATCAAGCTGGACATGCACCGCGCCCTTTTGGACAATCTGAACTTGGGCGCGCTGGACACAGCGACCGAGCAGGATTTACGCGCAGAAATTGGCGCCATCACCGCTGAGGTACTGGAGGAACGTAGCATCGTTCTGAACCGTGAGGATCGCATGATCCTCACGCAGGAGCTTTATGACGAAGTTCGCGGCCTTGGTCCGCTTGAAACGCTGCTAAAGGACGACACGGTCAACGATATCCTGGTGAACGGCCCGCAACAGATCTTTATCGAGCGCGACGGCAAGCTGGAATTGAGCGACGTCACCTTCAAGGATGAAAAGCACCTCCTGCGCATCATCGACAAAATTGTAAGCGCCGTGGGCCGCCGCGTGGACGAAAGTAACCCTTACGTTGACGCCCGTCTTGCCGACGGATCGCGCTTTAACGCGATGGTTCCTCCCGTTGCTGTCGACGGCAGCCTCGTGTCTATTCGTAAGTTCAAAAAGGACAAGCTAGGCATCGACGATCTTGTCAATTTCGGCGCCTTTAGCGAAGAAATGGCCGCATATCTACAAGCCGCCGTCGCGTGCCGACTGAACATTATCGTGTCGGGCGGTACCGGTTCGGGTAAAACCACTACGCTAAATGCGCTGTCTTCTTTCATCGACAACGATGAGCGAATTCTGACCATCGAGGACACAGCCGAACTTCAGCTGCAACAGGTCCACGTTGGCCGAATGGAAAGCCGCCCGCCAAACGTCGAAGGCAAAGGTGAGGTTTCTCCGCGTGACTGCCTGAAAAACGCTCTACGGATGCGCCCCGACCGCATCATCGTCGGCGAGACGCGCGGCGAAGAGGTCATCGACATGCTGCAGGCTATGAACACCGGCCACGACGGATCGATGACCACAATCCACGCAAACAATCCGCGTGACGGGATCAGCCGCCTGGAAAACATGGTGGCGATGGCTGGTATCGAAATGCCGCTCAAGGCGGTGCGCAGCCAAATCGCGAGCGCCGTGCATTTGATCGTGCAGGCCAGTCGCCTTCAGGATGGTAGTCGCCGCATGACATCCATAACCGAAGTGACGGGAATGGAAGGCGAGGTAATCTCAATGCAGGAAGTGTTCCGCTTCCAACGTGTTGGCCTCACCCCCGAGAACAAGATCGTAGGCCACTTCACAGCTACCGGCGTGCGCTCCCACTTCTCCGAGCGGTTCCGCCTCTGGGGCTTCGATCTGCCTGCGTCCCTCTATGAACCCGTCAAGCCGGAGTAATTGTCATGACCCTCAGTGCAGAGCCTATCATCTATGGTCTGATCTTCTTCGGCGTTCTTGTGCTGGTCGAGGGCATCTATCTGACCGTGTTCGGCAAATCGATCAGCCTCAACAGCCGGGTCAATCGGCGCCTCGAAATGCTCGACAAGGGCGGGCGCCGCGAAGAAGTGATGGAGAAGCTGCGCAAGGAAATGCAGCAACATCTGCGTTCGCGCCGCTTCCCGCTTTACTCAATTCTGGCGACCAAGGCACAAAAGGCCGCGATCGCATTTTCGCCCAAGCAGCTGATGCTTTTGATGGTGGGGGTCTCGTTCTTGGCCTTTATCGGGCTGACCATCGGCACGGGCACATCGCTGCCGGTGCGCGCTGCGGTGTCTGTTGTTATGGGCGTAGGTGGCATTTTCATGTGGATTTCCATGAAGGCGAAAAAGCGCATGGGCCTGCTGGAAGAGCAACTGCCTGACGCGATTGAGCTGATGGTTCGCTCGCTCAAGGTGGGGCATCCATTCACTTCGGCCATTGCGATCGTCGCAAGCGAGGTCGGTGATCCGCTGGCCAGCGAGTTCGGCATGATCGCGGACGAGGCCGCTTATGGCCGCGACCTTGGCGAGGCGCTCAAGGAAATGGCCGAGCGGCTGGACATGCAGGATCTGCGCTTTCTCGCCGTGGCTGTGGCCATTCAGCAGCAATCAGGCGGTAATCTGGCCGAGATCCTCGCCGGTCTCGCCACGGTCATCCGCGCCCGGTTTCGCCTCTTCCGGCGGGTCAAGGCGATCACCGCCGAGGCGCAATGGTCGGGCAAGTTTCTGTCAGGTTTCCCGCTTATGGCGCTTGTCGGTATCCAGCTGCTTGATCCGAACTATTATGACAACGTGCTCGATCACCCTGCCTTCATCCCCGCGTGCCTCGTGGTGGGTGTGTTCCTGACGGTCAATCTGTTTGTCATGCGCGCCCTCGTGAACATCAAAGTCTGAAAAGGATCATTCCATGACCTTCCTCAATGACATCCTAACCGGCGCACTGGGGCCATTTGGCCCGATCATCGCGGTCGGCACGCTGGGCATTCTCTTGATCGCCCTGACGCTGATCCTGATGATGAACCGGCCCGAAGATCCGCTGGACAAGCTCAAGCGCTCGCAGCAAGAAAGCAAGACCGGCACGTCGCAGCAACAGCGTTTGCGCGGGTCCAAAAACGAAAAGCTGGATAAATACGCCGGGTTCCTAGAGCCGCAAGACGAAAAACAGCTAAGCGAAATGCGCAAGAAGCTGATGCAAGCCGGTTATCGTGACCGCGATGCGGTGCGCTATTTCCACTTTGCCCAGTTCGCGCTGGGTGTCGGTGGCCTGCTGCTGGGCGTCACTTACTACGTTCTATTCAAATCAAGTAGCGACATCGGCACGGCCAAGATCCTGATGTTCATCCTCGGCCCCGGCGGAGTGGGCTACATGGCACCCAAATACTGGGTAACAAAGCGCCAGCAGCAACGCCAAGAGGAGATTACAGACGGCTTTCCCGACAGTCTGGACATGATGCTGGTCTGCGTCGAGGCCGGGCAATCTCTGGACCAGTCGATCATCCGCGTGGCGAATGAAATCCGCCCCTCCTATCCTGCTATTGCCGAGGAATACCTGATCGTCAGTCAGCAAATTAAGGCCGGCCGCGACAAGGCGTCCGTCTTGAACGAGATGGCCGAGCGTTGCGGCGTCCAGGATATCTCTAGCTTCGTGACGGTTCTTGTCCAATCGCAAACCTTCGGTACGTCCATCGCGGATGCCTTGAGGGTGTATGCCGGCGAAATGCGCGACAAGCGTGTCATGCGTGCAGAGGAAAAGGCGAACAAGCTGCCGACAAAGATGACATTGGCAACCATGATGCTTACAGTACCCCCATTGCTGATCATTCTGGTTGGCCCTTCGATCGTCGGCATCATGGAACTGACGGCGTCGGCGCAGTAAATTTGGGCCGTTTTGTTCAAGGCCAGTAGATTCAAGGCAGCACAATTTGCACCAAGTGATTCAGGGCGAACGCGACCAGGCATGATACGAACGCGCGCCACTCTGTCTCTGGCCCTGATTGCGGCCGTCTTGGCTGCCTGCGCGGATACGCGCGGCAAGCCTGATGGCGCATTTGCCCCCGGCATCGCCAAAAACGGCACATCCGTTGATGCCGCGACAGTAGGCCACCGCCTGATCGAAGCGGGCGAATTTGAGCTGGCGATCAAGGCATTTTCCCGCGCCGCACTGGACGAGGGCATGACATCCGAAGTGCTCCTTGGCCTCGGCAGTGCCTATCTGGGCCTTGGCCGCGTCGGACAAGCCGAACAGCTTTTGCGCGATGCAATCGACAAGGACGAACGCTCGCCCGAGGCGTGGAATAACTTGGGCGTCACGCTAATGGAACAGGGCGAAATCGCCGAAGCCGAGCAGGTATTCCGCCGCGCTTATGCGCTGGATAATGGCGAAAGTGACTCAATCCGCGACAATCTTCGCTTGGCACTCGCAAAACAGGAAAATCAGGTCTATGCTGACACGCAAGATCAAGAGTATAAATTGGTGCGACGCGGTAGCAGCGACTACCTGATCCGGTCCATTCCCTGACCGGTCACCCCTCAAAAGGGCGCGTATCGAGATCGAGGCAAGGCAGTAAAGGACGCAAAAATGCGCCACCCCATCCTAGTATCGCTCTGCGCCGCAGGGGCATTTTTCCTGTCAGGTTGCGAGAAATCCAAGACAGAAGACGTTGACCGCAAGTTTCAAGGCGTCAATGTCGTCGACGAGTCGAACCTGAGCGACGTGATGCTGTCGGTCTCAGATGCGAACGAGGCCGTCGTCTATTTCCAGCGCAGCGTGGCCGAAAAACCGGACCGCATCGACCTGCAACGCGGCCTCGCCAAATCGCTGGTGCGGGCCAGCCGTGGAACCGAGGGCGTGTCAGCGTGGAAAAAAGTGGTCGATCACAAAGACGCCACTGACGAGGACCGCGTCGACCTAGCCGATGCGCTGATCCGCAATAACGAGTGGGACCGCGCCGAGGCCGCCCTCAATGCCGTGCCGCCGACCTATGAGACGTTCAAGCGCTACCGGCTGGAGGCAATGGTCGCCGACAGCAACAAGGACTGGAAGAAGGCCGACAGCTTTTACGAGACGGCAGTGGGCCTGACCACCCGCCCGGCTAACGTTATGAATAATTGGGGTTATTCCAAGCTAAGCCGCGGCGATTATGCCGATGCCGAGCGTCTGTTTTCCGACGCCATCCGTCAGGACACCACGCTCTTTACCGCCAAGAACAACCTGATTCTGGCGCGCGGGGCACAGGGCAATTACGCTCTGCCCGTTATGCCCACCAGCCAGACCGAACGCGCGCAGTTGCTTTATACGCTGGGCCTTTCGGCGATCAAAAAAGGCGATGTCGAGACGGGCAAGGGCCTGCTGCGCGACGCCGTCGAAACGCACCCCCAGCACTTTGAGGCGGCCGCACGCAGCCTGTCTGCGCTGGAAGGCACTGCCACCAATTAATTTAAGCCTGACGCCAAGGGGCGACGCGCATGTATATTTCAGCCTACGCCGCCATGTGGTTTTTGCCCTTCGTCCTGCCCATCTGCCTTTGGGTTGCCTGGAGCGATTTGCGCGACATGAAGATCCCGAACAAGGCCGTGATGGCTCTGGTTGCGGTTTATGTTGTCGTTGGCCTGCTTACCCTGCCCTTCGATATCTACGCATGGCGGTTCGTCCATCTGATAGTGGTGCTGGTCGCCGGGATCGCGTTGAATGCTCTTGGCGCGCTGGGGGCTGGCGATGCGAAATTCGCCGCCGCCGCCGCACCTTTTATTGCGATAGGGGATCTGGGGATGCTGCTGCTGATTCTTGCCGCCACCATGATTTTCGGCTTTGCCGTCCATCGCACCGCCAAACATACCGCGCTGCGCCGCCTTGCGCCCCACTGGGTCAGCTGGACGCGCGAGGGCAAGTACCCCATGGGCCTGTCGCTGGGCGGCGCGCTGGCGATCTATTTGGCACAAGGTGCGCTGGCCGGATCGTAGCGTGCCGCGCGCATGCCCATGCACGGTCACAATTTGCCCATGATCCAGCGGCATAAGCGGTAGAAGTTCCGAACTTCCACAGCCGAGGCCGCAATCCCATGAACATGCAAGTCACGCCCCGCGAAGGGGTGCAGCCGCCCCCGCCGCCCGTCACGATCCAGGACATGCGCCTAAGTGTGGTCATGATGCGTGACATCCTGCTGAAAACCATCTTTCGTAAGAACGTGGACATGGTTAGCGACATCGCCATCGCCATCTGCCTGCCCCGCACCGTGACCCAAGAGCTTGTGGACCTCGCGCGCGAGCAGCGCCTGATCGAGGCAACTGGCACGATGAGCGCGACACAAGGCAGCGAGATGGGCTACCAGTTGACCGATATGGGCAAGGCACGCGCACTGGATGCGCTGGCGCAGTCCGAATACTTCGGCCCGATGCCGGTCCCGTTGGCCGTGTATGCCGAACAGGTTCAGCGGCAGTCGATCCGTAAAATCCAGATCACGCGCGACCAGTTGACCGGCGCGATGGGCCATCTGGTCCTGCCGCCCAGCCTGCTGGACCAGCTAGGCCCCGCGGTCAGTGCGGGTCGGTCGATTTTGATGTATGGACCGCCCGGCAACGGTAAATCCAGTATTTCCAATGGCATACGCGACGCCATGGGTGACAAGATCTACGTGCCGATGGCCATCGAATACGCGGGGCAGGTCATCACGGTCTATGATCCCATCGTCCATTCCAAGGCCGAGGCCGAGACGGACGATCCAAACTCCCTGCGCCGTCGCCGCACGTTCGACGCGCGCTATGTCCGCTGCGAGCGGCCCACCGTGATCACAGGCGGCGAGCTGACATTGGACATGCTGGATTTGGTCTATAACCCAACCGCGCGCACCTATCAGGCGTCGTTGCAGCTGAAATCAACCGGCGGTATTTTCATCGTTGATGACCTTGGCCGACAAGCCGAGCCGCCCCAAAACCTCGTCAACCGCTGGATCGTCCCGCTAGAGGAATCTAAGGATATTCTCGCTTTGCAGTCGGGCGAGAAGTTCGAGGTGCCGTTCGATACGCTTGCGATATTCTCGACTAACTTTCACCCAAACAAGATATTTGACCAAGCCGCTCTGCGCCGGATTTTCTACAAGATCAAGATTGACGGACCCAGCCAGGCCGACTTCCTCAAAATCTTTGCCATGGTCGCGCGCAAGAAACAGATCGCCTTGAATGAGCCATCGTTGGTCCATCTGCTCAAGAAGAAGTATCCCGAGATCGACAACGTCTATGCGAACTATCAGCCCGTTTTCCTGATCGATCAGATGATCTCGATCTGTGAATTCGAGGGGATTCCTTACCAGATGACCCCCGATCTAATCGACCGTGCATGGGCCAACATGTTCGTCGAGGACAGCGAAATCGTGAATTGAGAGGCGGCTGGCTGCCCCCGGCAAAAAACGCCCTATATAGGCGGCATGACCGATCTGCCCCTCAAGTTTACCGACTGGTTCGCCGCGCGCGGCTGGTCGGTGCATCCCCACCAGCAGGAGATGCTGGAGCGTTCGCATGATCCGTCCCTGCTGCTGATCGCGCCTACCGGCGGCGGCAAGACGCTGGCGGGTTTTCTGCCAACTTTGGCCGAACTCAGCGAGGGTGGACACAAGGGTCTACACACTCTCTATATCTCGCCGCTAAAAGCGCTGGCGAGCGACATCCGCCGCAATCTGACGACCCCCGTAACCGAGATGTCACTGCCCATCCGCATTGAGGATCGCACTGGTGACACCTCGTACACGCAAAAACGCCGCCAGCGCGCGGACCCACCCGACATTCTGCTGACCACCCCCGAGAGCCTTGCTTTGTTGACCTCCTATGAGGACGCGCCGCGCATTTTCGCGGGTCTCCAACGCGTCGTGATCGACGAGATCCACGCACTAGCCGAAAGCAAGCGCGGCGATCAACTGATGCTGGCGCTTAGCCGTCTGCAAGCGCTGTGCCCGGGTCTGCGCCGCGTCGGCCTGTCGGCCACGGTTGAGGACCCCGCCGCCATCGCACGGTTTCTCGCGCGCCATCCGGACCCTTGCGAAATTATCATGGCAGACCCCGGACCGGAGCCTGACATCGAGATGCTGGAGGTGGCAGAGCCGCCCCCATGGGCGGGCGGCGGCGCGGCCTACTCGATCCCTGCCGTGCTGGAGCAGATCAAGGCGCACAATACGACGTTGATTTTCCACAACACCCGCGCGCAGGCCGAGATTTTCTTTCGCAATCTTTGGCTGGCGAATGACGGAAACCTCGCCATCGGCATCCATCACGGTAGCCTTGACCGCACACAGCGCCAGCGGGTCGAAGGCGCGATGCAGCGCGGCGAACTACGTGCGATTGTCTGTACCGGATCGCTTGATCTGGGCATCGACTGGGGCGATGTGGACCTTGTCATTCAGGTCGGCGCGCCGAAAAACGTCAAACGCTTGGTACAGCGTATTGGCCGTGCAAACCACCGCTACAACGCACCGTCAAAAGCGTTGTTGGTGCCGGCGAACCGTTTTGAGGTCGTCGAATGTGTGGCCGCGTTGCAGGCCGTCCGCGCGCGCGAGCTTGATGGCGATCCACGCGGCCCCGGGCCGCTGGACGTGCTCTGCCAGCACATCCTGATCGCCGCCTGCGCAAGGCCGTTCGACGCAGACGCCCTCTACAGCGAGGTCTGCGCCGCCGGCCCCTACGCCGCGCTAACCCGGGCCGAATTCGACGATTGCCTGGAATTCTGCGCGACTGGCGGCTACGCCCTGCGCGCCTACGATAAATGGCAGCGGCTGGTCCAGCGGGATGGCCTGTGGTGCCTGCGCGATCCGCGCGCCGCACAGATTATCCGCATGAATATCGGCACCATTCAGGACACCGACCTGCTGAAGGTAAAAATGCAGCGCGGCCGCGGCGGCAAGCCGTTGGGCGAGATTGAGGAATCATTCGCCGCCACCTTGACGCCCGGCGATACATTTTTGATGGGCGGGCAGGTCGTGCGCTACGAGGGCTTGCGCGAAATGACCGTCGAGGTTAGCCGCTCTAGCAACAAAAAGCCCAAGATTGCCACCTTTGGCGGTACAAAATTCGCCACCTCGACGCAGCTCAGCCAACGTATTCTGGATATGTTGGCACAGCCGGATTGGCCCGCCCTGCCCGCACACACTGCTGAATGGCTGCACCTTCAACGGCGTTTGTCGCAAATGCCGCAGTCCGGGCGATTGCTGATCGAGAGCTTTCCGCATGACGGGCGCGAACATGCCTGCATCTATGGCTTTGCGGGCCGCAATGCGCAGCAGACATTGGGCCTTTTGCTCAGCAAGCGGATGGAAGAGCTGGGACTAGACCCGCTAGGCTTTGTCTCGACCGATTACGCGACCCTTATCTGGGGGCTTGAACCCCTGATGAACGCAGAACCTCTTTTCGACCCCAAAGCATTGCGCGAGGGCCTGGACGTTTGGCTGACGGGCAATGCGGTGATGAAGCGGACGTTCCGCGCGTCCGCCACCATTGCCGGGCTGATCCAGCGCAACCTGCCGCAGGCGCGCAAATCGGGACGGCAGGCAACTTTTTCGTCCGATATTCTTTATGATACGTTGGTCAAATACGACCCGGATCACCTGCTGCTGCGCATCACGCGCACCGAGGCGATGCGCGGTCTTGTCGATTTTGGCCGGATCGAGGAAATGATTGCGCGCATCGACGGCCGGATTGATCTGGTTCGCTTGCCCCGCGTCACTCCGCTGGCCGCCCCACTATTTCTCGAGGCAGGGCGCACGCCCATCGGCGGTGCGGGCGAAGAGCGCCTACTTGCCGAAGAGGCTGCGCGCTTGATGCAGGAGGCCGGCCTCGCTCAGCCTTCCTGAATGCTCTCCAGATAGCTCAGCAGCGCGGCCAGTGGGCGCGGCACCGGCGTCATCACGCCGTCGCCAGTATCGACCGGCACCGTATCTCCGGTCAGAAGCGCGCCGAATTCAGGCATCTGCTGGCTCGGCAACTGCGCGCGGTGATATCCGTCGATGGTCGACAGCACCCTTACGCGGGGAAACGTGCCGCCCATCGCCAGCTGCGTCAAACCGGATGGCGCGGGGCTCATCCCTTTGGCAAATTTTCCATCGCCTTTGCCAGCGGGGCCGTGACATCCCGCACAATTCTGGAGATATAGCTGCCGCCCCTCGCCCGCCTCGGGCATCGACTTCGCCTCCATGCACGCCGCCAGAACGCCCAGCGCCATCAGACCGCCCACCAAACCTGTATAATTCATCGCGCGCCTCCACTTTTGCACTCAGAATGGCCGCGTAGAAATGCAGCCGCATTGATCCAGCGCAAGTTTCAGTCAGCGTTGACGAACTTTCCGGCGAGCGCGTCGTCGATCAGTTGCACAGTCTCGTCCACTCCATAAAGCGCGATGAACCCGCCGAAACGCGGCCCTTGGGATGCGCCCAGCAGCACCTCGTAAAGCGCTTTGAACCAGTCGCGCAGCGGATCAAAGCGGTCGCGGCCCACGCCGTACACTACAGATTGCAACGCCTCATCGTCGCGGGGTCCGTCATACTGCGCCAGTTGCTCGCGCAATTCCTCTAGCGCTTCCCGCTCCATCTCGGTCGCGGCGCGGTAGACCTTGGCTGGTTTCACGAAATCGGTGTAATAGCGCAGCGCATGGCCGACAGCCTGGTCCATATCGGGGTTCGTCTCGGCGCTCGCCTCCGGCGCGTAGCGCTGGATAAAGCCCCATAGCTGGCCCTTCTCCTCGGCGCCCGCGACGGATGCTAGGTTCAGCAGCATCGAGAAGGGCACGACCATCCGGCTCGTCGGCACGCCGTCCGGGTGGATGTGGAACACCGGGTTGTTAACCCGCGCCGCTGCATCCTGCCCGGCATAAGCGCGCAGTTGCTGGTGATACTCGTCCACGGCCTTGGGGATGACGTCAAAATGCATCCTCTTGGCCGTTTTAGGCTTGGCATACATAAAATAGCTGAGGCTTTCGGTCGAGGCGTAGGTAAGCCATTCGTCGATGCTGATGCCATTGCCAGAGGACTTGGAAATCTTCTGGCCATTTTCATCAAGGAACAGCTCATAGCTGAAATGCTCGGGCTTACGCCCGCCCAAGATCTCGCAGATGCGGTCATAGATCGGTGTATTGGTCGCGTGTTCCTTGCCGTACATTTCGAAATCAACGTCAAGCGCCGCCCAGCGCGCGCCAAAGTCAGGCTTCCATTGCAGCTTCACATGGCCGCCCGTCACCGGAAGCGTCCATTCACGGCCATCCTCGTCGTCAAAGGTCACGGTGTGGTTAACTGCATCCACGTTCTTCATAGGCACATACAGAACCCGGCCCGTTTCGGGGTGGATGGGCAGAAAGATCGAATAAGTCTGTTGCCGCTCGTCGCGGAGCGACTTCAGCATGACTTTCATCACTTCGTCATAGCGCTCGGCGGCCCGCTTTAGCACCTCGTCGAACTGCCCCGAGGCATAGAATTCGCGCGCAGAGTAGAATTCGTATTCAAACCCGAAGGTGTCGAGAAACCGGCGCAGCATCGCATTGTTGTGATGGCCAAAGCTCTCATGCGTGCCAAATGGGTCGGGCACGCTGGTGAGGGGCTTGTGCATATGCTCGGCCAGCATTTCCTGCTGGGGCACATTACCGGGAATTTTGCGCATCCCGTCCAGATCGTCGGAAAAGCAGATCATCCGCGTCGGAATGTCGCTGATCACCTCAAACGCGCGGCGGATCATCGTAGTGCGCAGCACCTCGCCAAAGGTGCCGATATGTGGCAGGCCTGAGGGGCCATAACCCGTCTCAAACAGCACATGGCCCTTTTCGGGCGCACCATTTTCATACCGTTTGACCAAACGGCGCGCTTCTTCGAATGGCCAGGCCTTTGAGGTCATCGCAGCATCGCGCAGATCGGACATTATGCTCTCCAGAAGTGTTGCCCGCGCGGGGATGCGCGCAAGGGTCCGCCGCTTCCTATTGCCGAGGGGCGCGAAGGTCAATAATCTGCACCCGACGACCCCGTTTTGAAAAGGATCGAAAACATGGCCGATGCAGGCACCCACCCGCTGAGCGCGCAGGATTGTCTGGTGGCCGTGATGATCGCCGTCTCGGCGTCGGATGAGCAGATCAGCACAGCCGAACTGGTCAAGATTGAGAGCGCCGTAAACAATCTACCGGTGTTCGGCAATTACGACGTGGATCGCATCAATATCATCGCGCAGACGGTGTTTGATTTGTTCACCGACGAGGACGGTCTGGACGCACTCTTTGGCCTAATCCGCGACAGCCTGCCCACGCGCCTTTTTGAGACCGCCTATGCGCTGGCATGCGACGTCGCTGCTGCCGACGGCGTTCTTGGGGACGGCGAGATGCGCCTGCTCGAAGAGATCCGCTATGAGCTGGATATAGACCGTCTGCACGCAGCCGCGATTGAGCGCGGCTCGCGGGCGCGCCACGCACGCCTCTGACTGGCCCAAAAACCCAAGGATACCTATATGCGCTGCGTCTTCATTAATATCCGCTGCAAGCCCGGCACCTCCTACAAGGTGGCCGAGGATATCGCCCTGCGCGAGTTCCATTCGGAGCTGTACTCAACCTCTGGACCATTTGATTTGCTGCTAAAGCTGTACATTCCTGATGCTGAGGATGTGGGCAAGTTCATCAATGAGAACCTGCTGCAAATTCCGCATATTGAGCGGACCGAGACGACCCTCACGTTCAAGGCGTTCTAGAGCATGCTGGACAAAATTCGCGATATCATCGGCGCGGCGAATGTCCTGACCGGGGCCGATATGGCGGGGTACGATGCCGATTGGTCGGGCCACAAGCGCGGCACGCCGCTGGCAGTGCTGCGCCCTGGATCTGCGCAGGAAATATCGCAGATCGTGAAGCTGGCGAACGAGACAGGTACGGCAATTGTGCCGCAGGCCGGCAATACCGGGCTGACGGATGCCACAGAGGCAGGCGGCGCACTGCTGCTGTCAGTCGCAAGGCTGAACAAGATCCGCGAAGTGCGCGCCTCAGGCCGCATCGCCATCGTCGAGGCAGGCGTGATCTTGGCCAGCATCCATGATGCAGTGGCCGAACATGGCCTGATTTTCCCGCTGTTTTTCGGCGCGCGCGGATCGGCGATGATCGGCGGCGCGCTGTCGACGAATGCCGGTGGATCGAACGTCTTGCGCTATGGGAACACGCGCGATCTGTGTCTGGGGATCGAGGCGGTGATGCCAAATGGCGATATCGTCGATCTGATGCGCCAACTCCACAAGGACAATTCCGGCTATGACCTGCGCCACCTTTTGATTGGGGCCGAAGGGACGCTCGGCATTATCACCGCCGCCGTGATAAAGCTGCACCCTGCCCCGCTCGCCAATGCCACAGCCATGGTTGCCGTGCGGTCGGTGACGGACGCGCTGGACCTGCTGAACCGTCTGCAACAAGAAACAGGCGGCGCGGTGCAAGCGTTCGAGTACATGCCCCGTGCGTATATGGAGACATATCTGGAGCTATCGCCACAGCACCGCGAGCCGTTTGAGGACTGCTACGACGTGAACATTCTGGTCGAAGTCGGCGCGATCGCCCCGCGCGATGCCGAACCGGGCGACGATGGCCAGATCCCCATCGCCGCACATCTAGAGACAGTGCTGGGCGCGCTTTTCGAGGAAGGCGCGATACTGGATGCCGTCGTCGCCCAGAACGAGGCGCAACGCCGCGAAATGTGGGCAAGGCGCGAGGCTGCAGCAGAGGTCATCACCCTGCACGAGCCATATGCGGACCGCGATATTGCCGTACCCGTTGACCGGATGCAGCAGTTTCTGGACGATGTCGCAGCGATCATCGCCCGCCTTGATCCCGGCGCGGCCGATGTATCGGTCGCCCATCTGGGCGATGGCAATCTGCATCTGGGCGTATTCCCCACCCGGCCAGACGATGGGTTGTGCAAGCAGATTGGCGACGCGGTCGAGGATGCGGCACTCGCCCTCGGCGGCAGCTTCTCGGCGGAACATGGGATCGGGCTAAGCAAGCGCGCCAGCATGGGACGGTACAAGGATCCCGCCGCGCTGGCCGCAATGCGCGCGATCAAAGCAGCGCTGGATCCGAATGGCATCATGAATCCCGGTAAGGTTCTTCCAGACGTCTAATTAACTAATTTAAGATCCTTCGGACTGGTTCAGAGCACTGGTAGGGCGTGCTATCGAAGCCGCTTCCGCACGGTGATAGGGCCGCCGCCCGCTGCGTCGATGCGCGCCACTGCAGCCTCCAACCCCTCGATTGCGACGCTCATCGAATGGGCATTCGCGTGCAGAATGTGGCCTGCGTCCAACACCCACGCAACATGACCACGCCAGAAAATCAGGTCTCCGCGCTGCGCAGCCTGCCCGCTGTTCAGCGGATCGCCTAGTGCCGCCTCTTGCAGGTCGCTATCGCCGGGGCAGTCGATTCCGCAGGCGCGGCAGCCAGCCTGAACCAGGCCGGAGCAATCTATACCGTACGCCGAATTGCCACCCCAGAGGTAGGGCGTGCCGAGGTAGATCTCTGCGGCGGCCACGGGATCTGAACCATGCATCGGCAGCGGGCTGAGGTGCTGCGCCGGTATATGGCCAAGCGGCGTTTCGGCCCAGGTGCCGGTGTGGGATGTGACTTGAACGCGTGACAGATGGCTGAGCGGCAGACGTTCGGGCGACTTCAGATCTGCGCGGGTGTAGGCGTGACTGGCGCGGACGTGGACCCAATGGGTCGGCTGCGGCGCCTCATTGATTGCGCCCTCTGGCAGATAACCCACGTAGCCGTCTTCGGCCTGCACGAACGCCCATCCTGCGTATAGTTCAAAACAGGTGACAGGCGCACCCATCAGCAACTGGCGCGTCCGCGCGCCGCCCGGGGTGCGCGACAAATCTGCAACTGGCGAGCAAACCCGCCGCGCAGACCCTGCGGTAAACTTCGCGTGCTGCATCTGCCCGCGCAGCACCGCCGAGGCAACGCGGTCGTTTGCGGGTGTCAGGCGGGGATCGCTCATATGCCCAGCGCGTCCGGCAGTGCGGCCAGAAGTGCGCGCGCGCCCATGCCGACGCCGCCCTTGGGGCGGGCTGGTGCAGCAGCAGGGTTCCAGCCGTAGATATCGAAATGGGCATAACGCACATCCCCGGCAAAGCGGCGCAGGAACAGCGCGGCGGTGATTGATCCGGCAAAGCCGCCCGATGGTGCGTTGTCCAGATCGGCGATCCCCGGCTCTATCATGGCCTCGTAGGGGGCGTGAAATGGCATCCGCCAAACGGGGTCCGACGCAGTCGCCGCTCCGGCCTCAATAGCGGCCACAAGCGCGGCATCATCGGCGTAATATGGTGCAAGGTCCGGGCCGACAGCAACGCGCGCAGCCCCCGTTAGCGTCGCCATAGAAATCATCAGATCGGGCGTCCCCTCAGCCCCGAGTGCCAGCGCATCAGCCAGCACAAGGCGCCCCTCGGCATCGGTATTGTTGATCTCTATCGTTTTACCATTTCGCGCGGTCAGGATGTCGCCGGGCCGCATCGCATTAGCACTGACGGAGTTTTCAACCGCCGGGATCAGCACGCGCAAACGCACCGGCAGATTTAGCGCCATAATCATATGCGCAAGGCCCAGCACGGTCGCGGCGCCCCCCATGTCCTTTTTCATAAGGCCCATGCTGGAGCCAGGTTTGAGGTTCAGCCCCCCGGTGTCAAAACACACGCCCTTGCCGACAAGCGTGACCTGCGGACCACTGCCGCCCCACGCCATGTCGATCAATCGCGGCGCCCGATCCGAGGCGCGTCCGACCGCATGGATCAGCGGCAGGTTCGCCTCCAAAAGGTCCTTGCCGAGGGTCACGTTCATTTCCGCGCCATGTTTCGCAGCCAGATCGGCACAGGCCGTCTCAAGCGCGTCTGGCCCCATGTCATTGGCAGGCGTGTTGATCAGATCACGGGTCAGCGCCTCGCCGGCTGCAATCACCTCTAGCCGGTTGGCATCTAGGCCGTCCGGCGCGACCAGTCTCGCCTTGGCGCCGCTGGCCTCGTGATAGCGGTTGAAGGCATAACCTGAAAGCAACCATCCCAGTGCCTCCTCCTCCTGCCGGGCGGCATCAAGACCTGTCAGGCGATATCCCCCCTCAGGCAGCGCGGCGGCGACGGTGGCCAGATGAAACCGCCCGCGCGTGCGCGCCGCAGCGGTGCCGTACCCGGCCAGCGCCATGACAGGCGCGCCATCATCGCCAGGCACCAGCAGGCTAGCCCCCAGCGCCGCCTTGAACCTGTTTGATGCGATCCAGCGGCGGGTCTGTTCAGACTGGCCCACGCACCATGCCTCTAGCGCGTCCGCCTCAATCACATGAAGCGGGATAGCATCGGCGGCATCATCGGCAAATACGAGGCAGGTGGAAGAATGTTCAGACGTCATAGGGTCGCGACCTTTCTGGATCGGGCAGGCGCGGCGGGCGCACCGCGTTTGCGCCAGCCTAGCCACCCTACCGTCGCCCGCAAGGGATCAAATCGACAGATCCTGCATCTCCCACACTTCGCTAAGGCTGGAATCGCCAATCCGCAAAAGGCGCGAAAGCGTCGCGGCCACGGCCACCATATCTTGGCTATCGACACAAACTGTCACGTCGGCGGCGACGCGTGCCAGCAATTGCATTCCTATCTGATCGGCAATCGCAACCAGACTGCGCGCGGATTTGCGCATGTCGGCCAGCCGCCCCTCACGGTGGCACCGCTCCGTGTGCGACAGGCGCAGGGCCAACTCCTCCAGCGCGCGGCATACAACGTCCTCGGCGCTAGCCTCGCCCAACTGCGCGAATAACTCCTCTAGGCGTCCTGCATTCAGCCGAACCGCCTCCTTTTGTTTTAACATTGTCACTTGTTCCACGGCTCACCCCGAATTCACTATACTTCAGTTCGGACCGCCCCACAGCGCATCCGTCCTCGCGAACTTGCCAGCCCAACCTTCCCAAAAGGTTTCGCCGAGTCTCAAAAGGGCTGTCCTCACGCAATTTCTATGTCGAATTAGCCGCGAATACCGTCTATTCGTCATTCGACTCTCCTGTCGTAAAGGCCACACAATGCAGCACGCGCGCCCCCTGCCCCCCTACCTGATCCAACGTTATCACGGCTGGAAGGCGACATCGTACACCGAGAATGAGAGCTGGTATCGCACGCTGGCCCAAGAGGGACAGCATCCACGTGCCATGCTGATTTCCTGCTGCGACAGCCGGGTACATGTCACGTCGATATTTGGCGCGGATCAGGGCGAATTTTTCATCCACCGCAATATCGCCAACCTCGTGCCGCCCTACACCGCGGATGGCGGCCAGCACGGCACATCAGCGGCGCTGGAATACGCTGTCTGCGAGTTACGCGTGGCGCATGTGATCATCATGGGCCATTCCAGCTGCGGCGGCATCAAAGGCTGCGACGAAATGTGCTCGGGCCGCTCACCGGGGATGGACGAGCCCAACAGCTTTGTCGGGCGCTGGATGGATATTTTGCGTCCCGGCCATGCCCGCGTCGCCCATATCGAACACGACGAGGCCCGTACGCGCGCACTGGAAAAAGAGGCCGTGCTAGTATCGCTAGAGAACCTGAGCAGCTTTCCTTTTGTCACGGCGGCGATGGAGAAGGGCACGCTGACGCTGCATGGTGTCTGGCTGGATATTGGTGAGGGCCGGGTCGAGCAATATAGCGCAGCAACCAAGCAATTCGCCCCGATCTGAACGCCTCCTCCAACAGGATATCGGAATTCGGAACCGCAGCAGATGACGATACGATCGCGAGCCTAAACTTATACTCCATAACCTTTGATGCAGTGCGGCTTTGCTTAGGCGCGGCGCCAAAGCGACAGCACGTCGCCGCCGACTGGGCGCACTTCGTCCAAGGCAAAGCGCGGCGCTGCCCTTAGCATATCGATGCCAAGCGCGCCGATGCCCGATGTTGCATCCCCACCCAGCGCCAACCCGGCGGTAAAAACTGCCAGCTGGTCGACCAATCTCGCGCGCAGAAGTGAGGCAGCCAGCGCACCCCCTCCCTCGCAAAAAATGCGCGTCAGGCCGGCTTTGCCCAGCGCTTGCAGTGCAGCGGCCATGTCCAGCCCGCCTGCATCCTCAGGGCAATTGATCGTCCGCGCCCCAAGCTCCTGCCATGTCTTGATGGTCGCCTCTTCGGCGGTCGGGCCATGGATCAGCCAAAGGGGGACCTCGGCGGCGCTCGTCGCGAGGCGCGAGGCTAGCGGCACATCCAGTCCGCGCGAGACGACCACACGAACCGGCTGGTTGACCGCCCCCATCCCGCGCACGTCTAACATTGGATCGTCTGCGCGCGCGGTGCCTGCGCCGATCATCACCGCATCATGGCGCGCGCGCATCGCATGGACGGCGCGCCGTGCATCAGGGCCGGTGATCCAGCGCGACTGGCCGCTGGCCGTTGCAATCCGCCCGTCAAACGACGTGGCGAGCTTTAGCAGTAGCTCCGGACGGCCCTGGGTGATGCGGCTGAAAAAGCCAGCCAGATCGCGCGCGCCCTCGGCCTGCATCACGCCCGTCTGCACGTCGATGCCTGCCGCCTGCAAAATCGCGACACCCCGCCCGGCCACGCGGGTATCGGGGTCACCGCAGGCAATAACGACGCGGGCAATCTGCGCCTCCACCAAAGCGGTGGCGCAGGGCGGTGTTTGGCCGTGATGCGCACAAGGCTCCAGCGTGACGTACGCGGTGGCGCCGCGCGCCGCTGCGCCTGCTTGCGCAAGCGCCTGCGCCTCGGCGTGTGGCCGCCCGCCCGGCTGTGTCCAGCCACGCCCGACGACCCGATCACCCGCGACAATGACGCAGCCGACCGCCGGATTGGGCCATGTGTTGCCCTGCCCCCGGCGGCCCAGAACCAATGCTGCGCGCATGTGGCGCGTATCGGTGGCCTCTGTCACGTTTCGGGCTTCTCGGCTCCGGTCATGGTCTCGGGCCGCAGTTCGCTGACAAACTTGTCAAAATCGTCCGCCGCCTGAAAGTTCTTGTAAACACTAGCGAAACGCACATATGCGACCGTGTCGATACGCGCGAGGCTTTCCATCACAATTTCGCCTACAGTCTTTGAGGGGATGTCGGTGTCGCCCATGCTCTCCAACCTGCGCACGATGCCCGAGATCATTTGCTCAATGCGTTCCGGCTCAACCGGGCGTTTCTGCAAGGCGATACGGATCGACCGTTCCAGCTTGTCCCGGTCAAAATCCTCGCGGCGCCCATTGGTTTTGACCACAACCAGATCACGCAGTTGAACGCGCTCATAAGTGGTAAAGCGGCCACCGCAGCCCGGACAGAACCGGCGCCGCCGGATCGACACGTGCTCCTCGGCGGGGCGTGAATCTTTGACCTGAGTTTCTATATTTCCGCAAAACGGGCAGCGCATTGGCGTGTCCCTTTCTCTGTCTCTGCCTCTTGGGATTGGGTCTGACGCCCACTTATCCACAGGCACTATAGGTCAGCCGCAAGGTTTTGGGTAGAGGCGAAATCACGACCCCACATACAGACGACGGACCTTTTTGCACCAGGCACGCGTTGGCCTTTAGAATTACTAAAAAATGGAGTTTAAGACATGCAGAGCAAGGTATTGTTTATCACGGGCGCATCATCGGGCATTGGCGCACAGACTGCACGGGACGCGGCGCAGGCCGGTTGGAAAGTGGCCCTATTCGCCCGCAGCGAGGATAAACTGGTCGCCCTTGCAGAAGAGATTGGAAGCAACGCGTTCGCCGTGCCTGGGGACGTCACGGATTTAGCCGCACTTCAGGAAGCGATTGCCAAGACGGTGCAACAGTTCGGTTCGGTTGATGCTGTTTTCGCTAATGCTGGTACGGGATTGGACACGCCCGGTATCGAGAACGGCGACCCTGACGAATGGCGCAAACTGGTAGACATCAACATCATGGGCGTTTTGCTGACGATCAAAGCGGCCTATGCGGAGCTAAAGAAAGCCAAGGGCCACCTTGTTTTGACCGGATCGGTTGCAGGACGCGTGCACATTCCTGCTTCGATTTATGGCGCCTCGAAATGGTTTGTCCACGGCCTTGCAGGAAATATGACGCCGGATATGCGCGAATGGGGAGGGCGCTGCACCGTCATCGCGCCGGGCATGGTCGATACTCCATTCTTTGAAGAAGCAAAGCCTGACAAGCTGAAGCCCGAAAACATCGCGAACGCAGTGGTCTATGCTTTGGACCAGCCTCAGCATGCGAATGTGCAGGAAATAGTGATTATGCCGACTGGCTGAACTACCGCATAAATAAGGCTGGCGGGCTGTTATGCGCGCCAGTCAACTCCGATGTTCTAGCTGCTACTACGCCAGCGCGTTTTTAGGCAGGAAGGATAAGGATGCAAGTGAATCAGGAGTTTCGCCGATGTAATTCACCACGTCGATTTAGTGGAGACACAAGCTACTCTAGCTCTCAATGCGGAAATTTCAGTACTCTTATATCGAAACGACGCAAACTGAGGTCGGCAGATCATCATCAGCCATGAAAAATGGCAAGTGCCACCCGTTGTCAGTAACCACAGGCTCTTGCCGCAGTTCGCGGAGTGTCTGCTGGCAATCGTCTAGTTCGTCCTGAGACACGCGGATCTCAAACGTATTCGCAGCGGTCCGATCTAATGCATCAAACGCTGTAGCAAGACCCGCGACCGGGACGCATAAGGCAGTGATGACGATAAGGCGTTTCATAACGTTTTCCTTCCAGCTGAAAGGACAACGTACTAGCGCAGGAAAAGTTCAACAAAAGTGAAGAGTGACGCGAAAAATATCTAAGTTTCGCGTCACTTCTTCGATCTATGTCCCTTTATTGATCAAGGAACGAACGCAGCTTGCGCGAGCGGCTGGGATGCTTGAGCTTGCGCAGGGCTTTCGCCTCGATCTGGCGGATACGCTCGCGCGTGACCGAAAACTGCTGGCCCACCTCCTCCAGTGTGTGATCGGTATTCATGCCGATGCCAAACCGCATCCGCAGTACCCGTTCCTCGCGCGGGGTGAGCGACGAAAGAACACGCGTCGTCGTCTCCTTGAGATTGTCTTGGATGGCCGAATCCAGCGGCAGGACGGCGTTTTTGTCCTCGATGAAGTCGCCCAGCTGGCTGTCTTCCTCGTCGCCAATTGGCGTCTCAAGGCTGATAGGCTCCTTGGCGATTTTCATCACCTTGCGGACCTTCTCCAGCGGCATCTGTAGCTTTTCAGCCAGCTCTTCTGGCGTCGGCTCGCGGCCGATCTCGTGCAGCATCTGGCGGCCGGTGCGTACCAGTTTGTTGATCGTCTCAATCATATGCACTGGGATACGGATAGTGCGGGCCTGATCGGCGATGCTGCGAGTGATCGCCTGACGGATCCACCACGTCGCATAGGTGCTGAATTTATAACCCCGACGATACTCGAACTTATCGACGGCTTTCATCAGGCCGATGTTGCCCTCTTGGATCAAGTCCAGGAACTGCAGGCCGCGATTAGTGTATTTCTTGGCGATGGAAATCACGAGACGCAGGTTCGCCTCGACCATTTCCTTCTTGGCAAGGCGTGCTTCCTGCTCGCCTTTTTGAACCTGACCAACGATGCGGCGGAATTCGCTGATATCAAGACCAACATATTGGCCGACTTGCGCCATATCGGCGCGCAGCTCAGTCACTTTGTCGTTTGAACGTTCGATCAGCATTTGCCAGCCGCGCCCAGACTTCTGCGCCATATCGTCCAGCCAAGTCGGGTCCAACTCGCGACCGCGATATTCATCAATAAATTCACGGCGGTTAATACGCGCTTGATCGGCCAGCTTTACCATGGCGCCGTCGATCATCATGATGCGCTGGTTGATGCCATAAAGCTGATCGATCAGCGCTTCGATCCGGTTGTTGTGCAGGTGCAGCGAATTGACCAGCACGACGATCTCGCTGCGCAGTTTTTGATAGACGTCCTCCTGCTTGGACGAAAACGTGCCGTCCTCGTTCAAGGTGGCAGAGATGCGGCTGTCCTGCATTTCAGCCAGCTTCAAGTAGTCGTCGGCGATATGGTCCAGAGTTTCCAAGACGGACGGCTTGAGCGCTGCCTCCATCGCGGCGAGACTCATATTGGCCTGCTCGTCTTCGTCCTCGTCATCATCGTCTGCGGCGGCGATAGGATTGCCGTCGGCGTCCAGCTCTGCGGGACCTTCTTTGGTTGCAGATGGCGCGCCGGTTACATTGGCGGCGTCGACGACGCTTTCGCCGTCACCTTCCAGCTGATTGCCGAACGTCGTCTCAAGATCAATGACATCGCGCAGCAAAATATCTTCGGTGACCAGTTCGTCACGCCAAATTGTGATCGCTTGAAAGGTCAGCGGGCTTTCGCAAAGACCTGCGATCATCGTGTTGCGGCCAGCCTCGATCCGCTTTGCGATGGCGATCTCGCCCTCGCGGGACAAAAGCTCGACGCTGCCCATCTCGCGCAGGTACATACGAACCGGATCGTCGGTGCGATCCAGCTTTTGCTCGTTACCCGAGCCAAGCGTGATCTCGCCCCTGCGCCCCACCTCGGCCACAGCGGTGCCGCGCAGTTCCTCGTCCTCGGCTTCGTCATTTTCGATGATATTGATGCCCATTTCGGACAGCATCGACATCACATCTTCGATCTGCTCCGAGCTGACCTGATCAGGCGGCAGCACCTTGTTGAGCTCGTCGTAGGTGATAAAACCCTTCTCGCGCGCCTCGCTGATCATCTTCTTGATCGCGGCTTGGCTCATGTCGAGGGACATGTCAGCGTCCTGATTGTCCGGCTTTTGGTCGTCGGTATCTTTGGCGGCCATGTAGGTCTCCTCAGTGGCGGGCGTACGCATCGCGCGGCTCGAAGCGATTCGCGAATCACCCTGCGCACAAGTGATTCGCAATCTGTTTACCCTGTTTTAATTACCCAAACCTCACCAAAATCCAATCATCGGCGCGGTTTCGAAAATGTAATGTTATCCAGCCGCGCCTGAAACTCCTCACGTTCGCCGCGATTGAGCTTTGCGCCATTATCTGCCAGATCGTATTCAGCGCGATCTTCATACTCGCTACGAACAGCGCGGTTTCGCGCCTCCGCAGCCTGCCCAAGACGCCAAGTCACCGCCTCGTCGGCGACACCAACCATATCCTCCTTGGCGTCCACGATCTCCGCCTGAAGGCCGCGTGTTGCGGCAATCTTGGCCAATTCTTCGGCCACCGTCATCTGCGCTAGACCGGCATTTCCGGGATTACGAACTGGCGGTGTAAGTGCGACATGGGGCAGTGACAGTAGCTTTTCAAGGGCATCATTGCCCAGCGCCGCAGCAATCGCACTCGCCAATGGCCCGGTGCCCTTACTTCCGTGATCTACGATCAAGTCGCGCAATTGCGCGTGCAACGGATCAAAACAGTCCAGCCGTTCCAGAGCTGCCTCAAATTCGTCCAAAATCGCTGGCGTCGATATGAATGCAGCCAGTATGACCGTCTCGCGCATATGGTCGTGCTGCCGCGGATCGGACCGGGCAAGCGGCGAGGATTTCGTGCTTGCGCGCGCCGCGAGGTCAGGCTTGGACCAGCGGCCCTCGCGTTTCTGCCCGCCTTGCTGGCCGCCAGATTGGCGCGGCGCAGCGCGGTTTGAAAACAGCTGCCAGCGCAGATCCTTGATCGCCTGCCCGTAGTGGCCGCGCACCGACGGATCGCGGATCAGGCTGATAGCAGTGCGCAGTGATTTATCCAGCGCCGCGCGTCGCTCGGGGCTGTCAAAATCGCGCCCTTCGGTTTCGCGTTGCCATAGCAGGCTCACCATTGGCTGCGCAGCCTCTAGCAGGGCCCGAACTGCGCCGACGCCCTGCGCGCGCAAAATATCATCGGGGTCCTGCCCCTCTGGCATCAGCGCGAAACGCAGGCTTTTGCCGGCCTCCAGCAAAGGCAAGGCCAAGTCGATCACGCGCCGCGCCGCCGCCAGTCCTGCACGATCGCCGTCCAGCGCCATGATCGGCTCGTCCGCTGCGCGCCACATCAGGGCCAACTGCGCTTCGGTTACGGCGGTTCCCAGCGGCGCGACTGCCGCGCCGAAACCGGCCTGCGCCAGCGCGATCACGTCCATATAGCCCTCGGCCACGATCAGTGGCTGCCCCTTGCCGGCCGCCTCGCGCGCGGGTGCGTAATTATAGAGTGTGCGGGATTTATCGAACAATTCGGTCTCGGGCGAGTTGAGGTATTTGGCATTGTCGTTCGGGTCCATCGCCCGCCCGCCAAAGGCGATCACTTGGCCGCGCGCATCATGGATCGGAAACATAATCCTGCCCCGAAAGACGTCGTATGGCGTGCCGCCCTTTTGCGAGGGGCGGGCCAGACCGCAGCCCATGATCAGGTCCGCGTCAACACTCTTACCGGTCAGATGATCCCATAGGCCCTGCCACGCCTGCGGGGCAAAGCCGACGCCGAAACGTTCCTGCGTCGCTTCATCGAGGCCGCGACGCTCAAGATAGGCACGTGCTTCTGCCCCGGCGGCGGTCTTCAACATCAGGCGGAAATGTTGCTGCGCCTGCTCCATGACGCCCGATAGCTGCGTGCGGCGGTCGGCTTTTACTTGCGCTTGAGGGTCGCGTTCTGGAATCTGCATTCCGGCCTCACCAGCCAGAATGCGGATCGCTTCCATAAACTCTACATTCTCGGTCTCGCGGACAAAGCTGATGGCGTCGCCTTTGGCGTGGCAGCCAAAGCAATAATAGAATCCTTTGCGATCATCGACGTGAAAGCTGGCAGATTTTTCCTGATGAAAGGGGCATGGCGCCCACATGTCGCCCTTGCCCTGATTGGACTTGCGCGTGTCCCACATGACCTTGCGGCCGACCACTTGGGACAGCGACGTGCGCGTGCGCAGTTCATCTAAGAAACCGGGAGGTAAAGACATGGGTGCAATATGGGCCAATGCGCGCCAAGCGCCAAGGTGTTCCGCTCACGATTATAAAGAGAGTGCGAAATTGGGTGCCGCAGGCCAGTCTCAAAGGCGACTTAACCAAGCTGTGCGAGACAGGCCTGCTTATACGCGGTCACAGCCTCGTCCGTTAGCTGGTCTTTCGGCAGGGTGTAGACCCAGTCCAGCAGCGGAGGCACCGTTGCGGCATATTTTGCATCCGGCACCTTGGCCTTAACCGCCGCAAGCGCGCTAGGCTGGTCAGCACCCTTAGCACGCAAGGCTACTGCATCCGCAACGATGGCAGACGTGGCGGCGCACCCACGGTCATGCGCCTTGTCGGCAAGCGTGGGTGATGCAGCGAGAACAAATACGGCAAGATATGAGAGGCGGATCATGTCGCTCCTTAATTTCATCGTTAGTTGATTGAATTGTGAGTTAGACCCACGGGACGAACGGGCCATCAGGCCCCGGCAGCGCGTGGGTGCACAACCGGAGCTGTTCGAGCGCCCACGCGCCGCGCTGGCAAGCGCCTTAAAGGCCCAGAGCGCGATAGCTGGCCGCCACTTTGCCGATGGACACCAGATATGCAGCTGTGCGCAGATCAGTTACGTCACTACGGCCGTGCCATACCTCGCGCATCGACTGATAGGCCGCGCGCATCGTATCGTCGAGGCCGGAGCGGACCAACTCCAGCTCGCCCGCGCCGCGAAGGTAGCGCTGCTTAAAATCTGGGCTTAGCGTCCAGCCAAGTTCCTTATCGCCGCTCAGGCGCTCCAACTCGTCTACGACCAGTTGGTGACGCGATTCCTCTTGCCTGCGCCCCATCCGGCCAAAGCGGATATGGCTCAGGTTCTTGACCCACTCGAAGTAGCTGACCGTGACGCCGCCCGCGTTGGCGAACATGTCGGGAATGATAACGCAGCCCTTTTCGCGCAGTATCTGGTCGGCGCCCGCAGTAACAGGGCCGTTCGCAGCCTCAATGATTAGCGGTGCGCTGACGTTCCCGGCGTTCGAAATATTGATGACACCCTCCATTGCGGCGGGGATCAGGATGTCGCAGTCCTTTTCCAGGACTTTAGGACCTTCCTTGACGTACTCAGCGTCGGGGAAGCCCTTGACGCCGCCGTGCTTTGCGATCCAAGTGCGCACTTCTTCGACGTTGAGGCCCTTGTCATTGATCAGGGCACCATCATGTTCGATGATCGCAGTGATAAGGCAGCCATCCTCTTCGGATAAAAACTTCGCCGCATGGTAACCCACGTTGCCGAGGCCCTGCACGATGACTCGCTTGCCATCCAGCTTGCCAGAGAGGTTTGCCGCCTTGATATCTTCGGGATGGCGGAAGAACTCTTTCAACGCGTACTGTACGCCACGCCCCGTTGCCTCCGTCCGGCCTTGGATGCCGCCGGCATTGATCGGCTTGCCCGTCACGCAAGCGCGGGCGTTAATGTCGGTGGTGTGCATGCGGTGATACTGGTCTGCGATCCACGCCATCTCGCGCTCGCCGGTGCCCATGTCGGGGGCCGGGACGTTCTGGCTTGGATGGATCAGGTCGCGTTTGATCAGCTCATAGGCAAACCGGCGCGTGATGCGTTCCAACTCGTTCTCGTCCCATTCGCGTGGATCAATGCGCAAACCGCCTTTGGAGCCGCCAAATGGCGCCTCAACCAGTGCGCATTTATAGGTCATCAGGGCTGCTAGCGCCTCAACCTCGTCCTGATTGACCCCCATGGCGTAACGGATGCCGCCCTTGACCGGCTCCATATGTTCGGAATGGACACTGCGATATCCGGTAAACGTTTGGATCTGGCCGCGCAGACGCACGCCAAAGCGCACAGTGTAGGTCGCGTTGCACACGCGAATCTTTTCTTCGAGGCCGGGCTCAAGATCCATCAGCGCGACCGCGCGGTTGAACATCAAGTCTACTGAGTCGCGGAAACTTGTCTCTTTTGCGGCTGTCATCGCAGTCCTCCCTGACGCGCCGGATAACGCCCGGACGCCTTCTGTTTAATATGCGGTTTGCAAAGGTATCGTTAAGGACTGTGAGTTTTTTGTCCAGCCAAGCCTTTGCGTCAGGCCGATGAGCCTCTCGATGACGCCCGGTTAGCGCCATGCAGGAAACACTGAGACAACAAACCACTTATTGTTCGCAAATAGCCCGACTTACAGCTTATTTTCAACATTTTCGGCCCTAATTCGGCCACACTGATAGGCGATCACTCTCGCAACGCATTCCGTTCAGACAACGCCGTTCCACGGCAACGCGAGGTACCACAGTGACACATATGAGTTCCAAAACCCGCAAGTTCATAGCCATGGCAACAGGTCAGGCAGACCGCCGCGCCGGCCAGTTCCGGCAGGATGAGGATGGCGCGGTCGTTGCGTTCACCCTGTTCTTTCTGGTCATGATGCTGATCGCGGGCGGTGTTGCCGTCGACGTGATGCGCCACGAGATGCAGCGGGCGCGCCTTCAGAATACTCTGGACACCGCGGTGCTTGCCGCCGCCGGCGCTCCGTATGGCTCCAAACCCAAAGAGATCGTCGAGGACTACTTCGCCAAGGCGGAAATGTCGTCCTATCTGAATGAGATCGACGACGATGGCGAGGGTGGCGACGACGACATCGTGCAAACTGTGAACACTAGTAAGGTCAGCGCAAGCGCCGATATGACCTTGCAAACCTACTTGATGAAGCTGGCAGGCGTGAACCAACTGACCGCCTTCACAGCCTCCAGCGCCGAGCGCCGCGTGCCGAAGCTGGAAGTGTCGATGGTGCTGGACGTGTCCGGTTCAATGGACAGCAACAGCAAGCTGGTCAACCTTAAGAAGGCCGGCAAGAAGTTTGTTACAACGATCCTCGACAGTTCGACCTTGGGCGATGCGGTTATCTCAATCGTGCCGTTTAGCTGGGACGTTTCGCCGGGCGAGAATATCATTGTGTCGCTCGACGTAGACGTTCGCCACGATTACTCGACCTGCTTGCAATTCACGAACGACGACTTCAATAGCGCGGCGATCAACCCCGAAGAAGAGCAGGTACAGCTGATCTATACGTCCGAATATGACTACGGTTTCGACAACCTTAACGATGTATATCGCACCTGCTATAATGAGCCGAACGCGGAAATCCTGCCCTATTCAATCAGCGAAAGCGATCTGCATACCAAGATCGAATCGCTGGAAGCAAAGGGCAATACGTCCGGCAACATGGGAATGAAGTGGGGCGCGGCGCTGCTGGACCCCAAGTTCGAGGTTATTAAAACGGCCCTTAATGGCAAGACCGACGCCGACGGCACTAAGCTGGTGGATGACCGCGTCGGCGACGTGCCCTCCCCCTACAATGAGGCCGAGACGCTGAAGGTCATCGTTATGATGGGCGACGGTCAGAACACATATTCAAACCAATTCCCCCTGAACAGCAGCTTTCGGGGTCCGAACTCCTACCTACACTACGTCGAATGGGATGAGCTTGAGTTCGAGTATGCCTACAACAAATACAAATCGAACAAACGCAAGGACGACGAGTCTTATTGCACCAAGAAAGACTGGGAATGCGTATACTCGGCGGTCAGTCACTCCTCGTATTTCCTCTACGATCCCGACGACAATAAATACAAGAACCTCGATACAGGCGAACGTCTGGAGACCTGGGAGTTCAACGAGCTGCTCACTTCCGACGGGTTCCAGTCGCACGACCAAAAGACTTGGGAACAGGCGTGGGGCAAGATGAGCCCAGACTTCATGGACAAGGAAAATGGCTACGGAGTCGCAGAGGACGAATTCGAGAGTTACTCGAACCGGGTCCAAGGCTCGGAGAAGGACGCGCAGATGAGCAATATCTGCACCGCCATCAAAAATCAGGGCGTGGTCGTCTATACCATCGGCTTTGAGGTGCCTAGTGACGGCACCGCAGAGAGAGAGCTAAAGAAATGCGCGACATCGGACGCGCACTACTACCGCGCCAATGGGATCGACATCACGGATGCCTTCAGCTCGATCGCATCGAACGTGGTCAACCTGAGGCTAACACAATGATGCGCCCCATCCATGGCATCACCGGGCGCTTAAAGCGCCTGGTGAACCGCGAGGACGGGAACGCGTCGGTCGAGTTTATGATCATCGTGCCGATCTATCTGGCACTGATGGTTATGTCGCTGGAGCTAAGCTTTATCACGCTGCGGCAAACCATGCTGGAGCGGGGACTGGACATCGCCGTGCGCGACATCCGCCTTGGCACCGGCACCGCGCCGACACATGACGCAATCAAAAAACGCATTTGCGACGAGGCCATCATCATCCCAAACTGCGAAAGCAGCGTGCGCCTTGAAATGGTGCCGACGGACATGCGCAATCTGACCACCCTCGGTGGTGAGGCGATGTGCACCGACAAGGAAGAAGAGGGCGCACCAGTGCTGTCTTTTACCCCCGGCCAGCAAAACCAGCTGATGTTCCTGCGGGCCTGCGCCAAATACGACCCCATTTTCCCGACGTGGCATCTGGCACGTGCCATGAACCAGGATAGCAGTGGACAGATCGCAATCGTGACGATGTCCGCCTTCGTTCAGGAGCCTTTGTAAGATGGTCCGAATTGATATGAAATCCTGGCTCTCCAGGTTCCGCAATGACGAGCGTGGCTCTGTCATGGTCGAGGCGGTCATCACCCTTCCCATACTGATCTGGGGGATTGGCGCGACATACGAATTCTTTGAGGTGCACCGCTATCACAGCGCCCGCGACAAGGCGAGCTACACCATCGCAGACATGATCTCGCGAGAGATGCTGCCGATCACGCCTACCTACCTCAACAACGCCAAATCGGTGTTTGACACGATAGCCAACGACAATGGCGAAAACGCCCTGCGCGTGTCAGTGATCAAGTACGATTCGGACGAGGATGAGTATTCCGTAAAGTGGAGCGAGGTGCGCGGCACGACCTCGTTGAACGCGCTGACGACTGCGGACGTCAAGACCGCGCATGCCACGCTGCCGATGATGCGTGACGGCGAGGAATTGATCATCGTCGACAGCCTTTCGGAATATCCGCCTATGTTCGACGTGTGGTTCGGCGATGAGATGGATGTCGCGACTCACGTGGTCACCAGCCCGCGCTTTGCGCCACAAATAAACTGGGATAACAGCTAATCGGCGCCACTGCTGTTCTTGATTGGTACCACCAAGGCCAGACGCTGAACTGATTCAGCGCCTGGCCTGCCTCTTTGTACCCTCTAGCGGCGCGGCACAATTTCCTCGCCGCGCGCCTCGGGCTCGTCGTCGATCAACTCAGCGGGAAAACCGGGCGCCGTCACATCCAGCCCCGTCGCCTCCTCCAGCCGGGCGATCATCATGTCTGATTGCGCACGCGTTCCATAGCGGCGCTGGCCGTCCGTCATCATGTCGATTACGAGGGGCGAAATTTCCAGCGGCACGTTATGCGCATCTGCCAGCGCTTGAAAAAGTCCAATATCCTTTTGCACGAGATCCATCGTGAAATTAACGTCGCGCGACCCCGACAGAATCAACTGGCTTTCCGTCTCGTGCACAAACGACGTGCCGGACGATATCGCGATCGCCTCATATGTCGTGGCCATATCAGCGCCGGCCGCCTTCATCACAGTCAGCGCCTCGCACAGCGTCAGCAGGTTGGCGGTAGCTAAATAGTTCGTCATCACCTTCAGCACCGATGCAGCGCCCAGATCGCCGGTATGCAGCACCCTGCGGCCCATGATCGTCAGCAGCGGCAGGATTCGGTCAAACGTAGCGCGGTCGCAGCCCGCGAATATACTGATATTGCCGGTATCGGCGCGGTGACAACCGCCCGACACTGGGCAATCGGCGGCTGACGCCCCAGCAGCGATCATCAGCGCCCCCAGGCGCCGCACTTCGGAGGGATCGGTGGTCGACATTTCGATCCATGTCTTGCCCGGCCCGGTATGGGGTAGCATCAGGCGCATCACAGCATCGCTGGCGGCAGGGCTGGGCAGGCAGGTGATGATCGTATCGCAATCCTGCATCATCGCCGCCGGGTCGCCGCCCGGCGCCGCACCGCGCCGGGCGAACCCGTCGACCAGCGCAGGGTCAAGATCATGCACAATCAACTCAATGCCGTTTCTCAGCAGACTGCCCGCCAGTTTGCCGCCGGCATTGCCCAGCCCTATGAATCCAGTCTTCATCGCGTGCTCCATCTATGGTTACATCGGCTAACGTATCGCTTGGGCCGACAACGTCGCAGCCATTTGCGACGCTGCGCGCGCCGTTTCCCGCGTCCGCAGCGTCAACACCATCTTGCCCCGCATGCCCCAAGAGTGGCAAGAAGGGCGCGACCCGAATGGACGACAGATGGCCCCGATGCGAAAACCTCTTGCCCTGATTGCCGCGCTTGGCCTTGTCGGCGCCCTGTCCAGCTGCACGCAGTTTCCCGAGTTGGACGCCTCGGTCACCAATGCCGCACGCGCTGCGCCCTACCCTGATCTGGTCCCGCTGGGGGGGCTTCAGGCACGGTTGAACACCAGCAACATCGCCCCCGATACCGTGTCCACGATCGAGGCGCGCATTGCCCGACTAGAGGCGCGTGCAGACCGTTTGCGCGGCAGCGTGATCGACGATGCGACACGCGCACGAATGCAGGCAGGCGTGCGCCAATAGCGAAACCCGCGTTGCACGCCTTCGCCTTTGCCTGTAGGTCGCGCGGCAGACCTTGTAACTCGCAAACACCATAAAATTCGGAGACTACGCCATGACAGATCCCCTGCGCCTCGGTATCGCCGGATTGGGCACTGTCGGCACCGGTGTTGTGCGCATCATCCGCCAAAAGGCCGACCTACTGACCGCCCGCGCCGGACGGCCCATTGCGATCGGCGCCGTTTCGGCCCGTACGCGCGGCAAGGATCGCGGTGTGAATCTGTCGGGCTACGCATGGGAGGATGATCCCGTCGCCCTCGCCCAACGCGACGACGTTGACGTGTTCGTAGAGCTGATCGGCGGCGATAACGGACCTGCCAAGGATGCTGTTGAGGCTGCAATAGCGGCCGGTAAGGACGTCGTCACCGCGAACAAGGCGCTTTTGGCCCATCACGGTCACGCACTGGCGCTGACCGCCGAGGCCGCAGGCCGCGTTATCCGCTTTGAGGCGGCTGTCGCGGGCGGCATCCCGGTGGTCAAGGCGCTGACCGAGGGGCTGGCCGGCAATGACATGACCCGCGTGATGGGCGTGATGAACGGCACCTGCAATTACATCCTGACACGGATGCAATCTGCAGGCTTGGCCTACGACGAGGTGTTTCAGGAGGCGTCCGATCTGGGCTATCTAGAAGCGGACCCGCAGCTGGACGTGGGCGGTATCGACGCCGCGCACAAGCTGGCGCTGTTGGCGGCCATCGCATTTGGCACGCAGGTCGACTTCGGATCGGTTGAGATGGAGGGCATCGGCGCGATTACTATCGAGGATATCAATCACGCCGCCGACATGGGTTTTCGGATTAAGCTACTCGGCGTCGCCCAGATGACTGGCCGCGGCTTGGAGCAGCGCATGACGCCCTGCCTCGTCCCTGCAAGCAGTCCGCTGGGCCAGCTAGAGGGCGGCACGAATATGGTCGTGCTTGAGGGCGACAACGTCGAGCAGGTCGTACTGCGCGGCCCCGGCGCGGGCATGGGCCCCACCGCCAGCGCCGTTATGGGCGACGTCATGGACATCGCGCGCGGCTTTCGCATGCCAGTATTTGGTCGCCCTGCTGCCAGCCTTGAACGTGCGCAGCCCGCCGCAGCAGGCACGCCCGCGCCTTACTATCTGCGCATGTCACTGGCGGACCGCCCCGGCGCGCTGGCCAAGGTAGCGACCGCACTGGGCGAGGCCGGAATTTCCATCGACCGGATGCGCCAGTACGATCATGCCGGCCCTGATGCGCCCGTGCTGATCGTCACGCACAAGGCTGGACGCGACGATCTGGCCCGCGCGCTAGAGGCGATTCCGCACCTTGGCGTTGTCACCGGCACGCCCATCGCGCTGAGGATCGAAAACGTCTGACCCTGCCTGCCACTTGTGCAGCGCCAAAGCCGCCGATACACCTGAACACCTGCCTACTTTTCCCGCAAAGGACCTTGCCATGACCGACACCGCTGATTTCAACGACCGCATGTTGTCGCTCGGGCTGGCCCGCGTGTCCGAGGCCGCGGCCCTCGCCTGCGCCGATCTGATCGGGCGCGGTGATGAAAAGGCCGCCGACCAGATGGCCGTCAACGCGATGCGCGAACAGCTGAACAAGCTGGCCATCAAAGGCGTGGTCGTTATCGGCGAGGGCGAGCGTGACGAGGCGCCGATGCTGTTCATTGGCGAAGAGGTCGGCACAGGCGACGGCCCCGGCGTCGATATCGCGCTGGACCCGCTAGAGGGCACCACCCTCACCGCCAAGGCAATGCCGAACGCGCTGACCGTGATTTCCATGGCTCAGCGCGGCAGCCTACTGCACGCGCCTGACGTCTACATGGACAAGCTGGCGATCGGTCCGGGCTACGCGAAGGACGTGGTCTCGCTGGACATGACCCCGCGCGAGCGGGTCGAGGCGTTGGCCCGTGCCAAGGGTTGCAAGCCGTCCGAAGTGACCGTCTGCATCCTTGAGCGGCCTCGCCATCAGGAAATGATCGACGAAGTGCGCGCCACGGGCGCCGCAGTCTATCTGATCCCCGACGGTGACGTTGCAGGGGTAATTCACTGCGCCGAGGCCGAGATGACGGGCATCGACATGTATATGGGCTCTGGCGGCGCGCCCGAGGGCGTTCTGGCCGCATCGGCGCTGAAATGCATGGGTGGCCAGATCTGGGGCAGGCTCCTCTTTCGCAACGATGACGAGCGTGGCCGCGCGGCCAAAGCCGGCATTACCGATCTGAACCGGGTCTATGCCCGCGACGATATGGTCACCGGCGACGTGATCTTTGCCGCGACCGGCGTCACGGACGGCTCGCTGGTGCGCGGCGTCAAGCGGCGCCCTGGCTATGTCGAGACAGAGACGGTGCTTATGCGCTCCAAAACCGGATCGGTCCGGCGCATGACGTATCGCAATCCGGTGAAATAAAGCCTCCGCTTCGCCCTCACCCAAGGGCGAAGCCCGCCGGCCGGATGGTCCATCGGAAAAACTCAAGCCTTGGTTCGACAAAACGTATTTCGCCCCGGCGCGCGCTTCACCTAAGGTCTGCCTGATCAAGCGAAAGGGCATGACATGGCAACGGAACAGGTGGACACAGTCGTCGTCGGCGGTGGCCAGGCAGGCATCGCGATGAGCGAGCATCTGAGCAACCTTGGCATTGACCATGTCGTGCTGGAACGTGCCCGCATCGCCGAGCGCTGGCGCTCGGAGCGGTGGGATTCTCTGGTTGCGAATGGCCCGGCGTGGCACGACCGCTTTCCTGGTCTGAAATTTGACGATACCGATCCAAACGCCTTCGCCCCCAAGGAGCGGGTGGCAGATTATTTCGTGGAATACGCAGACAAGATCGGCGCGCCCGTCCGCACCGGCGTTGAGGTGAAACGCGTCACCGCGCGTCAAGGCATGCCCGGTTTTTTGGTGGAGACGTCTCAAGGCGATATCATCGCGCAAAATGTCGTCGCGGCCACTGGCCCATTTCAGAAGCCCGTCATGCCAAATGTCGTGCCCGACGACGCGCCGGTGATGCAGATCCACTCCAACAAGTACCGCAACCCGGCCCAGATGCCCGAAGGGGCCGTTCTGGTCGTGGGCGCGGGCGCGTCCGGTGCCCAGATCGCCGCCGAGATTATGCGCGCGGGACGCCGTGTATATCTGTCCGCCGGCCCTCATGACCGCCCTCCGCGCAGCTATCGTGGGCGCGATTTCTGCTGGTGGCTGGGCGTCCTGGGCAAATGGGACATCGCCGCACCGACCCCTGGCACCGAACATGTCGCCATCGCAGTCAGCGGCGCCAACGGGGGCGAGACGGTCGATTTTCGCCGCATGGCCGCCGAGGGGCTGACGCTGGTCGGGCGCACCGAAGAGTATGAGAACGGCAAGCTGCATTTCGCCCCCGGCCTCGCCGAGGCGATCCGGCATGGCGACGCTAATTTTCTGTCCGTTCTGGACGAGGCCGACGCCTATGCCGAGCGGAACGGCCTGAACCTGCCGGACGAGCCGGAGGCACGCCGATTTGCCCCGGACCCAGACAGCATCAACGCACCGATCCGCAGTCTGAATCTGGCAGAGGCCGACATCACCTCGATAATTTGGGCCACGGGATACGCGCTGGATTACAGCTGGCTGCAGGTAAATGCCTTCGACGCGGCGGGCAAGCCCGCGCACCAGCGCGGCGTGTCGACAGAGCCGGGCGTATATTTCCTCGGGCTGCCTTGGCTGTCTCGGCGCGGATCGTCCTTTATCTGGGGCGTGTGGCACGACGCCAAACATGTCGCCGACTCGATCAACACGCAGCGAAATTATCGCGCCTACGATGTCGACGCTCAAGCGTACGCTGCCGCCGAATAGACGCCGACTGCGGCGCAATTCTTCGGGACATTTCCCTGCGTCTTGGATAAGGCGCAGGACATGAGTATTTCAATAGAACTGAAAGACGCGCAAACGTGACGGCCTTTCTAGACGTTGAGGTGTCGCTGACCGGGCGGCGCTGGAGTGGCCCCACACAGTTGCTGGACCGCGCTGCCGAGGCGATGGCGCAGGCTGCCGGGCTACCCCTGCCCGTCTCGATGGCGCTGGCCCGTCGCGGCGTCGCGCCTGAGGATGCGGCGGCCTATCTGGCGCCGCAGTTGCGCGACCTGCTCCCCGATCCCCGCTCGCTACTGGATATGGAAAAAGCAGCCGCCCGCTTTCTCGAAGCGGTCAATGCACGCCAGCGTATCGCGATCTTTGCCGACTACGATGTGGATGGCGGCACCAGCGCCGCTCTGCTGATCGACTGGCTGCGCCAGATGGGGCGCGAAGCGACGCTTTATGTACCCGACCGCATTGATGAGGGGTACGGCCCAAATGACGAGGCTATGTCTGCGCTGGCTGGCGATCACGATCTGATTGTTTGCGTAGACTGCGGCACGCTAAGCCATGGGCCAGTCGCCGCTGCCAAGGGCGCCGACGTCGTCATCCTCGACCATCACCTAGGGGGCGAAACGCTGCCCGAAGCGCTAGCCGTGGTAAACCCCAACCGGCAGGACGAAAGCGGCGATCTGGCACACTTGTGCGCTGCCGCTGTTGTGTTCCTGATGCTGGTCGAGGCGGGTCGCCAATTGCGCGAGGCGGGCCGCAAAGGTCCGGATCTAATGGCGATGCTGGATCTGGTCGCGCTGGCGACCGTCGCTGACGTGGCGCCTCTGATCGGGGTTAATCGGGCCTTCGTGCGGCAGGGCCTGCGCGTCATGGCCCGGCGCGAACGGCCCGGTCTGGTGGCGCTGGCCGATGTCGGGAGGATGGACAGCGCGCCAGCCGCCTATCACCTCGGCTTTATCATGGGGCCGCGCGTCAACGCGGGCGGGCGCGTGGGGCGCGCTGATCTGGGTGCGCGTCTGCTGGCCTGTAGCGTGCCGCACGAGGCGCAAGCGATGGCCGAGCGTCTCGACCAGCTAAACGCCGAGCGCCGCGAAATTGAGGCAGGCGTGCAGGCCGCCGCCATGGCGCAGGCAGAGGCGCGCGGGCTGGACGAACCGCTTGTCTGGGCCGCCAGCGAGGGCTGGCATCCCGGCGTGGTCGGCATCGTCGCCAGCCGCCTCAAGGAGGCGGCCAACCGCCCCGCCATCGTCATCGGCTTTGACGGCGATATCGGCAAGGGGTCAGGCCGCTCGATCAGCGGCGTCGATCTGGGCGCCGCAATACAGCGCCTTACCGCGGAGGGCCTGCTGATAAAAGGCGGCGGGCACAAAATGGCCGCCGGGCTGACCGTGGCACGAGATCAGTTAGAGCCTGCCATGAACCGCCTCGCTGAATTGCTAGCCAAGCAAGGCGCAGGCACAGGCGGCGTGGCAGATTTGACGCTGGACGGCCTGTTGATGCCCGGCGCAGCAACGCCTGAGTTAATCGCGCAGCTCGCTGCCGCTGGCCCCTTTGGTGCCGGATCGCCTGCGCCGCGTCACGTCTTTGCTCAGATGCAGATCACATTCGCCAAGCGCGTCGGCGAACGTCACCTCAAAATCCGCTTTGGCGACGGTACCGGACCGCAACTGGAGGCGATCGCTTTTGGCGCCTTCGACGGCCCGCTAGGCACCGCACTTGAGGATCATGGGGGCGCACGTTTTCATTTGGCTGGCCGGCTAGAGCTAAATGTCTGGCGCGGCCGCCAAACCGCACAGTTGCGCCTAGAGGACGCCGCCCGCGCCTGATCTCCGGCCCAGGTTTAGGCGCGCCGGGCACATTTCGGTCCGCAGTCACGATAAGATGCATAAACCCCCTTGCGCAGGGGCGCGGTTTTCCCTACGAACCGCCTCACACAGCGCGTGGCCCGTTCGTCTATCGGTTAGGACGCCAGGTTTTCAACCTGGAAAGAGGGGTTCGATTCCCCTACGGGCTGCCACCTGCTGTCGAAATCATTGACTAATCTAGCGATTTCAAACATCTACCCCACAACATACCCCACATAGAAAAAATGCTTGGGAAGCGCTCAGACCGCTTTCAACTTTTCTTCTCTGATATGCCCGCGCGTAAAATTCGCTAATCCGCCCCGTCCAGATCAGGACGCGATAGAGATTTCGTCCCCTCCTGTCAGGTCGAATTTTCGGAATTGTGGATGCGCGCAAAGTGTAGCCCAATCCCACTTCAGAAATGAAAGCGACCAAGTTTTGCTCGGCTCTTTGGCCATTGCTTTGCACGGCTCTAGCCTTGGATTCCTTATCGATACTGGCACTACATTCACAGCATAGAGGAAGCGACGGTGCTTGTGCGAGACGGCAACGGTTCCAGCAAACAGATTTTTTCAAGTACGACTGCGCTACCGCCCTCCCTGAGTGGCGCGGCTTTCTTACAGGCTAACGGATACCCAAGGTTGAACAACTGAGGCGAGTTCGCATTAGTCTGACAGCACCGCCCAATAGCGAAGTGGTGCCAACTTCAACGAATGCGTCGACGAACAGGCCAGAGCCCTGATCTTCGACACCTGGAAGCTGTAATCGCTGGCTGTCGAAGCAAACTCATTGATCTGGCGAAACAGCCGCAGTCGCTTTGAACAGGTCGTCGTCGGATATTTCAAGACGTGCGACTAGTAGGCTGCAAGTCAGGTTGTCGCTCAGGAGTTTTGTGACTGACCCACGCAGCCATCTTTCCAGCACTCCCAGTTTGTGATGCCCGACGACGACTAGATCAGCCATAGTTTCTTGCGCTACGACGGCGATCCACTCTGCGGGTCGACCCGTTTCCAGACGCGCCTCGGCACTCAGGCCCATACGGGCCAGACGTTCCAAGCCTTCGTCGAGGATCTTCTGAATGTCGTCAGTCTTGTCTGGCGGGATGTAGACCGCACCTTCACCACCATAGAAATGATCAGGCACGGGCTCCACGACAGCCAGGAGCACCAACCGAGCTCCACAAATCTGCGCTAGGCGCGCGCCTTCGCGCAGGGCAAGTCGTCCCTCAATGGTCCCATCATAAGCCAGCAGAATAGTGCGATACATGACGGCCTCCGACTTGAAGCAGTGGCTGAGGAATATACCAATATTACATCACGGTTGCTCAACCAACAATTGTTAAATTGTTATTCTGAAAGCAGATTTTACTTTTCAAATGTCCAAGGTTGGACGGGTTGCCGGAACGTGGTGTTGTCATGACTTCGAGACGAAGATCTATTCTATCGAGACTGTATTGATGGCTCCGGGATTTGCTAACATATCCAACATTATGAAACCGAAAACCGCCGCATTTCAGCGGCGGTTCTTCGAAGAATCTCATGGACGCTTGAGTAAAAGGGTATGCCTAGAATTGAAGCGACTCAGACTGTCTTCGATGAGAAGTCGTAACATAAAATGGCGTCATTTCCTACGAAAATCAATTATAGCCCAACGCAGTTGCTTCGGTGTTACCCGCCGCCTGCGCCATGCATCCAGCACACTTTCCAGCCCCTCCGTGCCGGGGCCTTGCACTTATTACCCGTTGTCTTTGCCTTTGCTGCGCATCTGAGGGCGCTGTGAGCCTTGTGCATGGGGTTGGCGTTACTTTCTGTTGCCACCCCTCCCCCCTTGCGCCACAGCCCCGACAATGGCCTGCCCTCCCGAGTTCACCGTCACATGCTCCACCGTAACCTTCTGCTGGCCGAGTGAGCGGGTTAAAAGCGGGTTGGCAGTAAGCTGGACAAACTGGCAGACCAAGGTCTGCACTGCGGGACTAAGCAGACGTTAGATTCAGGTGAATGTACCCCCGCCAAGGCACGAGAAGATTGTGGAGTGCTGCTCTGCGTGGAATGCCCACACTGAAGTGGTCCACCTTTTGCGACAGAAATTCTCCCGGTTCAGGCACCACTGCAGGGTCAGCCTGCACAATTGCAACATATGCAAGCGCGCCAATCAACAGTCCGTCGAACTTTGCTTCACTTCCAAGCCTTCTAAGCAGTTCGGATAGCCCTTTAAGTTTTAGTTGGAAGTATGCGCTGCAGAATCCGCGTTGGATGCTTTCGTTTTTGTCGAATTGCCGGACGTCCCGGGTGCAGAAGATTAGTGCAACCCTTGGCGCGCTCCTCGCACACACTGATGAGAGCTTGGATATTTTGGTATCGGAGTGTCAGGCCGAAGACCTGCTTATTCAAAATGATTGTCTTTACATTTGGTCCACAAAATCAGGATTTGATGCTGCCTGTGATGGAAATTCCATGAGAAAACGAAATGGTGTAGAGTTTGATTCGTTAAGTGCTGTCAATGGCCGGAACATTGAGCCTGCCATCCAGGGGGCAATCCACCAAGGCCTTAGATTTCGGGGCGCCCGCCATGTCCTTGACCCTCAAGAACTCGTAATGAGAATGCACTGGCGATACTTGGATCTAGGTGGTGATTGGAAACAGACACATATTCATGAAGTAAGCACAGATGATGATGGCGTCACGATTGAACTTGGAGATGGGACAGACGTTCGTGGTGGGCATTTTGCTTTGACGGCAGGGGCCTTTTCTACTCAAATTCGAGGAACAGGCGCTGAGAAGCTACCACTCGGTGTCGAGCGTGGGTACAATATCGTTTACCCTAAACATGGAGGGCTAATTTCACGGCCCGTTGGCTGGGCGGAGGCAGGGCTTTATGCGACTCCGATGGCGCAGGGTTTGCGATTTGCCGGAACTGTGGAAATAGCGGCGCTGGATGCGCCGTTTAACTACAAGAATACCTCTTTATTGCAACGAAAATCCGTCGAGATGTTCGGGTCTCTTGGCGCTCCTGAGAATCCATGGCTCGGCTATCGTCCAACATTTCCGGACTCATTGCCGGTAATTGGCCCTTCGCCAAGTTCTAATCGAGTGATATTCGCGTTCGGGCATCAGCATATCGGGTTGACCCTCGGTGCCGTCGCTGGGCGAATTGTTACTGAGCTGGTGCAGGGCAAGCCAGCATGTATTGATATTTCGGGCTTCAGTCCGCTACGTTTCGGGAGGTTTTAGTGCCGGATTAACAAGGGTGCCGATCGCCTTTGCATTGCGCCAGTTTCGTGCGGAATGAGTAGAGCGGATCAAAAAAGCAAGCGGCAATTCAAGTCATGAAAGGCATCCATTTAGATTTTACGCATTGTCGAATTATTTTTGCTTGGACTGCCAGTCAGGCAGGTTGTTAGGGCGTCTGCAACAATGCGAAGCTTGCTTCCTACGATCTCGACATGCTTCGAACTCATTCGCGCGGAGTGCGCCGATACGGAGATTGCGCAAATCGCATCGCCGGTTCGAGACCACACTACGGACGCCACGCAGCGTAACCCCGTTGCATGCTCCTCGTTGTCCACGGCGAAACCCTCATCTCGGATACGCATTATGTCGTCCATTAAAGTCTCAAGCTGGCGATGAGATCGGGGCGTCATAGGGTGAAAACCGGTGCGCTCTGTGAAATCAGCAATTTGCGCATCGTTCCACGTGGCGAGAATGGCCTTGCCCATGCCGGAACAAGAGGCCGGAACGCGTCCTCCAGCAGGCGAAATTGCGCGAACAATTTCCCGACTTTCCACCTGCAAAATCGTGACCAGCTCATCATTGTCTAACACCCCAAGGTTCACCGTCTCGCGAGTATCGTCCCGCAACTTTCGCAGGAAGGGTAAGGCCGGAGCGATGAAATTGTACTTCTGGATGTACGCTGAGCCAACTGAGTAGGCTTCGCGCCCGACATGCCAGAGGGACCGACCTACATCAAACTGTGCATAGCACTCTATTTCCAGCGTCGTCAGCAGACGATGCGTCGTCGAAACCGCGAGGCCGGCGTCTCTCGCCAGGTCGCTGACACGGTGGCCTTCGTCAGAACGTGCCAACAGCTTCATCAGCTTGATAGCGCGCTGAACAGATTGAACGTTTTTACCAGTGGGTTTCATTTGGATTTTCCGCATTGTGAAAAATATCTAACCGCTAGTTACTTTTTTCGCGTTCGGAGGTCTAGAGTTTCGAAAAAAGGCTCAAAGATGATGATCTACGTTAAACGCTCCGATCTTGAAGTTTCCGCCGACCTTGCCGCGCTGATCGAGGACGAGGTGCTTTTTAACATTGATGCGCCGACCTTTTGGAACGGCTATGCTAAGCTGCTGAAGGATTTGATGCCCGGAAACCGCGCGTTGCTGAAAAAACGTGAGACGCTTCAGGAGCAAATTAACCGCTGGCACAGTTCGCGTCGCGCTCAGGACTTTGACATCGATACCTATAGCGCGTTCCTAGGCGAAATCGGCTACTTGCTGCCAGATCCGGAGCCTTTCAGTATCCAAGTCGACAACGTTGATCCCGAAATAGCACGGATCGCTGGTCCTCAGCTTGTCGTGCCTGTGATAAACGCCCGATTTGCCCTGAACGCGGCAAATGCACGGTGGGGTTCGCTTTATGATGCGCTCTACGGCACGGATGCCATTCCCGGCACAACCACACGCGAGGACTACGATCCGGAACGCGGCGCGGCCGTCGTTGCATGGGCGCGGAACCATCTGGACGAAGTTGCCCCCCTAGCGAGCGGTTCTTGGAAGGATGTGGAAGCGGTGAAGGCAGCAGAGACTTTGATCGTAGTCGTCAACGGCACGACAACAAGACTGGCAACGCCGGAGCAATACGCAGGCTATCGTGCCTCAGGCGACGTTCTACTGTGTGTGAAAGGGTTGCTTGTCGAGATCAAGCTAGACCGCGAAAGCGCGATCGGCGCGACTGACCCTGCCGGCATATCCGACATCCGACTGGAAAGCGCTCTCACGGTCATACAAGATTGCGAAGATTCCGTTGCTGCAGTCGACGCTGAAGACAAATGCACGGTTTACTCCAACTGGTTGGGGCTGATGAAGGGCACGCTCAAGGAGACCCTTGAGAAGAACGGCAAAATAGTGACCCGTCGCTTGCTCGACGACGTCACCTATACTGCACCCGGTGGCAGTTCCCTCACCCATCCGGGCCGTGCCTTAATGCTAGTGCGCAATGTCGGGCATCTGATGACCAACAATGCGATCTTATTTAACGGAGAGGAAACACCTGAGGGCATCATGGATGCGGTGATCACGGTCGCCTGCGCGATGCATGATCTTTCGAAGACAGACGGCTTGCGTAACTCGCGCTCCGGCTCGGTCTATGTGGTGAAGCCAAAAATGCACGGCCCCGAAGAGGTCGCCTTTTCACACACGCTATTCTCTCGTGTTGAAGATTTGCTCGGCTTGCCGCGCAACACCGTCAAACTTGGGATTATGGACGAAGAGCGCCGGACGTCGGCCAACCTTGCTGCGTGTATTGCGGAGGTTAAATCACGCTGCGTGTTCATCAATACAGGTTTCCTCGACCGCACCGGCGACGAGATTCACACGACGATGAAGGCCGGCCCTGTCATCCCGCGCGACGAAATGGCGACGAGCGCGTGGATCGGTGCCTATGAACAAGGAAACGTCGATACCGGTCTTGCCGCCGGCTTGGCGGGTCAAGCGCAGATCGGAAAGGGCATGTGGGCCAAACCAGACAACATGGCCGAAATGCTGCGCGTCAAGATCAATCATCCGAAATCTGGTGCCAACACCGCATGGGTTCCCTCACCGGCGGCCGCCACGCTTCACGCGACGCACTATCATCACGTTAATGTCGCCGATGTGCAGGAGGCGCTGAAGACCCGCGAACACGCAGAATGGGAAAGCCTCCTCACACCTCCGGTGATGATCGGGCGCACGCTAAGCGAAGATGTGGTGACGCGCGAACTCGACAACGCATGCCAGTCGATCCTCGGCTATGTGGTGCGCTGGGTTGATCAGGGAATCGGCTGTTCCAAGGTGCCCGACATCGACGACGTCGCCTTGATGGAAGACCGCGCCACCCTCCGGATTTCCTCGCAATATCTGGCGAACTGGATTGAGCATGGCATCTGCACTGCCGAGCAGGTTGAGCAGGCGTTCCGCCGTATGGCATCAAAGGTCGACGCCCAGAATGCAGGTGATCTGGCCTACAAGGCAATAGCCCCCGCGTTCGACGGCGAAGCATTTAGCACCGCACGCAAACTCGTATTCGAAGGGGTGTCCCAACCCTCCGGCTACACAGAACCCTTACTCTATGCGGCCCGTCTACGGGTCAAATCCTGCACCGCCTGACATAAACGGCCGACGCTCGCCTCAAGCGCGGGCAATGAGGAGATCAGAATGCAATTCATTAGAAGACTGGATATCGCCGACACACGCGTGCTAATGGCGGGCGCCCGCGCCAAAGCAGAAGAAATCGGCGTGCAAATGTGCATCGCCATTACCGACGAAAGCGGCAATCTCGTTGCATTCGAGCGCATGGATGGCGGTAAAGTCACCTCCATCACCATCGCGATTGACAAAAGCTACACCGCATCTGCGGCCAAGAAAGCGACCCACGAGTATGGCGATGCCAGCCAACCTGGCTCACCTGCATACGGCATTGCCTCTGCGATTGGCGGGCGCCTCATGGTAGTTGGTGGCGGTCTTCCGGTCGTGGTTGACGGCGACGTCGTTGGAGCGATTGGCGTCTCTTCTGGCACACCCGCACAGGACCGCGAAGTGGCACAGGCAGGCATCGACGCCTTTATCGTGTCGCTATAATTCAAACCATAGCTGGTTCACGGCATTCGGTAGGATGCGTGACCCGCACCATAGATCTCGCCATATTTTATGGATGGCTAGCCACGTCTAGGGTAAGCAACCCGAGGTCACAGGCGAAACCGCGTCTTTGAAGCGCTCTTTGGGCTAGTCGCTTAATCAACACGCCAATCTGTTGCTTTCCACTTAGAAGTGATGGGGTGGATAAAAATTCTGATTTCTTTCCGCAATTCCCAAAGTCAGAACTGTGACCATTCGACAGCCACGTTTTCTAACAAGAAAGGACGTGGCACCGTGATCAAGCATGTCGGCGACAATCCCAACAAAATAATATAGGCCGCGCAAGTTCGTGCGCTATGCGGCGACGCCAGCGACATGATACTGTGGCGGTGGTTGGATTATCCTGATCTGGGCTTTCCGCGCCCGATCTATATTGGGCGCCGCCGACTCTGGCGCGAAGTTGACATCGCCGCTTTTTTGAAAGCTCGGGAGGCGCCGGTATGATCTACATGCTAGTAAAGATGAGTACTCAGGTGCTGAAAGGGTGCTGTCATGTGTGGACGACTCCGTTTACGCAAGGGTTGATTTGAGCTGATTTTGATCGTTGCAGGTTGCGGTCATGTGTCCGGCCTTTGTGCGCGGTGCATATAACCGCTGGCCCTGATGAAGTCCGCATGCCGGGTCCCAATCAGACTAACGAGCTTGTGGGCCCTGACAGCACCTCGGGGTGTCCCGGTAGCGGTCCCGTTTGATCATCATCATTCACTTCTGCCCTTGCATCTCTTTGCAGCGATGTGATGCGCCGCATATCCTTACTTCGTTCAGGTGGCCGGTCTGGCCTTGTAGCTTTCTCCCTTCGCGAGCAGTGCCCATGCGGTACGGGCGGTCTTGTTGGCGACGGCGACGGTGACAACCCGGGTCGGCTTGCGCTCCAGGAGCGATCGGACCCAAGCGCCCGTTCGGGTGTCGGTGGTTGGTGCCCGCCGTGTGACGGAGGTGGCACCGACAACCAGCAACCGACGCAGGTAGCGGTTCCCCATCTTCGATATATGCCCGAGCCGATCCTTGCCCCCCGAAGAGTTCTGTCTGGGCACAAGGCCGAGGTAGGCTGCAAACTGTCGGCCGGATTTGAAGGCAGTTGGGTCGGGCACGCTGGCAGCCAGCGCAGTCGCCGTGATTAGGCCGACACCCGGGATCGTCTCGAGCCGTTGGCTTGCGGCGTTCTGCCGATGCCACGCCAGAAGTTGGCGCTCAATCTTACGGACTTCTTGTTCCAAGCCGTTGAGTTGTGCCGCCAAAGCCTGAAGGGCAGACCGGACGGTCTCTGGCAAACCCAGATCACCTTCGTCTGCCAGGCCGACGACAAGCCCTGCCACCTTCCGCGGCCCCTGCGCGGCGATAATCCCAAATTCGGCGAAGTGCCCACGGATAGTATTCAGGATCATCGTACGCTGTCGCATCAGCAGGTCACGAGACCGGTGCAGCACAAGAACACCTTGCTGCTCCTCCGTCTTCACGGGCACGAACCGCATGTTCGGCCGTGTGACAGCCTCGCAGATGGCTTCCGCATCTGCGGGGCTCTGTTGCACAAATCCAGCGGGGATTCATGTCGTGAATCCAGTGTGGTAGCTGGCTTGCATGAGAAAACCTACACCTCCGACCTACAAGACGACGAACTGGGCTGCCTATAATGAGGCGCTGAAGCACCGCGGGTCGCTGACGATCTGGTTCGATCCGGAGATGAACTGGGGTGCCGAACCTTCCGGAAAGAGAGGCAGGTCACGGACGTTCAGTGACGCCGCGATCCAAACTTGCCTGACCATGAAGGTGCTGTTCGGCATGGCGCTTCGCCAGACGACGGGCTTCGTCGAAAGCCTGCTTCGGCTGACGGGGTTGGACTGGGACGTGCCTGATTTCAGCACCATCTGCCGACGCCAAAGGACGCTTGCGGTCAACATCCCGTATTGCGGCTCAAAGGGTGCACTACATCTCCTGATCGACAGCACTGGCATCAAGGTCGAGGGTGAAGGCGAGTAGAATGCGCGTAAGAATGGTGGCCCGAAACGACGTGTCTGGCGTAAGATCCACATCGGTATCGACGAACATACGTTGGAAGTTAGAGCGGTCGAGATCACCGGCAGCAACACCGGGGATGCACCGATGTTACCTCATCTACTCAACCAAATCCCGCGCGATCAGCACATCGGCAGCGTGACCGCGGATGGAGCATACGACACGCGCAGATGCCACAACGCTATCGCTGACCGCGGAGCTGCTGCGGTCATCCCGCCACGCAGAAACGCCCAGCCACGGAAGCCAAGCAACGACGGTGCCATCGCCAGAAACGACGCGCTCCGCGCGTCAAAATATCTGGGTCGGGCACTTTGGCGGAACTGGAGCGGCTATCACCGCAGAAGCCGCGTCGAGACAAAGATGCATTGCATGAAATTGCTTGGTCAGCGGCTGATGGCACGGGACTTTGACCGACAGGTCGCCGAAGTTCAGGTGCGCATCGCGGTCCTGAACGGTTACACCGCACTTGGCATTCCTGTCACGAAAGCCGCGGGATAAATCCGTCTGGGGAAAGGGGAGAACCGTCCGTCAGCTGATTTGCGCAACAGAGTCAGGCGCTTTACAAAAGGCAGCCTTCAGAAAACCTGATTCATCACAATGACCGAGGGAGCCAATATCTATCGATCAAATACACAGAACGGCTGGCTGGCGCAGGCTTGGAACCTTCTGTTGGAACAGTAGGTGACAGCTATGATAACGCGCTGGCCGAGACGATGATTGGCTTGTTCAAAGCCGAAGTCATCCACAGATTGGGGCCGTGGAAATCCGCTGACGCAGTCGAGTGGGACACGCTCAAATGGGTCGATTGGTTCAACCACCGCAGACTGCTCGAGCCCATCGGATACATCACGCCAACTGAAGCAGAGGAGGCATTCTATGCAATCGTGAACGCACTCGGTAAAGTCGCTTGAGAAGAACTAAACAGTCTCCGGTAAAACCGGGGCGGTTCACATGGCGGCCCTAAACGCCGTCTTTGGCGCAAGATCCACATGGGTATCGATGAGCAAACACTGGAGAAGCGCGCCTACATCCGTGATCACCGGCCCGCCGACCTCTCGATCAGACGGGGGCGCAAACTGATGGATCTGCCCCGTTCCAGCTTCTATGCCGCTCACGATCCGACGGCGGAAGATCCGATCATTGGTGTGAACAGGTCGATTACGGAAACCTGCCGCAATTATGGATATCGTCGTGTCACCGCCGAGTTTCGGCACCGCGGCCTTGTCGTAGATTCGAAGAAAGTGCGGCGCATCATGCCACCAATGCACTTTCGGGGAATATATGGGGGAGCAAAATTCATCGCTCGTCGTAAGAGACTTATAAATAACAAATTTTATATAAGGTTGGTGCGGGTGAAGGGACTCGAACCCCCACGCCTTGCGGCGCCAGAACCTAAATCTGGTGCGTCTACCAGTTCCGCCACACCCGCACTTGGCCGCGCGTCAAAATGGCCCGCAGCACCAGCCCCTCCTAGCGCAGCGCGCGCGTCTATGCGAGAGGGAAAATCGCATTGCATCTGACCAACCTCGAAAACCTGGCGACATTTACCAAATCTTGCGGTAAGCAGAACATAATAAACGAGCAGAAATAAGAAACGGATTTACGCCATGAAGCCGAAAACGGCCGGGCGCGATCACGGGCAAATGACCCTTGAGGCCCCTTTGGAGCCTGCCGGAGTGCTATCCGGCAGTATCATTTTAACTCTCGACGGTGAAATGCCAGTTGAGCATCTTTTGCCGGGGGACCGGATCGTGACGCGCGATAGCGGCACGGCAGTTCTGGTATCGGTGCATCGCCATATCACCCGCGTGCGCGCGATCCGAATTCTGGCTGGAACGCTGGGCGACACGCGCCCTGATCGCGACGTTGTCCTGCCGGAGTGCCAGCAGGTGCTGGTCCGTGATTGGCGTGCGACGGCACTCTTCGGCATGCGGCAGACAACAGCGCCTGCACATGCGCTGATCGACGGTGAGTTCGTCGTGTCCGAGGGCTTGCAAACCATGACGTTGCACGAGCTACGCTTTGACAACAGCCATGTGATCTATGCGGACGGGCTTGAACTGCTGACACCTGCTATGCCCGCGTGGCAAGTGGCTGCGGCTTAACCCCGCGCAAGGTAGGTGCCAACGGTTGATTACAGTCCGATAGCGGCAAAAACTTGGGGCAAGGCATCCGGAAGATCCTCGGCGATCAGGCCGGGTCCATGCTGGCGGGCCGCCTCGGCATGCAGCCAAACTGCGGTCTCCGCTGCGTCAAGCGGTGCGAAATTCCGCGCGAGCAGCCCGGTTATAAACCCGGCCAAGACATCTCCGGCCCCTGCGGTAGCAAGCCATGGCGCTGCGCGCCCTGCGCCAGCGGCGTGCAGGCTACATCGCCCATCCGGCGCGGCAATGACCGTATCAGCGCCCTTCAGCAATATCGTTGCACCTGTACGCATCGCAGCCTTGCAGGTGGCATCAATACGCCGCTCCAGATCACCCGCACCGCCACGGAGTTCGTCCATAAGATCGGGAAACAGGCGGCGAAATTCGCCCTCATGCGGCGTCAGCACGCAGCGATCATGCAATAGAGCGAACAAGGCTCCATCCTGCGCCAGCGCTGTCAGCGCGTCTGCGTCAAGTACCGTGGCATGGCCCGATGTGGTCAGCGCCTTTGCCAATAAATCCTCTGCGCGTGCCACGCCCATTCCGGGCCCGAGGCAGAGCGCATTAAAGCGCTTGTCCTCCAGCAAACTGTCCAGCGCGGCCGCGTCCATGACACGCGCGAGCATGACGGCGGTGCTGTGTATCGCTACCTCCAGCTGAGCGGCGGGCGGCACGCCCAGCGTGACCAGCCCCGCGCCGACCCGCAGCGCGCCACGTGCCGCCAAGCGCGCCGCACCAGTGGACCCTGGTCCGCCAGACAGCACTAGTGCGTGTCCGTAATCGTACTTATGGGCGTGCCCCGTCTTGCGAAGGGTTTGAATGCGCCGGGCGGTCATCTCGATTGCGCGGGGTGTTCGGTGCATTCTTGCCTCCTGATACCGATATTGCGATCTAAGGATGCCGCCGGTCTGCCGCATGATCAAGCGGCGCAGTATGGTGACACAATTCATGTCTGCCTAAATTTGATGCATGTCGCATAATTTTTAAGCATCCTGCAATAGATTTGGCTTCTCCTCGCTCGTGATGCCAAGGCGTCATTGAGGCCGCACGCGACGCATGATTTGTCGTGCGCGAAGACTGGTTTTCCAAGGAGCCCGCCCCGTGAAAAAGATCGAAGCGATCATCAAGCCATTCAAGCTGGATGAGGTCAAGGAAGCGCTGCAAGACGCCGGTATTCAGGGCCTCAGCGTGATTGAGGTCAAAGGATTTGGCCGTCAGAAAGGTCATACAGAGCTGTATCGCGGCGCTGAGTATGTCGTCGATTTCCTGCCCAAGGTCAAAATAGATGTCGTCCTTGACGATGATCAGGTTGACGCCGCCATTGAGGCTATCGTCGAGGCCGCCAAGACTGACAAGATCGGCGACGGCAAAATATTCGTCAGCCCTGTAGAACAGGCTATCCGCATCCGTACCGGCGAAACCGGTTCGGACGCACTGTAGAAACACACCCCAAAAATATCCAAGTGGAGGAATGCCCCATGAGCGCATCCGATTTTCTTAAGACAATCAAAGACGAAGGCGTTGAATACGTAGACATCCGCTTCACCGACACGCGCGGCAGACTACAGCACGTGACCATTGTGGCCGATCTGGTCGATGAAGACTTCATCGAAGAAGGCTTCATGTTCGACGGGTCCAGCATCGCTGGCTGGAAGTCGATTGAGGCATCAGACATGAAGCTGATGCTAGACACTGAGACAGCCTATATCGATCCCTTCTATGCCGAAAAGACGATTTGCGTGCATTGCTCAATCGTAGAGCCGGACACCGGCGAGCCCTATGAGCGCGACCCGCGCGGCACCGCTGAGAAGGCCGAGGCGTATCTGAAATCTTCGGGCATCGGCGATACTGCATTCATGGGCCCCGAGGCTGAATTTTTCCTGTTCGACAACGTCCGCTACGCCAACACCGTCAACAAGGTGTCGTACGAGGTAGACGCGCAGGACGGCTCGTGGAACACGGACACCGAATATGAGATGGGCAACATGGGCCACCGCCCCGGCCTGAAGGGCGGGTATTTTCCGACCAATCCGACCGATGACGCGCACGATATTCGCGCCGAAATGCTGTCAACGATGAAGCGCCTTGGCATGAAGGTGGACAAGCATCACCACGAGGTAGGATCGTGCCAGCACGAGCTGGGCCTGATTTTCGGCACGCTGACCAAGCAAGCTGACGAGATCCAGAAATACAAGTACGTCATCCACAACGTCGCGCAGGCCTACGGCAAGTCGGCGACATTTATGCCCAAGCCGATCTATGGCGATAACGGGTCCGGAATGCACGTCAACATGTCGATCTGGAAAGACGGCAAGCCGCTGTTCGCAGGCGACAAATACGCCGACCTTAGCCAAGAGGCCCTGTGGTTCATTGGCGGCATTCTTACGCATGCCAAGTCGCTGAACGCGTTCACGAACCCCACGACAAACAGCTACAAGCGTCTGGTACCCGGTTTTGAGGCGCCTGTTCTGCGGGCCTATTCGGCGCGCAACCGGTCAGGCTGCGTCCGTATCCCATGGACAGAATCGCCCAAGGCCAAGCGTGTCGAGGCGCGCTTTCCTGATCCGGCGGCGAACCCCTATCTGGCGTTTGCGGCACTCTTGATGGCCGGCCTTGACGGTATCAAGAACAAGATCGATCCCGGCGAGGCGATGGACAAGAACCTGTACGACCTGCCCGCCGAAGAGCTGGAAGGTATCCCCACAGTCTGCGGCAGCCTGCGCGAAGCGATCACCGAATTGCAGAGCGACATGGATTATCTGCTGGCAGGTGATGTGTTCACCCGCGATCAGGTGCAGGGCTATATCGACCTGAAGATGGAAGAAGTCATGAAGTACGACATGACCCCGCATCCGGTAGAGTTCGGAATGTACTACAGCTGCTAATTTCTCGCAGCGACCTATCATCGGCAGCGGCGCAGCAATGCATCGCTGCCGAACTCGCCTCTAAGGGGTGCTACACATAGTCAACACAATCTTACCGAAATGTGATCAAGATTGCAGCGCTAACTGATTCTGCGGACAATTTTCAGGATCAGGTAGAATCATGTCATTGCAATATTTCGGAACCGCTGCTGCTTTGCAGTTTTCCAATCGACCAACGCTAAGCTTCGAAGCCATCGTTGGTGAGTTTGATGCGAAACTGCGCGGCCGAGGCGATGGCCAAAGGCACATGACACGGGACTGCGACGACATCGCCATACTTGATCGCGGGCCGATCCGCGTGGCACTGGCGTGGGTGCGCCCGAGCCAGCGCAAAAGCCATTGGTATCTCATCATCGCCGTCGGTCCATCGCCCGCCTTCAAAGGTGTTGGTCCAGATGTCACAAAAATGGCGGCTCTGGCGGACAAGATCATCCAACAAGCCGACGCGCGTCTTACAGCGGACAGTGTCCTGCGCTGCGAGGTCGTCCGCCCAATAAATTCCGACTATATCGACTTGGTAACGGATCTCGTCCTCAGCGCCGACGACACAGGCACCGACGGGCCAGTCGCGAAGCCGATCCTGCATTGCGACGCGCGCCCGACAAAGGCTCGGCCGTGCCGACCGCTACAGATGCCGCAGACACCCCACGCCGACAAGGTGATGCCCGACGATCATACCCGCATTCAAACGCTGCGCCAGATCCTGTCCGAAGTAGACCCTGAAGAGGCCATCAGTTTGCCTATGCATCTGACAGTTTACACTTTTAGCCTGTCGATGGCATTGCAGGTACCCCCCGTCGGAATTGCGATGCTCGTCTACGCTATTCTGCGCGAGGACGCCCTGAGTTTCCTATAATAGCGGCCCATATGCGGCGGTAGCGTGTCGGAAACGGAGATGACGCGTCAGTTTAGATGCGTCACGCTGGATCTAGCAACTGCCGGAGCCAGTGCCATGAACCAGCATTTTTGCGACACCCGCAAGATTGATCCGACCCGCGGTGCGACCTTGGGCGACAATACTCCGAATGTTGCCGACCGGATCGAGATCGGTCCGACACGGCTGGCTTATGGGGAATGGACGGCAGCAGGGCTGGATCTGCCTGATTTGCAGGCAATGCGCCGCTTTCGCTGGGGGCGGCTGACGCGCCACATTGCGGAGCGAGGCTATGCCGGCCTTCTGATCTTTGACCCGCTGAACATCCGCTATGCGACTGACAGCACCAATATGCAGTTGTGGAATACGCACAATCCGTTTCGTGCCGTGCTGCTGTGCGCCGACGGCTACATGGTGATCTGGGATTACAAGAACTCGCCGTTCCTAAGTGAGTTTAATCCGCTCGTGCGCGAGCAGCGCAGCGGCGCAGACCTGTTCTATTTCGACCGGGGCGATAAGGTGGACGTGGCCGCCGACGTATTTTCTAACGAGGTGCGCCTTCTGTTGGCCGAACATGCCCCGGGAAACATCCGCCTCGCCGTGGACAAGATCATGCTGCATGGCCTGCGCGCGCTAGAGGCACAAGGTTTGGACATTATCCCCGGCGAGGAACTAACCGAGAAATGTCGCGCCGTCAAAGGCCCGGACGAGATTAAGGCAATGCGATGCGCGTCCCACGCCTGCGAGGTGGCCGTAAAATTGATGGAGGACGCAGCCCGCGCCGGTGTGCCTGGCGGCGATATGTCCGAAGATGATATCTGGGCCGTCCTGCACGCCGAGAACATCCGCCGAGGTGGCGAGTGGATCGAGACGCGCCTGCTGACATCTGGCCCGCGCACGAACCCATGGTTTCAGGAGTGTGGTGGGCGGATCGTCCAGAATAATGAGATTGTCGCCTTCGACACCGACCTGATCGGCAGCTACGGTATTTGCGTCGATATCAGCCGCACATGGTGGATCGGTGACGCCAAACCGCGCGCTGACATGATCTACGCCATGCAGCACGGAGTTGAGCATATCCGCGCTAACATGGATCTGCTGCGCCCCGGCATCACCATCCCCGAACTGACCGAGCAGTCGCACAAGCTGGACGCTCAGTATATGCGCGGGAAATATGGCTGCCTCATGCACGGCGTCGGTCTTTGCGATGAATGGCCGCTGGTCGCTTATCCGGATCAGGCGGTGCCGGGTGCGTTCGACTATCCGCTGGAGGCAGAAATGACGCTGTGCGTAGAGGCGCTGGTCAGTCCTGAGGGGGGCGATTTTTCGATCAAGCTAGAGGATCAGGTGCTGATTACAGAGGATGGGTATGAGAACCTGACTAAATACCCGCATGATGTGGCCCTGATGGGGGGCTGACCCGCTGGGCCGGCCCCGCCTATTCAAGTCGGATCAGATCACTTTGGCTGATGCGAGCGCATGACGTTGCCGTGCCAGTCAGGCAATGCCGAGGCACCCGCCTTTAGGTCGCCGCCGCCCGGTGAAACTGCGGCGTTGCTGGAAGCGATTAGCCACATGGCAAGCGCGCCCGCGAGCAGACCTATAAACATGCCTCTCAGTACACCGCGCGGGCACGCCTCGTGAGCCGCGGGAAGGGTTGTTGTCATAACGGTCATCGTGATCTCCTTTGCATTATGATCGGTATGCGGATCACTTTAGGCTCAATCCAATCATGATTAAAACGAATACTTATTGGGTATACCATCACATCCTGTGATATTTCCGCGCGGTGCGGCTAAGCCAAATTCCGTACTGGCTGAAATACTCACCTTGTCGTGAAAACCTTTGCAAACGGATGCAACCGGCCAGCCGCTGGCCTACCTTGTGGCCAGCAGCCAAAAGGATCACGCCATGCCCACCGAACGCCTGACATTCACTGGACATGACGGGGCCGAATTGGCCGCGCGGTTAGATTTGCCCGAAGGTCCACATTTGGCCACCGCGCTTTTTGCGCATTGCTTTACCTGTTCCAAGGATATTCCAGCAGCGCGGCGTATCTCGGCCAGGTTGGCTGGGGCGGGCATCGCGGTGCTGCGCTTTGACTTTACCGGGCTGGGCCATTCGGAGGGGGAGTTTGAGAACACGACCTTTACCTCCAACGTCGATGATCTGTTGCTGGCCGCTGCCGCGCTAGAGGCGCGCGGGATGGCCCCTGCCCTGCTAATCGGTCATTCTCTGGGCGGCGCCGCCGTGTTGCGCGCGGCGCGCCGGTTGCCGTCTGTTCGTGCTGTTGTGACTATCGGCGCGCCCTTTGATCCAAGCCACGTCACGCATAATTTTTCCGGTGCGCTGGACACGATCACAGCCGATGGCGCGGCCGAGGTCACGCTGGGCGGGCGATCCATCCGTATCGGCCGCGACTTTGTCGAGGATGTCAGCGCCGCTGCGCTCGCGCCGGATATTGCCAAGCTCGGCCGCGCCTTGCTGGTCATGCACGCCCCGCGCGATAAGGTGGTCGGCATCGACAATGCCGCCGAGATTTTTCGCGCGGCAAAGCATCCAAAAAGCTTTGTCACACTAGGAGAGGCTGACCACCTGATCACGCGGCCCGGTGATGCCGAATACGCCGCCGAGGTGATCGCCGCGTGGAGCGCACGATACTTAGACCTGCGCCCACCCGCACCGCCCCCCGGTGCACCCGAGGGTATCGTACGCGTCAGCGAGGCCGATCCGGGCGGCTTCTTGCAAGATATCAACTCCGGCCCCCGCCACCACACCGTTGCGGACGAGCCGCTGGCCTATGGCGGAACGGACCGGGGCATGTCGCCCTACGGATTTCTGTCGGCTGGACTGGGGGCGTGCACGTCAATGACGATCCGCATGTATGCGCGCCGCAAGGAATGGCCGCTAACTCATGTGCGCGTCGATGTTTGCCATGACAAGGTCCATGCGCAAGACGCAAGCGGAGCCAGTCCCGAGAAGATAGATCGCTTCATCCGCACCTTATTCATCGAAGGGGATCTGGATGAGAGCCAGCGCGCGCGCCTCTTGGAAATAGCAGACCGCTGCCCGGTGCATCGCACGCTTGAGGCAACGTCAGAGATTGTCACGCGCGCGGGATAGCCAGCGCGCGCCTTGGCATCAGGCGGTGGGCGGGCTAAACCCCGCGTAACCGCCCTAAACCTGAGGCTACGCACATGATTCCCCGTTATTCCCGCCCCGAAATGGTCGCCATCTGGTCGGCTCAGACGAAATTTCGCATTTGGTACGAAATCGAGGCACATGCCTGCGACGCCATGGCCGATTTGGGCGTAATCCCGCGCGCCAATGCCGAGGCCGTGTGGAAGGCCAAAGACGTGGAATTTGACGTGGCACGCATTGACGAGATTGAGGCCGTGACCAAACACGACGTCATCGCCTTCCTAACTCATTTGGCCGAACATGTCGGCAGCGACGAGGCGCGTTTCGTGCATCAGGGAATGACGTCTTCGGATGTTCTGGACACCTGCTTTAACGTGCAACTGGTTCGTGCCAGCGACATCCTGATCGCCGATATGAAGGCGCTGCTGGAGGCATTGAAACGCCGCGCGTACGAGCACAAAGACACTGTCCGCATTGGCCGCAGCCACGGCATCCACGCAGAGCCAACGACCATGGGCCTAACCTTTGCCCGCTTTTACGCGGAAATGGACCGCAACCTGAACCGCTTGGAAAAGGCCCGTTACGAGATTTGCACCGGCGCGATTTCGGGCGCAGTCGGCACGTTCGCCAATATCGACCCCCGCGTCGAAGAACACGTTTGCAAACAGATGGGGCTGGAGCCCGAACCGATCAGCACACAGGTCATCCCCCGTGATCGCCATGCGGCCTTTTTTGCCGCGCTCGGCGTGGTGGGCAGCAGCATCGAAAACATCTCGATAGAGATCCGGCATATGCAGCGCACCGAAGTGCTGGAGGCCGAGGAATTCTTTAGCGCCGGTCAAAAAGGGTCGTCGGCAATGCCGCACAAGCGGAATCCTGTGCTAAGCGAAAACCTGACCGGTCTTGCCCGCCTCGTCCGCATGGCCGTCGTCCCTGCGATGGAGAATGTCGCCCTCTGGCACGAACGCGATATCTCGCACTCCTCGGTCGAGCGCAACATCGGCCCCGATACCACCATCACGCTGGATTTTGCGCTGGCCCGCCTGACGGGTCTGGTCGACAAACTAGTGATATATCCCGACAACATGCTGGCCAACATGAATAAATTCCGCGGCCTAGTGATGAGCCAACGTGTTTTGCTCGCCTTGACGCAGGCCGGTGTCAGCCGCGAGGATGCCTATAAGTTGGTGCAGCGCAATGCGATGAAGGTCTGGGAAGAAGGCAAGGATTTCAAGACCGAGTTGCTTGCCGATCCCGACGTTCTGAAGGCATTGAGCGCAGAGGAGATCGAGGATAAATTCGACCTTGGCTATCACACGAAGCATGTTGACACGATCTTTGCCCGCGTCTTTGACAAGTAAGCCTGCGAAAATGTGATTAGGTGCGGGAGCGCTCTGAGGGTACCCTTGCGTCACCCAATCACAGGAGGCCTGCAAATGAAGACCTTTATGATCGCCGTGATTTGCGCGCTCTTGCCAACGATGTCGTTGGCAGAGGGCTGTAATCACGGCAAGAGTACGCAAGTTATATCCTGCGCTGCCGGAACCAGCTATGATGCGGACGCCAAGTCATGCGTGCCGGTAAGCAGCTGATCCGGGTGGCAAAAAAGACGGCTCGCCGTATCGGCGGGCCGTGCTAGATATCATGGTGCAACCGACAGGAGCCGCCATGTTTAAACCTATCTTTCTCGCTGCGCTTCTTGCGCCGGGCATTGCTTTTGCGGCCGGCGGTGGCGCCACGACTCCTCCCAAACCGACCGAAACGACGCAGAAGTGTAAGGGCGGTCAGATTTGGGACAATGCCGCAAAGAAATGTAAAAGCCCCGAACACAGCCAGCTATCACCAGACACCCTGTTCGCCGCCGCGCGGGAATTCGCTTATGCTGAACAGTACGTTAATGCGCAGCGCGCACTGGCCGCTATGCCAGATCAAGATGAAGCCCGCGTACAAACCTACATGGGTTTCACGACGCGTAAGATGGGCGACGTTGCCGCCGGAATGGCGTATTACAAGGCCGCCCTCGCGCGCGATCCCGGCGATATCCTTGCACGCTCTTACATAGGTCAGGCGCTGGTCGAGGGGGGCGACACCGTCGGCGCGTATCGCCAGCTAATGGCGATTCGCGATTATGGCGGTGCAGGCACTTGGGCAGAGGCATCGCTGCGCAGCGCAATAGAAACAGGCCAGACCTACAGCTACTGATCGACGCCCCGGCAGCTTTTGTGACGAACCGGACGTTAAATGCGTGCGGTGGGTTCGTGTTTTAGACATTTATTCACCTCTCGCAGCCTACCTTCGTGGCTAACGCCCCCGAAACCGGGGCAATCACGAGGATCGACATGAGCCTACCGACCCCGCTTGCCCGCATCTCGCCCCCAGCACCGCCTGGTGCATCCACCGCGACGCGCCTGACGCGGCGGCAAAAGGCAGCAATCATTGTACGCTTTTTGCTGAATGAGGGGGCAGATGTGCCTCTGTCGGATCTGCCTGACGCGTTGCAGGGAACGTTGACGGCGCAAATGGGCTCTATGCGCTATGTCGACCGGGCTACGTTATTATCGGTAGTGACTGAGTTCGCGGCCGAGCTTGAGGCAATGGGCCTGACCTTTCCGCATGGTATGGCAGGCGCGCTGATTGCGCTGGATGGGCGCATCAGCCCTCAGACCGCTGCGCGCCTGCGCAAAGAGGCTGGCGTGCGCCAATTCGGCGACCCGTGGGAACAGGTGCGCGCCGCTGATCTGGCGGATCTTATCCCCATAATCCAAGCTGAAAGTACAGAGGTGGCTGCGGTTATGCTCTCCAAGCTGGATGTGACCCGCGCCGCGGACCTGCTGAGCCGGTTGCCAGGCGATACGGCGCGCCGCGTCACATTTGCTGTGTCGCACACTGGGGGTGTCACGCCCGGCGCGGTCGACCGCATCGGCCTATCGCTGGCCGCGCAGCTGAACGACATGCCGGAGGTGGCATTCGATGACGGTCCGGCGAACCGGATCGGCGCAATCTTAAATTCCACGTCATCGGCGCTGCGCGACGACGTGCTGAGCGGCCTTGAGACCGAGGACCAAGCCTTTGCCCAGCAAGTGCGCCGCGCGATCTTTACCTTCGTGAATATCCCCGAGCGGGTTGGCCCGGTCGACGTGCCAAAGTTCGCTCGCGCAGTAGATCAGACAGTACTTGTCACGGCAATCGGCGCCGCGTCTGCGGGGAATTTGGCGCACGTGGCGGACTTTATCCTAGACAACATGTCACGCCGCCTCGCCGATGCAGTGCGCGAAGAGATTGAGGAGCAGGGGAGCGTCAAGCCAAAGGAGGGCGAGGAGGCAATGACACAGGTCGTCAACGCCATTCGCCGCTTGCAAGCCGCAGGCGAAATCACACTGATCGATCCGGCCGATACCAATGAGGTCGATGGCTAGGTGCATGTTGCCTTGCCGGACCGTCCGTCGGCACTAGCCTATGGTGCGCCTTGTGATAAATGACGTACCGTTTTATGTCTGCCCCACCCGAGCAGCGGGAGGAGGCGATCCATGACCGACGAAAGCGATACCTGGTTTCAACGAGCCCGCGAATATCTGGTCAACCTTGCGCTAGTCACGCTGATCACGCTCGCGGCCCTTCTGCCTTATCGCTTGCGAATTCCTTTGCTGGGCTGGCTGACGTCACGAATCGTCGCTCCGCTCGCGGGTTACTCTGCCCGGGTGCGCGAAAATCTCGCGCTGGCAGTGCCTGATCTGCCCGAGACCGAGGTCCGCCGCTTGATGCAAGCAGTGCCGGATAACGCCGGGCGAAACTTGATGGAGCTATACTCGGCCAAGGAATTTTCTGCTCGCGCACGACATTCGACCGTATATGGACCCGGCCTGCCATTCATCGACCGCGCACGCGCCGAGGGGAAACCGGTGATTTTTGTCACCGGCCATATGGGCAGCTTCAACGCAGCGCGCGTCGCCATGGTCGAGCAAGGGTTCGAGATGGGCGTTTTCTATCGCCCGATGAAGAATCGCTATTTCAATGCGCATTATGCCGAAGCAATGGGATCGCTTAGCCAGCCGATGTTCGAACAGGGCAGACGCGGCATGCTACAAATGGCCAAGCATTTGCGCTCAGGCGGCGTGTTGGCAATCTTGAATGATCTGAATGCGCATGGCGGCGTGCCTCTCGATTTCTTTGGCGAACCTGCTCTTACGTCGCTGGTCACTGCGGAACTATCCCTGAAATTTGAGGCGCCGCTCGTCCCGGTCTGGGGCATCCGCCGCGAAAACGGTCTAGACTTCGACATCTACGTCGAGGCGCCGATCCCGCCGGGCGATCCAATCGAAATGACGCGCGAGTTTAACGCGCGGCTGGAGGTGCAGGTCCGCGCCCACATGGACCAATGGTTCTGGATTCACCGCCGCTGGAAGGATGGAACCGGCGAAATGGCAGAGCGCGGCGCCGCGAGACTTGCCGAAACGGCTGAAACCGCAGACGCCCCCACTGAGCTACCGAAGTAGGGCCGCTGCCTCAACCTTGCCGTAGCTGGGACGCTGCAAAATAATAACGACGGGCGCGTCATCCTTGGCACGCACTTTCATCGCTAATGGGTCGGCTGGATCCCATTGGCCCAACTCGACCAGATCAGTAACGATGTTCACGTAGGAATAGGTATGTCCGGCATTCTCGCCATGGTCGATCGCGACAGTCTGCTGCGGGATATATCGCGCGAGTTGAACAATTATCGGCCCCCTAGTCCCTTTTTTTGCGGTGGCAGAAATACTAAGATTGCCGCCCTCACGCGCCGCCGTCAGCACAACGGAGTGTGGCGCGGCTAAGTGACGGTCGATAAGTGCATTCACATCCTTGGGACGATTTCCGACGACATGATCACTTCCATCAATGATGATTTGCGGCGTATAGACCATGTCGCGCCCGCCCGCTCCAGCATAACCATACTGCCGTTTGGTATGGGCCGCCTTGCCGAAAACATCGTCAAAGATGTAGTCCCAATAATCCACATGCAGCGCCAGTGCGATTACGTCGTCACGCGCCGCCAACTTGTGCAGAAATGCGTCCGCAGGCGGGCAGGACGAACACCCTTGAGAGGTGTATAGCTCAACCAAAACGGGCGCGCGTTCCTCGGCTGTGGCGAGGGTGGGCATCGCCAACACGGCAGCGGTCAGAAAAATGGATATAACGATGCGCATAAATGGCCCCCGGTAAATGAATATATTAAGGCCTCCGACGCTATTGGCAGACCACATGAAACACCAATCAAGGTTTCGTCAGTACCCCCCACGAATGGCCTAAGATAGCTGGTTTCTGTGTGCAATTGTATACCGAAAGGCGCGATGACCACTTGATCGTTGATTTCAAATGCTCCAAAACCGTGCATGATAGTGGTTGCGCGGAACACGCCCTACACGCTGTAAGCGAAGTGATGCAACGAAACGTCCTGCTGCGGCGTTTTTGAAAGACACGCAGCGCTTTGTCGCACACGGCCGCGACGCCCGCCAGTCCACGCACGCCGCCCTTCGGGGCCGTGCTTCCGAAATTTTAATGACCCGAAAAGGATAGCCCAATGCCAATCAATGTGGGACATGACGCGGCCAAGACGCGCAAGACGCTAAAATCCGGCGATCAAAAGGTTGCTTATTACTCAATCAAAGCTGCTGAAGAGGCCGGTCTTGGTGATTTCAGCCGCCTGCCCGCCGCTCTGAAGGTCGTGCTTGAAAATATGCTGCGATTTGAGGACGGCAAAACCGTCACTCTGGATGATATCAAAGCGTTCTCGGAATGGGCCGAAAAGGGCGGCAAGAATCCGCGGGAGATCGCGTATCGCCCTGCACGCGTACTGATGCAGGATTTCACCGGCGTCCCCGCCGTCGTCGATTTGGCCGCGATGCGCGACGGAATCGTCGCGCTGGGTGGCAAGGCCGAGCAGATTAATCCGCTGAACCCCGTCGATCTGGTGATCGATCACTCGGTGATGATCGATGAGTTCGGCACTCCCCGCGCATTCCAGATGAACGTAGACCGAGAGTATGAGCGCAACATGGAGCGCTACCAGTTTCTGAAATGGGGACAGGGAGCGTTTAACAATTTCCGCGTCGTGCCCCCCGGCACCGGTATCTGCCACCAGGTGAACCTTGAATATTTGGCCCAAACTGTCTGGACCGACACTGACCAGAACGGCGAAGAAGTGGCATATCCCGACACGCTCGTCGGTACCGACAGCCACACAACGATGATCAATGGCGTCGCCGTCCTCGGCTGGGGCGTCGGCGGGATCGAAGCGGAGGCGGCGATGCTTGGCCAGCCCATTTCGATGCTGATACCCGAAGTCATTGGCTTTGAGCTGACCGGCAAGATGATGGAAGGCACCACTGGCACCGATCTGGTGCTGAAAGTCGTCGAGATGCTGCGTGAGAAGGGCGTTGTTAGCAAATTCGTCGAATTTTACGGCAAAGGTTTGGACCACCTGCCACTGGCAGACCGTGCGACCATCGCCAATATGGCACCGGAATATGGCGCGACCTGTGGCTTTTTCCCCATCGACGACGAGACGCTGCGCTACCTGACCAACACCGGCCGAGACAAGGATCGGATTGCGCTGGTCGAAGCGTATGCCAAGGAAAACGGCTTTTGGCGCGGTGCGGACTATGCACCGATCTATACGGACACCCTGCATCTGGACATGGGCGAGATTGTCCCTGCCATTTCCGGCCCCAAGCGCCCGCAGGATTACATCGCGCTCGATAGGGCAGCGGTGACTTTTCACAAGTATATCGAAGGCCAGCGGGACGCCAAGGACGGCAGCGAAAACGCCGAAGGCCGGTGGGAGGCCGAGGGCGGCCAGCCCGAACCGCAGGATATTCCGGGCGACGAGGGCAACCACAAGCACGGTTATGTCCAGACCGACGAGCCATACCAGCTGCACGACGGCTCAATCGTGATCGCGTCGATCACGTCCTGCACTAACACGTCGAACCCTTATGTGATGATCGGTGCGGGCCTCGTCGCGCGCAAGGCCGCCGCGAAGGGACTGAACCGCAAGCCGTGGGTCAAGACGTCACTCGCGCCCGGCTCTCAGGTCGTTTCGCACTATCTGGAGGCGGCTGGCCTGCAAGAGGATCTGGACAAGATTGGCTTCAACCTAGTCGGCTATGGCTGCACGACTTGCATCGGCAACTCTGGCCCCTTGGCGCCAGAGATTAGCAAATGTATCAACGACAATGACTTGATCGGGGTCAGTGTCCTTTCGGGCAACCGTAACTTTGAGGGCCGGATTTCTCCTGATGTGCGCGCCAACTATCTGGCGTCACCTCCTCTGGTCGTGGCCTATGCACTGGTCGGCGATATGAATATCGACATCACCACCGCGCCCTTGGGTCAGGACCAAGACGGCAAGGACGTCTATCTCAAGGACATCTGGCCGACTCAGGCCGAGATCGCCGAGCTGGTCGAGGCGACGGTGACGCGCGAGGCATTTCAGTCGAAATATGCCGACGTCTTCAAGGGCGACGACAAGTGGCAGGCCGTCGAAACCTCCGAGGGCGAGACATATGACTGGCCGCCGGAATCGACCTACGTCCAAAACCCGCCCTACTTCCAAAATATGTCCAAGGACCCCGGCACGATTGAAGATATCGAAGGCGCGCGTATCCTTGCCCTTTTGGGTGACATGGTGACGACCGATCACATCAGCCCGGCCGGCAGCTTCAAAGAAAGCACCCCTGCGGGCCAGTATTTGCGCGACCGCCAGGTTCCGGTGCGCGAATTCAATTCCTACGGTTCGCGGCGCGGCAACCATGAAGTGATGATGCGTGGCACCTTTGCCAATATCCGCATTCGCAACGAGATGCTGGACGATGTCGAGGGCGGTTACACGGTCGGCCCTGATGGCGAACAGATGTCGATCTTTGACGCGGCCATGGCCTATGAAAAGAACGGCACGCCTCTGGTCATCTTTGCGGGCGTACAATACGGCGCCGGCTCCTCGCGCGACTGGGCGGCCAAAGGTACGGCCCTCTTGGGCGTGCGCGCGGTCATTGCCGAGGATTTCGAGCGTATCCACCGTTCGAACCTTGTCGGAATGGGTGTCGTTCCGTTTGAGTTTACAGGCGGCGACACGCGCAAATCATTGGGTTTGACAGGCAAGGAAAGCGTGACGATCAAGGGCCTTGGTCAGATCAAACCGCAAGCCGAAATGGCCTGCACAATCGCGATGGAAGATGGCACTACGAAGGAAATCACCCTTAAATGCCGGATCGATACCGCGATCGAGATCGAATATGTCGAGAATGGCGGCGTGCTGAACTACGTGCTGCGGAACTTGGCAAAATCCGCCTAACACACGCATCGCGCTGAAATTGGGAACGCCCGCAGCCTTTAGGCTTGCGGGCGTTTTTATTGGTCTTGCGCGTCTTGCAGCGCCTTGTTCAGCGCAGGGCGAAACCGCTGCTCGTAGTCGCTACCGATCAATGGGCCGGCATAACGGAACAGCACAGTACCATCGCCGCCCACGATGAACGTCTCTGGCGGCGCGGTAACGCCCCAGTCGATTGCCGTGACCCCCTTGGGGTCAAAGCCGAGGGCAAAGAAGGGATCGCCATCATCTTCCAGATACCCCTGGGCCTGCGGCGCGGTATCTTTAAAGTTGATGCCGGCGACGCGGAGGCCTTCTGCATTCAGCGCCTTGAGCTTGGGGTGTTCGGCGCGGCAGGGCGGGCACCAGCTTGCCCAGAAATTTACGATAGTGATATCGCCACTGCGCAGGTCTGCATCGGTTAGCAGCACCCGTCCGTCCAGCCCCTCGGCTGCGACCGGCGGTGCGGGTTGGCCGATGAACACCGATGGCAGCGCATCAGGATCGCCGCGCTGCATCCCGACAAAGAACAGCCCCGCGAGGCAGGCGAAAAGGACCGGCGGTGCGATCATCAGGGGCGAGATTTTAGCCATTGCCGCGCACCCGCCTCTCAAGCGTCTCAAGCTGCTGGCGCATCCGGCGCGCCCGCATCAGGCTAAACGCACCCAGCGCCCCCAACAGCGCCAGCGACACACCGTAGGACGCCAGTACAGCAACAGCATATTTTCCCAGTTCAGGCATCACAGCATCCTCTCGCGAGCCAGCAGCGCGCGCATCCGGCGCGCCCGAATTTCGGTTTGGGTACGCATCAGAACGAGCGCGACGAACAGCAGGCTAAATCCCGCGATGCACACCAGCAGCGGCAGATAGAACACATCTGCTACGTTCTCTTCCTTGTCCAGGCTAAGAGACGCGCCCTGATGCAGGCCCTGATTCCAGAACAGTACCGCGTAACGGCTAAGAAGCGCGAACACCGATCCGACGAGGCACAGGACCGAGGTGAGGTCGGCGGCGGTATCGCCGTCCTCGATAGCTGACCACAGCGCGATGTAGCCCAGATAAAACAGAAACAGGATCAGGAAAGACGTCAGGCGCGGGTCCCACACCCACCACGTCCCCCAGATCGGCTGGCCCCATAACGCTCCGGTGACCAGCGCGATCACCGTCATCACCGCGCCCACTGGCGCGGCGGCGCGGGCGGCCAGCGCGCTGACATGATGGCGCCGCACAATCCAAATGAGCGACGCGACCAGCATCATCAGCCACGCATTGATCGCCATGAGGGCGGCGGGAACGTGCAGATAGATGATCTTGACGCTCGCGCCTTGGCGGTAATCCTCGGGGGTGAAGAAAAAGCCCCAGATCAGACCAGTCGCCAACGACACCAGCGCAGCCGCACCGACCCATGGCAGCACGCGGTCCGAGGTCGCGATGAATTTTCGCGGGTTCGCGTATTCCCAAAGCGAGGCCATGATATTCCTTTCCCCAGCAACTAGCGCAGGTTGACCCTTACTACCGCAGCCGAGGCGAAGGGCAAGAGGGCGATGGTGCCGCAGGTGATCCCGGCCAGCATTATCAGCGGCGTAGTGTAGGGTAGCCCCTCTGCGCCGCGCCGCGCGGCCTCGGCGCCAAAGATCAATGTAGGTACGTAGAGTGGCAGCACCAAGAGGGACATCAGCAGGCCGCCCCTGCGCACGCCCACGGTCAGGGCGGCGCCGAATGTGCCAATGACGCTAAGGGCTGGCGTGCCCAGCGCAAGCGACAGGATCAGCGGCACATATCCGGGCGCTGGCAGGTTCATCAGCACGCCAAGAACGGGTGCGGCCAGCACCAGAGGCAGGCCGGTCGTCAGCCAATGGGCCAGCGCCTTGATACAGGTCAGCGCCTCCAGCGGCAGCGGAGCGGTGGCAAGCAGATCCAGAGATCCATCCTCGTGATCCAGCGCGAATATCCGGTCGAGCGACAAAAGGCAGGCAAGCAGCGCGCCCAGCCATAAAACGCCCGGCGCGATCACGCGGTGCAAATCGGCCCTTGGGCCTACTGCAAAAGGCACCAGCACCACGACGATCAAAAAGAACGCGAGGCCAAGGCCGAAGCCGCCGCCCGACCGCACCGCAAGACGTAAATCGCGGATCAGCAGCGCTATCACAGGAATGCCTCGTCGAAATCATCCAGCGCGGTGAAGCGCGCCTTGCAGGAGCTAACGTCAAACACTGCGGCCTCATTCAGGCCCAGCTCGATGTGGGTGGCGACGATTGCCGCGCCGCCCCCGCTCAGATGCGCGCGGACGGCGGTCACAAAGATTTCCGTCGCGGCGGCATCCAGCGAGACCGTCGGCTCGTCCAGTAGCCAGACAGCGCGGCGCGCAACAATCAGGCGGGCAAGGCCGAGACGGCGTTTCTGGCCCGCCGACAGCGCCGCCGCCGGGCGATCCGCAAGCGAGCCCAGCGCGTAGGTATTGAGGGCCGCAGGCACATCCCCGCCACCAAATATCGCAGCCCAAAAAGCGAGGTTTTCATGCACGGTCAGCGCACCCTTGATGCCGTCCGCATGGCCAGCATATACCAGCGCGCCCTCTTCGGCATGCACGCTGCCTTTCAGTGGCGGTTGCAGCCCGGCCAGCGTGCGCAACAGCGTCGTCTTGCCTGCACCATTGGGGCCACGCAGGACCAGCGCCTGCCCGGGCGCCAGCGACAGCGTCACGCCCTCCAGTACGGCGATACCGCCGCGCGAGACGCTTAGATTTTTGGCAGTTAGCAACATGCCGCTACGAGTAGCGCAATCCGCGCGAGGGGGGAAGCTAGACCGGAAGAACAGCCGCCGCGACACGGCGACCCTCGGACAATAGCACGTTGTAGGTGCGGCAGGCAGCGGGCGAACTCATCGTTTCAACGCCAATCCCCGCTCCCTCCAGCGCGTCGCGCAAATCATTGGGAATATGCGCAATTTCGGGGCCAGTGCCGAGAAAGATCACGTCGATAGCTCCGACCAGATCCAGCAACGGCTGTGCATCATTCAGCCCGCCCCAGCCGCGCGCGCCTGTCTCAGTCACGAGGACCGCACCTTTGAAAATGGTGCCGCCCACACGGAAAAAGCCGGGTCCATAGCCGTCGATCGGCGTCGCCTCGGAAAATGTGATCTCATTCAACTGCATATCGTCACTCCCTATTCCCAGATTGGCAGGCCAGTGGTGACTGCCAACGCTATAACGGCCAGCGCAGCGCGGCGGTATAGCCGCTCGCGCGAGGGGTGAAACAGTGCCTGGCCGATCACTGTGGTAAACAAGTAGGGCACAGCCAGCAATCCGGCCAGATATACGGTTTGAATAGTCGTGATACCACCCAACAGCAGATTGCCCACGATCACAACGTCCAGCGCGGCAAGGAAGAGGATCGTGTTAGCCCGCACTGATTGCGCCACGCCCTGCCCCGCGAGGTAGAACAGGATAACGACCGGCCCGGTCAGGCCCGTCATGCCGCCCAGCAGCCCTGCGGCCGCGCCAATGGCCAGCAACATCGGCGGGCGCACTGCGCCCACGTAGCGCCACCCAGACACGAGCGCGCCCAGCGTCGCCGTGCCGATGGCCGCGACAATCCATCGCACAGTGGTACTGTCCAAATGCGCCATCACCATCAGCCCCAGCGGGACAGTCGGCAATGCGGCCAGTATTAACAGGCCTACCTCGCCCCTGTTGCCCTGCCGCCATGCACGCGGAAGTAGCGCGGCGGTGCTGGCAAAGCCAAGCATTGTGATCGTTGCGACCACCTGCGCCGCTGGTAGAAAAAGGCCCGCCACCGGCACAAAGATCAGCGCCGTTCCGAAGCCGGTAAAGCCACGCACGATGCCCGCCACCGCAATGGTCGCCGCCAGCCACCAAAAGCCGGGCAGCGCCAGCGCGGCAAGGGCCGCGTCAGGCATCTACGTTGGCAAATTGATTCCCGGAATTGGCGTCAGGCTTGGTCCAGTCACGCTTGACCCCCATCCACAGCAGCAGCGTCGAGGCAACAAAGATCGAACTGTACGTACCCACCACGATCCCCCACATCATCGCAAAGACAAAGCCCCGAATAACGTCGCCGCCAAGGAAATAGAGCGCAAGGAGCGCCAGCATCGTGGTGAACGAGGTCACAATCGTCCGGCTCAGCGTCTCATTGATCGAAAGGTTCAGCACCTCGATCAGCGGCTTTGTCTTGTACTTGCGCAGATTCTCGCGGACCCGGTCAAATACGATCACTGTATCGTTCAGCGAATAGCCCACAATCGTCAGCAGAGCCGCAATAGTCGCCAGATCGAATTGCAACTGGATCTCGGAGAATACGCCGATAGTGAGGATCACGTCATGCACCAACGCCACGACTGCGCCGACGGCAAACTGCCATTCGAAACGCAGCCAGATGTAGACCAACACAGCCCCGATGGCGAGCAGCACTGCAATAGCTGCGGTCATGATCAACTCGCCAGACACCTTCGGCCCGACGCTTTCGACGGAGGTAAAGGTGATGTCTGGCACTGCTGCTTGCAATGCGGCCTCAACGGCGGCGATGGTTTCGGGCGTCACCGCCTCAACCTCATCCTGCGCCTGAATACGGACCATTGCCACGTTCTGATCGGCGCCAAAGCTGGGATCAAACACCTCGGTAATGCTGATATCACCCAGATCGAGTGTCTGCATCGCTGCGCGGTATTGCGCAATATCGACGCTTTGCTCGCTTTGGGTACGGATCGTGGTACCGCCGCGGAAATCGATGCCAAAGTTCAGGCCCTGAAGCATGAAGGACCCTGACGCCAGCACGATCAGCACGACCGACAGGCCAATCGACAACTTCCAGCGGCGAAAGAAATTAACGCTGGTCTGGTCGCGGACCATGCGCAGGGACCGGCCCTGAAGCACGGTTTTGGGGCGCTTACGCTCAAACCACATGATGGTGATCAGGCGCGTGACGAAGATGGCGGTAAAGACCGACGTGATGATGCCAAGCCCAAGGGTAATGGCAAAGCCGCGGACCGGGCCGCTACCCATTGCAAAGAGGATGATGGCCGTGATGAGCGTGGTGATGTTTGCATCAACGATAGCGCTCAGCGCCTTCTCATAGCCCAGTTCAATGGCGCGGGCGGCGCCCTTGGCCGACTTCATTTCCTCGCGAATACGCTCAAAAATCAGTACGTTAGCGTCTACCGCCATACCGATGGTAAGCACGATGCCCGCGATGCCCGGCAGTGTCAGCGTAGCGCCGATAAGGCTGAGTAGGCCGAACATCAGCCCGACGTTTATGATCAGCGCGATATTGGCAAACAGACCAAAGAGGCCATAGCTTGCGAACATAAAGATTAGCACCAATCCGAAGGCAACCATGCACGCAATCTTGCCCGCGTCGATGCTATCGGCGCCCAGTTCGGGGCCGATGGTGCGCTCTTCGAGGAATTCCAGACCCGCAGGCAACGCGCCCGCACGCAAAAGAACCGCGAGGTTCGTGCTCTCTTCGACGCTGAAATTGCCGGTGATGATGCCCGATCCGCCGGCGATATGGCTCTGGATTACCGGGGCGCTGATGACCTCATTATCCAGAACGATGGCGAAGGGGCTACCGATATTGGCCGCTGTATATTCGCCAAAAGCGCGCGCGCCAGTGGGGTTAAAGCGGAAAGACACAGCGGCCCGGCCGTTCTGGTCAAAATCGGGCTGCGCATCAACCAATTCATCGCCAGTGACGACGGGCGCGCGCTCTAGCACGTAAAAAACGCCCTCCTCATTTAGCGATGGGAGCACTTCGTTGCCGGCACCTGCGCGCTCATCCGCCGAAGATGCACGGCCTACCACGGGTTGAAATGTCAGCTGAGCCGTGGTGCCGATGATTTCTTTCAGCTCTGTCGCACTGCCGATGCCGGGCACTTGGATCAAGATACGGTCGCTGCCTTGGCGCTGGATCGTCGGCTCGCGTGTACCAACCTCGTCGATACGGCGGCGAATAATCTCCAGCGCCTGCCGAACGGTGCGCTCGTCAGTGGCACTCTGTTCGGCCTCCGACAGACGCACAACGATGGCGCCTTGGCGCGTGGTCACGTCGATATCGCTGGCACCGGCGGCGGTTATGCTGGCGACGGGCGTCGCAAGGGTGCGCACCAACTCGGCGGCGCGCTGAGTCTGCTCGGGCCGCTCGTTCAGTTGCACGACCAGTTCGGGGCCGGTTGATGGCTCCAGCCGGATTGTGCCGATCTCTTCGCGGTTTTCACGCAGCAAGTCGCGCACGGCGGGCCACATACCCTCAATTCGCGATTGATAAACGTCCTGCACCTTGACCTCGGCCAGCAGATGCGCGCCGCCGCGCAGGTCGAGGCCAAGATTGACCAGACCGCTAGGCATCCAAGACGGCCAGCCATCCAGTGCGCTCTGCACTTGCGCAGGATCGCCGCCATCGGCCACGATCTTGGCCGCGTCGTTATGCGCCTCGACCCGAGAGTAGAAGCCATTCGGCACCGCCAAAAGGATGCCGAGGGCGACGAGACCCCATATGCAAATACGTTTCCATAGGTCGATCTGAAGCATTTCGGCGCCTTTTGTGCAGAGCTGGCGGTTTATTGGGCCCGCGCCCGGTAGGATAAGGCCTAGGTTTAGGCCTTGGGTGCGTCGTTCGCTGGCTCGGTCTTGGATACGACCTGCGCGATGGTCGATTTGACAACACGAACCTTGAGATTCGGGGCCAGCTCGACTTCGACCTCATCCTCGTCTTTGACCTTGGACACTTTGCCAATCAGGCCGCCCTGAGTGATGACCTGATCGCCGCGGCGCAGGTTTTCCACCATGGCGCGGTGCGTCTTCAGCTTGCGCTGCTGCGGACGGATCAGCAGGAAATACATGATCGCAAAGATCAGTATCAGAGGAATGAATTGTGCGAATGCTCCGCCTTCCATGGGGGATACTCCTTGATGAAAGCGGGGGCACACCCCGCGGATTTTCGCGGAACCTATGGCCGTGCGACCCTATTTGCAAGGCGCGAAAACGCACGGCGCGGCGCCCAGCGCGGCCAATTGCCTAGCGCGCCGGGAAATCGTCTGGCATGTCGGCGAAAACAGCGATCAGGCAACCATCCCGCGTGGTCGAGTGATGTTCAGTCCCGTCCTTTAGCCAAACAAGATCGCCGGGGCCGTATTCCGTGCCGTCATTGTCGGTCAAGTCCCCCTCGATGATCAGGAATTCCTCGTCGCCCTTATGTTTGTGGGCCACCGTGGTATGGCCAGGCGCCATGCGATAAACGTAGAATCCAGCGCCCAGCGGGCGGGCGTCATTCAGTTGCAGCACGTCGCCATCTGGCACGCCGTCGGTTTGGATTGGCGTGAATTTCGACGTAAAAATGTTCGCCACGCGGCGGTTGGATTTGTCGATCGGGTCCATCACTGGCCTCCTTGTCTGCTTTCGAAATGCCGTCAGCGTGCGAAATCAATGCAGAGCCTGCCTTTGACTTCGCCCGATTTCAACCGATTCAGCGCGGCGTCCACATCGTCAAAGCGGACAGCCTCGACATCTACCTTCAACGGATGGCTGGCGGCGAACGCCAGAAAATCGGCCGTCTCGGTCCGGCTACCTACGGACGAGCCAAATACGCGGTGCCCGCCATTCAGCAACCACATCATCGAAAGCGGCATAGGATCGTGGACCATAGCGACCGCAACGATGTCGGCCATCGGATTTACCGCCGCCTCGATGGTGTCCCAGATCGCAGGGCTGGGTGCAAAGTTCAGCACTACATCGGCGCCGCCCGCATCCTTGATCTGCTGGCCTGCGCCCTCGCCTGCCAGCACAGTGACCTCAGCGCCCAGCTTGGACGCGATCTTCAGCTTGGCCTCGTCGCGGTCTACGACCATGACCCGCGCGCCGCGCGCCAAAGCGATCAGGATCGCGTATTGGCCAAGGCCGCCTGCACCCATTATCAATACGTTCGTGCCCGCCTCAAGCCGTGTCTTGCGCAGGGCCGACCATGCGGTAAGGCCCGCACAGAGCAGCGGCGCGCCCTTGAGCGGGTCAATCGCCTCTGGAATTTCCACAGCGAAATCAACGGGGCATAACGCGTATTCAGAAAATGCGCCGTGTTTCTGCACACCGCGCGCGGTATTTTCTGCGCAAAGCACCTCATGGCCCGTCATGCAGGGCCGGCACGATAGGCAGGTGTCATAGATCCACGGCAGCCCAATGCGCGTGCCGATGGCCGGCCCCTTTTTTGCGCCCGGCCCAATAGCAACGACGCGCCCGATCCCCTCATGTCCAAGGATAAGAGGATAGTAACTATACGGAAGATTCTCTTGCCCGTCACGCAGGTGCAGGTCCGAATGGCAAATGCCGCATGTCTCCAGCTTGACCAAAACCTCGCCCGGTCCGGGGGTAGGCGTCGCAACCTCGCGCATCTCCAGTGGCGCGCCGGGCGCGGGGCAAACGGCAGCCTTCATGGTCAGAGGCAGGGCATCGGGCATGGCGGATCTCCTTTGGCGGGGCCGAGTCAGAGGAATGCTATGCGGTGCCGTGACCGAGTGGAAGGGCGAGGTTTGAGAGGGCGGTGATTGACCCATGTTTTCAAGGGATCAGATTGCACACAGCAAAAAATTGATGCGCTATGTTCTTCTCGTTCGCACCCTGCCCTAGACTGCCGCGAAACGCGTCACATCATTACGAGGGAATCACTCATGAGCGACACACCACAATTCAACCAACCGCTTGGCGGCAACGACATGCCGCGCTTTGGCGGGCATACCACAATGATGCGCCTCCCGACCCAAGACACGGCCGAGGGGCTGGACGCCTGTTTCGTGGGAATTCCGATGGATATCGGCACGTCGAACCGCGCAGGGACCCGCCACGGCCCGCGCGCAATCCGGGCCGAAAGCGGCATGATGCGCCCCTACAACATGGCCACCGGAGCCGGGCCATTTGCCAAGATGCAAGTGGCCGACATCGGCGACGTGGCGATCAACACGTTCGATCTGAAAAAGACCGTCGATATCATCACCGCCGCCTATGACGAGATTCTGAAGCACGATGTCGTTCCCCTGACGCTTGGCGGCGACCACACGCTGACCTATCCGGTGCTGCGCGCCATTGCCAAAAAACACGGCCCCGTCGCGCTGGTGCACGTTGATGCCCATGCCGATATCAACGACACCATGTTTGGCGAAAAGATCGCTCACGGGACCCCCTTTCGCCGCGCGGTCGAGGACGGCTTGCTACAAACCGACAAGGTGTTCCAGATCGGCCTTCGGGGCACCGGGTATGAGCCGGATGATTTCGACTGGGGCCGCCGCCAGGGCTTTACCGTTGTCGAGGCCGAGGCGTGCTGGCACAAGTCGATGACCCCGCTGATGGAACAGATCCGCGCACAGATCGGCGATACCCCCTGCTATCTGACCTACGATATCGACAGCCTCGATCCGTCAGTTGCGCCCGGCACCGGCACGATGGAAATTGGCGGGCTGACGACCATTCAGGCGCTGGAGATCGTGCGCGGCTGCAAGGGGCTGAATATCGTCGGCGCCGATCTGGTAGAGGTGTCTCCGCAATATGACACCACTGGGGCGACGGCGATGATTGGCGCCAACCTTCTATACGAGATGCTGTGCGTGCTACCGAAGGTATGGGCGTAACGGCAGAGAGGCGCTGATCTTGTCAAACTTAGCATGTCGCTGAGGCAAAATCCCTGCCGCTGTTCTGCGTGAAGACGAATATCGATGTTCCTGCAGGTTAGATAAACAAGCGTACATTTTCGCATAAATAGATAAAATCAATCAACCATCGCAGCTGGCTTTGCACAAAAAAGTAGCCATTAAACAAGGTGTCGCTCAACACGAGGCATTCAGCATTTTTTCAGCCATGCACGCTTAGGGCTGGCCTTAGGTGAGCGGACACACAGACTGCGATACATCTAATTCACCGTATCACGCGGCGTTCCCGCGGCGGCATCGCCGTTAGCTTCGATGTCGGCAATATATCGTTTCATTTCTGAGATTTCACCGCGTTGCGCTTCGACAATCGCGTCGGCAAGCGCGCGCACCCGTGGATCGGAAATATTTGCGCGTTCGCTCGTCAAAATGGCAATGGAATGGTGGGGGATCATCGCTTTCATCCAAGCGATGTCTTCAACCGTCTCTTGGCTACGCACCAGCCATAGCGAGACGGCGAAGGCGGCTATTGCCCCGGCAAAGATTGCGATGTTGGCCCGGCGATTGGAGTACATCCCAAGCATAAAAGCCAGCATGATTACAGCCATTGCCGCGCCCATGTAGAGCGCCATCCACATCCGCGTCTGCGAAAAGAAGACGTGATCAAGCGCGTAGGTATTCAGATACATCAGCCCAAACATCACGACCGTGGATGTAGCGATCATTGCGGCAAAGCGCCCGTATCCCGCGCTGCCACCGCCCTTAGAATTGCGTTGATCCGTCATTATTTCTAGTTCCCTCGTGCTGGTGGATTGCCCTCATGGGTATGCAACCCAGCATGACAAAAAATGGTTCCTGTCACGGCCGTTTGCCGCGTACTTTCAAACTAATGCTGCAGGATCACGCCAGCCGTCGCCGACGGCTGAAACGCGGGTTCCCAGAAACGAAAGGCGCATAGCGCGCCCTCAGTCTGTTTGGGCAAACTCAGTGACCTGAGAACGCGATCTCTCCTGCCATGCCGCCTTCGCGGTGGCCCGGTACGTTGCAGGCAAAGCCCATTTCGGTGGCCTCGGTAAAGGTCCAGACCACCTCGGCGGTTTGACCTGGCTCCAGTAGGGCGCTGTTGGGGTCGTTGTGCATCATGCCGCCCTCCATCATCTTGGCATGGTTCAGCTTCTTCATCGTCATCATGCCGGACTTCATCATGTCCTTCATTTCCTTACTGTGACCGTCCCACGTCTCTTTGGTCCCAAGGTTGAATTCGTGGACAAGGTTTCCATCGTTGCGGACGACGAACTTGATCGTCTCGCCCTTTTCGACGTTAATGGTCTTTGGGTCGTATTTCATTTCGTCCATGCTGACCTCGATGACGCGGTCGACTTTGGCGGGATCACCCGCTTGGCCGATGGACGATCCGTGTCCGGCACCTGCCATCGCGGACCCTGCAATCACTATGAGTGCAGTTGCTGCGCCGATAGATTTCGTAAATTTCATGTTGTTATCCTCAACAGTATTTGCGGTACACTGGGGCAAGTGATGCCGCACAGCGGCGAGGCAATGCCCCGTCTCTGCAAAACGAAAACACTCCAGCGCTGGAGGGTCAATCAACCCAGTGCGTCTTTAATGTAATCAAGTGTAAGCTTGCAGTTTTCGCGAGTTTAGGCGATTTCTCGATGATTGGCATATGCCGATACCGATGGAGTGATATGACACACGCGCGCGGCATATTCTGGGGATGGTTGCTTGCCTTGACCGTTTTGGTCACGGCAGCGTTCCCGCATATGTCGTTCGCAAATTACGTGCCCAGCCAATCTGAGGCAGCCCAACCTTCATCGATGCATCAGACAATGCAGACCGATCTCGACTGTCACTCGTCTGGGACATCCCATGAGCAAACAGGTGGCTGCGGAGCTATGATGGCACATTGCTCGTCGCTTCTGCCGCAGCCAACTCTGCTGCCAAAGCAAATGCCCATGCAGATTTCGGTTGAGTATAGTTTCGGCATCGTCGTGCCTTATCAGCTGCCATCTTTCAGCGAAACGCCGCCTCCGCGAGGCTGATCCTGTTCGCTTTGCACCCCGCCGAGCAGACGGTCAAAGCAGACCACACACAGTCCTTTGCCTCAGTCAGACGCGCTTTGTCGCGGCATGATCAATTTTTGGACTGCAATCGTCAGCACGTTACGCGGCGCCGCTGCGCTGCTATCAAATCAATTCTGAAAGGACCGGAGATGAAACCCATCCCCCTTCTCAAGACGGCCGTATTGGCCGCCGCCCTCGCCCTATCTGGCGGCATGACACTGGCAGGCACCTACAATGTCAGCGTCGACAGGATCCGCATCGATGCCGGCGAGTTCAAGAAAACCGGCATCGGCTATAACGGCAGCCAGAGCCCGACCGTCCTGCGCTTTAAGGAAGGCGAGCAGGTCACGATCAACGTCAAGAATAACCTGCGAGAAAGCACATCAATACACTGGCACGGGTTGATCGTACCGTTCCGGCAGGACGGCGTTCCCGGCATCAGTTTCAACGGGATTAAACCGGGCACGACATTCACCTACCAGTTCCCAATCAAGCAGGCCGGGACGTACTGGTTCCACAGCCATACCGGCTTCCAAGAGCCGGACGGAGCCTTCGGCGCAATAGTGATTGAGCCGAAGGGCGGCGAGACGGTCCGCGTCCAGCGAGATTATGTCGTGCAACTGACCGACAAGCATCCGCACAACGGCAGCCGGGTTTTCCGCAATCTGAAAATGTCGGCAGACTACTACAATCGCGCGCAGCGCACGCTGGAGGATCTGGTGCGCGACTCGCGCGAGGATGGCTTCAAGCAGGCGCTTCAAAATCGGGCGATGTGGGGCAAAATGCGCATGATGCCGACCGATATCGAGGACGTGCAGGGCTTCGCGCCCCTCATCAACGGAATGGGCACGCAGCAGAACTGGACTGGCATTTTTAAGCCGAGCGAAAAAGTGCGCCTGCGTCTGATTAACTCGTCGGCGATGACCTATTTCGATGTCCGGATACCTGGTCTGAAAATGACAGTTGTTCAAGCCGACGGGAACGACGTCAAACCGGTAGCGGTGGACGAGCTGCGTATCTCGGTGGCGGAAACTTATGACGTGATCCTGCAGCCGCGCGAGGCCAAGGCATACGGCATCATCGCCGAATCCATGGGCCGCACGGCGATGGTTCGCGGATCGCTGTCGCCCACTCAGGGCTACGCCGGTCTCGTTCCGCGGATGCGCCCGCAACCGCTGCTGACCATGGCCGACATGGGCGGCATGATGGACGGTATGGACATGGGAGGAATGGACATGGGTGGCATGGATCACAGCGCCATGACGATGTCATCGCAGAGCAGCACTATGCCCGAAGACATGGATCACAGCAAAATGGACATGTCCGGCGATATGGAAGGCATGGACCATAGCAAGATGGACATGTCCGGTGATACGAAGGCCGTGGACCACAGCAAGATGGACATTTCCGGCGATACGAAGGCCGTGGACCATAGCAAGATGGACATGTCAGGCGATACGAAGGCCGTGGACCACAGCAAGATGGACATGTCTGGCAGCGCTAAGGCCGTGGACCATAGTAAAATGGACATGTCTCGCAGCATGAAGGGCATGGATCATAGCAAGATGGACATGTCAGGTGGCATGGCAGGCATGAATCACAGCGCCCGCGACAGCAAGATCGGCGAATTCTACGCACCGGGCAGCGGGCTGATCCCGAGCGCGGCAAACGGTGGCAAGTTCCTGTCCTACAACGATCTGAAGGCAGCCCGGCCGCTTTATCGCGATCGCCCGGCGACCCGTACGATTGAGCTGCGTCTGACAGGCAACATGGAGCGCTATATCTGGTCCATCAACGGCGTGAAGATGGATGATGCCGCACCGATCCGTCTGAAATATGGCGAGCGTGTCCGCTTCAAATTCATCAACGAGACGATGATGTCGCACCCGATGCACCTGCACGGCATGTGGTCGATCCTAGACACCGGCAAAGGCAAATGGGATCCGATCAAGCACACGGTCAGCATTGCGCCCGGCACCACCGTTTATACCGAAACCGAGGTCGATGCGACGGGCCAATGGGCCTTCCACTGCCACCTGTCCTACCACGCCGAAGCGGGCATGTTCCGCAAGGTGATCGTCGAAGGCGGTCCGGCATGAACGGCGTTATCAAAACAAGGGTTGAACCGATGAAAATGATTTACCTGCCCGCAGTGGCAGCGACGCTGGCGTCCATAATCGGCGCGCCAGCAGCGGCCGAGCCTATCATCTGGGGCTTTCAGGCCGAGCAGCTGGAATACCGTTTCATGGACGGCGAAGACGCCTTCGTGTGGGATTTCGACGCGCTCGCCGGGTCTGATGAGTTGCGCTTCGTCTGGCGCAGCGAGGGCGAGATTGGCGAATCCTCGGGCGACTTTGAGGGGCTGGAGAACCAGCTACGTCTGCAAATGCCGATTTCGACCTTCTTTGACTCGGTCGTCGGTATTCAGGCAAGCACACCGGACGGGGCCCCCGACAGGTACAACGCCGTCTTTGGCGTCAAGGGGCTGGCGCCGCAGTGGTTTGAAATCGACGCTGATCTTTATGTGTCGGACCATCCGTTCTTTCGCTTCGAGGCCGAGTATGAGGCGCTGCTGACGAACCGGCTGATCCTGACGCCCAGCATCGAGATGAACATGCCGCTGAAGGACGATGCCGCCAGAAATCAAGCGGCGGGCGGGCCGACATTCGAGATTGGCGCGCGCATCAGCTATGATCTGATCGACCGCGCCGTATCGCCCTATATCGGCGTCAATTACGAGCGGGCCTTCGGCGGCACGTCCGACATGCTGCGCGCGGCGGGCGAGGACAAGGATGCGTTTTCCATCGTTGTCGGCACGCGCATCATGTTCTGACGAACGCTGTAAAAAAAGAATGCTCCCCGCAGGTCGCTTGCCTGCGGGGGGGGGCATTGGGGCCGGTTAACTCTGGTCCGCACCCTTTCGCGGCAGGATGAGCGCCGCCATCAGCCCGCCCTCTGGCCGGTTCTCCAGACGAACATCGCCGCCATGGGCGCGGGCAATCGTTCGGGCGATTGATAGGCCCAGTCCTGTCCCGCCCGTATTGCGAGAGCGTGATTTCTCAAGCCGAAAGAAAGGCTCAAAGACGCGCTCCAGATCCGCTTCGGGAACGCCCGAGCCGTTATCGACTATTTCGATAGCGATAGTTTCTGCAACGTCCGTAACAGACACCGTGGCACCGCCCCCATATCGCTGTGCGTTCTCGATGAGATTCCGCAAGGCGCGGCGGATTGCGTTCGGACGCATCCGGACATTTACTTGGTCGATCTCGCCGACCTCAAAACCATCATGCATGTCCTGCTGAAGCCTCTTCAGAAAGTCGCGCATTTCAACAGTCTGCGCTTCTTCCGAGGTGGCCATGCCGTGCGCGAATGCCAGGGTGGATTCGACCATAACCTGCATCTCTTCGATGGACGAAATCATGCTGATCCGAATGTCCTCCTCATCGACGATTTCGGCATGCACACGTAGCGCCGTCAGCGGCGAGCGCAGATCATGTCCCAGCGCCGCCAGCACTCTGGTGCGGTCTGCAATGTGGCGGGTCAGGCGGCCTTGCATGTCGTTAAAGGCGACCGTCAGATCGCGCACCTCGCGCGGACCCGTTGCGGGCAAGGCGCCCGGCGTCTCGCCTCTGCCAAAGCTTTCGGCTGCCGATGCCACACGCCTCAGCGGGCCAGTAAGACGACTCAGAAGAAACCATACCGCGCCGATCAGCAGCAAAGCGGCGGTGATGCCAAAACTGAGGGTCGAGATGACCGGCCATTGCAGCGGAGGTCGATTGAACCGCGTATCGACATTCAGCCACCGCCCATCCTGCAATCCAACCGACACGCTCATTTCCAGCGACGACAGCCCGCCTTGCATCATTTGTAGATGCAGATTGCTGGCATCCGCGTTGATATGGGACATTGGCATCAACGTGCCGTCAGCCTCGTGCAGTTCGACCCGGATCGGGCGGTCATCGCCTGGCCCCAGAAGCGTGCGCATACGCGCCTCGACGCTGCCGCCATCTACATGATTCAGATGATCAACAGTCGGCGTGGATGTCACGTCGAACCGCACCAACGGCGAGTCAGCGGCGCGCAGGATCGAGGCCTGTAATTCCGGCGGTGCTTCCTCGATCAGGCGGGCGACGTTCGCGGCCCGCCCCGCCGCCTCAGCCCCCAGTGCCGCGCGAACCGCAAGCCCGCGTTCGTCCACGAAAAGCCACAGGCTGATCGCTTGTGCCAGCATCAAAGAGCCGATGATCAGCAGCACCAATTGGCCCTGTAAGCTGCTCAAAAATCTGCGCATCAGCCTGCATCCTCGACATCAGTAGACAGGCAATACCCCCCGCCCCGCACGGTCGTGATCAGCTTAGGGCGCATGGGGTCCTTTTCGACGCTGCGTCGCAGCCTGCTGACTTGATTGTCGATCGTCCGGTCAAACAGCCCGGGCGTTCGCCCAGCAGTTAGATCAAGAAGCTGCTCACGCGTTAGAACGAGGCGCGGCCGCTCCAGAAGGACTGTCAGAAGCTTAAACTCAGAGACAGAGAGTTGCGACTCGGCGCCCTCATCACTTGTCAACACGCGCGTGTCGGTATCCAACGTCTGATGCCCGAATCTGACCCGCGTTCCGGTGAATGTACCGCCAAACACCTCGGGCCGGGACGAACGTCTGATGATAGCCTTTACGCGCGCCAGTAATTCGCGTGGATTAAAGGGCTTGGCCAGATAGTCGTCGGCGCCGACTTCCAGGCCGACAATGCGGTCCATCTCTTCGCCAAGGGCCGTGAGCATTAAAATAGGTATTGAACCATTTGAGGACAGACGCCGGCACACCGAAAGCCCGTCTTCGCCCGGCATCATGACATCCAGCACGATCAGATCAAACCGGCTCTTCGCCAATTCTGCATCCATTTCAGCCGCATTTTCGGCCTTCGTAACCCGCATCCCGTTCTTCACCAAATAGCGAGAGACCGCATTTCGAATTTCAAGGCTGTCGTCGACAATAAGGATATGATGCACATCAGCCATGCAGCAAGATTATAGGTATTGAACCGGGATGTATCCGCTAATTGACTGAAAAATGTAACGAAACGTATCATGGGGCCGCTAGGTAACAATCCATTACAAAGCCGCCCGCGCGGCCCATTGCGAACGGTTTTGCAATGCTCAAGTTGGGGTCATCGACAACGAGAGCAGAAGGAATCTTCACAATGAAAAGCAATATCATCCAAGCCTTGGCACTTATCGGCGCCATTTCCGCAGGCGGCGTCGCCCAGGCAGATAACGGCTTCAAAACAGGCCATCACCCATTTGTTGCATCGAGCGCCGGGACAAGTTCAGGCGTAATGACGAAAGGCAGCGTCGGGCACAACGGCGCCTTTATCGACGGCAAGGTTCAACCTGACCGCGCTGACGCCCATTCCCAGAGCGTAACCAGGGGTGAGATGACCATGGGGCGCGATATGCAGTCCAATGGCCCGCTTCCGCCCGCAGCAGACGTGAACCGCTGATTACTCCGGCATTATTTTGCACGGCGGAATAACTTCCGCCGTGCATGCAGTCTAATTGCAAACCACCCAGCTACAGCCAAACCTCATTCCTCATCGGGCGTGCGAATTAAAGGACTCAGTTGAGATTTAAGGCAGCTAAAAATCAGCCGGTAATGGCGTTAACTTTCAAAAACGCCCTGTCGATGGCGGCTTCAACCGGACGTCGCGAAACGAAGCAGCCTTCGACCAATGCTCGACACCTGAAACGCTCAAGACGAGCAGAACCGTCAAAATTGGCCGCATCTCGAACAATGAGCCGGGAGGCTGAACAATCCAATTATAGTCCTATTTAATTGACTGTAGGGGCTGTTCCAGAACTTGCTTCACCGCTCGGACTCGTTGAACTTTTTGCAAGCGCTACACTGTCCCAAATCGCCTGAACAACGGACACCTTCATTTCGTGTGAGGTATGTTGGTCCACGATAACTTCAACATTGTCGTCATATACCTCTTTGGCTACAGATTTGAAATGACTTGCCGCTGGCTCCATAAAGCAGCATGGGTCCTGATCATTGAAAACGAAAAATAGTTTTCGCTTTGCGCCCGCATCTGCAGTTTGACTCGCCAGAAAGTAAAGCTGCCAATAGTCGACGTCAGAATATGTTGGGCTGGCCATTTCCTCGTAATCGCCAAAGAACTTCTCGGTCGTACGATATATCATCGGCAAACTGCCAGCGTAGACGATCGCATAGTCGACCTGCGGGATCAATGTAGCCATCCAGGTTGTGTACCACCCTCCGCCGGACAGGCCCAAAAGCGACACTTCGTCATAGTTATCCATCACCGATTTGATCGTGTAGTAATGCGGCGAAAGAAACAGCGACAGTGCGTCTCTTTCTGGCATAGTATTGTCATGGTACAAAAAGAAGTTGCCGTGCCGGTGCGCTTCTCTCCAATTCAGACGCGTTTTCTGCCCTGGATACTTTCCCGATGGAAACTCTACGGCGCCTGTGTTCAAGCCGATCCCCACCATTGACATAGATAAAAAATCGCAACCCGCCTCATTCGAGGAGTCCCGCAGAGCCTCGTGATATTTGAACCCAAATGGGTCCCCACCATGGCCCTGCATATAAACGCGGAGGCAGGATGCGCTCTCGGGCGCTTTGGATAGGATTGCTCTTGTGTTAATGCCGTATAGTTTTGCGCTAATCTCGGTCTGTCGATCGTCGATAGCTTCTGTAGATATTTTCACAAGGTCCTCGGGCAGGATAACACGCTCTTTCAGCCTATCACGTACCGTTTCAAGGTTTTCGTTTAACTCAACCAACCCTTTTGAAATTTCGGCGGTATCTATGGTGAAATCTGCCATCCTGACTGGAGGGTGCGGGGCATACTTTCGGTAAAGGGACCGGAGAAACTCGTGCGGTGGAAGCTCCAAGTGGCGACCAATAAAACCAAAGCTGAACGATGCGACGCATAGCACGAAGCAAAATATAATATATTTCATTTTTATCAAAAGTGATCCAGTTGGATTGGGCTCAACGACGAAACTCGGCCTCAATTACACGCATAACTTGCACGAAAGTTTTCGATGTTGTCAATTCTGGTCTCGCAAGGCGCGCGTTTTTTCCAAAGTGAATGACTAATGTGCCTCATGAATGCTTTGCCTAGATGTTGCTGCAGAATTGAATTGGATTCTGTGCCTTTGGCCGGACATGGGGCCGTCACCTGTGTAGGATCTGACGTATAGGTTCTGCACGTTTGGCGTCACCTCTTATTGCAACGCGACTTCGGCAGCTTGCGTTACCACGTACGGAAAAGAGGGAAGACGGTGTGAGTCGTGCGCGTCGCAGTTGCCAAGCTTCGACTGGTGGTTTTCTGGCCATGCGCATGTCGCTACTGCATCATCGCCGGCAGCCAAAGTGACAGCTGAAGAAACGAGATCTGCACTGCAAGAACCACGAGATCGACGGCAATGAAGCAGTCTACCCATAAAAGGGCCACGGCCCGCCAAAGCGGCCTACGGGAATAACGTTCGACACAAGGCAAGGCTGCGGCGCATTATGCCATTGCCAGAGCGTGACACCTCCTGGCTCCATAATCAGCGAATTCACCGACGTAGGCAGGTGGGACAGATGGACGGCATGGCAGGGCGCGGGCGCAATCTGGCACGTGACACGGCCGATCTGCGTGGTCAGCGTGCGGTGAACATGGCCTGAAATCATGCGCGCTGAGCCGGGATACGCCTCAAGCCGCGCCAGCAGGGCACCGCCGTTGCGCAGGTTATTGGTATCCATCGCGATCACGCCAGAGTGCATCCATGGGTGGTGGGTCGCCACCACCACGGGCTGGCCGTTCGCAGCGGCAAGCGCGGCGTCCAAAAATGCAAATCCCTCGTCGCTGAGTATCCCATGATGTGAACCCTCAACCAGCGTATCGAGGCCGATTAGCATGAACTCACCAAAGTCGCGGCTCCACTGGATTGGGCCAACGTCAGGCATCCAAGCCTCATCCGCAAAGGCCGCGCGCATCGTGTCGCGCGCGTCATGGTTACCGGGAATAGCCATGTATGGCAGATCCAAATCCGCCATTGTCGCTTTTAGCCGTTCGTATTCGGCGCACGTGCCAAAGTCGGTCAGATCGCCGGTGATGATCGCACACTCCACTGGGTCCAGACGCGGCAGGACGCCGTTCACGGTGGCAATAGCCTCGCGCAGCGCGGCTGCGGTGTCAGACTTACCATAGGCCAGTTGCCCCTCGGGCACGATATGGGTGTCGGTGATCTGGATGAACGCGGGCATTAGGCGATCTCCGCCTCAGGGCCAAAGGACAAGATGGCACCCGGCGCTATGCTGAGACGGACCATCTCGCCTACCTTAGGCGCGCTGGCCCCGACATGCAGCAGGGCCAGCGGCTCTGGCGTTATGCCGGACAAGACGATGCGATAGTGTGTGCCCAAGAAGGTGACGGCGTCGATCCGGCCCGTCAGGGGGCCATTCTCGTCCAGCTTCACATCCTCGGCGCGCACGAAGGCCGTACCGCCATCTGCCACATCCAGCGGTAAAACACCGCCGTCTAAATGCAGCGCACCCCCGCTGATCCGCCCAGCCAAGGGCATCGCATCGCCGACGAACCGCGCCACGAAAGGCGACGCGGGCGATCGGTAGAGCGCCTCTGGCGTGCCTATCTGAGCGATGCTGCCATGCGACATGACAGCAACGCGGTCGGCAATCGCCATCGCCTCTGTCTGGTCATGGGTGACAAAGATCGCGGTGATGCCGAATGTGCGCAACAGTACCGCCAGCTCGTCCCGAAGCTGGCCACGCAGAGCCGCATCCAGCGCCGACAATGGCTCATCCAGCAGCAAAATGCGGGGGCGAGGTGCAAAGGCGCGCGCGAGGGCGACGCGCTGGCGCTGCCCGCCCGAAAGCGCATTAATCGGGCGATCCGCGTAGGGGCCGAGGCGGCATAGCGCAATTACCTCATCCACGCGCGCGTTTATCTCGGCCTTGGGCAATTTCTGCATCTTTAACCCGTAGCCAATGTTGCGCCGCACCGACATATTGGGAAAGAGCGCGTAGGACTGAAACACCATCCCGACTTTGCGTTGCACCACCGACAGGGCCGTCACGTCATCGCCGCCAAAACGGATGACGCCGCCGGCATCAGTAGTTTCAAGCCCCGCAATAATACGCAGAAGGGTCGTCTTGCCACAGCCCGACGGGCCCAGCAGCGACACGATCTCGCCCTCGGCTATATCCAGATCGACGGGCGTCAGCGCGCGGATATTGCCGGGAAACGTCTTGGCGACGCCTGACAGTTTAAGCGTCATGTGAGTATCCTTTGCGCGCGGGCCGAGGCCCATTGCATGGCCATCAACAGCGGCACGATCATGATGAAAAACACCAGCGTGTAGGCCGATGCGATTTCCAGCCGCATCGACGCATAGCTGTCAGCCAGCCCGACAGGCAGGGTTTTCAGGTACGGCGTGTGCAACATCCATGTCAGGTTGAATTCGCCAATCGACAGCGTCACAACCGTGAGCGATCCGGCCAGAACGCCGGGCAACGCGTTGGGCACAGCTATGTCAATGAACCGCCGCCATGCGGGTGCGCCGAGTGAGGCCGCCCCCTCCTCCAGCGTTTTGAGGTCGATGGCGGCCATGACCGACAGAACCGACCGAACCATGAAGGGCAGCGTATAAAGAACGTGACCGACAAGGATAAAACTCCAATGCGCGCGAAAGCCCTGGACCGAGCCATAGACTTGCAGCAGCGCCAGAGCGAGGGCGAGGCCGGGGATCGCGAGAGGCAACGAGATAAACTCCTCCAGCACGCGGGACATGCGGCCGGGGTTGCGCGCCAGCGCGTAGGCGGCGGGCACGCCGATAAAAAGCGTGCAGATGAGGCAGCAGAACGCCAGCCAGATCGACAGGAAGATCGACGATGAATAAAGCGTCCAGACTTCGCCGATCCATTTTAGCGTCAGGCCGGATTTGACGCCTTGGAAGTAGTTGACCGTGACACCCGCCAGCACCGATTGCAGCGTCGGCACCAAAAGGAAGGCGCAGGCGATCAGGGTGACAGCCAGTTGCAGAATTTTCGCAGGGGATTTCAGCATATCCTAGCCCCCCGCCGCCACGGTGCCGCCCGCGAAACTGCGCGCGATTAGCAACATGGCCCAAGTGACCAGCCCCAAGACCACCGACAAGGCCGACGCCATGGCAATATTCGCCGATAGGGTAAATTCGGTGTAGATGACCATCGGCAGCACGTCGATATTTGTGGCCAGCGTGAAGGCGGTGCCGAACGCGCCCATCGCCGTGGCAAATGCAATGGCCCCCGCCGCGATCATCGCCGGCATGAGGGCGGGTAATAGCACGTCGCGCACGATGCGATATGGGGAAGCGCCTAACGTCAGAGCCGCCTCCTCCAGCGCCGGGTCAATCTTTTCGGCGGCAGCCATAACCGTCAGAAGGACGCGCGGAATTGAGAAATACAGGTATCCCAGAAAGAGACCGAAGGCCGAGTAGGCGAACACCACATGACCCGGCGTGATCTGGTTTATCAGGCCTTGGCGCCCACCCAGAAGGATGATCATGAAGCCCACCACAACCCCCGGAAACGCCAGCGGCAGCGTCAGGATTGATAGCAATATACCGCGCCCCGGAAACCTATTGCGCACGAGGAACAGCCCCGCGGTGGTCGATATTGCCAGCGCGGCAATAGTAACGAGAACGGAGATCACAACCGTCTGGATCAGCGTTGACAGGTAGCGCGGCTTTTGCAGGATTTCGAGGTAGATCGCCCAGCCAGCCTCGCTCTCGCCAGAGGCGAGGATCAAGCGCACCAGCGGCAGCGCAAGGAAGGCCAGCGTGAAGATTGCCAGCGGCAGAAAACAAAGCGCAACGAATGTGCGGGATGACATGGGCGGACCCTTTCCGAACAGTAAAAAGGGGCAAGGCGCATGGCCCTGCCCCCAGATCACTTAGGCCTACTTCACCTCGGACAGGTAACGCTCGCCAAAGGCGGCTTGCACCTCTTCCATCTTGGCGTAGTCCACGGCCACCGCACGCTCGTAATCGCTGGCGGGCAAGAACTTGGCCGCAACTTCCGCAGGCAGTTCGACCGGGCGGGCGGGCTGAAGGTAGGCGTTGGTCCAGATCGCCTGCCCCGCGTCTGACAAGATGAAGTCAAGCACGCGCTTGCCGACCTCAGGGTGCGGGCCACCCTTGACCAGGCTCATGACATAGGGCACCCGCACGGACCCCTCGCAGGGCAGTACGAACTCGAAATTGCCGTCCTCTTCGTATTTACCGCGATAAGCGTTGAAGTCGTAATCAAACAGGATAGGAATTTCGCCCGATACGACGCGCGCGTATGATGTCTGCTTGGGCACGATGGGCGAATTTTCGGACAGTTCGTTAAAGAACTTGATCGCCGGATCGAAGTTGTCCAGATCGCCGCCGAACGCAATATTGACCGCGACCGCACCCGCATACCCGACAAAGGCAGACGACGGGTCGAGATAGCCGACCATGCCGCGATACTCGGGCTTTTTCAGATCAGCGAAACATTGCGGCACCTCGGCGCCGCCCAGCGCATCAACGTTCACGAAAAAACCGAGCGTGCCGTAGTGGATGGCAAACCATTTGCCGTCCGGATCACGCAGGCCCTCGGGAATTTCGTCAAATAGCGCTGGTTTGTACGGCTCAACCACGTCCATGGCGCCAGCCTTGATACCTGTGGTGACGCCATAATAGGCGACGTCTGCGACAGGGTTCGATTTCTCTGCCAGTAGCTGGCTTAGGGTCTGGCCACTATTTTTGTTGTCATGTGGCATCTGAACGTCAAGCTGCTCGTCAATCGCCTCCAGCATGGAGGCCCAGTCGGCCCATTGCGGCGGGCAATTATAGCAGATCCCTTGCTCGGCAGCGGAGGGCGAGGCAAAAGTTGCGGCGCAGGTGGTTGCGGCCAAGGCCGCCGTGATCATATATCTCATTGGTTCGTCCTTGTTTTGATTTGAACTGAGGCGAGGGGAACAGACGGTGGCGGGGTTGCAGCCCGGCCGCCGTCCACTTTCTCCGGCGCGGCGGCAAGGGTCGCCCCCGCGCGGAAAACGAATGGCAGGGCCGGCGGCTGACAAATCGCCCCACCCTGCATGACATCCAGCAGCGTGCCGGCAGCCTGCCTGCCCATTGCGCCCGCGTCCGTCTCGATCGTCGAGAGGGGCGTGGCCAACAGGCGGCCGATGCCGATGCCGTCGAAGCCTATAACTGACAAATCGCGCGGCACGTCGCGGCCCAAAAGGCCGGCGGCGTTTTGTACGGCCAACGCAAGAAAATCGTTTGACGCAAAAAGGCCCGTGAGCCCGGAATGTGCGCGCAGTACGTCCGCGACGCGGCGGGGGCAGCGGGCGTCGCGCTCCTCCATCTCGATCAGCGCGGGGTCGGGCAGGTTAGCGGCGCGGCATTCGGCCAAAAACCCGGCAAAGCGGCTGCGCGAGCGGTCGGATTCGGCAAAGCGTAGCGCGACGAAACCCAGCCTGTGATGCCCACGCGCTATGAACTGGCGGGCGACCTCGCCAGCAGCGGCGAAGTTATCGACATAGGCGGTGGTACAGCCAGGCAATGGATCGTGAAACATCAGCGACACGGGCACCGCCGCCGTTCCTAGCGCCACACTGCGCGAAGGCGCAGCCATGGTCACGATCAGCCCGTCGACCTGACTGGCGAGCAGGGTACGCAAAATATCCTCGTCCACCGCCTCGTCATAGTTAGACGCACAAACAAGCGGCTGGTAGCCTGCCGCGCGCAGACAGTCCTGCACGCCTTGCATCGCCTCGGCGAACACCGGGTTCGCCAGCGACGGCACAAGGCAACCGATGGTCATGGACCGGCGGCTTTGCAATGCGCGGCCGATGGCGCTGAAGGAAAAACCCAGATCTTGCGCGGCGCGGCGCACCCGCACGGTCATCTCCGCGCTGGCTGGCCCTGACGAATTCAGCACACGACTGGCCGTCGCAACGGCGCATCCCGCCTCGCGGGCCACATCCTTTATTGTGATGCTGGCTTTTTCGATCACACGATTCGCTCCCCCCCTGAAAACGTTTCCATGTCAGGTTAACAGCCCATTTTGCGTCTGAATAGCAGTTGATTTGCGAAGTTTTGGTGATAGTCCTTTCCAGCGAGAATGGCGGCAGTACATCGCATCCAGTGTCTGGGGGCTCTCGGCCTAACAGTACGATCAATCTCGATCAGGTGCTGTTACAAAAAGCGGCCCCCTGCGGACCGCCGGGAACGCACTATAAATATGGCATCGACTATGTGCCTCCAAGCGAGTCGCGGATCAGGAGATAAAGTGCGCAATCTGATGGGCCTGCGCGCCTGCGGCGTTCGTCCGCCGCGCCTGCAAATCCGCTGAGGTTCCGCTTAATGTTGCTGCCCGGCAATCCCATCGATCAGCACCCTATCCGTACAGGGCCCGATCAGATCTGTTGCCAGATAGCGCTTCTCAGTCTCTCATATGTTCAACCAGAAGCGAGAACAGCTCATTCTGGGATGAAATTCGTAGCTTTTTATAGATGTTGCGCCGATGCACCTTGACCGTCTGGTCCGAGATGCCGAGGTGCAGACCCGCCGCCCGGCTAGAATGTCCCTGCACGATCAGCGCGGCTATTTCCGCCTCACGCCGCGATAGATCCTTGTCACCGCCGCCGCGCAGGGTTTGATACCGTTCGATCAGATCAGGCGCGCTCGTCAGCTCCAACATATCCACAGGGCGGCGCGTAATCGCCCTCAGCCGGTTCATCAAAAGGGGAGAAAGTTGGCGAAAGTAACGCAGATTGCCAGCGCGAAACCGCCCGTGGCTGCGCGAGCGTCCCAGTGACAGATGCAGTGCTAGGTTGGCATTTAGCCTTAGGGTCGCGCCCAATTCGTCCACCAGACCTGTGCGGGCGTAATACTGGGCGTGATATTCGCTGGTCTCAAACCGATCTGGCGCAATCTCGCGCAGCTGATGAGCGGTGAAATCGTCGGCGCCAAAGGCGGCGATAGCGAACGGATCCAACAGGTACCCTATTCGGGCGTACTGGGTTTCGAAAAACTGGCTTAGCGCCGTGTCGGGGATATGCGCCAAGAGGGTGACTGGTGGGCCTTCGCGCTTGAACTGGATGACCGTCAGGCATTGCGCAGAAAATGTTTCTTCAAAGTAGTCTACAAGCGGTGCCTTGAGCGCCTCAATCGTTTCGAGCCGAATTAGGTCGTTCAGGAATACGTACTCTCTGGCCTTATCCAATGTACCTTTTCCTCAGATGCTCAAACTACCACCGTATGGTAAATTTGACCCCTAACAATACCAATATGGTGGTATTTTCATATTTTAGCTTCCAGTTGAAACTGGGGCCAAACAGGGGAGGGGTTTGATGCAATTTCATACCAACACGAAATGTGCCCGCCGCACCGGATGGGTCACTTCTGAGCTTTATTATTGGCACGACACCCAGAACTATTGCGGATTTTTCGAGCCAAGCATGACCGTCCAGCCCGGCATGCACTTTGAAAATCCCGAGACCAAACGTCGGTTCCACGGGTTGGTCGAGGCGCTGGATCTTGCGCCGCACCTGCACGCGCTGCGCCCTCATTCCGCGAGCGACGAATCGATCCGCATGGTTCATCCTCAAAGCCACATCGACCACATTGCAAAGGTCTGTGCATCGGGTGGCGGCGACTTTGGCGAGATGACGCCGGGCGGCCCCGCCACTCTTGATATCGCGCGACTTGCCGTGGGCGGTGTTATTGATGCCGTCGATAAGGTGGTCGCGGGCGAGTGGGACAACGCCTATGTGCTGTGCCGCCCGCCCGGCCATCATGCCGAGCCGGAATGGTCGCGCGGCTTTTGCATTTTCGCTAACGCCGCGCTGGGCGTGAAACACGCGCAACAGGCACACGGAATTAAACGCGTCGCGACTATTGATTGGGACGTGCATCACGGTAACGGGTCTGAGACCATCTTTTACGACGACCCGTCCGTTCTGACGATCTCGCTGCATCAAAACCGGCTCTATCCGCCGGATTCAGGTGACTATACCGATACGGGCCGCGACGGCGGCGAAGGGGCGAACCTAAACATCCCTCTGCCCCCCGGATCCGGCAGCGGGGCTTATCGTACCGCATTCGAAGAGCTGGTGATCCCGGCGCTTGAGGCGTTCAAGCCCGAAATGATCTTTGTGCCCAGCGGCTTTGATTCCTGTGCGCTCGACCCGTTGGGGATGCAGATGCTGGCGTCGGGCGACTACGCATGGATGACCGCCCGTCTAATGGAAGTGGCAGACAAACATGCCAAGGGCCGCATTATCATGACGCATGAAGGCGGATACTCTGCTGTTTACGTGCCATACTGCGGGTTGGCGACACTCGAAGCTCTGTCGGGTGCTGACACCACGTTCGAAGATCCATTCGCCGCCATTGTCGCAGCCTATGGTGGGCAGGAGCTGAGTGGAGATCAGAAGCAGGTTATCGACAACGTGAAAAAATCGTTTTTCAAAACGGTACGCTCAACAGTGGAGTCAGAAACATGACGCAACCTAGCAATCCATCGCGCCGCAGCTTTATCCGGGGGGCCGGAGCAACCGCCGGCGGTGCAGCCATGCTCGCCGGACTGAATACCGCCGCAAACGCCCAAGAAGGTGATCCCATCGTGATCGGCTGCCCCGCGCCGCTGACCGGCATCGTGGCCGCTGATGGTATCGAGTTTCGCAACGGCATGGAAATGGCCCGGGACGAGATCAACGAGGCCGGCGGCATTCTGGGACGACCATTACAGGTCGTTTTCGTCGATACAGAAAGCAAGGGCGATGACGTGGTCATCCAAGCTTCGCAGCGCCTGATCGACCGTGACAATGCCAGCGCGCTGATTGTCGGTTATAACCTAGAGACCGGCACAGCGATGCACGACGTTGCCGCAGATGCCGGAATAATCGCCATGCACAGCATGACCGTGGCCGTGCATGACGAGTTGGTGAAATCTGATCCCGACCGCTACTGGGGTACGTTTCAATACGACCCGCCAGAAACCATGTATGGTGCCGGGTTGCTGAAATTCCTCGCCGAAATTGAAAATGCGGGCACATTCAAACGCCCCAATGACAAGATCGCTATCATCACGGGCCCCGGCACCTATTCGGTTAACATCGCAAACGCGCTAAAGGATGGCGCGGCGGAATTTGGCTATGACGTGTCGATGTTTGAGACGGTAAAAGTACCCGTCACCGATTGGGGCCCCACATTGGCCAAGCTGCGCGCAGATCCGCCCGCAGTGATCGCCGTCACGCATTTCTATACCTCCGATCAGGCGCAGTTCATGAACCAGTTCATGACCGATCCGACCGACAGCCTTGTTTATATGCAGTATGGCGCCTCGCTGGCCGCGTTCCGGGACATCGCCGGTGACAATTCGGTCGGCGTGACTTACGCGACCGTCATCGGCGCCCTACAGGACGAGATCGGCACGGCATTTGCGGATGCCTACAAGGACCGCTTTGGCGCAAGCGCATCGCCAAATGGCGGCGGACAGACCTACACGGCAATGTATGCCTATTCAATCGCGGCAGCGCTGGCCGGCGGCCCCGGCGGCCCCTACGAGGAAGACCAGAACCGCCTCGTTGCAGAGCGGCTGAAATCTCTGATCTATCGCGGTCCGATGGGGACACTCCGCATCCACCCCGAAACGCATTCGGCGTGGTCCTACCCTACCGAGACGAACGATCCATCGCTCGGCATGCCCCATATCTTTAGCCAGATCCAAGACAAGACACAGGACGGGGTTCTGATTTCGCCTTGGCCCTATGAAAAGGGCACGTTCCAGATGCCGCCTTGGATGAAGGGCTAAGCGACATGCCGGACGGGCAGGTCAATGCACTTGAGTGCCGCGGCGTGATCAAACGCTACGGTGCGCTCGCGGCGGTCGACGGTGTGGATTTCACCGTCGGCCGCGGTGAGGTTGTCGGCATCGGCGGGCCGAATGGCGCAGGCAAGACGACATTCTTTGACCTTATCAGCGGCCTCTCCACGATGACCGAAGGGACTATACGCTACATGGGCCAAGACATTGCTGGCATCGCGCCACATGATCTGTGTCGCAAGGGACTATCCCGCACGTTTCAATTGAATTCCGGCTTTGACGGGCTGACAGTCTACGAAAATGTGCTCGCTGCCCAAGTCTTTGGTCGTCGCAGTGCTGGCGGCTGGATGCTGACGCGCCGCGCCGACAGGGACGCGGCCCGCGCAATCATCGCGGACATGGGTCTGGAGGATATCGCAGATGATCTGGTCGCTGGTGTGCCCGTGCTGGTCCGCAAGAAGCTGATGGTCGCGACCGCGCTGGTAAACGAGCCAGACATCTTGTTGATGGACGAACCCGTTGGCGGCCTGACCCCGCCCGAGATCGAAGAATTCATCGCTTTGGTGATGCGCCTCAAGGAACAGGGACTGACGCTGGTTTTCATCGAGCATGTGATGCATTTCCTGACATCCGTCGCCGACCGCGCGATGATTATGCATCAGGGCCAAGTCATCTATGATGGCGCGCCGCAAGGCCTGAGCACCGACGCGACGGTGACCGAGGTCTATCTCGGCTCGGCCGGGACGGGGCGAGGCGCATGAGCTATCTGATGGATTTGCGCGATGTGGTGTCGGGTTACCTCAATCGCCCTGTCCTGCACGGCGTGAGCCTGCAATTGATCGAGGGTGAGGTGCTGTCCGTGATCGGCCCCAATGGCCATGGCAAGACGACGCTGCTGCGCACATTATCCGGCTTCCTGCCGTTCCGATCGGGGCAATTAGAGATCGCGGGCAAGCGACTGGAGAAATCCAGCGTGCATACTCGCGTTGAGGCCGGTCTGATCCACGTGCCGCAGGGCGACCAGCTTTTTACCGAGATGTCCGTCGAGGAAAATCTATTGATGGGCGCATATCTGACGCCGAACGGACCCGAGGTGAACCAGCGGCTCGACAAGGTATTCGCGCTCTTTCCCAGGCTAAAGGACCGCCGCACCCAGCCTGCCAGTTCGCTTTCGGGCGGCGAGAGGCGGATGGTGGGGATCGGGCGCGGCTTGATGGCGGATGCCCGCATTTTGATGCTGGATGAGCCGTCGCTGGGCCTCGCGCCTCTCTTGATCGAACAGATCTATGAGGCGCTGCGCGTGCTTAGCGCTGAGGGGTTATCGTTGATCATTGTCGAGGAAAACCCAAGCCGGGTCATGGATATCGCTAGTCGGCTGCTGTTGATGGACGCGGGACATATCGTCTGGTCAGGCACGCCCGATGAGGCGGATAATTCGCAGGACATAATGAAAACATATCTGGGAGGGCATTGAGATGGAAATTATCATCCAGATCATCGTGACCGGCCTCACGATGGGGTCGATGTATGCCCTTGCGGCTGTGGGCCTTTCGCTGATTTACGGCACGCTGGGCATGTTCAACATGGCGCATGGCATGTTTATGACGCTGGGGGCCTATGCGGTGTTCAGCCTCGCCTCTGCGTTTGGCATCTCGCTGTTGCTGGCGGTTCCGGCGGCAGTGATCGCGGGCGCGGTTGTAGGGATGCTAACGCACCTTCTGATCGTGCGCTTCATGCTGCATTCGACCGAGTTTGAGACGAATATAATCGTCGCCACCGCCGGCCTTGCCATCCTGCTCGAAGATTTTGTGCTCAAGATCTACGGCGGCTATCCCTACCCGCAGCCCGTCAAAATTGAGGGCACTTTCTTTGTGGGCGGGGTCAGCATAACGTATCAGGCGGTCGTTATCATGGCTGTTGCTTTGCTCTGTATCGGCGTCGTGGCGTGGTTGCTGCTGCGTACCAAGTTCGGGCGCGCGATCCGTGCCACCGCCCTAAACCGTGATGCGGCCATGCTGATGGGTGTGCGCACAAATACCGTCTATTTGCAGGTCATGGCGCTGGCGGGTGCGCTGGCCGGCGTCGCCGGGCTGATGATCTCGACGCTGGCGACGCTGTCGCCGCAAATGGGGGGCGATCCGCTGCTCAAAGCGTTCGTGATCTGCGTGGTCGCAGGGCTTGGCAATGTCTGGGGCGCCGGCATCTGCGCCTTTGGCTTGGCGCTGATTGAAGCAGCCATTGGCTTCTACTTCGGAGTGCGCTTCGGATTTCCGGCAATGCTGATGCTCGTTATCCTCGTGCTGATCTGGCGTCCCTTGGGCCTCTTCGGCAAGGAAAAGGTAGTGCGGCTATGAGCACGCTTCAGCGTCATTTGATCATCGGTCTGGCGGTGATCGCCGTCTTTGCAGCCCTGCCTCTGGTCATCAGCGAACGCTACCTTCTGGGCGAGGTGATTATTTTCTTTATCTGGGCGATGGTCGCCATGAACTGGAATGTGCTGATGGGCCATGCCGGTGTATTCTCGCTGGCGCAGATGTTGTTCGTCGCTGTGGGGGCCTACGGCATGGCGATGGGCGTCACCTTTGTGGGCCTGTCGGTCTGGGCGGCAATCCCGCTGGCAGCGCTTGCATCCGCGCTATTGGCAGTTGTGGTTGGAATGGCCTGCCTGCGGTTGACCGGCGCTTATGTCGCATTGCTGACCTACGCCATCGCCGAGATGGTGCATGTGCTGATCATCACCGACACTGAATGCTTCACGCTAGTGCGTAACAATTGTCAGCAGCTTTTCGGCGGCTCCACAGGCTTCTCGCGCTTTGATGATTTCGGATTCCGTTCGATGCTTAAAGGTAACTGGATCCTCGGGAACTACTACGCCGTCCTGGTGGCGTTTGCGATCACGGTGTTAGGTGTCGTGGTAGTGATCCACGGGCGGCTTGGCCTTGCCTTTCGGGCGATCCGTGACAATGTCGGATACGCAAGCAGCCGCGGGATTGATCGCAAGAAGTATCAGATTGCAGCCTTCGTTATCACCGCGTTTCTGACCGGGCTTGCGGGCGGGGTCTATGCCGCTCATTTCCGCTTTGCCGGGCCAAGTCTGTTTGATTTTTCGACACTGATGTTCGTTCTGGCAATGGTGGTGGTTGGCGGTTTGGGTTCGACTTGGGGCCCGTTGATTGGCACAGGCTCGATGATGATCGTTGTGGAACTGTCCAAGGAAATGGGCGACGCTCGAAATCTGGTTCTGGGGCTGGCGCTGGTGATCTTTGTCATCGTCATGCCAAAGGGCTTGGCTCAAGCTGGGAAAATAGTTGCGGGCCGGCTCTTTCGTCGCTCAGCGCCCAAGATGACGACACCGCCTTGAACTTGGCTTAACTCCATCCTGTGTGGGCCGTGAAAGTGCAGCGAAGAGACGTTCGTCAACGCATCACAAACGGATTGGCCATAGGGCTCTCGGACGTGTTGATCCAAGTGGTTTTTGTGCAGGTGTAGTCGCGAATGGCATCAATACCTGCTTCGCGGCCATAGCCGGAATGATTGTACCCGCCAAACGGCGCAATCGGCGATATGGCGCGGTAAGTGTTCACCCAACAAATACCGGCTTTGAGCCGTGAAGATACCCGATGCGCGCGCGCAAGGTTTTGCGTGAATACGCCCGATCCAAGCCCGAACGGTGTGCAGTTGGCCAACGCGATGGCCTCCTCTTCGGTGTCGAAGGGGATGAGGGACATGATAGGGCCAAAGAGCTCAACCTGAAGCGTCTCAACGTCGTGGTTTTCGCATTCGACGAGCGTGGGAACCATGAAGTTGCCCGCGCCCGACAAAGGCGCGCCGCCAAAGCGGATTTTCGCACCCTGTGCCGTCGCTTTCGCCAATGTTTCAACGATCCGAGCGATCTGGGCATCGGTGCAGAGCGGCCCCATATGGGTGCTTGTGTCCGTAGGGTCACCGACCACAATATTAGTGGCTTTTTCTGCGATCCGCGCCACAAGCGCCTCATAAATTGGCCGATGGATTAGGCCACGCGATCCCGCAACACAGCTTTGACCGGACGCACCGAAGTTACCTGCAATCAGGCCGTTCGCGGCCCCTTCCAGATCGGCGTCGTCGAACACCAAAATGGGCGACTTCCCTCCCAGCTCCAGTGTAGTGACGGCAAAGCTCTCTGCCGAATTGCGGACCACATGACGGGCGGTTTCAGGGCCACCTGTGAAGGCGATCCGATCAACATCTTTGTGACGGGTTAGCGGAATCGCGCAGTTTTCGGCGTCCCCCGTGATGACAGACACAACGCCACCCGGAAAGCCTGCCTCTTCGATCAATCTTGCAAACTCTAGCATCGGCGCAGGCGCGATTTCGGACGCCTTCAATACCACGGCACATCCCGCCGCGAGCGCAGGTCCCAGCTTGGTGGCGGTCAGGAACATCTGCGCATTCCACGGCACGATCGCCACGACCACACCGATCGGCTCACGGCGCGTAAAGACATGCATATCGGGCTTGTCGATAGGCAATACGGCACCCTCAATCTTGTCAGCAAGACCGGCATAATAGCGATAATAGTCGCCGACATACGCCGTCTGAGTGGCAGTTTCAGACAGCAGTTTGCCGCTGTCGGTGGTCTCTAACAGCCCCAGCGCAGCCGAATTTTCCTCTATAAGATCGCCCAACCGATACAGCAGTTTGCCGCGCTGTGTCTGCGTCATATCCCGCCACGCGGCATCGTTCAAAACCCGCCGCGCCGCACTAATCGCGCGCTCCACATCTTGCGGTCCGGCGCAGGCGAATGTTGCCCAATCTTTGCCGGTTGCGGGATTCCGCGTGGTCATCACCTGGCCTGCGTGGCCCTCGGACCATGCGCCATCAATGAACATCTGAAAGTGGGGAAGCTTTGTCATTATCGGACCTCAATTAAATGCAGGCATCACGTCATTGATAAACCGTGACAGGGAATCGCGCTTGCGGGCAAATTGCATGCCACTATCGATCCAGAACGAATACTCATCATAGCCCAGATCCTCGTAGCGTTTGATCTGATCGATGACTTCTTGCGCGGTGCCGATGGTCAGGTCTCGGTGCATATTTGCGGGCGACATCAGCTCATTTGCGGCCATTTCAGCCTCCGATGGGCCCTCAATAAGGCCCTGACTTACCGGGCGCTTGTTTTGAAACCATGCGCCAAAGTAGTTGTAGAATTGCGACAACTCTTTTGCGGCAACGGACGTGTCATTCGCATCTGACGCCACATAAGTATGGTGCAGCAACATAATCTTGGGGCGCGGCCCGGCATGGGCGGCGCAGGCATCATTGAATTTAGTCATCAAACTTTCGATCTCTGCCATGCCTTGCCAGAGCGGCGTCACCTGAATGTTGAACCCGTTTTCAACACCAAATGCATGGCTGCTGGCATCACGCGCCGCAATCCAGATCGGCGGGCCATCCTTTTGCACGGGTTTGGGGGCAGAGGTGGTTTTCGGAAACTTGTAGTACGCTCCGTCATGTGCGCAATCACCGGCCCAGAGCTTGCGAAGCAATCGCGCACTTTCGCGCATCCGCTGGCCTGCGTCCCATGCGTCCATTCCGGGCATCAGGCGCTCATACTCATAGGAATACGCACCTCTTGCGATTCCCAGTTCGATCCGGCCATCCGTGATGAGATCGGCGGCGGCGGCCTCACCGGCCAAGGCGATCGGGTGCCAAAACGGCGCGATGATCGTCCCAGTTCCAAGCCGCACGTTCGTGGTGTGATAACTCAGATCAACTAGGCTAAGGAACGGATTGGGTGCGATTGTGAAATCCATTCCATGATGCTCACCCGTCCAAACCGCACGCATTCCGCCCTCGTCTGCCATCTGGGCAAGCTCGATAAGTTCTCGTCGTAAGACGCGCTGTTCCTGGTCCTGCGAGATCCGCTCCATATGGGCAAAAAGAGAAAAGTCCATGCTCAAGTCCTTCCGGACAGATTGTGGACGGCACCATGTTCGGTGTCGCCAAGGTAGAATGCAAAATTACGCGTTGACGCCTCTAGCGCGAAGCGGGTCATCATGCGTCCGATCGCAGGGGTGGTGTAGGTCAGCGCCCCCAACTCTGAGATCGGGACGGATACCACATCGGCGTCCGCCCCATCCGACGATCCAGTCGCCAGAAAGTAGGCATGATGCTCGCGGTTCTTTGCCCTCTCGAATACCGAATAGGCCTGGCCCAATTCGGCGGTGATTCCCTTGCTTGCCAACATGGTTTGCAAATCGGCGATCAGGCGCCCGCGATCAGAATGCATACATTGCGGTGGCCGAAATCCTTCTGCAGTTCGCTCTAGCAAAACGGTGTCGCCATCCTCAACAATCGCGCCGCACACAGCCGTTCCAATTGTTTCGTCAAAGGCAGCGCGCTCTAACCCGCGGCTAAAATACTGCCCGCCAACATAGCCAAGCCCTTGGTGTCCGGCATGGTGAAATGCCGCCACTTGGCCGATCAGAACGCAATGATCACCCGCCTGAGTGACTTGATGTGTTGTGCAGGAAAACTGGGCTGCTGCACCGTCAATTAATGGCACACCATGCAGGTCCACAGAATGCGCAACCTTTGCAAAGCGATCTCCTTTGAAGCTGGCAAACGTGTTCGATACTTCCTCTTGCCCTTCGGCCAGAATGTTGATCGCGAAATGTGTGCATTTAGCAAAGGTATCGTAGCTCGATAGAAACTTGCCGGGGCAAACCAAAAGCATCGGAGGGTCAAGCGACACCGATGAAAATGAGTTCGCGGTAAAGCCGACTGGTATGCCGTCTTCGCGCAATGCGGTGACGACTGTGACACCCGTTATGAAGGAGCCAAACGCATTTCGGAGCGCGTGGTGATCGACCTGCGTCATGTTGTTCGCTCTTTCAGAAAATCTGCCAGGATCACATTCACCTCTGACGCATGTGTCATTGGCAACATATGCGCTGCACCGTCCACCACTTCGGCCCGGCCGTCTTTGACCATAACCGCCATTTGCTGCGACATCTCTGGCGTCGAATTTGGCTCACGCCCCCCGGTGAGAAACAGCACAGGGCAGTGCATGTCGCGCAGCTCCTGATTGCTGGGGCCATCCTCGCGCGCAAAAGCGCGGTAAGCATCGCGGTATCCTGCCGGATCCACGCCGCTTAGCCAGCCATGGCAGGCGTCCCGCTGAGGCGACGGCGCATCGCCGAACCACCGCGCCAACGTCGCGCCGGGGTCGGCCACCGCAGCCCCACCCAAGCTGTCTGCCCGCGCCAATACTGCGGATTTTGCCGCAGGATCGCGTCGATATATCGCATTCAGCGCGGCAACACCGATTACGCGATCTGGATATCTCGTCGCCATATCCATGGCGATCATCGCGCCGAACGAGTGCCCGACAACAACGGCTGGCGCATCCAGCACCGCAGCGATTGCGTCGGTGAAATCAGCCATCTGCGCCCTCGATTTCAGGGCTGCGCTTTCCCCATGCCCCGGAATGTCCACCGCGACAACACGATGTGCTTTCGACAGTTCATCAATCTGCGCCGCCCACGCCTCCGCGCGTAGGCCGACGCCGTGAATCATTAGAACCAGTGAGCCTTCGCCGACTGAAATTGCAGCTATCGAGCCAGTCTTAGACCGCTGCCGGGTTGTCCAGGTCATGCCCTAAATCCTTCAGGTCTTGATATCTATCGCCGATGCGGTGATGGGGACGTCCGCTCATCGCAGCGCCCAAAACCACGATAACTTCGTCGTCACGCGGCGCATCGGGAATCGCAAATTGGATCGTCAGATAGTGCGAGCGGCGGCCCGCATCGTTCTTGTCCATCAGCGGCACCATGATCGGCGCATTGGCGCCGCCGCGTGTATTGGTGAAGGCCAGATAGGACTTGGCCGCCACCGCCTCGCGATAATGGTTGCCGAAGCGCAGCGTGTGGATCAAGCCAGAGGCATGCTCAATCTCTCCGTTCAGGCCGACAACAGCGGCTTTTCCGTAGGCCTCAATCGCATCACCAGACCCCGCCAACGCGATCATTCGCGCTGTCATCATCTCGCCCAGCACAGGACCATATGCGTGAATTTCCGGCTTCAAATCCTCGACAAAGCGGCCGGCCCATGGATTGCGCAAGACAACTGCGACCGCAAACATGCGCCAAGGACGCTCGGCAGCGCGATACCCCTCGACCAAAACTTCTTCATCATATGTTACGATTTTTCTTATTTCCGGGTTCATTCTGGCCTACCTGACTGAGTTTCCCGGACTATCGGCAGGGACGCCTCCGTTGACAAACGAATGATTTGGGGGCTCATGGATTAGCAAAACTAATGGATAACTTGACCATGGCAAAAGCTCTTCCACCGCTAGCGTGGTTTCGCGCGTTTGAGGCCGCAGCCCGCAGGCTAAGCTTTACAGCCGCAGCTACCGAAATCGGGATGACGCAATCGGCGGTCAGCCAACACATCAAATCGCTGGAAATGTCGCTTGGCGTTCCTCTTTTTGTCAGGCGCGCGCGGAGCCTGTCCCTAACGGACGACGGGCGAAAACTTTTGCCGCAAGTGGCCGCAGCGCTCGAGACATTGACTGCCGCTGCCCGCTCTTTTGACACGGGTCCTTCCGAAAATCTGCTGACGGTCGCCACATCGGTCAGCGTTGCGCAGTGGCTCATCGCGCCAAGGCTTGCAGAATTTTCCGCACAAAACCCCAACGTCCGTTTGCGATTTCTAAGCACGATCTGGCCGGACGATTTTCAGGCCATTCATGCCGATGTCGAAATTCCCTTTGGCTCGCACAACCAATTTGGCCGGAATGCGGTTCTGCTAGAGCCAAATGGACTGGTCGCGTTGAAATCTCCCAAGCTAATAGGTGACATTGAGACCCTCCCACTAATTGAATCTGTAGGCACGTCAGGCGGGTGGAAAACTTGGAAGGGCTCGATCGGTGGACTTCGCACACCTCAGTTCTTCGTGGACTCGTTCGGGGCTGCCTTGAATTTGGCCGTGCATGGCAGCGGAGTCGCTCTGGTCAGCGAAATTTTAGCACATCACGCCCTAAAATCGGGCCAGCTAGTTCTGGCTGATGGTGCGGCGACTAAGTGCAATGAAGGCTATTATATACGGGTCAACGAAAAGCTACCGACATCTACTCTGTTCAAAGATTGGTTACTCCAGCAATCGCAGAGATCGGTTTGACACGGAGTGTGCCCATTGGTTCGTCCAGTTTGACGGCAGCCAGGGGTGGATATCACTTCCTGATCCAAACCCTTCCCTCATACCCCTCTCGTTCAGCCATTCACATCCACCACAACCCTGCCTTTTACCTGGCCTTTTAGGATGTCGCGGCCCAGCGCAGGCAGATCGCTCAACGTAGCGGATTTCACCGTCGCCTCCAGCTTCTCCATCGGCAGATCGCTGTCGATCCGCCTGCACGCCCCAAACACGCGGACCACCACGAGCGCTGCACCCATACCGACGGGGAAACTATACGAGCCTGCTGAAACTTCGTCGAGGCAAGGGGTGGCCTGTCGTCCACCGTATGATCGGGCTTCCGACGATCCCGCGGCAAGACGACACGCTCCTTACGGAGTGATGCCCCGACTTGGCTTACCTTCTCAGCCGCCGTCAGCCACGAATCCCGCCTTTTCGATCGCGGCTATCGCGCAGGCCTCATCGTTGGTGGAACTGTCACCTGTGATGCCAATCGCGCCCAAAATATCGCCATCCTGCTTTATCAACACACCACCCGCGACCGGCACCAGCGATCCCTGCGCAAGCGCATTCATCGCTTGGATGAAAAATGGCTCGGTCTTGGCCCGTTCATACAGCGCCCGCGATCCCAGCCCCATGGCGACCGCGCCGCGCGCTTTGCCTTGGGCAATTTCAGGTCTGAGGTTGCTGGCGCCGTCCTCGCGCGCGAGGGCCATCAGATACCCGCCGCTGTCCAGAACCGCGACCGTCAAGGGCTTCAGCCCATTTTCGGTGCGCCATTGCAGACAGTCTTTGATGATGGCTTGCGCCTGATCGAGGCCGAGGGTCATATGTCATTTCCTTGTTTCATTTACCTGCGCGGTTAAAAGCGAAACGCTTTACAGAGGGTCGGCCGCGACCACAGCCCGCGACCGTATCAGGGCCTCTATCCGCGCGTCATCGCAGCCCAGATCGGCCAGAACCTCGCGGGTGTGCTGTCCCAACAGCGGCGCGGCACGGTCGATACTTGCGGGGGTCCGGCTGAACTTGACCGGGTGGCCGATTGTCTCGACCCTGCCTGCCCTAGGGTGATCGACCGCGACGATCATGTCGCGGGCGCGGGTCTGCGGATCGTCGTGCATCTGCATGATGTCATTGACCGGCCCGGCGGGCAACTCGGCCTCCTCCATCCGCTGCAGCCACGTCGCGGTGGTCTGCTGCGCAAGGTATCCGTTCAAGATCTCGACCAGTGCGGGCAGGTTGCGGATGCGCACCGCGTTCGCTGAGAACCTGGGATCATCGTTCAGCTCGGGCGCGCCGATCACCCCTAGAAAACGCAGCCAGTTGCTTTGGTTTGCGGCACCGACGTTGATCCAACCATCGCTGGTCTGGAACGACTGATAGGGCGCGTTCAAAGGATGAGCCGAGCCAAGTGGCGCGGGTTTTTCCCCGGTGGCAAAGGCAATGGCGGATTGCCAGTATGTCTGCACGATGGCCGCCTCGAACAGCGAGGTGTCGACCTTCTGACCGCGCCCTGTCTGCAAGACATTGGAATAGGCCGCACACACGCCCATCGCCGCCAGAATACCCGCGTTAATATCGGAAATCGGCGCGGCAACCTTGACAGGCGGGCGATCCGGGCCTTCGCCGGTGATCGACATCAGGCCCGACATGCCCTGCGCGATCAAATCGAACCCGCCCCTGTCGGCATAGGGGCCGGTGCGCCCGAACCCAGATATTTCGCAATAGATCAGACGCGGGTTGGCCTTGGCCAGATCCTCGTAGGACAGGCCCAGCTTTTCCATCGTGCCCTTGCGATAATTCTCGATTACGACATCGGCGTCGGCCAGAAGGCGGTGCAGGATTTCCAGCGCGTCGGGATCCTTCAGGTTCAGTGCGATGCCGCGCTTGTTGCGGTTCATCATCATATAGGCGGCTGCCTCGCCCTGGATCTCGGGGGGGACAAAGCGCCGGGTGTCGTCGCCATTGGGCTTTTCCACCTTGATAACGTCGGCCCCCATATCGGCCAGCATCAGTCCGCAAACCGGCCCAGCCATGATATGGGCCAGTTCAATCACGCGCAGCCCTGTCAGCGGCCCTGTTGGTGTGCTCATCGTCCTGTCCACTCGGGTTTGCGTTTGGCCAGAAAGGCCTCCATGCCGGTGCGGAAATCGTCGCTCATGTAGCACGATGTAATCAGGTCTGCATCGTCCACGGTGACCGCCGCGCGGGTGCGGCGCATCGCCTCTTTGGTGGCGCGCAGGGTCAGGGGGGCCATGGATCCCACATGATCGGCAAGCGCCGCCGCCCGCGCCATCAAGGCGGCCTCGTCCGCCAGAACCTCACTAACAAGGCCCACGCGCAGCGCCTCGTCGGCCTCAATCAGGCGCGCGGTAAAGATCAACTCGCGCACCCGCCCTGCCCCAATCAGGTCCGACAGGCGCGCAAGGTTGGCCGCGGCCAGGCAATTGCCCAATGTGCGCGCGATGGGATACCCGAACTTGAGGCTGGCCGATGCGATGCGGATGTCGCAGGCCGCAGCGATGGAACCGCCACCGCCCGTACACGCGCCGTTGATTGCGGCGATGGTGGGCACCGGGCAACGCTCAATCGCGTCCAGAACCGCGTCGACCCGGTGCTCGTAATCCAAAGCATCCTGCGCCGTCTCAAAGGCGCGGAACTGTGTCATGTCCGTCCCGGCGGCAAAGGCCTTGCCGCCCGCGCCGGATATAACCATGGCCCGGACGGACCCGTCCGTTGGCATCCCGGCGCAAAGCGCTGCAAGGCGTTCATACATCCCGAAGGTCAGCGCGTTGCGGGCGGCGGGCCGCTGAAACGTGACCCACAAAATACCGTCGCGAGTGTCTTGGCTTAGATCAGGTGTTTGCGTTGTCATCTGTAAAAATACTCCACCAAAAACATCGGGATGGCGGGCACGTAGGTGCATAGCATCAGAACTGCCAGCAGCACACCGACGAACCAGATGTTGACCTTGGACACCTCCCAGATATTGGCGCGCGCGACCGAACAGGCGGTGATCAGCACCGACGCGACCGGCGGGGTCTGTTGCCCGATTGCCAGGTTCAGGGTCACGACTAGGCCAAAATGCACCGGGTCAATCCCGGCAGCGGTGATTAGCGGAATGACGATGGGTATGACCAGAATGATCGCCGCGGCGGAGTGCAGGAAGAAGCCGATAATCAGGAAAAAGAAGTTCAGGATCAGCAGGATCGCCCATTGTTGCGTCGTGATTGACAGGATCCCCTGCGCCAGTTCCTGTGGTATCTGCGCGCGGGTTAAAAAGCCGCCCATCAACACCGACGCTGCGACAAGAAGCATGACTACGGCGGTTTGCATGCCACCGTCCAGCATCGCCCGGCGCAGGTGGCGTATATCAAGGTTGCCATACCACGCGGACACCGCAAGCGAGGCGATGACTGCGAGGCCCGCAGCCTCGGTCGCGGTGACATAGCCGCCAAAGATTCCGCCCAGAATTATCACCGGCAGTGTGAAGGCTGGCAGGGCATCGATAAAGGTTTCGCGCAACCGGCCCAGGCTGAACGCCGCCTCGGTTGGAAAATTGTAGCGCTTGGCGAACAGGTAGGCCACGACCATCAGCCCGGCCGCACCCAGAAGGCCCGGCACCAGACCGGCGACGAACAGTTGCTCGACCGAGGTATTGGCCGAGGCCGCATAAAGGATCATCGGAATAGACGGCGGGATGATGATGGCCAGCGAAGCCGAGGACGAGGTGACAGCCGCCGAGAATTCCTTGCTGTAGCCGCGTTTCTTCATCTGCGGGATCAGGATCGAGCCCATGGCCGCCACATCCGCCACCGCCGAGCCCGAGATTTCGGCAAAGAACAGCGACACGCCGATGTTGACCATCGCGAGACCGCCTCGGATGAAACCGATGATCGCCGAGACGAAGTTGATCAGCTTGTCGGTGATGCCGCCCGCGTTCATGATCGCACCGGCCAGAACGAACATCGGGATGGCGATCAGCGAGAATTTGGTCGATCCGTCGTACATATCCAACGCGATGGTCACCAGGCTTCCCGCCCCTTCGGTCGCAAGAAGGCCCAAGACACCACACATGGCCAGCGCCACGGCTATAGGAATGTTAATGCAGATCATCAGCAGCATCGCGATGAAAATGGCGCCTATCAGCATCAGATGCGATCCTTGTTCTTGTCGAGTTCAGTTTCGACCTCTTCTTCGATTTCCGCATGTTCGAGCGAAATTCCCGCAGACGTCAACTTGAGATAGGCGGGCAAGCTTAGGATCTGCCCAAGGATGAACAGCGAGGCACCGATGGGAATGACGGATTGCGTGAACTGGATCGGCACCCATGTCAGCGAAACCAGCGTGTCGCCCTCAAGCACCTCGAGTACCTGCAGACCGGCGCGGGCCATCAGCACAAAGAAGGTCAGCACGATCAGCTCTCCCAGCAGAAGTGCCGCAATCCGCATCTTGTGAGGCATCGCCAGCAACACCGTGTCAAACCCGATGTGGCGGCGGTGCAGCGCAGCTAGGGCGCTGCCGTAATAGGTGATCCACGCCAGCATGATTGCCGCAACCTCATCATACCAGGAAAAGCTGTCGCCCATCAGGCGGGCGATGACAGCCAGGCTGACAATCACTGTCAGCAGCACCATCTGACTAATGGTAATCCATTCAAGGATCTGGCTGACCCGCCGGTTGATGCGCGATAATACGGGATACGAAGCATGTTCCATTAAGGCCAGCCCTGTTGGACATCGCTCACCCCCAGCGTGCCAATATTGCGCATGCCGGGGCGGTCGACGGGTACTTTGAAACAAAACCGGGCGGCAGGGTCACCCCGCCGCCCGTTTAGATGTCAGCCCGACTGGCCGAGGCCAAGGACCGTGTCGATCATCTCTTGCGCACCGTCGACCTCTTCGGCGAACTGCTTGTAGATCGGCTTGGACGCTTCGATAAACGCGGCCTTGTCGGCGGTGTTCACCTCAACGCCGGCATCCTCAATCTCCTTGAGCAGGGTTTCTTCCATCTGGGCAGCTGTTTCGTAGGTGAAATCCTGCGTCTGGTTGGCGCACTCGGTCAGACCCGCGCGGATATCCTCGGGCAGCGCGTCAAACTTCTTCTTGGACGCCAGAATATAGGCTGGTGTATAGACGTGCCCGGTGATCGACAGGTATTTCTGCACTTCTTGGAACTTTGCCGATGCTATTTGGGCATACGGGTTTTCCTGACCGTCGATCACGCCCGTCTGCAACGCGGTGAACACGTCCGAGAACGCCATCGGGGTCGGGTTCGCGCCGTATTCCTGGAACATCTTCAGACGCCAGACACCGTTGGGCGTGCGCAGCTTGATCCCTTCCAGATCGGCGGGAACAGTGATGGGCCGCACGTTGTTGGTAATGTGACGAAAGCCGTTTTCGGCCAGTCCGACGATGTGATAGCCGTTTTCGTTCGCGGCTGTCTGGAACACATCCATCATGTCGTCCTGCACCCGGCGCATGTGGTCGCGGCTGACGATGATATAGGGCATCTCGAAGATGCCGAAGCTATCGTCGACAGACGACATGATCGACGAGGGCAGCGAAAAGTCGATCTGCGCCAACTTCAGCTTTTGCAACATTTCCTTGTCATTGCCCAGTTGCGACGACCCGAAGGTCTGCACCTCGACCTTGTCGGTCATCGACGCGTTGACGCATTCGGCAAAGTTGTCGGCGGTTGCCTCAAACAGCGATCCCGGCGCGCCAACATGGCCGAATTTCATCGTCATGTCTGCGGCCGACACGCTGGTTGCCAACCCTGCAATGGCTGTTGCGGCCAGTAGTTTTGTAATATTTTTCATTGTTTCTCCTCCCAGAGATTTACGGTTCTTTCAGACCGTCGTCCCACAGATGCAGCGCCCCTCAGCCCAACATCTGCATTGCAGCTTGCACCCCACCCTCCTTGTGGGGAACGTCCGCCTTCTTCAGACCCATTTCGACACCGGCCACCGTTGCGACCAACATCAGATCGTTAAAATCGCCCAGATGACCGATGCGGAACACCTTGTCGGCCACTTTGGACAAGCCATTGCCAAGGGAAATGTCAAAATGCTCCAGCGTGCTGGCGCGGAAGGCGTCGGCGCTGTGGCCCTCGGGCATCATCACGGCGGTCAGGACGCCGCTTTCCTGGCCCTGAGTGGCGCAGAGCACCTCAAGCCCCCAGTGGCGCACCGCCGCGCGGACCGCTGCACCGTGGCGGGCGTGGCGGTCAAACACGTTGTCCAACCCTTCCTCGTGCAGCATGTCCACCGCCTCATTGAGGCCGTACAGCAGATTGGTTGCAGGCGTGTAGGGGAAATAGCCGGTCTTGTTCGGCCCCTGCATCTCGGCCCAGTCCCAGTAGGACCGCTGAAGGGCCGCAGTCTTGTTCGCGGCCAGTGCCTTGGCGCTCGCGGCGTTGAATGACAGACCGGGGGGCAGCATCAGACCCTTTTGCGATCCCGATACCGTCACGTCCACGCCCCATTCGTCATGCTGATAGTCCAGTGACGCCAGCCCCGAGATGGTATCGACCATGAACAGCGCCGGATGCCCTGCGTTGTCGATTGCCTTGCGCACGGCGGCGATGGGCGACACTGAGCCGGTCGAGGTTTCGTTATGCACGACACAGACCGCCTTGATCTGGTGCTCTTTGTCCTCGGCCAGATAGGCCTCGATCTGATCCGGGTCGGCGCCGCCGCGCCAATCCCCTTCGATGAATTCAGCCTTCACGCCCAGCTTTTCCGCCAGCTTTTTCCACAAGGTCGCGAAATGCCCGGTTTCGAACATCAGCACGCGGTCGCCGGGCGACAGGGTGTTGACCAATGCCGCCTCCCAGGCGCCAGTGCCGGACGCAGGGTAGATAAAAACGCTTTCTTCGGTTTTGAAGATCGTCTTCAGCCCGTCCAGCGCCTTCATGCCGACCTTGGCAAAGGCCGGGCCGCGGTGGTCAATGGTCTGCTGTGATATCGCAGCAAGGATCCGGTCGGGAACCGCGCTTGGCCCCGGAATCTGCAAAAAGTGACGACCGGCTTTTCTCATGACAAAGGATCCCGGAGTTCTTGTGGAAATGATGTCCGCGGTTGTGACACCCGCTTTTCTATTGCCTAATCCTAATTTTGAATTCAAAATTATGTCAATGAAAAATATCGCGCTCTGCCGCAAGGAACTGGATCGGCTATGCCTCAGCTCTCGGATATCCTGAAATCCCGCGTCGAGGGAGACGTGCTCTTTGACCGCTTTTCGCGGGGGCGTTATGCGACGGATGCCTCGCTCTATCAGATGATGCCCCTAGGCGTCCTTTCGCCGAAATCCGAGGACGACATCCGCGCCGCCATCGACATCGCCCGCGAACAGGACGTGCCGATCCTGGCGCGCGGGGGCGGCACATCGCAATGCGGCCAGACTGTGAACACGGCGCTGGTTCTGGATAACACCCAGTATTTCAACAACATCTTGGAACTGGACGTGGCCAATCAACGCTGCGTGGTGCGCCCCGGTATCGTGCTGGACGAATTAAACCGCGCGCTGAAGCCTCACGGGCTATGGTTTCCGGTCGACGTGTCCACCGCATCGCGCGCCACCATCGGCGGTATGACGGGCAATAATTCATGCGGTGGCAAATCGCTGCGCTATGGCATGATGCGTGACAATGTCCTGTCTATCGACGCCTTTCTGGCCGATGGCAGCCATCACCATTTCGGCATGAACGGCCCCGTGCCATCGCCGGACTTCGCCGACCTGAGGGACGACATGCTGCGTCTGGGAACCCGCGAGGCGGACGAGATCGACGCTCGCTTTCCCAAGGTTATGCGCCGCGTGGGGGGCTACAATATCGACGCGCTGACACCAGCGCAGGCCCCCAACAACCTTGCCCAGCTTCTGGTCGGCTCGGAAGGGACGCTGGCCTATTCCACCGCGATCGAGCTGAAGCTGTGGCCAATCCTGTCGCAGAAGGTTCTGGGGGTCTGCCACTTTGCCACCTTCCATCAGGCGATGGACGCGGCCCAGCACCTTGTCACGCTGAACCCGCAGGGTGTCGAACTGGTGGATGCCACGATGATCGCGCTGGCCCGCGACATTCCAATGTTTCGCGCGACCATCGAAGAGGTCGTGACCGGCACACCCGAGGCCCTGCTGCTGGTCGAATTTGCAGAAGAGGATTCCACCCGCCACACTGCCAAGCTGAACGCGCTGGACGAGATGATGGGTGATCTGGGGTTTTCCTGGTCCGGCACCGGCAGCGCATGGGGCGGCGTAACCAAGGTGACTGACGCTGCGATACAAGGGCGCATTGCCGACCTGCGCAGCTCTGGGCTGAACATCATGATGTCCATGAAGGATGACGGCAAGCCGGTGTCCTTTGTCGAAGATTGCGCGGTCGAGCTGATCGACCTTGCCGACTATACCGCCGGCCTGACCGAGATTTTCGAGCGCCACGGCACCCGTGGCACATGGTATGCCCATGCCTCGGTCGGCTGCCTCCATGTGCGCCCGGTGCTGAACCTCAAGCTGGACAAGGACGTCGCGACGATGCGCGCGATTGCCGAGGAATGCTTCGACCTGGTGGCGCGCTACAAGGGATCGCATTCCGGCGAGCATGGCGACGGGCTGGTGCGCTCGGAATTTCACGAAAAGATGTTCGGCGCGCGCATGGTCGCGAACTTTGCCGAGGTCAAGAAACGCTTTGACCCAGGCGGGCTGTTCAATCCCGGCAAGATCGTGGATGCGCCAAAAATGGATGACCGCCGGCTGTTCCGTTATGGCCCCGACTACGCCGCCCCCGAAATGCAAACCGCGCTGGACTGGTCCGACTGGACTGGCAGCGGCGGCGGCTTTCAGGGCGCTATTGAGATGTGCAACAACAACGGCGCGTGTCGCAAACTGAAGGGCGGGGTGATGTGCCCGTCTTTCCGCGTGACGCGCAAAGAACAGGATTTGACACGGGGCCGCGCCAATACGCTGCGGCTCGCCATCACCGGCCAGCTAGGCCCAGATGCCCTGACATCGGAGCAGATGGCCGAGACGATGAAACTCTGCGTGTCCTGCAAGGGCTGCAAACGCGAATGCCCGACCGGCGTGGACATGGCCCGCATGAAGATCGAAGTGCTGGCAGCGCGCGCGCGCGAACACGGGCTAGGCCTACATGACTGTCTGGTCGGTTATCTGCCGCGTTATGCGCCCTGGGCGTCCCGCCTGTCGGTTCTGACGAACCTGCGCAACACCGTGCCGGGGATCGCGCGCCTGACCGAACGCCTGACCGGATTCACCGCCACGCGAGACCTGCCGGTCTGGAGCGCGCACCCCTTCAAAAACCGAGAGGTCGCGCCGCAGGGCAGCCCGCAGGCCGTGCTGTTCGCGGACTGTTTCAACCGTTATTTCGAGCCGGAAAACCTGCGCGCCACGGTCAAGGTGCTGGATGCCGCGGATGTCCGTGTCCAAGTAGCGGCCGCGCCGGACGGAGAACGCCCGCTGTGCTGCGGGCGCACCTTCCTGTCAGTGGGTCTGGTGGATGAGGCCAAGGCCGAGGCGCGCCGACTGGTCGATGCGCTGCTGCCCTACGCAGAGCAGGGCCTGCCAATCATCGGGCTAGAGCCCAGCTGCCTTTTGACCCTGCGCGACGAAATTCCTGCCCTTATGCCTGGCACGGACACGGCCCTGCTGGCCCGCCAGGCTCGGATGCTGGAGGAATATATCGCGGATCAGGACGGTAACCCGGATTTCAATCTTCCGCTTGGCTCGCCCGCACCCAAGATCCTTCTTCACGGGCACTGCCACCAGAAGGCCATGGACGTGATGTCCAGCATCCAAAAGACCCTATCGCGCCTGCCCGACACTGAAATAGAAACCATCGAAACAAGTTGTTGCGGCATGGCTGGGTCTTTTGGCTACGGTGTCGACACACATGAAATCTCGCGCAAGATGGCCGAGGCAGATCTTGCCCCGGCGGTGCGCGCCGCCGACCCCAGCACGCTGATCGTTGCTGACGGCACGTCCTGTCGCCACCAGGTAGGGGACACAACCGGTCGCAAGCCGATACACGTCGCGCGACTTCTTGAGATGGCCCTGAAACAGTGACGAGGCACCCGATGAGGCATACTGCCGCCCCACAACCGATCCAGCGCACATCCCTGCACCGGGAATTGGTGGACCGTCTGCAACTGTTGATTATCAACGGCGATCTGACACCTGGCGCGAAAGTGCCCGAAAAGGCGCTCTGCGCGCAGTTCGACGTATCGCGCACGCCCCTGCGGGAGGCGCTGAAGGTTCTGGCCTCGGACGGGCTGGTCCGGCTGGAGCCGAACCGGGGGGCATGGGTCACACCCGTCACGACCGGAGAGGTGGAAGAGGTGTTTCCCGTCCTCGGCGCGCTGGAGGCCCTGTCAGGCGAGCTGGCCTGCAAAAGCATCTCGCCCGATGAAATCGACACGGTGCGCCATCTTCACGCCCAGATGATTGGCAGCTATGAAACGCGGGATCTGGACAGCTATTTCGCACTCAACCAGCAGATTCACCGCGCGATCCTTCTGGCGGCGCGCAACGACACGCTGACGACCTCCTGTCAGGCGCTGTCGCTGCGGATGCAGCGCGCGCGCTACCTTGCCAACATGACCGAAGGCCGTTGGGCGACGGCGGTGCAGGAACACGAAAACATTTTGAAATACCTTGTCGACCGTGACGGCAAGAATCTGGCGCATACATTGCTGGGCCATATGGAGGCCAAGCGTGCCTCGGTGGTGCAATGGCTAAATGCGCAAGACCCGCTGCCCGACGCGTCGTAATCTGCCCGGCGACGTCCGTGACTGTACGCAGTCCCGGACAATGGGCGGTTTCCCCTGCAAAAGAGCATTTGACGCCTACGGTTCGTAGGAAGGTTGGAAATAAACATGGCAGTTTCTCCATCCGCCGCTTGCCTCCACATCGCCGACACCGCGCCGCCCCAAGCCTGCTAAGAGCCAGTACTTTACCGAATTTTTGCGCTGCCGCAGAAGTCGAATTCCGGCGTCAATCCCATACGCCCTACCTTCCCGTGGTTGACCGTCTTCAGGACATCGCCCAGATGCGTCAGGTCTTTGTTGGCGCTGTTGGGCGTCAGCCCCTCGGCATGAATGCGATCACACCAGTGTCCGCGGAAATTGAGCATATCGTCGCCTGTAATCTCTGTAAGTGGCTTATCGCCGACGACAGCGAGAAAATTCTGGATCGCCCACCTGCGCGGGTTTTTCTAGCGGCGAAGCCGATCCTCGCTTTTGCCGAGCGTTTTGTCCTTCGCCAGTGTCCAATACAGCTTGAGCGCGCTGGACACGGTGGTTACAGGCCCGGGCACGTTTCCGAAAACAGCCGCCGTAACTGCCTTATCTGGTGTGCCTTCGTCGTAAGGGATTGCTTTGATCCGCTTCAGCACCTCCCGCCGCGGTAAGTCAGCCACGTCCGCCGCATGCAGATATCGAAATCCCCGCCTCTGCGCGATCGTCTGCGCCGAGACATGGCGTCTGGACGCCTCCATGTCATCCCCAGGCAGACGAGCTTTCCAGAGTTCAAGTTGCTCGTTCCATATCGCGGCAACCTTTTGGCGTGCCAAGGCCATCGAATCCGTCTTGAGGCTCACGTACAAGGGCGCGCGGACCTCGACCGGCAGATACCGAGAAGGCACGCGATTGCGCATTCACCACACCGAGAGAGGTGCGGACAAGTCTATGAGGCGGCTTAGAATCTCGAATTAAATATATAAATCAATTTATTATGACAAAATTAATGGCGGAGACGATGCCCGCCATAAATGAGAGGTTACTCATCGCAACTTGTCGCAGTATCCTGTTTCATAACAACTATATGCACCCAACCCTGTCGTAACCTATTGCATCTTGATGCATCCATTCTCATACATGAAGGCGGGTACAATGAGGGGTGAGATATGCCGCGCGTCGCTAAAGAGCTTTCTGCATTGGATGTGAAGAGGCTGCAGCACCCTGGCGTGGGACGCAACGTTACCTTTGCAGTGGGAGGGGTGTCTGGCCTTCTCATACAGATAACCCCAAATGGCGCGCGGACGTGGTTGTTAAAGACGACGGTCGGAAAAAGACGCAGAGAAATCGGGCTTGGTGGTTTCCCCGATGTGACGCTGGCTCAGGCACGTGAGCGTGCGCGCGAGGCCAAAGATCAGATCCGCCGAGGCATCGATCCTATCGAAGAGCGCAAGGCCGCAAAGGCAGCGTTGGCCACTGCTCAAAAGCGTGGCCTGATTTTTGCAGATGCGACGGACAAGTGTCTTGCGGCCAAGCTGGACGCCTTCAAAAATACCAAACACCGCGATCAATGGCGCAACACCCTACAGACCTACGCCATGCCCGCGCTTGGGACGATGCTGGTGAATGAGATCACGGTACAGGATGTGTTGCGAGTGCTGGAGCCCATTTGGCAGACAAAGACCGAAACGGCGTCGCGTCTTCGCGGTCGCATCGAGGCGGTTCTGTCCTGGGCCACTGTGTCCGGACATCGCGTCGGCGACAACCCGGCTCGCTGGGCTGGAAACCTGAAAGAACTGCTTCCCGCTGCAGCCAAGGTTGCAAAAAAAGAGAACCATCCTGCGATCCAAACAGACGATGCGCCACGTTGGTTCGCTGCGTTGCGTAAGCGGGATGGTATGGGCGCACGCGCCTTGGAATTTGCTGCGCTGACCGCTGTCAGGTCACAGGAAGTGCGCGGCGCGCTCTGGGAGGAGATCGATCTCGACGCTGGTATGTGGGTGATCCCGGCACTTCGTATGAAGATGGAGCGCGAGCATCGTATCCCGCTGTCGACAGAAGCTATGGCACTCATAGCGGCTCTGCCACGCTTTAAGGGAAACCCTCACCTATTTCCCGCGCCTCGTGGAGGCGAGATGTCAGACATGACACTGAGCGCCGCAATGAAGCGGTTACATGCAGCTGACTTGGCGGATGGCGGGCATGGCTTTGTAGATCGTGTAAACAAACGCCCTGCTGTGCCACACGGCCTGAGAAGTACTTTCCGTGATTGGGTGGCAGAGCGCACGCATTTTCCGGCTGATATGGCAGAGGTCGCGTTGGCTCACACAATCGGAAACGCAGTTGAAGCATCCTACAGACGTGGCGACATGGTCGAAAAACGTCGGGTGATGATGACGGCGTGGAGTGACTTTTTGGCAGGCAGGCCAAAGTCTTGCAGTTCCGACGTACTGAGCTTGGTGGGTTAATGGGTCGCTTTATTCCATGTAATTGCGACCGTCCTTACGATAAATGCTACCGATGTGCCGTAGAATACGTCCTGCGGGAACTTGGATGGAACCCTAATTGCCAATGTCTTGGCAGCGGGACGCTCTGTGATGAAGAATGCGGCCCAATCCGAGCGGATTGGGCGATAGCCTTGGCTATGGCCGACGCCACAAGCAGTGAGTTTGCATTTCAACGACTAAATAGTCGCGGAATGAAGTTACAGAGGCTCTTAATCGCCAAGGATGGCCATGAAGTCGACATAACAGAGGAAGCGTTGTCTGAATCTCTGACCGCTAGGAACGAAGTCCACTTTGCACACTATGCACCAGATGTTGAAAAAGCGGCGATCGAACTTAATAGTGAAGCTCAAACGGATCCGATTAGCTTTGACGCGGCTCGTCACTTGGTGGCCAAACAAATAAGACTTGGCCATCCCATACCAGAGGCGCTGCGTGAGTGGGCCGCTGACACGATTGTCGGCTCAAACAAACGCCCGAAACAAAAGGGCAAGTATCGAGGCGCGACGTTGCGCCGAGACCGCCTGATAGCTGGACTGATTGGTGATATTGCGGACATGACCAATTTGAAACCGACAGCCGGCAAGCGCGGGGAAGGTACAAGCGCATGTAACGCTGTTGCTGAGGGGTTTAGCCTTTTGAGGCTTCAACCTGATAGCTACGAGTCGATGCTAAAAATATGGCGACGCCGAAAAGAGCTTTCCGAATTTAACTTTCATGAACGTGTGTAAAAACACTCATCACTTATTACAAACGACGGCCCAAAATCTGTAAATTACGTTGGCTCCAATCGCAATTGATTGGAGTGAACTGCAATGCCCGACATTTATTTGACCGACGTTCAACTCGCTGAACGCTACGCGATCCACCGTTCAACCCCGTGGCGCTGGACCAAGACTGACCCAACATTCCCTAAGCCAGTGAAATTTTCGCCGCAGTGTTCGCGTTGGAAGCTGTCCGAGATTGAAGCCTGGGAAACCCGGCGCGCTAAGGCATCTTAGTTAGGAGGACATGGCGTGAACAATTATAATTCCAAGAATACTAAATGGGTGTCATTCGTGGAGCTGGCCCAGCGGACTGAACTGGCACACGAAGATGGCCATCCCCCAAGGTTGGGTGGCGTAGATCCCAATGTTGAACTGGCACATCACGTGGCCTGCATCATGGCAGGTACAATCCTCTGCGTGAAACAATTTCCGCGCATCGCATCGGAGGAATTGTTGTGATTGACCTCATGAACCCCAAAAACCTCGCTGCTGACCTTGGTGGCAATTGGTTCCACAACTACGGGGTTGCGCCATGCCCTGTTTGCCAGCCTCAAAAGCGCAAGGACCAAAACGCCCTCACAATCAAAGGTGATGGCAATAGGTTGCTGTTGAACTGCAAAAAGAACGGGTGTGACTTCATGGATATTCTGATCGCCACGGGGATCCGCCCAGGCACGGTTGAGATCGATCGGATCGCGATCGAGGCAGCCGCGCAGAGCCGGGCGGCTCAAACCGCAAAGTCAAAGGCGCGCGCCCGGTCTCTCTGGGACCATGGCAAGGCAATCCAAAGGTCAAAGGGGGAAGCATATCTTAGGGCGCGCGGAATTATCGGCGTAATCCCCGACACTCTGCGCTGGTTGCCTGACACCTACCACGGACCGTCCGGCCAATACTTCTCGGCCATGATCGCGAACGTTTCTCCTACGGGCGGAGTTCACCGCACATTTTTCACAAAGAAAGGGCAGCGCTTGAATAAGTCAGCAAAGATGATGTTGGGGCCATGCTCAGGGGGCGCTGTGCGCCTGTCTGACGCCATCGGGCCTCTCGTGGTGTGCGAGGGTATCGAAACCGGCCTGAGCCTGCTCAGCGGCTTGTTGAGCGGCCCTCATGCCGTTTGGGCGGCATTGTCCACCTCAGGGATCAAAGGGCTTACCCTGCCTCACAAACCCAGGGATCTGATCATTGCCACCGATAGCGACGACAGCGGAGCGGGCAAGGACGCAGGCGACGTCTTGGCACGCACAGCATATGCGCTGGGCTGGAAGGTATCGCTCATGCCCGCGCCGGAAGGTATGGATTGGAATGATGCGCTGCAAAGCGGGGTGACGGTATGAGGATTGCAACCGCGCAAGCCACCCCTTTCAGCCCCTTGGATGATTGGGCCACGCCTGACACGTCAATCATTCGCCCTGAGCGCCCACCGGCCCCTGATATGTCTGAAATTGAATTTAACGCGGTTTTCGGGCCGTGGACCAATTGGCTGCGCTCTGCCGCTGAGGTGAAGGGTGCTCCAGTGGACTTCGTGGCGCTGTCTTTGCTGTCCACAGCCAGCGCCATCATTGGCAATACCCGCTGGGCTGTACCGTGGGAGGGCTGGAAGGAACCGCCCACCATCTGGGGGATGTTGATCGGCGATCCAAGCTCAGGGAAAAGCCCTGCCCTTGATGCCATCCTTGACCCGGTAAAGCAGATAGACAACGCACTGAGCGCTGAGTATTCGGCCAACCGCCAAGACTGGGCTGCGAAGGATGAGGTTGCCAAGCTGATCCTGGCGAAGTGGAAGTCAGACGTAAAAATCGCCATTGGGGAAGGTGACGAGCCCCCCTTGAAGCCGAAAGATGCAGACGCAGGCGCGCCACCCGTTCGTGGTCGCGTCCGCATCACGGACACCACAACAGAAAAGGCCGCTGAGTTAATGAGCGATGGCTGGCGCGGCTTGTTATTGTCGCGTGACGAGTTGTCAGGCTGGTTAGGCAGCATGGATCGTTACAGCGGAGGCGGTGATCGCCCGTTTTGGTTGGAAGCCTATGGGGGTCGCAGCTTCACAGTGGACCGCAAAAATAGCCCTGAACCCGTCATGATCGACCATTTGACGATTGCCATTCTCGGCGGCACACAGCCCGACAAGCTGGATAGCCTTTTGCTGAACAGCGATGATGATGGATTGCTTGCCCGGTTTCTTACTGTTTATCCAGCGCAGGTGCCTCTGCGCCGCCCAACAACCACATTGGACGCAGGTGTCGCGCAAGAAGCGATGGAGCGCCTGAGGGCACTAGAGCCAACCATTGACGATCAAGGGGCCAAGCGCCCGTTTTTCCTGCACCTAGATCCGCAGGCGCAGGATGTCTTGCAGGAGTTTCGGCAGCAATGCCGGGATTGGGAGACGGATGCGGCAGGGTTATTGAAAAGCCATATTGGCAAGATGCCGGGCATGGCCGTGCGTGTCGCAACAGTTCTGGCTTTGCTGGATTATGCCATCGGTGCAGCGCCAGCAGTCCACACCATCGGAGCGGAACACCTGGGCCGCGCCTGCCATTATGTGGGAGAATACCTGCGCAAACACGCGCACCGTGCCTATGGGGCGGCGTCCATGCCCGCAGAAGTTCGTGCAGCCAGCCGTATCGGTGAAATCATCATGGCCGAAGGTTTGCGCCAGATCAGCACCCGAGAGATACAGCGCCGGGGCTTGGTAGGGCTACAATCGGCAAAAGAGATTGGCCCCGCCTTTACCGTCTTGCAGGACGCTGGGTGGGTATCGTCAATTCAGCAATCAGGTCCGGGGCGTCCGGCCAAGATTTTCGCCGTTAATCCACGTTTGGAGGGGGTCCAATGAGCCGTTGGTTAGCGCTAGCGAGTGGTGCCACATTCGATCCCGATACCCCGCCTGACAACCTGACAAAACCTGACAGTACCCTCACCATTCAGCCGAATGAGGGGTTTTGTCAGGTTTTGTCTAATTGTCAAATAAGTGGAGAGGGTGAAAGCTCCACCCTCAAACCTGCCTCGAATACCAATGATATGCAGCATGGGTTTGCCAGCACCGGACACCTCAAAACATGGACGGGAAAAATCGTGTCTCTGGATGCATGGCGGCAGCTTTCCGAGTGGGATCGCCATGGACCTGATCAACGTCAATGGAATGGCAAGACTAACCAGTGGGGAAGCATAAAGTGACTACCATGATTATCTAACTGATACCGATCTCCGCAACATCTACGAAGGCTGCGCTCCATACACCACCGGAAAGCTAAGGACAGCACGCCGTGGTTGGAAATCGTGGCAACAGCCCGCGATAATCGGAATCTAAGACGTTTTGTGAACTCCAGGCTGGGTTCATCTCAGAAAAACCAATACAAACCGTGGGTTGCATAGGGCTACCTCTTCAGCCATATTTTAGGGAAAATAGTCAAATCGGCTGCCACATTTAGCCGCATATATAGGTCAGGGTATCAGAATGAGTTTGGAACAAACCCTCTTTGCCGCCGCTGACAAAATGCGTCGATCGCTGGATGCAGGCGAATACAAACACTTTGCCCGCGATTGGGTGGAGGAGGTGGCATGACGGTCATCGCCTCGGGCGACCTCCGCGCCTACCTGCGCGGACTGGCGCATCGCGTTTGGGCAGACCAAACGGAGGCGCGGCAGTTCGGCTTAAAGCTTCAGGAAGAATCGATCACCGAAATGCTGCTCCTGCAGATCGCGCGGGACCTTTCACCACTTGGGCTTAGGGTCCGCATGTTCTCAAAACGTCAGGAGGGTGGCTACACGCGCAAGGACGGCACCGTAGTGACTGTTGCAAACGGTGCGGACTGGGAATGGTTCATAGACTTGCCCGATTGTATGGTGGGTTTCCGTGTCCAGGCGAAGCGTTTGTTCGGCTCCGCACGCGAAAATGGTTCGTACAAAGGCTTCAAACCGGGCGGCACCCAAATCGACGATTTGGTCAATGCCGCAGGCACTGACATGAACCCAGTCTACGTCTTTTACAACCATGGCTTCACACGCAATTCATCTCTGTTCAAGCGTTCCACGACGACCAATTGGTTCGGCTCCAGCGCATGGGGATGTTCCGTTGCAAGCGCCGCGTCCATGAAGGCTTTGAAGTCCAAAACGCTGGTGTCGGTGCTGCCAGGGATGGTGCCTTGGCACCGGTTCTTTGCATTGGGCGAGAACGCAGGACGGGGGTGCACCGTCAGCAGGATGTTAGCAAACATGCCCGGCAACCAAGCGTTCAAGGTCGCGACAAAAAGACCGGACTGGTTGGGGCTTCTCCTCAACATGCGAGCCGACCAACGCCCAGATCAACTCGATGTGCCGGAAATATTCGGTGACGATGATGCTTCTGAAGACGGTGAACCCGAAGATGACACACCAATGAATCGGTTCCTGCGAAAGCGTGGCTTGAACGGCGTCGCCTATTTTGATTTTCGGAAGGAAAGCTGATGTTTCAAGTGAACCGTTCCGAAAACCGCCTGAAGAAGCTTGAAGAAAAGCGTTTTTCCGATCTGAACCTGCGCGAGCGGGAGCATTTGCAGGAATGGCTTGCCAACCAGCCCGATGCTTTGGGTGAAGAGCTGTTGATCATCCAAAAAGAGTTTGACGGTTTCGCCGACACCCGCGAACGGCTCGATCTTCTGGCCCTCGACAAGGACGGTCAGCTTGTCGTGATCGAAAACAAGCTCGATGATTCCGGTCGCGATGTGGCATGGCAGGCGCTCAAGTATGCCGCCTATGTATCAAGCCTGACCAAGGCGCAGATTGTCGACATCTACCAGCAATACCTCGACCGCTACTGCGGCGGGGGCAATGCGGTGGCCCAGATTTGCGATTTTCTGGAAGAGGAGGAGCTTGTCGAAGTTGACCTGAATCCGGGGACAAACCAGCGCCTGATTTTCATCGCGGCCAATTTCCGCAAAGAGGTCACCTCAACAGTCCTATGGCTACGCGAACACCGCATCGATGCGCGCTGCTTCAAGGTCATTCCCTATGTGTTTGGCGAAGAACTGTTTGTGGATATTCAGCCGGTGATCCCTACGCCAGAGGCTGCTGATTTCATGATAGGGATGGCAGAGAAAGAGACGGAGGCACGCGGTGCACAAGGCGAACAAAAGAGCCGCCATAAGTTGCGTCGCGATTATTGGGAGATGGCGCTGGATGCGCTGAAAGAATCGGGGGATACCCTTTATCAGAACATTAGTGCCGGTAAGGACCATTGGTTGAGTGCCGGATCTGGGCTGCGCTCTTGTCCATACGCGTTGATTTTCGGGAAGTCAGAAATCCGTGTTGAGTTCTCATTCAGTCGTGCGGAAACCGAAGAAAACAAGTGGCTTTTCGATAGGCTTATCCAAAACAAGGACCAGATCGAGACGGCGTTTGGAGATGAGATCCAATGGCTCCGGCTAGATGACAAAAAGGCATCGAGGATCCAATATGCGCTTTCCTGTGATGGCTATGATCGAGAGCGGTGGCCTGAATATGTCACATGGCATGTTAAGCATATGAGGAAATGGGAAGCCGCGCTTAGGGGGCCATTGGCTGAGCTCAATCAAGCACTGAAGGCAAGAGGGAGCGCTTAATGCCTTGGACTTCTGAAGCTGATCTTGAAGTATACTTCATCGAAGAGCTCCGCAAACTCGGATTTGCCTTGCAGCATGGCTCTGAAATTTCGCCTGAAACGCGAAACCCGATGCGAGCAAATTTCCGAGAAACGATCCTTGCTCCGGTATTTTTCGACACACTGCCTTGCCTAAATCCTAATTGCCGGAGAGTGCGGTAAACGCATACTCAAATACCATGGTTACCCACCAGACCTACAATATCTTATTGGAGCCACGTCTGGCTTATTCGTGCAGAAGAAGTTCAACCAATCCATCCAGGTGATGTTTAGCCTTCCGCCAGTCGCCAGCATGGGCGTCGATCAAGTTCCTGAATGCAGGACCGTGGTCGTGGTGCTTCAGGTGGGCGAGTTCATGGATCAGCACATAGTCGATACAGGTTCGTGGTGCTTTTATGAGGTGTGGGTTGATGATTATCTCTCCGGATGGCGAGCAGCTTCCCCATTAGCGATACGACTGCAATCACGTCAGACCGCATTCACTGTTGGCCAACAACGTGCCGCAAAAGCGCGTCGAGCGCATGAAAGATTTGATGGTGCCGCGCCCGACGCGCTTGCTCACAACGAAACCGAGGAATATGAAATGAGAACCCGCAAACTTTCGTTTTGAATGAGAGATCCTCGGGGGCGGCAGGGCATGAAACAAGCATTCACGGAGAGACCATGTCGATATTAGCCGGTGATCCGCTTACACAGCTCGCCTTCTCGGTTTACGAGAATAAGGGCGTTTACGCGTTGCTCGTGGGATCGGGCATGTCACGCGCAGCGGAAATTCCAACCGGATGGGAGATCACCATTGATCTCGTTCGCCGTACTGCAGCAGCGCAAGGCTTTGAAGATCAAACGGACTGGGCAGCTTGGTACAAGGATAAGACAGGCAAGGAGCCGAATTATTCTGAACTGGTCGGCGAATTGGGGCTGTCTCGCGATGAGCGCCGCTCAATCCTGCACAGCTACATTGAACCGGATGAAAAAGACCGCAAGGAAGGTCGCAAACTCCCGACGAAAGCACATCACGCCATCGCATCGCTTGTGCGCGAGGGTTACGTCAAAGTCATTGTTACGACCAACTTCGACCGGCTCCTGGAAAATGCCCTGCGAGAGCAGGGTGTGGAGCCGACTGTTGTCGGCTCGGTCGATGCCCTCAAGGGTGCCGAGCCGCTCTCTCACACGAACTGCTATCTCGTGAAGCTGCACGGCGACTACAAGGATGCGCGCATTCTTAACACAGACGAAGAACTGACCGCCTATCCCCCTGAGTATGACACACTTCTTGACCGCATCGTTGATGAGCATGGTCTTATCGTTTGTGGCTGGTCGGGAGAATGGGATCACGCGCTGCGCGCTGCAATTCTGCGCGCGCCAGCGCGACGTTATCCCTTGTTTTGGGCTGCGCGGGGCAAGCTCGGTGATGGAGCCGCAGAGATCGCCAAGCAGCGGGATGCGAAAGTGATAGAGATCGCTGATGCTGACGGATTTCTTGGCGTGCTGAAGGAACGGGTTGAAACCCTGGCCCGCACTCATCGGCAGAATCCGCTGAGCATCGATCTTCTGGTGAATTCGGTAAAGCGGTATTTGGCGAAGCCGGAGCACCGCATTCAGCTTGATGAGCTCTTCACGACGCAAACTCAGAATCTTCTCGATAAGCTCGACGCTGCTGAACTCACCGGTCAAGTGCAATTCAGCCTGGATGAATTCAGGCGGCGCGTTGCCCTGTATGAAGCCCTGACCGAGCCGCTTGCACGCATGGCCGGTGTTCTAGGGCGCTGGGGTGACGGTAGCGAGAAGTCTTTGGTGCTGGATGTCATTCGAATGCTCTGCGCCCATGCTGACCGCGAAGGGGCAGGTCTCAATGTCTGGCTGGACACCCGAACCTACCCAGCCGTTCTGGTTATGACCGGCTATGGTCTAGGACTTGCTCGCAGTGAGCGTTGGGCTGACCTACATGAATTGTATCTTTCGCCGGTCAAAAGACGCAACAGCAACGATACAAAGCGGGCCGTTGAGCGGCTGTTCCTTTGGGCATGGCCAGGAGGCAACAACGACTATTGGAAGAATCTCGAAGGGTTTGACCGGCGGAAGACCGCTCTGAGCGATCACCTTTGCGGGCTATTTGAAGAGTGGGGCAAGTCGTTTGTGGGCGTGCTGCCGGAGTTCGAGCGGCTCTATGAGAGCTGGGAAGTCCTCGGCAGTCTGGCGCACCTGGAACGGGCCGAGATCGCCGAACTTGAAGCCGAGTTGGCCGAGCAGCCAAGGAACGGGTTTGTCTGGTTTCCAATCGGGCGTAGTGGTTGGCATGAGCGGATGCGAGAGCGCATTCTGGAAGACTTTCTATCCGATGGCATGAAGCCGGTTCTCTTGGAGGCTGGCTTTGGCAAAGGAGATGATGACTTCCTGCAAAAGTCAGTCGCTAACTATCAACGATTGGCTGGACGTATTGGTTTTAACATTTCACAATGAATCATTGCCGCACGCCCTGATGATGGCCGGGCTCGATAAGTCCGCTGTCAGCGTGGTGACAGGAAAAAATACAAGCACGTTCAGCATCTTGGGCGTGGTAGCTTTTGCTTGCGTCCGCTTCCGACCCGTGACGGCGTTAATGACGATTGATCTTGGCACGCGGTGTCGTGTGACGATCCCGGGAGGTTTTGACATGGAGGCCGACTATCACGCCAGCAATGTCGACCACGTCACCGAACCGCTTTTGATGGGTTTCGAAAATGACAATGTCCCCGCCGCGTCGCAGCTTCACCAAAACAGTCATTCAGTGCATTGCGCTGCATATTCGAGAAGTGAAGGATTGCAACGCGAACATACCGTTCGATCTCAAATGCCGCTCAAATAGTGGTCTTCGGTTCGTAGCTACAGCTCAAATGCCCAGTTCAGCACGTCGAACTGGCTCGGTCAAATTGGCGGGTCAATCTTTGTGCAGATGCCAAGAACCCAGATTAGTTTTGTGCCAAGTAAGACCATAATTCGCTGGCTTGGTCTCGCCCGTGTAGGTGACCTGAGGAATGGGACTACCGAAGGCTATGTCGGACGATTGACTATCGTTAATGGGCTCCGGATCTGGCTCGCGTTGTTCGCGTTGAGGGCTCTTCGAAGGTAAGAGCTCTCTCTGAGCTACATCAACGGCTTTCAGGTCAGCTAGCTCTGAGAGCAAAGCTCTGCGCCTGTTTCCGGCGTTATCGCGGCGTGTCACAATCCGAAGATTGGTAGGGTTATTGTCTGATGGGTTGTGGTTTACGTGGTCGACATCAAAGTCCCTCGGCAGCCATTTCCCAAGAGTTATTGCTGCGATGAAGCGGTGCGTAAGTATCGACTTCTTGCCGTGCTGAAACCAAAGGTAGTCGTGACCTTCCCGGCTCTTGCTTCCGTTTGGTACTTCCCCCTCCACGACGCCCAAGAGATACTCAAACGATTTCTCCATGATGACCTCGTCCAGAGTGGGATAAGGTATTTCATGTGAGTGCTCTGTTTTGAAATGCCTCAACAATATGGACTTGACGTATTCTACATCTTCCATCTACAAGCATCTCCCCCAAGCAAATTTAAGTGGTCACTGTTTTCTGACCAAGTTTGCCGCGATATTTAACGGGTATCTATGCCAAGCGCCAGACTGATCAAATCCCGTTAGATACCATGCAGAGAGAATTATTACATATGGTCAGAACCAGACCAAAGCTAGAGCGAAAAAGGGAACCGAATTCCGCGATGCAGAAATGCGGTCACTGAGGAGCGATGTCGCTCAACTTGAACGGCCCAAAGCTGCCATTAATCGACTTAGTCGGCACCGCATCGCAGCTTCCCTAAAGCCGCCGTTCGTCGCAAACGCAGCATTGGCGATCGCTGAGGGGGGGGGGGGGGGCTCAGCGGACTTGACCGGTTGCGATGGTTGTTGCGCGGCGAACTCGTGGTGACGTCTAACTGGTATTAGCCGTTTGGTTATAACGTTGCCGATACTCATCCATCGCTGCCCGCCATTCGGCCTTCAAATGGTCCATCCGGCGCGGAGTTTTCTCAGTTAGCACCTCCCCCTCGACGATCCGTTCTGTCCGAAAATAGCGAAATCCCTGCCTGAGTTCACACCAGGCCGCCACGATCCGTCCATTGTCCCGATAGCCAAGCAGGATCGGCCAGATCACCCGGTCGGTCAGCACATTACGGGAGTCACGATAAGTAATGAACAATTTAACCCCCTGACGAATGGCCAGACGGATGTCCGCCGCCCCAAGCACTTCCGAGAGCTGCTCGACAGGTGCCACACTCACCGCAGGCTCAACAAAAGAGGTCTCAAACGTCCTTGGAACGACCGCTTCAACCTTGGTCAATAATTTCTTGGCCGCTAAGGCCAACTCGGGTTCGCCGCGTGTCCGGACCCATTGCGCGCCGAGGATCGCGGCCTCAATCTCATCGCTGGTCAGCATCAGCGGCGGCATATGAAACCCCGCCTCTAGGATGTAGCCGACGCCCGCCTCGCCCTCGATCGGAACGCCTTGTGCCATCAAGGCGGCAATGTCGCGATAAACCGTCCTTTTGGTCACGCCGAGTTCGTGGCCGATGGATTGGCCTGAGATTGGAGCTCGCGCGCGGCGCAGGATTTCGATGATCTCAAATAACCTGTCGCCACGTCTCATATCGGCCTCCCTCCAGCCAAACGTACAATGCTGACACTATGGTGACAACACGGTGTCAGCATAGGGGTGGTATGGGGTGACCATCGAAACAAAAAGAGAGGAACTTCGATGACCATCAAAGGAAGTTGTGCCTGCGGTTCGGTCCGCTTCGCCATAGAAGGTACGCCCTCCGGCTTGGGCACATGTCATTGTTCACGCTGCCGAAAACTCGGTTCATCGTCGATCATATTCATCAAACGGGAACAATTCAGCCTGCTCGAAGGCGAAGGCCATATCGAGACGATTCAGCCCCGCGCGCCCTATACCTACACCCGCTCCTTCTGCCGATCCTGTGGCACGGCCCTCGGGGAACCTCTGTCCCCGGATAAATCCTTTCCAATCAACGCCCAGTGCCTCGATAGCGACCCCGGGATTGCTCACTCCTTCCACGAATTTTCTGAAGACCGTCCGGTTTGGGATGCTCCCTTGGATATACTCCGTGACATCCATTCGACCCCGGGAGAGCCGATCCAATGAAAACGATCCTTGCCCTATCCCTATCCACATTCTTGGCAGCCTTGAGTGGGGCTCAGGCCGAGAACGCGCCACACGGCGATGCCATTCTCGCCATGGGCGCCTATGTTCCGACGAAAGATATGGCGTCATCGGAGGCGTTCTATCGAACGCTCTTCGACCGTGAACCGGCTATCCAACTCGACGACTTCGTTGCCTTCCACATTGCTGGCGGTTGGTTCGCAATTGTGGCGCGGGAGAGATACGCTCCTGACTCAGGCCCCGGCACCGGGTCCGTGCCGTATCTTCAATCCGGCGACCTGGAACAAGTGCAGGGCCGCGCCGCCCAGGCAGGCCTTTCCATGCCCAAGATTATTGCGGAGCCGGGCATTCATATTCTCAGGATTATTGACCCAAACGGCCAGCCGATCGAGTTCTTCATGCTGACCGGCCAATGAGGCAGTTAGCCGTTATGCACCGTAAACGTCAGACGCTGCTCTGAGGGTCATGGACGAGCCTAACTGCTTCTATCCAATGCCTTCTGCCAGCAGATCAAAAACCACGCGAATTCGTAGATTTGTCTTTAGCTCGCGGTGGGCCACCAGCCACGTCTCGATGCTGATTGGCTCAAACGCCAGATAAGGATTTTCAAGCTCCGGATAAGCCGCCCCTATTTCGATCGGAAGAATACCAATCCCAAAACCTTGCCGGATAAGTTCGAGCATCAGCGTGTGACTCGACGTTGAAAAATTGAAATTTGCTGTCGTTAGATTCACGCCACGTGATGTCATCAATCCAAGGCGCAGTTCTGGTTGGTCGAAACCGACAAACATTAATTTTTCAAGATCAGCGACCGTCTTTGGGCGACCAACTTCGTCAAGGTACTGTTTGGACGCAAAAAGATGCGCCGTTGTGTCCCTTAGCCGTTTCGCAAACAAGGTCTCGTCTTTGGGTCGACCATGACGGATTGCTATGTCAGCTTCACGCCGCCGCAAATCGCTTAACTCATTTGATGCGATAATCTCGATCTGAAGATCTGGCGCGGTGTTGCGCAATTTCTTGAGGATTGGCGGCAGAAAATGCGTCGCCATCAGGTCTGTAGCAGAGATCAACACATGTCCGGTCACAGCTTGGGATTGGCCGGTTGCGGCAAGGGATATGGTGTTTGCCGCATCGCCCATCGTCCGGAAATGTGAAAGCAACTCTACGCCTGATTGTGTCAGCAAAAGCGCGCGCGATGTCCGTTCAAAGAGTGTCACACCAAGCGCGTCTTCGAGACCCCCGACCTGTCGGCTCAGCGTTGGTTGCGTCAGCCCAAGGGCACGCGCGGCTGCGGATAGCGAGCCTTCTTCAGCGGTAACGAGAAACGCCCGCGCTTGGTTCCAGTCGAAAGCTGATCGTTTCCACTCCATCATTTACGTATACCAAACCAAGAATGATACGCAATTCCGTATCGATAAACGGCGTTCTATGTTTTGTCATCGACCAAACTTTAGGCAAGCAAAGAAATATGACGAAGCTAGAAAACCAAAGCCCGAGGGCGTCGCACACCCCTGCGATGGAAAAGGCAATCCCCATGACCTCTCGTCGCATTGGTTCTTGGGAAGTCTTCATTAGTAGGCGGCCGCTCTCCTCTGCGGACCTTGCCAGCCGTTACGACGCGGTCTCGGGTAGTTGGGAGCGGACGGCGCGTCGTTTTCAACTGGAAGCCGCGTATCGAGAACCGCTTGTGACCTCTCAAGTCGCAAGAGGCATTATGCAGATTGGGCCAGAGGCGCGGATACTTGATTGCGGCATCGGGAACGGGAGCCTATCGATTGCTCTTGATAGCATTCTTCAGGGTCCGGTCTACTACCATGGAATTGATACCTCTGCTGAAATGCTGGTGCAGGCCAGCTCCAAGATGCAGCACGCCGGGCTGCGCGCGCACCTTCTGCAAGCTGATGTTCTGACATTGCCCTATGATGATCAGTCTTTTGACGTTGTTATGGCCGCGCATGTCCTTGAACATTTACCGGACCCGCAACGCGCCCTTGCTGAGATGGTCCGCGTTCTAAGGCCGGGCGGAATGGTGTTCCTTTGCGTGACACGACACTCGATTTTCGGAGCACTCGTCCAACTTCTGTGGCGAACATGGGCGATCACGGAACAGCAGGGAGTTGCGTGGCTACATGGTTTCCAGCTTGTCGATGTCGGATACCAACCGGTTCAGCTCGGCTCCTGTGCTGGCTTCGCGAGCACTGCCTTTTGGGCACGGCGGCCCCAATGATCTCTTCAACTCGAAAAGTCCCCAAATTACGCCTCGCAAAATCAGAGTGGATCGTCCTTGGCTTCATCTTGGTCTATTCGTTCATTCCGGTTTTTGGCGGGTTGGTACGGGTTCTTGAGCTTGCAGGCGGGCCACAAATCGCACCAGCAAACCCGCGGGCATCGCTTGCTCCGCTCCCCATTACTTTCCACATCCTGAGCAGCATTCTGTTCTGCGTCCTCGGTGCTTCTCAGTTCTTGCCAAGCCTGCGACGCCAACGTCCGGCGGCTCATCGCGCCATCGGACGGGTGGTTGCGGTGGCGGGATGTGTGTCCGCGCTCACAGCTGTTTGGATGACGCATTTTTATGCCTTTCCCGAAGCGCTCCAGGGGGCCTCACTTTATTGGGTGCGGATGGTCTTGGGCCCAGCAATGATCGGCCTCATCATCTGGGGCGTAATCGCAATCAGATCCCACAAAGTTTTTCAACACAGCGCGTCAATGGTGCGGGCCTATGCCATCGCTCAGGGCGCGTCGACCCAAACCGTTTTGGGCATCGCCTGGATCATTGCGGTCGGCTCCGAAGCGATGGGGCCTTTACGCGACGGGCTGATGATCTTCGCTTGGATGCTCAATCTGCTGGCCGCAGAAATCTTGATACGCTCAATGCTAAGGCCGCCAAAGCGTCGGCAAAAGCATTCGTCACTGCCTCCTATTCGGCCTTCCACACCAAGAAACGAGATTTGAAATGACGTACCAAAATGGCAATCGAACCGGGCCATCGATGACTGCGAAGAGAAGCGTGACCCGGATGAGAGACAGAGGTCCCTGCAGCACAGGAACAAAACGATGAAATAAACTTGACCCAAACGCCCGATTAGAGAAGCGACCGTTGGACATGCAAAGCTTAACGTCTGTTTTACGCTTCTCCCTAATCGCAATGTCGCTTGACATGATACCTTTTGGTTTCGTATAGAAGTGATACCAAATAGTATCATAAAGGAATCAAAGTGAAACAATCATTCTTGGCATCGATTGTCGCATCACTCATTGCGCCCCTATCTGCACACGCCGAGCAGATCACATTATTGGACGCGGACGACTATGTTTGGGAGACAACGCCCGAAGGTGTCGCATTCTCTGCTCTACAGGGGGATCGGTTTGCAGAGCCTTATCAGGCGCTCGTCAGATTGCCCGCTGGAACGATAAGCCCACCACATGTGAAATCTGCAAATATGTTTGGGGTCACGTTGCAAGGTGAAATGATCCACTACGCCAACGGCGATGATCCTGACGCAGCCAGAGTAATCGGACCCGGTTCTTACTACCGCATTTCAAGCGGCTTGGCGCATATCTCTGCATGCGTATCCGATGAACCCTGCATTGCCTATCTGTATCAAGACGGGGCATTCGATTTCCAGCCCGCAGCACAATGACAGGTGCTGAACAGATGGGATTTCGGGCGCTGGCCGACCCTACCCGACGCAGTATTCTTCAATTGCTTGCCAACAACGACATGACGATTGCCGAAGTCGCTGACAACTTTCAGATGACCCGGGCCGCGGTGAAAAAGCACCTGACGATCCTTCGCGAAGGCAATCTCATCTCGGTTCAAGCAGAGGGCAGGTCACGGCTGAATTCGCTGAACACGGATGGGCTGAAGAGAGTAATGAGCTGGTTCGATTACTTCGATGCCTTCTGGGACGAGCGCCTCAACACTCTCAAGACAGAAATTGAAAAGGATATGCAATGACCGATACCGTACTCCAGAAATCAATCTATCTCAAAGCGACGCCTGCACAGGTCTGGGCCTATCTGACTGACCCCGACAAGCTGGCGATCTGGTTCCACAAGCCCAAGACGGCGCTGGTCGAAGGCGAGTATGAAATGTTTGGGACCGAAAGCGGCGATAGGCTGATGTGGGGGAAGGTCCTGGTCGCGAAGCCGTTCACGCAGCTTGAATACACCTTTGCGATTGCGCCTATGGGGGATCAGTCCAGCACGGTCAGATGGTTTCTAACTGAAGTTCCGGGCGGCACAAATCTATCCCTGAGACATGAAGGTCTGCCACAAGGGGCAGAAGCCTATGGACTTACACTAGCGCTCGACAAGGGGTGGGATGATCACCTTGCAAGGATGCGTACCTCCGCCCATGGCGACTAGAACAATCGCTTGCGTTGGAGGCACGGTGTCTGACGTCGCCCTTATAGTCTTAGCTAACTTTTCACTATTATGAAGCAAGGGGTTTGGCCGTCTCACATCGGCCAAACCTGACATTCGTTGCGCCGCAGAAAATAGGTAAAGTGGGCTCTTCAGGAACCTTCGCCGCGTGTTCCTCGAACGGCAAGTCTAGGACGACCCGCCTTTCGCTGCACCGTGTGCGAACTCAACAGATGCGGACGAAGCGGCCCTACGATTTTTCTGTGCAGATGTCGGCTTTGAGAAAACTGTTCAACAAACAGTGGTTTTTGGGAGGCGGACGATAGACCGCCCCCCCTGGGCAGGCGATCTTATCAGGCGGCTTTCACAAGTGCGAAACCGATCTCTGCACCGTGACCCAGTCCGTATCCGAGTTGAATCATCATCTCAGCCATCGGTTCGAGATACCGTGCGTTGCTGAGCGGGCCGCTTTCGATTGCCACCATTCCCAAGTCTTCGACAAAAGTCACGACCAGTGCGCGCGCATCAGCATCATCCCCTGCAACATAGACTGGCACTGGCGAGTCCGTACCAGCCGCCTGTGCCTTGAGAAGATCGGAAAAGACCGTGTTGAATGCTTTGACCACCCGCGTGCCGGGGATCATCGCAGCCAAAGTCTCCCCTGCAGACGTATTATACCCGACCGTCAGGCTCATGTAATCCGGTGCCAGCGGGTTGGTCACATCTATCAGCACCTTCCCGTTGAGCGCGTCCTGAACGGTTTTCCTGGATAGCAGCGCCTTCGCAGGATCATAGTGCAGGGCGAGCACGATTAGGTCGGCGGCCTTGATTGCGGCTTCTGCGTCTCCGTCCTGACCCACAACGCTCACGTCATATCCGGCTTTGCGGCTCAACTCGGCGATTGGCCAGCCCATGTTGCCGCGCCCAAGAATTGCTACCTTCATCAGTTTTCTCCTGTTTTGATGTTGATACCGGACATATAGCAACAGGAGGGTTGGCAGACTTTCCATTATCTGCCAAATAATATGGATTGGCAGCCAAATTCAAGAGACGCGATGACAACGCGGATTAATCCTGACCAGACGCCGATGCCTATCTTCGTTTTGAAAGAGCGGTATGAGCATATCCGTGTGCCGTTCCACGCGCATCGCCGCGCACAACTCATCCATGTGAGCCAAGGAACACTCACCGTTGCCACCCGGCATCATCAGTGGACAATCCCACCACAGCGCGGCGTCTGGATCGCACCCGGCACCGAACACAGGATCGTTTCTGCCACGCCTTTTACGCTGACAACCTGCTATGTCGAGCCAGAGCGCTACGGCGCACGACAACAAGGCGTTGTCGCCATCGATGCACTGACCCACGCGTTGTTACCCGAAGTTGCGGACCTCGGACCGGACTGGAAAACCCCAGAAGCCAAACGGTTGGTCGGCGTGTTGTTTGACCGGCTGAATACCTTGCCTGCTCCCAAAGCGGGTTTGCCGATTTCATCTTCTGCGCCATTGGCACGGTTGGCGAAACTTCTATTGAATGACCCCTCTAATCGCGACCCGCTATCGAAACTGGCCCCACGCGCGGGTCTAAGCGAACGCACCGCCGCGCGGCAATTCTTGTCGGAGTTTGGTATGTCCTTCGGTGTATGGCGGCGACAATTGCGGCTTCAAACGGCGCTGGCTCGACTTGGTGCAGGTGTCTCGGTCACTCAGACGGCATTCGACGTGGGATACAAAGACGTATCATCGTTTATCACGGCATTCCGCACGGAATATGGAACTTCTCCGGGCCAAATGTTCCGAGACAAAATTTAAACGCTCAAAAACCCTCCTTTTTGGAACAATAGAAAAACAGCTTATTTTTGACTGCCAAAAACCCCGTTCAAAACTCAAGTGGTTGTTGAAGGTTTTGGACTCTATTGTGGTAGCAGCCATTCGCCGCGCAGCAGAAATTTGGTAAAGTGGGCTCGAAGCCGATCTTCGTTGCAAAGTGCGTCTAGGGCGGCTTAGCGGGACGGAGCGACCCTTTGAATGTGCCGTCCGAAGGTCCGCTTTCACGCTGACGTGACGTTTTGAAAAACTTCGTATTGCGCCGCGAATGCGCGCTTGTAGGCGGGTCGATCAGCAGCACGGGCGATGTAGTTCATGAACACTGGATAGCTTTCCAATATCCCTGACCCTTCCAGCCTGCGGATCGCGTGGACCATCAGAATATCGGCGGCGCTGAAAGAACCTGCCAGCCAAGTTGCGTCACCAAAGGCATTAGCAAGCTGATCCAGCCGCATTCGTATACGGTCATCGACCATAGCGAACCGCTCGGTCTGCCAACTTTTTTCAGCCTCGAAGTATTTCACGTAATCGCGTTCCACGATGGGCGGCTCGACAGTGTTCAGAGCGGCAAACATCCAGCTGAGGGCCTTGGCCCGAGTAACGTTGTCTTCGGGCAGCAGGCGCGCGTTTCGTTCCGCGATATAAAGGACGATGGCCCCGGATTCGAACAGCACCACTTCACCGTCTTCATAGGTGGGTATCTGGCCAAAGGGCTGAAGTGCGAGGTGCGCCGGTTGCTTCATTTCCTCAAAGGCCACAAGGCGCACATCATAGGGCTGACCGGCTTCTTCCAGCGCCCAACGGATACGCATGTCACGAGCGAGTCCCGCGCCCTTGTCAGGAGACGATTTGCAAGCCGTGATGGTTGGCATCTTCGCTCACTCAACCCTTCGTATTCTGGTTTTCTGTATGCGCTTTGAAATTGTCGAGGATCGCCTGCCAGCCGTCACGCTGCATGTCGATGGCGTTTTCGGTCTCAGCGTCGAACGTGGTTGTCACCTTTGTGCCCCCTCGCACCGCCTCGAACGTGGTGCGCGCCTTGCGTCCGTCTATCATCGCGAGCGTCAGGGCCTTCTTGGGTTTCATTTCCTCGTAAGTCGCCACGAAATCGAAACCCATGCTGCCGTCTCTAGCCTCCATCCGTGCTTTGTGCGTGCCGCCGACGCGCAGGTCAGTTTGTGCTCTCGGGCAACACCAGTCATCGGAAGCAAAATTCCACTGCATGATGTCGACGGGCGAGGTATAGGCCTGCCAGACACGCTCTACCGGCGCATTGACGGTGGTGCTGATGGTGATCTTTTGGTTCGTCATGTTCATACTCCTGTTCGCCTGTCGGTCACGGTAGCATCAACCGCCGCGATTTTGATTCGGTGCATTGTTATTGTCGCTTCGAAGGCACGAATTACAGTCGGGTTTGGAGCAATTTGTCGAGCTGAGCCAATGTGGCTTCCATGCCCTGCTGCATGCCCATATCGATCACCTTTTGCAGCGCCTCGGGCGTCTCGTAGGTCGAGATTATCTGCACAAGAATTCGCGGCGTTGCGTCTTCAAACGTCACATCCCATGTCGAGACGGGCATGTTACGATTGATGCCTCCGTCCAAGTCGCTGAAAGCATCTTGCGCGTGATAGCCGTCCTTTGGTGTGATCGTCTCATAGTCAAAGCGGACCCAATGTTCGTTCCCATCAGGATCGACCATGGCGAAATGCCAATGCCCGCCTTTCTCGAAAGCCATGGATTTGGTTTTTGCCGTGAAAGGTTCGGGAGCGAACCACTGGTCCAGCAGATCGGCCTTGGTATAGCAGTCCCAGACCAAATCCTTTGGCGCGTCGAACTCGCGTAGGATAGTAAGCCTATTGGTCTGCATGTCAGCCTGAAAGCTGTAGTGGAGGTCGGGTTTCATCTGCCTTTTTCCTTCAGTTGTTGGAGCAGTTGATCGAGTTTTCGGTATCGCGATGCCCACTGCTGGCGCTGATTACTGAGCCAGTCCTCGACAGCCGTATATTTTTCTGGATTGAGTTCGCAGGTTCTGACGCGGCCCACCTTTTCGGTGGTGATCAGGCCCGCGTTCTCCAGCGTTCTGATGTGTTTCATGAACGGTGGTAGCGCCATATCGAAAGGCGCGGCCAGATCACTGACAGAGGCCGGACCATCGCCGAGCTGTCTCAAGACCGCTCTGCGAGTGCTGTCCGCGAAAGCGAGGAACACTATATCGAGTTCGGGGCTATTGTTATCCATGGGGGTAAGTATAGAGCGAGTCGTTACTTATCACAAAGGGTAAGTGTCGTCTTGTAGTTCCATGAAACAAGACCGGCCTTTCACGAGCGCCGCAGCATCCTGCAATTTGGGCTCCAAGCCGCCTTCCGCACCGCAGCACATACCCTTGATACGTGGCTGCTTGAATGTTGGCTGTCGCCATCGGCGCAGGGCAGCCCCGCACCTGCAGCGAATGCACACTGTCCGCCCCTTGATGTCGGCCGTAACGAACGGCCCAAAGCGGTCACTCAACGAGGACATGAATTTCTGCGGTTGCAGCCCGCATTGCCGCCGTTCGCCGCGTTTGCACAACTCGGAGCTGGTCGAACTAACAGTGTGCGGACAAAGCGAGAATTCTCTGCAAATACTCCAATGGCCGCTTCTGCCGAGAAGCTTTGGGACTAGAGGATCGGGATGTAGGCCATCGGCGCGAAAGCGACGAATAGTTCTACAGAGATGTCGGTAACTTATAATGGCAATACTAGACCCTTGTTATGATGGTTGGACCAAACCAGCTTACCTCGCTTTATGATTGGAAGACATTTGATGCGGCCAGATACAATGCATGCGGTTTTATTGACTGGTCACGGCGGCATGGAAAAATTGGATTACCGCACGGATGTGCCCATACCGCAGCCAAAGCCTGGTGAGTTACTGATCCAGGTCGCTGCGGCAGGTATCAACAACACGGATATCAACACCCGTATTGGCTGGTATTCGAAGGCGGTTAACGAGGGCACGGATACCGGTGGCGCAACTGGCTTTGACAGTGTGGACGATGATGACGCTAGCTGGTCAGGCACGCCGCTGACCTTCCCGCGCATCCAAGGTGCCGATGTCTGCGGTTATGTCGTGGCTGTTGGTGACGGGGTCAGCGACGCGCGTATCGGAGAACGGGTCTTGGTCCGTAATATGTTGCGCACCTACGTTGATTTTCGCCCCTATGAATGTTGGACTATTGGCAGTGAATGTGACGGCGGGTTTGCCCAGTTTGCGGTGGCCCCAGCGATCGAAACTCATGCGGTCGCCTGCAATTGGACCGACGCTGAACTCGCCTCTGTGCCTTGCGCCTATTCGACAGCGGAAAACATGCTGCATCGCGCAAATGTGGGCGCTGAACGGGTACTGGTGACGGGTGCATCTGGTGGTGTCGGGTCCGCAGCTGTTCAACTGGTCAAACGACGCGGCGCTGAGGTGATTGCGCTGTCATCGGCCTCCAAAACGGCAGAGGTTATGGCGCTTGGCGCGGACCGAGTGATCGACCGTAATGCCGACCTGGTCGCCGAGCTTGGGGCTGGGTCCATGGATGTGGTGATCGACCTTGTCGCGGGGGATCAGTGGCCATCGTTTCTGGATGTGCTTCGTCGTGGCGGGCGTTATGCCACCGCTGGTGCCATTGCAGGACCGCTGGCACAGATCGACGTGCGCACGCTTTACCTCAAAGACTTAACGCTGTTCGGCTGCACCTTTCAGGAAGACGAAGTGTTCGCCAATCTAATCGGTTATATTGAGGCCGGTGAAATCCGCCCGGTTGTGGCGCGGACTTATCCGCTGCGTGATATTGCCCTTGCCCAGACAGATTTTCTTGCCAAAAAGCACACTGGAAAACTCGTTTTAATCCCGCCGCAGGTGACGACATGAAGATTGCAAAAGTAGAACTTTACCAAGTTGATTTACCTTATTCAGGTGGGGTTTACCTGCTGTCCGGCGGGCGAGAATACACCAGCTTTGACGCCTCGATTGTGCGCATTGTCACGGATGACGGCATCGATGGATGGGGCGAAAGCACACCATTTGGATCAAGCTATATTGCCGCCCACGCCCTTGGCACCCGTGCTGGCATCGCGGAAATTGCACCGCATCTGTTAGGGCGCGACCCACGCCAGGTTGATCGTATCAACGACACAATGGATCAAGCACTTGTCGGGCATAACCACGCAAAAACCGCGTTGGATATTGCCTGTTGGGATGTTTTCGGCAAGTCGGTGAACCTACCTGTGTGCGAATTGTTGGGCGGATCAACAGGCATTCGGATGCCGACGATCTCATCAATTTATGCCGGTGATCCTGAGCATATGCGCGCGCGCGTTGCCGATCACCGCGCACGTGGCTACATGGGACATTCCGTCAAAGTTGGTGCGCTTGATAGCGAAGGCGGCCCTGCGCTGGACGCTGAACGCATTGCGGCGTCCCTCGCGGATCGCCAACCGGGCGAATATTTCATCGTCGATGCTAACGGCGGATTGATACCGGAAACTGCATTGCGGATGTTGCGGATGCTGCCTGCGGGCCTAGATTTTGTACTCGAGGCGCCCTGCGCCACTTGGCGCGAAACATTCAGTTTACGCCAAAGGTGTGATGTACCGATAATCATTGATGAGCTGGCACAACAAGACTGTGACATCTCCCAAATCGTGGCACAGGACCTTGCGGACGGCATCGGGTTGAAGATTTCCAAGGCAGGCGGCCTCACCCACGGACGCCGTCACCGTGACATGTGTGTCGCTGCTGGGTTAACTGTGTCTGTGCAAGACACCGTCGGTTCGACCATCGCCTTTGCGGGCATCGCCCATCTGGGGGCGACGGTGCCACAACGATACCTGCGCTGCATTCTGGATTGCCGTGATATGGTTACACTTGAAACCGCCGATTTTGACGCACCCATTACAGATGGCGGCGTCCTTACGCCCATGTCTCCAGGCCTTGGCATCACGGTCAAACGAGACGCCTTGAGCGACCCCGTCGCAACATGGCGGTGATTAAAGTTTATCGGCACAAACCCTGAAGCCGCCATTCGCTGCGGTGCCGAAAAATGTTAATTTGGGCTCATTGCCGCCATCGGATGCAGCACAGCATTGACCCGATCTTGGCTTCGTTTGGTGACACGAGCGGCCCAAACCAGCCATTCGACGGCATTCGAAATCGATTTTCCAATCTCCCAAAACCAGACATTCGCGGACTGCGCAACATCTTGAGATTTCAAACGGGTTAAAGTTCGGTTTTGCTGCCTTTTAGGCCCAACGTTGAGTTTGCAAAGTTCAATCTACGGGCGGATTGGACCACGTTGATGCAGAAAACGGTTGAGAAAGCGCTCGTTTGACCAATCCAAGATGATCCTGACCATAAAACGGTTCTCCATCGACAATATAGGTTGGCGAGCCAAAAATGTTCTGCTCTCGCGCCCAAATCGAATTTTCTTCCAACTTATCTTGAACCGTTTCCGACGCCGCCTGTTCCATCAGCGCATCCGCATCGTGCCCTAAACCCGCAGCCATCTTGGCAAGCGTTTGAGGGTTTGAAAGGTCGGCATCGTAGCGCCAATGGGCTTCGAGCAAGGCATGCGCCATCATATCGGTCTTTGTGCCAGTCTCTTCGAGCGCCAGGATCATGCCGGAGGCGAGGCTGTAATCGGCATCGTGGCATGTCGGTCGGAAATTGATAATTGGAACGTCGCGATACTCTGCCCATCTTTCAATTTCGCGCCCGAAGAAATAGTCCACATGCGCCTGCGTTCGCGCACGAAAAGGTTGGCTGCCTTGCGCTTCCACAACTGGAGATAACAGAACCGGCTTGTGGACCAGGGACACATGATATTCGACGCATAGTTTGCTCAGTTCCGCAGAGCCAAGGTAAGCAAAGGCAGAATGGGCTGAATAGATGTATTCGATAATAGGCAAAATACCACTATGGGGGATTCTGCATCGAATGCCCAGTATGTTCGGCCCAGAGGCGACATTGCTCAACAATCCTGCCACCGCAACGCAGCTTTCGTATTGCTCCCATTTTGGCGATTTGCACCTTTTTTTTGGTCTAACGGTCGGCCAGCAACCCCCGCTGACTAATGACCGCGCGACTCTGCGTCCCTGTTTATCCTGCTCTTTCAAAGCAATTGCCGTTTGCCACAGCCCATGAATTCAGTGACTAAGGTTTAGTGGGTCCCAATTAGATTGAAGTGAGGATCAGGCGGCTGACCCTCAGGCCTGCAACTGGGTCGCCTGACCCTCGATGAAGGCATAGGAGTGCGTGTTGATATCTCCACTCCAGCGCCAGATCGCGAGAAATCCTTCAGAACCAGTACAGAAGGCGTGCGGCATTAGGCTGGGGTGATGGATCATGTCACCCTCCCCCCGCATCCGGGTATCATCTCCTGCTGTCCACAACGCTTGCCCCGCGATAATGACATAGGTCTCGTCAGCATCATGAATATGCAGCGGGTAGTAGCTTTCTGGCCGCATATAAACCAAACCCAGCCTGACATCGGGCGCTGGGATCGGCCCTTCCGGCCCCAATAGGGTGGCCACGCTAATCATTGCGGCGATACTCTTTTCGGTACTCCTTTCGACGGGATTTGATCCCCAGGGCAGCAAATTATGTGCCTTAAGAGCCGCGCGTGCTGCCGGGTGTTCGCTACCAGCCAAGACCGTGCGAATGCCTTCAGCTAGGCAACACGGCCGCACCGGATCAAAGCTCACCGGCGATGGCGTCACCATGAGTGTCTTTGCCGTATGAGGCCCTTGCGGATCGGCCTCGGCCTCGTAAACTCGTGAGATTGCCTCAAGCATTTCTTGAAAAAGATCGTTCTGAACCATCGCCCCCACACTCCGAAAGACGCGTGAATCTAGGCCGATTTGCGCGCTTCAATCTGCGAGGAATGCGACCGGGTCAGGTCGCAATTATGCTGTCAGGAATTTTCGCGACATACGCGTTTGGATACCCAACACATTGTCGGGCAGTGGATGAAAGAAAATTGAACTGTTCCAATACCTGAAGAGCTCTCACCGCCTTCCTGCTGCGGCATTTCTACTAAGGTCACGTTTCCGGGATCGACGCTCTCGGCCCAGAGCGGCCATTTGCTTGGAACCAATCTGCTGCATTGCAGCTTCCCAAAAGCGGACGTCCTGTAGATGCACCCTCTATTCAAAAATGTCTGACAGCTTGGGGGCTCCGCACAAATCGAGACACGTTCGGCAAAGTTCGCTGAGGGGACCGTAGACAGGCACTCTTCCCAACTCACTTTCTTCCCCATAGCGAAGACGTCCAGAACCAAGAAGGTCAGAGATAATTTCGAGAATGCCGCGATCAATGCTGTCGGCATCAGCACCCAATTCAACGCACCTATCTAAGCATGCGATAAGGTTGTGACCAAGCTTTCGCACAATTTTCTCGTCCTCGCCGTGGTCCAGCAAAAACGCTTTCAGGGATAGCTCTATGGAATGTGCGCACAGAGTCATTACGGGCGGTGGTGCGGCAACCTCATATCCGGGCCAAAACCCGACCATCTTATCAGCAGCGTCAGCTGCCTCAAAATTCAGTTTTGCCAGATATTTATAGTAGTTTGCTCTTGAGGTTTCGTCCACGGAAAACACCTCTCTCCCCTCCTCGTGCTACAGTGACAACATATTCTATTCGGTCGACAACGCCTCAGTACCACTATTTGAATGCCTACTGTGGCTTCGATACATCCAAGACCACTATCTTCGTGGCTGAAGAAAGCTCACGGGGCTGATTTTTGCTCAGGGCTTCTAACATCTCTTCTGCGTCGTTGGGCCGCTCACCGACAGATGGCTTGGGGATTGTTTTCCCTACTACTGGGCCGTGCCAGATTACCAAATATACGCCCGTCCCATCTGTCCTGTAATTTTCTGAGTACGCCTCCAATTGCTCACTTGCAGCACTCCAGACATTGGCATGCCACTGTCTCTTGATCTCCACCGGAAGATCAAAGTCGTCGCACGTTAGCAACAGATCAACCCGCGTCTCGTTGGCCATCGCCCCTTCCTTGTGAACACGCACTCCATAGTTTTCCAACGGTTGCTCAAGACCATCTAAGAGCCTGTCCCTGCAGTAGTTTTCTATGTGGGGTTTGTCCCCTTCCCAATACGTCAGATACGTGTCAGTTTGCCCAGTTCGGATCCTAGTTTGGTAAATCTCCAACGCCTCCAAAAACAATATCTGAAGGTCAGACACATTCGTCGGCTTACCCGAAAGCAGTACGCTTCGGACATCCCCCAAAGTGGCAGTAGAATGATGCGTCTCAGCAAACGCACGCCGCGCGTTAGCTAGTGCGTGGAGAACATGGTTTTGATAATCGCCCATGCGTCCAGAGTCTGCGAGGTCTCTGAGTTTGGCAATTGCGTCCTTAGTCTTCCGATCACTGATCAAGTTGATGAGACCGTGTATCCAATTGGTAGCGTCCCAGCCGTTGTGTGACCCTGACCATCCGCTGCTCGGTGGGCTCACCACTGGCCACCGAAGTGCAAATCTATCAACCAAGAAATGGAGTTGCTCGACACTCAATTGCAACGAAGTATGCTCCTCAGTCCTGCGGTTCGATACGATAGCTTTGAATGCCCATAGGTGCTCATCGCTATCATCCGCAAACGAAACAAGAGCAGAGTGGAAACGACTGAAATCAAGCGCGAACGCCGCCGCATGCCATGCGCGCCGATGTTCGTCACTTGCCCACTCGTTTTTTTGGATTCGGGTCTCAACCAAATCTGCTATTTCAGAACGATCAACAAAGCGAACAGCAGCTTTTAGAATGCTCCAGACAGCGCCTTCTGATGCTTGCTCAAACCGCTCCAGCCACTCGACGGCAAGCTCAGGGAGAACGTCTGCGAACTGTTCTTCCGTCGTCGCTCGATGCAGACCAGAGACGTGTTCCTCTTTAACTTCCAAGCCTGGCTCAATCGTGTCCTTGAGAAAATTGAGTTTCGTTGCTCTGTCCTTGAACAGCACATCTTCAAGCTTCGGCTGTAGCTTTTCAGATGCGTTTCCTGAAAAATGTAGACCCCACCTACATGCTGAAAGAGCACAGAGCAGAACTTCTTTGGGCAAACAAGTCAGTGGCTTGCCCGAAAGGTAGACCTCCACACATAATGCTAGTGAGATTGTCTCAAGGTGGAATACCTTATTCTCGCGCACCCGCAGATCAGCGCAGTCTCTGACGCTCGGGATGTCACTCCGATTTCCGGCTGCTTCAAAGCCTGAAATGACAGAAGAAAGATTCTCTTTCCCAGCCATCTCGGCGATTCTTTCTTTAGGGGACGCGGATTCTTTGAATTCATAGAAGTGACCGAGCGAGGCCCGTGCTGCGTCGTACAGCGCGCCAAGGTTTTCCCCCTGCTCAATGCTCTTGCGGACCTCCGTGAAACTCGCATGTCTCCTTTGGGCCTTGAGTTCTCTTTCTTCATTATCCTTTCGTCGATGCTCTCGATGTTCCGCCTCATAGTCGTGCGCGGGTGGACGCAATAAGTCGTCAAGTACCGGTTGAAGCTCGGGGACCGCTACCGCTTGTTCTTTTGCCAGTTCCATCGCAATCCCATCAAAGTCACGATGAGACTGGGCCCACCGAACGAGGTTCTTCCATCGTTCTAGCCAATCCAAAGGTCTGTCATTCGCGGCAATTAGTCTATGCAGGTGATGGACGATGTCGGACTCTCTTAGATGCAGACCGGACGAAAGGTCTGAGAGTCGAAAAAATGTCATCCAGCCATGGCTATCGTTTTCGGCACTATCTAGGGCGAGTTCCTGGATCTGGCGTCTAATGTCGTCATTTTCGCTGAACCAAGGCTGCGCGACCTTTTCCCAATCCGATTTCCTGTATGAGTAGCCACTTAGTCGCGAAATCAGCGACCACAATTCTCCTGCCGCTGGTTTTTTGTCGCGCGATAGGACACGCGGGATGAACTCGAGTAGCCACTCCTCTAGCCCTTTGTGAATGCCCCGCTTGGCTCGGTCAGGATCTTCAGGAATGTCCACGGCAATCGCCTGTGAGATTTCCATGATTTGTTGGTCGGAGCATTCCCTTGAAATACGAAACCCAACGCCAGCGACATTTGGGTCATCCTCGTTTGAAGTGGCTGCTTCATAGGCTTTGATGTGAGCAGCTATCTCTTTCCCGGAGAAAAGTGCATGGTTGTGCGAAATGATCTCGTCTAGCGAAATCCTCAGACTCTCAGTAGTTCCACTCGCCAACAATTCCTCGGAAAGTGCCTTCCAGTCCGTGGGTTTCGAGCTACTCGCTAAAACGTCAATCGCCGCATGTCTTTCTCTTGGTGTCGCATTCTCGTTTATAACGATGCCCCTAAGATCATCCGCGACCTCGGCTGCCAAATCGGTTCCCTGAATCGCATCCAAAAGCGTGCATCTCAATTGGTATGATACGTCAACGTCCGAGACAGCTGCTAAAAACTCTTCCTTTATCGAAATTCGACCAAGACTTCGTCCAAACCGTGTGTACCAGTCCTGACCTCTGAAAAACGGATCTGTTTCGGACAGCGCCTTGAGTGCATCGAGCAAGGCCTTCACTTCACCGTCGGAGAAACCCGATAGATCGCCATATCTCAAACATCCGTAAGGATCATTTCGGATGTTTTGTAGTCTATTCGTTTCGTCTAGCGAAATCGTCCATGCATGGAGCCCTCGAAGTGCAGGAGGCACTTCTCCTGTGCCAAACGTTAGGTAACTCATTACTCGTGCAGGTGAGAGTGTTCGCGGATTTGCCCGAAATTCTCGCGCTAGCCAAAGGCCAGCTAAGAATTCAGCAACCGTCCTATGCGCTGGTTCGACGTTGTCTCTTTCAGCCGTTTTGAAGAGTTTGGTCTTGCAAGCCTGTTCTAAACTTTCCTCTGGATAGGCCTCACTGGCCAATTCTGCAGGTCTATGAAGAATGGGGGAGACCTGGCCACCCAATGAAATGGCGCGTCCTCCCGACATTAGCAGCTGAACACAAACCCACCCGGCTGCCTCGATGATCTGATCGGGAGTTGGCCGATCTGCGCCCTTCGCCTGATGGACTACATTGTCTTCGGCTGCCATCGCCTTGCAAGCAGAAAGGAACAGCTCTGTCTTCGTAGTTGGCCAACCATGGGTTTGGACCGCCCGAGAGAGCATTTTTAAAGTCTGAGGGTTTCTCAGAAGGTCAGTAGCCTCATTCTCTTCTGCATCTTTCAGGAACTGCTTTGCGTCCCCATCAAACGAGAAGTTATCGAGCAGCGCCAGGACCTCATCGTCGGAGAGATCGCCCATATGTGCAACTCTTGCCGTCTCACCGAATGCGGTCCTAATCCGAGGATCAAAAAGTGCGGACCGCCATTCGTAAGACCTGCAACTTACCAGCCAGTTCCTGTAGCCAAGTCGCTTAATCTCAATAAGTATTTTGGTGAATGCCTTCGGAATTTCTTCCGAGGCTACCTCGTCCAATCCATCAATGACCAGAAGCTGATCTTCAAATTCAGGAGTACTGTCAAAGAGGCCACAGACTACATCCTCCGCATGTATTTTCTGCCCGTTGAGCTGAAAGGCCATCTCGTTGCAGGCCTCGGTTTTGCCGCCGCCTGGTGCACCCAATAGAACCTTTGGCTGCTGCAATCGGGCGAAATCCAAGTCGGCCACCGTCGCTTGCGTTCCATCTTCCTTGTCCATTTGAAGAAATCGGTTGATGTACACGCGGTCGCTCCTGTCCGTCCTTGATCACCGTGAGCATTGCCCAATGATGTGCTGACGCCAAGGAGTAAATAGGAACGAAAAACCGCTAACGATCAGGAGCATGCAATATGCAAAGCCGCTCAATGTCTGCTTTCGTTCATGAATATGGGTGCTCTCGGCATTGCAGCGAACTTCCGCTTCCCGCCCATTCTGTGGAACAACTCCGTGTTGCTGCCGCAGAAATTGGCCCCTTGATTGGGGGGCAAGCGCCTTTCCTGTCAAGCGTTTCGTATTTGCTGCGGTGCAGGAAAGATCTGGGCCAGTTTGCGGAGGTTTTGGGCGGTGGCAACGAGTAAAAACTCGTCGTTTGCTCTGTTCGGGCCGTATGCAACATGGCGGGCGAACCTGCCCGGTGCATTCCGTCCCGCAGAACACCGGATTACAATAAAGGGACACCGGACAATAGACCCTGAAGGTCTCTAGTATAGCTTCAGCGTAAAAGGCGCCGCGCATGGATCTTAGCTGAGTCGCCAACCCATCCAGAAAGGCAGGACCTCTTCCGCAATGATCGGGAGCCGAAGTCGAGGCAAAGGGCTGAGCGTAGGCAGTCATTGGTCATGGCACTCTTTCGCCCTTCTCTTTTTCTGGGCCCTAGAAATACGCATTCGGCCAGCTTCAGTTTTCGGACCTGTGCTCAGCCCCCCATGCATCCTGCATCTTTTTCGCCCGGGGACGGGCTTGGCCTGGCACAATGAACCAGTGCGGGTCTTGGCTGCGCAGCTACTGATTTTATTTCCACCAATGGCGCCTCCTTCCTCGGGCGTGGGTTCAGCCAACTCCCGGGGCCTCTCGATTGTAAGATGCGTGATAAGTCGTTTAAATCGCACCGACCTAAGCACCGTGGAAACATCAAGGAAACCAATTCCAAGCTCTTGCAAAATTTGCATTGGCACCTTCGCATAGGCGCTCAGCAAGGTTTTCCGCTCCCAGTAACGGATCGTATCGGGATGCACCTCAATGTGTATCGCCAGTTGTCGGCGCGAAAACCCAAACATGCGGCGAAGCTCTTTCAGGTCTGAACCGGTCACCTTTTGTCCCTCGCGACATCAAACTCTCACTTTACCATGTAGCCCACCCGGCGTACAATAATTTGGATAAGTCCCCAATAATTTCCTTGTTTCGCGCAAGCTTAGCTTGGTGGAGCAATATAAAGTCAGCCACTAGTGCGGAGGGCATTTGTATCGAAAATTTACGCCAGTTTTTCGATGGCATTGTTTCCCTCAACATTCATAGCTTTTCTAACACCCCATGTCGTGCGCGCATGCGGGCGCACGTAGATGTTTAGAAAGTCGTCGAAGTGATGCCAACAAGGGGCACTGACGGCCCCGTTCGACTTGCGCCGTTCGCTTGACACAATAGTTCCAGATGCGCCTCGACAAGGCCTAATGTCCCGTAGATGGCAACCTTGGTGACGCATTCACGGCGAGTGTCAGGGATTGACACATGGCGTTCCAAGACGACTGTGCTAACGCTTGAGAAAAAGATCAGGGGACGAGGGCTTATTCGGGCGGATAGACACCTCAGGCGGCAGACCGGTAATGCCATGAACATCGCCAACTAGAAGCGGGCTGGATCGTCGCCCTGAGCGATAGCAGGATTAAAATGGCCCTAGCCGCTATCCGAGCTCGAAGCTTCGCGACCGGTCAACGACTGGCCCTATGCAGTAGATCATCCAGTGCAAAGCGCAAGATACCATCCCCGCGCGGCCTCTCTCAGCTTGACCTTATTGCCCGCGCGCGAAATGGTGCCTCCGACCATCGATCCCGGATCTTTCACGCAATACTTAACCCGCTGTGGCTGGTGTTTATCGATTTACCGTTAATAAGGCTCCCCAGATGAACCCAGTGACCCAATCCGAGATCAACAAGGCTGCGTGGGGCGCGTGTGATACGTTCCGGGGGGTGGTCGATCCGTCGATCTACAAGGATTATGTTCTGACCATGCTGTTCCTGAAATACGTCAGCGACGTCTGGAAGGACCACAAGGCCCGCTACGTGGCCGAGCATCCTGAAGCGCCCGATCTGGTCGAGGCGATGATGCAGCAGGAGGCGTTTGTGCTGCCTGAGGGCTCCAGCTTCGATGCGCTTCACAAACGCCGTCACGAGGCTGGGAATGGCGAGCGGATCGACAAGGCCTTGCATGCGTTCGAGGAGGCCAATGGCGACAAGCTGCGCGATGTGTTCCAGGACATCAGCTTTAACTCCAACAAACTGGGCGCCGAGGAGCAGAAGAACGACATTCTGCGCCACCTGATGGAGGACTTCGCCAAGCCGCAGCTTGACCTGCGCCCGTCGCGGGTGGGGCAGCTGGACATCATCGGCGGCGCCTATGAATATCTGATCAGCCGCTTTGCTGCGACGGCGGGCAAGAAAGCGGGCGAGTTCTATACCCCCGCCGAGGTTTCCACTCTGATGGCCCGGCTGGTTGATCCGCAGGAGGGCGATGACATCTGCGACCCGGCCTGCGGCTCTGCCTCGCTGCTGATGAAATGCGGGCGGCAGATCCGCGACAGGACCGGGACCAAACGCTATGCCCTGTTCGGGCAGGAGGCCATCGGCTCGACCTGGGCGCTGGCCAAGATGAACCTGTTTTTGCACGGTGAGGAAAACCATCAGGTCGAATGGGGTGACACAATCCGCAACCCCAAACTGCGCACCTCTGATGACATGTTGCGCCATTTCGACGTTGTCGTGGCCAATCCGCCGTTCTCGCTGGATAAATGGGGCACCGAGGCAGCCGAGACGGACAAGTTCGGGCGGTTCCGCCGGGGTATCCCACCCCGGACTAAGGGCGACTATGCGTTTATCCTGCACATGATCGAAACGCTGAAGCCCAAGACGGGCCGCATGGCTGTGGTGGTGCCGCATGGGGTGTTGTTTCGCGGCTCCTCCGAGGGGCGGATCCGTCAGAAGCTGATCGAGGAGAACCTGCTGGATGCGGTGATCGGCCTGCCGGAAAAGCTTTTCTTTGGCACGGGTATCCCGGCGGCGATTCTGGTGTTCCGCAAGTCCAAGCCGGACACGTCGGTTCTGTTCATCGACGCCAGCCGCGAGTTTCAGGCAGGCACTAACCAGAACGCGCTGACCGAGGTACAGTTGGACAAGATCACCGGCGAATTTTCCGCGCGCAAAACCGTGGACAAATACGCCTATCTCGCCACGGTGGACGAGATCGCCGAGAATGATTTCAACCTGAACGTCCCGCGCTATGTGGATACATTCGAGGAAGAAGCTGAGATTGATCTGATGGCGGTGCGGGGCGAACGCACACGACTGAAAAGCGATCTGGTCGAGTTGGAAACCCGTATGGTAGGGTACTTAGAGGAGCTTGGTTATGGCTCTTGATCAGCATCGTGCCCTCAAGGAAGTAGGTGCCGACGAGATTCCTGACGGGTGGTCGCTGTCCGTAGTAGGATCGGCCTGCCGCATAAACAACACGCTTCGCCACCCTCTGTCCGTGGAAGAGCGGAAATCGATGAAAGGGGACTACCCCTACTTCGGTCCGACCGGATGCTTGGATAAGATAGACGAATATCGTATTGATGGTCGCTACGCCCTTATAGGTGAGGATGGCGATCACTTCATCAACTTTTCAGGCAAGCCTCAGACGCAAGTCGTGAGCGGCAGGTTCAATGTCAATAATCATGCCCACGTTGTAGGCGAAGGTCCAAACTGCACAGTTGATTGGTTCTTCTATTCTTTCCATCATCGGCGATTAATACCGCACCTATCCCGACAGGGCGCAGGCCGATACAAGCTCAACAAGGCCGCGCTCGAAAAAATTCCAATGTTGGTCCCCCCACTCCCCGAGCAACGGAAGATCGCGGAGATCCTGTCGACCTGGGACCGGGCCATCGAGACGGCGCAGGCGCTGCTGGCCACCGCCCGCACTCAGAAACGCGCCCTGATGCAATCCCTCCTCACCGGCAAGCGCCGCTTTCCCGAGTTTGAGGGGCAGGAGTGGCGGGAGGTACGGCTGGGTAGTCTTGGCTCTACTTTCAACGGGCTGACCGGCAAGACAAAACAGGATTTTGGAGAGGGAATGCCCTATATTCCGTATCTGAATATCTTTCAGAACTCTCGAATTGATCCATCGCAATTCGACTACGTTGATGTTGATGTGAATGACCGGCAAAACCGTGTCTATTTCGGGGATATTTTCTTCACTACATCGTCGGAAACGCCAAATGAAGTAGGGATGTCTTCGGTTCTCCTCGACGATATTCCAGACGTGTTTCTCAATAGCTTTTGCTTTGGTTTCAGGCTGCATGATTTTGAAACGCTTCGTCCTCGTTTCGCGCGCTTTTTATTAAGGGGCCAAGACTTTCGGAGATTGCTACACCGGCTCGCTCAAGGAGCCACAAGGTACAATTTGTCCAAGAGACATCTGCTGGACCTGCAGTTGACCCTACCGTTGGTCGAAGAACAGGAGAAGATCGCCGATGTTCTAGAGGTAGCCCAAAGTGAGGAGGCAAACCTATCAATACAGATCATGCACCTCCGCACCGAAAAGAAGGCGCTGATGCAGCAACTGCTGACCGGCAAGCGGCGGGTGGTTCTCGATGCCTGACGCTGGCACACAGGTGCCCGACACGAAGGAAGAAGCCGCCGCCAAGTTGCCTGCGCTGCATGTGATGATGGCGATGGGGTGGGAGTATCTGCCCCCAGCGCAAGCCTTGGCAATGCGCGGGTCAGAACGCGCCGTGCTCCTGACGGCTGTTCGGCGAGACCGACTGACCGCGTACCGCTTCGACTTCAAGGGTCAACGCTATCCGCTGTCTTCTGCAGGGATTGCCGCGGTGATCCGCGAGTTGGGCAGGACCGGTTTAAGCGAAGGGCTGATCCCAGGCAACAAGGCGATCTATCAGCACCTGACCCTGGGCATCACCGTGACCGAGTTTGTAGACGGGCAGAAGGCATCAGTGACCGTGCCGCTGATCGACTGGGCGAATCCGGCCAACAATACCTTTCACGTCACCGAGGAGCTTTCGGTCGAGCGGCCCGCCGGACTCGGGCGCTTTCGCCCCGACATCGTGGGCTATGTGAACGGCATCCCGCTGGCGGTGATCGAGGCCAAGCGCCCGGTTTCCTCGACCAAGGACAAGGCCATGGTTGATGAGGGGATCAGCCAGCACCTGCGCAACCAGATGGGCGACGGTATTCAGGACCTCTATGCCTATTCCCAGCTGCTGCTGTCGATCTCGGGCGCAGAGGGGCGCTATGGCACGACCGGCACACCGAAAAAATTCTATTCGATCTGGCGTGAGGAAGACCTGAGCGACGGCGCGATGACCGCCATCCGCAACACACCGCTGAGTGTGGCGCAAAAGACTGCGTTGTTCGCCGACCGCCCCCAGTGGGCTCGACAAGGATATGAGGCGCTGCATGCGGCCCCCGTGCTGTTAACCGAACAGGACCGGCTGATCATCGGCCTACTGCGCCCGGACCGGCTGTTGGACATGGCGCGGCGGTTCACGTTCTTTGACAAGAAGATCGGCAAGATGGTGGCGCGCTATCAGCAGGTGCAAGGCACCAAAGCCATCGTGGAGCAGGTTCGCAAGAAAAAGCCCGATGGCCGCCGTGAGGGCGGGGTGATCTGGCACACGACCGGTTCGGGCAAGTCCAACTTGATGGTTCTGTTGACCAAGGCGTTGCTGTTGGAGGAGACATTGACCGACTGCCGGATAATTATCGTCACCGACCGCGTCGATCTGGAAAAGCAGTTGGCCAGCACCTTTCTGACAGGTGGGGCATTTGGCTCGGACGTGGCGACCAAGAAAGATGGCGAAAAGGCCAAGGTCCAGTCGGGCCGCGATCTGGCCCAGCGAATTGGCCATGGCAACGAGCGGATCATCTTCACCCTGCTGCAAAAATTCACATCCGCCACCAAGCTGCCCGAATGCCACAACCCGTCTGACAAGCTGATCGTGCTGGTTGACGAAGGCCATCGCAGCCAGGGCGGCGAGAACCACGAGCGCATGCGCATGGCGCTGCCCAATGCCGCATTCATCGCGTTCACCGGCACGCCCCTGCTGAAGGAGGATAAGACCCGCAACAAGTTCGGGCCGATCCTGCACGCCTATACCATGCAGAGGGGAGTGGAGGACGGGGCCGTGACGCCGCTGGTCTATGAAGAGCGCAAGCCGGTGGTCGACATCAACGACAAGGCCATTGATGCGTGGTTCGACAAGATCACCGTGGGCCTATCGGACAAGCAAAAATCCGACCTCAAGCAGAAGTTCGCCACACGCGGCCGCGTATATGGCGCAGGCAACCGGATCGATTTGATCGCTTGGGACATCGCCACCCATTTCACCGAGAATTTCGGCAAGCTCGATCTTGGCCTGAAGGCGCAATTGGCCACGGACAGTAAACTGTCTGCCATCCGCTACAAGCAGGCGCTTGATGCGACAGGCATGGTGACGAGCGCGGTCGTAATCTCGGCCCCCGACACGCGCGAAGGCCATACGGAAGCAGACGAGACCAAGCTTCCTGAGGTGCAATCTTGGTGGAAAGCCAATGTTGACGGTGATGCGGCGGACTATGAGACCCGTATTGTCGAGGATTTCAGCACCGATGGGGCACCCGACATCCTGATCGTCGTGGACAAGCTGCTGACAGGGTTTGATGAACCGCGAAACGCCGTTCTCTACATCGACAAGCATCTGAAAGGGCATAACCTGCTGCAAGCCATCGCCCGGGTGAACCGCCTGCATGAGGCCAAAAAGCACGGATTCCTGATCGACTACCGAGGCATTTTGGCCGAGTTGGACACCTCGATCCAAGATTATCAGGATCTCGCCGCACAGACCCAGGCCGGATATGACATCGACGATCTAAAGGGCACGATCGCCAACGTCTCGACCGAGTACAAACGCCTGCCTGCACTGCATGATGCCCTCTGGGCGATCTTCAAAGACGTGAAGAACAGGGCTGACTTTGAGCAGTTCCGTCAGGTGCTGGTTCCGAGCTACACGGAGAGCGATGATGGCGGTTCCGTCGACAATCGGCAGAAGGTCCGTGAAGACTTCTACGACGCCCTCACGGCGTTCGGCATGTGCCTGAAGCTGGCTGTGTCGTCGCGCGCGTTCTTCGAGGATGGGGCTTTTGACGAAAAGACCATCCAAGCCTACAAGCGCGATCTGAAGTTCTTCACCGATCTACGAGTGCAGGCGAAACGCGATGCGCATGAGACCGTGGACTTCTCCGAGTATGAGGATCAAATCCGCAAACTCATCGACAAGCAGGTTATTGGTCAGGAGATTGTTGATTCAGAAGGTGTGATCCTGGTCGGCACTATGGGCAACAACGACGACCCCGCCGAGTGGTCGGAGGAGAAGACTCGCACCGAGGCGGACGTCATCAAGACCCGTATTCGCAAGACCATCGAGCAGAACCTGAATGACGACCCGCACGCCCAACGTGTTTTCTCTGAGATGCTGAAAGAAGCTATCGCCAACGCCGAGGCGATGTTTGAACACCCAAACAAGCAGTATGTGTTGTTCAAGGACCTAGAGGAGGCTGTGGAAAGGCGTGACACGCCCGGTGTGCCGGATCGGTTCACGGATCGCCCGAGGGCACAGGCATATTTCGGTGCGTTCCTTGATCAGTTGGGCGCTAAGGCAGCGGATCAGCCTGAGGACGTCCTAGTGGCCGAGGCCATGTATATCGACGACACCGTGGACAACGCGGTGCAGACCCATTCGATCAGCCCCGGTAACATAGAGACCGAGATCAGCAAGGCTCTGTTACCGCGTTACTTCAAGTTCTTCGGTGGGCTGGATGACGCCAAGACAATGATCGACCGAGTGATCGGCATCGTACGTGCAGGCAAGGCCAAGGGCAGCTGATGCCATCCGAACATTTCTTAACATATGGCGACCAACAGATCTCCTACAACGTGAAGGTTGACAGCCAACGCTCTTCTCGGATTGCAATCCATGTTGATCCGGACGGATCGGTGTCTGTGGACGTGCCCCCGGTGTTTGACGAAGCAGCCATTCGTGCTGCGGTGCAGAAGCGCGCGCGATGGATCGTCGGTCATGTCGCAGAGGCCAGGGCGCGTTTTGCGCATGTCCGACCCCGCGAATATGTCTCCGGCGAGCAGATACTGTACCTTGGGCGCCGCTATGTTTTGAAAGTCCTGCCAACGGACAGCCAACCAAAGCCGGTCCGATTGAAAGGCAATCGATTGGTGGTTGAAACAAAATCCTCCGATCCGGACATCATACGAGGCAAGGTGCGCGGTTGGTATAAGGTGAAGGCGCGAGACTATTTCGTTCGCATGATCGACGAGGCGGCCACGCGCCTACCATGGGTCAATCAAGCGCCGCCACTGCGGCTTCTGGAAATGAACAAGCAATGGGGTAGCTGTTCAGCTGGCGGCAAGATCATACTGAACCCGCATTTGATCAAGTCACCGCGTGTCTGCATCGAATACGTTGTGCTGCACGAAATTGCCCACCTCAAGCATCACGATCATGGGCCCGAGTTTTGGCGGCTGGTGGGCGAAAGCCTGCCGCAGTGGCGCGTCGCGAAAAAGACGTTGGATGATATGGCTGAGATTCTGCTGGCAGAGTAATCTGGCTTGAAGTGCTGCAGGAAAGACAAGCGCCAACTTAAAAGCGTCACTTGGAAGTCTCCACTGTTAGCGAGGAGCTGTGGCGTCGAGCCATGTTCCGGCACTGGTCAGTGCGCCAATTGCAAGACTATCATCATATTGCTTTGGGATGAGATGCGAACGTAAGCGTAATCTTTAGAATCACTCGTCGCGGTGAGTGGTTTCCAAGAGCATTTGGCTTGGCGGGTTGGTTGGCGGGTAAGGAGCCTTGATTCCGCAATTATTGTTAGTTTTCAAAGGTGGGTGGCGGAGACGATGGGATTCGAACCCACGAGACCCTTCCGGGCCTACTCCCTTAGCAGGGGAGCGCCTTCGACCACTCGGCCACATCTCCACCAACGCGTATAACTAAGCAAACATGGATATTACAAGGCAAAACTGCCTGAATATTCCGATTATCTTTTACCCCAAAACAGCCTTCAATGACCGATCTCACAAAAGTCAGGCGCTGTGGGTTTCAGGGATACCCAGCAATTTTATCGACAAACGAACATCCGTTGGCGATTTGCCAAAATGCGAATAGATCAACGCCTATCTCGCACTGAGCTAGCCTTTATCAGCCTCGCCGCAGCGCACGGAAGAGGGCCGACGCACCCCAGCCCGCAATGATCGCGATAGCCAGCGACATCAGGCCATAGAGCACCGATTGCTGCTTTGCCAGCGTGTGAAGCCACCGCTCCAACCCGACCTTGCGCACATCGATGATCGTCTCGTACTTCGACACGACCTGCCCGCGGCGCGTGAGGAAAATGCGGGTGACATAGTTGCCCTCGGTCAGGTTCGACGGCAGGTCCAGCGACGTCTGAAACAACGTCTGCTGAGTCAACTCGACCGCGCCTTCGCGCATTTGGTAGGCGCCGCTGCGCTCGCGAATGCGGATAACGGCGTCAGTAAAACTTTGGGCATCGCGCACGCCGCCGGGTGCGCCGACGGACCGGATTGCGCGGGGGATGGAAATTTTGTGGCGCAAATCCTCGACTTGGCTCAGCACGTCCTTCCATGGCCCCGATGTGGCGACCGCGTAAAAACTGGGGGCGACATCCACCTCGACCGCATCGACATTCACCCAAATGCCAAAGCGCCGCTCTTTGCGGCGCACATCCAACGGCTGGCTGGGCCCGGCGATGGCCACGACGACGCCCAACTCATCGGGTGGGATCGCCTCTTCGCGCTTGATCGCGCCAAATAGCAGTATTTCCGACCCGTCGAAGGTGGTGTCGATGGCGATGGTGTTGCGACTAAGGCCCAGCACGACCTCCTCGGCACGGCCCGGCAGGGCCAGCAGAACCAGCAACACGGCGACCAATCCGCGCATCATGGCCGCACCACGGTGCTGATAGAAAACACTTCGCTGGGCTGTAGCAATAGATCCAGCGCCAGCTTAAAACAGACAGCCAACACGAGGATCGCCAGAAGGATCCGCAGTTGCTCGGCCTTCATACGGGCGCCAATCTGAGTGCCAAACTGCGCCCCGACAACACCGCCGAACATCAGAAGCAGCGCCAGCACCACGTCGACGATCTGGCTGCTGACCGCGTGCAGCATAGTGGTAAACGCAGCGACAAAGATGATCTGAAAGAGCGACGTTCCGACCACCACCTTGGTCGGCATACCCAGCAGATAGATCATCGCTGGCACCATGATAAAACCGCCCCCGACCCCCATGATCGCCGCCAGAACACCGACGGCCATACCAACCAGAACGGGCGGTATCACGCTGATATAAAGGCCGGATGTGCGAAACCGCATCTTAAACGGCAGCTTCTGTATCCACGTATGTTTTTTGCGGGGGACGCGGGGGCCGTCGCGCCGCGACCTGCGGATCGCGCGCAGGCTTTCAAAGAACATAAGCCCGCCGATTATGCCCAGAAAAACAACGTAGAACAGCGTGACCAGCAGATCCACCTGCCCCATCGCCTTGAGATAATTGAACAGCATCACACCAAAGCCGGCGCCGATGAGGCCGCCAATCAGTAGCACCGTTCCCATCCTCAGATCCACGGACCGCCGCCTGAAATGCGCCAGAACAGCGGAAAAGGACGAAGCGACGATCTGGTTCGCGCCAGTCGCGACCGCGACTGCGGGCGGGATGCCGATAAAGAACAAAAGCGGCGTCATCAAAAATCCGCCGCCTACTCCGAACATGCCCGACAGAATGCCAACAAGACCGCCAAGGCCCAGCAACAGGAACGCGTTTACCGAGACTTCGGCGATGGGCAGGTAGATTTGCATCATCTTTCCTAGCGTCCGGCCAGCCGTCTTGGCAAGCGTCAGTGCGCACGCGCGCGCGTTTTGAATGTTTGTTAGCGCGCTGAAGCCAGCTTCCATGCGGCAAAGACAAAAAATACGCCTAGTCCTGCCTCGATCCAGCGGCGGCCATGCGCGTAGGCCTGCCGGATTGGCGCAGACGACAACAGCAGCGCCCATGCACCATGCGCTACCAGTGAGATTGCGAACGCTCCAATTACAAAGCCGATGACGATGGCCGCGCCACCGCCTTGCGTTGCGCCGACCGATGCAATGGCCAGCCAGAATATCAACGCCTTGGGATTCGTCACCTGAAGCGCATATCCGGCCATGAAGCGGCGAGGCAGGCTACGTCGCCGCACCTCGCGCGCTCGGATTGCAGGTGGATACGCTGCCTTGCGAAACGCGCCATAGGCCAGCCATAGCAGATACCCTGCCCCGATCAGCCGCAGAACACCCATTGCCCATGCCGCCTGCGTCAAGATCAATCCGACGCCCAGCAAGGTGGCGATGTTGATCGTCGCGCTGCCTGCCGCGATACCGAACGCCGCAACCATCGCATCGCGCCGACCGTCGGTTTGGGCGACGCCCAGCAGCATGGCGACCGCGGGCCCCGGCGATGCAGATGCAAAGGCGAGGATCGCATAGGCGGCGGCAAAACCGGGCAAAAATGGAAGAAAATCGGTCATGGCGGGCCTTTCACGGGTGCACTATGGCCTATGTTGACGCTTGGCCCTGGTCAAGCGCGCCCAACTCCTTGGTCAGAACAAGTGCATCGACTGCCTCGGCTCCGGTGCGCGCATAATAGCCCGCACGCTGGCCTATCTGAATGTAGCTCGCGCCAGCATAAAGCGCGCGCGCGGCAGCATTGTCTGCCGCGACCTCAAGAAATTGAGTAAGCGCGCCACGCTCTGCGGCCGCAATTTCAATCTGCGACAATAAATCGGCCGCGATACCTTGCCTGCGATAACCCGGGTCCGTCGCCAATGTCAGCAATTCCGCCTCACCCGCGATAACGCGCGCAAGGGCAAAGCCATGCGGGCCAGCGCGCAGACAGCACAGAGGCGAGGCGATCAGGTCAGCAAACTCTGCCACGCTCCAACCCCGGCCCTGCCCCGCGAACGCGCGCGCGTGCAGCCGCGCAAGGGTCTCAGCCGTGCTCATCTAGCATCACCGGCGGCGCGTCACGCGCAGGGGCGGCGTCGGCAGTCCTTAGGTATAGCGGCGCAGGGGGCGCGCCCGGCAATGCGTTCGCAGCAATGCGCGCGATCTGGCAGGCCATCTGGTCCGGCTCAGGCAGATAGTGCAGCGGCGGGCCCAGCGCTTGCGCGTCTGCCAAGGTCAGCATGGCCTGCTGTCCGCCAGGGCGTTCGACATAGACATGATCGCGCGGCGCTGGCACCGCTGGCACATGTGCAGCCGCCTCGCCGCTGGATATCACCTCAAACGACGTCACCCCGATCGACGGTATCTCCAGCGCCAGCGCCAGACCGCGCGCCGCCGACACCCCGATGCGGATGCCGGTAAAGTTGCCCGGCCCTACCCCAACGCCAATCCGCGCCAGATCCGTCCACTCGGCACCACCCGCTGCCAGCACCTCCTCCAGCAACGGCATCAGGCGTTCCGCTTGCCCGCGCGTCATTGCCTCGCTGCGCGCTACCAATATGCGTGGCCCGCACAGCAAAGCGGCCGCGCAATGCGCGGCCGATGTATCAAAGCCAAGGACCAGCGCGTCAGACACCGACGGGCCGTACCTCTGTCACTTCGGGAATGTAATGACGCAAGAGGTTCTCAATTCCCATCTTCAGCGTGATGGTCGAGGACGGGCAACCAGCACAGGCGCCTTGCATGTGCAGGTAAACAACGCCCCGGTCAAAACCATGGAACGTGATATCACCGCCGTCCTGCGCTACCGCAGGCCGCACACGTGTATCCAGCAGCTCCTTGATCTGGTTTACGATTTCGCCGTCTTCGCCGCTATGCTCTGAATGACCCGACGGCGCGGTACCGCCATCTTTCATCACTGGCATCCCGGACTGGAAATGCTCCATGATCGCGCCCAGGATCGCGGGCTTAATATGGTCCCACTCGACTGCTTCAGCCTTTGTCACAGTGACAAAGTCATTGCCAAAGAAGACTGCCGTCACACCATCCACCGCAAAAACGCGCGTTGCCAGTGGCGACGCGCCTGCATTCTCGGATGACGGAAAATCAGCCGTGCCTGCGGGCAGGACGGTTTGGCCCGGCAGGAATTTCAAAGTCGCCGGGTTGGGCGTAGATTCGGTCTGAATGAACATGATGCACCCCTGATTTGCCTCAATGACATATGCGCGCGACCAAACCCCGAGTCAAGGTTTGGAACGATTCTAAGTTGGTACCGCCCATTCACCTTGCCTGAAATATCCCCGCCGGAGGCATTCCTGCCTCAGCAACAATTCCGACATCAGCATTTCGTGTCACGCCTGCGCCGCGCCAGTGCTGAGGCCCGTCGGGGCCGAGATTTACCGCATGCGCCCTAGCGCATTCCGCTGGACTGCGCCCCATCAAACCTTGGAAGGGTCCCACGCGGCCAGAACCTTGGAATTGTCGTCGCTGTCATACTCGTAGAGGACCTCCTCGGTCACGCCCGGCAGCTTGCCAAAATCTGCGGCCAGCGCTTTGGGATACCAAGTTTGCCCGACCCTGCCCGGAAAAATTTCGGACAAAATGCTTGAGGTGCTGCGCGCGCAGAATGCCATTGGAACGGCGCCCGAGGATTTGGCCAACCGCATTGCCCTTTCGGCCTGCGCGGGTGTCACGTCCAGCTCTTGGATTTTGACGTGAAAGGTGTTGCGCGCGTGGTAGCGGGTGTAGACGTCGGCGATCATCGGCGTCACGCCATAGATAACATCTTCTTGCTCGGCGATCGTTTCATGCTCGAACGATCCGGATCCGTCAAAGATCACCCGCTGCGAGCCGTTGATCATCAGCGACGAATGTGCGCCCGACCCGTTATTGTTGTTCAGCATCGTGAAAAGCGTCAGGCGCGGCGGGCCGTCATGTTGGTAGGCCGCGCGCATCACTTCCTCATCCGTCGCCCAGTCACCCTGAGGGGCTGCACAGCCTGCAACAGACAGAATGGCGCACAGTGCCATGATTGCATAGCGCATAAAGTCGCTCCTAATTACTGCCCCGCGGGGCGAGCGATCAACCGTTGACCAGTGCCATGAAAATCAGGACGCAAATAGAAAAAATCGCCACGCGTGTCGACCACTTGATGAACGCATCGAACGTCTTTTCCTGTTCTGTGGTGTCCATCTCGCCATGTTTGTACTCAGCCATGTGAAATACCGTCCTTTTGGTGCCGACATATCCGGCTGATTAAAGTGTTTCGCCCAAATTCTCAATCAGGAAATTCGGCAAACCGCAAGCGGCGCGCGCGGCCTGATATGCCCTCCGCTCCATCAGCCCGCCGAGATTGAATGCGACGGTGCGACATTGTCCACCGCGCATCGCCAGGCTCAAGCCTTTTCCAGCTCGGCAGCCAATTGAAAGCCGATCCTCTCCGGCTCGGCCTGCGCCTCGGGTTTTGGCAGGGCGCGCAGGATGACGCTAAGCTGGCTGACATGCTGCACCAGCTGCGTTTTACTGCCCGACGCATCACTGCCGTAAAAGGTGATTACATCGGGGTCGAAGTACCCCATTCCCTCGATTTTCAGCACACCTGCATCGCCGCCGACGAAGCCCATGGCGACCTCATGCTCATTATCCAGCGCCTTCTCGAAATTCTGGATATAAAGGATCAAACGCTCGTAAGCCCATTCCGCCTCACTCTTATTCTCGAACGGCTTGGCCTTCATGCTGGCGGGCGCATTCTCGGCAGGGCTGGAGTGCGCTTTGCCGGTATGCACCTCGCGGCAGCGCGGCAGGGCATCGGCTTCGACAACCTCGGCTGTCGTGTTGATCTCTTCGCTCACATGCTCTCTCCCTTAACCTGCCACAGCCAAGCGCCATCGTCCTGGCGGCTACGTGTTACTCGGCCCAGCTTATGCAAGTGGTTCAGATGTGCAACCGCCTCGACCAAAGCGAGGCCGTATGTCCCAGCGTCGATGCGGCGTTTAAATAGCGGCGCGAAACAGTCCGCTGCTGTGCGCGGCATGTCCAGATGCGCCTCCAGCCGTCTAAGCGCGCCGTGGTGATTCTCGACGAGTTGGCGCATCCGCAGCGGCAAGCCGGTAAAGGGCAGCTTGTGACCGCCCAGCACCAGATGATCCGGCCGCGCAAATCCGGCAAGCCTATCGCAGGCCTCCAGCCAGTCGGCGACGGGATCGGCCTCAGGCTCGGTCGGATAAACGCCCAGGTTAGGACTGATTGACGGCAGGATCTGATCCCCGGAAATGACCAGATTGCAGTCCCGGCTCCACAGCGTCAGATGCTCAGGCGCGTGGCCATTGCCGGTGCGCACGTCCCATATGCGGCCCGCTGCCTCGATGGTGTCGCCCTCTTGGACCCGCGTGTAGCCCACCGGCAAGGGCGCGCAGCTGTCGGCAAAGTTGTAAGGTCGCGCATCTTTGCGGGCCTCATATATTTCGGGATCCATCCCTGCACTGCGCCAGTAATCCAGCGCTTGCGGCGTCGGGCGCGCCTCTTCGTCCAGAATCAGCATCCGCGCCATCAGCCATGCGGTGCGGGTGGTCACAAGCGGCGCATCAAAGCGCTCCATCAGCCAGCCGACCATGCCGACATGATCGGGGTGGTGATGCGTCAGGATTACGCGGCTGACGGGTTGGCCCCGCAATGGCCCGGCCAGCAGCGCTTCCCATATCGCGGTGTTGCGACGAGATTGGATACCGGTGTCCACGATGGTCCAGCCGCCCGCGTCCTCAAGTGCGTAGATATTGACGTGGTCCAGCGCCATTGGCAGCGGTAGGCGCATCCATAGAACGCCCGGGGCAATCTGGGTCGCGGCGCCCTCTGCGGGCGGTTCGGGCCACGGATACCTTATGCCGGTCTCGTCGGTCGTCTTGGGGGGCATCGGCTATCCTTGGCAATCGAACGGGTGCGCGGTAGTCACGTACCAGTTTCTGAACACCCCCTCCACCCCAAGGATCCCAGCGCCGATGCACACCCGCACCCTCGCCCCAGATGCCGCCGGCATCACTGACGCCGCAAGGCTGATCGCAGACGGCCAGCTGGTCGCGATCCCGACCGAGACGGTCTATGGCCTTGCAGGCGATGCGCTCAATAGCACCGCCGTCGCCCGCATTTTCGAGGCGAAGGGCAGGCCCAGCTTTAACCCACTGATCGTGCATGTCGCGGATAGCGCGGCGGCGCAAACATACGGCGTCTGGTCTGATATGGCGGACCGGCTCGCACAAGCCTTTTGGCCCGGCCCTTTGACACTGGTTCTGCCGCTGCGCGCAGGTGCGGGCCTATCGCCGCTGGTTTCCGCCGGGCAGGACAGCGTCGCGATCCGCGTGCCTGCGCATCCCATCGCACAGGCCCTGTTGGCTGCCAGCGGTGCGCCCCTGGCCGCACCATCGGCCAACCCATCAGGGCGCATCAGCCCGACGCAACCCCAGCATGTCCTGAGCGGCCTGGATGGCCGCATAGCCGCCATTCTGGATGGCGGTCCGTGTGACGTAGGCGTAGAATCGACCATCATTGGCCTGACGGGCACGCCAATACTGCTTCGTCCCGGTGGCTTGCCGGTCGAGGCGATAGAGGCTGCACTTGGCGCACCCCTTGCGCTGCACAGCGAGCATGATGCCATCACGGCCCCCGGCCAGATGGCATCGCATTATGCGCCTACCGCCACCATGCGGTTGAACGCCGACTCTTCCCGCGCCGGAGAGGTGATGCTCGGATTTGGCGGCACCCCCGGCGCTGAGTTGGATCTGTCACTTTCGGGGGATCTAATCGAGGCGGCAGCAGCCCTGTTTGGCCATCTGCACACGCTGGATGTCAGCGGTGCAAAGGCTATTGCGGTAGCGCCCGTACCAGAACGCGGCCTCGGCCGCGCAATCAATGACAGGCTGCGGCGGGCCGCAGCGCCAAAGCCAGACTAGTCGAGCACGCGCGCCTCACTGATCAACAGTATGGGAACGCCGGCCCGAATAGGAAAGGCAAGCCCAGCTGTGCGGCTAATCAACTCGCCAGAGGCTGCGTCATATTCCAGACGCTGGTGGCTATTGGGGCAAACCAGCGCCTCCAACATGCGGCGGTCAAACTCTGGCGCGCCGATCTTATCTGTCATTGCAGCATCCCCTCGCCGTCACCGCCCCGCATAGCGAACTCGATCAATGTTAGCAGCGTCTCGCGCCGCGTGCTCAGCGATGGCGCCTCTAAAAGCGCCTGTTTGTCCTCAGGCTCGAACCCCAGCAGCATTGATAGCGAATTTATCAACAGCTCGTCATCGGCTTCCTTGAGGCTGTTCCAATCGGTCTGCAGATCCTCGGCCTCAAAATACTGCGCCAGTATGCCCAAAAACTTCTCGCGGTCGAATGCGGTATCGCCCTCCTCCGGCCCATTGTCACGTTCGAACCCGGTCCATGACACGCGTGCGCGGCGGTAGGGTGTGAATCCCTCGACCTCTTCGATCAGGCGAAAGCGTGACATGCCAGCTAGCGTGACCATATACCTCCCATCCTCTGTTTCAGAGAATTGCGAGATGCGTCCGGCGCAGCCAATGGTGTGCAGACCCGGCCCAGCGCGGCCCGGCACCTTGTTCGGCTGGATCATCCCGATCAAGCGGCACGGCGTTTTTAAGGCATCGTCGAACATCGCAAGATAACGTGGCTCAAATAGGTGCAGCGGCAGCCGCGCGCGAGGAAGCAAAAGAGCACCCGGCAGCGGAAAAAGCGGAATGACATCGGGAAGATCTGTATTTTGCGTCATGCCCTCATACCTAGCCCTTGGCGCGCGCCGGACAACAGCCCAGCGCGCGCCGTTTGCATGACGTTACGCAAATATCATCGAGCTCAGCTTGCGCCGACCGCTCAGCACAACTGGATCGTTCGGCTTAAGCGCGTCAAAGACCGTAAAGAGCTGCGTCTTGGCCGCGCCCTCGTTCCACTCCGCGTCGCGTCGGAACAGCTCCAGCAGGTGATCGACAGCCTCGCCGCTCTGTCCGCTTGCGGCCAGCGCTACGGCCAGATCGTAGCGCGCCTGATGGTTCGCCGGATCGGCCTCGACCGCTGCCTCCAGCTCGCCTATCGGGCCGGCGTCGGCGGCTTGGCGGGCCAAGGCCAACTGCGCATGCGCGGCTTCGATTTCAGCCGCTGTGCCAATTTCCGCAGGCGCGCCGTTTAGCACGGCCTCGGCCTGCTCAAGCTCGCCCAGGGCGATATGCGCGCGCGCCAAACCGCCAAAGGCAGCAGCGTTCGTGGGGTCCTCTTCTGCGATTGCGGCAAAGGTCTGTGCGGCGGATGTGGCATCACCCTCGTCCAGCATCTCGTCAGCGGCGGCGACAGCTTCGGCCAGACCATCCTCTTCCGGGGCCGCGCCGCCCGCTGCCGCGACGGCGCGTGCGACAAATTCGTTCAATTCAGAGCCAGAGACATTTCCCTGAAACCCGTCAATCGGCTGGCCTTGCCAGAACGCATAGACTGTCGGAACCGACTGCACACGCAGCTGTCCGGCGATGCCCTGATTTTCGTCGACGTTCACCTTGGCCATGCGGACGGCGCCGCCGGCCTTGGTCACGGCAGCCTCCAGCGCAGGGCCCAGGGTCTTGCAGGGGCCACACCAAGGTGCCCAGAAGTCAACGATCACAGGTATGGTCTGCGACATCTCGACAACCTCGGCCATAAAGTCAGCCTCGGATACGTCCTTGATCAGATCGGTCGCGGGGGCCTGGCCACCAAGTTCTATCATCTCATCTCGCCTCGCTAAATTGCGCTTTGAAGACTACATGGCCCGCCGCGCCGCGCCTTGCAAGGGCTCGGGCCGCCGCCGCGCAAACACTGGGCCCCGGCGCCGCCTTACAAATCGAACGTCGCGAACACAGGCGCATGATCGCTTGGCTTCTCCCATCCGCGCGCGGCGCGCAGGACGCGGCTCGAATGGCCCGCGCTTGCGATATCGCCCGTGGCCCATACATGATCCAGCCGCCGCCCCTTGTCGGCGGCATCCCAATCCTTGGCGCGGTAGGACCACCAGCTATAGAGCGGCCCGTCCGGAATATCGGCGCGTGTCACGTCGCGCCAGCCCCCCGCCTCCATCACATTTTCCAGATGCTCGACCTCGATGGGGGTGTGGCTAACGACCTTCAAGAGTTGTTTGTGGCTCCAAACGTCATCTTCGCGCGGGGCGATGTTCAGATCGCCGACAAGGATGGCGCGCTCGGGCCGGTCAGCGCGGGACCAATCGCGCAGGTCCGTCAGATAATCCAGCTTCTGCCCAAACTTCTCGTTCACCTCGCGGTCCGCGACGTCACCGCCTGCGGGGACGTAAAAGTTATGGATGATCACACCATTTTCCAGCCGCCCAGCGACATGGCGTGCGTGACCCAGCGCAGCAAAGTCATGATCTCCGACATCCTCAATTGGAAGCTTCGACAGTATGGCGACGCCGTTATACCCCTTTTGCCCGCGCGCAATCATGTGGGTATAGCCCAGCGCGGCAAAATCCTCGATCGGGATCTTGTCGACCGGGCTCTTGCATTCCTGCAGGCATAGGATGTCGGGGGCCTCTTCGGACAGCAGCTTGCACACTAAGGGCTCGCGCAGCCGGACCGAGTTTATGTTCCAAGTGGCGAGGGTAAAGGTCATGGCGGGCGTCTCCGTCGGGCTGAGGGTATGGCCCTCCTGCGTATCAGAGCGCCGAGAGGCGGGCCATGCAAATCAGCAAAAGTCATTCGCGCAGCATGCCCTTTTGCCAAAAAAAGACCCCGGCAAAAGCCGGGGCCAGTCCAACAGGGAGGTGCATGTACGTGCCGGACATGCGGCCGGATTACAGCGTCGCTGGGACGCTCTGATAGGTGAACAGTCGCCGGACCCTGCACGTTCCAAGGCGCAGCAGGACCTCGCGGAAATCCGCTTAGGACAACAGGCGATATCCCCCGCTTTCGGTGACCAGCAGGCGGGCGTTCGACGGGTCCGGCTCAATCTTTTGGCGCAGGCGGTAGATATGCGTCTCTAGCGTGTGAGTCGTGACGCCCGCATTATAACCCCAGACCTCGTGCAAGAGCACGTCGCGCGCCACCACACCATCGGTTGAGCGGTAGAGGAATTTGAGAATGTTCGTTTCCTTCTCGGTCAGGCGCACCTTGCGCCCACCCTCGTCCACCAAAATCTTTAGCGCGGGCCGGAAGCTGTATGGACCCAGCTGAAACACGGCGTCCTCAGATTGCTCATGTTGGCGCAACTGCGCCCGGATGCGGGCCAGAAGGACAGGAAACTTGAACGGCTTGGTCACATAATCATTCGCCCCGGCGTCGAGGCCAAGGATCGTGTCGGCGTCGCCGTCATGGCCGGTCAGCATCAATATGGGGCTTTTCACCCCCTGCTTGCGCATCAGGCGACATAATTCGCGTCCATCGGTGTCGGGCAAACCGACATCGAGGATGATCAGATCATAGTTGGAATCGCGCGCATGGGTCATCGCCTCGGCGCCGGTGCCGGCCTCGAATACGTCGAAATCTTCGGTCATCACCAATTGTTCGCCCAGCGCCTCGCGCAGATCCTCGTCATCGTCCACGAGTAGGATTTTTTTGAGCTGTGCCATGGGGTGTCCCTCTTTTGGTTCTGTTACTTCCAAGATGTGCCCGTATGCCGCTACGGCAAGAAATGCGTCAACGCGATCACGCCCTAGTGTAGCATGCGCGGCATATGTTTCATTTTCGTGCGATAAAGGCTAGATCGGGACCAAGCCATGAAAGCGTCCGGAATGAGCCTGCGACCCGACATCACCCACCTGCTTGCCCGGGTCCGCGCCGATCTGGCGATGGGCCTGCCAGTCGCGCTGACCAGCGCGGAGGGCGGCGCACTGGTTGCCGCTGCCGAGACGGTTGACGCGCCCCGTCTCGAAGCGCTGCGCAGTCTGGCCGATGAGGCAGGCGTGCCTCTGGCGCTGGCTGTGACCGCCCGGCGGGCCGAAACGCTAAAGGCGCGCGCCTATGACGGCGATTTGGCGCGCATTATCCTGCCGCCGGACGCAGATCTCGCATGCATTCGTGCAGTCGCCAGCCCGGAAAACGATCTGGACAGTCCGATGAAAGGACCGTTTCGCACCCAGCGGGGCGAGGATGCAGGCCTGCACCGTCTTGCATTGTCGCTGGCCAAGTCTGCGCGCCTCTTGCCCGCCATGCTGGTGCTACCATTTCCGGACGCCGCCGCCCGCGCCGCCACTGAAAATCTAAGCGTGCTTCCTGCTGAGGCGGCGAAGGCAGCGATGCGCATTGCCAGCCCGCCCCACGCCGTTGCCCGCGCCCGCGTGCCGCTCGCCGCCAGCCATGCGGGCCGCGTTCACGTATTTCGCCCCGAAGACGGCAGCGAAGAGCACTACGCGATCGAGATCGGTAATCCCGCGCGCAGCACCCCGGTGCTGGCGCGGCTGCACTCTGCCTGCTTTACCGGCGATGTCCTTGGCAGCTTGAAATGCGATTGCGGTCCGCAACTTCGCGCCGCGCTGGCGCAAATGGGCAGCGCGGGCGCCGGCGTTCTGCTTTACCTCAACCAAGAGGGGCGCGGTATCGGCATGGCTAACAAAATGCGTGCCTACGCGCTTCAGGATCAGGGCTTTGATACGGTTGAGGCAAACCACCGCCTCGGATTTGAGGATGATGAGCGCGACTTTCGCATTGGCGCGGGTATTCTGCGCAAAATGGGATTCAGTTCCGTTCGCCTGATGACAAACAACCCGGCTAAAATCGACATGATGCGCCGCAGCGGCGTGGACGTGACCGAGCGCGTACCGCTGATCGTGGGCCAGACCGCACAGAACGCAGAATATCTGGCGACCAAGGCGCGCAAATCCGGGCATATCATGTAGCAGTCAGTTCTTCGGTTCAGCCGTATCGCTGCACGAAGTTGCGCAGGATTTTCTGGGGCGCATGCACATCTGCCGCGCGGCACATGGCGACCAGATCCAACGCCTCTTCTGGGGGGAAATAGCCGTGGTTCTTGTAGGTCTCAATCCGCTGCTCGAAGTCCGCGCCATCGGCCTCTGGATGGAACTGCGTGGCATAGACATTGGATTTATATCGCACCATCTGGAATGGGCAGTTGGGCGCGGACACCAGATGCTCGCATCCGTCCGGCAATGCCTCCAGCGCCTCTTTATGGCCGACAAACGCGTCAAAGCTGTCTGGCAGGTCTGCCAGCAAGGCGTCGGTTCGGCCTGCCTGCGTTACTGTGCAACTCGCCGTGCCGACCGGCTCGCCATAGTGGCCCTTACCGACGGGCGCGCCCAGATGCTGGCCTAGAATGCCGATGCCGTAGCAGCAGCCAAGAAAGGGAATGTCGCCCTCCGTCACGCGCGGCATCAGCGACATAACAGCGGCCTCGATACGCGCATGTTCGGGGGATTTATCCTCAGGCGCGTCGCTGACGCAGCCCGGCCCGCCCCCGACGATGATGCCCGCATAATTCGCCGGGTTCAAACCATCTGGTAGCGCCTCGGCGTCCAGCCGGATGCGATGCGCGCGGGCAGGCTCTAGCCCGCTTTTGCCCAGAAAGGCGGCGAATTCGGCGTCAGACGCGTCCCGTTCGGGGCGAAGTTGCAGGATCAGGAACCGGCTCAATGCGCCTTGGCCCAGTTGGCCCCCTGCCCGGCGTCGACCGTCAGCGGCACAGACAGCTTGACCACCGGCTCGGCGGCGCCCTCCATCACGTCGCGGGCAGCCTTGATGACGGCGTCCACGGCGCCCTCGTCCACTTCAAAGAGCAGCTCGTCATGCACCTGCAGCAGCATCTTGCACGGTAGCCCCTCAATGGCGTCCGGCATGCGGATCATCGCGCGGCGGATCACATCTGCGGCGGTGCCTTGGATCGGCGCGTTGATCGCGGCGCGTTTGGCAAATCCGGCACGTGGCCCCTTGGCGCCAATCTCTGGCGTGTGGATCTTGCGGCCGAACAGCGTCTCTACATGGCCATGCTTTTTCGCAAACTCCACGGTGTCGTCCATGTAGGCGCGAATGCCCGGAAACCGCTCAAAATACCGGTCGATAAAGCCCTGCGCCTCGCTACGAGGAATGCGCAGATTTCGCGCCAGGCCAAAGCCGGAAATGCCGTAGATCACGCCAAAGTTGATCGCTTTGGCCTGGCGGCGGATGTCGGGGGTCATATCCTCCATCGCGACACCGAACATCTCGCTGGCGGTCATGGCGTGGATGTCTTGCCCGTCGCGAAACGCCTGCTTTAGCGCATCGATCCCGGCCACATGGGCCAAGATCCGCAGCTCAATCTGGCTGTAGTCGAGGCTGACCAGCACCCGACCCTCCGGCGCAACAAACGCTTCGCGGATGCGCCGCCCTTCTTCGCTGCGCACTGGGATGTTTTGCAAATTTGGGTCCGAGGAGGCAAGCCGCCCGGTGTTTGCCCCCGCCTGCATATAGGAGGTGTGCACGCGGCCCGTGTCAGGGTCGATGTGGTCCTGCAGCGCGTCGGTATAGGTTGATTTCAGTTTGGATATCTGGCGCCAATCCAGAACGCGGGCGGGCAATTCGTGCTCGGTTGCCAGATCCTCCAACACGTCGGCGCCGGTCGCGTAGGCGCCCGTCTTGCCCCGCTTGCCGCCATCCAGGCTCATCTCGTCGAACAAGATCTCACCCAGCTGCTTGGGCGAGCCGACGTTGAACTTGCGCCCTGCCAACTGGTGGATTTCCTCCTCCAGCGCGGCCATCTTTTGCGCGAACGCACCTGACATGCGGCTGAGGACATTGCGGTCTACCGCGATCCCATTGCGCTCCATATGTGCCAGGACGGGCACCAACGGCCGCTCCAACGTCTCGTAAACTCGGGTGACTTGCGCCTTATGAAGCTGCGGTTTCAGCACCGTCCAGAGGCGCAGGGTTATGTCGGCATCCTCGGCGGCGTACTTCACCGCATCATCCACCGGCACGCGGTCGAATGTGATGGCAGATTTGCCGCCGCCCAGCAACGACTTGATCGGAATGGGTTTATGGTTCAGATACCGCTCGCTTAGCGTGTCCATGCCGTGTCCATGAAGGCCCGCGTGCAGGGCATAGGAAATCAGCATCGTATCATCGAAGGGCGCCACCTCTACGCCGTAGCGGGCCAATACCTTGGCATCGTATTTCATGTTCTGCCCGATCTTGAGGATGCTCGCATCCTCCAGCAGGGGCTTCAACGCATCCAGAACGTCTTGCAGCGGCAGTTGTCCCTCGGCCAGCGCGGCACTGCCGAACAGATCACCCTGCCCCTCGCCCTTGTGGCCCAGTGGGATGTAGCATGCCTGTCCAGGCTCAACGCAGAGCGATATGCCAACCAGTTCGGCCTGCATTTCGTTCAGCGACGTCGTCTCGGTATCGACGGCGACATAGCCGCGCGCACGAATGCGGTCGATCCAGACACCGAGCGCGGCCATATCCTTGACATGCTCGTACTTGGACGGGTCGATCTCGGGCATTTCAGGCGCACTTGTATCGGGCGCACCCTCGGGCGTGTCGTCAATCTCGGGCGCTTCTGCGTCCATCGCGGCGGCAATGCGATTCGTCAGCGTGCGGAATTCCATTTCGGCCAAAAAGCCTAGCAGGACGTCCGCATCGGGATCGCGCACCTCCAGATCGTCCAACCCGAAATCAAGCGGCGTGGCGCAATCCAGCTGCACCAGTCGGCGCGACAGACGGATCTGGTCCGCGTGGTCGATCAGCGTCTGGCGCCGCTTGGGCTGCTTTATCTCGCCAGCGCGGGCGAGCAGCGTGTCCAGATCGCCAAACTCGTTGATTAGCAGTGCCGCAGTCTTGATCCCGATGCCCGGCGCGCCCGGTATGTTATCGACCGAGTCGCCTGCCAGGGCCTGTACGTCAACGACGCGGTCCGGGCCTACGCCGAACTTCTCCTCGACGCCCTCAACGTCGATCCGGCGGTTCTTCATCGCGTCCAGCATTTCGACGCCGCCGCCGACTAGCTGCATCATGTCCTTGTCCGAGCTGATGATCGTGACCCGCCCGCCCGCATCACGCGCCTGCACAGATAGCGTCGCGATAATATCGTCGGCCTCAAACCCCTCGACCTCCTTGCAGGCGATATTAAACGCAAGCGTGGCGCGGCGCGTCAGCGGGATCTGCGGGCGCAGTTCCTCTGGCATCGCTTCACGGTTGGCCTTGTATTCAGGAAACAGATCATTGCGGAACGTGTGACTGCCCTTGTCAAAAATCACTGCCACATGCGTCGGCGCATCGGGCCCTGTGTTCCCCTCGACATAGCGTTGCAACATATTGCAAAAGCCGGAGACGGCGCCGATAGGCAGCCCATCGGATTTGCGCGTCAGCGGCGGCAGCGCGTGATACGCCCGAAAGATAAAGGCAGAGCCGTCGATCAGGTGCAGATGACACCCTTTTCCAAATGACATGGGCTTGCCTCCTACGACGTGGCTTCAGTGTTTTTCTTGGTCTAAGTACCTAGATCCTGACCGCACAGGCAGTGCGGCGGTGGGCGGGCTAGACCTTGCCCACGTAATCGCGGTGAATCATCTTGCAGTCGCAATAGGGGCACTCGACCCAGCCGCGACCGACCGGAATCTGTAGCCAGACGCGTGGATGGCCCGATGCTGGACCGTTGCCGTCGCAGGCAATGCGGTAGTCGTCGACAATCCGCGTTTCGGGCGCTTTGGTCACCATCTGGGCGTTTCCTTTTGGCTGCTCTTCCACTACGCCCTCGTTTATGATGGAACGGCACGGCAGGGGCAAGGGCACCATGGCAGCGAATGCAATCGAAATACGCGGCCTGCGCAAGACATATCGCGGGGCCAAGGGTGCCCCCGAAAAAGAGGCGCTGAAGGGCATTGATCTGGATATTCCAGCGGGCTCGGTATTTGGCCTGCTTGGCCCTAATGGCGCTGGTAAATCGACACTGATCAATATCCTCGCCGGGTTGGTTGTGAAAACCGCCGGTAACGTCCGAATCTGGGGGTTCGATCAGGACGTGAACCCGCGCCAGAGCCGTGCGGCAATCGGCGTCATGCCCCAAGAGCTGAACCTGGATCCATTCTTTACCCCGCGCGCCGCGCTGGAGGTGCAGGCGGGCCTCTACGGCGTGCCAAAATCGCAGCGTCGCAGCGACGAAATCCTCGCGCTGGTTGGCCTTGAGGACAAGGCGCACGCCTATGCGCGCACCCTGTCCGGCGGGATGCGCCGCCGCCTACTGTTGGCCAAGGCGCTGGTGCACACGCCCCATATTCTGGTGCTGGACGAACCGACGGCAGGCGTCGACATCGAGTTGCGCCAGATGCTGTGGGAAAACATTCGGCAGTTGAACGCAGGTGGCATGACGATCATCCTGACCACGCATTATTTGGAAGAGGCCGAGGAGATGTGCGACGAAATCGCAATCATTAACCACGGCGATTTAGTTGCGCGCGACAGCACCGCGAACCTTTTGGCGCAGCTGGACACGCGCAGCATGGTCATCATCCCCGATGGCGAAGTAACCGCACTACCGCAAGCGCGCGGAATTGACGTGACGCGCCGCGAGGGCGGCGCGCTGGCGTTCAGCTATAGCGCGGGCAAGACAAGCGCCGAGGAGGTGCTGGCCGCCGTCCGTGATGCCGGTATCCGCATCCGCGACGTGCGCACCGAGCAGGCAGATTTGCAGGACGTTTTCTTAAACCTGACGCGCAGCCGCTAATACAGCTTAGCACGGCAGCGACGGGGCGTTGCGCCCTTCAGGGCCGGAATACGCCCGCTCAACCCGCGCGATGCGCAACTCGTAATGGGTATACCAGCGTTCGATCCCGTATTTCTGGGCTGCCAGATGCTGCGCCTCGGCCTTCCAAGCTGCGATGCTGGCCTCATCGCGCCAATACGACACGGTGATGCCAAGGCGGTCCGCGCCGCGCGCGCTCTCAGCGCCCAGACAGCCGGGCTGCTTTAGCGCCAGCGCAAACATGGCATCGCCCATCGCGGCATATCCTGCATCATTCTCACCCAGCAGGCTGGTAAAGATCACAGCATAATAGGGCGGCGCCGGCGTCTGGGCAAAAGGACCGGGCGCGCTCACCCCTTGGCCAGCAGCGCACCTAATGGGCGACCGCCGAGCACATGCATATGCAGATGTGGCACCTCTTGCGAGCCATGAGGTCCCGCATTGGAAATCACGCGGAAACCACCCGCTGCGTCAGCGCCATGCAGGCCAGTTATGCGGCACACTTCAGCGATGGCGCGGGTGAAATCCGCGATCTCCGCATCGCTCGCCTCAGCGGCGAAGTGGTCGTAGGATACATAGGCACCCTTGGGGATCACCAGCACATGTACTGGCGCCTGCGGCGTTATATCCTTGAACGCGAGGCAATGCGGCGTCTCCAGCACGGTATCGTTGGGGATCTCGCCGCGCAGGATCTTGGCAAAGATATTCTGGTCGTCGTAGTCAAAAGCCATGATGCGTCCTTAGTCTGCAAATAGATGATCGGTGCGCGCGATGCCCAGCGCCTGATCATGCGTAATGCTCAGGAATTTCGAGATTGGCACAGCATTGTCTTCGTCGCTGGCGTTCTGCTGCATGATATAATGATGCTCGAACCCGGCATCGCGAATTTTGTCGCTCTCATACGTCGTCTCGCCGCGGATTGTGGGCAAAAGCCGCTCTAGCGTTTCTGCGGACGTCTGCTCGCCCGCCAAGCCGACGCGCATGGAGTGGCCGATCAGATAGTCATCGGTGAACACGCATTGAATTTCGAGCAGGCGGGTGACCGAACGGTCGCCGCAGAAATCCTCTAGTAGGTCCAGATTGCCGGGGTCCATGCACACGATCATGCGGTCGGTGTCATGATAGTCGAATAGCATCCGCATCAGCGCGCGGCGGTGGCGTGTCCGCTTGGCAAGTGTCGCCTGAATGCCGCCTAGATCAGGCAATGCGGTGCCTTCCTCGTTAAACAGATACTCAGTTGCCGGCACATTCGTGACTTGCTTGATCTGGTTCAGCAACCGCTTGGCCACGTGCCATTTTTTGCACACGACGATCATCAACTCGCGGTGGCGCCCCAGCGTGCTCTCTGCCTCCCAAAAGCGGCTGGCAAAGCGGCGGCCAATCCGGCCTCGGCCGGTCAAAAACTTAAAGAGGCTGCGGCCCTCGTCCGAAATTTTGAACTCAGCCCGGTCGTCGGCATAGAGTGCCGCCAGACGTGCCTTCAGGTCAGTCGCCTCAGCGCTGATTTTGCGCGCAAAAAGGAAGTCCTGCCCCAACAAAAGGTCATAGTGATCGTTATAAAAAGTCTGCGGCATACCGTAATCGGTGAACATCAAAAAGGTCAGCGTGCGCGCGCGGATCTCAGCCTCGGGCACGATGTGGCGCACCAGCGTCTGAAAGAAAGTCTCGTCCGGAATCCAAGTGGTGCGGAAGAATCGCATGACGTCACGCCGCTGGCGCGTGAAATCAAGGATCCACTCGATGGTTCGGCGGCGCAGGCACCACCACTGACTGCCGATTTGAACCTGAATGTCGCGGGGAATGTCGCGACTAAGACCCAAGCGCCGCTGCAGCGCAAAGGATGTCTCGAACAGCCACTTGTGCTTGCGCTCATTAAAGAAGTGGCGATAGATCAACCGCTCCTCCTTCATGCCGGTCTTGATCCAGTCGCTTTCGAAATAATCAAAGCTCTCGATATAGTCCGCATCTTCGGCGTCGAGGAAATCATGCGCATAGCGGGCCGATTTGATCGCGGCACAATCGCCCGACAGCATATAAAAATGCGTAGCTCGCGGAAAGGCGCGCACCGCCGCCTCGACTGCCAGTAGCGTGGCCTGCACCAGGCTCCACTCGCCCCAGCCACACTTGACCCGCTTGCGCGCGAAACAGACGTTCGGGTTGCCAGCCAGCGCCGCCTTGATCTGTTTGAAATGCTCGGGCTTGGCGCGGCCATCGAAATGTATCGAAATACAATCGCCCACAGCGGTCAACAACTCGGCCTGCGCGATAACGGCCTCCGGGTCCTTGTGGCACAAAAGTATGTAGGCAATTTTCGCCATATGGGAAACAGACTACCCCTTGTTCTGCCGATTGTTTACCGTAATAATCATGAATACCTGCCGTGGAAACCGTAATAATCCTGTTTTATCATGGCAAATAACAATAAGTCCTCAACGGGACACCAGAGGTAAGGCAAGGACCACGAACATGGGGTTTCCCGGCACTTGGATGACCGAGAGCGAAAGCGTCGTGTACCGCGTGGTGCCGAAATGCGCCTGCTCGACCATTGGGCAGATCATGTACTATTCCGATCATGGCGCCTTTTTCGACGGTGATATCCATGACGCCAAAGGCGGGATGCACAAGTGGGCTCTGGATGACAGCCAAGCGCTGATTTCGGCCAACGTCAAGGCACACCAATCCTACGCCTTTACCTGCGTGCGCAATCCCTACACCCGGATCCTCTCCAGCTTTTTCGACAAAATTTGCGGCATCCAGCGCAACGGCAAACGCTACCGGGGCAAGCTGGTGCCGCTGCTTGTGCAGAAATACGGGATTGAGGTCGGCGGTGACGACGGCAAACAGGAGTTTGACCAAATTGCCAGTTTCCGGCGATTTTTGCTATTCGCGCGCGACACCATCCGCTGGCGCCGCCCGATGGAGCCTGACATCCACTGGTCAGCAATGTCGGGCCATGTCAGCACGTATATCGTCAACGGCGGCACGTATGATCGCATCTTTTGGACTGAGGCATTCAACGACGGGATGCAGGACGTGCTGAACGCGATCCAGACGCCACACAAGGTCGATCTGGCCGCGATCCCCCGCTTTAACGAGAGCGAGGGGCACGGCCCCAAACGCGCGCACCCGGTCGAGGATTACTTCGACGATCTGTCGATGCATCTGGTCTATGAGATCTACAAGGCGGATTTCGAGCTGTTCAAATACGACTTTGCGGACCCGTCGAACAAGATGCCGATCGGCGAGATCGACTTGGACGAGGTTCATGCCAAGCTGGGTGAATGACCTTAGTCGGGGCGCGTTCTGGCTGTGAGGGATTTAGGTTCTATCATCCCTAAATACGCTAACTTTTTCTTAACTATGATCTGCCAAATTCAGTGGCACGGTACAGGCTGATCGGCTGGTGCCCCTCCAAAGAAAAGCCGCGCCCCGGCCCCGGTTTGCATCGCGATCACTGCGACCGATACCGGAAAAGGGGCGCGCGCCCTCTGCGCTTATTCTTGGGAGAGATACCTAAATCTCATAACCTGCATAGCAGATTAAATCAGCCCTTCGGCCGCAAATAGCGCCTTCACGTCCGTCTCCGGCCGCGCGCCGTAATGCGAGATGACTTCAGCCGCCGCGATACAGCCCATACGTCCAGCCACGTCCAGTTGCGCACCATTGGCGAGGCCATAAAGGAATCCTGCGGCAAACTGGTCGCCTGCCCCGGTCGTGTCGACAGGCGCGATGCGCGTCACGGGCACGTCTACGCGTTCATTCCCTCGCCGGATGATCACACCCGCGCCCGAGCGGGTGCAAACCACAAGGCCAGTATCTTGCGCGGCGCGGTCCAGCACGGCGTCCAGATCCTCCGTCTCGTAGAGAGACGTCCATTCATGTTCGTTCCCGATCACGTAGTCGAGGCCGCCAATCAACCCAAGAAAATCGGCGCGGTGGCGATCAACGCAGAACGGATCACTCAGCGAGATGCCCGCCATGCCGCCCGCAGTCCTGCACGCCTCGGCGGCGGTGCCAAAGGCGAATTTGCCTTGCGGTTTATCAAAAAGGTATCCCTCCAACAGCAGCAAATCGGTGCCGACCACGGCACTCTCCGGGATGTCCTCGGGGCCCAAATCTGTCGAAATGCCCAAATAGGTATTCATCGACCGCTCGCCGTCGGGCGAGACGAAAATCATGCAGCGCGAGGTGGGCGTGCCCTGCCCCGCCACGGGCGCATTGACGAAATCAGTGCCTACGTGCGTCATATCACCGGCGTAGGCGCGGCCCAGCACGTCGTCGCGCACGCGCCCGACAAAGCCAGTCGTCAACCCCAGCGCGCCGAGACCAGCGATTGTGTTGGCGACGGATCCGCCGGCCATCTGCACGCGATTTTCCATCGCGTCATACAAGGCCGCGCCGCGCGCCTCGTCGGTTAATTGCATCACGCCTTTTTCGATGCCCATACGCTTTAGAAACGCGTCATCGCTGCGGCAGATCACATCGACCACGGCATTGCCGATGCCGACTGCTTGGTATTTCTTCATGTCGTCTTGTCCTCGTATGGGCACAAGTCGCGGATCAGGCATGTGGGACACATGGGTTTGCGCGCCTTGCAATGATAGCGGCCATGCAGGATCAGCCAGTGATGCGCATGGTGTTGAAAATCGGCCGGAACGTGGTCTTCCAGAGCGCGCTCGACCGCCACGACATCCTTGCCGGGGCAGATGCCGGTGCGGTTGCCGACGCGAAAGATATGCGTGTCAACCGCCTGCGCCGGCATGTTCCACCACATATTCAGCACAACATTCGCCGTCTTGCGGCCCACCCCCGGCAGCGATTGCAGGGCGGCGCGCGAATTTGGCACCTCGCCTGCGTAGTCGTCGACCAAAATCTGGCTTAGCTTGATCACGTTCTTGGCCTTTTGCCGGAAAAGGCCGATTGACTTGATATGTTCAGTGACGCCCTCAAGGCCCAGATCCAGCATCTTTTGCGGGGTATCGGCAACGGCGAACAGGCCGCGCGTGGCCCGGTTAACGCCTGCATCGGTGGCTTGCGCGCTCAGCGCGACGGCGACGACGAGAGTATAGACGTTCACATGCTCCAGCTCGCCCTGAGGCTCAGGCTCGGCCTGCTGAAAACGCTCAAAAATGGCGCGGATCGTGTGATAATCGAGTTGCTTGCTCATGGCGCCTCTAATGGCGCGGTTTGCGCCATTGCGCAACATTCGGGTCGCGGCAAAGGGGCGGCACGCGTAGATTGATGGCCAAAGAGGAGATAATCCCATGAGCGATCAGAGCTATCATTTCAATGTTATGCGCCGCGCAATCGAGGTGATCGATGCAGGCGGCCCGGGCATGACGCTGGACCAGCTTGCTGCCGAAATGGGCATGAGCGCTGCGCATTTTCAGCGGCTGTTCTCAGGCTGGGTGGGCGTATCGCCCAAACGGTATCAGCAATATCTGACGCTGGGCCACGCCAAATCGCTGCTGGACGAGCGGCACACAATGCTGGATGCGGCGGACGCGGCAGGCCTGTCGGGCACCGGGCGCCTGCACGATCTGTTCCTGCGGTGGGAGGCGATGAGCCCCGGCGATTTTGCCCGCAAGGGCACCGGACTGCGGATCTACTGGGGCTGGTTCGATAGCCCCTTTGGCACCGCGTTGGTGATGGGCACGGACAAGGGCATCTGTGGCATCGGTTTCGCCGCCGAGGCGGGCGAGAAGGCGACGATGGCAGATTTGGTGGCCCGCTGGCCACGCGCAGAGTTTATCGAGGATGCGGAGCGCCTGCGCCCTTGGGCACTCAACGCCTTCCGCGCCGAACACAATGAGGCGACACCGCTTTTTCTGATCGGTGCGCCCTTTCAGATCAAGGTGTGGGAGGCGCTGCTGGCTATCCCGTCGGGACACGTCACCACCTATAGCCAGATTGCCGGAGCGATCGGCCATCCCAAGGCTGTGCGCGCTGTCGGCACCGCTGTGGGGCGCAATCCGATCAGCCTGCTGATCCCCTGCCACCGCGCGCTACGCAAATCTGGTGGCCTTGGCGGGTATCACTGGGGTCTGCCAGTTAAACGCGGTATTCTGGCGTGGGAGAGCGCGCGCGCCGAGGCCGGATGATGCTTCGTGGAAATGCGCGGATTGCTGCCGATTTGCGCGGTATTGTGTATTGGGCATGGCCCCTTGCCACCCTATAGTCCGCCCAAGTCCGACTGACCGGGCAAAGCATATACAGGGCTAAATTACCATGATCCTAGCGAAAAAATCCCTTCTTCTCAGCGCTGGTGCTGCATTGATGCTGACGACAGCCTGCGACAGCACCCAAGGCTACGGCACTGGCACTGGCACGAACAAGACACAGCAGGGCGCATTAATAGGCGGCCTTGCTGGCGCCGTAACCGGCGCTGTGGCCAGCGACAAAAAGGGTAAGGGCGCACTTATCGGTGGTGCCATCGGCGCACTGGGCGGGGCCGCGATTGGCAACGCACTGGACAAGCAGGAGGCCGAGCTTCGCCGTGATCTGGAAAATGACCGCGTTCAGATTAACAACACCGGCGACCGCCTAATCGTGACCTTACCGCAGGACATCCTCTTTGCCGTCGACAGCGCGGCGGTCAATAGCGCACTGCGCGGTGATCTGCTGACTGTGGCAGACAGCCTGCAAAACTATCCCGGCAGCACAGTGCAAGTCGTCGGCCACACCGACAATACTGGCGCTGCTGCATATAATCAGGATCTGTCCGAACGTCGCGCCAGCGCAGTTGCCGATGTGCTGCGGCAGGGCGGGGTCGCCTACAACCGTGTCCGTACCTTTGGCCGCGGCGAGGATCAGCCAATATCATCAAACCTGACCGATGCAGGCAAGGCGCAGAACCGCCGGGTCGAAATCGTCATCCTGCCGAACGCGCAGTAATCGCCGTCGCACAAGGCAGCATGCGGGCTGCCTTGTGCGCGACCGCCGGGATGCGTGATGCTGGCACATACGATCAGACATTTTGAACCCTGCGATGCCGCTGCGTTGGCGATGCTTATGCACGCAAGTGTCCATGCTACAGGTGGGCCCGATTATACGCCCCGCCAGGTTGGCAGCGTGGAGCCCGCGTGCCATGACGCCGGACGCATTTCTTGCTCGGATAGGGGACGGGCGCGTCATTTGGGTTGCCGTGGATTTACATGGCCGGTTAGTGGGCTTTGCCGAGCTTGGTCAAGACGGGCATATCGACTGTTTTTACTGCCATCCCGCTAGGCAGGGCATCGGGCGCGCGCTGTTCCTATTGCTTGAGGCGTGGGCGAAGGCGCACGGTATTCGCAAGTTGTCGGTTGAGGCCAGTGAGGGCGCGCGCCCGTTCTTTTTGCGCATGGGGTTCTCTTGTGGCGAGCGCCGCGAGATTTGCCGGGGCGGCGAGATGCTGCACAACTGGGCGATGGCAAAACCGCTACTGTTACAGGCACCGGCTGCACCTGCCCTTTCTTGACCTACGCCCTCCTTCGCGATACCCGAATTGCCAACGTGCATAACCTCATAAGGACGGCCCCACATGAGCACCCCTTCCCTTCTAATCCTGCCCGGTGACGGGATCGGCCCCGAAGTCATGGCCGAGGTGACCAAGATCATTGATTGGTACGCTGCCAACAGAGATATGCCCTTCGACGTTACGACCGACCTCGTGGGTGGCTGCGCCTATGACAAGCACGGCACGCCCCTGCATGACGACACTATGGCAAAGGCGCAGGAGGTGGACGCCGTGCTGCTGGGTGCCGTGGGCGGGCCGAAATACGACGATCTGGACTTTTCGGTCAAGCCTGAGCGCGGCCTGCTGCGCCTGCGCAAGGAAATGGACCTCTTTGCCAACTTGCGCCCGGCGCAATGCTTTGACGCGCTAGCGGATTTTTCGTCGCTGAAGAAAGAGATCGTCGCCGGCCTCGACATCATGATCGTGCGAGAGCTGACCAGCGGCATCTATTTCGGCGAACCGCGCGGTATTTTCGTGGAAAACGGCGAGCGTGTGGGCATCAATACCCAGCGCTACACAACGTCTGAGATCGACCGCGTCGCGCGCGCCGCGTTTGAGCTTGCCCGCCGCCGCGGCAACAAGGTCTGCTCGATGGAGAAGGCCAACGTGATGGAGAGCGGCATCCTGTGGCGCGAGGTCGTCACAGCCGTCCACGCCGAAAGCTACGCCGATGTCGAGCTGTCGCATATGTATGCCGACGCCGGCGCGATGCAGTTATGCCGCAACCCCAAACAGTTCGACGTAATCGTGACCGACAACCTTTTCGGCGACATTCTGTCCGACGCTGCCGCAATGCTGACCGGCTCACTTGGGATGCTACCGTCGGCCAGCCTTGGCGCCCCGATGGCGAACGGTCGGCCCAAGGCACTGTATGAGCCGGTTCATGGCTCGGCCCCCGATATCACCGGACAGGGCAAGGCCAATCCCATTGCCTGCATCCTCAGCTTTGCCATGGCGCTGCGCTATTCGTTCGATCACGGCGATGAGGCCGGCAGGCTAGAGCGCGCTGTCGAGGCCGTGCTGGCGCAGGGCGCCCGTACCTCCGACCTGATGGGCCCGGACGGCGGCACGCCGCTGAGCACAGGCCAGATGGGTGACGCGATCATTGAGGCGCTGAACGCGAGCCTTTGATGCCGTTTTAGTGCGAAAATTACAAAAGACCCCGGCGAGCCATCGTTCGGGGTTTTTCGTGCGTTCAAAGCAAGAACCGCGGGACTGGTGATTGGTGCACCATCCGATAATCGCAGCAGCGCCTCTGCGCGGTGACGGTCGAAGACGACGGGCTGCTGTAAAAACCCAGTGCATAAGACGTCGCTTGGGAACGAATGCAATGGTAGCGTGGCTTGCATAAATCGCGGATAGCCATTATTTCCGCGGCACGGTCGGGCTGTAGCGCAGCCTGGTAGCGCACCTGCTTCGGGAGCAGGGGGTCGGAGGTTCGAATCCTCTCAGCCCGACCAGACACCCTATGCTTTCCAGACGCTTCGCCTTTGTCTTGGAAAGACTGCGTGTATTCGGGAGCTTGCGGGCTATCCGTTCAATTGCAGACCCGCTCGTGGTGCCAACCATGCCCCAATTTACCGAGAAGTCTGGGCGCGCCATTTCCGCGATACGAGTTTGGTGAGGGTGTCTAGAGGGTTGCGATCACGGCACGCTGCTCTGCCCAGCCCGGCGGCAGCGCGTGGCGATTGCACCAGTCGGATTTCAGGCCGAGAGGCTGGGTGCCTTCCAAAATGTCCCGGACGATGTCGGGCGCCAGAAAGGCGAGGTCAATCACCTGCTGAACACGGCGCGTCGATGTTCCATGTGTCTCAGCGATCTGCGTGAAGGTTTTGCCAGCCTTCACCTCCTCGAACCACTGATGCGCTTTGGCGATGTTCGCGATCAGCTTCATATCTCGCGTTGTCGGTGTGCCCTCCAAAATCAATCTGGTTTCCACACCGCGCTTGCGCAACTGGAAGAGCGCCTCGAACTTGATTGATGCTTCAGGAATTAATTCTCGATCAAGATCGAATAGCTCTGCGACAGCTTCATTATCGAGGTGGATCACCAGCTTGCCTGGTAGGATCTCGACCCTATCAATTAAAGCAAGAACAGATGCGATCTGGCCGTCCTTAACCTGTGTCTGGAGACGCGCATGACAGCGCCCGATCTCATCACTGGCCGCGTCGTGTAACAGGGCGTTCTGAAACACTGGCGAAGACAAACGTTGGCGAACAAGATGCGCGATCTTAATCTCTAGCTCCTCTGCAGGAAGGCGCCAGCCATCAAGGTTCGCCTCGCCGCTGCATTTGATCAGCCGGTGGGAGATGTAGTATCTGATCCGCGTGCCGCGCTTTGTCTTGGTGTGAGACGGGGTCAGCCTGTCGCCGGTCTCATCGAAGAGCTTGCCGCAGAGGAGAGATGCGTTCTTCGATGTTTTTTTCTCCCGGTCTTTTGCGGTGTTCTGCTGCAGCATTGTCTGAACATGGTTCCAGCGCACCGGATCGATGATTGCGTCATGCTGCCCATCGTGGATGAGCGTTTTGTGACGCACCCGGCCCGCGTAGATTGGATTGGTGAGGATATGATGAATGTGGCTGCGATCGAACGTGCCTCCGCCGCTGACTTTGCCCTTCGACGTCTGGCGCACACGCGAGCGCAGGTTTAGACGGTCCGCTTCCTCCTTCACCGCGCGAGCCGTCCCCAACTTTTCGTATAGATCGTAGATCGTTCGAACGGTCTTTGCCTCTCCCTCATGAATCGTGAGTGTTCGGCCATTAGGCTCATAGCCGATGGGGACCTTGCCGCCCATCCAGAGGCCTCGGCGCTTGGAGGCGGCAATCTTGTCCCGGATACGTTCGGCCGTCACCTCCCGCTCGAACTGCGCGAAACTCATCAGCATATTGAGGGTCAGGCGCCCCATGCTCGTGGCCGTGTTGAAGGATTGGGTGACGGAGACGAATGAGGCATCGGAGGCGTCGAGACGGTCAACAATCTTGGCAAAGTCGGTCAGCGATCTGGTCAGGCGGTCGATCTTGTAGACGATGATCTGGTCGACAAGGCCCTTCTCAACGTGCTGGAGCAACTCCTTCAATCCTGGCCTCTCCATGGTGCCGCCTGAGATGCCCCCGTCGTCGTATTGTGCCGGCAGCAGCACCCACCCCTCGTGCTTCTGGCTGGCGACATATGCAGCACAGGCGTCCCGTTGCGCGTCGAGAGAGTTGAACTCCTGCTCCAGGCCCTCTTCCGTCGACTTGCGGGTATAGATCGCGCAGCGGATTTTCTTCATGGCTTACCGCCGATCCGGCGGGTCAGGCCAAAGAAGCGGGGACCCGACCATGTGGCCCCCGTGATGTGTTTCGCGATGGCGGACAATGACGCCCACGTTCTGCCATCCAACTCAAAACCGTTCTCAATAACCTGCACCTGATAGGTCCGGCCATTCCACTCCCGCACCAGTTGGGTGCCGGACCGCAGGGACGCCACCGGCGCAGCGCCGGCCGAAGTTCCTTTAACAACAGCCCGCAAGGCTCTGCGGCTTGCAGCACTCAGCCCTCCATGGGCCTTGCACTGCCCTGCATAGACCACCGCCTTGCGCAGAAAGGCCACCGATAAATGCGGCGGAGGAGGCGACCCGAAGGTCGCCTCCCATTTCGCCAGAGCGACCCGGCGATCAAGTATAGGATCATGCGGCATCCAGCTGAACCTCGGCCAATGGGGGAATCGATAGTATCGTATAGCGCGCGGGCTTGCCTTCCAGCTTTTGAGTGTCCAGCTCGTAGCCCGCCTTGCGCAGCCCGCTCAGCGCGGCCCTCGTGGAATGAAGTTGCCAGCCAAACTTGTCACTGATCGCCTTGATGTCGGCGCCGTTCTTTTGACCCAAAAGTTTGATCAACTGGTCCTTTTTTGTGATGCGTCCGCCAGCGCCAGCGTTCGATCTCGGGGCACGTTTCTGCGTTGAAATAGCCATGTCGGTCTCCTCAGAAATCAGCGAAAACATTCCGCTGCTACTGAGCAGAGCCCGGATTAACCGGGCGACGCGCGCGCATAAGTCGACGCGTGCTGACAGTACCGCTCTGGCAGTGGAGGAAGTCCAGTCAAACAGAAAGGAAATTCGAATTTCCGGTCAATTCGCAGCCACAGCCGATCTGTCGAGAACGCGCCATCGTGTTATTCAACAAGCCTGAGCAAAGCGGTGAAGTACTTGGCGCTTGGTCAACCCTTGAGATCAACCCCGCTCACGGCCACCGGTTTCAGCGCCAATGACAGGTCGGGGCCATGTGACCGGCTCAGGTCCACGCCAACGACACCATATAGGGCTGCGTGGAAATCGAAGGGCGCGTATTGAACTGCTTGCATGCCCTTTATCTGAGCTCTTGCAAGTGCGGCCATGTTTATCGACGCCTTAACTGTCAGCGCCCCGACAATCGCCTCCAACTTAACATCTCCTGCTGTACTCTACTGTCATCGTGATCCGGCGGACTCATATAAAACAAGAGTGCTTGCCCGCCATCACCGTACCATTTGTGGCAAAGGGGTTGGTTGCGGGAGGGCGAAACCGCCGTCTATTGCCAGTTATTGGCTGCTGACGGTCGGTTCACACTGAGGGTGGTGTGCCTCATTGGAGTGGTCTCATTGGCGACACCGACATCAAACTGATACTGTCAAAGATTACCGCAGAACGAGAAGGTCACAGACGTCGGCGTAGGACAGTGGAAACTGACAATATCAGCGCACGGCAATAAGGATGATGTTTCGTGGATACCGGTGTCCCCTTGGACGGATCGCGGCTCATGACAGTCCCCCTCTTCTACTATGGGTCATAGTCGGCATCATCATTGCAAGCTAGTCAATGCAACAGTCCCCATTTCGCGCCATGAGGTTAGGCGTCAAACCGTTAGCACGTTAGCTCAGAGCCTGGCTAAAATGCGGTTGGCGAGTCCGTGGCGCTTCATTGATTTCTTGAGGAATTTCAATGCCGCTTTGTGATCTCGGCGCTTCGTGACGAAACTTTCCAACGCTTCACCCTCGTGATCAACCTCGCGCCACAGGTAGTGTCGCTCGCCGTTGATCTTCACGAAAACTCGTCCAAATGCCACTGCCAGTTCGAATGCGACCACATCTGCTGCACCCGTTTTCGACGGATTTCTGCGGCGAACATTGGGCCAAACCGGTTCCACCAGTACCGCACCATTTCATGGCTCATGTCGATCCTGCGCTCGTGCAGCAGGTCCTCGACGTTTCGGAGCGAAGGGGAAAAGCGAACGCACATCATGACTGCCAGGCGGATGATCTCAGGGCAGCTGTGAAACTACTTGAAGGGGTCGCGTTTTGTCATGGATAGATGCGACGAAACTGCCCTGCCCGACTCAAGCCAGTTTCTTCTGACAAAGCCCAAATCCGATGTGAGCAAGCGTCTGGTGAACAGGCAGAGCACGCCGCGCAGAAGCCAAGCCTGACCATAAAAGGCGAAACGCAGCGGCGCTCCGAACCCAGCATGCGGTCAGCCGACGGGGTCTCTCCCGGTTTAGGTCGCACGACCCGTTGTGTGGACACGATAATAGTCAAAAGCCGAAATCCCCTTCCGCCTTAGAGATGACTTCAAGGACTGCAATCGGCGAGGGCGCAGCGTTGTCGTTGTCATGCGCTGCGATACCGAGAAAATGCGCGACGAGATCCAGCACAATTTGATCGTCATAGCCAAATACCAACACCATCGGATCATCATAAACCGCAAATACTTTCATCACGACTCCAAGTTTGCTTCGACTTTACGATTCGCTCGTTGTCGCCAAACATTGAGGTCGAATTTCGGCGGATCTGCGAAATTCGCCGCGAAATTCGCCGCCTTTGCCACTTCAACGTCACATTGTCGGTTCAGCGCACTGCGACTTTTGTGAAGCAAGCGAAACTTTCTCACGCGGCCGATCCGGGCAGCCCTCATAGGACTCAAACAGGTCAAGCCCACAGACTGACCTCACAATTTGAGGTTGTGCTCCCATCCGGAGCCCATTTCGCAACGATGACAACGCCAACGAATCTGGGTGTCTTACTCTTACCTCACTCAAGTTAGGTCACCGGTCTGCGCTCAGTTTGTTGTCTAATAGGAAACAATGAGGGGATAATGGCACCACTGTGTATCAAAATCCTTGTAATGTCAGTTTGATGGCGTCACGTTTGTGAGAAAGGCCGTGTAGCAAATCATTCCCAATTGAACCTTGGAGTCTCCCCCATGCAATCAAACACTCCTGCTTACGGGTCAGGTTCTGACAGTCTCGATACGTCTGAAACAGCAAATCGGTCGGTACGTGCCGATTGGAGTGCCTATGCAACGGCCTATGATCTGCTGTCCGAGCACAACCCTGAGTACCAAGCGATACTGCACGACTTTGAGGCTTTCCTTGCGACGATAGAGACGCCGCGCATAATCTATGACATCGGCGGCGGCACCGGAAACTACACCGAGATCGCGGCCCGTGCTTGCCCTGAAAGTGAGATACGCCTCGCAGAGCCCGACGCTGGCATGATCGGGACGGCGCGGTCCAAATTGGCAGCCCATAAAAATATTAGCTATGAAGCTCTACCGCTTGAAAATATCGTAGGGCGAGGCACGGCTGATCTTGTCGTCTGCGTTCACGCGCTTTACGCGATGCCCGCGCCAGAGCAGCGACTCGAGGATATGCGTCGGTTGCTCCGTCCAGGCGGTTGGCTCTACCTCGTCGATCTCGGCCGTCACATGAACGTGGCCGACTGGCGCGACTACCTGTTCTCACAGTTGAAAAAGAAACAGGGGTTGGCCGGCGCGCTCGGGGTCTTCTGGCAGGGTAGAGAGATCGCCAAGCAGAACAAGGCCATCCTCAAGGCACAAAAGAACGGCGTCTACTGGACGCACACCGAGGCCCAGATCGCATCCGCTGCCACCGCAGCCGGTTTCGAAATCCAGAGACAAGAAGTCGTTTATCGTGGCTACAGCGACCTGCTCGTATGTCAAGCCAAGCCATAGTGCGTACGGGCGATAGGATCGAGCATGAACGAACAAGTTATCGACGCGTTGAAGAACGTCCGCTACAAAGTTCTAACTGACAGCAAAGACCTCGAAAATCTATATCGCTTGCGTTACAAATGCTACCGTGCCGGACGATCGATCGCCGAGAACGAGCTTGGCATCATGACCGACGCATTCGACGAGACCGCGAATTGCGTCCATGTCGCGGTTGAAATGGACGGGGAGATTTTGGCGTCGGTGCGCCTCCATTTAATGTCCAAGCTTTCGTTCACATCGCCGACGCTGGAGGTGTTCCCCGAAATTCTGGATAATCTCACGCGCGGACAAACGATCCTTGATGCGACCCGTTTTGTAATCAACCCAGCGGCCCGCAAAAAGCGTGTGCCACTGCATTTTTTGGTCCTGCGCATCCCGTTTCTCGCGACGATGTTCTACGACATCGACTTGGCCCTTGCTCCGGTGCGGGCCGAACATACCGCGTTCTACCAACGCTACCTCGGCTATGAATTGGCGATGGGACCACGCAGCTACCCGGGATTGAGAAAGCCCATCCAGCTTCTGACCGCTGAAGTTCGCGAACAGCGCGCCGCGGTTCTGGCACGCACACCAGTTTTCGGTCCGGTGAACGAAATCCCACAATCCGATATTGCGTTTCCAGACCTAGCAGGGGTTTACGCCGCTTCAGCAGATGCTGGAAGTTCAGGGTTGTGGGCTCATCCACTGCTCGGCAGGGGTATGCGAAGCAGTCACTGAAAGGAGGGATGCGGTCATTACCAAGTTCGAGCACCGCTCAGCGGCGCATCGCCTCGCTGTGATAGAGCGTCTCTTCCGCCATCGGTTTCTCGGCGCATACCAGTTCTGAGCGAAGTAAGCCCGTAGCATTTTCTCCAACAGCATCGGCGGATGTCCACCGGTAATCCCACCTAAAATTAGTGGTGTTCAAAAGTAGAATTTTCTCGGCAAGGTATCTGAGATTTACGATGAAGAACGGACGATACAGCGACGCGCAGATCATGGCCGTGTTGAAGCAGGCGGAGGGCGGTGTGCCGGTCTCTGAGCTTTGCCGTGAGCATGGCATGAGCAGCGCCAGTTTCTATAAGTGGCGCGCCAAGTTTGGCGGCATGGATGCGTCTTTGATGTCTGAGATGAAGGATATGGCGGAGGAGAACCGCCGTCTGAAGCGCATGTATGCTGAGATGAGCATGCAAAATGATCTGCTGAAGGAAGCCCTTGGAAAAAAGCGTTAAGGCCGTCTCTGCGACGAGAGATGGCCATGAATGCGGTCGTACGACACGGCGTAAGCATCGCGTCGGCGTGCCGGGCGTTCCCAGATCAGCGAGACCTGCTACAGATACAGCCCTGTTATGAGCGATGAGAATGAAGAGATCGCCGATTGGCTGGAACGTCTGACAGCAAACAAGCGCAACTGGGGCTTCGGCCTGTGCTTCCTGTATCTGCGCAACGTCCAGGGTTACGGCTGGAACCACAAGCGGGTTTACCGGATCTACTGCGCAATGGAGCTAAACCTGCGTATCAAGCCGAAGAAACGCTTGAAGCGGGACAAGCCGGAGCCCCTGGCGGTGCCTGATAAGCCCAATGAGACATGGTCCATGGATTTCATGGCGGATCAGCTGGCAGACGGGCGCTCGATTAGGACATTAAACGTGCTGGATGACTTTAACCGCGAGGGTCTATGCATCGAAGTGGACTTTTCGCTGCCCGCAGAGAGAGTTGTCAGAAGCTTAAACCAGATCATTGAATGGCACGGACAACCGCAGACAATTCGCGTCGATAATGGCCCAGAATATATCAGTGGTAAGCTGATGGAATGGGCCGAGAAACGCAATGTTCGGCTGGAATATATCCAGCCGGGCAAGCCACAACAGAACGCTTACATCGAACGCTACAATCGTACCGTTCGCGGTGAATGGCTGGGGCAATACACCTTTGAAACCATCGAGGAGGCACAGGACCAAGCAACTGAATGGCTCTGGACTTACAACAACGAGCGACCCAACATGGGAATCGGCGGCATGACACCTGCCATGAAACTAAAGACAGCCGCCTGAATTCTACGGCTGGACCCCATTAAAAATGGGGGGATTACCCTATGGCGCGGAGTTTATCGCAAAGAAGGTGCGGGCTTGGATCGGGGCCGTGGGCGCGAAAACCGCATTCATCGCACCCGGCTCACCGTGGGAGAACGGCTACTGCGAGAGCTTCAACGCCCGATTTCGGGACGAGTTACTCAATGGTGAGGTCTTCACCACACTGCGCGAGGCACAGATCCTGATCGAACGGTGGCGTCGCCACTACAATACGGTTAGGCCGCACAGCGCTTTGGGTTACCGCCCGCCAGCGCCAAAAAGCATCGTACCGATAGACCAAAGACCGACCATGCATTAACAATCAAACTGGACCACCCGATGGGGGCACTCCAAGGCATCGCCAAGCAGAACTCCGATCCGATTGCCACCTTAACGAGATAATTCACTAATCTCGTTGAATGTTCGTCCGTGATTATCTTAGGATAAGATGGTTCAAAGCGCAGTTATGCGAAGGATGGGGCACCTTCGACTTTGTCAAAGATATTATCTACCACGGCATGAACTTCTGGAAGAGTTACGGTAGCAAAATCAGATATCTGGTCGATTTCTCTTCGAACAAGGTTGATCGCCTCGGCCTTTGTCAGGATGTTACGATCAGCAAGCGGCGACACTGCGATGTCAATTTTTCTGCCTCCAAGAGCGTCGGCGCGTTTCACTGCTTGGCATGCAGAATATTGTAGCCGGTTGTACAAAGGCTCGGACTTCCTAGATGTGCGGCCAATGATACAGCAAAGAAAATGCCCCTGCCCGATATAAGATAGCAGCAGCTGGGTGCCTGGAGCCGCATTGGAAATCTGCTCGCTGACCACATGTAAGCATCTAAGGCTGGTTTCACGATCGGCACGAGTGCAATATTCTTGAAAGTCAAAAATACAAATGCGGAAAATACTTAGCTGATAGGGACCGTCTTGCAGCCTGTGCAGTTTATTTTCCAGTTTGTAGTAATCCATCATTCCGCTTACGTCCGAAAAGCACACGTGCTCGTCGGCACACAACATATCGAGCCTTGGCACTGATACGAACCCAGTAAGCGAGGCATCGCTCAAGCGTTTTTCTTTCTTCGTAGCCTCGACGAGTAACATTGCAGTGCCGATCCGCCCAGCCAACTCTGTGTCATTCAGAGGTTTTCTCAGAAAATCGGTTGCACCAGCTTGGAACGCGCGCTCCATTAGCGGCGATTGCTGGCTAGCGGTAATCATAATGATTGGAACGGATTTGCTAGCGACTTGATGCCTCAATCGGCGACAAAGCTCAATTCCATCCATTTCCCCCAACATGATATCCAGCAAGTAGATATCAAAAGGCTGCGACTGTCCCTCACTCAAGTCCAAAGCCTGTTCCGCCGACTCAGCCCTAATGACATCATTAAAGCCGCGACTCCTGAGTTTACTCATAATTACATCACTGAATATGTGGTCATCGTCGACCAAGAGAATGCGCAAATCGAGTTTCTCCATGCAAAATGGCAATCAAGTTCTAGTTCAGAGAATAAATATCCTCCAAATATGGCCATTCTGAGGAACGTCTCATCAACGCCTTCGGCCAAGCCGGGGTTTACACATGAGCGTCGAATTCCACGCAGAACTGACCCGTTTTGGCGGATAATTCACCGTTGAAAATAAATGAATGCAACCCTTCCCTGAAAGCAGCCTGAAGCGGGGGTATCCAAGTGTTCCAAATTTGAGTTTTGAATATCATCAGCCGTATGGAGTTGTAGGTGCAAGTTTTTTGCAATCGTCCGTCCGAGGTAAGCATTTCAATTTGACTTGGGTGGCTCGCCAAGATGTGTGAGGCCCTGCTCAACAGCTGAACTGCTACTAATCCTCCCTCCTCCGTTTTGCGGGTACAAATTGCATAGCGGACGTCGTTCTTGGCACACCTCCACGAAGGCGAATCAGGCCAACAGAACGGCTTCATTGAAAACTTAAATGGAAAACTGCGTGAAGAATGCCTTAGTGAAACACTGTTTGGCAAACTTCGCGAAGCGTTGAAAGAATGGCAGAGGACTACAGAGGCGAAGGCCACATTCCGCACTAGGCAAACTGACGCTGACGGAATTCACGCCAACACAGAAAATGGACAGAATGGCCTCCTAAGATCACAGATTTAACCGCAGGAACTCTGGCGCCGGCTAGGGGAACTTGGGGCTCACGTCAGGCGCTAGCACTTGAGTAGGCCCGCAACTGGTCTGCCATGTTTGCCCACCGCTCTGTTCTCCACAAGGGTGATCGCGTGATCCGTCGCCATTCTGGCGCGCTCTACCTTTGTGCCCTGTGGTTTTACTGGCCCCCCAACCGACACGCCTATCCCCGTGCAAGCCTCCGAAACATTGCCTTTGAGCCATCTTTCAATGTTTTTCTCGATGATAACCGCAGGCAGTAGGTTTGTAGAATTTACAGCAATCAGAAGGGTTGCGTTGTCCGTGTAGGCCATCACGGTTTGATCGACGCCGAGACGATCGGCCGCTGCCGCTGCAACATTCTGAAGCAGCAAGACGAACTCTTGGGGTGAAGATCGCATTTGATCCGCTTGGACACCATCTATGCTTACGGCGAACACTTGGATGTCGGTCACTTTTATGCGGGGTAATTGCGTCAGATAATTCGAAAAGACCGTGTAATCGACGAGACTTTTGACGCCTTCGAAACGTAGTCCGTCGGGCAACGTCAAGCCGTAACGGCGCACTGGGCTCCAATGATATCCTGTACCCTCCTGCCCGGCATGGCTCCGCTCTCGCTGGGCGTGGATCGTTTTCTGCGCCAACCGCAAGCGGGCGCCTAACTCTTCGATATCGAATGGCTTGGTGGCATAATCCGTGGCACCGGCCCGGTAGGCGTCACCCATATTTTCCATGTCCCGCTTCGCGGTGAGCATGACAATTGGCGTCTGTAGGTATTGGGGGATCTGGCGTACACGCCGACAAAGTTCAATACCATCCATTCCGGGCATGTCGATGTCGAACAGGAGGCAGTCGAAAACCATGTCGGAGTCGGCCAACACTTTCAGGGCCTGTTCACCCGATGCCGCAGGAATAACTTCGGAGAACCCCGCCTTTGCGGAGATTTTTGGTATGAGCTCCAGAATGAATGGATCGTCATCAACGGCAAGGATTCTCATTGAGGTTTCGGTAGCCTCGCCTTGTCGGCTAGCGGAGGGTTCCGCCAAGTGCGGATTTCTTATCTCGTTAGAATTGCTTGTGGTGGCGAGGGCTTCGCCGCGATCAATAAGAAAACCGACGATCATCCGGGCAACAGGCAGCAGGATCACGGAGACCAGGCCGACCAAGGTGTAAAGACCTAACGCAAGCCAGAACGGTGCCCCAAAGATAAGCGCAGCAAAGAAGGTGAGTAGACCCGCAAAGGCACCGACCAGAATATATCCAAGTATCATATGAGCATCTCCCACACATCAATCAACCAAGAAAACAACCGAAAGGTGATCAGCAAGTTTAACCAATCATCTTTGGTCACCACCCTCGGCCTGACTATTTTCTGTTGTTAGAGGGGCTCCTGGGCGATTGTATGGAGAGAAGTATTCAACTTAGTGGCGAAATAATGGCACGCATGAAAGCTATGCCTACTCTCTCGTTCAAAGCGGGGTATTTGCGAATGCCTTATCGATGTGGCGCGCAGGATCTCGAAGCAAAGCTGGGCGAATGGGAACGCTTCTACAACTTCCACAGGCCGCACGGCGCGCACAACGGCAGAACACCTTACGAAGCCCTCAGAGAAAAGCTATAATCAACAGACGGGATGTCCCACGAGCAACCGCACCTTACAGTCTCGCATGGAAGCAATAGGGTTTGGTACCTACGGTTAGGACCGCATCCGCCGTCGCCGCACAGTTTCACCTGACCATTTTCACTTGGATGAAGTGGTCAACTCGATCCGCGGGCGGAAACACTGGCTTTGGTGCACCGTCCTGCAACCACAGCGAACCGCAGCAATTTCTTCCAAGCCGATTAACCCATAAGCGTATTGCTTCCTAAGCCACAACGGCACACCGCTCCGCCAGCAAACCTTCAACCTCGAGTATGCATATTGCGAAGCGGTAGTAAGCCAAAACAGCAAGTGGTCCGATTTTGTCGGACCGCTTCACTATTCGCCCAACGATTTGGTCACTTCGGCCAAAGCGTCCTCCAATATATCGAACATTGCATCAATTTCGGCCAAAGTGATCACCAGTGGGGGTGAAAATACCGCCATGTTGATCAAGGGACGCACCAAAAGCCCACGTTTCTCACAGGCCTTATCTAGCAAAGCCCCCAGACGACGTTCGGCTTCCAGTCCCGTGCCACTGTTTTCGGGACGCCCTTCGATACAACCTAGAAGGCCCATTCCACGCACGTCCCCGACAATGGAAAACTTTTTCAACGCTTGCAGGCGCGCCTGAAAATGCGGACTGATGGATCGCACATGCTCCAAAATCCCTTCATTCTCGAAAATCTCGATATTTTTCAGCGCGGCGATGCAACTGACCGGATGCGCGGAATAAGTATACCCATTCGAGAACATAACCGGTTGGTCCGGGCCGGTCATCCGCTCCATGACCCGATCAGAAATGATGCACGCCCCCAACGGCAAATATCCCGAGGTGAGGCCTTTGGCACATGTGATCATATCTGGCACGATGCCAAACACATCCTCGGAGGCAAACCAATGACCCAAACGGCCAAAAGCGGTCACAACTTCATCCGAAATGTAAAGGATATCGTATTTCTGGCACAGTTCCCATGTACGTTTGTGATAACCTTCGGGCGGGATGATCACGCCGCCAGAACATAGGATAGGCTCGGCGATGAAGCCGCCAACGTTCTCGGGGCCACATTCAAGGATCATCTTCTCCAAATCGGCGACCTTTTCGTCACACCAATCCGCCACACTCATCCCATCGGGCCGATGGTAGGGGTTCACGTCAGGTAGGAAGCGAACTAAGCGCGATTCGACATCAAATCTGGATTTCAGACGGTCCTTTCCACTCATGCTGGCGGCCAGGTAGGTCGATCCGTGATACCCCTTTTCGCGTGCAATCACGATTTTCTTGGACGGGCGTCCCAGCTGGTTATTCATAAAATGCACGGTGCGCAGCGCAGTGTCGACAGCGGTCGAGCCCCCCGTGGTAAAAAACACGTTGTTGAGATCTCCAGGAGCTTTTTCGGCGATCGAGCGCGCCAGCGACGCTGAGGGTTCGGTCGTGCTAGTCCAAGGGGAATTATAGGGCAATTTCATAACTTGAGCTGCAATCGCCTCGGCCATCTCAGCGCGACCATAGCCGATCTGCACACACCACATACCGCCGGGTCCGTCGATGAACCGTTTGCCGGTGGCGTCCCACAGGTAGATGCCCTTGGCCTGCTGCATGACCATCGACGCATTCTTTCGCCAAGCGTCCATTGCAGCCCAGGGGTGCAGTTGATGCACGCGGTCGTATTTCTCAATAGTTTCGGTTGCGGGTGAATTGGATAAGTCCGATGTAGAAAATTGGGTCACGTGAAGGCTCTCCTTGAGTGTTTCTATTACTAGCTGTGCGCGTTTTACTAAGGCGCGGCTGTGCTATTGCGAGCTATTTGGCCTTTTGCTGCTTTGATCCTCGGGTCAGGCGACCAAGCGTGCTTATGCCATGTGCCAGGCCTTTGGGCATCACCATCACGAACAGGATCAGTGCCAGGCCCAGGATCAGGTTGCGTGCGTCGCCCATGTCTTTTGCTAATTCGACCACGACCATCATCAATCCGGTCCCGATCAGCGGCCCCCAGGTGGAGCCAAGGCCACCGACAACGACCATCGCAAGGATGAACATCAGGGTCGAGAAATCAAACAGGCTGGGTCCGGCGAACCGGAAATGCGCAGCGTAGACCGCCCCAGCCAGTCCTGTCAGAAATGCAGTGACGCAAAATGCGATGATTTGGTATTTCTTGCGGTCGATGCCGCGACTGGCGGCATAGCCGGGGTTGTCGCGGATGGCGCGAAACGCCAGTCCCAGACGCCCGTGGATGATCACGACGCAGGCCAGAACCGTTAGCGCGAAGGCCGCCAGAACGGTATAATAATTGCCCAGCATCCAACTGCCTTTCAGCAGTGCGCGGAACCCGAAATCGTCGAACCGCGAAAACCCGGTTGAGCCGCCGAACAGCTGCTGACAGTTGTTGCGCACCAGCGTGAAACACTCGGTATCGGTAATGATCAAAACGTGGATCATCTCGGCAATCGCGTAGGTCAACAGGGCCACGTAGGCGCCGGTCAGGCGCAGGCAGGCCATGCCGATCACCAGCGCCAGAAGCGCCGAGGACACCGCCGCCATCGGGATCGCCGCCCAGACATTGAGCCCGATAAAGGTGACACCCATCGCCATGCCATAGGCCCCGACCGCGATGAACAGCATCTGCGCCAGCGAAAACACCCCGGCATGCCCCATCAGGATGTTCCAGTTCATTGCGACCATGGCCCAGATGAAAAAGACGACGATCTCACCCAGCAGGTAGCGTTCGGTGATGATCAGCGGCAGCAGGCAGAAGCCCGCGATGACGGCGATACCGACGGCAATATGGCGTTGAAACGGGCTGAGCGCGGTCATAGACGAACCACCTTTTCCTTGCCGAACAGGCCCAGAGGCCGCCAGATCAGCACAACGATGACCAGCATCAGCATGGTCGGAAATCCAAAGCGGACGCCGAAATAGAACCCAATGGCGGATTCAAGTAGCGCCAGACCAAAGGCACAGACGCCCGCGCCCCACACGTTGCCCAGCCCTGCGACCACGCAAATCACGAAGGCCTTCAACAACGGATCGCCCCCCATATGCGGCGAGAGGGTCGTGAGGGTCGAAATCATCAGACCCGCAACGCCTGCCAGCGCGCCCGCCAGCGCCATGACCTGTAGGTAGACGGTATTGGTGCGCACACCCATCAGGCGGGCCGCGTCGCGGTTCAGGGCCGTGGCACGGATCGCACGGCCGAATTTGGTCTTCAACAGCAGCCATGCAACCGCACCGATGAACACGGCCGCAACCAGCAAGATTACCAGTGCCTGATAAGTGATCGACACGCCGACAAGGACGAAAACACCCTCGACTTTTACAGGTTGCGGGAAGGGGTAGCCACCGTAACCCTTAAGCACCAGATCCTCCAGAACGATGGCCAGACCGGCAGTGGCGACCAGAATGTTAGTGCCGAACTCGGGTGAATTCAGCATGAAGCGTACAATCAATAGGTGGGTCAGGACACCGATAGCCGCGCCCACCAGCATTGCCACCAAGATCCCCGCCACCAGCGGCAGGTTCATCGCCGATGCCAACGTTAGTACCGCATATGCGCCCAACGTCATGAACATGCCATGGGCCATGTTGAACATGCCCAGCGTGCCATAGATCAACGACAGGCCAACGGCAGCCAAGGCATACATCGACCCCATCGTCAGCCCGGTTACGATGATCTGAATGACGATCTCCATCTTAGTGCCCTCCCAGATAGGTTTTCAAAATGTCCTGCGAACTGTCGGCCTCGGCTGCGGTGCCGGACCACACGATATGGCCCGCATCCATCAACAGCAGTCGGTCGGCAATGGCCATGACGCGGCTTGGGTTTTCTTCGACGATTAGGAACGACAGGCCCTCGGCGCGCAGCACCCCCAGCGCTTCGTAGATCTGTTCGATCAACAGCGGGGCAAGACCCAGAGACGGCTCGTCCAGCATGAGCACCTTGGCATCGGCCATCAGCCCGCGCCCGATCCCCACCATGCGCCGCTCACCACCGGACAGCGAGCTGGTGGGTTGATTGCGCCGCTCTTTCAGACGTGGAAACAGGGTGAACACCTTTTCTAGCTTGCGGTCGATGTCGAGTCCGTTCTTCAGCAGATAGGCCCCCATCAACAGGTTTTCCTCGACCGACATTTCCGTGAACAGCTGATCGCCCTGCGGCACGTGGATCAAACCCGCCTCGACGCGGGTATGCATGCTGGACTTTTCCAGACGTTGGCCAGCGATTTCACACTGGCCTGCGCGGAAGGGCAAAAAACCCGACAGCGTGCGCAGCAGCGTCGTCTTGCCGTGGCCGTTGGGACCGATCAATGCCAGCACCTCACCTTCGGCCAATTGCACGGTTACTCCATGCAGGACCGGGCGGTATAGGTAGCCGGACACGACACCTTGGGCATCCAGAAGAAAGCTCATCCTGCACCTCCGGTTCCGGCGGATCCAAGGTAGACCTCGGTCACTGTCTTGTCCGCACTCAATCCCTTTGGAGTGCCATCATAAATGATTTGGCCCTGATGCATCATCACTGCGCGATCCGCGACGGCCATCAGAAAATGCATGACATGTTCGATAAAGATCAGCGTCAGGCCCTGTCCCTTGAGGCGCAGGACCAGCGCGATGAATTCTTCGATTTCGGGTGGTGTCAGCCCGCCGACGGGTTCGTCCATCAGCAGGATTTCAGGTTCGCTAACCAGGGCCGTAGCTACCATCAGCTTCTTGCGGGCAAGGGTTGGAACACCGGCGACCATGTAATCCGCGATGTCCTCAAGTCCGATATCAGCGATGATCGCCCGCGCCGCATCTCGGTCGGCGCGTGGGGTCATCACCCAACCGCCCGCGCTGCGCCGCCCAAAGGATTGCGCAGCCAGCACATTTTCATAGACCGTCAGCCCGTCAAAGCCCGAGTTCAGCTGAAACGTGCGTGCCAGCCCCCGTTGGCACAGCTTGTGCGGCGCAGTGCCGACAATGGGCTGCCCCAAATAGTGGATCGTGCCATCACTGACCGGGGTCAACCCGCTGATAAGATCGAAAAATGTGGTTTTGCCCGCGCCATTGGGACCGCCGATGCCGACGGTTTCCCCCTTGGCGACGGCAAAGTCCACCGCATCCACAGCCACCAGCGCGCCGAAGCGTTTGGTAACGCCCCGGCACTCTAGTGCGGCCTGATCAGGCTCGCTCATACGGTTTAGCCTTTCATCCATGGTGGCGTCTGGAACTTGCCCTTGGTGTAGGGCCAGGGCGCGATCAAAACACCATCCTTCGTCTTGTCATGGATCTGGCTGAAGATGTGCGGCATTCCCAGTGACGGATCGTTGGTTTCGGTCGGATAGGAATAGGCCGATTGCGTGTCGGGACGGATGCGCAGGGTGCCCATGGGGCTGCGATAGATCAGCGATTTCAGACAGTCCGCCACAGCGCGGCTCTGTTCCTCCTCATAGGGCGCACCGGGGCCACCGGCCAGGGCGGCCGCGATGGCGTAGGCATGCAGCGCCGTATAAGTCTGACCGCCGCCGTTGGGTGATGAGTTTGCGCCAAAGCGTGCTTTGTAGGCGTTGGTGAAAGCGGTGCCGATTTCGTCCTGCAACGCACCGATCACGGTGGCATAGGTCACCCCGACCGAGTTATCCCCCGCGATATCGCGGAATGCGGCCAACGATGCGCCGTATTGCATGTAAATCAGACTGTCAGTGGGGTCATTCATGAATTGGTTCATGAACTGGGCCTGATCGGAGGTATAAAAATGCGTCACCGAGATCACGGCGGGCGGATCTGCACGCAGCTTGGCCAAAGTCGGACCCCAATCAGTCACAGGCACCTTCACTGTTTCATACAGCGACGTCTCAAAACCTGCGTCCGCGGCACCGTCGCGCAATGCATTAGCGATATTGACCGAGTAGGTACCGGGGCCGGTGATGATAGCCAGTTTTCTGTTGGGTAAATTGAATTCGTCGGTCGCCTGAATATCGCCAAGAAATTTCAGCAGACCGGTACCATACATTGTTTCCGGTGGGCCGTACTGGATCGTGCCCCAATAGCGATCGGGATCGGATTTGACCAATTCGTCATGCACCGCCACAGTGTTCGCGTGCATGGCGATGATGCCGGCATCGGCGGCAACGTCGTGCACCGCGATCCCAGTATCCATATTATAGCCGGTGATCAGCGCGCTGGCGTTGTCGCGGTCGATCAGGCGCTGGCAGGCCTGAATGACCACATCGTCGCCTTTGCTTTCGGTGTCGACGAACACGACCTCGACGGGGCGGCCAAGGATGCCGCCGGCCTCGTTGATTTCATCGCGGGCCATTTCCATGCCGTTGCGGAATTCGATGCCATCAGCGGCGACGATCCCGGTCAGTGGCGCGGGGCAACCGATTACGATGGGATCGCCCGATTGCGCGTTTGCGGCAGTGTTCAGACCGGCCAGAATCGCGGCACCGCCTGCGGTGGCACCGGCACCACGCATAAAGCTACGGCGCGATGGATTGGTTGGTTTAGTCATGTTTTTATTTCCCCTGTTGCGTGATTATTTGAAGAACGCTTCTTTGACGTTATCAATGAGTTGCTTCTGATCCCCGCTCAGGTCCTGCCCGCCATAGGCGGCTACGACGGCGGCGAACGGATCCTCGAACGTGGCATCCGCGCCAGACAACACCTCCAGCGTCGCCAGACCGCAGTAGGGCACATAGGTGGCGGAGTATCCGCCCTCATGCGTGACCACGATGCGCCCCTTTGCGTATTTGTCGGCCACTTCCATCAGGCGCGCCGTCATCCATGCGTAATCGCCCGAGGCCAGCATCTGCATCCCCAAAGGGTCCAGCGCGCAGGAATCGAATCCGCTGGGCACAAAGATCATCTCCGGCTGGAATGCCTCAAGCGCGGGTATCACCAGCTCTTCAAAGGCGGCACGATAGGCGCCACTGCCCGATCCTGGGGGGAGGGGTATGTTCAGGTTCGTGCCTGCACCGTCGCCCGTGCCCATATCGGTAAAGTCGCCCGAATCCGCCGGATAGAGACGGTTCTGGTGCAAGGAAATCGTCAGAACGGACGGGTCGTCATAGAAAACAGCCTCAGTTCCGTTGCCGTGATGCACGTCCCAATCGACGGTTGCGATCCGTTTCAGGCCATGTTTCTGTTGCGCGTGTTTCGCGCCCAGCGCCGCGTTTGCGAACAGGCAGAAGCCGCGCGCGCGCTCAGGCTCGGCGTGGTGGCCGGGCGGGCGGCACAGAACATAGGCGTTGTCCCAATCCCCGGCGACCACCTTGTCGACCGCATCCAAAACGCCGCCCACGGCAAGGCGTGCAATATCCAGACTGGCCCGGCTTACCGGCGTCAACTCGCCACTATCACCACCGCCCGACGCGCAGACCTGCGCAATGTGGTCGATGTGGCTTTGCGGGTGCACCATATGGATATCTTCGTCACTTGCCGAATGAGGGCGCAGAGCGTGCAAATGCGGCGCCAGGTCCAACGCCTCGACCAGCCCATGAAAGCGGCGCTTGGTCTCGGGGTTCTCAAAGTGCAGACCCGGCTGGATGGTCATGCCTGGCTCGAAAAAGCCACAATAGTTCTGCGTGTCGTGCCAATAATACAGCTCGGATGTAACCCATCCGGTGCGCTTGGCGCATTTGGTGTCGGCGTGAAACTGCATGATATACCTTTAATATGCATGATTTCGATTTCATGTTTTTGAGCTGGTTCATCTAGCCTTGTCTGAATTTGCATTTTGCAGCTAAGGCTCGTCTCGCTTTTTGCTCATCCGATCGCCAGACGCTTTTTGGGATGTAGAAGATCTTTATCGTTGGCATGGTAATCTCGTAGTGATTAGCCTTCGCCCAATCTCTCGAAGGTTTGAGCGTAGTAAAAATACTTTCAGTATCCCGCGATGTAACCGTGGCAACCACATCATCTGCATTAAACAGAGACCGCCTCTCAAGATCACCCTCAAGTTTTTTGTAGAATGAAAAGCGCCAGTGCTAAGCGTGTTCGTGGCATGAACACTTTCAAATGCCACCCTTCCAATCCGATCAAGATCGTCGTTCGCGAAGTGTACGTAAAAGCTTGGCAAGCGACCCGGACGCCAATCTATGTCGTCCTTCGCCTGAAGCTCCGTCGCGATGAAAACTTCAGCTTCATCGATGCCACCTTGCGGCAGTGATATACCATTCACCATATCTTGCCCCGTTTGTTATCACATATGAGGCAGAAAAAACTTCTATATGCAAGAACAAATATATTATAGTGCACTTTATAAGCTATCGAATGGTTAAATATGATGCTGAATATGAGACATTATAATACGTAAAGATGTGGCAAAAGTTATGATGGACGTATGATGGACCTTAAAGAGAAGCTTTCAAACGTCGATGTCGTCGTGGTTGGTGGCGGCATCATTAGGAGCGCACCAGCGCTGGCATCTGATCGAGATTGGCCCACAAACTTTATGCAGTTCTCCTGCTCTTGACGCTTCTGCCTCAGTGGTATCCGCTCCACCGTAGCCATAGTGCTCACCCTAGGTATAGCGACGCACTGACCGCCACGATCCGAACGATCACTCCTGCGCTGGCAGGCTTCCACTCGCCCTCGGCTTTGATGCCGGTGCTATCCGTTGCCCGGCAAGGCAATGCATAACAGTGTCCGGAGAGGGGATAAGAAGGTTCAGTGCGCCCGTTCCACCGCTATAGGGCAGGCCCACATTCAACACTCTTTGACGCGACAGGTCCACACAGTGTGCTAAAATCCGGGATCGTCCAGTCCGGCGAGCCGGAACAGACTCTGCACAAATTTGGAGGTCTGCCGGTGCGGCACCCAGATCATTATAGGATCAAGCCAGCCTTAAGGCGATTACAGACAATCGCCTATCGGCTCGTGGATCGACTACGATCCGTGTCAGCTCAAGCTGTCATTGCAGGACGGCCAGTTCGCGACCTTATACTTCGGCGGGAACTCAGCTGCTAATGATCTCCAACAATCACGCCGGATTCGCGAGATGAAACCCCTCACCCAATTTGCGCAACATATGTAATCGCCCCAAACGCAAGAGGGATTTTGAATCTTTTTGACGCGTCGTCGGGTCCAGATCAAAGCCCCGTTCTCATAGGCACTCTGTTGAACACTGGTTTTCCGACCCCGTCTCACGACTATTGCGCCAAACTGTTCCTTGCCCTCTTTCGCTCAGACGTCTCGCGACCGTCAATCGACTTACGCCGCCGCAGCCGGAGCCCTATAAACTTCGCTCTTCAACATCAGCGCTCAGACGATCCGCGCCATCCGTTGCCCGAGCAACCAAAGCTGTGGCGATCGACGGCCCGGGACCCGGAATTGTCATCAGCCTGCGCGCCACCTCATTCTCTTTTGCAGGCTGACTGATCTCTGCGTTGAGCCTGGTGATCTTGTCGTCGAGACGGGTCTTCGTCTCGATCAGAACCAGCAACGTTGCCCGAGCCTCTTGGGGCAAGCAACTTGCCGGAACCTCTATGATAGGAATTAAGAACGCTGCGTTCGCTGCGCCCAGTGGAGCTACCTCTCCAAACTCCGTCAGGTGGCCGCGAAGCGCATTGATCGCTTGAGTGCGCTGACGGATCAGCAGCTCCCGGACCCGGAAGACCATGGCTGCACCCTGCACATCTTCGCTCCTCACCGGCACGAAGCGCATTGATGGGCGTACCGTTGCTTCGCAAATCGCTTCAGCATCGGCCGCATCATTTTTTTTGGCGTTTAACGAAGGGTTTTACGTAGGCTGGCTGGATCAGCCGAACCTCGTGGCCCAGTTTGCCAATCTCGCGGCCTCAGTAGTGAGCGCAGCCGCATGCTTCCATCGCAACGACGCATCGCGGAAGTTGGCTGAAAAATGCCAAGACTTGTGCTCGCCGCAACTTCTTGCGCAGAACCGCTCTACCTGCGCCATCGGCTCCATGCACTTAGAATACATTCTTCGCCAAATCGAGCCCGACCGTGATAATATCCGACATGACCGCTCTCCTTTGTGGATCATTGCAGACCCACCTTGGCACATCGATGCCGTCGGAGGGCGGTTACATCATCAAAGCTAACAACACCGCACAGTGGACCGGTACCTCCTTCGGCCAGTTCTCTAGTCAGCGCGCATCCAATCATGCCAACGCCTATCGCCAAAAGATCGTAAGGGGTAGGTAAGTGACTGTATTTTAAGATAACTTACCAATATCTATTAAAACATCGTAGCATTTTATGGCTGCTATAAAATTTTGTTGTTGAATTTGTGATAGTATAATGTGAATGATTAGATATCAAACGAGGTCATAACATGGTGAATCGCATACCTTTCCCGCAAGCCGGTTTAGATGAACCTGAAATATCAAGCATTATGAAGCTTGAGAGCAACGCGGATGTTGATTGGCGTGGAGGGCGGTTGCCTGGCTTTTACGTCCACTTCGCGAACGACGAAGTGGACCGGGTGGGAAAAGCAGCGTTTGAACGATTCCATGCAACTAACGCACTTGGGCCGAGCGCTTTTCCTTCTATAGCGAAATTCAAAGCGGACTTGGTCGGGTGGGCATTGTCCCTATTTCACGCAGAAAATGGGGCGGCCAGCGTGACGTCAGGAGGGACCGAAAGTATCTTCATCGCGCTCAAAACCGCAAGGGATTGGGCAAAGGTTAACCGTCCTGAGGTCACTAGACCCAGGATGGTCATTTCGCACAGCGCTCACCCTTCGTTCGACAAAGCGGCAAATTATTTGGGCCTTGAGGTCGTGCGCATTAAGCCGCGGAGTGATTTCAGAACAGATATCGACGCCTTGAAATCGGCACTTGACGATCAAACCATTATTTTGGCAGGCTCAGCGCCTCAGTTTACCATAGGCGTGTACGACCAAATAAGTGAGCTGGCTGCTTTTGCGGAATCTCGAAATATCTGGTTTCACACCGACGCGTGTATTGGGGGTTTTTTGGCGCCTTTCGCAGAGCAGAATGGACATCAAATTCCTCCATGGGATTTCCGTGTAAAAGGCGTAAAGTCTATCTCCGCAGATTTACACAAATATGGATTTGCTCCAAAGGGGGCTTCTATCGTCGCGTTTTCCAGTGCAGAATACCGAAAATATCAGACCTTCGAATTCGACAACTGGTCGCGCGGGCGGTACATCACGGAAACCTTCGCAGGAACCCACTCAGGTGCTAACATCGCCGCTGCATGGGCGGTTATGCGATTTCTAGGGAATGAAGGTTATTGCGGTATTGCCGAACAAATATGGCGGGTTCGGGAAAAACTTATTCGCGAAATTCCTAGAATTGAAGGGTTGTTCATTTATAGCAATCCCGAGCTTACCGTCATGAGCTATGGTAGCAACACCCAGAATATTAACGACATTGCTGCAGGCCTGGCCCAAAATGGCTGGTACACAGTGACGCCGTCCCCCACCCCCCCGGCGATAAATTTGGGTATTATCAGTCTCGCATTTGGCGAAGTTGTCGATGAATATCTGAACGATCTTCGAGACATTATCGCCCAACTCAAAGCGGGCGATACCTTCTTCGATTCCTCTCTCCTCGGATCCTATGGGGATCAGCAGGCAAAAGGAACATAACTTCAGTCACCTAGAAGTGTCTGCTGTAAGATAAAGTGACAAGTTTCCAAATATCCGTTTGTCATCCACTGCTCAAAAATATCTGATCTTTCTGGGAGTTAGATAAGCGTAGCCTAATTATTGATATGTTTCTTTGAAATACCAAAAGTTATAAATATAAGAATGCACTCAAAGCGCAGCAGAGGGAAGTCCCTTAGGTTGAACAAGATAGCAACGATCAAAAAGGAGAACTGTCATGTTAGTAAAGTTAAATAAATTATTGCCTCCAGGGAGTGCCCACACTACGAACAGAAATGCTCGGATGTTCGCGCTCGCTTTGTCGCTGATCAGCCCGACGTTGGTAAATGCGGATGTTATACAGTACACTGCTGAAGATCCTGCGATATGTGCCAAATGCCAGTTTCTAACTGATACGTACTTTCCGGCTGTGGAGTCTTACACAGACGGCGATATCTCTATTCAACCACTATTTGGCGGCCTAATCGGTACACATCATGAAACCGTCGAACTTGTGGGGAATGATGTCGTAAAGTTTGGTACTACCTGGGTAGGAGCCCATCCGACCGTCTTCATCGCTCAATCGATATTTGACCTCTTTCCCATCGGACCAAACCGATATGAGGATCAGATGTATTTTTATCGTCAGGCATATGAGCGCATCCCTGCATTCAAAGCAGAGCTGGGAAAGAGGAATCTTGAGCTCATCATGATTTCGCCATTGCTGCATTTAGCTTTTGCTTCAAAGGAACCTATTTCTGAGCTTTCCGGCCTTGAAGGCAAAAAATTCCGAGCCGGAAATAAATGGCTACTTCGGTACTTGGCCACTAGCGGCGCATCGCCGGTTTCTGTGCCTTGGGCCGATATCTATATCTCCTTGCAGACTGGCGTCATTAACGGTGTACTGACGAACTACGACGGCATCGATAATATGAAGTTTTATGAGCCAGCGCCGCACCTTCTCATGGCGCCTGACCTCTGGATGGCTAGCCCGATGATTCACGTCGCAAACAAAGATTACTTTGACGGTCTATCACCCGAAGTCCAGGATGGCTGGATCAAGGCGTCTTTGGAGGCAGAGGACGCATTCGGCGAAGTTATGGCTACGGAGCGTGCAAAGATCATTCAGTCGCAAACAGCCGCCGGCGTGACCATTACTGAGATGTCAGAGGAGGATTTGCAGAGTTGGGGGGATCCTGACAGCCTCACAGAGGCGCGAACACTTTGGGTCGAAGAAGCATCGGCCGCTGGCCTTGAAGATGCCCAAAGTGTTTTGGATCTGGCAATGGAAATCTATAGTGAAACGCTAACGCGCTCTCAAAACTGATTGTTCCTGAGAAACACCAGCGCTCGGCTTAGTGCTGGTGTCACAAAAAAAATATCTACCGGAGGCGGCGTGCGATGGGGGCTCAGGCTTCGAAAATTCTAAGCGCAATAAACGATAAATGTACGATCGTTGCGGGATGGCTTCTGATGGTCATGGCCGGCTTGCTTGTGGTTGATGTGATATGGCGAACTTTCTTTACCCCACTTCAATCATTGATCGAACTCAGTGTCTTTGCGATGATGATCGTTATTGCACTCGGACTTGCTGCTTGTGAGGAAGGCAACGAACACGTGAGCCTCGAGTATTTCGTGGAAAAATTGCCAAGTAGTCCGCGTCATGTTGTAGAAGTTTTGGCGAGAATGCTTTCCTTACTTGCGGTAATAATTCTCTTTTGGGCAGTCTTTGTTAATGGCGTTGGGGCGTACCGTTCGCAAGCGTCGACAGAAGGTTTGATTTCGTTTTCCCTGTGGCCGGCAAAGTTTGTGATGGCTTTTGGTGTGCTTCTGCTAGCAATTGAGACATTGCGAACCCTTGCTAGACCTTAGCAAGGGCGCCTCGTTGGCAGCTGCCGCGCGACCTTGAACTAGGCTCACTGTCCTTCGCACCAAATTCTTTCTCGAGACGCACTAGCGTACTTTGCCAGGCAGGAAAGTGATTTCAATTATGGATCCAGTAACCGTAGGAATAATATGCATAGGGACACTGCTTGCGCTTATGGCAATTGGCGTAAACATTGCTTCTTCCTTTATTCTCGCCGGTTTTTTGGCGTCTTTTCTAATCCTCAGTGTTGACGCAGCAATCTCATTTTTGGGGCAGGCTGCGTATGGTTCCGTAGCGCGACCAACATGGGCTGCGATACCTCTCTTTATTCTGATGGGGGCTTTCTGCGCCAACGGGGGGTTGGCGCGACGCGCATATCTGGGCACTTATACAATGACGCGACGTCTGCCGGGCTCACTGATGGTAGCGACCTGCATAAGCTGTGGTATGTTTGGGGCGATCTCGGGCTCGTCGGTCGCAACTACGGCCATGTTCGGAAGAATGGCGCTTCCGGAAATGGACAAATTTGGATACGATCGCGCATTGTCTGCCGGATGCATCGCTGCGTCAGGTACATTTGCATCGATGATTCCACCAAGCATTATGATGATTGTGTATGCGTTGTTCACGCAGCAGTCCGTGGCGAAACTTTTTGCGGCGGGGGTGATCCCTGGACTTATGACTGTTGTGGTCTACGCGGCAGTGATCGTGCTGTTGGTGAAGAGAAGGCCCGAATATGCGCCCACAAAGAACAAAGCCGGTGAGGACATTTTGCAGGGTCGCGGACACTCAAAGACTGTAGTCGAGATGTGGCCAATCTTTTTGATCGCCGGATCGGTATTGGGCGGTTTATATGGAGGGATTGTTACGCCAACTGAGGCCGCAGCGGTCGGTGCTGTCATCAGTCTTTTGCTTGCCATTTTTCTACGTGCATTCAGAACTGTTGGTGATGTCAATAGCGCTATGAATGAGTCAGCTCGCACGACTGCAATGCTGTTTTTTCTTGTGATCGGCGCGTTATACTACAGCCGTGTGATCGCGCTCACGACCTTGCCAAATGTTATTACCTCCAGTCTGATCTCGATGGATGTCCCGCCTTTTGTGACGCTGTCGATTATCATGGCAGTCATGTTTGTGCTTGGAATGTTTATGGTTCCCGTAGGGATCTATGCAATGACTCTGCCCCTTGTTGTGCCAGTTCTTATTGATCTTGGTTACAATCCGATTTGGTTTGGCGTTATCGCGCTCAAATTGACAGAGATTGGTGCAGTGACGCCTCCTATAGGCTTAAATGTGTTCGCCATGAAGGCAGTAATTCCTAAAACGTTCAACATGTCCGTGACGGATATTTACAGAGGCTGTGCACCGTTCTTATTGGCAGACCTCGCTGTGCTTGCCATACTCGTAGCATTTCCTAGTATAACACTGTTCCTGCCAAGTCTCCTGTAGCGATTTGAATAATCATTGTAAGCGTCCGGTGAGCCTGCTCTGACGTGGCATAGAGTGTGTTGACTCTGTTGCGCAAATCAGCTGACGGACGGTTCTCCCCTTTCCCCAGACTGATTTATCCCGCGGCTTTCGTGACAGGAATGCCAAGTGCGGTGTAACCGTTCAGGATCAAGATGCGCAACTGAACTTCGGCGACCTGTCGGTCAAAGTCCCGTGTTATCAGGCGCTGACCAAGCAGTTTCATGCAATGCATCTTTGTCTCGACGCGACTCCGGCGGTGGTAGCCGCTCCAGTTCTGCCAGAGTGCCCGACCCAGATACTTTGATGCGCGCAAAGCATCGTTCCTGGCGATGGCACCGGCGGTGGTTGGCTTCCATGGCTGGGCATTTCTGCGCGGCGGGATGACCGCAGAGGCTCCACGATCAGCGATGACGTTGTGGCATCTGCGCGTGTCGTATGCTCCATCCGCAGTCACGCTGCCGATCTGCCGATCGCGCAGGATCTGGTCGAGAAGATGAGGTAACATCGGTGCACCGTTGGCGATATCGGCGTAGAGTTCCGGGTCTTGATTGATCATGTTCTGCGTCGGCTGCCAATGCGGCCAACTGACTTTGCGCTTGATCGTGTAGGTGCCACCGCTGGCGCCGCGTCGGAAACGAAGATAAACTGCATCAAAATGTTAAGCCTACCTGTCATGGCCCGAAACTTTGATTGGCAGGTTGAGGGAATCCAATTCTGCATCACCTTACTCTCCCGTTTTACCGCTCTTGGCATACCTGTCACAAAGGCTGTACAATACGTCCGTCTGGGGAAAGGAAAAGTCCTGGCATCATCCGATTTGTGCAACGAAGCCAACTGATGGGGAAACTCTACATGCCCGCGCTAAATGTCACAGAGGCACTCAATATCAGCTCCGTCAATCATTGGGGCCCTGATACCTTTAGTAGGGCCAACAACAATTACTGTATACAACGACAAGCTTGAAAAGGTTTATTCTGTGATCACCCCAAAACAAAATATTCATAGAGACCGAGTTTACAGTCGACTAGGTGAATTAATCCGTTGCGGCCAGTTTAGGCCAGGTGAGAAAATCTCGATTCGAAATTTGGCAAGCGACCTGGAAATTAGTGCCACACCAGTTCGTGAAGCCCTCTATCGTTTGATATCCGAGGGGGTCTTGCAAAGCGAAACAAATAAAACCGCATACATACCACTTTACACACCCGAACAGATTAGAGAAATCAAGGAGATCCGTCTGCATATTGAATGCTTCGCAGCAGAACGAGCAGCCCTCAGGGGCACGCCGGAAGTCGCCAATAATTTGCGAAAGATATCCGCTAAAATAAAAGAGGCTCGGGACGTTGAGAATCGTCGTGCCGACCTTGCTTTAGTGCACGAGTTTCAATTTGAACTGTATAATACTTGCAATATGCCGGATTTAATTAGAATTATAAGCTCTCTCTGGCTAAAAACCGGACCTTACCTAAACCTTCTTTTTCCCTATTACATCCTATCAACATCCGCTGATCGTGGTGACTGGCGCGAAAGGATTGCGGTGGCCGTTGAGAAAAAGGATGCCCCAGCAGTCAAGGAAGAAATCAGACAGGATATTACGCAATCTCTCGACTACATTGAGAGCATTGTCTCAGCGGCCAACCAGCTAAATAAGTGAAGCTATTTTTGGGCGTTGTTGCAGAACTCTATTCGCGAAGGAATCACATTGCGAATCCATGCGGTTAGACGGGTTGGATCAGCAAGCCGACACCCGCCCGCTATCGCACGACGAACTGGACTAGCCACACTTCGTCGCTTCGCAAGCGCGGGTCCTTGATGATCTGTTTAAACAAGAAGATGATTGGCTCGCGCCGCGTGGCGGTAGCCTCGGTCGGCCTGCGGTATTTTCCGACGCAGCGATCCAGTTTTGTCTGAAGAAGGGCCAGATTTGCACCGCTCTTATCGGTAGAAATACGATACGGGACACTGATTGTACCAACGCACGCTTGAATGACACTCGCCCCGAGGCGGTTTCGCGTCGCTCTGACAGCATAAAATCAAGGCTTTTCCCGTTACAATCAACTGCGCGGTATAGATAGGTCAATTAGCCTCGCAACCTTTATGTAGGTGTCGTATATCCGCCATGAGAGGGCTGTTGCTTTCTTTCTGAGCTGGGCATTTACACCAATCAGAGGTGAAAATTTACCACCAAGCGGTTCAACGTGGCATGATATTGATCATGGCTCGTTCAGGAATGATTTCTTCGAGGTCTCGGTATACCAAGAGTCGTAAAACGGTTGAGCACAACAACGCGAATCTGAATTTCGCGCGATCTTGGTATTGAGCTCTCTGACCGCCAGGGATTACCGCCCACCGGCAAAAAGGCATCATGCCAATAGGCCAAGAGACCGACCATACAATAACATTCGTACCGGGCCACCCCATCAAAGCTCTCCAAGGGGCATCCAAGCCATCAACAAAGCTTAGCTTAGGTTCAGGACTTCGGTAACGGGTCCGTCCCAGTCAAGACATTTTTCGCAAAAAGATTGATCCCGCCGAAGCAGGAGAGCGGCATCTATTGGTGTTCGTTCCTGATCTTCAAGCCGCCCTGAATGAGATCCTTTGGGCACATGCTTCGGTCCGTGGTCAGCGCTTGGCTGCCGACATGATGCTAGTTCGATGCAATTCCGATGTGCCCATCTCATAGGCGTGCTTGACGGATGCCAGCGACGGTCCTGAGCACGACATCATCGGAACCACGTCCCTGCGGGACCTCGAGGGCCTACGATCAGGCAGGCAACGGGTGACAGATCAGGTCGTCGGCGCAGCCTCAGCCAGTAAAGTTTGCTCAACGTTCCCCCAAATCATTGGGGTCCGTGAATCATGACGACAAATCAGCAGCAAGGCATTTAATGGGTCCTGAGCCTAACTATACGTGACCCAATTGCGATTGCGCAACTTACATTTGGAGAGATTTCTATTCAGGATCAAAAAAGGTCAATTATATTTTTACTCCATAGAGATTCTCTGCAGCGGAACGGGAAACTATTCCATCACGAACATCGCGCATTACGGCCAGTCGATCACGTTTCAGGGGATCTCCCCAACCGCCTCCACCAGACGATTCAATTGTTATCCGCTTGGGTCCCAAATTCTGAATGCCATATTGTGGGGATGCGATTTCATCGCCGCTATCAAGTTCAAATACGTGAAATTCACCTTTTGCGCCATCTAGGCCCTCGGCCACTCCGAAACCGCTCGGCTTTCGGCTGCCTTCACCTCTCAAGGAATGTTGCGTGTCTGCCCACACTTCTATTTCATAGGAAATGCCACATCCACCACGAAATGTTCCAGCGCCAGCGGCATCGATCCGAAATTCCTGTTGGTGAATTCGACATGGATAGGATTGTTCATACGTTTCAACATTAGGAATTACCATTCCTCCCAACGTAGCTTGATGGCTTATGGACGGGAACCCATCGCGCCCACGTACTGCGCCCCCGCCGGCGCAAGCATGCCAATGATAAAGGGTAAAATTACGCCCGACTGAATCTGGTCCGGAGGAAACTGAATACGAGATTTTCCCCCACCCTGCACACGCCCTCTCCTGATCTATTTGAGCAAGCGCTTTCCAACATGCGTTGATTATATCACCTGCGGGGTAAATCGTATTCATCGTCATTGCTGCCGGAGGCAGCGCGTTTAAGTGAGTTCCTTCCGGTGCAATTATCTTTACCGGCCGGGAAATCCCTTCGTTATGAGGCATCGACTCATCAAAGAATGCGGCGATAGCGACGTTAACAGCGGAATGGGTGTTTGCAACGCTACTGTTCTTAAAGCCGCGCACCTGAGGCGAGGAACCAGTGAAGTCTACAATGAGGGAATCGTTTTCGACCGTAATCTTGACGCGCGTCTCTACCTCTATTGTTTCAAAACAATCGGTGTCACTGAAATCGCTGGCAGTCCAGCTGCCGTTCGGCAGAGACGAGATTGCCTGACGCATGCTTCTTTCACCGTAATCAAGCACCGCTTCTAGGCAACGAGCCGAGCGTTCGGACCCGTGGTGTAAGATAAGCGCCTGGAACCGCTCAGTTCCGATGCGCGTCGACCCAAGCATCGCCCCGAGGTCACCGTCCAGAAGGTCCGGGCTTCTGGAATTCAACAACAGAAGGTTCCAAAGATCTTGTCGTAATTGCCCTTTGTCGACTAGTTTTAATACCGGGAGCCGAATACCCTCGTGAAAGATCTCGGTTGCTGCGGAGTTGTATGTTCCTGCCGCGCCACCGCCGATATCCGATTGATGTGCCCGGTTGGTGCAAAAACCGAAAAGACGATCATCCACAAAGACCGGACGTATGACCGTCCAATCCGGAAGATGATTTCCTCCTGCGACGTATGGATCACTGAGAATAAAGACGTCATCCGGGAATATTTGGTCGGCAAAGTCCCGCAGCACAGCCCGAACTGCGAAGCCGCCGCCTCCGGTGTGAATCGGTATACCATCTGCCTGCGCGACAGTTTCTCCATGCGCATTGCTGAGAAAACAAGAAAAGTCATGACTCTGGCTGAAAATCGGACTTCTGGCAGTCCGCGTCATCACTAGGCCCATCTGAAGACTGATATGATCCAGTTGGCGCTGTATGATCGACACTAAAATCGGGTCTTCAGTAATACGGGTCATAGACATTTTACCTGCTTTTAGGTGATTTGGATTCTAAAAATGAGACAGGCCGGCGCATTATATCAGGCTCGAGTCATATTCAGGGCGAATTAAATACCCGTCCGCGGATGTTATCTGCATGTGGTCGCCCTGGCTGAGGAGAATTGTTGTGGTATCTTCTTCAATAATTGCCGGACCGACAACCATATGACCCAACTGCAGCTTTCGCCCATCATAGATATCGACATCAACTGTTCCAATCTGCGCGTTGATCCAAACCGGACGTTTCGCGATCGGAGTAGCTGTTTCGAGCGTAACCGAGGGGGTTTCAGGCAAAACCTTTGGAAGTATGCCTGTTGCTGAAATCCGCAGATTTACAATTTCAATCTGACCTTTAGGTTGAGCGTAGCCATATCGGCGTTCATACTCTACCTCAAAGGCATCTCGGATTAGATCCGGATCCATCGTCTGGACGTCCACCGCGACCGTCCACTGTTGGCCATAATATCGTAGATCATAGCCAGTTTTCACAACGATTTTTTCGCTTGGAAACCCCTCACGCAACAAGATCTTTTGTGCATTTTCTTCAAGGCGGGTAAACTCACCGCGAAGCTTTTCGCAATCATGGTCGTCATCATCATCAAGATCTCGGAGCCAAGTTGACGTGTAGTCATGCCTTATGTCTGTATTGCACATGCCAAATGCGCAAAATACGCCAGCAAATCGTGGAATAAAAATGCCAGCACAGTTCAGGGCTCGCGCGACACCCGGCGCGTGCAATGGTCCTGCCCCTCCAGCTGCCACGAGCGTGAAAAGTCTTGGGTCGTGGCCACGCTCCACTGATACTCGCTCCACGACATGCTGCATGTGTTGTTCAGCCAGCTGGATCACACCAGCAGCGGCATCGCAAATGCTTAACCCCAAAGGATCGGCTAGATGCTCTTTTATCGCATTGGTCGCCTTGCTGAGGTCTAGCGATATCGCCCCACCCGCATAAGGGCCGGGTTTCAATCTTCCAAGAACGAGTTGAGCGTCGGTAACAGTCGGTCGGACTCCACCCAATCCATATGCCGCTGGCCCGGGAACCGCTCCGGCACCTTCCGGCCCTACGCGCAACAGTCCGCCCTTGTCCACGTAGGCGATGGTCCCTCCCCCAGCGCCCACCGTTTCGATATCAACGGCGGGAACAATGAGATGATTGCCATCCACTTCCAGCCGATCTGTCATGCCCGTCACGCCGTTTTGCGTAAGCATTACATCACAGCTCGTACCGCCGACCTCTATCGATAGAATGTCGTCCGAGCCAATGCTGTTCGAGTAATACTTTATCGCTCCAGCTCCAGCTGCCGGGCCTGATAAGATCAACTCCACAGGTTTTTCACGAATCTCTTTCACCGAAATTGCGCCTCCGTTGGATTGAACAATGAGGACCTCTTTCGGGAGGCCCAGTTTGTTCAACCGTCCGTTCAATGCACGCAAGTACGGGATAACCTTAGGCGCAACGTAGGCGTTTACCACTGTTGTCGACGTCCGTTCGTATTCCCCAACGACAGGCGCAACGTCGGATGAACAAGTGATCCATACGTCGGGCAGATGCCGCTTTAACATCTCGCAAACTGCATACTCGTTGTTCGGGTTGCGATAAGAATGCAGCAATGAGATGGCGACTGCTTCGACCCCTTCTTGTCTGAAAACTTCGGCAGCTTCGCTTACAGTGGTCGCGTCAACCTCGCGAATGATTTGCCCGTCGGCAGAAACCCGTTCGTCAATTGGTAGCCGAAGATATCGTGGCACAAGGACCTCGGGAGCCGGAGTCCGATGTTCCCAAACATTCTCGCGTAGCCCACGCCTAATTTCCAAGCTATCCCGAAACCCTTTTGTTGTCAGCAACCCAACGCAAGAACCCTTCCTCTCAAGTAGAGTATTGGTGGCGATAGTAGACCCGTGCACAAAATGCTCGGTTTCGCTAAGTAATTTTTCAACTGAACAGTTTTGAGAACGGGCAGCAAGTTCGATAGCGGCTATAACCCCGTCAGTCGGGTTGGCAGCGTTTGATGGCACTTTGAATGCGTAAACACTACCAGTGTTCCCTACAATTACCAAATCAGTAAACGTTCCGCCAATATCGACGCCAATTCGATATGATTCTGACTGCATAAAGATAGTGTCCTCTTGACTTTTAGAGCATAGATTATGGGAACCGATTTTTCAGGGAACGGCTTTGACAACAGGATTGTGGCTCAATCTAATTCAGAAAAATTTCGTTACTCATTGTGGCTCAAGATTTAAAAACTTCTCAAAAACTTCCACAATCCCATCAATATCTGCATCAGTCATCGCGGTTGACAAGCACGCCGCTCTTCCTATGGGTAATATGATATTCTGGCTGAGAAAATATCGCTTCATATCGCTCATGTTTTTTGCTTCGTCCGGCGTTGTGTGCGCTTCCCGATAATTTTCAGGTAATGTTGCTTTGTTATGAATGCGAAATAGCGATGCAGCTCCGCTAACTACATAATGCACATTACGCCGGCTTATGACGTCACTTAGACCGGAACGAAGACGGTCGCCCATACTGTCGAGGCGTGCAAAGGCTGTTTCGTCCAATGCCTCCATACATGCATAGCCAGCGACCATAGAAACCGGGTTTGCGGAGAATGTGCCGGCTTGCCCAACTTTCGCAGGCCCATTCGACCCGTCAAAGACACTCATCACTCGACTTGACCCGCCAACTGCCCCTATCGGGAATCCTCCGCCAATGATCTTGCCAGCTGTAATAAGGTCCGGTTCAATGCCGTACCGTGCTGAAGCGCCTTGGTAACCTTGGCGTAGATTGAGCACCTCATCACAAATCACGAGCACCCCGTATTCGCGCGCTGTTTCAACAACTGCCGCAATAAATTCAGGATCTGGATGATTCAGCCCACCACAACTTGGCATTGGGTCAAGCAGAATACACGCGAGCCGATCAGCCGACGCAGCGATTTGCTGTCGCGCTTGGTCCGGGTCGTTGAAAGGAAGAATTAGGCAATCGTCCGCGACCGACGTCGGCATGCCTTCATATGCCGGCACAGGGACAGGTGAGTCTGCATCCCCCCAGGTCGAGGGGTTCCCTACTTGGCCGACCTCGGCCCAATCATATGACCCGTGATACGACCCCTCAAACTTCGCGACGCCTGGTCGACCAGTAAATGCGCGCGCAGCCTTGATCGCGAACATGACGGCTTCGGTGCCTGTGTTTACAAAACGAATTTTGTCGATCGCCGGTATGCGACTGACTAAGAGCTCTGCCAAAGCAACTTCATGGGCTGTTGGGTTGGAAAAGCAAGTGCCATCTTGAAGAACGCGCGAAACCGCCTCGATCACAGGTGGATAGGCGTGCCCATGAATTAATGTGGTGAAGTTATTGCTGAGATCGAGAAATTTCTGACCATCGACATCAGTCAAATATGCGCCGGAACCTTTAGAAATATAGCACGGCGATGGATCGCGTTCTACAGTAGAGCGTGTGATGCCACCAGGAAAGACCTTTTGGGCGCGGGACGATAACTCCCTTGATTTGAGACCCGGAAAGTCTGCACCAGAACACTTCATAGATTTTCCCATCATAATTCGCTCCTTAATGAAGTTTAGCCTTCTCGCCGTTAGGCGCGCATCTCTCAACTTGCCAGATTTACATGTCGCACCCCGACACACATGTCCATCTTTAGCCGATATTATATTCTAAAATCATCATTTTGATATCACACATTACATCCAAAGCAATGTCAATAGCATGCCGCTCGTTTCAAAGGCCCACGAAAGGCCGAAGGGCGATGTTGTCACATTAACGGGCCTGAGGTTGCTGGTTCATTGATCTGGTCTTAGGCGGTGTCGATGCAGACAGTGAAAATCAGCTAAAAACGCCACCGGTTTCCGCCCCAGATCATTGCTCATGTTGTCTGGCTCTACGCCCGGTTCAACTTGAGCCTGCGCGAGGTCGAGGAGATGATGCTGGAACGTGGCGTGGAGGTTTTGTACGAGACGCTCCGGCGCTGGACCGTCAGGTTTGGGCCCCTGATCGCCCACGTTCTGCGGCGACGGCAGCCGCACCCCGGCGAGGTCTGGCACCTAGACGAAGTCGTCGTGAAGATCGCGGGCCGGTCATACTGGCTGTGGCGTGCTGTCGACTAACACGGCGTGGTTCTTGAGGAAATCCTGCAATCGAGGCGAGACAAGCGCGCGGCAAAGCGACTTTTGGTCAAGCTGATGAAACGCTGGGGCTTCGTTCCCAAAAGGATCATTACGGACAAATTGAGATCCTACGGCGCCGCCAAGCGCAATGCCGCAAGCGTCCTTGCGATCAGTCTTTACAGGAATTGCTGACAATGCGGCATGCAAGTGCCGTGTTTCCATCAGGTTAGCATGCACGCCTTTTGGTTTCAGGCCGCAAACGAGGAATTCTCAAAGCGGCCCAGCTTCAAGCCCAATTCCTTCTAACGTCGCCAAGTATGGCGAAAGGGCAGATCACAGCATATCTGTGAACAAGGGAGTCAGAAGATGGAATATTATGTTGGATTAGATGTGTCGCTTCGGTCGTGTGCGCTGTGCATCGTCGATAGCAGGGGTAAGGTTCATCTCGAACGAGAGTTGCCATGCGAAATCGAGGACATCGCCAATTGTCTCGCAGCTTTTGAATACCCCGTCGAACGCAACAAAGCCGCTCTGCCATCATAGTCAAAAAATCAGAGTTTTGTCGCGCTGATCCCATTCTTCCACTCAATCTTGTCGAGCAGTGATTCAATGACTTCCAATACCTTTTCGACCTGCTCTTTTTCTTCCTGCAGAATGGCGATGCGCTCAGGTTTTCTGGCACGCTTTAATGCCCTGAGAGTAGCTTCCAGTTCCTCCTCAAACATGCGCTGCCGGTCCCGCCACATTTCAACCTCGCCGACCTGATCTTTGGTTGCAGGACCTTCGATGTGGGCCAGACCGGTACTCATGTTGATCTTGACCTGGTCAGGATGCGGCAGCGGCGGTGGCAGGTCAGTGATGCCGAGCATCTCGCGGCGATGCAGCTCGCGCTCCCATTCCACCTTATATTCTATTGCGGTGCCCAGCCATGCGTCGGCCAGAGCCTTATTTTGACGTTCTGTGCTGGAAAGTATCTCCGCAAAGAGCCGTTGCGCGCGGTGCTGGCCCTTTGCAGCATTGACCGCCATTGACCGCACCACAGCCTGCGCCATAGGTACCGACACATTACGATGCCCGTCACGCACGGTGATGTTCCGATAGGCTTCCTCGAGAATGATGCCCTTGAGCCGTTCGTCATTAAGCGCCGGGCGTTTATTTTTGGCACCGCGTGGACGTCCCTTCGGATTACCGGACTGTCCCGGCATGAACCTTGTGCCCGCTGGCGGCTTGCCGAAGCCAACTTCATATCCCGCTTCAGGCGGGCTTGCAGGCAACATGAGCTTGCGGTCCTTCATTCCGCCGCCTCTAGCGAGTGTACCGACGCAGGCGGTGTCCAGCCGCAGAGGATCTGCTCGGCATTGTCCTTGGCATACCCCTCCCAGCGGGTCAGAATACGGTCACAGTAGATCGTATCAAGTTCGCAAAGATATCCCCTGCGGCCGGTCTTCTCAGCCGCAATCAGCGTCGAGCCCGAGCCTGCAAATATGTCCAGGACAATATCACCGCGACCAGAGACATCCCGGATCGCATCGGCAATCATCTGCACTGGCTTCACTGTGGGATGCAGTGCCAGCTCCTCCATCCGCCCTGCCCGCATGGTGTTCACACCGCGGTATTGCCAGACGTTCGTGCGGTAGCGCCCATGCTGACCGAGCTCGAAGGTGTTGATGTGGGCGGCTGTGCCCTTCTTAAACGCAAAGATTAGTTCGTGACGCGAGCGATAGAAGGTTCCCATACCCCCATTGTCCTTGACCCAGACAATGAGGTTTTTCATCTCGGCGTAAACCCCCTGCCCTGCCTGCAGAATCTCGGCCATGTGCCGCCAGTCCATGCAAATGAAGTGGATGGAGCCATCAACGCTTTGGTCGGACAGGTTTTGGAAAGCGGTCGTCAGGAATGCGGTGAACTCCTGTGACGACATCTCTCCCGATGCCATCGCGAACTCCCGGTGTTGAATCTTGCCGGAATTACCGACATGACCCTCGATCGGCACGTTATAGGGCGGATCCGAGAATACCATTCGGGCAGCCTCCCCTGACATCAAGACCGCGACCACCTCCGGGTCCAGCGCATCGCCACAAACCAACCTATGCCGCCCCAGTTGCCAGATATCGCCTGAGCGCACGCGCGCTGGGGCTTCGGCGGGCAGAACATCATCTTCCGGATCGCTTGGCTCCTCTGGTGCCACCGCCTCCATCAAGCTGTCGATTTCCGGGATTGAAAACCCGGTAAGGCCGATATCAAAGTCGAGGTCATCCGACATCAGTGCTCCCAGTTCGGCGGCAAGAAGATCTTCATCCCAACCCGCGTTCAACGCCAGCTTGTTGTCGGCCAGCACATAGGCGCGTTTTTCCTTCTCCGTCATATGATCCAGCCGCAGACAAGGCACCTCCCGCATCCCCAGAAGCTTCGCTGCCTCGACCCGCCCGTGACCTGCAAGGATTGTATGGCGCTCGTCAATCAACACCGGATTAGTAAACCCGAAGGTCTCGATGCTGTCGGCAATCTGGCGGATCTGCTTCTTCGAATGCGTCCGGGCATTGCGCGCCCAAGGCGTGAGATCACCGATGGCGAGGTGGTTAATGTTCTTCAGGGCCATGATGGCTTTCCTCTTTGCTCGCCGATTGACTCAATGAATCGGCCTCTGGAGTTAGATGTATCATACGACTGGCTATCCGTCAAATGTGGGTGTATCAAGGTGTCAGACAAAACTTACGGCTGGGAGAAGCCAATGCAAATCGGTGAACAATTGTTCAGCTTGCGGCAAAAGACCGGAGAATCGCTGCAAATGGTGGCCGATCAAGTCGGCCTGTCAAAAGCCCATGTCTGGGAACTGGAGAAGGGGCATAGCAAAAACCCCTCCTTTGACCTGGTGCGCAAGCTCGCCTCGCACTACGGCGTCAGCATCGACGTCCTCACAGGAGAGAGCGACGTGCCGAGCCAGAAAGACCTTCAGGTGGGCCGACTGAACCGTGGGTTTGAAGACCTCTCGCCACGAGACCGTGAAATCGTAGAGCAAATGATTGAGACCATGCGACAGAAGCAGCCTGAGGCATCCAGACCCATTGAATCTTGACCGAGTAGCGCTTTCCGACATTCATCATCCCCGTGCACTCGCTAAAGCGATACATGATCAACTGGGACCGGTTGAATGCAGCATCCCCGTGGTCAGGATTGCGAAGGAACTCGGAATCGGAGAGGTCAGATTGTGTCTGCTTGACGGACTGGAAGGCATGCTGCTCACGGACAGGGTACGCAGCAGAGGGTCGATTCTGGCAAATACCCTCAAAGGCAATCGGCGCGCCAATTTTACCGTGGCTCATGAATTGGGCCATTTCCTTCTGGAACGGCACATCTTTGAGAGCGCAGGATTCACATGCAGTCCTAAAGATATGCGGGTCAACGCGGGGAGCAGCCGCCACCAGCAGCAGGAGGCCGAAGCAAACGAATTTGCGATTTCGTTGCTGGCACCGCCGTACCGTATCCTGCCACTGTTGGGCAGCACGCCGGACCTGCAAGATGCCGTTCGATTGCGAAACGAACTCGACATCAGCCTCGAAGCAAGTGTTCGGCTGCTCATCGATTTCAGGCCTGAACCAATAGCGGCAATTTGGTCTAAAGGCGGAAGGGTACGTTACTTCGTCACCTCCCGCGCGTTTCCCTCTGTCTCGGTCAATCCAGGAGAAATGCTGCGAGATGACACTGGAGCCACAGGACTCATTGCTGCCAATAATCAGCGCATGTCAGAGTTCGTCAAAACACCGTCTGCAGCCTGGACCAAGAAAAAAGATATTCCCATGGGTGAGCAGACAAGGCTAGGGCGTGATGGCTATGCGGTGACGCTCCTAATTTGCGGACCTCTCTGATGAGGATGGGACCGGACGAGTGACGTCGCAATCGGGACGAAATGATCATCCGTTCAAATAATCTGCATGGGTACAGCACACCCTGTTTACAACATATCCTTCCCTGCAATCTCCTGAGCTTTCCCTGATAGAAAACTAAAGATTCCCTGTTCTTTAAGTAGCAGGGAAATGCCGCGCAAGACCCTGTAATCATGCCTAGAATCAGGCAGTGAATTGCTGGTTTTGCCGGACTACTCCCCAAAATCGCCAAATTTCCCTGTAAATTCCCTGTTAACCGGGAAGTACCAAGCCAGACCAGTTAGCTCAGAGGTGTCTCCACGACCAGACACCCAATGCACGCCAGACCCTTCGACTGCGTACGTTAATCACAGTTCGCGCGCGTTTGGGGGCGAACGTGTTATCCGCTAATCTGCAGAGTGATGCGATCGTCAGCTGCCGTCATTCGCAAAGTGATTGCGATTACTCTATCACGCGCCACGGACGTCGCTGGATAGCGACAAGGCGGGCGGTGATCGCCCGCCTGCCGTGTCTATGACGCCTCACTGCCAATGGCGCACACTGCATCAAGATAGGCGTGTATCGGGCGCCCGCGTCCCCCGGCATAATCCAGGCCCACTGCTGCCCAATCGATCCGGGCCGCGCGGGACCAGTCGATACCGGCGCCTTCATGCCCTGCATAGGACGGCGCGCTGATCTGCCCGGCGGATTGGGAGTAGTCTACATTGCGTTGCCCCTCCTCAAACGCGTCCAATGCCTGATCCCATCTCTCACCGCTCAGCGTCAGGCCCAAAGTCCGATCTTTGGGATTATACTCAGCTGTGAACAGCGTCCCGAACCCTTCGCCATAGCGGTCCTGAATCAACGGCGACTTAAGAAACTGCCGATTCAGGTGGCGCGGGCTGATGCGCAGATCCTTCAGATGCGCATGACGCTCGTAGCTGCGGGTAAAGGCAGGCCGGGCCGCAGGTTCAGGGCCGCTTTGGTGGTTCGTCGCTATTGCCTGCGGCATCACCCGCACTCCGCCGCCGGGGATTAGCTCAACGCTGGCCGTGCAGCCGGAAGCATCGGCGAGGACAAGATTATAGGCCATATGAGACGGCACTCGCCGCAGCGCTTTCAGTGCATCATCAACTGTATCGCACGTCTCGAGCACATAGCGCAGGATGGTCGTCACGCCAAAGCCCTCGCCCGTCTGGGCGCGCCCGCCATATGCCAGCGCCACGCTAAGGCCCGCATCGTTGATGCCGTCCGATAGCCCCCAGAGGAATTCGATCATGCCCATCACGGCGCGCCCGGTCCATTCGGTGCGCAAGAGCAGCCCCTCGTTCAACTCGGGCGACAGATCGTAATTGCGCACGAGGCGAACGTCGGTTTTATCGGACAACGCGGCCAGCGAGCAGCCGCCCAGATATGCCGGTGGGCACCACGTGGACAAGAAGCGCGCCGCACGATCAGACCCGCCTGCAAGCGCGACTAGCCTGTCATAGAGTGGCACTATTTCCGGCATGTAGTCGCGCATCGCGTCCCTGCAATCTGGCGCCGATGGGCCATTGTCACCGCCGCGGGCGACAAACCACGCCTCGTAGGCGGGCCACGACCGCTGCCAGCGTGCAACCCATTTTGGTCCGGGCGTTGCCTCGGAAACCGCGTCGAATGTCAGCTTCATACTCGTCATCTCATGTTTCCTTGTCGGTATCGTTAAAGAAAAAGCGGATCATTTCGGCGCTGGCATCGGGGCCTTTGGCATCCGTGTAGGACCCGGCAGGCTGGCCGCCTGACCACGCATGACCCAGTCCGTCGATTGCCCAGTGTTCCAGCGCCGTGGTGCCGTCCGGTGCGGATGTGATCTTGCGACTGTACGTTCTGCCCCCCGCAGTTCCTCGGTCCTCGTGCTCAATCGTTTGGCGCGGCCCGCGATCCATGGCGTCCCGTGCAATGCGATCCCCGTTTGACGGATGCACCGTTGCGTCTGCCGTCCCGTGAAAGACTATGGTGCGGGTAGCTGCCGCAGTGGATGCGCTGCGCGGGCCTTCCTGCGCGGTGCCGGACATGGCTGCAAAAGCAGATGGCACATCCTTGGCCGCGCCAAATGGCAGACCGGAATGCGCGCCGACGGCGGCGAACACGTCTGGATATGTCTCGCCAAGGATCACAGCCATGGCAGCGCCAGCTGATAGCCCCGCGACAAACGTCTGGTCGGACGAAACCCCATGCTCGGCCATCGCCTTACGGGTCATGCCGACAAGGATCTCAGGCTCGCCTCGATCACGGCGTTGATCGCCGGCGCTGAACCAGTTCCAGCACGATTGCGCGTTATCACCGCGCGATTGCTCTGGGTAGATCACGATCAGGCGGTGTGTTTCCGCCAAGGCGTTCATGCCCGTTCCAGCGGCAAAATCTTCAGCGTTCTGCGTGCAGCCGTGCAGCATTACGACGATGCCGCGCGCGCCTTCGTCGATTGAGGCTGGAATGTAGGTCCGATACTGACGACTTCCTGATTTGCCAGTATGAGTGCTTTGCCGGAATTCAGCCCCTTCTGGAATGATGACTGGTTGCGGCGAGAGGCCGCCTTGCTTGGATGCGAGCCCTGCCATCAGCGCATTCATCGATGGCAATGGACCGCCAGATACTGCCGTCTGGCCGGAAAGCCCGTGCTGCGCCAATGTGCGCTGAACAAGGTCGTTCGCACCCTCAAAACCTTTTGCGCGTGCGTCATCGTTCGCCCAGCGCAGTGCGCCAGCGGCAAAATTCTTCATTTTTTTCGTCCTTTTTTTCGGCTGTTAAGCCTATTGGATACGGTCTGCGAGGGCTTTCTTAATCTCGGCGCTGGCCTGCAATGCACCCAGCACAGTGATGGAGCCGATGGTAGCCAAAGCCAGCTCTGGCGTGACGTCAGGGGCGATGCGCGCAAGGCCAACGACCTTTACGTGCAATATCTCGCCCGCGGCCCGAACCGCCTCAAGATCGGCAGCGGTATAATCGCGCAGGCCCAGTTCCATCGTGTGTCGCTCGATGGATTGACTGACGGCAACTTCGTGAGTGCCTAGCTGATTGCGAATGGCCGTTCTGATAAAATCGCTGCGGTTGGAGTAGAACCCCTCCTGCACCAGCAAGTCGATCCGGCCGAGGTCGACATAGCCCAGATTGATCGTGATTTTCTCGCTATCGGGGGTCTTGTCTCGCAGCTGTCTGATGTTGCTCATCTCATTTCTCCATCCATATGGATGGTATATGGATGCTTATTACGGCTTTGCAAGACTGAAATAGACATGGGTGTGATAAAAGTTCGCGCGCACAGGATCGGTCTGCAACGCATACCTTCGGGCGACGACGCCCTAAATTTACCTATGGATCAGTCAGCTAAACCAGTGTCATGCAGGCGCCGCGACAGGCGCACTTTGATCTCGGTGGGCTCTGCGCCGATGGCCTGCACCACCTGCTCAAGCTTGCTATGCGCGCCATGCAACTGATCGAGCAGCGACATGATGATGACCAGTGCATCCTCGTTGACGTCAAAATCGTCGGTCAGCTCGCACAACAGCGTAATCCTGCGCACATCCAGCGTGTGATAACGCGGCCCTTCAGAAGTATTTACCGGGGTTACGATGCATAAACGCTCGAAATGGCTCAGGCGCTCTGCTGTGAGCGAAGTGATCGCATCGATCACCTGCTCCGGGGCGAAGGCATTGTTCATGATGTCTCCTTTCCAGCGCGGGGATTATAAGCGTGTTTCGCCCGCCACCCTTCCATGAAGTGTTTCAGCTCTGCGTCGATCTTGGGCGGGCTAACAATGCGCAGCGTAATGCGCTGGTCCCCCTTGCCCGAGCGTCCTTTGACACCGCGACCCTTTAGACGCAGCACCTGTCCAGAACTTGCACCAACAGGCACCGTCACATTCACCGCGCCTGTCACCGTGTTCACAGGAACTTTGCCGCCGAGGATCGCCTCATCGATTGAGATCGGTAAAGTGACCAAAATATCGTCGCCATCGCGCTCAAAATCTGGGTCCGGGGTGACGTCCAGAGTGATAAATGCGTCGCCGGGCCGGCCTGCGCCGTAACCTGGCCCACCTTTGCCGCGCAATCGCAGAGTTTGCCCGTCGCGCGCACCTTCGGGGATCGTTACCTCCAGTGCGTTTCCATCTGGCAGGGTAATCCGTGTCTTGGCCCCCCGCGCGGCATCTAGAAACGACACGGCGAGGCGATATTGTGCGTCCTGCCCCGGCATATCGCCGGGTGCGCCACGGCGCGGGTCGCCGCCAAACCCAGCGCCGCGATTGCGTGCGAATTGCGCGAAGAAATCATCCGCGTCGAACCCGTCGCCAAAGGGATCGCCACCTGATGCGGAGCGGCGTTGCGTATAGGGATTTTCCGGCCTGCGTGCCTCATCCCGATAATAGCCGCGTGGCGCCTGTTCAGCGCCGGTCGCATCAATTTCTCCGGCGTCGAAGCGGCGCCGCTGCTCGGGATCTTTGAGCAAATCATGCGCGCGGCCTGCTTCCTTGAAGCGCTCCTCCGCGCCGGGATCATCTGGATGAAGGTCTGGGTGGCTCGTGCGCGCAATCTTGCGATATGCCTTCTTTATCTCGTCCGCCGTTGCATTCTTGGTTAAACCGAGCGCGGCATAGGGGTCTCGTGGCATTATTCGCTCCGCATTTGGTTAGTGGTCTATGACGGCGGGCCCGAATGCGCCGCAGGGCAAACTGTCGACCACTTCTGTCGTAAAATGGCACAAGCTATATCGTATCATTTCATTAACTAAGGGCAACCTCTACCGAAATCTAAAGCTCCGTGGCAAAGCGCTGAGCTGCATTTTCCCCTATGCAAACGAAAACGGGGCAGATTGCTCTGCCCCGTTTCGTCGTCTGTATGGCTAGCTTTGGATCAGAAGCCGACCACGAGGGACACGTTGAACGATGTATCGGTATCGTCGCGGCCGGGCAGTGGATCGCTGTTCCATTCAGTCCGCAGGCTGGTCCGAGTGGCCAGACGCTTGGTCAGTTGGAATGTCACACCCAGATCGTTGACGACGAGCGTATCGGTATCGGAGAACAACACGTCTGTGTCATTCGACAGGAAGGCGTTGTCGTTGATCTTCTGGTACAGACGCGAGGATGCAATGCCCGCAACTTCGGTGTTGTCATTGCCGTTCTGATCTTCGATGTAGCGCACGCCGGGGCCCGCCTGAACGCGCCATGCGGTCTGCGGTGTGTTGATGATCCGGTAGCCCGGACCAGCGCCCAAGAACGCGTCCCACTTGTTGGAAGCAAAGCCGTCGTAGCGCACGCTGCCCAGACCAAAGAGGTAGAAATCTTCGGTGACGTAGCGGTTCGCTTCGTAGGTTGCGAAGGCTTCTTCTTTGTTGCGGACACTGTTGTCCTCAGCGGCTTCGAGTGCGAAGCCGAACGTGTGGTTCCAAGGTCCGTTGCCGTAGCGCAGGCGACCAGCGATCGACAGATCGGCGGTATCTGTGTTGCCTTCGGTGGCCGACAGACCCAGCGACAGGCTACCAGCCCAGCCTTGGGCGAACTGGTTGTTGCCGAAACGGTTGCTGTCTTCGCCATCGTCCATGTCGCGCGAGATGTCGCGCTCAATGTCTTCGATGCGATCATCCAGGCCTTCAATGCCGACGATCGCGCTCTGAGCGAAAGCGGGTGCAGTGAAAAGCAGCGCCAGGGCGGTGGCAGACGCCAGTTTGGTTGCGTTTTTCATGGGGTGATTCCTTTCCCAACAAGGTGACCCGATCTGATTTTCAAACCGGGAGCATCTCTGCTGAGACTGAAATATGAAATGCGGACGCCTAAGTTAAATTCATTTCATTCAAGGATGAAACGTTTATTACTCACCCTTGATACCCTTGAAATCGCCAAGGATTGCTATGTTGTCCATATCACTGATTTGACGCCATTTCTCCAGGACCTGTTCCTGCTCTACCTCGTTGTTCAGGGTCACATCCAGCAGTGCAGAGCGTGCCATTTCTGCCACTTCCGGATCTAAATCTTCTCGCAAGATGCACCAGATCGGGAAGGGAAATACCGGCGCCTCGGGCACCAGATGCAACTGGCCGCTATCGAGGTATCGCTTGACGTATCTGGCGGGCAGATAGGCCGCATAATTGCGCAGCAAGATAAACTCTGTCGCCATAGCCCCCAGCGCGAATGTCAGGCCCGGATTGGTCAGATGGGGCAGTTCGTGCGCATGGGACTGCACGAATTCCGGCCCCCAGTCGACGAACAGGTAGCGCCCCTCCAGATCCATCGTCGGATCGGGCCAGGGCGCGACCAGCACCAGATCCTCCTCAATCACCTTCTCGACCGACAGGCCCGGTCGCACCTGCGGGATATACATCAGAGCTGCGTGCAAAACCCCCTCGGTCAGCAGGCGGGTCAGGCGGTCGGGCATCCCTACCTCGGCTCGGATGTTCAGCTGCGGCATGATCTCTCGCAGGCGGTCAACCCAGCGAAAGCCGGACCGCGGCCAGAGCGAGTACTGCGCGCCGATTGTCAGCGTCTTGGTATAGCCTGCCGGGATTGCGATCTGCTGGCGCGCCTCCTCCCAGATCTTGATGAGGCTCAGCGCATAATGCTGAAATTCGCGGCCCGCAGGCGTCAGCTCCGCCCCCGCCTTGGACCGGGTGAAAAGAGGCCGGCCCAGCGAGTCCTCAAGTCGCAAAATGCGCAAGGAGACAGCCGATTGCGTGACGAACAGCCGCTCGGACGCCGCCACAAAAGAGCCGGAGGCCGCAACTTCGAGAAATGATTTGATGAGAGTGATATCCATGCGGCCAAGCATGAGAGATCCTCATGACATCAGCAAATAAAAAGCATGGTTAGTGGCGATCTAAAGCGAAACGAGGTGGTTATCCCACATCAGGCCGGGATGGGCGACCTGCGCCTTGTCGCGGCCCAGCCGGACCAGATCACCGGTGCCGGACGCCACGATCAGACCGCCAGTACAGGCCGCAACACCGCAGGCATCGGCCATCGCATCGCTGCGGAGATATTTGGCACTACCGGTGTCGAACATCTGCACAAGCCCGCCACGCGGCGAGGTGACCGCCACTTCGCGTTGCCCGGCAGCAAAGGTGATGCTGCCAATATAGCCTTGCATCGCGCGAAGGTGCGTATCGGGCGCTGTGCACAGGCGGATCGCGCCGCCGCGCCGGTGCAAACCCACCAACGCCGGGCCATCCTCATCCCCCTGCCATTGCATTCCAAAAGCCACCTCGCCGATCTGCGACACGGCAATATGCCGGATTGAGCCCCTGTGCATCTCAGGCGGCAAAGCGGCCGTTTCAGTCACCTTGCCGCTGTCGATATAGCTAAGGTTCGGCTGCATTATGGCGATGTTCAGCTTGGCCCGGCCCGACGCCGGATGCGTTTCGATCCCGCCATTGGCGACGACCAGTACATCGCTGCCGGGCATGCGCCGTATCTCATGCGGACCAGTGCCGCCGCTGGCAAATTCGCCTGTGCGTTTATATCCGTGTTGCGCATCCCAGATACCAATGACACCGCGCGCGGCTTCAAAATCGTTCTCAGTGGTATAGAGCCAGCGACCATCCAATGAAAACGCGCCGTGCCCGTAGAAATGCCGTCCTGTGGGCGCGGCCATCTGCGCTGTCTGGCGTCCGGCGGCGCAGTCGATGACGATGGCAAACGTGCCGGGGCGGCGGGCGAATGCGACGGCCTCGGGCCGCTCGGGGTGGGCGGCGGCGGCGTGTCCCCTGCCCGGTAGCGGAATGCGAAACCGCAGACCCATATCCTCGCCAATCCCGCACAGCGCAAAGCCGCCATCTGGCAGCCCCGCCGCCGACAGCCAGCGGGGCGCGCCCGCGTCGGCCCATGTCGCGGCAGGCGCAAGACCCGTCGCCAAAAGCCCCGCCAGAAAACCACGTCTGCTGGCCATGGCGTCAGTCCCCATCCATCGCGTTAAAGCCGGGGGCAACACCCAGTTCTGGCCCCAAATCATCGCGCACAATCTCGCGCACTTGGTTGATGGACTGCTGAAGTGATTCTACCCGAAGCCGTTTCAGCGGATCAGCGACGCCCGCGAGGATCGGATCATCCAATGCCTCTGCATCCGCGATCGCGATCCGAAACGCATCCTTCAGGCGGGCCTGCAATTCCGTATCGCGCTGCGCGAGGATTCCCGCAAGATCATCGAGCGACGCCAACGACAGCGCGATATTGCGCAGGGACCGGCCCGCGCGCCACGCCTCCGCACGTTTCGGGCGTGGCTTGTCGAAAGTGCCCAAGGGGCGGCCCAGCCGTGTATCGGAAGTGATTTCAAGCCCGAAGGTCAACGCCTTGAATAACTCCTGCACCGCTTCTTCGTCGCTGCGATAGGGGCTGCCTTGCCCTGTGTTCAGAATCTTGTCTGCATAACCGCCTTGCCAGCCATTAAGGATATCCGCGCTGAGCGCCGCGATATCTGTTGCCACCGCGCGCACCAGCTCGCAGCGGTACTCGGCTTCGCCCATGGCCCGAATTTCGGGATCGTAGAGCAAAAACTCCAGCGCATAGAAACCGCGCGCGGCGATAGACACACCCGCAAATGCGCTGGGATCACGCGCCACCGGATCAGCACCGTCGATCAAAGCAGCCAGGGCCCTCGGCGTGATCCCGCGCGTATCGGGCCAAAAGGCCAGCGCGAATGCGCGGTCCTGTGCCTCGCTGGGACCAAAGCGCAGGTGGCTGGCCGCGATCCACGCGTCGAAAGCATCGCTATAAGCCGCCGTCAGGGCGGGCGCATCGGGGCTGCACTCAGATTGCGCAGTCGTGGCCAACGTCTCGCCCGCCTTGGCGAGCGCCTCGTAGCGGGGCAGGATGTGCTGCGTCACGGCAATTTGCGCCGTCTCCCCCGCAGTTTGGGCAAAGGTCGTGGCGGGCAGCAAAAGTGCGAGGCAGAGAGGGATCAGGCGCATATGTCAGAGGCTTTCCAGATATTTGATCAGGGCGTCGCGGTCATCAGGCGGCATTTGGGTGACGGTATCCCGCGCGGTTTGCGCCTCACCCCCGTGCCACAAAACAGCCTCAAGCAGCGAACGGGCGCGCCCGTCATGCAGGAAATAGGTGTGATCGCTGACACGTCCAGTCAGGCCAATGCCCCATAGCGGCGCGGTGCGCCATTCGCGCCCGGTCGCGCGCGCCTCAGGCCGGTTGTCAGCCAGCCCCTCGCCCATGTCATGGAGTAACATGTCGGTGTGCGGCCAGATCAACTGAAAGCTCTGCTCGGGCTGATCCTCTAGCCTGTGGGTTACGAATTTTGGCGTATGGCAGGCGGCGCAGCCAGTATCCTGAAACACCTTCTTGCCACGTAGCACCTGCGGGTCATCGACGTCGCGCCGCGCCGGCACGCCAAGGTTGCGGCTGTAGAATGTCACCAGATCAAGGCCAGTCTCGTCCACCTCATAAACGCGGTCGTCGCCGGCGCCACTCGGCGCGGTCTGGCAGGCATCCTGAATGGTGGTGCATTCGCCAAAGGGATCGGCAAAGATGGGGTTTGATATGCCGATATCACCCGCGAACGCCCCGGCGCTCTGCTCGCGAATTGTGGGCGTGCCGGCCTTCAGGCCAAAGCGGCCCAGCATGGGCATGTCAAACTCAGCCGACCAGACGATATTGGCGCGGCCCGATATGCCGTCGCCATTCGCATCATCCGGGTCGGCGCCAGCCAGAATATCCGCTGCCGGAATTGCCTCAAGAAGGCCGAGCCCGATCATCTGCGGCGCGACACGCGGGCTTAGCATGGCCTGCGGGTGCATTGGGCCATAGCCCAAATCGGCGGCCGTGTACGTGGGCGCACGCAGGCTGGCCATTTCGCCGCCGGATAACGCAACGGGGATCTCTTTGAATTCGATTTGCAGCCGGTACTCTGCGGGAATGCCCGGCAACGCGAAATCCTGTAGCTGCGTGCCGTATGTCGGGTCGGGCGCGGTGCCTAGATATTCCTCAATTTCGGCAATCTGCGCGGCCTCGTCCGGGATCGAGATGCGCAGAAACATCGACACCGCATTGTCCTGCGGTCCCTCGGGCGGATGGCCGCGACCATCCTTTATGTGGCAGCTCTGGCACGACCGCGCATTGAATAACGGGCCCAGCCCATCAGAAGCGAGCGTCGAGGACGGCGAGGACACCCACAGCTTGCGAAAGAGGCCATTGCCGACCTTGAATTTCAACTCGCCGTCGAAGCTGATATTGTTCGACGGGTCCGAAAACGCATCAGCGGAATTGCGCACGCGCACCGTGGCGGCGCCTGCTGGCAGGTCCTCGAACCGTTCGGACGCGGTAAAATCATCGGTGGGGCGCACCGCGCCGGAAATGCGCGCCGCCTCGGCCTCTGTCCTGGGGATGATAGGCAGATGCGGCTCGTCCAGCGGGCCGGACAAGGCAGGGCCGACTAGCAGTGCGAGCGCTGCGAGGCTAATCGACGTGATCCATGCTGAGTTGGACGAGCTGCGCATGATGTCCTTTGCTAGCCTCGCAGAGCCAGTCAAATTGCGTTTGACCAAATGGTTATGCCCTTCGCGCCCTATCATCAACTGCCTCTGCGCCGCTATCGCCCTAAAATCGCACTTGGGCCTGTCGCATCCTCGGCCCTCTCAAAACTCGTAAGTAATGAGGGTTCCGATGGTCTGGTTCTTGTCCGCACCCTCGCGAGCCCACCGATAGCCGAGCGAGCCGAAGAGGTTTGGCGCCAGCGCCATCTCGCCTGAGACCGTGGCCAGATGGTCAGTGCGCGCGCCGCGGGCGTCCCGGGCCGAATAGGTGCCCGACACGGTCACCGGACCAATCGGCGCGGCAACGCCGACCGTGCTATACAGCGCAGATGCGTTTGTGCCGCCGAAATCAGTGAAGTACGCCGTCTCGGCGAGCAGCGCGATGGGAATGCCAAAATCGTAAGTATGCGTGACGCCGAGCACCGCGCCGGTCTGGTCATGCGTATCGCCCGCGCCGCGCGCAAGGCGCTGCACGCCAACGTTATAGGTCGTATCGCCCAACGCGCCGTTCATGGCGATGGCGATGCTTTCTGGTCCCTTCGTATTACTGACGCCGCCCGCAGCAATGTTGTTTTGCCCGCGCACGCGGCCCAGAGAATCCGACAGGATCGTGCGGTCAGCATTAAACAACGCGACCGATAGGAAATTTTCGGACGCGCCAATAGCGAACGGGATCAGCACCGCGCCGCCAAGTTGCTCGGTCAGTTGGTAATCCTCGGCAAAGTCGGCGCCAAAGATGCCAGGCGCCTCGTCCCATGCGACGCCGAACGCGGGGTTGAATTTGCCCAAGATCAGCTCGACTGCGCCAAAATCGTGGTTAAAGAATAGCTCTTCGGCATACAGCCCGTGATCCTCGAAAAATCGGTCACCTGCTGCGTCGGTGATCGGCTCGAACACCAGCGACGCATTCAACGACGACGATGCACCAATTGCCATCGTGATGGCGGCCTCTATTGTCGCGTAGGTATCGCTCATCTCTTTCGCGGGGTCGGTCGATTTGAAAAGCGAGTCGTTTTCGATTTCGACGGTAAGTTCAGCGATCAGCGATCCGTATTCCAGTGCCGCCGCGGGGGGGGGCAGTCATTAACGCAAGCGTGCCTGCGATTGGGGCCAGTGTCTTCATGATCGTGTCTTTCTGTGACTGAAGGATCTGGCTGGCGCGCTGCGCGCGTGGCTGAGGATTGGCCCGCCGCCGCGTGCGGCGGGCAGAGGGTTTATTGGAACACGGCGTCCGGATCATCGAGGCTATCGGACCCCTCAAAGGCGATGCTTTGGGCGCCCAGCGCCGTGACGATACGCTCAATCGTCTTGGTCTGGTCGATCAAGCCGTCTACGCCGCCCATGATCAGCGCCTCGCCCGCCGCATTACCGCGCGCCAGCATCTGGTCGTAGGAGGTGCCGGCCTCGGCCGCCGTCTTGATCCGGCCCAGCGCGCGCATCGTCGTCGACAGCTTGGCCTGCATTTCGGTATCAAGCGCCGGTTCGGCCTCCATGACCAGATCCGACAGCGACGCACCCGACACGACGCTGCCGTCGATGCGGACATACTGACCCAGATAGACGTTCTGCACGCCGATGCCATCATAGTAATGGCTGTTGTGGGTGTTGTCGGAGAAGCAGTCATGCTCTTCCTCGGGATCGTTTAGCATCAGGCCCAGCCGCATCCGTTCGCCCGCTTGCTCGCCGTAGCTGAGGCTGCCCATTCCGGTCAGCATTGCCGAGATACCGGCGTCCTCATTCTTGGTCACTGCGGCGCGCGCATCGCCGCCTTCGGCCCATTGCTGCGCCATCCAGTCCAGGTCGGAAACCAGCAGATCGGTCGCCGCGACCAAGTATTCGCCGCGGCGATCGCAATTGCCGTTGGTGCAATCATCACCTGCGCCGTAGTCCGTCCAAGGCCGTGCGCCCGCGCCATGATCCGTTCCGTTCAGATCCTGGCCCCAAAGCAGAAATTCGATGGCGTGGTAACCTGTCGCGACATTCGCCTCATTGCCATCGGCCTCGTGCAGGGTACCTGATAGAAACTCGGGCGTAATAGCGCTTGCATCGATCTGGTTTCCGGACAACTCAAAACTGGGGTTCGCCACGACGTTTAGCGCCTTCAGCTCATTCTCATCGGACGCTCCGCCATAGGCGGCATCGACGTAGTCGATCAGCCCCTCATCCAACGGCCACCCGTTTAGCTGCCCCTCCCAATCGTCGACGATTGGGTTGCCAAAGCGGAACACCTCGGTTTGCTGGTAGGGTACGCGCGCTGCCAGCCAGGCGGCGCGCGCCGCCTGCATCGCGCCCGCCGAGGGGGCGTCGATTAATGTCTGGACCGCCTCCCGCAGGGTGCGCGCGGCGATGGCGCTATCGTCATATCCAGCGGCGGCAATGGCGGCGTAGGTGTCCAGCACCTCGGATTTGGTCGCGGCGAAGGCGGGCAGCGACAGGCTGATGGCAATGGCGGTCGAGCTCAAAAAGAGGCGGTTCATTACGTTCTGTCCTTTGGTGGGATGGGGCAGGTTTGGGTGCCTGCCTTAAGTTGATGGTTTAGCGCGACGGCGGGCAATCTGGCAGCGGCGAGCGCGCTCACTTGGTCAGGATCAGCTTACCCGCGCGGGTGATGCGCAGGTTATACACCTTGTCCTCGAACACGATGCGGGCCTGATCGCCGCCCAGCACCAGATGCCTAGCGTCGTAGGTCGGCAGGCTGTCTGCGATGTGGTCAATCTGAATTGTCTTGGGCCGGTGGTTCATGGCCGGGCCTCCTGCGTTGGGCGCATCCGGTCCAGCATCCACTCAAGGGACGCGCCCTCAATCCCGCCATCCTCGTGCCACCGCTGCACAAACTCGGCGGCACCGGGGCGCGCGGCGGATCGTGCAGGTATGGGGGCGGTCTGCTGCGGTGATAGCGGGGCTGGCATACATTGCGCCTTGATTTGTGAACATCAATCGGCTGCCCGTGGCCGGGGCGAACCCGAATCGAGGTGGCTGGTAGAAATTCATTTCTGAGTATTTTCATAGGGTATGTCAATCCGACTTTTTTAGTCAGATAAAATGCGCGCCGTTCTGAGGCCCTGCTAACCCCGCGCATGCAACCCTTGCCTTTTGCCGCGTCCCTGTTGAAAGTCGCCTGAAACCTGCAGTGCCACCCTGCCGCCCGGAGATGCCCTATGCCGCCTAACAGCTACGTGTCCTCGCCCGCGCATAACGCCTATGACGTTATCATTATCGGGGGCGCAATGATGGGCGCGGCGGCGGCATGGTTTACCGCCAGCGACCCGGATTTCGATGGGCGCATTTTGGTGATCGACCGCGATCCCAGCTATGCCAACTGCTCGACCGCGCATACGAATTCTTGCATTCGCCAGCAGTTTAGCACTGCGCTAAATGTACGTATTTCACAGTTTGGCGCGGACTTCATTCAAAACCTGCGCGGCTACATGGGGGGCGATCCCCGCGTGCCCCAGCTAAAAATTCAGAACTATGGCTATATGTATCTGGCAGACACGACGGCCGGGGCCGATGCACTGCGCTCCAGCCATGCGGTGCAGCGCGCCGAGGGGGCCGAGACGCGTTTGATGACACCGGAGGAGCTGGCGACGGAATACCCCTTTTATGCCACGGACGATTTGGTCCTGGGCAGCATCAATACCAAGGATGAGGGCTATTGGGACTACATGGCCGTCTTTGACTGGTGGCGCCGCTCCGCGCGCGAGCGTGGGGTCGAATTTCTGGCAGGCGACGTGACGCAGATTAGCCACGATGCAGGACGCGTGACCGGCGTGACGCTGGCCTCGGGTGACAGCATATCCTGCAGACAGTTGGTCAATGCCTCGGGCCCGCGCGCCGCGCGCACCGCCGCTATGGCTGGTATCAATATCCCGGTAGAACCGCGCAAACGCTATACTTGGACGTTTTCCGCCGCGCAGCCGCTTTGCCGCGAATTGCCGCTGACAGTGGACCCGTCGGGCGTGCATATTCGGCAGGACGGCGCGGAGACTTACATGGCGGGCGCGCATAGCCATATAGATCCGGCGGTCGACCCGGATGATTTTGATATGGACCACGAAATCTGGATGGATCACGTCTGGCCCGCCATCGCCGCGCGCATCCCCCAATTCGAGGCGATCCGCGTGTTGCGCGAATGGGCCGGGCATTACGCGATGAACACATTCGATCAAAACGCCATCTGCGGGCCGCACCCCGAGCTAACGAATTTTCTGTTTCTCAACGGATTTTCCGGCCATGGCCTGCAACAAGCGCCCGCAATGGGCCGCGGCACTACCGAATGGCTGGTGCATGGCGGCTATCGCACGCTTGACCTAAGCCCCTTTCATTTTGAGCGGATTACGATGGGCAAACCCTATGTTGAGACCGCTATAATCTAAAGGATCGCCCATGAAGATCGTCCGCACCGACGCCGAGCTGCAAACCCCCATCACCGACGCGGCCCTGCGCGCGGCTGGGCACGATCTGGTCACCCTGCCTGATGGGATTGATGAGGATAGCCTGATCGCCGCCGTGCAAGACGCAGACCTTTTGCTGATGTGCTACACACCCATCACCGCGCGGGTGATAGAGGCTGCACCGCGCCTGCGCGGTATCGTCAAATACGGTGTCGGCATCGACGCCATCGACATTCCCGAGGCCAAGGCACACGGCGTAACCGTCGTGAACATCCCCGAATACGCCGAGGAAACGGTGGCCGAGGGCGCATTCACCCTGATGATCGCACTGGCCAAACGTCTGATCCCGCTGGACCGCCAGATGCGCCAAGAGGGCTGGGCGTGGCCCGAGCCTGCGTGGCTGGGCAGTGACATCGCGGGCAAGACGATCGGCATTATCGGCTTTGGCAAAATCGGGCGCAGCATGGCGCGGATGTGCGGCAAGGGCTTTCGCGCCGACGTGGTCGCCTATAGCCCGCATACGCCCGCCAGCGATATGGAAGCCGAGGGCGTGCGCCATGCCGCCACGCTGGAGGAATTGCTGGCACAAAGCGATGTCGTTAGCATCCATTGCGTTTTGAATGACAGCACCCGGCACTTGATCGGCGAGGCGCAGCTGCGCGCGATGCAGCCCCACGCGCATCTGATAAACGTCTCGCGCGGGGCCATCGTGGACGAGGCGGCACTGGTGCTTGCGTTGCAGGAGGGCTGGATCGCGGGCGCAGGGCTGGACGTGTTCAGCGAGGAGCCGGTGCGCCGGACCGGGCACACGATCAGCCCGCTTTTCGATATGGATAACGTGATCCTGTCGCCGCACCTGACATTTTATACAGCAGAGGCAATGGAGCGGTTGGAGCGCGAGACTTTGGAGCGGTGCAGCGAGTTGTTAGAAGGCAAGCCAGTCATGATCAAATCTGCCGATCCGCGCCTTCAAGGGCAGCCCGGCGCGCGTTATCCGTGACCGGCGATCAGCACGATCCCCAGCGCCACGATGATCGCCGCGATCAGGCGCCGCCCGCGCGGCCCTTCACCAAACCATAACACGCCAATCATCGCGGCAAAGATCACTGACGTCTCGCGCAGCGCAGATACCAGCCCAAGCGGCGCCAGCGTCTTGGCATATAGAACCAAGCCATAGGCGCAGCCCGATATAACCCCACCCAGCAAGGCCAGCGCGATGGTCTTGGCAGGTAGGGCGCGCAACCGTGCTATGCGCGTGGGAAAAATGTACATCGCCACCGTCACGTTGCCGATAAACACCCACCCGATATAGGCCACCGGATTGCCTGATGCCCGCACCCCCATCCCGTCGACCAGTGTGTAGCTGGCCACGATCACGCCGACACCGATCGCCGCCATGACGCCCGCCAACGGCAGCGCGCCGCGCAGAACCGGGGCGGCCAACACCGAGATGCCGACGCTAATCGCCAGGATGCCCGCCCATGCGTAGGCGGGCAGTACCTCGCCCACCCAAAATTGCGCCCCAAGCGCCACCAGCAGCGGGGCAAGACCGCGCGAAATGGGATAGATAAGGCTCAGATCGCCCAGCCCATAGGCGACGTTCAGCAGCCAGAAGTAGCCCCAGTGAATGACGATGGACGCGATCAGCCACGGCACCGCGTCCCAAGACATGAACGGCGAATAGAACGCTAGCACCAGACCGAACGCCGCCTGCCCCACACATATCAGCCCCGAGGTCAGCGCGCGGTCCCGCGCGCCCTTCATCACGGCATTCCAAAGCGCATGAAGCAGCGCGGCGCAGAGCACCATAAGGCTGACAGTTAGTGTCAGCTTGCCGCGTCCCGAATTGCGGTCACGACGATGTTCAGCGCGCGATCCAGATCATCCTTCGGGATGGTCAGCGGCGGTGACAGGGTCAGCACGCAGCCTTGGGATATTTTGAAGCTGAGGCCCGCGTCGAGACAGGCGTAATAGATACTCTCGGCCAGCGCATTTCCGGGGGTTTTACCCTCACGCTCCTGCACGATCTCGACGCCGAACATCAGGCCGCGGCCCCGAATATCACCAACGATACGGCAGCCGTCCAAGCGGTCACGCAGCATGTTCATCGCGTAATCGCCCAGCTCGGCCGAACGCTCGACAAGGTTCTCGTCCTCGATGATTTCCAGCGTGGTCAGCGCCGCGCGGGCGGTCACCGGGTTTTTCTCATGCGTGTAATGCCCGATGGCAAAATCACCGCATACGTCCAGATCGCGACGCGCAACGCAGGCCGCAATGGGCAGGATGCCCCCGCCCAGTGCCTTGCCCATCGTCACGATATCTGGGATCACATTGTCATGCTCAAACGCGAACATGCGGCCCGTTTTGCCCAGGCCTGTCGGTATCTCGTCAAAGATCAGCAGCGCGCCGTGGCGATCGCACGCCTCGCGCACCGCCTTCCAAAAACCGGGGGGCGGCACGTAGGGCACCGCGCGCATTGGCTCGGCTATCACAGCCGCGACATCGCCCTCACGCTCGAGTACGTAGTCTACCATCTTGGCGCAAGCCAACCCGCAGACGTCCGGCCCCGCGTGGTTGTAGGGGCAGCGATAGCAGGCGAAGGGCGCAACATGCTCGGCGCCAGGTATCAGCGGCCCGGCAATATGGCTGCGGAACGTCGCCTCGCCGCCGACGCTGGCCGCGCCCATCCCCGCACCGTGGAAGGCATCCCAGAAACTGACCGTCTTGAACCGGCCCGTCGCCGCGCGCGCGATTTTCAGTGCGACCTCATTGGCGTCCGAACCGCCCGTGGTGAACAGCGTCTTGCCCAGATCGCCGGGTGCGATCTCGGCCAATTTCTCGGCCAGTTGCGTCGCAGGCTCGTTGGTGAAACGGCGGGGGGCGAATGGCAGCGCGTCCATCTGTGCCGCGATGGCGGCCTTGAGGCGCGGATGGCCGTACCCAATATGGTGCAGCGAATTGCCGTGGAAATCCATGAAACGCCGGCCATCGAGGTCTTCGATCCAGATGCCTTCGGCCTTTGCGATGGTGCTGACACAGGGGCTGCTCAGGCTCTGGTGCAAAAACGCGTTCGAGTCGCGCTGCAGCAGCGGCGCAGAATTCGGCCCGATTGATTTCTTCAGCCACGCCTGACGCGCCTTCGAGGTGTTGGATTCGCCTTCGGTGTGAACAATCGGGGTCATGGGTGCCTCGTCTTTGGGGTGCCGGTGGCGTCAAAAAAGAGAGGCCCGACATGCGGGCCTCAAGTCTCAGGAAGAGTGGCTATACCGGCCAAGGAAGCGAGTATGTTTTAACATTGGTGAAGAACTTCATCGCCTCGATGACGCCCTCTTTTACGCCATTTCCGCTATCTTTGATCCCGCCGAAGGGCGACATTTCTATCCGGTAGCCGGGCTGTTCCCAGATATTGCATGTGCCCACGTTCAGCCCGTTGATATAGGCGATAGCGCGGTTCAGATCGTTGGTGCAGACGCCGGACGACAGGCCAAAGGGCGTCGAGTTCGAAATCTTCATCACCTCGGCGTCGTCATCTGGCACACGCACGATGGGGATGATGGGGCCAAATGTTTCCTCCATCACCAGCTCGCTGTCGTGAGGCACAAAATCCACTACAATAGGCGGCAGTAGCGCGCCTTGCCGTTTGGGATGATAGAGTATCTTGGCACCCTGCTTTTCTGCGTCCAGAACACGGTTTTCGAAAATTTCGGCGGCTTTGGAGTGAATCACGCAGCCCAGCTGTGTTTCTGGGTCTTGCGGGTCACCAAAGCGGATTGCCTTGGCCTTTTCCAGCACCAGCGGCACGAAGCGGTCCGCGACCGATTCCTGAACCAAAATACGCTTGATCGCGGTGCAACGCTGGCCAGAATTGCCCGTCGCGCCCGCAACGGCGATGGTTGCGGCCTTATCTAGATCGGCATCAGACAGGTCGTTGCAGATGATCAGCGGATCGTTTCCGCCCAGCTCCAGCGCTTGGCGTTTATAGCCTGCCTTGGATGCGATCATCTTGCCCACCGGGACGCCGCCTGTGAACGTGATGATATCGATATGCTCGTTGGTGATCATCTCGTCCCCAATATCGCCGGGCAGGCCGGTGACGATCTGAAACATTTCGGGCGGCAGGCCGGCCTCATAGAGGATATCGGCCAGCGCAATCGCGGTTAGCGGCGTCAGCTCGGTCGGTTTGCAGACCATGCAATTATTCGTGGCAATTGACGGCGCGATCTTGTGGCTGACCATGTTCAGCGGGTGGTTGAACGGGGTAATCGCGCTAATGCAGCGCACCGGCTCGCGCATGGTGTAGATGTTACGCGCCTTCCCATTGTGCGTCAGGTCGCACGAGAAGATCTCGCCATCGTCAATCAGTGCCTGACCTGCGGCAAATTGGTAGACATCCTGCGCGCGCTTCGTCTCGTAAATGGCGTGCTGGTGGCAAATACCTAGCTCCAACGTCAGCCACTTTGCCAAATACTCGCGCTTTTCGCCGATCAGCTGGCCTGCGCGGGTCAGGATCTGGCTACGCTCGTAGCGGGTCAGGGTCGACTTGTAATTTGCGGCGATCTCGAACGCGCGGCGCGCGTGCTCAGCCTTGCCCGCGGGGACGGTGCCCACGACCTCATCGGTGTAGGGATAGAGCACCTCGATGACATCATCGGTAAAGACGATTTCGCCGCCGATGCGCATTCCCTCGTGGCGTTGCTCGATCTTGGTCATGGGCTGGCCCCTTACTGCGCGGCGGCGGTGGTGGCGTAATAGAATGCGTCGAAATTACGCAATTCCGGCTTGCTGGGCAGGTCGAGTTTGCGGTTCGCGATGAAGGGCACGACCTGCTCGGTCAGGCCGCCGTGGCTGCGCAGCGGCTCGTTCAGGGCGGCCAGATCATGGCGATGCTCGGACGTGCCGATGGTCATGTTTTCGGTCGAGATCATGACGATATCGCCGATGCGATCCTCTGGCAGCTCAAAGCGTTTGACGGCCTCTTCTTTGCTGATGACTTCCAGCAGCTCGTCGTGCTTTTTAAGGCGCGCGATGATGTCGGCGCGGTCGGCGTTCTTGGGCAGGTAGGCGGTGGCAAAGCCGCCCAGCGCGCCGTGGTGGACAACATAGGGATCAGTGATTGGCAGGATAACGCGGGCCGCAGCCTCGCCCAGCCATTCGTCCATCAAATCCTGCACATAGATGACCTGCGGATCGCCATTGGCGTCATGTTTCGGCTTCATGCCGTGGTCCGCTGTCACAACGATAGCCGCGCCCATCTCATCAAGTTGGCCCAGATATTTGTCGAACATCTTGTAGAACGATTTGGCCTCGGCGTCGTCGGGCGCATACTTGTGCTGAACATAGTCGGTGGTGGTCAGATACATCACGTCCGGCTTCCACTCCCGCAGCAGCTTGACGCCGGCGGCGAACACGAATTCCGACAGCTCGGCAGAATATACCTCGGGCTGCGCCATGCCCAGCCACTTGCTGGCGGCGTCCTGCCCATGCTCGGCCTGCGTGGAGGTATCGGATTTCTCGGCCGAGAAGCATTTGGCGCGGTCGTCGTCGAACTTGAGCCCCGCGCCCAAGAGCGCGCGCAGCTTGTCTTTGGCGGTGACGATGGCGACGCGGGCGCCCGCCTCGTAGAATTTGCTGAACACGGTCGGCGCGCGTAGGAAGCGGACGTCGTTCATCATCACCTCTTCGCCAGTATCCGGATCATAGAGGTAATTGCCGCAGATCCCGTGGACGATGGGCGGGCGGCCCGTCGCGATGCTTAGGTTATTGGGGTTGGTAAAGGACGGGATCACCGAATGGGCCAGCCGGTCGGTGCCCGTCTCCTTCATCCGCGCAAGGTTCGGCATCAGGCCATCCGCGATGGCTTTTGTCAGATATTCCGGCTCGCAGCCGTCGAGGCAGATGGCGATGGCACAGACCTTGGGCGCGGGATAGGTGCGGTCGTTGGCAGTGACGGGGTTGGTTACGGGCATCTTAGTTCCTTAAAATTCAGGCGGCCAGCTTGGCGCGTTCTTCCAGCGCGATGGCCGGCGGTGTGGCGTCGGTGACGCCCATTTCCTTGAGCGATGCGGCGGCGGCATCGACCACCTTGCGCATCACGTGTTCGTCCATCTGCCCGATGCAGCCGACGCGGAAGCTGTCCACGATGGTTAACTTGCCGGGGTAGATGATGAAACCTTTGTCCTTCATCAGGCTATAAAAGCGATCAAAGACGAAGCTCTCATCCGCAGGGCAGAAAAATGTGACGATGATTGGTGACAGCCAGCGATCTTTGAGCAGCGTCTCAAAACCGAGGCCGCGCATCCCCTCGACCATTACGTCGCGGTTGCGTGCATACCTCGCGCCGCGCCCAGCAACGCCGCCCTCAACCTCGTGTGCGCGGAGGGCCACGAGGAACGCCGCGACCACATGGGTCGGCGGGGTAAATCGCCATTGGCCGGTTTTGTTCATATGCGCCCATTGCGCGTGAACGTCGAGGCTAAGCGAATGACTGCGGCCTTTAGCGGCCTCCAACTCAGACTTGCGCGCAATGACAAAGCCAAAGCCGGGCACGCCCTCGATGCATTTGTTGGCGGACGATACCAGCGCCTCATAGCGGATTTCGGACGGCTTTAGCTCAATCGCGCCAAAGGCCGACATCGAATCGATCAGCAGCTTGCGGCCTGCCGCATATGTCGCCTCCGATATTTCCTGCACCGGGTTCAGAATACCGCTCGACGTTTCGCAATGAATGGCGATGACGTGGGTAATGGCGGGATCGTTCGCGAGGATCTGCGCAACCTCTTCGCCCCGCGGGGGCAGGTAGTCGCCCTTATCCAGCACGATGTGATCGCGGCCCAGATACTCCAGCGTTTGCACTGTGCGTTTGCCATAGGCGCCGTTGGCCAGCACCAGCGCCTTGCCGTCCTTGGGCAGAAATGACGCCAGCATCGCCTCGACCGCAAAGGTGCCGCTGCCTTGCATCGGGACGCAGTCGAAATCGTCCTTACCGTCGCCCAACAGCACCAGCAGCCGGGTGCGCACCTCAGCTGTCATGCCGCGAAAATCGTCGTCCCAACTGCCCCAGTCACGCAGCATCGCCTCCTTGGTGGCCAGCGATGTGGTCAGCGGACCGGGCGTAAGCAGGTAAGGCTCACCCAGATGCGGGGCCTCAAGAGGGGGGGTCTCGGCCATGGACGTATCTCCGAAATAGCTGTTTCTAGAATAGGATTGCCGCAAGCGTGCCCATATGTAAAATTGCAATAATCAATTAAAGCATAGGCGCGACTTATGCTTCTTTACCAGAGAGGCCCTATGCGGCACAGCCAGCTACGCGCGTTTCACCATGTCGCCGCCCTTGGCGGATTTTCGCGCGCGGCTGAGGCGCTATTTCTAACGCAGCCCGCCATATCGGAGCAGGTTCGCAAGCTGGAACAGGCCTATGATGTGCTGCTGTTTCACCGCGAACGGCGGCGCGTGCGTCTGACCGAAACGGGCGAGCATCTATTCCTGCTGACCAAGCAATTTTTTGAGGTCGAGCAGCGCATCGCCGACTACATGACCGAAACCCGCGCCCGCGTGGAGGGCGAACTGCGCATCGTCGCCGACAGCGCGCATCACGTGATCGACATGCTGACCCAGTTTCGCCAGAAATATCCGGGCGTGACCCTGTCACTGCGCAGCGGCAACACCGAGGGAATCTTGCATGACTTGCGCAGCTACGACGCCGAGATTGGCGTAATTGGCGACGCACCTTCGGGGCCCGACTTGCAACTGCTGGATCTGGGCGACACGCCCATCGTCGCCTTTGCGGCGGCGGGTTTGCTGGACGATCCTGCCGCCGGGCTAACGCTGGCGCAGGCCGCCAAGTGGCCGCTGATCCTGCGCGAGGCGGGATCGAAAACACGCGCCAGCCTAGAGGAACAGGCAGGAAAGCTGGGTATCACCCTGAGCCCCGCTATCGTGGCCGAGGGACGCGAGGCGGTGCGCGAAATGGTGGCATCCGGCGCCGGGATCGGCTTCGTCTCGCAGGCGGAATTCGGGTATGATCCGCGGCTGGTGCAAATACCGCTGACGGATGTAGATATTCGGATGCGCGAGACGATCGTGCACCTAAGCCAGCGCAGCGAGGTGCGGGTAATCCGCGCCTTCATGGAATTCGCGCGCGCGGGTGCACCGCCGCAGGACTAGCGGGTGCGCCACGCCTGCGTGCGTCCCAAGATCCCTCTGGACGCGATGAGGTGGATGATCCGCGCAAACGCGTTGGTATAGAAAATCATCATCCCCATCGCCGCCGCCGGGGCGATATCGCCCGCGTCGTCCATATTGAGCACAGCAATCGACGCCAGCGCCGTGTCGGTCGAATAAAGGAAAACGACTGCCGATACCGTCGTCATCGCGTTGACGAACAGATAGATCGAAATGTCGAGGATCGCAGGTAGGCAAACCGGGACAGTGACGCGCGCAAACAGCTTCATGGTTGGTTGCTTGAGCGACGCCGCGACAGATTCGAACTCACCGTCCATCTGCTTGAGTGCGGTCACAGCGGTCAGATGCGACACGGTGTAAAAGTGAGTGACCGTCGACACGACGAGGATCACCATCGTGCCGTAAATCACGTTCAGCGGATTATCGGGATTGTTGAAAAAGAAGATGTAAGCGAGGCCCAAGACCATTCCGGGGATCGCCATGGGTAGCATCGCAAAGCCCTGAAATATTGCGCGTCCGGTTGTGAAACCCTTCGACTTCTCGACGAGGTAGGCGCCAAAGAATACGACCGCCGTGCCGATAACCGCCGTGAGCAGGCCCAGCTTGATCGAGTTGTAATACGCCTCCCAGCCGCCGCCATCCATGCGGTTGAATTGAAAGTTCTTCAGACTGAGGCTAAGATCGTAAGGCCAAAATTTAACCAGTGCGGCAAACTGGCAAATGGCGAGGATGCCGACAATAAATATACCGACCAGCGTGCAATAGATCAGGAATATCCTGTCCATCTTCTTGTCCGGTTTGGGCTGGAACGGGACGGACCGCGCCGATAGGGATGAGATCTGTTTCGACTGCACCAGCCGGTCAATGGCGAAGGCGAAGATCGCAGGTATCACGAGGACGACGGACACCACCGCGCCCATCTCAAAATTCTGCTGGCCGATGACCTGTTTGTAGATATCGACCGCCAGCACGTTGAACTGGCCGCCGATAACCTTGGGCAGGCCAAAATCGGTGATCACCAAGTTAAACACCACGAACGCCGCAGAAATCAGGCCATAACGTGCAGCGGGAATCGTGACCGTCCAGAATGTGCGCCACGGCGACGCGCGCAAGGAGGTGGCCGCCTCGTACAGCCGCGCGTCCGATATCGCGAGCGCGGTTGATATGATGATGAATGCATGCGGAAAGGTGAAGAAAACTGAACCGATCAGGATGCCGATGGGGCCGTAGATCGACGCGCCAAAGAGCAATTCTTTGAGCATTCCCTGATTGCCGAAGAGATAGACCAAGGCAATGCCGGGCAAGAGTGACGGGACCAGAATGGGCATCATCGCGATCAGCCGGAACACGCCCTTGAACCTTATGCAGCTACGGTTCAGCGCATAGGCAAACCAGAACGCCAGCGCCACGGTGATGACCGTGCTAACGGCGGCGATCCATAGCGAGTTCTTGATCGAGTTCGACAGCGCAGGGGTCGAGAAATACTCGACAAAGTTGCTGATACCGCGCGATTTCGTCGGTCGCAGCGACACGCGCCGGAACGTGTTACTGTCCAGTTGCTGCCATTCAGAACCAGTGTAAAGTGTTGAGCCAACTAGATAACGGCCATCCTCGGCGATTGAACGGATCTTATACTCGACCGGGCTGCGAAAGCTGAAGTCCGGGAAAAAGCCTGTCACGCCGAGGCGGCCATCGGCATTGGTGTTCAAATCGCGCGGCGTGTACACACCAGCGGCTTCATTCAGCTCAAGACCGTTCAGAATCGTGCCGTCGAACGTGCCAGCCTCATCACTGACCTGAAACTCAAAGGCGGACAGATCAAATCGGTAGGTCGACAGCGATTTTGAGAACATGATTGACAGCGGCATTACCAGCGTCACGATCAAATATAGCGCGATCACGATCATCCCGGCGCGCATCAGAATGTCGTCGCGGCTGAGCTTACCTTTGATTGCCGCGCCAGTAGGCATTTGAGATTGTGCGGGCGAATGGGCTGTATCGGTCATCGATCAGACCCCGGCCGCATCAAAGACCATGACGCGGCTCTTGGGCAACTCGACCATCATCCGCTTGCCTTCGCTTAGGTCCAAACGGCGCACTGCGTTCATCGAGAAATTCGCAATCAACTCGCCCGACCCGAGGCTCGCCGATGCAAGGCGGCATCGCCAATATGAGCCGAGAAATTCCATTTCTGTCACTTCGACGTCTAGCGTGTTGCCTTGCGTCTCAACCTTGCCCGATGCGCCCGATGCCCCGTGCGCGCCCCCATGCGGCACCACATCCTCGGGGCGGATCGCCATGATGGCACGGCGGCCTTTGGGCACTGCGTGCTGCTCGCATTCCAGTTGCATCTGGCCGCAAGTAACGCCCTCCGGACCGTCCACGATTCCGTCAAATTTGTTCATGTCGCCGATAAATCCGGCCACAAAAAGAGTGCTGGGATGGCGATAAATTTCGGTAGGCGTGCCAATTTGCTCGACCCGGCCATTGTTGATGACAACGATCCTGTCGGCCATCGACAGCGCTTCTTCTTGGTCGTGAGTCACCATCACGGTGGTCACGCGCAACTTGCGCTGAAGCTCCTTGATCTCATGGCGCAGGTGAACGCGCACCTTGGCATCGAGCGCCGACAAAGGCTCGTCCAGCAGCAGAAGGCCGGGATTGGTAGCGATGGCGCGGGCCAGCGCGATGCGCTGTTGTTGGCCGCCCGATAGCTGGGCGGGGTATTTCTTGCGCTGTTCTTCCAGGCCGACGAGGTCCAGAAGTTCGGTCACGCGCGCGGCAATCTCTGGCTTCGTGCGGCCCGCATTTTCGAGGCCAAAGGCAATATTCTTTTCAATGGTGAGGTTTGGAAACAGCGCGTAGGATTGGAACACGATTCCAAAATCCCGCTCGAACGGGGGCAGGTTCGACACGTCCTTGCCGCCTTGATGGACCGATCCTTTGGTTTGCAGATCAAGGCCCGCAATGGCGCGTAGTAGCGTGGTCTTGCCGCAGCCAGATGGGCCAAGGAAGCAGACGAATTCGCCCTCTTCAATGTCCAGCGATACGTCGCTGAGCGCAAGGAAATCACCGAAGGCTTTCCACAGGTTTTCAATTTTTAGATAAGCATCGCCTGCGGTCGCCTCGGGCACGGGGGTAGTCCTTTCACGGGTGTATTTATTGTGGAGCAGAGCGAAAGAGGGCGGCCTAAGCCGCCCTCGGTCTCTGTCTTATTCCGCTTCGGACTTGCCGTCGTAGCGCTTCTGCCACTCTTCCAAGATGCGCGCGCGATTGTTTGCGGCAAACTCGAAATCGTTATCGATCATAGCGTCGGCCAGACCATCGGGAAAGAATTCAACGGGCTGTGCGATACCGTCGATGGCAACAACGGCATAGCCGACGTTATACATCCGCATAGCGTCTTCGGTGACGGTGAAATCGACCAGCTTCTGCGCCGCCTCGACCGCGTCCGTGCCCGCGACAATTGCGGTAGCTTCCATGTCCCAGCCGACACCTTCGGACGGCACGATGATCTCAATCGGTGCGCCTTCGGCCTTGGACTTGGCCCCGCGGAATGCAAACGAGATGCCGATCGGAATTTCGCCTGACGCCGCCAGCTTGCACGGCTTGGAGCCGGAGTGGGTGTAGCGCGCGATGTTGTTATGCAGCGCATCCATATATGCCCAGCCTTCGTCCTCGCCAAACATCTGCAACCAGCTGGACACGTCAAGGAAGCCTGTTCCCGATGAGTTCGGGTTTGGCATGATCACGTGGCCCTCATATTGCGGATCGGTCAGATCCTTCCACGAGGTCGGCATCGTCAGGCCCAGCTTTTCGGCCTCTACGGTGTTGACGCAAACGGCCGCGACCCAGGCGTCCATTCCGACCCATGCAGGGGGCGTATCCTTGTCCACGAACTTCGCGTTCAACTTTTCGACGCCAGCGGGCGCATAGGGCTCCAGCATGCCTTCGGATTTCAGCAGCAACAGCGATGTCGCGGCAAGACCCCAGATCACGTCAGCCTGCGGATTGTCACGCTCGGCCAGCAGCTTGGCAGTGATGACACCGGTGGAATCGCGGACCCAGTTGACGGTGATGTCGGGGTTCACCTCGTTGAATTTTTCAGCGTAGCGGGGCAGATCCTCAGCCTCGACGGCGGTATAGACGGTCAGTTCAGTCTGGGCGATTGCGGCGGTCGCCATGGCCGCACCGATCAAAGCTGAAACCGCTGTTGTAAGTTTGAAATTCATTGTCTTCTCCTCTGTATTTGAGCGGGCAAATAGGCCCACTTGTATGTTGCACGGCCTTCTTAGGACCGCTTTGCAACGAGACTGTGACAGGTTCCGCCTACAAGGAAAATCGATTTAACCTATCGAACCATTGGCTGAGCTTATCATTTCGCCACCTCTTCACACGGCTTTCTTTTGCCACTCTACCTCTGCGCGAATGATGCGAATTCATGCATCCGCTTTGGGTCGCGCGCCCGCGGGATCATAGGGACTGCGCAGATGCACTATGGCAGGCAGCTTTTCTCCTGCAAGATCAACTTTGAACTGCGCTGCCTCTAGCACTGCACGGGTCAGGGGCTGGCCCGCATGCAACAGGCACAATGCGGCGCTGGCGCCCAAAGAGTGCCCGTATGCGGCCGAACGCACCTCGCCGATCTCATTGCCGTCCATTAGTACCGCCTCGCCACCCCAGAGCTGCGTAGCGCCGTCCTCCAGCACCAATTGCACAATTTTTGTGCAAAGGTGGCGCGGATCAGCCTTGGCTGCCACCAACGCATCCCGCCCGATAAAGCCGCCCGGCTTGTCCATATCGACAGCAAAGCTGAGGCCCGCCTGCATCGGCGTGATATCTGGCGTCAATTCACGGCTCCACGCACGAAAGCCTTTTTCCAGCCGCAGCCCTTCCAGCGCGTAATATCCGGCATCGCGGATGCCGTGCGCGGCCCCGGCACGCATCAGGTCGTCATAGACGCCGACAGTAAATTCGGTCGGCACGATCAGCTCCCATCCCAGCTCGCCCACATATGTCATGCGATTGGCCAGCACTGTGGCATAGCCCAGATCAATCTGCCGGTGCGTGGAAAAAGGAAAAGCGGCATTGCCCAGATCGGCGTTGCTCAGCGCACCCAGAACGTCGCGCGATTTCGGCCCCATCAACGCCAGCACCGACCATGCAGAAGTCACATCGGTCAGCACCACATGCGCGCCGCCCTCCAGATTGCGGGTGATCCAATCAGCATCGTGCACCGCTTGGGCCGATCCGGTGATCAGCAGAAACTTGTCCCGCTCCAGCCGCAGGACGGTCAGATCGCTCTCGTATCCACCGCGCGAATTGAGCAGACCAGTATATACGGTGTGCCCCGGCGCGACGTCGACATTCGCCGCGCAGATCCTGTTTAGCTGCGCGCAGGCATCAGCGCCCTGCACCATCAATTTTGCAAACGACGTCTGGTCAAATAGGGCGACGCCCTCGCGCACTGCCTTATGCTCAGCGGCGACGGCATCGTGCCAATTCTGGCGGCCAAAGCTGTAATCGATGCGGGCACTGGCCGCGTCCTCAGCAAAGAAATTTGCCCGCTCCCACCCCATTTTTGATCCGAAAACGGCATGCTTGGCTGCCAGCCGATCATAGAGCGGCGAGCGGCGAAAGGGGCGCGCTGTGTCCAGCTCCCGATTGGGCCAGGGCATGGCGTAATGCAGGCCCAGTGTCTCTTTGATCCGGTCGTGCAGCCATGTGGGGTTATTGTTGAAACCCGCAAAGCGGCGGATATCAACGGCCCACAAGTCTGAGGTAGGCGCGCCCTCGACGATCCACTCGGCCAGCGCGCGACCGGCGCCCCCGGCACTTGCGATACCCATAGAATTAAAGCCGGCCCCGACAAAGAAGTTGCGCAGGTTGGGCGCCTCGCCAAGGATGTAATTGTTATCGGGGGTAAAGCTCTCAGGGCCATTGTAGAACTCTCGCACGCCAGCGTCTGCCAATTGCGGCACGCGGATCAGCGCATTGTCCATCAAGATCTCAAACTGGTTCCAGTCATCCGGCAAGAGCTGGAAAAAGAACTTGTCTGGGATGCCGTTCATCCCCCACGGCTTTGCCTCAGGCTCGAACCCGCCCATGACCAGGCCGCCGGTCTCCTCCTTGAAGTAGATAAAGCCGTCAGGATCGCGCATGACAGGCAAATCGGGGCTGACGCCTTCCATCTTTTCGGTGACGATGTAGAGATGCTCGGCCGAGTGCAGCGGCACATCGACGCCGCACATCAGGCCCAGCTTGCGCGCCCATTGGCCGGCGCAATTGATCACAACGTCTGCTTTGATTGTACCCTGGTCCGTAACAACACCGGTGACGGCGCCGTTTTCGGTCAGGATGTCCGTCACCTCGATCCCCTCAATCACCTTCGCGCCGCGATTTCGCGAGCCTTTGGCTAGCGATTGCGTCAAGTCCGTCGGGTTTGCTTTGCCATCGCCAGGCATCCAGAGCGCGCCTTTAACGTCGTCCACCTGCATGACAGGCCATTTTTCCTGCGCCTCGGCGGGGCTGATTACATCCACTTCCACGCCCTGCGCACGCGCGGCAGCGGCGGTGCGTTTCAGCATCGTCATACGATCCTCAGTGCGTGCCACAGTGATTGAGCCGCATTGCTTCCATCCGGTGCCAAGGCCGGTTTCGGCCTCAAGGCCAGCATAAAGCTCGGTTGAATACCGGATCAGCTCGGTCATCGCAGGCTGACTGCGTAACTGGCCGACGAGGCCCGCAGCGTGCCAAGTAGTGCCGCAGCTGAGCTGGCCCTGCTCCAGTAGGACGACGTCAGTATGACCCAGCTTGGTCAGGTGATATGCAACCGAGCAGCCGACGATGCCACCGCCGATAATCACATATTGGACGTCGCCCGGAAGGGTTTGATCAGACATCGGCAGGCTCCAGATGGACAACAGGAAATTCCATTGAGCCTACTCTTGCTTTGCATCACTTGGCAATATCTTTCTTTTTTGGCTATTCGCCAATAACATCCGCCACGTCTACGCCGATGGACGCGGCGCTGAGTGCTGCGGCAATCTCCTCGGGCGGCTCCATATCGGTGATCATACGCGCGCCCTTCGGCAGCGGGCCAAACACTACCTGCCCGACCTCGCCGAATTTGCTGCTGTCAGTCAGGATCAGTGCTTCTTCGGACTGGCGCATCATCCGCAGCCGCATTTCCGCAGCCTCGCGTGAAAAATCTGTAAAGAGGGCCCGCGCACTGACCCCGCCTGCACCAATCAGGGCATATTCAGCGCGGTAGCGTGCAAGATGTTCAAGCGTTTCAATGCCAAACGTCGCCGTCTCGGCAGGGTCTAGCCGCCCGCCCAGAACCGTGATCTCGCGGGCAGCAGGCACGATAATTTCAGCTATTTTCAAATCGTTAGTATATACAATCAGCCCTTGCCGTCGCTGCGCGATGGCATGGGCGACCGCCAGAGTGGTCGACCCATTATCAATAAACAGGCTCGCGCCGTCGGCAATCAACGCCGCAACATGCGCGGCAATACGGGCCTTACCCTCGCGGTTTGTCACGGCGCGCATTTGCGAGGGCGGCTCGGCCGTAAGGATGCGGGTGGCGCCGCCGCGCACCTGGCGCAACCGGTTTTCGTTGGCAAGCTGTTCAATATCCTTGCGCACCGTTTCCCGGCTTACACCAAGCGATGTAGTCAATTCGCGGATCGTGACTGCAGGCTGAGCAGCGACCCGGTGCAGAATGACTTGATGGCGCTGGGATGGCAGCATGGTATCGCCCCCTCTTTAGTTTGCGTCACGTGTCACGCCAAAAGTTGCCAAATGCGTGCAGCGGCAAATGCGTTACACCGATTAGTCGTCGCGACCTTCATCCATGTTCTGGATAAGGCGTGTCTCAAGAAGCTGGCCGTTGCGATAAAGGATAGGATACGCGACGGCCGAGATATGACCGTTCAGATCACGCAGCGCACGCAACGTTTCCAAATGCACGTCGCTAGAGCCGAAACTATCGGCGCGGCCCTCAGACAGACGTTGAAGGTGGCGCTTGCGACTGCGCCGCTCCTCTTGCTTGATCTCAGTCTTTTCCATGACCAGAAGGCGCGCGCTTTCGAGATCATCCGAGATCAAAACGTTGCTAGCCAGCTTGAAATTGGCACGTACAGCCTCGAACATATGCACCAGCTCTGACCAGCCTTCGCTGGACAGTTGCACATTTTCGTCCCGCTTTTCTGCTGCTGTTCGCAGGAATTGACCCGAGACTAGATCACCCGCCGCCTCTAGCCGGATCGCGTACTCCATAAGGCTACGCACAGTCTTGGCCTCCTCCTTGGTGTACTTTTCCTGCGGAATGTCGGCCACGTAGCGGCGGATCTCTAGAAGGGCGGCGTTAACGATATTGTCCTGCAGCTTGATCGCGCGCATTTGCATTTTGTCCGGAGATTGGTACTGGGACTGAATGGGCAGGTACATTCGTTCAACCAGCCCCATCATGCGCAAAAGCTCGCGCTTGAGGCTGGCAATCGCCATCGGGGGCGTGTCCAACACCGCCGGATCCAGCACGCTGATTTCGTCATGCTGCTCCGAAGCGGGGCGGGCGGTGGCAGGCATCATAGCGGTAACTGGCCGCGCCAGCGGACGGCAGAGCGGCAGCGCTACGATCAGCAACGACAGGTTGAACGCAATATGCGCGTAGATGAGCGACTGGCCGGGCGACACAAATAGCAGGTTTGATGGGTCGAACCCGAGATTTATCACCAACAGCGCGGCGAGCGCCCATGTGCCGCGCAACGCCATATTGGCGATCGGGATGCGCCGACCCTCTATGCCCATTCCGCGCGTTAAATAAACGGGAATTCCGGCGCTGCCCAGATTCGCGCCCAGCACCAGCGATAGACCAGCTGCAAACGGGATTGCACCAATATGGACCAATGTGACGCACATCAGGATCGCCGCGACACTGGAATGCATAACGAACGCCAGCGCGGCACCTACGAGGAATGCGGTGATAAAATCACGCGCAAGATAATCGGCGATGGCAGGAAGGAACGCGCTATCTTTGATCGGCTCCATCGTTTGGCGCAGCAGTTGCAGTGAAATCAGGATGAATGCGACGCCCATCAGGATGCGCCCGGCCTGCCGCCAGCGACGGCCTTCTGTCTTTATAAAGAGCCAACCACCGACCGTTAGTAAGAGTGGCACCAGCCAATCAAGACGGAACGACAAAATTTGAATAATAAGTGCAGAGCCTAGATCGCCGCCCAGAACCACAGCCAATCCCGCTGGAAAGGCGAGGTAGCCCGCCGCAGCAAAGCCAGACGTCAACAGCGCGACCGCAGCCGAACTTTGCAAAATGAGCGCCAGCATCACACCGGTCGCGCCTGAGCCAAGCAGACTGGTGCTTTCGGTTAGCCAACGCTGGAATTGCGCACCAAAACTACGCTCAATCCCAGTACGCACCATACGTACCGCAAAGAGCAACAGCATAGTGGCGCCTGCCAGATTGAGAATGAAGCTGAGGATCGCCATGCCCTGATCTTTCCGGCTCGTCCGCGGTTACGCATCTATGCAGCATAGGTTATCGCGCTGAAACTCACGCAAAAAAGCCCGCGAACCATTTACAAAATCGTTATAAACCACAATTCGTTGGGAAAACCCAGCCTAATTCTGGCAAATCTTGGCAAAATTGCGATGGTGCCAAGCCTTTGGGTCAGATTTGAATATGCGCGCGGATTGCAACTTCGGGCGCCAAGGCAGCACAAGGCGCAGTGTCTGAGAAGACCAAGCGCAAAGAGCGTTCATGCGATCAAGTGCAAGATGTAACGCACCCGCGTATCGCCTCCTACCGCTGCGCGCAGGGATCTTTCACTCCGTGATGGGCCAACCTACCCCGCTTTCGGAAATTGACTGTCTAACCATGACGCCGCAAGTTAATGCAAATTGGGAGTGACGAATTGCAACTTGATGGTGAACCATGAGCGCTGCCACGGATATGGTTGACGTGTTGGCGCGGCGCGTCCGAACTTATCTTCGCCGGATTGCCAGTCAGGCGACGCCCATCACCTATCAAGCTCTTGCCAGTTCGTTGGATCTCTCTCCCCCAAATACCATCCGTCAACTCACGGCCGCATTAGAACGCCTGATAGAGCAAGATGCCGCAGCAGGCCGCCCACTGATCGCGGCGCTGGTGGTGAGCAAGAACCGAACTGGCTTGCCCGCTATAGGATTTTTCGAATGCGCTCAGCGCGTAGGGCGTTTCGACGGCGACCCTTCGGGGCTTCAGAGGTCAGAGTTTCACGCCGCAGAGTTCAGCAAAGCGGCTGAGTTTTGGGGCGCGGTCGACGAAACAGTAGACGCAGCCGACAAGCGGCTGACTTAGTACTGGCGCACTGGCCTAAACACCCATTGAAAGGCTCAGACGCTCGTCAGGCGGTTCCCAAGATATCGCGCGCGATGCGATCAAATATCGCCGCGCCGACTGGGATCAGATCATCGGGAAAGTCGTAATCAGGATTGTGCAAGGCGGCGTGGCGCTCCCCCGATCCAAGGAGCAGCATTGCGGCCTTGGCATTCCGGCCAAACACGCCAAAGTCTTCCGATGCGCGCATCGGCAAACCATCGTCGCCCATTGCAATGCCGAGGGCGTCCATAGCGGACACGGCCAAGCGTGCGGCATCTGGATCATTTACAGATGCCGCGAAATCGTCTCGCACAAGGAAGGCCACTTCGAGCCCCACCTCTTTTGCGGCCATAGCGGCCAATTTTCGAGAACCTGTCGCAAGCGCCGCCATCGCAGCATCATTTGCGGTGCGCAAGGTCGCATAAATGACCGCTTCCCCTGGGGAAATGCCAAAAGACGGCTCGCCAACGCGAATATGCGTGATGGTCACCAGCTTGAACTCATCGTCAAGCGGTCCACCTGTTCCCAACTCGCTTAAGGCCGAGATTAAATAGCCGACAGCTCGTGCAGGGGAGGTCCCCGTTTCGGGATTGGCGGCGTGCGCTGTCTTGCCCGTCAGCCTGATCTCAAGGCCCTGAGATGCACAGTTGATAAGCCCGGCACGTATTCCGACCTGCCCAAAGGGACGTCCAGGTTCGTTGTGGATCGCGAACGCCCAGTCCGGTGCGATTTCGCTGAACGCCGGATCAGAGACGACTGCGCGCGCGCCGCTGCCATCTTCTTCGGCAGGCTGAAACATCAAGACCACACGGCCGGACGCAATGGGGCTGCGCGCGATCAATCGCCCAAGCGCCAGAAGCATCGTCATATGGCCATCGTGTCCACAGAGGTGCCCCGATCCAACATATTGTGAAATCCAGGGAAGATCAGCCAGCTCCTGAATTGGAAGCGCATCAAGTTCAGCGCGAAACAGAACAGTCGGTCCATCGCGCTTGCCCTCAAACACCGCGGCGACGCCATGCCCTCCCAAATCGCTCACAATAAGATTGGGGGATAAAGCCTCTAGCGCGGCCATGATGGCGCGAGCTGTTTCGCGTTCCTCACCGGAAACTTCGGGGCGCTTGTGAAGGTCACGCCGGAATTCGGTCAGCTCGATCAAATCGAAGTTCGTGAGCATGGGCTGAAGGATACCTTGATTGGGCCGTTGGCTCAGAACTTAGACACTACGTTAAAAAATCGCGCAAGAGGAGCGCGATGCTCGGCATCTGCACGCCTTTGCTGCTGTGAAACTCGGTTGCATGTAGTCAGACAAACCTTGCTGGGCTGTAGCGTTAGTTTCCGCCTGTCTTGTCAAAGGTGCCGGCTCTGGGGTCAAAAAGTTGACTGGCCCCCTATGTACCCGGCTTACTGATCGAGAAAATTATGGCTTCGGCGGGCAGTTTGTAATGGCCTGCTGCAGTCTCAGCATCGGCGTGCCGGAGCTAGACATATCGGTTGATTGAAGCATGCATTCCAAAGCTTCGTTACCAGTATAGCCGGACCTCACCAATCTGAACAAAAGATGTCCAGAAGCGCAGTATGGCGACGCCATTGAGGTTCCGCTCATGCTGCCATAGGCGTTCCGCGAAAATTGACCGGTTATATCGAATGCTACCGCGCTAAAAATGTCGACGCCCGGACACGAAATATGCCCGCCTGTATTTGAAAAGGGCGCGCGGTTTCCATTGGAATCATGCGCCTCAACAATGACACCGCTATTCGCAATACCTTGTTCTCGGGCCTCCAGTGCGGCCCAATTAAATGGGCTGGCAAATCTAGCGCTTATCGGTGTTTCAAGGCCAGTACTATCGTTGCCTGCCGCCGAAAAAATCACCCGGCCATTCCTATCTGCCAGCTCAAGCAGCGGGACAAGGATTGCGCCCTGTGAGGCAACCAAAGTCCGCCACTGAGCGGCGTCTGGTAAATCCGGGTTGATACCAAAGTTGCCTCGCCAGTTGTAACCCAGACTAATATTGAAAGTTAGAACTTCGTCTTGTTGGGAAACAAAGTTTTCAAGTGTCGCTAGCACCTGACTAAAGAGGACGAAAAACTCCAGTACTTGACCGCCCTCGTCGGCATTGAAAAATATGTCACCTGAACGGGCGCGAACAAAGCAATTTGGCAGGACTCCCTTAACACCGACCGCATTGTCATGCCGACCGCAACCAATTGCGGCCACGTGGTTGCCATGATCATCGACATCTGTCCTGGGTGACAGGCCCATAAAAACCAGGTCCTCGTGCCGTGAAAAGCCTACATCCATAACTCCAAAGAGAACGCCGTCACGAGCATTGTCCAGCGACCAGAGCTGGTCGGCTTCTATGTCTGCGATGCCCCAATCGGCCCTTTCAATTGGGTTGGCTGCATCTGACAAAACGACGTCGCTTGGCGTCAGAAGATTAGTAATAACAATTTCTGTTTCGGGATTGTCTTGATCGCGCAAAAACAAGTCTGGTGTAGCGTTTTTAATACGGGGATCAGATTTAAAATCCTCTACAATATCAACCATCCCTCGCAGCAAAGCGTCATTCGCATTGTCGTCAGACAACTCAGGCATGAAGTACCTACTAAGATCACCTTCGGCCTGAACGGAGCGTATTGACGGAAACTTGCGGATGATCTCAAGCTGTCGTTCGGCAAGAAATGCACTTACTTCAGCTTCTGTTGTGCCAGGTTCAAATTGAATAATCACACTATTGGGCGCTGCTATCGGAACCTCTGTCATGCCGTCTGCATTAAATTGAAGTTTCGTCGGCGCATCGGTAGGAAGTTGATCCGCGGTTACGCTAAACTGTAGAGTTTTTTGATCATCTATATTCTGACCTTTTAGGGGATCCTTCAAAAAGTCCGACTGAAACACTTCCTTTGCGGGCAAAGCTTGAATTGCTTGCTGAGTGACATCAGGAAGGAGACGCAGGTTTTCTTGGCTCAGGGCACTCTGAGCGTGCAGGCCGATATCAATAGAACCACCCAGCAAGATCGCTGCAATAAAAAGTGCTCTGGACATTGCTTATCCTCCTCAGACAGATTCCTTTTAAAAAGTGGTTATAGCGTCCGCGAATGACCAGCATACTTAACCGCTCAAAGAGACTTCAGGTATTCCAAAAGCGCTTCTCGATCACCGTCACTCAGGCTGCTCCCGTACTCGTGACCGCAGCGGCTATTTCCAGAACCGACATCCGTACAATCAGTTGTTTCAAGCACGTAGTCGAATTGGCTTTGCTCTGTAGACAATCCAACGCTTTCAATGTCGTAGCTCGGTCCAATCTTGAAAGCCACCGGCCGATCTGATGCAGGAAGCAACAGCGCCTCCAGTGTCGGCACTGACCCATTGTGCAAGTAAGGGGCCGCGGCCCAAATGCCTTGTAGGACTCGCGCCTCGTAAGCGCACCCTGATCTATTTGCTGACGTGGTCAGTCCAGCGGGCGGTGGCTTGATCTCTCTAAATGCGCCTTTTAGCTGGCTTAGCTCAGGGGGTAATCCGCTGGTGGACAAAGCAGCGTTATCTGCCGACCCGAAACTAGTAATCCGCTGAAAAATTGTTCCGATTACGGCTGTCGACAGTAAATTGAACGCAGTATCCACCGGCTTGAGCGGATCTGTCAGGAAAGGAATTTTCGCGCCTTCCATTATCCCTGTATTTACTGTGCGTTCAAGAATCTTGCATTCACGGTTGTCCGTGCCGACATCTTGAATCGGGGTTTCCCAAGTTCCGCGTATAGTCCACCTGTTTGCGCCGGGACGTTGACCGTGACACTTGATACATCCACCATCAACCGACTCCCGGTTAAAAATTTCCTCGCCAGCTGCTGCAAGTGTGTGGTTAATTTCCCAAGGCCATTCTGGCGGCCCAATCTTCCATATGAGTTCCTCCAGATGTGACAAACCTTCGAAATTCGCGGAGTTGGACCCCAAATAGTCACGATTCAGAATAGTGAGACCGGTGGTTTTTGTGGGGTGCAAGACGCCAAATACCCCATAGACCTCACCAAGATTTCGGGCGAGGCCTAAAGTGTTATTTCCATTATCTGCAAAGCCAGGCCATTGCGTTTTATCCTGGCGCGCAGCGTTCCAAAGAAATGGATACCGGGTTGGAGCATCTGCTGGATAAATATTATCTGGGATTAGGTACGTAGGGGGAAGGCCGATATCCAGTCCAGCCAAGCGGTTGAAAATCATGGATACTGCATCAAGCCGCCCCGGCCCCCAAGCTGGATCTGGTAGGGCGCGGTTTGTCAAAGTACTGAAGCGTAAATGCCATAGCTCAAGTTCTAACTTGAGCTGCGCTTTCTCTTCGTCGTTGACCCCCGCCCCGATCACCTTTTCCGCGAAGATTTCGAAACTTGCGTTTTCGGATAAAACCAATGCCATGGCCGCATCAAGGTCAGCAAGAAAAGATTGAAAATCCACAATGCCGGGACCACCATCTATACGGAAGGGGGTGTTGTTTACCTCTATCTGCCGAGTATGACATGCCGCGCAGGTCATCCCTATCGACGGCTTCCCGTCATGCTGGGCCACAGTGAAGCCAACCGGAATGTCCAATGAGGCGCCATTTGGGTTCGGAAGGTAGCCATAGCGCGTCAAGCTATCTTCCAGAAAACCAGTTCCGTCGGGCGACACTAAAGCACGCATCCAAGCCAGAGGCATAATCCGCGACCCCTGATCTTGAGTATAAAAAGCGCTCCTATTATAGGAATTCCATTCAGAACCTTGCTCAACAAAAACGGTTTGAGCGCTGATCGACATGCTGCTGAACGCGACTATCAGAGTAGCAAAGATGGGGCAAAAAAACGCGATGAAATTTTTTGAAACGCATTGCATAATGGGCATCCCAGATACAACTAATGCGTGAATCGTAGCGTATTTAACGATTCTGATCAAGTTTTCGGCAATTTTGGCTGGCTTTTTTGTTTATTCTCACCCTTCAACGGCTGCGATCAATCAGAAATATCTGGGCGTTCAAACCTCCAAATCAGTTCGATTTGCGGTAATTACGAACACTCTTTCAGCATGTAATGCCATTTTGATACAAGGGCGCTGGCGTCAGACAGGAATCATTGGTCAACCAGATCGGCGCGCGCCCCAGCCGCATGTCCAGTATGGAAAAACGCTTCTAGAGTGGAGATGTTTCTTGGAAGGTCCTGCACGTGGACGCGCCCTTCGGCGGGCACCAGTGGCGGCCAAACACCAAGTGTTCCGGCGCGCGCGCCACTCACCAGCCATTCGGCGGCTGGCAGGCAATCGTCGACCAGATAGTCGGTGCCGTCGATACGCGCTTTGAGGGCGTCGGACATTCCGCCAACCGCACGCCCATCAAGGCGGCAGGAGGCACGAACAATCACGTCGTCTGCATGTGATACGCGATAGCCTGAGGACCGCAATGCGCGAACGATGCGGCGATCCTCGCCGTTTTCGTTGCGCTCAAACCCGCCCACAGCAACATATGCCGCTGGGGTAAAGGCCAAACTTGCACCTGCCGCTTCGCCATGCGTGCCAATTAGGTCAGCCGACTCTTCGGCATACTTGGCATATATCGTTTGAACCAGTGCTCTATAGCGCCCCTCGTTGGTAGCGAGAACGAGGTCCATCTCGCTTAAAATACCCTTCTCGCTCTCGATTAAGTCGATCCGGCCGCATACCGCATCGACGGATTCAAGGTGGCGGGCGTTACATGCAATCCAATCCGCGGCGACGATACAATCGGCATCCGTGGTCATCATGTATCTAAGGTGGCGCATCTGGCGCATGGCGTGATCGCACCCGATCCTTCGTGCAGCGCCTACGCCGTCTGCCGGGTTCAGGGCGCAGTCGAGGACCGTAAGGTCCAGATCATACTGCGCAGCTGTGTCGCGGGCCCTCTCGGCGGTCGCATCAATAGTGTTGTTGATCACCAGAATAATTGTGGTGCGTTCAATTTGTCCGGCAAAAGCGGCCAGACAGGCGCCGATCCGCTCCGCCTCATTCCGGGCTGGAATGACGACTGCAATATTTTTGGATGTGTCATCCCTCATCAGCCGGCCCTCGGCAGGCCACAATCAATGCGATATCCTTCGGTCTGCCAGACCAGATCAAATTCATGAGTGCCGCTTAGGGCATGTGCGAAAATTGCAAAGGCGTCGCTGCCCTGCAAATCGTTGCCCGATTGGCCGAAGTAGGACACGCAGATCAACTCGGCATCAGGCCATTTGTCAGCGACGGTAACGGCAAGTGTACCGAGGCTGTCTTTATCCAGAAAGTAGAGGATTTCGGAGAAAATCAGAAGATCGAAATCATCGTCAGGGAGGGGACAGGGATAGTAGCCCTGAGTAAAACTCGCTGTCGGAACGGCATGCCGTGCGGCCTCTAACGCCTTTTCCACAGCGTCCATGCCAGCGTATCGCGCGCAGATATCGGCGAGATGGTAGGCCAGTTGACCATTGCCGCAGCCCAGCTCAAACGCGGATTGATAATGCGTGCGCGACAATGCCTTGCGGGTCTGCGCGAACTTCTGCCGCTCATACCCGCTGGTTCTAAAGGCCCACGGATCGTCACCACCAGCATATAAGCCGTGAAGGTGCTCCAGCCCGACGCCCGTCATGGCATCCTCCAGAAAATTTCATCGCTATCGATGAATTTGGCAACAAGCGCAGCAGGTAGCGTGAACCCGCTAGGATCGTCGCGGACAACCTGTCCCAGCTGGCTTCGGTGCGCTGCGATGGCTTCGCTCTTTGCTGCACGTAGTTCCGGAGCGCTCAATCGGGCCGGATCGTGCGCCGACACCGTCCGATCAAAATCGGGATCGTCCCAGCGGCACCAAACGGGATAGCTGTAGTAAAACCAATCAGGCCGCATCCGTCGCAAAATGTTGGCGACTTCGGCGGCGACCTTATGATCCTCATGGTGGTCTTCAACGGCGGGCACGAAAATATGCCGCGCTCCGCAGTCGGCAATGATCACCGACAGGTCTGCCGCGATCTTGGTAGGATCAAGCTGATATAGACGGGCATCGGGCAGGCCCATGCAGGTCACGTCGGCGGCGGTGCCCCCCAGCCTGATCACAGCGTCAACCAGTTCGTCCCGTCTGCACCGCGATAGCCTGCTCGGCGGCCATTCCTGTGAGTTAGGGTGCGAGGCGCTACCGTCTGTCATGCAAACGACATGTGCGCCGCCCCTGCCCGCGAATGCGCGCCCCAAAAGAGTACCGCAACCAAGCGACTCGTCGTCTGGGTGCGGCGCGACGACGACCAACTTGTCCTGCGTGGACAGAAAATCGAATAAGTAGGGGCGGCGATCCAGCATCACTCAAAAATCCCCCAGGTGCCGCCGTCTTGGCCCAGAGCATGCTCCGCTGCGCGCTGCAAAAAAGCATCTCTCGCCGCCTGCCGCAGATAGACGGCCAAGTCGCGGGCCATCCTTCCGGTCTGTGATTGCGCATCAAAGTGCCGAAGCCCGATGCTTTGTTCGACTGCGCGGATCGCATCCAGCGCGACGTCTTCGGTTAGCAGCCTCGCGGCAATCGAGGTGGCGACAATCTGTTCCGTCGCAAGCCCAGCGTCTGTGGTCGCCATCGCAGCGCGCTCCACCAATGATGCACCCGCCCAAGCCCGCATCAGTATGGGCATCAGGCGCGCCTGCTGCGGTCCTGCGTGCATACGGCCCATGGCGCGCAACTCCGCAGCGGCGCAGTCGATAAGGCCGATCGCAGCACCAACCTGCAGCCCGGCGATGCGCCAGACACCACCAACGAAATGCGGCTCTCTCAAGTAGTCGCCGGGCTCTCCCAGCCACTCGGCCTGGCTCATCGGAAAGTCCGTGAAATCAAACCTGCCTGACGCCGTCGCCTTCATTCCGTGCATATCCCACACGCTAGCATCTGCACGTGCTGTGTCCGAGACGTCGACCAAAGCCAGACGAACCTTTGGGCCTGAATTAACTGTGATGACAGCGTGGGTCACGGTTCCAAGGCCGGAGGCGAACATCTTGGCACCGCTCAGACAATCGCTTGGAGCCGTCCACGTTACCGGAGTTTTGCCATCTGCGCCCCACACCCCCAGAAACGCGCCTTGATCGATCAACGTACGCACGCGGCGTTTTAGGTGTGGCGCTCCGTAGAGGTTGATCAGGGTGGACGCATTCATGTGTCCCTCCCACAGTCGGCCGACGCAAAGATTGGCCGCGCCAACCTTCATCAGCAAATTGGCGGTTCGGTTCGGCGGCTCACCGCTGCCCTGGAGCAGGAGGTCTGCTGACCTCAGTAAATCAATGGAATTAGCAATGGGACGCGTGCCATCTTCTTCAGCCGCCGCTCCGTCGGATAATTTGGCCAGCAAATCAGCAGAGATCTCGCCTTGGCCTACCTCATGAAATGGCATCTTGGGCGTGACATTTGAGACCGGCATCATCTAATTCCTTGTGCGAGAGAATACGAGGCGGCGCCCGATGGCGTCCGCTTAACCGCGCTTTGCAGAAGCTCGGCCCAGACATTCGCGACTTCAGCCATGTTAAATTCAGGATTGGTGGTTACGGCCGGGCAAGAATGCCGCCACTGGGCGATTTTCTTTAAGATAGCCTCCGGGTCATTGCCGTCAACGCGCTGCGCCTCGTCGGCCACAACCTCGTCATTTGCGCCCAAACCCTCGTGGATCAGAACGGGCGTTCCCACTGCATTCGCTTCGGCCAGCACAAGACCGAATGTCTCGGCAAAGGACGTCTGCGGATTGAAGAGGCAGAGCGCCTGCCTCATGTGCTGGACAAGTACGTGATGCGGCAACGCGCCCAGAAATGACACACCATCTGGAACGGCGCCTGTATCCCACTTCAGATATCCGGGGTCCGCAACGGCGAGAGTGATACTAGGGATAGACAATCTCAACGCTGCGAACTGTTCAAACACTTGCCCAAGCCCCTTGTGGGGAGAACTTGCAAACAGCAGCTTATCTGCGTCGCGGGTTGAGCCATCGGGCCGCAAGCCATCAGCAACAGGATTGTAGATAAACGTAATATCAGGACGGTCAGACGTGCGGGTAAAAGTTGCTAGCGATCTCACATGTGTCCGCGAGACACAAATCACTGTTATGTCCGCGTCTTTCATAACGGCGCCCATCGCGCGGTTATGCCGTCCGGGGTAGACATGAAGCCACAGGAATATCGGCGTGCCGGGATAAAGTTTGCGCAGTTTGGCAGCAACTTTCCAGCGATTAAGCACAACAATTGCATCAGCGGCACGTGCCTGGCGCAAATGATCCAAAGGGCGTAGATCGCCCGCATCAGACCGAATGCTGTCACTGCGGCCAGCCTGATAATGGGTCACTCTGAATCGAAACCGCAAGGCTGTGGCGACACGCAATACCGTCGCCTCAGTCCCGCCCAGTCCGCTCTTTTCCAAGTCAGCCAGATCATAACCGCCTGCACAGCACGGATCGACGAACGCAATCAATGGTAGGTTTGGTGGGTTCGCCAACATCATCATTGGGCGGCCACCGCACTGGCAGCGCATGATGAGATGATAGCATTGACAGCTGCTGCCGTTCTGTCGGTCATAGGCACGTCGCGGGCGACGAGGCTGGCGGGGTTGCTGGCAAAACAAACCTGAAGAGCGTCTATATCGATAGGCACCGGTGCGATCCGGCCTGTCCTTCGCCATTCGTCGACCTTGCCCCATACCAGCTGTCGGTCGGCCTTTCGCTTTGCGCTGTCGTAGTCCGAGGTGCTGGATTGCGTCAGGCTGCCGGGTGTTTCGATCTTGGTTAGCAGCAACTCGGGAATGACCCACACAATCTCGCCATTTAGGATCAGGCGGTTGCGAAATTCCCGGTCTTCTTCGATGCAATCCTCGAACCCGCCAAGCCGCTTTAGCACCTCGGCACGAAAAAGGCCGGAATTGATGTGCGTCCATTCACCGGGTACGCGGCTACCCATCTGAAGATTTGGAAACACGTCGTCGAACAAAGAGATGTCCCGGCGGATTTCAACACGCTGCCCGTCCGGCAGGATAAGCTCGTGATGCGTAAGAGCCGCGCCGACCTTCAGCGTCTGGCCTGCACTCTTGCCAGCTAGCGCCCAATTCAGACAATCGTCAGCGCCGATATTCTGCGCGGTTAGAACCCGAACCTGATGTAGAACCTTATCGCGATGCGGCAGATCGTCAGAATCGTGAAAGGTAATAGCCTCACCGCCAGTCAGCAAAATACCAGCATTTTTCGCCTGCGCCGTACCAAGGTTATGGACCAAGCGGACATAATTGAACCGTGGGTTACCAAAGAATTGGCGAACGGCGACGGGGGTGTCGTCGGTGCTGGCATCGTCAATGACAGTCACCCGGCAGTTCCACCATGACTGATCGAGTGCTGCCTGGACTGCCTTGGCAATAAGGTGAGCGCGATTGTAGGTCGGAATAACGATATCTACCAAAGGTGCGAGGGGGTCGATGCTCATGCTGTGGCACCCCCGGCATCCAGCGAGATAGAGGCGCGGTAGGACCTGAGATTGCGAGCAGTAAAGAGCGCGGCGGGCAGAGGCAGCATCAGCGTGATCAGTGCAGCTATGACAAGAATGTGGTGTGGCTCGGCAGCGATCAAAGCGCAGAGTGACAGGACAAAGAGTGCTACATGACCAATTGGCACTGTGCGATACCGCGATACTGCGTCGCCGGATTTGTTGGTGACGATAAACTGTAGTTTTCCGCCTATCACGCCATCAAGGGTCGCTTTTGCCGATTGCGGTGCCAACGCAATTCGGCACGCTAACGCGGCAAGGATTGTCGAAAGGCTACGCGCCTCGTTGATGCCGCGCTCTGCCACGCGAAGGACGACGTCAAGAAGGCAGAGAACGATAGTGGCAGAGGCGAACGCCACCAACCCGGCAGTTGCGCTGTCCAAAAGTAGCGCGGCCAGCAGCAGGATCGCAGGCACTAAAGCTAGGTTAAACCACGCGGTGAGTTGCGTGATGACGACCAAACGCTGCTGAATATTGAGAGAGCTTGCGTGACCTGTGATGATCGGCAAGTGACGAAGGAGCGTCCGCAAGTTTCCACTGCACCAGCGATATCTTTGCTTCTCAAGATCGCGCAAGGATAGCGGTAGCAGCCCTTGCCCGACGACCTCATTAATAAAGCGGCCGGAGTATCCTGCATGGCAAAGCCTGACGCCTAGCTCTGCATCCTCGGTCGTGGTCGCACCCGACCATCCGCCGACGGCAACCAGCGCACGGCGCGAAATCACACATAGCGTGCCCGTCAACAGCACCGCCTCCGCGTCATCAGCCATGATTGCATTTGATCTGAAATACTCCTCAAGCTCGGCGTCCACCCCGGCAGCCGCTTGATCCGTCAACCGATAGGATTGTGGAAACTGAACATAATCCGCGCCTGTGCGCCCTAGTGCGGAGGCCGCGATGCTCAGGAAATCTGGTTGCACGATGTAATCGGCGTCGACAGTGACAACATGGGTCGCATCCGCCCGCGTATGATCAAGTGCGATGTTCAAGGCGCCCGCCTTGGCGCCCACGACACCTAGTCTGTGTAGGAAGGTCAGGCGGCCGGGATGCTGGCTGCAAAACGCCTCAACTGGCCCCCACAAGGCGATATCCTGTGTGTTATTATCCATCACGATCACCTCAAACGCACCCGTCGTCCAATCCTGGTTGAGCAATGACTGCAATGTGCGGATGACCACTGCGGGTGGCTCGGAATGGGTCGCAACGTGAATGGAAAATACCGGGATGGGCTGCAATGCGCCGACATCGCTCGCTGGTTTGGACCGGCCCGCCATCATCGGGCGGAGGCTCATCAACATGATCTGAAGCGCAAGAATAGCGCCGCATAAAATTACGCCAACAGCAGGCACCAGAACACAGACAAACAGCAGCGAAAAAATCATGAGCAGACGCAGTTCCATCGTTCACCCCCGAGGTGTTAAACGCCGGAAGTGGCGCCTATAAATTAGCCAGTATGGTAGTCATCGGAGAACGTCGCCTTGGTCAGGTTAGTTCCCGGTCATTCGAACAGAGCGCCTGTCCGTCCTACACCTTGGGTGTACCGCAGCATCGAAGCTGCCGCCTGCATCTAGATTGAATCGGCAAAGCATTTGTGGCTATGCCGGAAACCACGATGTATCCATATCAGCATAGCGATCATGGAAATCTGTCAGTGCAATCAGCTTGTCCTCCTGCAACAACTCCAGGTGGTTGTTTTGTCGGCGGATCACGCCGTCCTCTTCCATCTGGATCAGTGTTTTACTGATATAAACGTTGGTCAGGCCGAGATAATCGGCAATTTGGCTTTGGGTCATGGGGAGGCGAATGGTGTTTGTCATTCGCAGATTAGTGACCCTCAGTCTGGAAATGAGGTCAAGCAACATATAGCTCACCCGTTCGCGGGCGCTCATCCGTCCCATGGCTCGAAGAAGGTCGATGAGGACAACCTGCTCTCGCAGCGCGATCGATAGCAGCAGGGCAGACAGCCTTGGCGATTCTCTTAAAATGACGTCGAGCGCCGATTTAGGAAATGGACAGAGGCAAACCTCCTCCATTGTGCAGAGGGTCGTCGTCAGGTGCTTCAATGCGACATCCGGAAATCCGATGATGTCACCGGGGTGGTGAATTTTGACGATCTGTCTGCGGCCATCGGGCAGATCCAAGTAACTGAACGCCCAGCCATGCTTGACCACATAGAGGTCGCCGTTGACGTCACCGCCCTGGTAGATTTCCACCGCAGCGCCAAAGGTTCGTTCAGATTTTTCGAGGTGCGCCAGTCTGGATTTGTCAGCGTCGGTCATGGTCACATAATGTGACAGCTTGGTGACTAGGCAGCTTGATCTATCGGACATTGAAAAACCTCTTCATTTGTTGCGAATACGGAGCGCTCAAATACATTTAGCCTTAGAGCACTAAGCGCCAACATGAACGCAGCATGCTTCGCAATGCTTAGGCCGCAAGCTGTGACGACAGCCCCGCACGGGACACCAAACCGCGATAAATCCGCACAGCAGGCGGCCCAGAACCAATGCCTGAAGACGCATAGAAATCAAAAATTTGGCCTACGTAGACAGCAAATATGCATTTCATCGCCCAAATTGTAAATAATTCACTAATTTCAAAGCAAAGGTCATATTTCCGCCTCTTTTCGCGGTAGGGTTGTGCGCAAGCACGGTGCATAGGTGCGCCGTATCAACTGGCAGAAGCGAGAGAGAACATGAAAATTCTAGCGGTCGATGACGATCCGGTTATTCTCGAACTTCTCACGCATTTTGTCGCTGCTTCTGGCAGCCACAAGATAGTCACCGCATCGTCGGGCAAAGAGGCATTGGAAATCATAGAGCGCGTCGGCCTGCGCCAATTCGACTGCTTTCTTTTCGATATTCAGATGCCCGGCATGGACGGAATCGAGCTGATACGTGTGGTGCGGGAGTTACCACGTTGCGCCGATACGCCTATTCTCATGCTGACGGCGATGTCCGAAAAGCGCTATGTAGACGCTGCATTTGCCGCTGGTGCTATCGACTATGTGACCAAGCCCTTCGAGATGTACGAGCTAAAAGGTCGCTTGGCCTTGGTCGACAAATTGGTCGAGGCACGTAAAAGTCGAACCAGCAAGATTTTAGGTGTCAAACCCGTCATTCGCAAAGGCGACATGCCAGCCCCCCCGAATGACGTGCTGCTTCACGAGCCTATCAAGATTCTCGAAGTGGAAAACGTGATTGAGTATCTGGCTATGGAGAATTACGTGGCTCAGTTGTCGCGCAGTTCGCTGTTTGGATCGGTGACGTTCGCATTCTCAATCCGCCAGATCGAAGAAATCCATGCGAGGATGAGTTCATTTGAATTCTATAGCCTGGTATCCGATGTGGCCGAGGTGATTTCCGATACCCTGCATGGGCATCAATTTCTGATGTCCTACGCCGGTAATGGTACCTTTGTCTGCGTCACCGAGAGCGGTTGGCGGCCTGATATGACGCAGTTGATGGACGCCGTGAACCTGTCGCTTTCGCGTACTGAACTCTATGACAATTCAGGCACGCGCGTTCAGGCGAGGGTCAGCACGGGCGATGCCATTCGCCTTATCTGGCAGAGCAAAGCAACCATTATGGACTCCATCGCCAAGGCCCACTCCAGCGCCGAGGCAGCCAGCGTCGCGTATGAAACCGCGCGCCATGATTACTGGTCTACAGAAAACCGCGCTTGAAGGTTCTGGCATCAGCAATCACACGGCTTTGAAGCCCTGCGCGTCAACTTCTTGACCCGTTTGCAATAACGTCAACCTTAGGTGTCATCTTTGCTATTCCGCCGCCGAATTGGGAACGAGCGGAAAGCTAGCCAATCCCCCCCTAAGTGACTTCGTAGCCGACCTCGTGGTCCTGTCAGGCGCTCAGCTTTATGCGATGCTCGTCGAGAACTGCCATGATCTGATCGCCCAGCAAAAGCGGGTCAAAGGGCTTACTGATCACAGACGCCGCGCCACAAGCGTGGAGCCTTTCAATCTCTGCATGCTGTGCGCGCGCAGTCATAAAAATTGTCAGACCGAATGGTATGGACGGCATTTCGCGTATCTTATCGAGCACTTCGCAGCCAGTCATTCCGGGCATCATCATATCCAGCAACAGCACATCGGGGCGAAACGTCCCAACCTGCTGCAAAGCCTCTTGGCCGGAGGCGCATTGAAGCACCTCGAACTGTCCAGATAGCGAGAGCGCTAATTTTGCAATTTCCCGGATATCCGCATCATCTTCTACGTGTAAAATCTTGATCATGTGCGCCTCGTGATCACTGCCGGAATGGAAGTGAATTAATTGCGTTGAAAATCTAATATATAACAAATGCAAAAACATACAGGCAGAATTGTGACGGGATCGGTTCAAGTTTGCGAGTGGCGACAGTGGCCCATCTCAGGAGGCCCTTGCCAAACAACGCTTGACCGATTTGACGATTGCGGGCAGCTCTGATCTGCTTTTGATCAGATCAATCAGTAGCCTGGGGTCTCTGGTCTGGTCCTCGTCGGCCGACAGACCGATAAGGTGCGCGCCCGGTTGCCGGGCTGCCAGCTTGTCCAAGAAGATGCGCACATCGTCACCCGGCAATGCGCAGTCGAGGATCACCGCATCCAGAAACGTGCTTGCCGAAATCTGTGCCGCGTCCGTCAGTGACGTCGCATGAATGACGTTTGCCACCGGCGCGAGCGCTGACGCGATCACCTCCGCAAAATCCTTGTCTTCTTCAAAGTGAAGCACAGTCATCTTTTCGGCCGGGGAGTCCGTCAAATGTACGTCACTCGCGGCGCTGAATGGCTCATCTTGCTGCTCAAGCTCTTTGGAGATCGGGCAGGTAAACCAGAACACGGTGACACCGTTGGCAACGCTTTCAAAACCGATCTCGCCCTCATGGCGTTTTATAATCTTTCGGGTGATGTTCAGGCCCAGACCAGTGCCGCCGATCGCGCGCGTATCAGTACTGTCTGCTTGGGAAAACGCTTGAAATATCTTTGACTGAAAACTCTCAGGCACTCCGGGGCCAAAATTTTGAATGTATACGATCGCAAAGTCATCAATCCGCTCCGCTTTGATCAAGACTTTTGTGTCTTTGGATGAATATTTGCAGGCGTTAGATATAAGATTGGCGAGCACTTGTTTGATGCGGCTCGCATCAACACGCACATTCAGCGGGTCATCCGGCAGGTGCAACGTCAGCTGATTGCCATGAGTCAGCGCAAAGGGCGACATTTCTTCAATTGCGGCGCTGATGATCGGTGCGAGATCGTGAGTTTCAAAGTTAAACGCGACCTCCCCCGAGGAAATCTTCTCTAGGTCAAGAATATCATTGACGATGCTCGACAGTCGATCAGCGTTAGAGCGTGCAATTTCGACCAAGCGGGCAGTCATTTTCGGAAGAGGCCGGTCCGATGAACCCTTTACCAAATCCAGCGCCCCTTTGATCGACGTCAGCGGTGTGCGCAATTCGTGGCTGACAGTCGCGACAAACTCATTCTTGATCTGGTCGAGCCGCTTTTGATCCGTGATGTCGTTAATCTGAACGATGTAGAAATTCTCGTCAGTATTGCGATCATAGGTCCAGGAAATGTTGAACAGACCCCAGCGGATTTCACCATTGCTACGCAAAATGCGGTGCTGGGCCGAGTATGTCTGCTTGTTAGCCGCCAGCGTTATGGCCGAGACGCCTATATAGATCTCCTTGATGTCCTCACGCGGCATCATGTCTGCCAGTCTCGCATCTTGCGTGATCCGGTCTTCGCTGACGCCGCACAGCTTGCAGAATGCGTCGTTTACAAGCACGAACTGCCCCTTGCTGTCCACCAGGGCCATACCCACAGGTGCGGCCGCAACAACTTGTCGGAACCTCTGCTCGCTCACTTCCAGCGCGTTGCGTGCCTGATAAAGCTCGGTCACGTCCCATTCGGTGCCGATCATCCGGGTTGCTGTGCCGTCCTCTGCACGCTCAACAATGGACGAGTCAGAGCGGATCCACCGCCATTCGTTCTCACCGAATTTCACACGAAACTCGGAGACAGCCCTTTCACTCAAGCCTTCGGTGCAGTCCTTTTCGGTACGCATCATGACAAGCAAATCATCCGGATGAACCCGCGAGTAGAACATGGCTTGCGGGTCTATATCGAAGACATCTTCGTCATATCCCATATTGCGAAGCCAAGTACCTGACACTTCCATTTTGCCGGTGACAAAATTGAAATCAAATACACCGATCTGCCCGGCCTCGAGAGCCATATCATACAAGGTTTTTGCCCGTGTCAGATCTTCTTGGGCCTTGATCTGAGCCGTGACGTCCCGAACGATCGCTGTGGTTCGCCCGTGTCCGTCTGCATTGGTCCATTCGTTTCTTTGCAAATCCAAGAATAATGTAGGGCCGGTCTGTGCGGCGCCGTGAGCATTGTAGTCCTGCTGCTCACCCGAGGTTTTGATTTCCTTGATCAGGTCCGAAAATTTTAAACCGGAAAGGCTTGGATCATCATGACGCAACATAATCTGCGCCGCGCGATTTGAGAATAGAACGACATCATCGGCATCTAGCACAAAAACTGCAATTACATCATTCTCGACGATTGCCTGATTTTCTCGATCTCGCGACTCGACTTGCCGCGTGCGAAGATCCGCAACTTCCCGCATCGCTTCGCTACGTCGATTTATGGCTCGAAACAGGGAAAGCAGCAGCGCGGTCAACAGAATTCCGACAAGCAGAATGACAGCAGGTTGGTTGCTTTCAAAAGCATTATCGAACCGCGGTGTGCTGTGAAAGACTATGGTCCATGGACGTCCAAACTGTTCAACAGTGTATGTGGCCGAATGGGCGCCTTCAGTTTCCCCTGCGAGATGATTTTCAAAAATCATTTTCTCAGGAAGCGCGCTCGACCCATCGAAAAGGTGGAATGTATAACTGTCGCCTGAACTGGGTGTGAGATCGGACAGCAGGTTTTTTGCTATGAAGGGGGCATAGACCCAACCAAGGAACTCACCTTTGCCATTTTGGTCGGCTAAAGATGCGCCTGCTTTTGCAAAATACGGTACAAGCAACAGGAAACCAGCCTGTTCCTTTGCGTGTTGCAGGAGGTGAATAGGAGGTGTCAGCTGAGCTTCGCCTGTATCGCGGGCTAACTCCAGAACCTCCCTTCTCACGGGTTCGAACGTCACATCAAGGCCGAGTGCATTCAAGTTTTCATTGATAGGATAGATGTACTTCACCAGATAATGCGTCTGAGCACCGGTAAGGTTCTTTATCGTGTAGTCTGGCTGCCCATCCTGCCGGGTCCGTCGCAGATAGTCGTCGATCTCGGCGTCTGGAACGGACTGAACAAAGCCAATTCCGCTCACCCCTGGCAAAAGCGTCTTCGCCTCTAGCTGGCTGACGTAGTCTGCAAAGGCTGCATGTGACATTTTATCGGCAACACGAAGGAATGCGGCCGTACCTTGGAGCGCCTGCAGATAGGTCTGCATACGTGTTTGAAGAACCTGAACGCCATCCTCGCTCAAGCGTCGAAACTCACCATCTGCGGCCTGATCTTTGGACGCGACGCTGACGGAGAAGAGTATCGCTGTGACGAGCATGCATAAGCATGTGAAAATCAATTCAGCCCAGCCCGGCAACTTCATGAGATCATCATTCTTCCAGTTTTTGAATATTCAGTTGCCAAAGATATTCTCTACCTTAGGTTGCTTGATTGCCAACGTCTACTCGACTGGATCGAATTGACAGCAGTGTTGTACTAACCCCCGTAGCGGGCGCTGCAAGTGGCTCTTCTGGGTTACTTGGCTCAAGATTGGATGTTAAAAGGGGAAATTGGGTGATGCCTCACGGCGCGATGGGCTCCGGGACATTTACTACGCAGTCCGGCACGACAGCATTTCGCAAGCTCTGCGATACCACTGCAGGTGGTTACTTTTACCGCAGTTATAAGTGGCTTTTGGCCATACAGGGAATCACAAGCCAGAAGCCGCAAGAGTTCTTGTGATCACTTTGCCTATCGCCCCAAAAGAATGCTCCCGTCTTAACAGGTCTACGCCGTTTAACGTCTTCTGCTTCGCCTTCTCAGGTTGGTCGTAAATCTCCTGCAATCTGGATGCGGCTTGTTCAATTGACGGATCGGCCCATCTGGCGTTTTCCCAGCCAACATAATCACCGTCCTTTAATGCAAGATACCGCCATTCAACCGGAAAACCTGTTTCCTCATTTATAAAATCTCTTGTTCCTCCGTAATCCGTACAGATGACGCTGCGCCCTGCAAGCAGCGCTTCGGCGCAACCCAGGCCGAACCCTTCTGATCTGTGAAGGGAGATGAAAGCGTGGTGATCCAGCATGAGCGTAGTCATTTCCGCTTCGGAAATTGTCTTGTCCAGAATTGTTATTCTTGGATCTTTCTGCGCCTGCTCAGCCAGCCAAGCTCGACGCCCATGATCCCGTTGGCCGCGGGTCTTTACGGTCAACCGCACGTCGCTGCGTTCGCGAGGAAATGCAGCCTGAAATGCTAAAACTGCCCCTTCCGGGTTTTTGCGGGCAGCAAAAGAGTCGAAGTCGAAATACGTCAGAAACTTGAGGCTGCCACCATTTACCGCTGGCAATGGGTTAGTTGCGGGGACGTCTACCGGCTGTTTTACCAGATGTACCGGTGCTGATAGCTCAGCTTGCAAGCAATCAAAAATGAACTTTGAGGGGGCCCAGAAGCTGTCGAATTCGTTACAAGACTCTTTGATCTTGGAAGGTAGCTTTTCCAGCTCCCAGAACGGGTAAATGATATTATGTTGCCTCGTGCAAATGTCTTTGCGAAGATTTTTAACTTCGTTGATACCAAGAACACTGAGGCTTGCCTTGACGCTCTTTGGTGTCGAAAGCCGGTCCTTGAATACATCAGTATTCTGACGACCCTTCAGCTCCCGATTTATAAGCCCCGTAGGAAAATTTTGTGTGTCGGCGGCAGCCGAAAGTAGACGTACGGATTCGCCAAGGCCTATTTCCGAAAGGAAGTACCCATGAATATTTAATCCAAAACGAAGCGGCGGATTTGGCCTCAACTGGCATGGTTTCTTCATTTCGGTTGGGCACTGTGCCTTCCAGCACGGAAGCATCCGCAACGCTTTTTTCTTCAACTTCATTTTCTAAGAAATTCTCCCACAAGAGCAACGCATCAGCAGTTCCGCAGCAAATTCTACGTCATTGAAACCGAAGTACAAGCACAAGCCCAGTGGTTGCCCCGCAAGCTTGTGGCGGATCGCAGATGAATCAACATGGGTATCGACGCAGCAGCCCGGGCAATGCCGATGCGCCATTTCAAATGAGACGGCACCTGCGCGACACCAAGAGTGAGGCACTCGGCAGGCGGAATTTTGCGCATGATTGCGAAGGTGGCCAGACCTACGGAGAGTGCGTTTATCGGCACTTCTCATGCAATCGGCACTTCTCATGCAATCGGCACTTCTCATGCATTAGAGGACGGTGTGATTTCTCTCGCAACCCCAGCTTAGCAGGCTTGGCTGCACTACGCACCGCCTAACGAGACTTGACTATTCTATAGCGATGACCTCAGTCAAACCCCCCTCCTGACTGGCCCAGTCCAAGGGAACTCAGAACACGTGTTGTACGTATTCCACCTGCGGTCTCACTAGGGTAATGCTATTCGACAATCGCAGTAGACATTGTTACTTAACAACGAGAACAAACGAAAATATCCAGAATAAGAATGAGATTCAAATGTATGATTTGACTGGAAAGCGCGTCTGGGTGTCTGGCCACGGCGGAATGGTCGGCTCGGCACTCGTGCGTCGCCTTGAGCGCGAATCCTGCGAGGTACTGACCTCCGACCGATCCGTCGATTTGCGCGATCCGCGGGCAGTGCGCGAGTGGATGGTAGCCAACAGGCCCGACGCGGTGATCGTTGCGGCGGCAAGGGTCGGCGGCATTATGGCCAATGATACGCGGCCAGCGGAATTTATTTACGATAACCTGATGATCGGGGCGAATCAGATACACGAGGCACACGCCGCGGGCGTCGAGAAGCTGTTGTTTTTGGGATCGTCTTGTATCTATCCCAAATTCGCCCCTCAGCCAATTCCCGAAGACGCATTGCTCACCGGTCCACTAGAGCCGACCAATCAATGGTATGCGATTGCAAAGATCGCAGGCATTAAGCTGTGCCAGGCCTACCGGGCGCAGCACGGCGCGGATTTTATTTCTGCCATGCCGACCAACCTCTACGGACCCGGTGATAACTACGATCTGACGTCCAGCCATGTCCTGCCCGCGCTTCTTCGCAAGATGCACGAAGCGATGGAGGCGAAACATGCTACCGTCGAGATCTGGGGCTCGGGAACGCCGTTGCGCGAGTTCATGCATGTCGACGACTTGGCTGACGCTTGCGTGTTCCTACTACGCAATTATTCGGATGACGCGCATATCAATGTTGGCTCGGGGATCGAAACGTCCATCCGTGATTTGGCGCAGACGATCGCGAGGGTGGTCGGTTTTGAAGGAAAGTTGCGTTTCGATCAGACAAAGCCTGACGGGACCCCGCGTAAACTGATGGATAGCTCCCGGCTTCGGCGCCTAGGGTGGACGCCGTCGACTAATCTGCACGATGGGATCGCTGAGGTTTACGAGTCATTTCAAAGTCAGCAGACCGAGTGAGGTTGATACCGTGAGTATTGTACGATCCCTTCGCAAGCGCCTTGTGCGGAATCCTGCCAGCGCGTCCCAAATTACGGCCGCTTTCAAGCAACATCTTGGGCGCTTGCCAAGTCGAAGAGAAATCGCAAGTTGGCAGCGGAAATGGCTTTCACCCAAGCAATTGGATCGCCGGGTCGAGAGATCGACTAAAGGTGCTTATGTCTCTCGCATTCTAAAAGGCGGACTTTTTAACGCTGAATTCTCAGCTAAATTCGTAATGCCCGCGCCAGTCAACAAGCTTTCTGATGAGGAGTACGTCAAAACTCTTTACGAGCATATTCTCGGCAGATATCCGAGCCCATCAGATTTGCAAGACACAGCGCTAATGCTTCAATCAGGTGGTTTGCAACGACATGATCTGATGGCACAGTATTTTGCTGAGCGTGTAGGAGAAGAAATGGATTGGGCGAAAACTGAGAGCGTCAATGACGTAAGCCAGTTCTCTATCATGGGTACTGACCGCTCAATGACTGTTAAAAAATGGCGGGCCAAGGCGCGGGTTGGCGGAGCGCCCATCAAACACCATGCGCGTTTCCCGCTGCTACCTCGCTCATCAGAAGTCGATGTCAGCGTCATCTGCAGTGTTTGGCGAGGTGGCGATTTCATCGAGAAATATCTCGAAAATATCACGTCGCAAAGCATATTCAATGATCGCTGCGAGTTGATCGTGGTTGATGCCGCCTCTCCAGAGGGCGAAGGCGAGGCCGTGGCGCGCTACGCGGAACGCTTGGGCCACCGCATCGTATATCACCGGCTGCCTTATCGTGCCGGAATCTACGTGGCTTGGAATGTAGGGGTGGGGCTGGCGCGGGGGCATTATCTGACCAACGCCAATCTTGATGATCTTAGACGCAAGGATTCTCTTGAATTGCAGACGACTACACTCGACGCACTGCCCGATGTCGACGTTGTATATCAAGATTTCTATTATTCCGCTGATCCGGACGCTGATTTTGCCAAGATCGCAGGAGCAGGAGTGATCAGTGACCTTCCGATTGTGACGCGCGATGGGTTTTTTAAATTCAATCAGCCGCATAATGCCCCGATGTGGCGGTCCTCTTTGCACGACCGGATTGGCATGTTCGACGAGCGTTTACGCTCCGCTGGTGACTATGATTTCTGGATTCGCGCCATCACGGAGGGAGCGAGATTTTACAAGATTAACGATCCGCACGTGGCCTACTACTACAATCCTGAAGGCATCTCTACGTCGCGGCAGACAACCGGGCTTTTAGAGGCGCGCGACATATTGCGTAGACACGGACGCGCGCTTGTCCCTGAGGCCGCAGCAGAATCTCCAGACAAGTTCCTCGGGCGGCTTGGGTTCGATTTATGGCCAGAACACAGCGACGGGCTCCCGTTTTCTCGCTATGAAGCCGTGCAGTTGCGTATGCGCCACACGGCTGCGGCGCATGGGCCACGCCAATCCGGAGTGCGGATATGACCACAAGAATCCGGCTTGTCTTGGATGGCGTCTTTTTCCAAAGAGCTCAATCAGGTATCGCGAGGGTCTGGCGATCAATATTGCCAATCATTGCACGTCGTATGGATGTGATTTTGCTTGACCGTGGAAACTGTCCTCAGATTGAGGGGGTAGAGATGATCCCCTTCGCATCATTTGTCAGTGACAGAGTTCCGCCGAGCGCCGCCGAATCGGAGGCGCTGGAGGCTATTTGCAAGCAATACGGTGCAGACGTTTTTGCATCAACATACTATAGCACATGCGCCGGCACACCCTCCGTTCAACTTGTCTATGACATGATCGCCGAGGTTATGGCCTATGATCTAATCCACCGCGACTGGCAAGAGAAGGATATCGCGATGCTCTATGGGCGGGCGCATATCTGCATTTCGCACCAGACACGTGACGATCTTCTTCGGTTCTATCCTGAAATTTCACCGGATCGGGTTACCGTCGCGCATTGCGGCATCGAAACGGATGTATTCAGACCGCGCCCCGCCGCCGAAGTAGACATGTTCCGGCGCGTCCACGATCTTTCTGGTTCCTACCTGATGGTGGTTGGCGCTCGCATGCATGAGGGCGGGTACAAGAACGGGGCGCATCTCGTAGAGGCGCTCTCAGGAATGGCGCCACGCAAGGATCTTACGGTGCTCTTTGTCGGAGGCGAGCAGGAAATTCCAAAGATTCGCATGGGCGGCCGTAAGGTGGAGGCGCGCCGGGTTGTGCTCTCCGATGACGATCTCGCCCGCGCATATTGCGGCGCCGAGGCGCTGGTTTATCCGTCACTCTACGAGGGTTTTGGCATGCCTGTCGCCGAGGCGATGGCGTGTGGATGCCCGGTAATCACGACTAACCTTGGCTCACTGGCAGAGGTGGCTGGAGATGCTGCGCTGCTCGTATCGGGAACAGACATTGACGAGATGCGCACTGCCCTGTGCGCCGTTCGCGAGCCAGAGGTGCGGGCACGCGCTTTAGTCGCCGGTCCCGAGCGGGCCCGCGCCTTTCGCTGGGACGCCATGGCCGATCATGTGGCCGACCGCATTGAACAGTTGGCCGAAGAAACACGCGCAGGACAGCATCGAGCTTTTTTATCAGAATGGGCAGAGCTCCGTCACCTTCAGTCAGAAGTCGACTTCTGAGACAAGCAAATGCGCTCTTGCCATATTCCGCGCCTATCAATCTGACCAAGATTAGCTGCGGTTAAGTTAATCGCGCTTCCTGGTAGAGAAGCGTTTCATAGAGGGTCTGTTCCAAGCTGAACGCAGGCTTCCATCCTAGATCATGCACAAGCGCATCGACGCAGCCAACAATACGAGGAAGATCGCTGGAACGTTGCCGTGCGGGATCAGGTGCGACATCGATTTTGATCTCTGCCATCTGAATGAGGCGATCTAGGATATACTGCATACTAACCGCACGACCGGAAGAAATATTGTAAATCGCCCCGGAATGAAGATCGTCCACCTTCGCAATCAAGGCTGTATAGGCAGCCACCACATCCCGAACATCTAAAAAATCTCGCTCTGCTTCGAGATTACCTACCTGAATAACAGGAGGCTGCTGTCCTCGTTTGATACGCGCTATCTTGGCGGAAAATGCGGGAATTACAAAATCTTCGGTTTGACCCGGTCCAGCATGATTAAATGGTCGCAACCTGAGGCATTTCAATCCCTGTCCAGCCAGAACGCCTATGGCCAAGTCGCCTGCGGCTTTTGTCATGGCATAGGTGTCGATCGGGTCTAGCCTCGCAGCTTCATCCACAGGCGGGCCTTTCAGCGCAGTACGCCCGTATATCAAACCTGAACTTACGTGAAACAGCCAACAATCTGGCGATTCTTTCAGCAACATACGCCCAAGGCGGTCCGGCGCCAGCGCATGTAATTCCCAAGCAAGCTCTGGATCGCGGCTTGCTTCACTCGGTGCGGCAATCCCGACGAGGTTAATGATAAGTGTCGGCCTCTCGCGTCGGACGACCGCGCGGACGGCCTCTATATCTCGAATATCCAACGCTAACGTCGTAGAATCTCGGGGACTGCGGGTGCTATTCAGAATCCGTGCATTTGCTCCGAACTTTGCGGACAGTGCAGTGCGCAGATGGGCCCCGACAAAGCCGCCGCCACCTAGTACAAGAATGCACGGATCTCCGGTCATCCGTTTAATGTTTCTGCTGAAGCTTTATCCGCTCGATATCTGCATCGACCATCTCGGAAACAAGTTGCTCAAGTGAACATTCCGGCTGCCAGCCAAGCTTGGTACGGGCCTTGGTCGCATCGCCAAGAAGGACATCTACTTCAGCCGGGCGTAGATAGCGCGGATCAACGACGACGTGATCCTCCATGCGAAGATCCAGTAGAGAGAATGTCATTTTGCAAAAGTCCCGGACTGAAGTTGTTCGGCCAGTTGCGATGACATAGTCATCCGCCTCTTCCTGTTGCAGCATCAACCACATAGCACGCACAAAATCACGTGCATGGCCCCAGTCCCGCGTCGCATCCAGATTGCCTAGGGTAAGCTTGTCCTCCAAACCCAGCTTGATACGCGCGGCACCATCGGTAATTTTCCGCGTCACAAACTCGATGCCCCGCAGCGGCGACTCATGATTGAACAGAATTCCGGAAGAGGCGTGCAGTCCGAAGCTTTCACGATAGTTCACCGTCATCCAATGCGCGTAGAGCTTAGCCACAGCATAGGGTGAGCGAGGGTAGAACGGTGTTTTTTCTGACTGAACATCCTCTTGGATCAGGCCGTACATCTCAGAGGAAGAAGCCTGATAAATACGTGCCTCGGGAGCCTCCAGGCGGACCGCCTCAAGCATGTTGTGCCCGCCCAGTGCGGTAACCGATCCAGTCAGCAGCGGTTGTTGCCAGGACGATTTCACAAATGACTGCGCCCCGAGGTTATAAACTTCATCAGGCTTCACATCGCGAATGATGCGAATGAGGCTGGACAGATCGGTAAGATTGCCGTCATGGACCTGAATGTCGCCCGCAATCCCGAGCCATCGTAAGCGAGCATCTATGACATCGGCGGAAGCGCTCCGGCGGACGAGGCCGTGTACTTCATATCCCTTTGCCAGCAAAAGCTGCGCCAGATATGCGCCATCCTGGCCCGTTAGACCGGTGATCAGTGCCCGTTTAGACATTTCTTTTCCTTATCTTTGAACGGCGGCACACCTTGATCGTTCGCGCACCGCGTGTCCGTCACCCTGTAGCAAAATTTTGAAAGCATGACAGCCCCCAAGGGGCGTCTAGTTACATATCCTTGCCGATGTAACGTTCGGTTCTCGCTGTTAGATGATCATAGCTTTTCTGTGAGAGCTTAGTAAGACAATTCCCTACGACGGGCGCGAGTACGGTCTATAGCTGCGTAAGAAACGTTTCCGTCCGTCAAATCCGGGCTCTGGCAACGCTCCAGCCCTTCTCGATGATCTACCAACCCTTGATCGCGTAAACACCATCAAATCGACTTCGCAATGTGCTAGGACTGTTGCGTCAATCTGCAAGCGCGAACACCTCGTTCATTTCACCGAAAACACGACCCATACAGCCACGGCCAAATGGTTCACAATTCCTTTGAGGCTAAAACAGCTTCGGAGCTAGACCTTTGATAGCTGACACCGGGTTTGACTTTTACATGCTCTTTGAGATGCGCCGTTTTAACACTTCCACCATCGTTCAGGCATGGAAATATCCTCGTAAGCTTCAACATTCTTTCTATCCAGATGATGGGGAAGACTTAGCTTCGAACCATTTCTCAATTTTTCCACATAGTCGTTACGTACAAAAGTAACCTCGGTAACTCTTGGGAACTCCCATTCGCCACTTGAAAATATGCCGCAACAGTTATTCGGATGCACATGGCAAACTGTAAAGTTCTTGTATATCTTCTCAAATATACTGGAAAACATTTGGAAGAAATGCTCGTCTCCCATCTGCCCCAAGTCGTGGAACTCTATAGCCATTACAGAAAATCTCTTTAAGGTTTCATCCGATTCAAAAGTAAGGACATCATATTCTCCGCCTTCAATATCCATCTGTAGGATCAATTCCCTCTCATCACCCTTCAGGCTGGTATCCACCCAAGAGCTGAGCGTAATGAAGTCATCCTCATCGCGATTTCCAAGAAATTTCTTACTAAAGGAAAAGTTGGGGTCAGAAATTGGCGCGCAATCTACGCTTGCGTCGGCCATGAAACTTTTTATGCCGTACTTCTTGGATAGATGGTCTTCAAAATCTGACGTGTCGCTGACGCCAGGACTAAAGCAATGACTTATGCCATCAAGAATATCAGGAACCAGATAGCCACCATCACCCTCGCCTCCAATGCGAATCAAATCGACCGAAACGAAGTGATTTCTAAACCGTGTCAGAAATCGATTTGCATTGCTGCAATCCACGGGCTTTTCCATAATTGCATCTTGTTTCTCAAGATTTTTGACTTGCGCCTCAAGACTTTCGACTTGCGCCTCAAGAATCTTGACTTGCGCCTCAACCACAACAGATGTCTCCTCTGTATCCTTAAGCAAAGTACGCTTAATCATCCTCCGTAGACCCATTTTTAAATCCCTCACTTTATCTAAATATTCTTTTTGACATTTCCAAACTAAAATGCCCTCTACGTAAATTTCGCGCTAATTCAAACCCAAAGACCATAGCAGCGCAATGTACACCTTCGAACCCCGTCAGTATGGTGAGCATCGTAGCGCCTAACGCAGCGAGCAAATCAAATTAACTTGTTGCAGGTATCGTGGACTTTTCTCCATGTTCTCTACTCGTATTGCACAAGGCTTAGTTTGCCGCTAGTTGACTGCCAGATCGTCGTGGGCGCGTCACAGCTTAAGTGCCACTCCTTTGATTGTACATTCTGCCGCGAACGGTTTCTACTGCTTTGTCCGAGGTGATCATCGATGCAGCACCGGAACAATCTGGACATGGCCGCGCAACTAAGTAAATCAGCCACCGGCAAACATGGTGCGGTTCATTGCCAGCCAATAACGCGCTGTGAGAACAAATACGTGGCAACAAAGAGGTACGACCAACCGTCATAGGCTTATTCTTAACGTGATGTCTGTTGCCCAAACCATATCTGGGAGACCGGCTTCAAACTTTCGGTCCAACGTGTTGTCAGCAACCGCAGTTGGCTTGCCGCCACCTCATCCCTTTTGAACTCACCCGCAAACCGATTTTACGATGTCATCTGCGCATATTCTTGGATCCAAAATTACCAAACAAAGGTTCTAAAATTCTCAGGGCATCTCATACAAAACATTTCAGTTTTTCCATAGAATACCCGGCCCGAGCAGGTTCTGAACTGCTCTAGTTGTCGATCCTGACATTGCCCGGCGACGCCCAGGCTGCCTTGGCTGAGAAATCGCTGGCCGCCAGTATCAAGTTCACTCCGACCGTGATCGCCGCAAGTGCGACCAATGCTAACAAAAACGCCCTCATCTTACGCTTCCTTACTCCGGTGCACTTCTGCTTCCTGCACTTCTTCGACCCAGAGACTATGGTGTTCGCGTGCCCATTGTTCTTCGACTTCCCCGGTGCCCATAGCCTCAAAAGCGCCCTCCATACCCACCGAACCAATGTAGATGTGGGCAAAGATTATGGCGGTTAGGACGAGGCTGACAATGGCGTGCCATAGCTGTGCATATTGCATCTCTTCCTGTGGTGAGAGCGGATAGGGAAGCGGGTCCGATCCGAAAAGGCCGGTCACTCCCCAGTTATTCAGCTTTGCAAAAGTCGCGCCAAACATGTTGAATTCAAAAGGGAACAGTAGGGAAAGCCCCGATGCGGAGATTGACGTGCCCAGTATTATCACCGACCAGAAAATTATCTTCTGACCCGCGTTGAACTTTTCGGCGGGGGGATGGCCACTGCCAATGATGCCGCCGCCCTTGGCGAGCCATACCAGATCGGTGCGGTTGGGAATGTTGTGAGCAACCCAGAAGGCAAAGATGATGACGAGCGCAATCATGAACGCCCAAGAGACGTTATTGTGTAGCCATTTCGTGCCAATCGCGAGGGTCGAGAAGGCGTCATGGCCGAATGCCGGTATCAGTACCTTGCGCCCAAACAGGGAAACCAGGCCGGTCAGACCAAGGATGATAAACGAACTCGCCAACAGCCAATGGCCAAACCGCTCTAGCCCGCTGAAGCGTGTAAGTGTGCGGCCGGTTTTCTCACCTTGAATGCGGATGCGTCCGCGGATCAGGTAAAATAGCGCCAGCAGCAGTAATGTGCCGCCCAAGAGGGCCGCGCCGTAAATCAACAGTGGTCCTTCGCGGAATTTTAGCCACCACATCCCGCCGTCTTGGATAAGTGTCGTCACTGCAGGCCCGCGTGACTGGGTGGTTACGTCCGCCGTATCGTAGCGCATGCCGCGCCATTGGTCAGAGTCAGATTGGCCACCGCGCGTGCCAAGCGGCGCTGTGATCGGGGCGGCGGCCTCAGCATCGCCGGTTTCCGCGCGCCGGAATTCGTCGTCCACCTTTTGCTGGGATTGCCTGCGCATGATATCGTCCAGCGTCTGCGCGCCGCCAGTCTCAGCGCGCGGGTTGGCCACGCTCTCTTGCGCTAAGGCCGGAGTCAGCAAGCCGCAAACAATGACGAAAACTGCGAAGAAGCGGAGCATCCGGGCAATCCTTTATAGTGTCGAAAAAGGCGAACGGCGCATTGAGCGCCGCTCGGCTAAGTTGCGCGGGAGCAGATGTCAGCCGCCCTTTTGGCCGTAGGCCGTACCCCAACCCCAAGCGCCTGCGCCAAAGCCACGGGCGACGATACGCTCACGGTAGATGCTGGAGACGTCATCACCATCACCCGCCAGCAAGGCCTTGGTCGAACACATTTCAGCACAGATCGGCAGCTTGCCCTCGGCGATCCGGTTGCGACCGTATTTGGCAAATTCGGCAGCCGAATTGTTTTCCTCGGGGCCGCCAGCGCAGAAGGTGCATTTGTCCATCTTGCCGCGCGACCCGAAATTGCCCGCTTGCGGATATTGCGGCGCGCCGAATGGGCACGCGTAAAAGCAATAGCCGCAGCCGATGCACAGGTCCTTTGAGTGCAGGACGATCCCATCTTCGGTCTGGTAGAAGCAATCGACCGGACAGACCGCCATGCATGGCGCGTCCGAGCAGTGCATGCACGCCACCGAAATCGAGCGCTCGCCCGGTTTGCCGTCGTCGATCGTGACCACCTTGCGCCGATTGATGCCCCAAGGTATCTCGTGTTCGTTTTTGCAGGCGGTGACGCACGCATTGCATTCGATGCAGCGTTCAGCGTCGCAGAGAAACTTTGCTCTAGCCATGATTGATCTCCTCTTATGCTGTCCAGATTTTGCAGAGGGTCGCTTTGGTCTCTTGCATCTGGGTCACGCTGTCATAGCCATAGGTCTGAGCGACGTTACACGACTCCCCCAGCACATACGGATCGGCACCCTCGGGATATTTGTCTCGCAGATCCTTGCCTTCGAAATGGCCACCAAAGTGGAAAGGCATGAAGGCCACGCCCTCGCCCACACGCTCGGTCACCATGGCCATTACCTTGACCTTGCCGCCCTCAGGCCCTTCGACCCATACCTGTTTGCCATCACGGATGCCCAGATTGTTGGCATCGCGCGTATTTATCTCGACGAACATGTCCTGCTGCAATTCAGCCAGCCACGGGTTGGAGCGGGTTTCCTCGCCTCCGCCCTCGTATTCGACCAGACGGCCAGAGGTCAGAATGATCGGGTAGTCTTCGGAAAAGTCGTTTTTCTGGATCGAGCTGTACATCGTGGGCACGCGCCAGAACTTCTTGTCTTCGTAGGTCGGGTAGTCGGCCACAAGGTCGCGGCGGTTCGAATATAGCGGCTCGCGGTGCAACGGCACAGGATCGGGGAATGTCCAGACCACGGCGCGTGCCTTGGCGTTGCCGAAGGGTGCGCAGCCATGCGCGATGGCAACCCGCTGGATACCGCCCGACAGGTCTGTCTTCCAATTCACGCCGCCTGATTTTTCCTCGTAATCTGACGGGATTTCGCCCTGCTGGGATGTCTCGCCCACCTCTTCGTCCTTATTCGAGCCGCCATCGTCTGCAGGCTCTGCGGCCAGGGGGGCACCGTCAGGATATCCTGCAACGCGGTTGATGCTGGCTTTTTCCTCGTCGGTCAGGTCTTTCTCCCAACCCAAATCACGCAACATTTGCACCGTGAATTCCGGGTAGCCGTCCTCGATCTCGGACCCCTTGGAATAGACGCCTTCCGCCAGAAGATTGTCGCCGTCACGCTCCACCCCGAAACGGGCGCGGAATGTCAGGCCACCTTCGGCGACTGGGACCGACATATCATAAAGGATTGGCGTGCCGGGATGGTTCATCTCGGCGGTCCCCCAGCATGGCCATGGCATCCCGTAGACATCGCCATCGGCCGGCCCACCATTGGCGCGCAGCGTCGTGCGGTCAAAGGTATGCTGGTTTGCCATGTGCATTTTCATCCGCTCAGGACTCTGACCCGTGTAGCCAATTGTCCACATGCCACGGTTGAATTCGCGTGTGATGTCCTCCACATTTGGCTCGCCGCCATCGTCGATCGCAATGTTGCGGAACATCCTGTCGTGAAAGCCGAATTTCTCGGCGAACTTCGCCATAATCGTGTGATCGGGCAGCGATTCAAACAAGGGGTCAAAGACTTTCTCGCGCCATTGTAGCGAGCGGTTGGAAGCGGTTACCGAGCCTCTTGTCTCGAACTGTGTGGAAGCCGGCAGCAGATACACGCCATCGGTGCGGTCTTGCATCACGGCAGAAACGGTCGGATAGGGGTCAACCACGACCAGCATGTCCAGCCGTTCCATCGCGGTCTTCATTTCCTTCATCCGGGTTTGCGAGTTCGGCGCATGACCCCAAAGAACCATCGCGCGGGTGTTATCGGGCTGGTCAAGGTTGGCCTTGTCCTCCAGTACGCCGTCGATCCACCGACTGACTGGAATACCAGTCAGGTTCATCATCTTGGTGTCACCAATCGACGCATCGGAGAACTGCGCCTTAAGCCAATCAAGGTCTTCGTCCCAAACACGAGCCCAATGCGCCCAAGAGCCTTCCGACAGGCCATAGTAACCCGGCAACGTATCAGCCAGCACCCCGAGATCAGTCGCGCCTTGCACATTGTCATGGCCACGGAAAATGTTCGTGCCGCCGCCCGGACGGCCCATGTTTCCTAGGGCAAGTTGCAAGATACAATAGGCGCGGGTGTTGTTATTGCCGTTGCTGTGCTGGGTGCCACCCATGCACCAGATAACGGTGCCGGGGCGGTTATTGACCAAAGTGCGCGCAACGCGCTCCAGCTGCTCGCCGGGGGTCCCGGTGACGCGCTCGACTTCTTCGGGGGTCCAGTTCTTTACCTCGTCGCGGATCTCGTCCATACCCCAGACGCGGGTACGGATGAATTCCTTGTCCTCCCAGTCGTTCTCAAAGATATGCCACAGGATGCCCCACACCAGCGCCACGTCGCTGCCGGGGCGAAAGCGCACATATTCATCCGCATGCGCAGCCGTTCGGGTAAAGCGCGGATCGCACACGATCAGCGGTGCGTTATTTTGTTCTTTTGCCTTTAGAATGTGCAGCAAGGAGACGGGGTGCGCCTCGGCAGGGTTGCTACCGATCAGGAACATCGCCTTGGAATTGTGGATGTCGTTATAGCTGTTGGTCATGGCGCCGTAGCCCCATGTATTCGCCACGCCCGCCACAGTAGTCGAGTGACAGATGCGCGCTTGGTGGTCGACGTTATTCGTGCCCCAATAAGCTGCGAATTTGCGGAACAGATAGGCCTGTTCATTGCTATGCTTGGCAGAGCCCAGCCAATAGACCGAATCCGGCCCGCTTTCGTCGCGGATCTTCATCATGCCATCGCCGATCTCGCCTATCGCCTGCTCCCAGCTGAGGCGGACCCATTCGCCGTTTTCTTTCTTCATCGGGTATTTCAGTCGCCGCTCGCCATGGGCATGCTCGCGCACTGAGGCCCCCTTGGCGCAATGCGACCCAAGATTGAACGGGCTGTCAAAGCCGGGCTCCTGCCCGGTCCATACGCCATTGTCGACCTCGGCAATCACCGTGCAACCGACCGAGCAGTGGGTGCAAACGGATTTCTTGATCTCGACCGCCCGTGTCGCTGCTGATTGCGCAGTGGCGGGCGCTATGGTGCTGCCGGTTGCGGCGACAGCGGCCAGCCCGCCAATGGCAAGGCCCGAGCCACGCAGGAATGTACGGCGGTCAACGCCATTCGCAGCGGCGCTAGCTGCTGGCGTCCTTGCAAACCGTCGTGCGCTGCCATTTGTCTTTTTCCTGAGCATGGTATTCCTCCCTACATCTGCGATCCCCGCAGTCTTGGTACCTTGTCAAATGCCCCTTCCCTGTTGCTATCAGGCGGGCGGCGCTCCCTTAAAAGCGGGTGCTTTCCAAGTAAGCGCGTGTATGTTCCGTGTCCTGCATCACTTGCGATGCCAGATCGACTTCGGCCGGTGCGGCCTGCGCTGCGCCGCCAGCGGCAACCGCCACAACCCCCGGCACAGCGGTGCCTGCGATCTTCAGGAAATTTCGGCGGGTCGTACCCTTTGTCGTGTCAGCCATTTTATGTGTCCTCTCCCTACTACCTTCGTGGCGGCCCCTGCCGCCGATCAATCGGCGGGCACTAGCCTGCCATCATGCGAAATGCCTCTTGCTCAATATCCAAAAACTCGGCTCCCACTGCCCCAACCGAAGCGTAGAGCACCGACGCCTTAGCCCCTTTCAGATCCGCAAAGAAATGCGTGGCCCATGGGCGGATATGCTTGCTGTAGAATTCTTTCTGGCGCGCCAATGGGGCCACATTGCCAAAACGTCCGACGATCATGCCGCCCATCATTTCCATCAGCGAGGCGATGTTGTCCTCCGGCTCGAACGTGTTTTCTGCCCGCGTCATTCCCAGTGCCGCCATGTCGGCGCGCAAATTTGCCAGCGGCTTCTCATTTAGAAACCCGGTCATGTAGTAGCTCGCGTAGGGCAGCAATTCGCCGCGCCCAAGGCCGATGAACAAGGCATTATATTCCGTGACGGCGGATTTGGGCTTGGTCACTTTTGCAACGCGGGCCAGCCCCTCAATCGCCTGCCCCAGAGGTGACGCATCGCCGCTCAGCCCCGCGGTCTGCGCCAACAACATTTCATCGGGCGCACGCGCCAGCATGACGCCGAGATAATTGTAGAGATCAGCCCGCAGGCGATCCTCTTCGTCAATCTGCGGATGGGCTCTTGCCAATGTCATGAGGTGTTCCCGTCAAAGTGAAAAACCATCCGGCGAGGCCTGCCGTCGTCCATGTCTTGCGGCGCTAGTTCCTTATCCAGTGCGACGTCCGGTGCAGGCATCTTGATCGTTGCGACCGGGTCTTCGCCAATCTCATCTTGTGCCGATTTGTCTTCTTTGTCGAGTAGCGCCTGATCGTCGGTGTTGAATTCTTCGGCTTGCGCAACCTTCAGCACATGCGCCAGCAATCCCTTGCCGACCTGATAATTCGTCTGAATCGGAGCATTTCCATAGCTACCGGCCAAATAGTCATCGTCGTAATCGTTCAGCCCATCCACACAAGCCAGGACAGGATTGCTACGCCACAACTTGCGCAGCGCGCGTTTGCGGAGGTGCTCTGGCACCGCCTTGGCCATGAATGCGGCGAAATCGTCCCCTTTGGTCAAGGTGTCTGGATCAGGCAACTCCAACTCAGCCAAGATTTCCTCGTCGCTTTTCTCAGCGAGGGCTTCCTGCTCGTGCAGTTCAAGAGCGGCCTGCTGGGCGGCGGCATTTGCCTCTGTCTCGGCCTCGACGGCGGCACGGCGGCGGTCCCAGAATGTAGGGATTCGGGTCATTTCAGCGCACCCGCGCTACGGCGAGGCGAACGATATACATCGCTGTCCTGCGCAATGCGCGCGTCGCCGATACCGTCCTCGCCCTCCTCGCCCCGCCAATCGCGGCGCTTGCGCTTCACGAACGCCGCTTCCTCGTGGTGGCGAGTGACGAAATCGGCGACCCAAGCCTGCATGCCATCCGGCATCGCCACCTTTTCGACCAGCGCTTCGGCAGAATCGCAGTAGTCCTGCGCCTCATAGGGCGACGCCGTCACAAGCGTCACTTTCCATGGTATACCCCGCACCGAGGCGTCCGGGGTGAGCACGATATAGACGGACGGCTGCCGGGTCTGAAGCTCATAGGCATATGCCTCAGTATCGGACACATACAGTTCAAGCGGCACGGTTGCTGCGTGAAACTCAGTCACGCCGCCCTCGCTTCGCAGAACGGTCCAGTCAGCTGGCCCCGCACCGGGCAGCATACCTACTGCCCGCCACGCCCATTTCGCCCAGCGCGTCACGCCTGGCGACTTCCGGACCACGACCCCAAGGGGGATGGATTGGGAGTTGGGAAAGACGAAGGTCAAGCTGGCACCCGCTGGCTGAAACACTAAGATGAGTTTCTTTCAGTGTACTGATTTATAGAAGAAATCATAGCAAAGTCTTAGGGTGCGTCCGTTTGCCCCGTTATGTCATTTACAGATCTGCCCACTACCGCACTGCTAGCTCTGGCGGATTGCGTCGAAACTTTGGGGATCGCCTTTCATCTGCTAACTTTCCGTCCTACGCTATAGCGTACGAGGAGGCGAAATGAAAAAATCTCTGCTGATTTGTGATTGTCTCGGCACCCAGACCATTGATGCGGCTGCGCTAAAGGCGGCGACGGGGCTGGAATGTTCGCGGCTGCACACCGCCCTCTGCCAATCCCAGATCGCCCTCGCCGCCAAAGCGATGGAAGGCGGGGAGGTTTTAATCGCCTGCCAGCAAGAGGCTGGCCGCTTTGCCGATCTGGCCGAAGACATTGCCGCGCCCATGCCGGAGTTTGTCGATGTACGCGACCGCGCAGGCTGGACAGCTGACACCGCGGGCACCACACCAAAAATGGCCGCATTGCTGGCAGACGCCGCGCTACCACAGCCGCCGCTCAAGACAATTGACGTTGCGTCAGACGGGATCTGCCTGATCATCGGTGCGCCAGAGGTCGCGTTTGCCGCCGCCGAAAAGCTGGCCGATATATTGGCGGTGACGGTGATGGCGCCAACTGGCGCAGATATACCAGTAACTGGCCGCTATAATTGCTGCACCGGGCGGCTGCACAGTGTCTCTGGGACGCTTGGGGCGTTCCGCATTTCGATCGACGCATTCCAGCAGGTATTGCCGGGCGGACGCGGCGCGGCGCAACTGACAGAGCCACGCGATGGCGCGCAGTCCGAATGTGATCTGATCCTTGATTTGACCGGAGACACGCCCCTCTTTCCCGCTCCGGAAAAGCGCGACGGATACCTGCGCGCCGATCCCGGCAGCTTGCCTGCAGTGGCAGATGCCATTCTGGCCGCCAGCCAATTGGTCGGCACGTTTGAAAAACCGCTTTATATTCGGTTAGAGACTTCTCTTTGCGCCCATTCCCGCGCTGCACAGCCCGCCTGCTCTAACTGCCTGAATGTCTGCCCGACCGGCGCAATCCTGCCCGCGGGCGAGCATGTCAGCATCGACCCACTTATCTGCGCCGGATGTGGCGCATGCTCTGCGGTTTGTCCTTCGGGCGCGATCAGCTATGACGCGCCGCCAGTGGACCATATTTTCCGCCGCATTGGCACGCTTGCCTCGACCTATCGCAAGGCGGGCGGCCAGTCGGGCGCATTATTGGTCCACGATGTGCACGGGGGCGAGATGATCCGCCTTGCTGCGCGGTACGGCAACGGCCTGCCCGCTCACGTGATCCCGCTAGAGATCGACGCGCTTGCCATGTTTGGCCATGCTGAAATGCTGGCCGCGCTGGCCAGTGGGTTTGCCCGTGTCGATATCCTGCTCGCCCCCAACAGCGACCGGGACGTCCTGCAGGGTCAGGCAGAACTGGCCGCGGCGATGGGCGCGGGCGATGCCGTGGCCCTGCTGGATATTGCTGACCCTGACGCGCTATCGGACCATCTGTTTGACCGCGCTCCAGCGGCCGGCGCAGCGATCACGCCAATTCTGCCGCAAGGATCGCGCCGCCAAATCGCACGCCTCGCCGCAAAGGCCCTGTCGCCCGATGCGCAAATCATCCCGCTCCCCGCCAACGCGCCATACGGGGCGGTGATCGTCGACACCGACGCCTGCACGCTCTGCCTTGCCTGCGTGTCCCTGTGCCCGTCTGGCGCGCTAATGGATAATCCCGACATGCCGCAACTGCGCTTTCAGGAGGATGCGTGCCTGCAATGCGGCCTTTGCGCCAATGTCTGCCCCGAGGACGCGATCACCTTAAAGCCGCAGATTGACCTGACCGACGCGGCCCTGAGCCAAGTGGTCCTGAACGAAGAAGAACCGTTTGCCTGCGTCGAATGCGGTAGCCTGTTTGGCGTCAAATCCACGGTCGAGCGGATCATGGAAAAGCTGGCCGGCAATCACGCGATGTTCGCCAATCCTACCGCCTCGCGGATGATTCAGATGTGCGACAACTGCCGCGTTCAGGCGCATTTTCATTCCCAAAACAACCCGTTTGCGGGCAAGGAACGCCCGCGCGTACGGACGACCGAGGACTACTTGTCCAAGCGCAAGGATCACTAACGACGTCTGCCCACAAACCCCGAAAAGGAGACAATAATGAGCGATGATTTCAACATGTCGATGCGCAAATTCCTCAAGCAGGTCGGCGTAACCTCGCAACAGGCTATTGAGGAAGCGTTTCGCAAGGCAGGCGGCACCGAGGGCAAGCAGTTTGAGGCGCGGATGGTCCTGACCGTCGATGGTGTGGATTTGGAACATGTGGTGACTGGCACGATCAAGGGTTGAGGCAGCGATGACACTCGCCCGAGAGGATGTGCTGGCCGCGCTGAAAGCATTGACCGATCCGGTTAGCGGCGCGTCGCTGGTTGATGCCGGTTTGGTCAAGGCACTGACTGTCCAGGACGGCGCCGTGCGTTTTGTGCTGGAGGTCAGCGGCAACCATGCGGTGGCCTATGGCAAGGTGAAGGACGAGGTCGAGGCCAAACTCAAGGCCCTCCCCGGCGTCGAAAAGCTGTCCGTCGTGATGACAGCCCACAGCGCCCCTGCAGCCCCACCCGATCTAAAGGTGAGCCGCCCGGCAGAACCGTCTGGACCGCAGAAAATCCCCGGCGTGGACCGGATAATTGCGGTGGCGTCAGGCAAAGGCGGCGTAGGTAAGTCCACGGTCGCCGCAAACCTGGCCTGCGCGCTGGCGGCCGAGGGGCGCCGCGTTGGCCTGCTTGATGCCGATGTCTACGGCCCGTCGCAGCCTCGCATGCTGGGTGTGTCCGGCAGGCCGTCTTCGCCCGATGGCAAGACAATCCTACCAATGCGCAACTTCGGTGTGACGATGATGTCCATGGGCCTGATGACAAATGATGATCAGGCTGTCGTCTGGCGCGGACCCATGCTGATGGGTGCCTTGCAACAGATGCTAACACAGGTGCAGTGGGGCGCGTTGGACGTGCTAATCGTCGATCTGCCGCCCGGCACTGGCGACGTCCAAATGACGCTGGCACAAAAGGCGCAGCTGAACGGCGCGATCATCGTTTCGACACCGCAGGATGTAGCCTTGCTTGATGCCCGCAAAGGTATCGACATGTTCAATCAGTTGGGCACGCCGATCCTTGGAATGATCGAAAATATGTCCACGCATATCTGTTCGCAGTGTGGGCATGAGGAACACACCTTCGGCCATGGCGGCGTCGCGGATGAGGCGGCCAAGCTGGGCGTGCCACTGCTGGCGGAAATACCGCTGCATCTGGATATCCGGCTAGCGGCAGACGGCGGTGCGCCAATCGTAGTGTCCAAGCCCGACTCTGCGCAAGCGGCGGGATTTCGCGCTGTGGCGCAGCAGCTGATTGCACTTGGCCACGCATGACCCCGCCGGTGTTCCCTCCGCTGTTCTTTGGGCTTAATGCGGATGGCGCAGATCCGTTCGTTCTGGCCTGCGCCAAGGCAGCAGGGGTGTGCGACGCAGGTTTGGTTGTCTATGATCTGGGCGCTGACCGACTGCGCGCTGCCATGGTGTTTGCGCCCGATGTGCCACTGCGGGATGCCGCCTGCATGCTCCCCCTCTGCGGGGTTGGCTTCCAAAACGCGCTCGGCGCGCTTGCGCCGCCGGAGGTGGCTGTGCATCTGGGCTGGAGCGGGGAAATCTATATCAACGGCGGACGATGCGGCGCCATGCAACTAGCTGCCGCCGCCACAGACGCCGACACTATTCCCGGCTGGCTGGTTGTCGGCCTCTCGCTGGACCTTTGGCCACCCTCGCACGACACTGGCCTGACGCCCAATGAGACAGCCCTTTATGCTGAGGGATGCCGAGAAGTAGAGCCGATCACACTGATTGAGGCTTGGGTCCGCCACACTCTGGTCGAAATCAACGCCTGGATTGATGACGGGGCGGCACGGCTGCACCGCAACTGGCTGGCTGTGGCGCGGGGACTGAATAGCGACATGACGATTGGCGGATATGACGGGACTTTCATCGGAATTGATGAGACCCTTGGCCTGCTGATGAAAACCAACGATGGTGTGCGCCTGATCCCCCTCACCGCACTTCTGACGGAGCTTGCATGAAACTTGCGCGCGCAATTCATTTCGACGAAAGCGACACCCGGGTTTTCCACAACCCTGCCAGAACCGGCGAATGGTGCATCTCGGGCGGATTTGAGTTTTCCAACTGGTCCGAGGCCGATCTGACCGGCAAGGCCCGGCAGGCGTTTGCCAACGGCTGGATGGGTTGCGAAACCTTTGGCCGCGTCAGCTTTGTCGCCGTAACCCAGATCGAGCCCACTGAACGGGACACATTAGCAGACATCCTGGCGCAGCATTTCGTCGATATTTACGGAGCGCCCTCACTGACCCTGGCGCGCAACGTCGCACTAGAAGAACTGTCGCAGATGGCGGATCTGTGCAACGATCATGATCCCAACACCCTGATGACCGTCGCGCGCGATCTGACCGAAGCTGGCGTTAGAGAAACCTATCGCATGATCGAAGCGCAGGCCGCTGAGCTTGACCAGTTCGCGATCCACGGGTCACTGGATGATCCGCAGCATTAGCTCTTTTGCTTCGGGCGGGCATTGGCCAAAAGCGCCCCCAAAAACGAAGCCCGCCCAAACCGCACATTGCGACGTAAGTTAACTATCGTTCCGCAGCGAAGTGCCAGCGTCGGCGACTTAGCACTGAGGGAAAAGTATAGTCCCCAAACACCTCACCGCATTTTGATGAGCGGATCGGCGGCCGCGTGATAGGATACTGCTAAACGGTGCTTGATCGTCGCGTGGTTTGGCAGGTCGGCACTTACTCATCTGTGCTCGGAGGTTTTCCAATGGTAAAACCGGTCAAGACAATCGGAAATCCTGGGTCTTGGCTGATGCAAGCATTTGGCGATGCTTCACATTATGCCAAGGACGCGGCCCATGAAATCCATGGTGATGTGATCTCGCATCCCAAAGTGAAACGGATTGGCATCGAGGATATCAGGATCGCGCTCCGAAAAGGTGCGAACGATTTTTTGGCGCTTCGCACTGATGTGCTATTTATCGCTATCCTCTATCCGATCATAGGGCTGTCCCTTTCGGCAATTTTCTTCCATCGCGAGCTTTTGCATCTCTTTTTCCCGCTTATTTCAGGTTTTGCGCTGCTCGGGCCCATCGCGGCTGTCGGCCTTTACGAAATGAGCCGGCGCCGGGAAAACGGCGAGACGGCAGATTTTCGCGCGGCGCTCGGTGTCATGGGGTCGCCCGCTATCGGCGCGGTTCTGATAATCGGCTTGGGTCTGGTCTTGATGTTTATCGTCTGGATGCTCACGGCTTATCTTATTTTCACACTGACGCTGGGGCCCGAACCTCCAATCTCGCTAACGTCATTCTTGTGGGATGTTTTCACGACGGGCGCTGGTTGGGCGATGCTGGTCATTGGTTGCGCGGTGGGATCTGTGTTCGCTGCCGTGACCCTTGCCATGACTGTGGTTTCTATACCGCTGCTACTACACCGGCATGTGGGCGTGCGTGTCGCAATAGAGACTTCATTGGAGCTAACGAGAAAGAACCCGGTAACGGTGGCGATTTGGGGGTTGATCATCGCCGCATGCCTGATTGTCGCTATGATCCCGCTTTTTCTCGGATTGATATTAGCGTTTCCGATCCTTGGGCATGCGACGTGGCACCTCTACCGCAGAGCGGTAGAATGACGGACCGAATCCTGATCGAGCCAATCATCTCAATTTTCGCGTTCCCGCGCTAAGTTTTCCACTGTGCAGGTTAGGGCACCGCAAGTCACCAATTAGGATACGCCAGCGGTGAAATTTGAAGCCTGTGTTGGGTCTATCAGATGAAACCACAGCCGCAGTTTGCGATCCCGCTCTAGGTCGCATTCTTGCTTCATTGCACATTCTTGCTTCATTGCAGAAGGCAGCTTGGTGCCAGTCCAACCGTTATTCTGCTATGCGGCGAATGGTGGCGATTTTTGGGATGGTCAGAGAATTTCAATAACTGTTGGGGTTCGGAAGGGGCCTTGGGCTTGTGTGAAGGGAACGTGTTTACCGTACCTTCGAGAAAGGGAGCGTCTCCGTTACTGCAAGCTGCCTTATGGCATCACGTCAGATGCTTCCCTTGCTCTAAGCTGCGATGTTGCTAGCGAGCTCAACCCGATCATCACTACAGCGGTCCCGAGGCAAAATGGGAGCCCGCCAAGTTGGTATGTGAAACCGGACAAGACCGTGCCAATCAATCGGCCAGCTGCGTTCGCCATATAGTAGAAGCCAACATCCATCGTGACCCGCTTTGCGTCCGTTAAGCTGAGGATCAGAAACGAATGCAGGGCAGAATTCACGGCAAAGATGCCACCAAAGACCAAGAGGCCCAGCACAATTGTTGATGTAAGCAAATTGGAGGGTGCTGGGGCCAGCCAGACCAAACCGGCAAGAAAAGCGGGCACAACGATCAATAGGCCAACCCATCTATTTGCCAATCGTAGGATCTCGGCATCTGTCCTCGATCCTGCTTTCAGAATGCGCGGCGCCAAACTCTGGACGACGCCATAAAGGATCGTCCAGACTGCCATGAACGTGCCGATCATGAAGAACGCCGCGCGATTACCCTCATTGCTGCCATCCGACAGCACGGCGTAGAAATAGATCGGGATGCCGACCACGAACCAAACATCCCGAGCCCCGAACAAGAACAGTCGTGCGACACTCAGCCAGTTGATATTGCGGTTCTTGGAAAACACTTCTGAGAACTTTGCGTCCTTGCGCCCGACCGGCAGGCCTGATGGCATGCCGATCACAACGCAGGTAAGGATGACAAACAGGATCGCCGCCATCGTCAGCACGGATGGGACAAAGCCAAAAACAGCCAGCAGTGCCGCACCCAATAAAAAGCCGCTGCCTTTCACGGCATTCTTTGATCCGGTCAGCAGGGCCACCCAGCGGAACAGCCCCCCGCCATCTGTTGGAGCTAGGATTTTGACTGCACTTTTGGAACTCATCTTGGCTAAGTCTTTTGCTACACCAGACAGTCCCTGCACCAGCATAACAAACACTACAGAGGCTGTAATGCTCCACGCTGGTTCAAGCTGTGTAAGCGCCAGAAGCGCCACGATCTGTAACGACAGCCCGGCATAGAGCGTAGAGGTGAGGCCGAACCGTGCCGCGATCCATCCTGCGGACAGGTTGGTCACCACACCTGCGATCTCATAGAGGACAAACAGATAGGCCAGTTGCACCGGCGAAAAGCCAAGCGTGTGGAAGTGCAGCAAAACCAGCATCCTGAGAGCGCCATCAGTCAACATGAACGCCCAATAGGCCGCTGTCACGGTAATGTAGGCGGCAAATCCTACTGGGCGTGTCACAGCTTGTCGCCGACCATCAAGGCTACATCGATAAGACGATATGCATAGCCATATTCGTTGTCATACCAAGCATAGACTTTGAGTTGGGTCCCGTTCACGACCATCGTTGATGGCGCGTCGATGATGCTGCTGCGCTGATCATTTGTATAGTCCGAAGAGACAAGAGGCCGCTCCTCATACCCAAGGATGCCTTTCAGGGGACCATCGGCGGCGGCTTTGAACAGTCCGTTCACCTCTTCCACAGTTGTTTCACGCGCCATTTCAAACACACAATCGGTGATGGATGCGTTCAAAAGCGGGACGCGCACTGCATGGCCATTTAGCTTGCCCGTCAATTCGGGATAGATCAGCGTGATGGCCGTGGCAGAGCCAGTGGTGGTTGGGATCAGATTGGTTAGCGCCGACCGCGCACGGCGCAGATCTTTGGCGGGACGATCTACAATCGTCTGGGTGTTGGTCACATCGTGGATAGTCGTGATCGAGCCGTGCTTGATGCCGATCCCTTCCAGCAGAACCTTCACCACCGGCGCAAGGCAATTTGTAGTGCAGCTTGCGGCCGTCACAACTTGGTGGACGTCCGCGTCGTAAATATCATCATTGACGCCATAGACGATATTGGCAGTTGGCCCGTCCTTGACTGGCGCTGAGACGATCACCTTTTTTACGCCCGCCGCAAAATACGGGGCCAGCTTGGCCTCTGTTTTAAATGCCCCGGTGCAATCGATCACAACATCCACGCCGTCCAGCGGCAGGTCTTCCAGATTGGGGGTGGTGGTGACCGGAATACGTGTGCCGTCAATGTTAATCGACCCTTCGCCTACCTCAAACGCGGCAGGCCAACGGCCATGGATGGAATCGAACTCCAGAAGGTGCGCGTGCATCGCAGGATCACCCACTGCATCATTGATAAAAGCAATCTTTGCACCGCGCTCCAAGAGAGGGCGAAGAGCAAGTTTGCCGATGCGGCCAAGGCCGTTGAGTGCATAAGTGGTCATGAATGATCATTCCTGTTTGGCTGTTTTCTTGCCGATTTCATCAACACATTTTTGCAGCGATCCACGGTTCAAACCCTCGAACGACAAAGCGGTAAATGCGAGAATCCGGTTATGCAGCGCCCCGTAGGTCTGGTGGAATGCGAGACGTTTTTCCGCATCTGTCCCTTTGGCCTTCACCGGGTCCGGCATACCCCAGTGGCCTGAGACGGGTTGACCCGGCCAAGTGGGGCATTCTTCATTCGCAGCACGGTCACAAACGGTAAATACAAAATCCATTTGCGGCGAGTCGGCACCCTGAAATTCCTCGATGTTTTTAGACCGCAAAAGCGACACGTCATGTCCCTTCGACTTGAGCATCTCGACAGCAAAAGGGTTAAGCCCTGAGAGATGCGCCGTACCCGCAGAATAGGCGGTGAATTTGTCACCCACCATGTCGCGCAGAATGGTCTCGGCAAAGATTGATCGCGCCGAGTTACCAGTGCAAACAAAAAGGACGTTGAACTTCTTGTCAGTCTTTGGAGAGATACTCGTGAGAAGATCAGAGAATTGGGGCGGACATAGGTCTGCCCGTCCACGGCAGCAATCGAAAAACAGTCCCGCAACAACCTCGCGGGCGGTGTCCAGATTTACGGCATAAAGCAGGCGCGTCCCGTCTCGACGTTGTGCGATCAAATCTGCTTGGGTCAGTGCTGACAGATAAACCGACGCTGTGCTTGCTTTAAGCTCCAAGGCTTCGGCTATCTCTCCTGCAGGCAGTTCATCTGGGCAGCGCCGCATAAGCAAACGGAACACGGCCATCCGCTGAGGGTGACTGAGAGTTGCGAGGCGGTCTGTAAGCAATGATTCCATATTTCATGGATAATGGAAATAATGCAAATTGGTCAAGTTGAATTTTACGCATAGCGTCCGATGCCAAGAAACGACTTCTCCCCATGTCAGTAATCCGTCAGCAGCGTAGCCCATCACTGAAAGCAACCGTTGGCACAGATGAAGACCACTATGCCGACATCGTTTCCAAATTCGGGCGCGCGTTGCCCGATATTATGGTGCCGTTGGCGCACTGCGCTCTACAACAAGATGTTGGCCATCGGAACGCGGGCGCTTATCACCGGTTCCGGCTCCAGCTCGTCGAAGGTCTAGGTGCTCACTCGATGCGGATGGAAGCGACCTTTGAGACCGACGACCGTAGCTTTACGGCCTGACCTCGCCCTCCTCCATCCCGTCCCAATAATGGATGCGGTCGGCATCGACGCGGATCATGATCATGCCCGGCGTGTCTATCCCATCCTTGAACCAATACTCAAGCTCCGGCACCCAGTGCTCTTCAAACGTTGCGCGGTCGTCGATCAGGCTTGCACGGCCTTGGACGTGGATCATCGCACCCGGCTTGCCGACAAGTCCCAGCACCCCTCCCGAACCCTGAAAGGACAGTCCGACACGGTGGTCGTCCCTAAGGTCGCGGATCTTACGGCTGTCCTCGTAGCTGTAGAACCAGCTCTGCCCGCGATACTCCACATCGCCATTTGAACTCATGGGTCGGGCGGCAATGCGGCCGTCGTCGCTATGGGTTTCCATCATGCAAAAGTCGATCTTCGCCATCAACTCAGCGACGTCCTTCACGGTCTTTTCGGCCATATCTCTTCTCCTCGCGGCGCGGGCTGCGCCCTGTGCGAGCTGAACGCGCGACCGCGCCTCAAGGTTGCTGGATGGTTCGATGTTTTGTTCGACGGGCGCCGACACCGATGACGATGCGTACTGCGCCCACCGGATCGCAAGTCGTCCGGCAATGCCTGCTTGGATATTCCATATCATCCAACCTGTGATGGACCGCCGGAAACCCATCTCAAATTTTCAAGGAACCATTGCGTGTACGGGTAAGTTTCAATAGCTAGTGTGTTTCTAAGGTGGTCTTGTTAGACGTCTCACAACTCCGAGGTGTATGTGAAGATTTTATACGTGGACGACGAACCGGTCAGTCTCGAACTTCTTACAATGATGGCTGCCAAGGCAGGTTTTTTGGATGTGTCGACAGCGCTCTCAGGTGAGATTGCATTGAACATGCTGAACAATGGTGATGTCACCTACGATTGTCTGCTGCTTGATATCAATATGCCCGACATGGATGGGATCGAGCTTTGTAAGCTGGTTCGCGCCATGCCCTCTTATCACAAGACACCGATCATTATGCTGACAGCGGTGGCCGAGAGGGACTATATCGACCACGCCTTCACGGCGGGCGCCACTGATTATGCTAACAAACCTTTCAACATCGTAGAGTTAAGTGCACGCCTCCGCATGGCGGAAGAGGTGGTCATCGCGCGGCGCGAGGTGGCAGCAGTCATATCGACAGTGGATGCACATCGCCCGACAATCGCAAGGCAGCACACCTTTGATCTGCCTGACGCGATCCACATTGATGGCATCAAGAATTTTATCGAATATTCCGCCTTGGGAAATTATCTGACGCAGCTTTCACATGCAGGACTGGTCGGCTCGCAAGTGCTGGCATTCAAGATCGACCGGATTGGGGCGATCTATGCTCGAGCCTCGACAGATGAATTTTTCTACGCTCTCACCGAGGTCGCGGATGCCATTGGCGATGCGCTAAGAGCGAGTGGCTACATGATGGCCTATGCTGGAAACGGGGCATTCGTCGTTGTCTCAAACAAGGCCGATCTTGAACCGTCCGGCGGCTTGGAAAGCAAAATCCAGAACGCGATTGACGAGAAGAATACCGAATACGACAACGGCGACCCGCTGGACATTGAAATCTCCATCGGGAATCCACTGCGGCCTAACATGAGTAAGACACAGCGCATTCGCAAGACCTTCGACCGCGCCATTGCCCGCGCCGAGAACCGTGTCTTGAAAAAACGAAATGAGCCGAGACGGCCTAACATTCGCCTGATTGGCGGGTAGAGCAGCTAAGTCCGGACTCATCGCTCGATCTTTTGTTTCCGAAAATCAAAGGGCAGTTGCTGGTCAGTGCGGATCCTCGATCGGGACCGTAAACCAAAAAATTGTCTTGCCGCCCTCATGGCTATCGAAACCGATGGTGCCACCGGTCTGCTCCACGATCTGTTTCGTGATATTAAGCCCAACGCCGGTCCCTCCCCTTGCACGTGTGGCCGCAGACGAGGCCTGCGAGAAGGGCTTGAATATATCATCGCGGAACGAGTCTGGTATGCCATCGCCGTCATTGGCAACCGATATCCGGACTGTTCTCGATTGCTCTTCGACCGTCACGTCGATCATGCTGCCCCTGTCAGCGAACTTGGCCGCGTTGGAGAGAAGGTTCGTAATAACTTGCTGAAACCGCTTAGGGTCAACAAATCCCGTCAAAGATCGATCCGGGCAAATGATATTAAATCGAACCCCAAATCTATCTGCCGAGGCAAGATTGGCCATCGTAGCTTCTTCGACCAATCCAATGATGCACTGGCGCGACGGCGAGAAGCGCATTTGCCGGGCAGAGAATTTCTCAAAATCCAGAATGTCATCGACGAGCGCGTGCAGGCGCTTACCATTCTCCTGTGCGATGAATAGCAGTCTTTGCGCACCGTCCGATAAGGGCTCACTATCCATCGTCGACAGGAGTGTTAGCGAACCCAGCACGGACGTCAGCGGCGTTCGCAGCTCATGGCTGACAGTCGCCACGAACTCGCTTCTCAGTTCGTTTAATCGACGTTGTTCGGTCACATCGACGATCTGTGATATGAAATGGTCAGGCATCCCGTCCGCGTCTTTGACTATTCCAACGCTGAGCAGTCCCCACATAACGGCGCCGTTGGACCTGATATAACGCTTCTCGGTCTGGTAGGATCGAGCATTGCCTTCCTTGAGATGATCGAGCTTGATCAGACCGCTGTCCAGATCATCGGGGTGGGTCAGCGACTGAAAGTTTGTTTTCAGCAGTTCCTCTTCCGAATATCCGAGAAGATCGCAAAGAGCCCGATTTGCACCAAGCCATTGGCCGTCGAGACCGACAATCGCCTTGCCGACGGTCGCATTATCGAAGGCCGATCTGAACTGTTCGACGCTTCTGCGCAGATCGTTTTCAGCTGTCTTTCGTTCTGTGATGTCCGTCATCGCACCAATGACACGGATCACCTTGCCATCTTGGTCCCGTCTGGCGACAGCAACATCTGTCTGCATCCAGCGCCACCGCGATCCATTTTTTGATCGAAGGCGATATTCGCAACTGGCACGCTCACTAATATCTTCCAGGCAGATACGGATAGGCTCCAACGCCGCTGCGAGATCATCTGGATGCACACGTTCGCGCCACTCCACTTGGACGTCGACCTCGTCGGTCGGATCCAACTCAAGCAATTCCCGCCAGATGTCTGAAACGATCACCGTCTCTGTCAGGGGGGTGTACTCAAAGACCCCAATCCGCGCGCCTTTGATCGCATTGTTGGCACGCGTCAGTTCGTTTCTGGCTAGGCAAGCTGCGTCCCTCTCGTCGGTAATGTCTCGCAGGACCAGCGCATGTTGAAGTCCTTGTATCGCGTCGTTCGAGGCTGTCATGTGCACCGCAAGCGGGATCGGACTGCCGCACTTCCTTGTTCCGAGCATGTCCTTGATGTTCGCGTTGCTCGCAGGCGCTTTGATATGGGCGTTGAGTTCCGCCACGGAGGCAACTGGCAAAACCAAGGAGGAAGCCCGACCTATCAGATCGTCGCCACCATACCCAAACAGGCGATGCGTCGCATCATTGCAGTACTGAATTGTGCCGTCTGGCCCAATAATCATCAGCGGGACCTGCATATGTCTAAACGCATGTATGATCGACGCGTCGTCCATCTTGATAGATCCTTGTTTCCGCAAAGCATTCCGTCGCCGGTTTGAAAACACTCTAGCGACCTCGCGCCCAGACCCAAGCGCATTGTCAAAACGATGACCTTGAATGGCTTTTGCAAACAATCTGTGGTGCCGAAACCCCATTGCTGCTCAAAAAGTCTACTGCGCCCCCGCGTAAGCCACAATTTCGCCATGAGGTTGAAGCACACATTTCTCTAGGTTGTTGTTTCCGCAATCCTGAAAAGGGGAAATTAGCAACAAAGACGAGGCGTTGATGAGATTCGCAATTGCATCACTCCCCTCTAGGTTGTTTGTTGAGTTGGCCGCATCGTTGGAGATACACGCATGGTAGTTGGATACATTCTGGTCGGCAGCGTTGCGGGTTTGATTGCATCCTTTGTTGCCCTTCTTTTCGGGGCCTCGTTCTGGCTTGCGTTCGGTCTCTACGTTTTGATTGGCTCTGCCACTCTGGTTCTGCTTCCACTAACGATAATGCTGGTCGGACACCTCGCCAATCGCGGCAAGGACCGAGCCGCGACTGGTCCTAGAGATCAGCAAGGCGATGCGCCATTGGTCAACCCTTCGTCAGACCAGACGATTGGCGAAAATCAAGCTCCAATGAGAATTCTCGCGGTTGATGACGAGCCGTTCATTCTAGAACTCATACCGATGATCTCAGCGAAGGCGGGATTTTCTGCGGTAACACCCGCTGCATCCGGCGAAGAAGCTTTGAGGCTGCTTGCCAAAGGCGATGCGATTTTCGACTGTCTGTTGATCGATATCAGCATGCCTGGCATGGACGGTATCGAGCTTTGTCGACGGGTTCGGCAGATGCCCCAGTACCGCCATACGCCGATTGTCATGCTTACCGCGATGCGGGACATGCAGAACATGGGCGACGCCTACAGGGCCGGAGCGACCGATTACGCAACCAAACCTTTCGATATCGAAGAACTGGGAACGCGTCTGCAACTGGCGCAGGAGGCGATCCACACTCGGACCGCGATCAATACTACAAGGCATGCAAATTCGAACGCCAGTCGTCGGGATCAGATACCCAAAACCAACTTTGAGCTGCCTCAAAGATTGCAGGTCCAAGGCATGGGAAGCCTTGTCGATCTCACTGCCCTGTCGAATTATTTGACCCAGTTGCCTCGTAAAGACGTCGTCGATGTCCAGATGTTCGGTATTAGTATCGATGAGATCGAGGCGGTCCACGCCCGATATTCAACTGAGCAGCTTGTGACATTACTTGAAGATCTTGCGTCGGCTGCCAACGAATGTTTCGGTGCTGATAGAACTGTCATGGCCTACACCAAAGACGCGATACTTCTGATCGCGACTGACTCTGCCAACCTGCCGACTGTGAGCAGTATCGAGTTCAACATCGAAGGGCGACTTAAGAGCACCATCTCCAGCTATGATATAGGAGAAGTCTCAGCAATAGGCGTCTCGGTTGGCGGACCAGCACGGGCGCAAGGCGAAAAGGCAGACCGTGCCGAGATAACCACAGGCTACGTGATCGCCCTTACTGAAAACAGAGCTTTGGACAAACAAGGTCGACGAGTTGCCGGACTGTTTAGTCGCTAGCCGTCAGGGCAGCGCATTGAAAACGCGCCACAATCAGCATCACTCCCAGCACATGTCGGCGAGTACATCACGGCTCACAGCTTGCCTCGGTGCGACGCTCGAAGCGCTGCGGTTTAGCTTGGCCCGTGCCACCAGTAATCGCTGATTCATTCTACCCTTTGAGAATGGCACGCAACCGTCCGGCCTATGGGCTGAGCCGCCCAACTTTAGCTGGACTTTCAACCTATAGTAGAACTCTTCATGCCTTTAATGTAGTGTAGCTTGATATCTAACACCTCGCCCGGAAAGGTTAAAATATGAGAGAAAAGTTGCTTCATTTAGCTCGTAATACATTGGCAATGCTCTTCCTTGCACTGCCTACTGTGAGTTATGCTGAGGGTCTGCTTACGGTAACTACCGATGGCGCGTCTGAGTCGCTGAGCCTGGATGATTTGCTCGCCATGCCGCAATCCACGGTCATAACTAAAAATGACTATGTAGATGATACCACGGAGTTTTCTGGCCCAGCACTAAAAGACTTGCTGGTAAGGTACGACATAGGCCCAGACGAGACACTGACCCTGCGCGCGATAAATGACTTCTCTGTCAGCGTACCGGCTGCCGACGCCTACCAGTACAATGTAATCTTGGCCCTTTTCAGTAACGGGGAAAAATTGACAACACGGGACAAAGGCCCAATCTGGGTCATCTATCCCATGAGCGATCACGAAGAGCTGCGCGATGATAGCTACAACAGCCGAATAATTTGGCAACTGACAAGCATCACTGCCGAATGATCAAAGCTGGCAGCGCACTTCGAATTGCCCTTGCGCTTTTGTGTTTGGCTGCGGTCCTTTTGGGAGGCACCGTCATTTGGAAACTCAGCGACCGTGTATACCAAATCAGAACCGCTGAACAAAGTGACCCGTTATGGATCGCGTCAAAGCTACAATTCGAGCTTCTAAATTTTAACGCTGAACTAGCAGAATATGCCATCGGCGCACGATCGGCTGAGGAAGTGTCGACTCGGTTTGATATTCTATGGAGCAGACTCAACATCATGCAAGAAGGCAAGATGGCCGAGTTAATAAGTGAAGCTAATGTTGACCGGACTGCACTCGTTGAATTCGAGCGGGTGCTCGAGAAAGTTGATCCTCTGGTTCAATCGCTTCCTGAATCGGATATCTTAGGGCTCGACCGCCAAGTGGCGGCGAGGGAAATACTTGTAGAAATCGATCCATACAATCTAAAATTCAAACAGCTGTCCTTATCAATGGCACAGGAGCGATCCCGCATTCTATCGGAGTTTCGGAACGGCCTCCTATCGCTGTCGAATGCCGTTGCCTACTTGGGTATTGCTATTGTGGCACTCGCAAGCATCGTTGTTATCATACTCATAGCTGACCTTCGTTTGAGCAGACAAAAGTCGCGACAACTTCAAAACCTCGTTCTTGAGGTTGAGGCATCATCAAAAATGAAAGACAACTTTATGATTGTTGTCAGCCATGAGTTACGCACGCCTCTCACGTCGATCATTGGTGGGATCAGCCTTTTCAAGGCAAAGTTTGGAACGGGACTAGATGAGGGGGCGACTAAATTGATTGATATCGCTCACCGCAATTCAGAACGACTACTAAGCCTGGTAAATGATATTCTGGATGCGCAATCTTTGAGCGAAGGAAAGATCAACCTCAAGAAGGAGTGTATGAACTTAAATTCAGTAATTATAGCGACAGCCGAAGAGTGTGAAGTCTATGCTAGTGAACTTGGTGTCAAGTTCTCGGTCGCGCAACCCGGTGCAGAAGTGATCGTGAGTGCTGATGAGGCCCGTATTTCACAGGTTATAAGTAACCTACTCTCGAATGCGGCTAAATTCAGCCATGCTGGAGGGATCGTTGACATCAGCGCACGGCAGACTGGCTCTTGGATACGGGTCGAGGTCACCGACTACGGAAAAGGGATGTTGCAAGCAGATCAAGCAAACCTATTCTCTCGTTTTCATCAGATTAACCCAGGAACAACGACCGCTCGAAAGAGCAGTGGTCTGGGTTTAAGCATTACAAAAAATTTAGTTGAAATGCATGGTGGAAAAGTTGGCGTTAACTCAGTCAAAGGTGAAGGTTCGACATTTTGGTTTAGCTTGCCCGTTACCGATATCGCAATATCAGACAACGCCCGACTTCAAGACCGACCCTGACTTTCGATCTACTTTCACTCTCGACTATGCCGTGCGCTTAAATCTTTTTGGAATGCCTTCACTTGCCGATATGTAAGAGTTATCAATCTCCTGATAATCACCAGGGATATTTTTCAGAGCATTAATTAATGCGTAGTCATCTTCATACAGGTTTTTGATTTTGGTATCTGTTTCTCTAGATACCTCAATATCAAACTTTCTACTTTCGTTCCGATCTAATGGGGTGAAGATCTCTTTAGTATCGGTAACTTCGTCAATCCACCTGTATACTTTCTGCAGTCCTCGCTCGAACAAAAAGACCTTCATGTTGGGTCCGATGAAATCGATTTGAGGTCTTATATGGTTGTCGCAGACGCGCGAATCCCTTTGATACTTCATAAAAACATGATCGACCCACTCGTCGAAGGTACCTTGAAATTCTTCATTCCAATCCAGCTCTACCTTCATTCCCTCGGACAAGCTCAGGCGCCCCGAAATTGGGTTTTGGCTGCTATGCCTTGTGACTCGATAACGATATTCGCTTAATAGTCTGGCTAGCGGATCGCGCATTATTGCGAATGACTCATCAGCGAAACCTTCGGGTATAAGCGCTCTGCTGACGTCGAACTCCAGATGCTGTGGCGTTGACTGAGCCCAGGCTAGCTGCTCTCGTGAGTAAAGCGCGATGTCCCCCTTTTTCCTCATATAATCAGTAACACCAGCCCCGCCAGTCTTCGGAATATGAACTAAGTGTAGGAGGTAATTATTTATTCTGGCGAGTGGCAAGGATTCAGCCTTCTTTGAAAAGCAACTTGAGGGTAAAACTCAGCTGGATTTGGATTAAACATGCTTGCCACGGCAGTGAAACGCGTAATCTAACGATCATGCATCACCCATCGCCATCCAACCACGCTAGCAACCTTAGGTTGTACTGAATGTCGTTCAAGATCAACCCCGTTTGATCAGGCGTCGGTTACTTAGTTTTATAAATGTATTCTAAGTGGGCTTCCGGAACGTTTGAAGTCGGCAGGGCCGGTTTCCAAGACACTAAACGCGACCCAGCTTCCTCGACGATACCGATACGTAACGCCGCCCCCGATTTATAATTAGTGAAGCCCACACTATTCCCGGCACCACCCTTGTACGCTTTTCCATGGAACACCTCAGCAGTTACGCCCCCCAATCAAACCCGATCGGGCAGCCTGAAAACTACGTCGGCAAGTTCGCCAGTATTTCTTGGGTAAGGGCCGCAACTTCTTCCGCCGCAGGGCCCTTAGGCGCTGCGTCCTGCACGCCTTGACCTCGGCCCAAGGTCTCAGCGTAGAGTATTCTATTCGCCAAGGTCGCTTGCGCTAGTCCGGCGTCGATTTTAGCGGCCTCTTCGGCGATCTCAGCGCCTAAACGCGTCCCGACGCGGGTCCGGTTCAAGACGAGCATCGCCGGAGTGCCTGCCCTCCGCGCGAGATCAAGCACACTCTCTGTTGCCCACAAGTCCACGTGGCTGGTTGCCACAGGAACCAGCACCAGCGCGGCTTTGCGCAGCGCCGGTCGCAGATCGCTGTCTGCTTTGGGGGGCGTGTCCACCAGAACAAAATCATACGCATCAGCCAGCTTGCCAGCCTCATAATCGACCCCCCAAGCGGAGGAGGTGGAGAATTCCAAGCCAGGGTCAGACATCAACTCCCGGCGGGTCATGAACCATCGCCCAAGGCTACCCTGAGGATCTGTGTCGATGAGAGCAACACTATGCCCTAACGCCGCAAGAGCTACGGCGAGGTTCGCAGTCAACGTGGTCTTGCCACTGCCGCCCTTTTGCTGTGCAACTGTGATTACCGTGCCGCTCATGTCTACCTCCACCAAGAAGTGCTGCAATGCAGCATTGCACAGGCAGCGACAAATTGCACTAGCCAAACCGCATACGAGAGCGTCCTTCGGGGAGGTGAAGGCTGATTGCATGGCCAGCATTTCAACGACCCGCCAGCTGGATGATTGTCGCTCTGCTGACCCACGCAATCCCGGCTCGCGCAGCAATCGCGATGTACGTGGTAATTCAAGCGCCGCTGAATGACCCTAGATCAGTCCCTTGAAAGAAGTTTAACCAAACTAAGCGTCCACCTCTGAACTGACGCGTCTTTTGCCAGGCCCAACTCTCAAACGAGTTTCGCAAATCGCCAGTAACACGGCTGCGTTTCTCAGCGGAGCTACTGGCGCTGCCTCTCTAACGCTCAGCGAGCGTTTCTTCACCCCGATGGCTCATGGAAATCCACGCCACGATACCGATGATAACCGCAAGAAAAATCGCGCTGGTCAGGATTGTTCCCAGCCCCAGTCCGCCATAATCGGCAGGTTGCGACAGCAGGTCCCCAAAGGATGCGCCCAAAGGCCGGGTAAAGATATAGGCGATCCAGAACGCCCAGATCCCGTCGAGCTTCAGGACGTAGTAGCCGAAGGTAATCGAGGCGATGATCATGCCAAAGAGGATGCCGGTCGCCATATATCCCAGGCCGAAATGCTCGGCCACAAGATCGCCAGCGGCGGTACCCAAAGCGAAGGTGAAGAGGATTGCCAGCCAATAGAACGCTTCGCGACGCGTGGTGAAGATCGAATGGATCGACAGGGTTTTCTCGTACGCGAACCAGACCGCAAAGGTGGCGGCGAGCGCAGAAGTGAAAAAGATCGTCGTTGCCATCAATGACACGCCGAAATTATCGACGAGGTTATCGGTAACGAGGGTGCCCACAATGCTGATCAACACAACCGCGAGCCAATAGGACCACGGAACATAGCGGTGCTGGCGAAACTGCGTTGTCAGCGCGATGCCAAGAATCGCCGCCATCAAAAGCGATGTGGCCGTCAGGCCAAGGCCAAGGTTAACGGCCAGAAAGTCAGCCGCCGTCTCGCCCATGGTCACGGCCATCAATTTAATCAGCCAAAATTCAGTCGTGACGGCCGGAACACGGTTGTGGGCCCGAGTTGATGGTAGCGAGATCCGTGGATTGCCGGAGGCGCTTGCGACGCCGGATACTTGGGTCATAGGATCGTTCCTCAAATTAGGGGTCACTTGCGCATCAGGGCGATGCCCTGAGCGAAAAACTCATCTGCGCGGGCATCATCGTCGGCGTTGCAACGCTCAAGGCCCTTGGACTGAAACGTATCGGCGGTCGCACCATCCGCGCCTGAGAGGTTGGCACTCGCGCGGGCCGCCTTGAAGGTGGTGTGCATCAATTCGCAAGGAAGGGGGCGACCACTTGCGTCGGTGACGTCGGCACCAGCGATCTGGCGGATCGCGCCCAATGCAACATCCCCGCCAGACGGATCGCCCAACTTGGTCTGGAGTATTGTCAGAACCCGGCTTGCCTCGGCGGGATCAGTGGCCTTCGCGCGGAGCGCCGACAGGGCGGCATCTATGGCGCCGTCGACATTGCCCCACGCGGCCGTATTGATCGGGCGCAAGGTTTTTTGCGCCTCATCCCACGCGGTCTCAAGGTCCGTGATCCGCTTTTCAGCGGCGACGAGGTCATCAGACGCGACGATGGATTGCATATCAGCCACGATTGTCTGAAAGGGGGCCATGTCCCCAAGGGACGGGGTGGTTGCCGTGGCAACCGTCTGTGGCGCCGGGGTAGCGGTCATGGAATAGACAGCGCTGAACGCGCCGACCGGAATAGCGATGAGCGCAGCGCTCAGAAGCAGGTTTCTCATGGTCAGTCCTCTCTCGCCGGACGGTCCGGCGGCTTTCGGCGCGAAGGCAAATCCTGCGTCCGAAGGTCTGATCCTAGAGCCCGCAGGCTGCCGGGGCGTGTCGGCCAGATTACATCTGCGCAATCTGTGGCTTGTGAGGGGTGTTTATTGGCTCGCGTCCGGGAGGGAGCGAGCGACCAGCCCTGCGGTCTGCAGGGCGGAGGCGAGATCGACCTTATCACTCGCAGAACGCAAGGGGGCTGCGTCGCTCTCTTGGAGGACGTAAAGTGGATCTTCAGCCATTGCCGATCCAGCGAATTGTACGCTCCCATCCTTTGCCGCGCCCAATTGCCAGAACCGAGCATGCAGGCGCAGACCACCGTGCACTGACGCGGCTTTTGAAAACGCTAGGTCATTGGGATGACTGTCCCAGAAGGTCGGCAGGACCAGCGGATCGGGCACGCTGCCTTCGGTCCAGTCTGCCCAAACTGCTGCCATCAACGTGCCAAGCCCCGGACGCGGTGCGAGGGTCCAGCCCATGCTCTCCATTGAAGAGATCAGATTTCCAACGTCATTAATTTCAAGAATAACGCTCAGGCTCGCCCGAGGCGACCCTGTCAGCGTGTGAGTGCCGAGGGTCAACTCGCCGGACGCCACGGCGTCGGCCATATGTGAGCGGTCTGGTGCGGCAATTACATCGACGGAATTGAGTGGTTCGGTAAGAGTGGATGCCAGTGCAAGCGACACCGCCAACGCGGTAGCAACGCTTGCCGCTGCCCCGCGCCTGCGGTTCGTCGTGACAGCGCGCGCCCGCAGGAAGTCCCGCCGCCACTCACAAAAAGCCACACCCAGCGTTAACCATAAGGCCCCCACCAGCCAGCCGTTTAGGACGTCCGAGAGGTAATGCTCGATCAGATAAACACGGCTGAGACCGATCAGAAATGCCAAAGCGATCGCTGTCATCCCAGCCGACGCTGCGGACAAGTATCTAGTTCGCCACGCCACGTAAAATAGCATGCCCCACACCGCGACTGACGCGGCCGCATGACCGCTTGGAAAGCTGCCGGATGTTTCGATGAAATACCCCAGGGGCGAACGGGGCCGGTCGAAAAAACTCTTGAGCAACGCGACCGTCAGCTGATTGCCAATCGCCGTTAGCACCAGACCGCCTAGCAGGTCATGGCGCCTGAGTAGCAACAATGCCGACCCCGCCCCGACCAGCATAGGCAGAGTGATATGCCAGCCCCCGAGAGCAGTAATCCATCCGAACACCGCTGTTAGGCGCGCGTCCCGCAACGCGAATAGCAGATTTGCAAGTCGCGCATCGGCCTCGGTCACACTGGCGTTGCCGACAAAATCAAACACGGAATCCAGATAGACTCCGAGCAAATATACAAACAGAACCGTAAGCACCGTGCCAGTCAGACCCAAAAACTGTGCGGTTGCGAACCGATTGGCCAGAAACCCTGTCGCCCGCGGAAATCGCTTGGCCAATCGCTGCATACTTGGTTTTGCACGCAGTCCGCTGACCGCAGATTGCATAATCAGCAAGAGCAGAGGCCAGGCACGGCGCAGGCGGCGCTGGAGAAACCAAATGAGCGCCACGATAATAAGTACGCCCGCTCCGAATGCCAAAAAGCGGGGCGCGGCGGCGCCCAACGTTCCGATGGCGCTTCCAAAGAAGTATCCGATGGCTGGCAGACTGAGTGCGTAGGGAACCGCGCTTATGGCGTTCCACATGGTAAAGCGCCGATGGCTCATCCCCGCCATGGCCGCTGAAAACGGCACGAAGGCGGAAAGCGGCCCCAAAAATCGCCCGATGATCATAGCAAATCCGCCATAAGCCGTCAGGAGGTTCTGCGCGCGCATCATATGCGATGATCCGGTCAATCGCTGACGACCCTTCAGACCTTGCGCCGTCAGCCGCCCTAATCGGTAGCTGATTTCGCTACCCAGAACCGCGCCAGCCGCGACGAACCATGCGAGATCGAAAAAATCGATTGTGCCTCGCTGAACCAAGATGCCCCCCGCAATGATCACCAATGCGCCCGGCGCAATCACCCCGGTCAAAATGATTGCCTCGAGCATGGCAAACAGGGCCAATATCCAGTACGTCCAAAGTCCCAAAGATTGCAGCGACGGTAATAACTGATCGAGAGTGTGAGGCAGAGACATTAACTAACTTTCTTGTGGTTCTGTCGCCGCGACGCGCGAGGCGTTCATGTGCCGGCAGGGAGGCTCCGCGCAGCACTAGTGATACAGACGCCGCCGGCCCCATCAAGTGCCGGTTTCCAGATCACAAGTCTTCACGCTACTATCGGTAGCGATGGTGACAACGATGTTTCGCACCGACTTGCCAGAGATCATTTAGCGTGTCGCCCCCACTGTTATGCAACGCTCCTTCCGGCAGGTCCGGCACCGGTCATATACGTTGCGCCTCGCCCGAACGTCACGGCGGGTATACGGATCTGCAATCTCCAATGTTCGCAGTCGTCTTTGTTCATGCGCGGTTTTTGCCGGATTGCAAATCTGTAACCTCACTGTCAGGCGATACCGCGGTGCACCTCTCATCTTGGTTGCAGAGGACGGCATGGTGCCCGTCCCGCAACCCAAGGAGACAAGACATGCAACGCAAGACATTCCCAAATTTCGGCAAGATCGTCCTTCTGAGCGCGGCGCTCGTGACCGGCGGCGTGGCTTTGGCCAATGCCGAGCAGAAATCAGGCGAAGGCAAAGAGAACCAGATGGAGGTGCAAACCTTCCTGGCGTCACCACAATCGCTTGGCCAAGCGATCACGGCAGCCGAGGGTGAAACCGGCGGCAAAGCAATGGACGCTTCCTTCGATCTCGCCAAGGATAACAGCGGCGTCTACGAGGTCGAACTGGTCAAGCCCGACGGCACTCAGGTCGAAGTGATCGTCGATGCCAAGGGCGCCGTTACGGTTCAGGCCATGGTTGACGACCACGATGAAGGCGACAACGACAACGATTAATCCCTATATTGATCGGGGCGGCCCCGGCGGTGCGTTCTGCGCACTGCCGGTTTCCGACGAGAGGATGAAATGAAAATACTCGTGATCGAAGACGACAGGATGACAGGCTCCTACATCGCGGAGGGCCTGCGTGAAGAGGGGCATTCTGTCGATTTGATCGACGATGGCACCGACGGTCTTATTCAGGCCACCGTGGGGTCCTACGACTTGATGATCGTCGACCGGATGCTGCCCGGCCTCGACGGCGTCAGCATCGTCAAAACTCTGCGCGGCGCCAAGAACCGCGTGCCGATCCTATTGCTGACTGCGCTCGGAGGTGTTGATGATCGCATCGAGGGTCTGAATTCAGGCGGTGACGACTATCTGGTCAAGCCCTTCGCGTTCGGGGAACTCAGTGCGCGTGTCGCAGCGCTTGGGCGCAGGCCACAAATGAGCGACGAGCCAACCTTTCTTCGCATCCGTGATCTTGAAATAAACCTGCTGACGCGCAAAGTGACCCGCGCAGGACAGGTGATCGACCTCCTGCCGAGGGAATTCGCGCTGCTAGAGCAACTGACCCGCCGCAAAGGGCGCATCCTGACGCGAACCATGCTGCTTGAGGCGGTTTGGGACATCCACTTCGATCCGCAGACAAATGTTGTGGAAACCCACATCAGCCGCCTGCGGGCAAAGGTGGACAAACCTTTCGATAGTGAGCTGATCCATACCGTTCGCGGATCGGGGTACCGGATCAACGCGGAATGAAAGCGCCCCTCTCTGCCTTGCGCCGCTCGACCCCGCTTAGACTGACGGCAGTTTTGATCGGCATTTTCATGCTGTCCTCGCTGCTCACTTTCTCTGTGGCCTATCTGGTGATCCGCAACAATTTCGACACCAGCCTAGAAGACCAGATCGAACTGGCGATGGACAGCTACGATGCCATCAAGAGCCCTGCTGACCTGCGCGCACGGCTTGTCGCGGATGCGGCCTCGACCGATTCCGATGCAATGATCCTGTACTACCTTTCCGATACCGGCCGCTTGATCTCGAATGTTGATCGGATGCCTGCGGTCGATGATTTCACGATAATTTCGGATACAGCAATCGACGGCGATGACCTTGCCGACAGTTATCGTGCGGCCGGTGAGCGCATCGGTGCAGGCTACCTAATTTTTGCCGTTTCGCGTGAGCCAATCATAGAAATGGGCGAGATATTTTTAAGCATTTTTCTGATAGGCCTGTTGCCGACGCTGGCCCTTGCCTCGGCCTTCGGACGGCTTGCAGCGGGCCGCGTTCAGGTTCGGATCGACGCCATTCGCTCTGTTCTTGGGCAACTCACCGCAGGAAACCTGTCGGCCAGGACCGAAGCCGTCGACGGCGATATTGATGATTTGGCCCAGATCGGCCGCGCTGTGAACCATATGGCAGCGGCGCAGCAAGCGTCTGTTGCATCGCTCAAACAGATCTCGACCGATATCGCCCACGATCTTAAAACACCGATTCAGCGGGTGTCGGTACTGCTCGACAGGTTAGAGAAAAAGACGCACTTGTCAGAGGATCAAAAGGCAATCGTTGATGCGGCGCTGGATGAAACGGACCGAATGGTCAAAACGTTTCATGCCCTTCTGCAGATCGCGCAGATCGAAGGCGGCAGCGTGCGCGACAGGTTTGAGCAGATGGACTTGCGCGAAATCGTGGAGACTTTTGCTGATGTTTACGGGCCTTCTGCGGATGAAACAGGCCATCGGCTGTCAGTGCAGATTGACGGAACCAGCGCATATTCAGTTCGCGGTGATCGGCATCTTCTGGGGCAAGTGCTGGCCAATCTGATTGAAAACGCACTGAGGCATGTCCCGGCGGGCGGGATTTTTAACGTGGCATTGAGCGAGGCAAATCAAGCAGTCATTATGTCAGTCGCCGACAACGGACCCGGTATTCCGCCCGGCGAGCGCAGTAACGTCCTGCGCCGTCTCTACCGTCTGGAAAGGAGCCGCACGACACCAGGCAACGGACTTGGCCTTAGCCTCGTTGCTGCAATCTGCGAGCTGCATGGCGCGGTACTGGAGCTGGCAGACAATGCGCCAGGATTACTTGTTCGCATCCGCTTCCCGCTGGCGCCAATGAACGAAAGGGCCATGGGCAAGGGGTGATAGCACGCCATCGCCGAACAATTCAGAGCCTTCGGTTCCCAATCGCTCTTTGGGCTTGGTCCGACCAAGATGAAGTTGCCAATCCTAACCAAAAGCTATCTGTTCATGTAGGCGATTGTGCACCAAGGGGCCGCGATCAGCGTCCTAGAAATATTTCGCGATTGGTTACTAAAGCTACTCACAAATTTTAGGTCGCATGGAAAATCGAAAAGCCAGATTGCAGCCTGCGGCGAAGTTATGTTCCGCAAACCCATTAAAAGCGTCGCTAGCTAAAGCAAACCAAATCCAGATAAATACCGGGAGAAACCGTTCCAGAATGTCGAGCGCACAGAACCTGGCGTCGGCCTATATATCGCGCCCGCGCGCTCGCGCCAACGCACGATTTCCGCCAGAATTCGCGGTGCCGCTTAACCAGTGCGCCCGCTGGCCGCCCAGACTGCATGGCGGACACGGGCGGTTTTGTACGCGTCGTATATCGCCATCGCATAGACAAACAGGCCGCCCGACAGTTTGCCCACTATGGACACGTCCGCCGCAGCGGTTTGGAGCGTGAATCCGCCCAGCAGCAGGATGAAGAATACAAACACCAGCCCGCGAACGGGCTGCCGGTTTAGCACCTGCCCTGAGGCTGGCAAGACAATGGCCGAGGCCAGAACGAGATGCGGGTTTGGCGCGGGGCGAGACACAGTACTCATGCCCGCAACTCTTGCACCTCGATCGCGGCGACGTCCAGGACATCCGCGCGCAGTGCAATTAGCTGGTCAAGCTTAGGCTTCAGCAGGTCCAGCGCTAGCGGCGTGGCGCCCATCTCCGCGTCGCGATAGATCAGATAGCGGCTGCGCTGCGCCTCTTCGGCCAGAAACACTATTCGCACGCCCTTGGGCGATATCACCAGCTCCTTAACCTTTGGATCGTCAAAGATATGCAGATGCGCGCGCACCAAGTCCTCGGGCGGCATGTGGGCGCGGCTGTCAGTGCGGATTGCGCAATCTTCGGGGAAATCATCGGGCGAGTCCAACTGGTGCGTTAGCGTGTGAAAGCGCGAAAACGGCTCTATCCCGGTCGGGCGGATCATCAGGTTCATCGTGGCACCCACTGGCAGCGGGCCGGGCAACGTTACCAGCACCCAGAGCGCAGGCAGCTTGCGAAAGGTCAACGTGTCGGGCAGCACTTGGACATCCGCCTCGACCCCGCGGTAATGCCCGCCCAGCCGGGCAAATCCGCTGCCGCCGCACCCCATACGCGGCGCGCCAAGCAGTGCGCGACAGACATCCAGATACCCGGTGCGCTGCGCATGACGCTCGGCCGAGGCGCGGCGTAGGTGCCGGAATAGCAGCACCAATAGCACCGCGGCCCCTACCAAAATCGCGCCTGTGATAAATCGGTCCATCGTTTCTCCGGGCCAAAAATGTCCGGCCCGCCGAATGGGCGGGCCGGTTTTCCGTCTGTATCAGTAGCCGCGCGGCCTAGGCCAAGGCATCGTGAACTGCGCTGCCCGGCGCACAAACCGGTATCGCCAGAAATGGAACCAGAGCGACACGATGATGTAGAATGACAGCATCGCCACTAATTGCGAGCCATAGCCGAGGAATACGGCAAAGAACGTCACCCCGCACAAGCACAGTAGAATGATTGCCGGGATCGGGTGGAACGGATGCTCATATCCGCGCTTGATCGTGTCCAGTGGCCATTTGCGACGAAACAGGATCACGTTCAGCGGCATGAAGGTATAGCCCAAAAGGCCCGACAGGATGGAGAAGGTGATAACCTGATCCAAAGGTGCGCCCAGTGCAAAAACCAGCGCGATCGGCACGAGAAAGATGATCGACCGATAAGGCGTGCGGAATTTAGGATGCACCGCACCGAACCAATCCGGCAGATAGTGATCGCGCCCCATGGCGAACCATGCGCGGCTGGCATCGTTGATACAGCCATTGGCCGAGGCCAGCGTTGCAAACATTGTGCCAATACCCAAAAGCACCATCAGCGTCATCGAACCCGACAGTCGCGCCGCGTCAAAGAGCGGAACGCCCGCTTGGCCCAGATACTCCCACGGCATCAGGCCGACACAGACATACCATGTCAAACTTGCCGCGATCAGCAGCGTCATGATGCCCGCCAGCGTGCCGAAGGGCAGCGAGCGCGCGGGCGACCGGACCTCTTCTGCCGCCTGGCAAGTGCCTTCGATTCCGAGGTAGTACCACAGGCCGAAATGCATCGCCGCCAAAACACCAAGCCAGCCGTACGGCAGGTCAGTCATCAACTCGACATGACGCAGCGGGCTGTCGGACATGAACACCGCCGTGGACAAAAAGAGTGCGATGATCGCGCAAAAGGCGAACGCCGTTATGACCAGACTGAAGGTCAGCGTCGCCAGAACACCGCGGTAGTTCAGCCAAGCCAGAAACATGATCGACAGAATAATGAAGGGCCTCTCATCGAGGCCGTCATGCCCGGTCATTCCGGCCACCGTATCTATCAAAAAGCCAAAGGTGATCGCATTCGCCGCCTCCAGCATCGTATAGGCAAACACCAGATAGAGGCCGACATTGAAGGCCATTAGCGGGCCGACAATATGCTTGGCCTGCGTGTACTGACCGCCGGCTGCGGCGACAGTCGATGTCACCTCGCTGTCGATCATGGCGACGCAGGAATAGAGTATCCCGGCGAACCAGCACGCGAGCAGTGCGGCATAGGCGCCGCCCTTGCCGACGGCAAAGTTCCAGCCCATGTATTCGCCCACGAGGACAATTCCTACACCAAGGCCCCAGATATGCGCCGGCCCCAAAACCCGCGCCAGACCCAGCTTGGTCCCCTTGGGGCCCATTCCATCCATCTGCGTGGATGTGATATCCGTATCAGACATCTTTTTCTCCCCGTTCAGAGTTTGCGTTCTTCGGTCATCGCTTCAAGCTCGCCTTCGCGCGAGGACATCAGCTCTTCTTCGCTGTAGGTGCTGTCGGTCTTTATCCAATCGATGACGATATAAAGCCCGAAGACGATCGAAAGACCCCAGGCGGCGTACTCCATGACATTCCAGATATCCATGTTCAGTCCCTGCTCATTTGTCGCCGAATTTTTCGGAAATTACGTCGGTATATTCCTTGCCGGAGAACCGCAGCACGATCGCGTAATAGCCAACGACCACGACGATCATCACCAAAAGGCTGAGGATCGAGAACGAGTAATCGAAGCGCGCCGTGATCATCTCCGCCGCGTCGGCGGCATTGGCATAGCCAAGCTCGTTCCATTTTTCGACCATGGTGGGGTTTTGCCCCAAACTCTCCCATGTGGGGTTGTCCGGCACGTTCGATGTCTGTGCGCTGCCGGCCAGGTTCATGAACAGCGGCACATAAAGCGCGCCAACCGCCAAAACCAGCAGCACGATCACGTCGAAGATCTGGCTTATCTTGCTTTGGACGGGGGGAATGTAGTCTGCCATATCCGTGTCCTCTCAGCGTTTTTTCTGGGCACGGGCGAGATCAAGAAACTTGATATCCAGCCCGTACATGAAATCGCGATCCTCGAGGTAATGACGCAGCATCGCTACGATTGCGGCGGTGTTGAGCACCAGAATAGTCGCGCCGCCGATCAGCAGGACGATACGTGCCGTGCTGCTGGGCGCGAGGTTCCAGGTGGCCAGCGCGACAAAGATGATGGCCAGCCAAAGGCCGACGACGAAGGCCCACGCAACGGCGGTATCTCGACCGTGCATCTTTTTGATGCGTTCGGTTAATTCGGGCATTGAACTCTCCTGTTGGCTGTAAGCTGAGGCGCTCTTGTGAATGGCGCCGTTTATTGACAGTAAAAACTTTGCCCTGTCAGGAACGCACAGACTGCGACTTTATGTCAAGCTTGACAAATCCGGGCGCAGACAGTCGAGGAGACTGTTCGCATAGGCGCGAGACGTTCTTCACCGCTGAAATCTACATTTTTCAGTTATCCCGCGAGCGTTCCACCGCGCCGGACCGAACCAAATTAATCCCGGAACAAAACGTCAGTCGGACAGCTTCTCTGACGTTTCCGCGCCCCTTTTCAGCGCTCTCAATCCGATCTGAGGCCGACTCTGGATCACGGATGATGGCGACGCGTGTTCGGCCGCTTTGAAATTCTGTGGTACGCGGGCCTGACGTCGATGTGTGGTGACACCAAGAGAGGCAGATCTAGTAACCGGTCATGTTTCGCCATGCTGTGAATGACTGAAACTTGAAGCTTAAAAACTCACGGTACCGATACTGGGAATCGTATCGACTGCGCCCTATGTTTAGCCCTAACAAAGCGCAAGACATAAAGGACAGAGATCCATGAACCTGAAACAACTTGGTATGGCCGCCTTGTTCGCGGGTATCGCGACATCTTCGGGTGCCCAAACCGCGATGTCCGTCGCGAAGGACGCAAACTGCGGCTGCTGCGCGTCTTGGGCTACTATCATGGAACGGGAGGGCTACGCCGTGGCAATCGAAAATACCTCCTACGAGGCCTTGGAGGCGCTGAAGGCTGCGCGCGGCGTGCCCGCAGCCATGGCCGGATGCCACACCGCAACCGTCGAGGGTTACACAATTGAGGGACACGTTCCTGCTGCGGATATCGCCCGCCTGCTGGCGGAGCGCCCGGACGCGATCGGATTAGCTGTGCCGGGGATGCCTATGGGATCGCCGGGCATGGGGCCGGAAACAAAGCGCGACGCATATGACGTTATCCTCATCAAGGCAGACGGCAAGACTGAGGTCTTTGCATCCTACCCTGCCCGTTAGACTCGAGGGGGGGGGTCGTGGGATATGATGCGCGGGCTTTAGACGCTCTGTCTGAAATGCTGCCCGTGCCTGTGGTGAGACGTCATTGGACGGCTCGCCCACATTTTCATCTGCGCCTACTCCAAAAATCAAGTTCAGGATGTGCGTTCCAACAGCGGGGATGGAGGCGTATTGGCTAGGCGGCGGCGCCAAAGTCCATGGTTATCGTTTCGACGCAAAGTTTGGCTCCTGTAACGGTGGAACATCAGGCCCCCTGCGCAGTTGAGCACCGAGGACGGCGCAGCGACAACAGGATTATCCGATGACGCAAGATACCAGCGAACATATCTCTGCGCGCATTTGCGTGTTGCTGAACGGAGGTTCGGGCAAGACCGACGCAGAGGAGATCGCCGTAGCGATACGCAGTAATCTGTCCGCCATCGCCCGAAATTACGAGGTGTGGGTCCTTAACCATGACGACGATATCGCCTCATCTGCGCGAGCAGCCTTAGACGAAGGGTTCGAAGTCATTGTCGCAGCGGGCGGCGATGGCACCATTGCCGCAGTCGCAAGCGCACTGCGCGGGGGGGGAAGCCAGCCTCGGTATCATTCCGCTAGGCACGTTCAACTACTTCGCCCGCTCGCTAGACGTGCCCACCGACATCGCCAGCGCAGTCCGGCTATTGGGACGCGGCGTGCGGAGGCCCCTGCGGGTGGGCGACATCAACGGGCGCATTTTTCTAAACAATGCCAGCCTTGGCGCCTACCCCAGCATCCTACGCACGCGCGAGCAAACGTACCGCAAATGGGGCCGCAGCCGCATCGCCGCATACTGGTCAGTTCTGGTGACGCTGGCGACACTGCGCCGCCCGCTCAAGCTAACGATCGAGGCAAACGGGGAACGTATCCAGAGGCGCACGCCCCTCGCCTTCGCGGTCAACAATGCTTTCCAGTTGGACCAGATGGGCCTGGAGGGCCGTGAGCATATAGCAAATGGGCGTCTGGCGCTTTTCATTTCGCCTGATACCGGACGGTGGGGCATGCTACGAAGTGCGCTGGCACTGGCCATGGGTCGCGCTCAGCGAGACGTGGACTTCGATATGATCGCTGCGGACAGCATCCGCATTGAAACGCACCGACGCTCTTGTGACGTCGCCTGCGACGGCGAGCGCGGTCGCATGCGCGCGCCGCTGGAACTGAAGGTAGTTCAGGACGCCCTCACCGTAATCGTCCCACCTGAACGGCAGGAGGATACGCGGTGAGGCGCGTCGTTCACCTGTCTGACTTGCATTTTGGCCGCGACCGGCCCGAGCTGCTGGCACCGCTAATCACAGCGGTAAACGCGCTCGAACCCGATCTGGTGGCGATCTCGGGGGACCTGACCCAGCGCGCTAAATCTGTGCAGTTTCGCGCCGCGCTTGCGTTTTTGGAGTGCCTTCAGGCGCCAGTGCTTGTGGTGCCCGGAAATCACGATATCCCGCTGCACAATCCATTTGCGCGAATCGTGCGGCCATGGCGGCAATATCGCAGCCACATCTCGCCCCAATTAGAGCCTAGCTTCAGGGATGACGAGCTCATCGTGCTCGGCATAAATACCGTCAATCGCTTTACCCATCAAAGCGGCCGGGTGTCGCTCCGGGCGCTCGCGCGTATCGAACGCGCGCTGGACGGTGCCAAGAGGCGCACCTGCCTGATCATTGCGCATCATCCGCTCGAACAACTGGTGACTGACCGCAAGAGGCCAACGCGCGGCGCGGAACGCGCCAAGGATATGCTGGCACAGATCGGTGTCGACGCAGTCTTGTCGGGTCATCTGCACAGTTGGCGCGCAGAACCTTACGCGCACACTGACGGGCGCAATACTGTTCTACAGATTCATGCGGGTACTGGCCTGTCGACGCGCCAGCGCGGCGAGGAAAACGATTTTAACCTGCTCGACATTGACGTTGGCTCCATCACTGTCACCCGGCACACCGCAAGCGCAGAAACCGAAAGCTTTGTTCAGTCCCAGACCCGGCGCTTCATCCTCGGGGATGGTGGCTGGAGCTTGGTGTAGCAAAGGGTCAGCCTACGATCTACATTTGGAAAATCTCGCCGGAAAAACCTGCCGATGCACCGGTCAAGTGAACAAAAAGTCCACTAGTTTAGACGGTTTATCAGCCTCGGATACCTTGGCGACAGACAACCCACCCTGCGCCACTCACCCTAGCTTTGGCCGGCAAGGCTCTTATGTAAGTTGGTGCCTGCCAGTTGATTTACGGCGTCTCCAACCAAACGCCATTAGCGCAAAAATCCCACTTGCTAGCAACGGAAATGCTGCTGGCAAAGGCACCATTGATACCTGGAGATTGTCGAGAGACATCTCACCACACCATTCGTAACAGGCGAAATCGCCGGCGCCATAAGGTAGATCGACTATGCCGTTTCCAGGCCACGCTTGCCAAGCGTATGTTGTTCGATTTTCAGGAAGCAGAAAAGACACGCGAAACTGATCAAGATTCTGAAAGAGGCTGCCCCAATTCACCATACCACCTACACTGCCCGGACCCGCGACAATCTGGGTGATGCTGGCAACCAAATTTCCATTTCGAAATCCCTCAGCCAAATAGCTTAGTGTTGGGATGAAATCGAGATGCATCAACTGGCCATTGAGCTGATACTCAAGGTTCGTATCTCCGGTCGGATGTGCGCCGGCAAACGCGCCGTATAGCAAGCTGTATGCGCCCAAGGATGCTCCATGCGCACTAAATCTGCGCCCGTCATCCCTTTTGAATGTAGAAGAGATCACACCGCCATCGTCGTGCAGTAAAACTTGCTCGCCATTGCTATAAGCTAGGCTGTTGTCGAAGGTGAATCCTTGCTCACTTTGCAGGTTGTTTCCGACCCACTTGCTGTCGACGCCGAAATTAAGCGTGAGTGCCATCGCTGGCGGAGCGAACAGGACAAAAATCAAACCAAGCAGTGAAGCTCTTCGTATCATTCGTACTCTCCTTGATAGAACATTTTGATCCTAATCGATTTTTCGCTTTCCAACAATATGTAAGGCCGACGTCCCGGACGCATCAGCGTTTCTACGCCGAGCCTTTCCCACACGGCAGCGCGCCAGCAGCCCTGCCTGAGTGGTCCAATTTTCAGCTTGGGTTGCTGCCAGATAAGCGCCGAACCTTGTCCTGAAATCGGTCAGGATTTCCTGCGCACTCTAGCTGTGATGGGACGGATTAAGCGACCAACGCCCGCTCAGCAGGGGCGACAGAACAATGACGCAGAATAGCACTGACCGTGTTCCGATCGGACATCGATGCCAACTCTGACATCGGCCAACACTAGCTGCTACACGCCTTAGGCATTTCTACCATTCAGCCAACGCGCAGGAGTCTTTCGCGAACTTGTCGCTCTGGAAATAAAGGAAGTTCTCGCCTTGGCGGATGGGCCTTGCCTGCGTGAATGTCGAGTAGGGTTCAGAATCAAAAACAAACCCCCCGCCGCCATTGGGCCACGGGGGGTTTGCGATTCGTCAGAGTAACAGTGTGACTCGCATCACGCTTCGCGCTCTAACTTTTTACGCGCCAATTTACGGGCGCGGCGGATCGCTTCGGCCTTCTGGCGCGCATTTTTCTCGGACGGCTTCTCGAAATGTTGCTTGAGCTTCATTTCGCGGAACACGCCTTCGCGCTGTAGCTTCTTCTTCAAAGCTCGAAGAGCTTGATCGACGTTGTTGTCGCGGACACTAACCTGCATGTGGTTTTCACCACCTCTCTAAGAAAAAATTTGCAATAACTTGCAGGACCCCGCCCTCTAACAAGATCAGAGGGATTTGTCGAGTCTGATATGACGACCTTTGGGTGCCCGTCCTAAAATTTGCACCATAGCTAACACCGCCTGCTCCGAATTGTAATCAGAAGCCGCTTTGCCTAATTCGGACGGGCATTCACGACCCAATCGCGCCTTTTGCATGGGGCTGCTCGACGCGGATGACGGTCAACTGACGGCGCTGATCTTTGCGCGTGTCCCAGTAGAACCCCGCGCCCTCCGACAGACCCAGAAGGGCAACACCTATCGGGGTCATGATTGAAACCTGCTGGCGCGAGATATCGGCGTTTTCAGGGTAAACAAGCGTCACAGCCTTTTCCTGACCCGTTGTTTCATCGCGGTAAGTTACCGCACTGCCAATCGTCACAACATTCGCGGGCATTTTCTTGGATTTTGCGATGCGGGCGCGGCCAATTTCGTTCAGCAGGCGTTCGGCCAGTGCTGGATTGTGCTGCATCGCACCGGCTGCAAGTGCCTCGATGTGAGTGAGCTCATCCTCACTGATTACGATTTTAGGGTCACGCGCGCGGCGGGTCTTGGTGGCGTGAAGGATCTGGTGTGTCATTGGATGACCTCCGTTGGAGAGCGTTGGAAACATGGCATCTTGCAAATTGCCTTATGGCAAAGAGGCGTCCCTCAGGCTGCGGACGTAACTTTCAGAACCCTCAGCGAGGCGATCGTGCCATCCTCGCGCAGCAGCGGCGCGCGCTGGCCGACTCGCATCCCAATCAGCGCAGCCCCCAGATTTGAACAAACCGGGATCACGTCGCACTCTAGTTCGCTTCGCGGCCTGTGGCGCATCAGACCGATCTGCGCCGGATCGCCATTCACCGAATAGGTCACATAGGACGCGCCAGTCACAAGATCTTCGTACATCCCGTCGCAGTTATGCGTGATTGTGCTGAGCTTGTGTCGCAGGACGTACCGTAAAAATGGCTGATCTGCGACGTCGGGCTGGTTCAGATGCTGCCGAAGCTGCCGGTAATCTTCGTCAGGCAAGGGCGCCGACCGTCTTGGGGCGGTTTTGATTCCAGAATGCTCTTTGGAAGTGATCAGTTGATGTGGATTGATGCCGTGCATGGATACTCCTCGGACGCCGCAACGTCTCGTACTCAATTCAGATTGGTGAGGAGGCCCCGGGAAACGTAGAAGGCGCGCTTGCGCCTAAATCCCCCGGGGAGGCAGGCGGTTTAGCAAAAGAAACCGAAAATGATCTACATGTGCCTTCATAGCCATTGATGTAGGAATGCTTCTTGTGTGTGTCAATTGTTGACCGGTCAAAGAGTGATGTCAGTAAATCGCTTCGGTGCCATATCGCATCAGCGCATCGTGATGTTGTCGGGAGGCCCATCTTGCCCCGAGTCATTCCACCGTTCTGTCGGCGGGGCCGGATGTCGGGTTAGCTCACGAAAGTGGCTGGCGCATTCACGACTTCCCTTGCGCCTTCAGCGATGGCCCGCTTCCATCCGTCTCGAAGGTGCCTTGCAGCAGGCCGGATCGGGCTAAAGCAAGTGTATTCAAGATCACCATCCTCCAACGCCGGACTGTATAACGCGAGAAATTCAGATCGGCTGCAAGCTTACTGCAAGACTGCGGGGGGGCAATGTGGGCCAGCATCCTCGGGAGGAGGTGAAGATGCTGGCCCCTGCGGCGTTCAGCCCTGGGAGGCAGGACCGCGCCGCTCGTGCTGGTCGGCTCTGGGAGGAGTGAGAGCCAGCACTTTCTCGGGATGACCGCCTGCTGAGAGGCGCAGCCGGTCATGACGCTTGGCGCCTTGGCGCATGTCAGTCTTAGTCCGAATGATCTGTCATCAGGGTTTCGGCGTAGGCGGGAATCTCGGTGCGCTTGATCCCAATTTCTGCCAACTGGCGGTCATTCATCTCGTAGAGCACTTTCACCATGCGGCTGAGCTGCACCGTGTACATCAGCGATGCGAGCCAGCGCACTGTGCCGGCGCCCATGCGCACCAATGCGGCACCAAGCGGCGCGGCCCAGTTTGGCCTGTGAAAATCAACGGAGGCGAAGCGGCGCACATCATGTGCAACCTGTTTGATGCTAGCAGCCATATGCTGTCTCCCATGCGAGACGTGTGATGTGGCTGCGGGGAATTGCCAGATCTCGTAGTTCCTGGTCCGATAGGGCCGAGAGCTCTGTGATCGTCCGGCAGTAAAGTTTGCGGCGGCTCCGTGCCGCCTGAAGCTTGCCCACGGCTTGCTGAAAAACCGTGCGCGTGCCTACAAAAACGCCGCCGAGTTGTTGCATTGAATGTGTATCGGTCATGTTTGCTCCTCGGTGCTTGCTGCAGCGCGGAATTTATGCTGCACTGCAGAAATAGGCGGCCAAGACGGGGCTCACAACTCTTCAAAACCGCATAGCCGCTATGACGGAATGGAACAGGAAGCTCGCAAAGATGGATATTTCGTCGCAGATGTTGCTTTTCGTAAAGGTCGTTGAGCGCGGCAGCATATCCGCCGCCGCGCGCGCTGTGGGTCAGACCCCTTCAGCGGTCAGCAAGCAGATCGGGATGCTAGAGGATCAAGTTCGTCACCGCCTGCTAAACCGGACGCGCAGCGGCGTGCTACCAACGCCCGAAGGCCACGATTTCTACGAAAAGTGTAAGGCGCTGGCGGAAAAGTTCGCAGATGCCAAGGCACACATCCAAAGCCTTGATGGGTCACCGCGCGGCAAACTGAAGATCGCGTCCAGCGTGGCGTTTGGTAAATCGCAACTTATTCCGGTTCTGCCCAAATTCCTTAACGCCTATCCGGACGTCAGCGTAGCATTGGACCTAACTGACCGCGATATCGACATTGAGGCCGAACGCTTTGACGTCGCGATCTGCTTTGCCGAGCAGCGTAAAATGTCCGACATCGTCGTCCGTAAATTTATGCAGAGCCGAAGGATACTTTGCGCGGCGCCTGCATATCTGGAGCGTGCAGGCCACCCTCAGAATTTTGCGGATTTGGCGCAGCACAATTGCCTGCGGCTTGCGGGTAATCACGAGCGAAACGAGTGGATATGGCAAAGCGATGCCAAGAGCGCGAATTTCGAGGCAAAGGGCAATTTCGAGGGCAACAGCACTGACGTGGTCTTTCGCGCGACGCTTGCAGGCCTCGGAATTGCGCGATTGCCGTCCTATCTGGTTGCGGCCAAGCTGCAATCGGCTGAACTGATCCGCGTGCTGCCTGAGTATTCACAGCAGAATGCTGAAATCGCAGTGCTTTTTGCTGACAAACGCAACCTGGCGCCCAGGATCCGGGTATTCGTCGATTTCCTCGTGAAGGAGTTTCGTAGCGGTCCGGAGTTCTGCCTAGTTGAAGCGTAGCTCTGAAAGGATCGATTTTCACTCTGCCACCTTTAGGTAAGGCCTCAGCAATTGGGGCCCGAAATGATCAGAGAACTGAACTCCGTTAGGCACATCTGGAAGATGCCGAGCGAACACCATGTGCGTGTTTTGTTGGAAGAATTGATCTGGCCTATTGGTCACTGCTGCCCGCACGGCTGCAGTATGCGGTCCGTGGCGCTGTCAATCGGCGCGTGGTGGGCTGTATCAATGCGCCAAACCTGAATGCCGTAAGCAGTCTACAATTACTACCAAAACGCCAAGGCGTTCGACAAAGCTGGACCTTTGAGTAGCCGCGCTCTTCGTCGTACTGACATACAGCAAGGCAATATCGTCAGTTCTTATGTCAGGGATCTTGGGCGAGCATCGGAAAGCTGCTTGGGAACTCGGGTCAGTGATCGATTGACCGATTTGCAATTGTCTTTGACAACCAGATGAGCGCGCCAACAACAACACCCCAAAACGCCCCGCTTACGCCGAAAAGCGTCATGCCGCTTGCTGCTATCAAAAACGTCAGTGCTGGCGCTTCCAACTGAGTGGATTCGCTGAAAGCAGCCGAGATCGAGCCAACCAAAGCGGGGATAAGCGCCAGCCCAGCCACCGAAGTGATGAGCGCGATCGGCGCAAGGCTGGCCAATGACGTTACAAGCGCTGCGGCAAAGGCCAGGAATACATAAACGATCCCCGATGTTATCGCAGCCCAGTAACGGATCGCTGGATCGCGGCCAGCGTCTTCACCTGCCATCATCGCCGCCGTGATCGCGGACATGTTGACGGGAATCGATCCGAACGATGCAAACGCAAGGCTGACAAGGCCGGTTTTCCGGATGAGGGGTTGGCGTTCCACCGGATAGCCGTTCAGTTCCAGCACCGCAAAGCCGGGGATGTTTTGCCCCGCCATCGTCACCAGATAAAGCGGCAGAGCGATGGAAAAGAATGACTGGATTGTAAAGATCGGCACGGTTGGGGCAAAGGCAGGCAGCCATACTATGTCAGTTTGAATAGTGTTGCCCGACGTGTCGACGGCGAAATAGAGAACCAAAAGAAACGCAAACACCGCAAACGGCATTGCGGCCAGCCTGTTCCATGTCAATCCAATCAGCCACGCGACGAGTACAGGCAGGACCAACAAAGGAATGGTGCCGAGCGCAATCGCAGGGGCCAGACACAGCTTGAGCAGGACACCTGCAAGCAACCCGTTTGCGATGGGTTTCGGGATGGCGGCTACGATCCGACCAAGGGTTGGTATAAAGCCCGTTAGGACGATCAATCCGGCGCAAAAAATCAGCGCCCCGACAGCCTCGGCAAAACCGCCCGGCAAAGTGGCCGTTGCCGCAAGAAATGCGGCCCCAGGCGTGGACCATGCTACAGCGGCGGGAATTCGCGTCACGGCAGGTAGCCAGATGCTGCAAATACCCATGCCGACGGTTGCAAAGAAAAGCCCGGTCGTAGCCTGCTCGCCCGTCGCCCCCATCGCAGTCAGCCCCGCTAGCACGATGGCGAATGACGCTGAATATCCCACAAATGCGGCGAGCATTCCCATGGAAACGGCAGGTATTGAAAGATCGCGGAACATAGAATTAAAACGCCCTGGTTCGATTTTTCGACACCTTTATAGACATCGACTAATCTTCCATAGGGGTCATTCAAAATCGCAAGCAAGAAGGCAGCTTCGTCTAAGATTTTTCGCCGCTGCATCACAAGATGACAGCAGCCACAGACCTTAGCCTTAGGACACATTCCACCCTACGTTTCACTGATGCACTGCAGCCAGCACAAGCAGACATCCGCGAAGGGATGAATAATCAGCACTATACTGCTTTCACAACATCGAATTCAGAAGCAATGCGCGGACGCACTCCAGGATCCATAGTCACCGACGCGAGAGAGAACTTGAACGGTGCTAATGCGCCGAATGTTGTGCAAATCAACGGATCCTAGACCCTATCGAGCACTAAATTCACATATTTGGCTTTGCGGCATCAATTGAACGAGGTTTATTCCTCAAAGGATTGAAATCGAGAGCAGCGCGAGGCTGAACCATAAAATCAGGACACCCGCGATGATCTGGAGAACCGGTGCCGCGACCCCGATGACGCTGGCCCGCCCGCCTGAAAAAGCCGCCACGCCACGCAAGGCAACGCTGGAAATGGCCACGCCGGAGGTCAGGATCGCGGTGCCTAGCCCCATTGCGATCGTCGCGACAAACCCGGCCGCTTTGATGTCGAGTTGCCAGGCGATCACAAGCAGGAAAATGGCGCCAGTGCAGGGGCGTATGGCGATACTGGCAACTAGCGCCGCAGATTCACGAAATGTCTTTATGGACGCTACCTGTTCGGGATCGGGGCCGTGTGCGTGGCCGCAGCCGTCACTGTGATGCACATGTCCTGCGTGGTCAGGAGTGTTTGTTTTTCGGCGCGATATAGTGCGCAATCCGCGCAGCATAACGATGATCCCGACGACGGCGATTGCCAGATAGCTTGCGGGGGCGAGCCATTGTTCCGCGATCACGGTCAGGTGGTTTGCCGACAACTGAAGCAGCGAAAAGCCACCGTAGACAAGCACGACAGCCCAAATAGCTTGTGCTAGGCTCGATGCGACGGCCAGAACGATCATGCGGGACGCGGGAACGGTCGACCCCAAACCCACCCCGCCAATCAGGTATTTGCCATGGCCGGGACCGGCGGCATGAACGACACCGTAAGCGCCTGCCGCCAATAGCAGCGCGGCCCAGCCGCCCGGTGCGCCCGATCTGATCGCGCGCACGGCGGCGGCCATCTCGTTCTGGAACGCACGCTGTTGGGTGACGGCCCAGTCCATCACACCGGGGAACGTAGCGGACCCGATGGCGAACAGCAGGGCCGCAGCCAAGATCAGAACAATCGGGATCGTTAAGCGCAATTTACAACGATCCGGTCTGCGAACAATTGGCCGACATTGGCGATGTCCGGTGTTTCTTCGCGATTGAGAAGCGCAAGGCTTTGTTTCATTTCGTCGGATTGTTCGCCGGGTGTGTAAGGGACGACGACCGCTTCACATGTTTCATTCCCAACGAAGGATGGATCATTCGTAATGGCGAAAGCAAAGAAATAAGTAGATTCGTAGAACGCGACCTCGACGGATTTGTTGGTGAGGATGGCAGGCGTTTCCAACTTGCGCAAAAAAGTCAGTTGAAGTCGTCCGTCAACGAGATCGACGGCAAGATCGCTGGGCCAAGCCATTTCTATCAGGTCACTATCGATAGAGAGATGCGCGGAACCGTCGAAATCGTCCGGCCAATCGCTATAGGCAGCGCGGATCGCTTCACGGTCCGCATTGGACAGGGTGCCGTCAGGTTGCGGCTCGATACCACGCGACGACAAATCATACAGGGTTTCGAATTCATCATAAAGCCAAGTGATCGACAAGGCATCGAGCGTTTCGTCACCTGACATGATAAAATCTATGCCACCATCCACAAATATGTGGGGGTGCGCATTCATTGGTGCGGCAAGGGCAATACCAACGGTCATTCCGATCACGAAGACGAATGGTCGTTTCACGAGTATTCAGTCCTGTTTTGATGCATCGGTTTGATATGATAGCGCTTGAAAAAACACAAACCTTGCGACGCGAGAGCGGCCGGTTTGCGCCTGTCGAGATGTCGTGGAAGCCAAGCGGGTCGCCACTGTATTGTTGCAACCGTGCTGCGAACCGGGCCACTTAGTCCTTTGGATGAAAGATACGGGTCGTTTTTTTAATTTAGAGTAGGAACGTCCAAATGTCGCCAATGTGGGATTAAATATTGCAGATCAGAAGGTGCTTACTCGGGGTTCTTTTTACGAACTCGTCTTCTATCCAGCTAAGAACGCGTCGTTGCCCGCCAAAGGCCACCATCTCAATTGCCTTTCCAAAACTCACCCATCGGTATTCGCTGTGCTCATGATTTAATGACACAGTCGTGGAGGCGTCTATGAAGGCGACAAACACGGGGGCTATCGTAATCGCATCACGATCAGCTTCATAGAATTGCTCGCAAGTGTCAGCCGAATACAATGCGCTAGGCTTCAAGCCAGTCTCTTCATTGAGTTCACGCAGGGCGGTTTGCCAAGCTGTTTCACCTTCCTCAATGCTTCCCGCCACCTGACACCACTCGCCTATCAAAGTCTGAGTTCTTTTAAGTAGTAAAACTTCATGCCGCGCCTCAGTTTTTCGGATAGCTACGAGCGATGCAAGGAACGACCTGATTGGAATTTCCGCCATAGTCTATATTTCACACCTTATTATTTGCTGCCTCTTTTTAGGTGACTGGGTGTGATTGGCAAAGGGTCGCAATGTCCGCAGAACCGCCATACGCGTAAAGCGTTCGGCTTCGTTTGGTGAAAAATCGGGATTAAATTTGATCGCCCGGACTTCGCAACTTCTGCATCCTGCGCGTCGCAACCCGGTGTGGAGGCTGCAGCGCCAGCGGCCGGGTGTGCCGGTCTACGAGCGCCTTATGTCATCTGGCTGAGGAATGAACCGCGCACCTGAAGCGTATTCACACTTTCCGCCCCATATATGCCGATGACAGATAATACATGGACGGCCCAGAGCATGCGTAATTGGGCTGCGCGCTGTTCTGAGGGTCAACTCACGATAAGATCACAGGATGACCGCAAAGCGTAAAGATCGACGGCAATTTCGCCCTGAAGCCCGGCCAGCGCGCTGTTTCAGAGTGTTGGATAGGTCAACATGTTGGCTATTTCCGACTTTTTAAGAGATTGCAGAGCATTTCAGAACTGGTTTCAAACGTAGTGGCAGGGCCACGCGGCGGCGTTTGGTTTGTGCGAGGAATCCGGGCTGCCTCCGCCAATCTGCGTACATTTTTTTGGTCAAGGGGGCGATCATAGCCTGTGCTGACACTGCCACCGGGACAATCGTAATGCGCGGAGGGCGCGCCGCGCAGTGATCCGCGACGCGCCTTCCTCAGCCTTACACCTTCAGAGGTGTGTCGCTGCGTTTCCACTCCAGCGGTTGGAACACTTCATCAACGGGTGTTTCGGCCACGTGGTTGACGTAATTCGACATGGTTTTCTGCGCTAAACCCAAGATCACGTCCAGAACCGCACGGTGACCATAGCCCGCGTCAAAGAACGCTTTCATCTGCGCTTCTGATACATTCCCACGCTCGCGCACCATCTGAACCGTAAACGTGCGCAGCGCCTCAAGCTTGGCGGTAGGGAGCGCCGTCTCGTTGCGGAGCGCGTCTGTGATGTCGTCTGACACCTTCATCATCTTGGCGATGCCGGTGTGGGCCGGAACGCAATAGTGGCACTCATGCTCAACGTTGATCGACTGCCAGACAACCGTAAGCTCGTCGGCATTGAAATCCGTTTCAGTGAACAATTTATGAAGCAACTGATAGCCTTCATAGGCCTGCGGGCTTTCGGCGAGCACCTTGTGCAATCCCGGCAAACGGCCAAAGGCTTTTTGCGATTGCACTAAAAGCGGCTTGGAGGCGTCGGGCGCGGAATCTTGGTCGTGGAATGGAAACTTCATTTGGTCAACCTTTACTAAATTGTCATTAGATATCAGTTTACGCTTTCTTGATCGATCACTCAAGTATATATTTGAGCGATCATTCAACATATGGTGATCTGATGCCGCGCAAACCGAACCATGACCGCAATGACCTGATCAAACGCGCCCGCGACCTATTTTGGCGCCGTGGTTGGGCTGGAACGTCTTTGAAAGATCTCGAGGCTGCCTTGCAGGTAAAGCCAGGAAGTTTTTATGCAGCATTCGGATCAAAGGATGCGCTATTTGAACTTGCGATGGACAAGTACGCGATGGATGGCGCCGAGCGGTTGAAGGAACTGGCTCGGACCTATGGCCCAATCAAAGCGCTCCAGCGCTTTCCTGAAATGGCAATCGGAAGCAACGAGGCCCCCGCCAAGGCCTGCATGCTATCCAAGACGCTCCTTGAGCTTCATGCGCATAATCACCCGTTGGCGAGTAAGGCGAACCTGCATCTCTTGAGGATGGAGGAGCAATTTGCAGAGCTGTTCCAACAGGCACAGTCCGCCGGGGACATTGGCAGCGAACATGACCCCAAAGTGCTCGCCCGCCGGTATCAGTCCGACCTTCTGGGGCTGCGGGTGTCTGCAGAACGAGACGGTGTCGACGCCAAGGCAATTGCGCAGGAGATTGCAGACAGTCTGGTCCGCCTTTGACGGCTGTGCTGAGATGTGAAGCCAAATTTTTGGGAAATCACCTCGCACCTTTCGCAGATCCAGTACTGTCGGCGCAATATTGTCTGTCCTATCGGTTTTGCCAACAACTGCCCTCGCAATAATGATCATTCAAAATCGCAGAAGCCAACATTCCCATCGTTACTGGAATTGGGCATTTTGGGCTCCGAATTCGCGAGATCTCCCTGATTTTCTAGGTGCATGCTTCGTTCAGCCTCGCGAATCGAGCCAATAACGCCTATCGGGCCGGCAACAGCACCCAGATTTTGATATCTGGAATATGTTTTTGGCTGCGTTTTGATGCCCTTGGCCAACCGATGATAGGTATCATGCATATCCTTGAATGAAGGGTGAGGGATGACCATTACAACCCCATCCCCTCGGGTTCGCACCTACAAATCAATGTCATGCAATTCGTCATGCAAAATGTCATGCCGCCAGCGGGAGCCAAAGCTCTCCACGGGCGTATAATATATTTAATTTCAGTTAGTTAGATAGATTTTCACGGGGGGATTATGGTGGACCGAGGAGGATTCGAACCCCCGACCCCCTGATTCGTAGTCAGGTACTCTATCCAGCTGAGCTATCGGTCCACGCGGGCAGCAATTAGCGGCTGTGTTCCGGCTTTGCAAGGGGCGATTGCCAGTCAGGTGGGGTGATTTATAGAAACTGCGCTCAATCGTTATGCGGCTTGGGTGTCCGGGCGCCCGGCAGTTCGCCCTTGGGCAGCGTGATCAGGAACGATGTCCCCTTTGGGCCGGTATGCTCCAACTCCAGCGTACCGCCATGGCCGCGCACCAGCTCGACCGAGATGGTCAGGCCGAGGCCCGATCCGCCCTTCGTTGCGCCGCCCTGAAATGGTGTGAACAGATGTTCGCGCGCTTTGGGAGGCAGGCCGGGGCCGGTGTCGCTGATGCGGATAAGCACGGCATCGTCCGTCTCGCTACTTTGGACAGCGATCTCGCCGGGACGGGCGCTGGTGACGATAGCCTGACGTGCGTTGCGCACAAGGTTGGCGATCACGCGGTACAGTTGCTCGGGGTCGGCGCGCAGCTGAAAGCCTGCCCGCACATCCTCGGAAAAGCTGATGTCGGCCTCGCCGGCGGACAAGCGCTCGCTGTCGATGACGTCGGTGACGATGTCCAACAGGGCAAAACGTGAAAGGCGAGGCGCAGGCTCTTCGGCCTTGCCATAAGCCAGCGTAGACTCGCACAGGTTGACCGCGCGGGTAATCGAATTGACCAGTTTGGGCGCCATGCGTTTGACCATCGGGTCCTCCGATGTCTCAAGCCTGTCGGTGAACAACTGCGCGCTTGTCAGGATGTTGCGCAGATCGTGGCTGACCTTGGCCACTGCGCTGCCCAATCCGGCAAGGCGTTCTTTTTGCCGCAAGGCTCCGGTCAGCTGGGTTTGCATCAGCGCCAGTGTCTCTTCGGCCTCGCGCAGCTCGGTAATGGTCGAGCTGGGGGCGATGACGCCGCGAGCGTCCTCGGGTGCGCTGGCATAGGCTTTCATCGAGCCGACGACGCGGCTGATGGGCCGCACAAGAAACACGCGCACGGCTAAAAATAGCAGCACGGCGGTGATGATCGAGATGACGGCCGATAGCAAAAGGATGCGCAGACCGTAGTCGATCATTGCCATGCGCAGCGTCTGCGTCTCCATAGTGACCTCGATCAACATCCCGGCGCTGCGTACGGGCATTCCGATAACACGCACCACTTGGTCCTCGCGTGTCATCAGCCGCGCCAGTGCGTCGCGCATTAACCTCCAGGCGCCTGCGTCTCGCAGATCGTATGTGGCAGCGATGGCAACGGGCAGCGGCGACGACAGCACCAACTGGCGCGCATCGTTGCGGCGCAGCACCACGTTAAAGACGCCGGCATTTGCCAGCAGCTCATCCTCCAGGTCTGGGCTGATCTCGTCGCCGGCCAGACGGGCAAGTGACGCGATCTGCGCCCGTTCTAGACGGGACAGCAGAAAATCCTCGCGAAATCGCGCGATGGACGGCACAAAGATCAAGATCTCGGCCAACATCACAAAGATCGCCGTAAGGATCAGGAAACGGCCTGAGAGTGAATTCATCTTGCCCTCCTGCCCCTAGGGTCGCCTATGGCAGCCAGCGCTGCACAAAGCGCACCGCGCGCTTGACGCAGATACTATCAAATAGGCGCGGGCTAAAATAGGCTCCAGCGGCACGTTTGTTGACTTCTCCGATGGTGGGATAGGGGGCGACCATGGCGGCAATCTGGCTCATCTTCATGTCGTTTGCCAGCGCCAAAGCCCACAGCCCGATCAGCTCGCCCGCCTGTTCACCGGCAATGGACGCGCCTAACGGGCGGCCACGAACGACCATGACCTTGATCAGGCCGCGCGTCTTGCGTTCGGCGATGGCGCGGTCGTTATGCTCATATTCAAAACGCACGACCTCCAGCTTATCACCATGCTCCTCGCGGGCCTGCGCCTCGGTCAGGCCGACCTGCGCCAGCTCGGGCGCGGTGTAGGTGGCCCACGGAATGTGGCTGGTTTTCGCTTTGGCGGGCAGGCCCAGCACGGCCGAGCGGATGATGATGCCTGCATGATAGCTTGCAACATGGGTAAATTGCAGCCCACCTGCGACGTCGCCAATGGCATAGACGCGCGAGTTGGTGGTTTTTAGCCGGTCGTCAACCTTGATACCGCGTTTGGTAGTCTCGATGCCCGCTTTATCGAGGTTCAGCTTGTCGACATTGCTCTTGCGGCCCACCGCCATCAGCAAGTGAGAGCCCTTGAAAACGCGCCCATCCTTAGCCTCGACCTCAATGTTGCCCGCCTTGCCGCGTATCTCGGCAGCCAGCGCATCTTCGGCTATTTCAATGCCTTCCTCGCGCAGCGTATCCAGCACGATCGCGGCGGTTTCGGGATCGTCATTGGCGAGCGCCTTGGCGCCCTCGATCACCGTCACTTTGCAGCCAAGCCGCCGATGCGCCTGCGCCATTTCCATGCCGATAGGGCCGCCCCCTACGATTAGCAGATGCTCGGGTTGAGTACGCAAATCGAACAGCGTCTCATTTGTCAAATACGGCACGCTATCCAGACCCGGAATGGGCGGCACAAGCGGGGACGAGCCGGTGGCGATCACGATGCGGCGGGCCTTGATGACTGTATCGCCGGCCTGCACCTCGGTATCCGAGATAAACTCTCCGTATTCTTGAATCACTTGCACGCCCAGTCCTTCGAACCGCTCGACGCTGTCGACGGGCGCGATGGTGGCGATGACATCCGCAACATGATCCTTGGCGGCAGCATAGTCGACGCCTGGCACCACATTGGCCACGCCGTAGCGCGCCGCATGGGACTGCGCATAAGCCGCCTTGCCCGACGCGATCAGCGCCTTGGACGGCACGCAGCCGTAGTTCAAACAATCGCCGCCCATTTTGTGCCCTTCCAGCAGGACGACACGCGCGCCCATCTGGACCGCGCCCGCCGCAACCGACAGACCGCCCGAGCCTGCACCGATCACCAAAATATCTGTCTCAATCCGTTTCATGCCTCAAATACCTTTCTTGCCGCGTACGGCCTTTATAATGATCGGCAGCGCGGCGAGCGCACTGAGGCCCAGAAGAGGCGCGATAATCTGCGGCTCCCACAGCAGGCTAAGGTCGGGGCTGTCGCCGCGATCGAATACCTCGCCAAGGCCGACACCGATCCATGTAAAGACCAGCGCTCCGGGGATAATGCCAATCACGGTCGTCAGCACAAAATTGCGGAATTTGACGCCCACCAAGGCGGGCAGCAGATTGGCGACAAAAAACGGTACCGCCGGAACAAGGCGCATCAGAAACAGCACGCTAATCTCGTTCTCGTTCAGCCCGTCCTTGATTTTCTTTAGCGTGCCGTCGCTCGCGTCCAGCCGCGCGGCCAGCGTTTTGCCCAGCCCCATGCGGGCGGCCTGAAAAATGGCGATAGCGCCCAGCGAAGCGGCCGTCACATTGAATGTGGTTCCCCATATGATGCCAAAAAGAAACCCGCCAGTGACCGACGCGACTGCTGCACCGGGCAGCGAAAATGCCACGATGACAAAATAGATCGCCACGAACCCTGCGACCATCAGCGCGAAATGCGCGTCGCGAAAGGCCAGCAGCGCCTCGCGGTTCTCGCGCAGCGTGTCAAAGCTGAGGTAGTCGCGCAAGGTGAAGGCGCCAATGGCCGCCACCAGCACAATCAGCGCTAAAGGCGCATGGCGCAGCACCGGGTGCTTGCGCTCCGTCTGCTGGTCGTTCTGATCGGCCTTTTGCATGTGTGGTACCTTCCTCGGGGTTGCGGCAATTGACCATAGATGACCGCAAGAGCCCCCCCTGAATAGCCGTATCACGCCGCGTTGATCGCGCGTGAGGCATACGGGGCGTCTGAGGCACCTCAGACCCGTTCTTGTAACATCCCAGCGGGCATTTGTTGCAATAAGGGGCCCGGCGGGGTTTGACTTGGGCAAAACCGCCTACTATAGACCGAGCTTCGGAGATACCCGGATGGCTGCGCGATTCCCCGTAAACGCGCCCGTTCGCACAAATTTGGAGACGGAGCGATGAAACGCACCTTTCAACCCTCGAATCTGGTTCGCAAACGGCGCCATGGTTTTCGCGCGCGTATGGCTACAAAAGCCGGCCGCAAGATCCTGAATGCACGCCGCGCCCGCGGTCGCAAGTCGCTGAGCGCATAAGCGCCAGCGAGACGGACGGTAATATGACCCCGCCGGAGGCCCCCGATCACCAGACCGGGACGCTGCCACCGGCGGTTTTGTCATGTCCGGAGGGTACGTCTTTGACGGTCCTCAAGACGCGCAAGGACTTCTTGCAGGCCGCACGCGCCGGACGCCAAGGCACATCGTCGATGATGGTTCAGGCTCGCCTGCGCCGTGACGGCGAGACGGCGCGCGGTGTTCGTGTCGGTTTCACCTGCTCAAAGAAGGTCGGCAATGCTGTCGCCCGCAACCGGGCCAAGCGCCGCCTGCGCGAGGCCGCACGCGCCGTCCTGCCACTGCACGGTCTGGACGGCTGGGATTATGTCCTGATTGGCCGGTCCACCGTGACCGACAAGCGCGATTTTGCCGCGCTCAAAGGCGATTTGGTCTACGCGCTGCGCAAGCTGCACGGCAAACCAGACAGCTCTCCAAAATGACGCCATTAGCGTGGGCACTGTCGCTTCCGGTGCGCGGCTATCGCCTGCTCTTTAGTCCGTGGGTTGGCCATGGGTGCAGGTTCCATCCGACATGCAGCGCCTATGCGCTGGAAGCGCTGGCGAAACATGGCGGTATCCGCGGTAGTTGGCTGGCTATCCGGCGCATCGCGCGTTGCAACCCGTGGGGCGGGTCAGGCATCGACAACGTGCCCGACTAAGGCGTCTGTCACTTGGTTTGAGCAATCACACCGCACGCAACGCGCCCGCCTGCCCCGGCATCAGTCTGGTAGCTGTCAGCATTTTCGTGAATCATAATTGCCGAGCCGTCTTCGTCCATCAATGGGGCATTCCCATCTGCAACGCTCAGCCGCGCACTATAGAATTCGGCCATCGCAGTGCCATCATCGCCGACATGGATATTGGGCAAATCACCCGCATGGGCACCCTCCTCGGCCATCAGCCCGTGGCCTTTGCCGTCTGGTGCGTAGTGATCGCCCGCTGCATCAAACCCATCCTCGCACGATCCAATCTCGTGCACATGAAAGCTGTGCCAACCTGGCGCCAACCCCTTCAGCTCCGCATGGAACAATGTTCCGCTGCCCGCCTGCGAAATCTTGACATGGCCTCCGTCCCCGCCGTCTGCAGTGTTCAGCATCGCCATGGCGCCCGCGTCCTGCGCCAGCGCGGCGGAGCCAGTGAGCGCCGCAATTGCGGTGGCGGCGGCAAGAGTGAAACGTGTCATTTGAGAAACTCCTAAATTGAGTGTTATTGATACCAACGCGGCGCGCCCGCACTACGTTCCAGCCTCTTGCCCGGCGCTGCCAACTGCACTAGAGCCTGCCTATGCTGGATGATGCAAACGAGATTCACCCGCTCTTTCAGGGCGCGCCCCGCAGCACGGAATTCCGCAAGCTGCGCAAGCGAATCGTGCGCCTCGCCCGCGAAGCGATTGACCAGTATGGCATGGTCGACCGCGATGGCCCGCGGGCCAAATGGCTGGTCTGTCTGTCGGGCGGCAAAGACAGTTATACCCTGCTGGCCGTTCTGCACGAGTTGCAATGGCGCGGCATGCTGCCCGTCGATCTGCTTGCCTGCAATCTGGATCAGGGACAGCCGGGATTTCCTGCGACCATCCTGCCGGAATTCCTTGCCAAAATGCAGGTACCCCACCGGATCGAATACCGTGACACCTATTCAATCGTGGTTGACAAAATCCCGGCTGGCCGCACCTTTTGCGCTCTTTGCTCGCGACTGAGGCGTGGCAATTTATACCGTATCGCGCGCGAAGAAGGCTGCTCGGCTGTGGTACTTGGCCATCACCGCGACGACATCCTTGAGACGTTCTTTATGAACCTCTTTCATGGCGGGCGCCTTGCCACTATGCCACCCAAACTCGTCAACGAAGACGGCGATCTGTTTCTTTACCGCCCGCTTGCGCATGTGGCCGAAGTGGACTGCGAGAAGTTCGCGCGCGCGATGCAGTATCCCATCATTCCCTGCGATCTGTGCGGCAGTCAGGACGGGCTGCAACGCCAGCAGGTCAAACAGATCCTCGACGGCTGGGAATCAAACAGCCCCGGTCGACGTCAGGTGATGTTTCGCGCGCTGATGAATGCGCGCCCGTCGCACCTGCTGGACCCGCAGCTGTTTGATTTTGCCGGGCTTTCCGTGAGCCCCCTAAAAACTGACGAAAATTCTGACGGGATTCCGGACCTACGTTAATGGGCCGTTGAGACAGCGCGCGTAAGGTGACCCTAGGATTTCAAAGGGTTTTCCGAATGTCTCAGCGCTTTCTCCCTGTCTTTGCAGCCGTGTATGCGCATTTTCGCGCCCTGCTGAGCGGGCCTGCGGCCTTGGCTTTGCTGCCGGGTGTGGTGCTGGGCGGTTTTTGGCTGGGCGGCGAGCAGATGCTCATCATGCTGGCGCTCGGATTTCCTATATGCTTGCTTTTTGCCGGGGTTCATCGCAACTCAGGTGGCCCTGTGCCGGGCCGCGATGATAACGACGAGGCCGCGTTCGAGCACAGCATGGACGCTGCCGTCCTTCGGGCCAAACAGACGTCGCGCAGAACCGGATGCATCCTCTTGGAACTGGATGAATTCACCGACATGCGCGAGCGGTTCGGCAGCGCGGCGTCGGACGCCTTGATGGCGCAACTGACCGAGCGGGTGTCGTCGGTGCTGCGCAACCGCGACACTGTTCGCCGGATCGAGGATAATCTGCTGGCCGTCTGCATCGCACCTGTTCGGCAGTTGGATCTGGGCATCATATTGCAAATGGCCAGCCGTCTGCAGGCAGCGATGGAGGATCCGATCGTGATCGACGCCGCCACCGTTTACATTACGGCGTCTGTGGGACTGGCACTCGACATGAACGCGCCGGAGGCCACGGGCACAGGCCTCATCGCTGGCGCGACCATAGCGTTGGCCGAGGCGCGTCGGCACGGTCCATCCTCCATGCGGGCCTACAGCCGCGATATGCAGGCACCCGTTATCACGTGCAGCCCCGACCTAATTGACGCCGCCGTTGCTGCACTGGAAAACGGCGAGATCCAGCCGTGGTACCAGCCGCAACTCTCCACCGATACCGGCCTCATTAGCGGCTTTGAGGCGCTGGCGCGATGGTGCCATCCCACGCGCGGCGTCATCTCTCCTGCTGAATTCCTGCCAATGCTGGAGCAGGCAGGCGCGATGGAGCGTTTGGGCGAGGTGATGCTCTATAATGCGCTAGCGGCGCTCAAGGTCTGGGATGCCGCCGGCTTTGACGTGCCGCAAATCGGCGTAAACTTTTCGCCCGAAGAGCTACGCAACCCCTCCCTCGTTAAAAAGATTGAGTGGGAGTTGGACCGTTTTGACCTGCCCGCGAGTCGTCTGAGCGTCGAGATACTGGAAACGGTGGTCGCGCTATCGCCCGACGATACGGTGGTGCGTAACATTGCCGCGCTGTCGCGGATGGGGTGCCAGATAGACTTGGATGATTTCGGCACTGGCCATGCCTCGATCTCATCCATCCGGCGTTTTGATGTGCAGCGCCTGAAAATCGACCGATCCTTCGTGATGAAAGTCGACCGCGATCCAGAGCAGCAGCGCATGGTATCGGCGATCCTGACCATGGCCGAGCAACTGGGCCTCGCAACGCTGGCAGAAGGCGTGGAGACTGCGGGAGAGCACAATATGCTGGCGCAGCTTGGTTGCGGCCATGTGCAGGGCTATGGCATCGGACACCCAATTCCGCTGGATCAGACTTTTGATTGGATGCTCGCGCACCTCGCGCGGCTTGAGGCGCCGCCGGCCATCGGCCGCCAGATAGGCTAAATTGCCGACGAATAGCGACGAAACCGGCATGCGGGCGTTTCGGCACCGGGAATCCCCTTGACCTTTGGGGCCGCACTCTGTTGAACCCTCCCTTGACCCTCCCGAGGTGCCATGGACCGGTTTTGCAGCCTCGCTGCTCCGCACGGTTCGCGCCCGAGACGGATAAAGTTGCGCGCGTTTCAGGCCGCGGCCCACTTGGCTGGTCCGGCCTGACCCCCTAACAGATGAGTGGCAGCCCGAATGGACGACCAAAACAAGAACCTAATTCTCGCCACCGCGCTGAGTTTCCTCGTAATCATGCTGTGGTTCGTCCTGTTCCCCGCGCCCGAGGCCCCGATTGAGCCGCCTACCGAGGTCGCCACGCAGACCCCCGACGCCACAACCCCCGGCCTCGCCACCGAGCCGGGTGCCGTCGATGGCGCTGCGACAGAAGATGTAGGCGCGCCCAAGCCCGCTGATGCGCCCCGTATCGCCATCGACACACCCAGCCTTAAGGGCAGCATTTCGCTGCAAGGTGGGCGCATTGATCAACTTTCCCTGAAGAATTACCGCGAGACGACTGACCCCGATAGTCCCATCGTCGACCTTCTGTCGCCCGTAGGCAGCGACGCACCCTATTACGCTCTCTTTGGCTGGGCGCCGGGCGCGGGACTGGCACCCGAAATGGTACCGGGCGCGAACACGATCTGGCAGGGACAGCAAGGCACCACGCTGACGCCCGAGACGCCGATCACGCTAACATGGGACAATGGCGGCGGCCTGACATTTAGCCGTACGATATCGGTCGATGACAAATTCATGTTCAGCGTTGAGCAGTCGGTGCAAAATACCGGCGATACGACGGTCACGCTGGCACCATATGGTATTCTTGCGCGGCATGGTCTGCCCCGCGACCTAAAGAATTTCTTTATTCTGCACGAGGGCGGCATCCGCATGGCGGATGGCGAACTGACAGAAACCGACTACGATGATTTCGACCCAATCACAGGCGTTAAGACTATCGCGGTGGAGAAGGACGGCTGGACGGGCCTGACCGACCAATACTGGATGACAACGCTGATTCCGCGCGATAACGGCGGCTTTAACGTTACGACATTGCGGGATTCGCGGCGCGACATCTACCAGACGACGGCCCGGATGCCGACCCAAACGGTCGCGCCTGGCGCTAGCGCCACAACCCGGCTTGAGGTGTTTGCTGGCGCAAAGGAGTGGGCGACGATCCGCCACTACCAGAACGAAGATGGCGTCGACCGATTTGTCGACTCGATCGACTGGGGATGGTTCTTCTTCCTGACCAAGCCGATCTTTGCGGTGCTGCACTACCTCAACAATCTGATTGGCAACATGGGCTGGGCAATCATTGGCCTGACGCTGCTGATCAAGGCGCTTTTGCTGCCTCTGGCCTACAAATCCTACGTTTCGATGGCCAAGATGAAAGAGCTGCAGCCGCAGATGGAGAAGCTCAAGGAAGACGCAGGCGGCGACAAGCAAAAGCTGCAAAAGTCGATGATGGAGCTGTACAAGAAGGAAAAGGTCAATCCGGCCTCTGGCTGTCTGCCAATTCTGCTTCAGATCCCGATCTTCTTTTCACTCTACAAGGTGATCTTTGTCACGCTGGAGTTGCGCCATGCGCCATGGCTAGGCTGGATCGATGATCTCAGCGCACCTGACCCCTCGTCGATCTTAAACTTGTTTGGCCTGCTGCCCTTCGCCCCTCCCGGCCCCGAATCGATATTTGCGATCCTGTCGCTGGGCGTTTTGCCGATTTTGCTGGGTATCTCGATGTGGCTGCAGCAAAAGCTGAACCCGACACCTGCGGATGCGACGCAGAAGATGATCTTTGCGTGGATGCCGTGGGTCTTTATGTTCATGCTGGGCCAGTTCGCCAGCGGCCTTGTGGTCTACTGGATCGCGAACAACACGATCACCTTTACCCAGCAATACGCGATTATGCGCAGCCAAGGGTACAAGCCTGACGTGTTCGGCAACATCCTCGACGGTTTCAAGCGCAAGCCCAAGAAGGATGCGGCAGAGGCCGGAAAGGGCAAAAAGTGAACGCGCACGTCGCGGCGCTCTGGCGGCACCCAATCAAGGGGCACGGCTTTGAGACGCTAAAGCACGTCCATTTGGCCGAAGGTGGCACGATGCCGTGGGACCGCCGTTGGGCGGTCGCGCATGAAGAGGCCAAAGTCGAGGATGGCGCCTGGTCCGCGTGCCAGAACTTCTCGCGCGGGGCCAAAGCGCCGCAGCTTATGGCAATCAGCGCTGTCTCAGATGAGGCGGCAGGCACCGTAACGCTTAGCCATCCGAACCGCCCCGACCTAACGTTTGATCCAGACAAAGAAGGTGCCGCGTTTTTAGACTGGGTGCGCCCCCTTATGCCTGAGGCCCGCGCGCAATCCGCCCGAATCGTCCGCGCCGGGGATCGCGGCATGACCGATTCGCCGTTCGCGTCGATTAGCCTCATAAACTTGGCCTCCAGCGCCGATTTGGGTGCGCGGATGGGACAAGACCTAAATCCGCTGCGCTGGCGTGCCAACATCCATTTAGACGGGCTCGCGCCGTGGGCCGAGCGTGAATGGATCGGCAAAGCTATCCGCATCGGCACGGTTGAGTTGGAGATCCGCGAGCATATCGTACGCTGCCTCGCCACCACAGCCAATCCAGAGACGGGCGTGCGAGACGCCGACACGCTGGGCGCGCTCGAGACTACGCTCGGCTGCAAGGAATTCGGCCTCTACGGTGTCGTCACGCGCGGCGGCGAAATCGCCAGCGGCGATACGGTGGAGTTGATATGATGGACAAACTTCCCTTTCCCATTGCAGACGAGCCTGACGTAGATGCGTCCGAACGGGGCCGCATCCTCTTTGCCGGTGAGACTGATTTCCTCAAGGGCGTCGTCGCAATGTCGGGCTTGCCCGAAGCGGACCGGATTGAGGTATGCTTTGCTGGCCGGTCGAACGTGGGCAAATCGACCCTGATAAATGCGCTGACAGGCCGCAAGGCGCTGGCGCGCGCGTCGAACACGCCGGGCCGCACCCAAGAAGTGAACTTCTTTACCATGGCTGACAGCCACTACCTCGTCGACCTGCCCGGCTATGGCTATGCCAATGCGCCGCTCGCGGTCGTCGAAAAGTGGCAGGCCCTGCTCAAGCGGTATCTGTCGGGCCGCCAGAACCTGCGCCGCGCCTTCGTGCTGGTCGACACGCGCCACGGGATCAAACCAGTGGATCATGAGATCATGAGCCTGCTGGATAGCTCAGCCGTGACGTTTCAGGTCGTGCTAACCAAGGCAGACAAGCTGCGCGGCACCGCGCTGGACGATATTCTTGCGCAGGTGCGCGGGGAACTGGCGCGACATCCCGCTGCCTTTCCCGAATTGATACTAACGTCTAGCGAAAAGGGCGAGGGCATCGCGACTTTGCGCACCACGATCGCGGATCTCGTCTAAGCCTTGCATGACGGCGCGCGCCGCCCGATAGTCGGCGGCCAAAGGGACAACAGATGAAGCGACGTGACATGAACCGCGACTGGATTTCAACCGCCCGCACCCTCTCCGAAGCGCTGCCCTATCTGCAACGCTACGACGATGCGATTGTGGTGATCAAATTTGGCGGCCACGCTATGGGCGACGACGAGGCGATGGAGACGTTCGCCCGCGATGTCGTGCTGATGCGGCAGGTCGGCGTGAACCCGGTGATCGTGCATGGCGGCGGCCCCATGATCAACGAGATGCTGGACAAGCTGGCGATCAAATCCGAATTCGTGAACGGCAAGCGCGTGACTGACGAGGCGACCATGGAGGTTGTCGAGATGGTCCTGTCGGGCCGAGTGAACAAGCGTATCGTGCAAGCGATCAATGCTCAGGGTGGGCGCGCAGTGGGCCTCTCGGGCAAGGATGCGAACCTCGTAATTTGCGATCCCGCTGATCCGGCTCTGGGGCTTGTCGGTGTGCCATCGGAGGTCGATCCACGCATCTTGCACACTCTATTCCGCGACGATGCTATTCCGGTTATCGCCCCGCTGGGCGCGGGGCGCGCAGGCGAGACGTTTAACATCAACGGCGATACAATGGCCGGCGCGATTGCCGCCGCGCTTAAAGCAGATCGCTTGCTATTGCTGACAGATGTGGACGGCGTCCGTGACGCCTCTGGCCATGTAGTGACCGAGCTAAAGGCCGATGCCGTGCGCGCCATGACCGCCGATGGCACCATATCGGGCGGCATGATCCCCAAGACCGAGACAGCGCTGCAAGCGATTGAGGGCGGCGTGCGCGCTGTCGTCATTCTGGACGGACGCGTACCCAATGCGCCGCTGCTCGAGCTATTTACCGAGCATGGCGCCGGGTCGATGATCCGCGCATGACAGACTATGCGGCCATCGCCCTCGCGGCGCAGGCCGCGGCGCTAGATGTCATGGGCGGAGTTCGCGAGGATGGCGGCACGATTGTTTTACTGGGACCGTCTCAGGGTTTCTGGCCCCTGTTAAAAAAAGCACCGGAATGGCTGGATGGGGAGGCCGATCCGGTCGACCGCTGGTCACGCCGGGTCATCGGTGATCTGGCCGCCGCACTTGGGGCCGAGCCGCTGTTCCCGTTTGGAGGCCCCCCGTACCTACCCTTTCTTCGATGGGCCATGGCGTCAGGCCGCGCATGGCAAAGTCCCGCGGGGATGCTGGTGCATGACACCGCTGGCCTGATGGTATCCTATCGAGGCGCGCTGCGATTTACGCAGACGATCATGTTACCTAAAACAGGCGTGTCGCCCTGCGTAACTTGCCCAGCGCAGCCCTGCATGACGGCCTGCCCTGTGGACGCGCTCAGCGCAGAGCGCGGCTATGACGTGACGGCCTGCCATACGTTTCTGGACACACCCGCAGGCGACGATTGTCTATCGCAAGGCTGCAAGGCGCGGCGGGCCTGCCCCGTATCGCAGAAATATGGCCGCGATCCCGCGCAATCAGCCTTTCATATGAGCTACTTCCACAAACGCTGAGCCGGACGGCAAAAGGGCGGCCCAAAACGGACCGCCCTCCAAATAATCTTGGCTCAAATAGGCGCTCTCAGTGGCCCAGAATCTGGCTAAGGAATAGCTGTGTGCGCTCTGAACGGGGGTTGTTAAAGAACTCCTCCGGCTCGTTCTGCTCCACGATCTGGCCTTGGTCCATAAAGATCACGCGGTTCGCCACCTGGCGGGCAAAGCCCATCTCGTGCGTGACGCAGAGCATGGTCATGCCCTCCTCGGCAAGTTCGATCATCGTGTCGAGGACTTCCTTGATCATCTCGGGGTCCAGCGCCGATGTGGGCTCGTCGAACAGCATGATGCGCGGCTTCATGCATAGGCTACGCGCGATTGCAACGCGCTGCTGCTGGCCGCCCGACAGCTGGCCGGGATACTTGTTCGCCTGATCGGGGATCTTGACCTTTTCCAAGAAATGCATCGCCGTCTTTTCGGCCTCGGCCTTGGGGACTTTGCGGACCCAGATGGGTGCCAGCGTACAGTTCTCCAAAATGGTCAAATGCGGAAAGAGGTTGAAGTGCTGGAAGCACATGCCGACCTCGCGCCGGATCTTGTCGATGTTCTTGATGTCCGAGGACAGCTTTGTCCCATCGACTTCAATCGAGCCTTTCTGATGCTCTTCCAGCGCATTGATGCACCGGATCAACGTTGACTTGCCTGATCCAGACGGCCCGCAAATCACGATGCGTTCGCCCCTGTTCACAGTCAGATTGATGTCACGCAGCACGTGAAAGCTGCCGTACCACTTGTTCATATTGCGGATCGAGATCGCGACCTCGTCCGAGACTTTCATTTGAGCTTCGGCCATGATTCAGTCTCCCTTAACGATGTCCGGTTGCGAGCTGACGCTCCAACCATTGCGAATATTGCGAAATTCCGTAGCAGACGACAAAGAACAACAGCGCGGCAAAGCTGAACAGCTCCCAGTAGACGCCGTTCCATTCGCTGGATGCTAGGATGGGGCCCCGGATCATGCCCACCAGATCGAACATCGAAATGACCGAAACCAGTGTGGTGTCCTTGAACAGACCCACGGCGATATTGACGATGCCGGGGATCGAGATCTTGAGCGCCTGTGGCAGGATGATCAGGCGCATTGCCTGCGGATAGTCTAGGCCAAGGCTGTCGCCCGCCTCATATTGGCCCTTTGGCAGTGCGGCGAGGCCACCCCGGATCACCTCTGCGATGTAGGCCGAGGCGAACATGGTGATCATGATGATTACCCGCAGGATCAAATCAAAGGTCGTGCCCGGCGGCAAGAAGTAGGCCAGAACCACGTTTGCAACGAAGAGCAGCGTGATGAGTGGCACGCCGCGGATAAATTCGATGAACACCACGCAAATGCCCTTGATCAGCGGCAGTTTCGATTGCCGCCCAAGCGCCAGAACGATTCCCAGCGGGATCGAAAGCGCAACGCAGGTGACGCCAAGGATCAGGTTCAGCATGAAGCCGCCCATGTCGCGTGACGGCACGATCTCCAACCTTGGTGGTTTTAGTCCAAACCAATCATTTACGAGATCGGCGATAAAAAATGTCAGCTCGCCGCCAATCCACCAAAAAAGCGATGCCGCCGCAATGCCGGCGAAAAAACCGAGGGCAAAGTTGCGTTTGACCAACCGCGCATAGACGGCGTACCCGACAATAAAACCGGCCAGCGCCAGAATGGGCGTCAGGATCGTGCCGCCCCAGATGAGGTAGTAGGCGGCGAACGGATAGAGCGCAGTGATGATTAACAGCTTACGCGGTAGCTTATAGAACATGACCGGGGCGATTGCGGCGAACAGCAGCAAAAACGCGATGCCGGGCCGCCAGTATTGATCGCTTGGATATTTGAATCCAAAGAGTAGCTGATTCCAGCGCTCGGTCAGGACCGAGAAGCAGGCTCCAACCTTGCCCTGCAACACTTCGCGGCATGCCGTCAGGCTGGGCGCGGTCCACACGCCATTGGTAAGCCATGGCCAGATCGCGACAAATACGACGTAGATCACATAAATCGCCGCGATAGTAAGGGCCGCATTCGCCCAGCTGCTGAACAGATTCGCGCGGACCCAATTGACCGCGCCCGCCTGTGTGTTCGGCGGCGGCGAAGCGGGGATGGCGGTATCGCGGACGAAGGCGACGGATTGTGCGTGTGTGTCAGACATATTACCGCTCCTTCAGCTTAACGGAGTTGTTGTAGACGTTCATGATGGCCGAAATCGCCAGCGAGATCGTCAGATAGAACAACATCAGCAAGAGAACGCACTCAATTGCGCGGCCTGTCTGGTTCAACGTGATCCCGCCCAGTGTGGCCGTGATATCTGCATAGCCGACGGCGATGGCGAGCGACGAGTTCTTGGTCAGGTTCAGGTATTGCGAGATCAGCGGCGGGATAATGACCCGCATTGCCTGCGGTAGTACCACAAGGTTCATGATCCGGCGCGGACGCAGGCCAAGAGCGGCTGCCGCCTCGGTCTGGCCTTCTGATACGGCCTGAATGCCTGCGCGCACGTTTTCTGCGATAAAGGCGCCAGTATAGATCGATAGGGCAAACCACAGCGCGATCAGCGGCGCGCCAATCTTGATCCCGCCGCCAAAGTTAAAGCCACTGAGAACGGGGATATCGAGGCCGATGGGCCGCCCGAGGATGAAGAAAACCAGCAACGCAGGGACCAGCAGGATCGCGAGCGATGGCCAGCCCGTCGGTAGCAGCTTGCCCGTATCGAAGAGCAGCTTCTTGGCGTAGGCGCGATAGGCAAACATCGCGATGATCGACGCGATAAACACGCCGACAACCACCATAGAGCCGGGGTTGAAAACAGGCGCAGGGATGTAAATGCCGCGATTGGTAAAGGCGAACATGCCCAACAACATTGTGCTGGCCGGATCGTCGCCGCGGAATGCATTGGGCGCGGGCAAGGACACTGTCATGATCGCGTAGATGATCAAAATCCAGATCAGCACCGGCACATTGCGGAACGCCTCGACATACACGGCCATCAGGCGGGAAACGATCCAGTTCTTGCTAAGGCGCAGGACCCCTGCGGTAACGCCCAGAATGGTGGCAGTGAAACAGCCCAGCACCGCGACAAGCAGCGTGTTGAGAATGCCGACCTTGGCGGCCTGCCAGTTAGACGATTGGCTGGTATAAGGGATCAGCGACTGACCCACGTCATATCCCGCCGCCTCGTCGAGGAACCCGTACGAGAAATTCAGGCCGGCAGCGCGCAGATTCTGGACCAGATTATTACCCAGATAATAGAACGCAGCGACAAGTAGAAACAACGCGATGACCTGAAAGGTGATGGCGCGATAGCGCGTGTCGCTCAGCAGTTGCGATACGCGGAATCCGCCCTTGTCGGGATCGGTTATGGTGCTCATGTGTCTTCCCTGGTTTTCCGGACTGTGTCGGGCGGAGACGGTTGATCCGTCCCTCGCGTTGTGCGGAATTTATCTTGGATTGGCCGTTTCTTGCATTTGGCAAGCCGATAGTAGAAGGGCGCGGCGATTGCCGCGCCCTTCAATGAGGTTTTTAGCGGAAGGGGGGCGAGTACAGCAGGCCACCATCCGTCCACTGTGCGTTCAGGCCGCGTGCCAGACCAATGGGGGATGCTTCGCCGATGTTCTTCTCGAAGATCTCGCCATAGTTGCCGCCTGCCATGATGGCATTTTTAGCCCAGTCAGCGCTGAGACCAAGCATTTCGCCAAGGTTGCCCTCGGTGCCCAGCAGACGGTTGACCTCGGGCGCATCGCCCGCTTGGGCCGACAAATCACCGATGTTGGCGCTTGTGATGCCCATCTCTTCTGCTGCGATCAATGCGTTCAGCGTCCAGCGCGCAACATCGCCCCACTCGCTATCGCCATGGCGAACCAGTGGTGCCAGCGGCTCTTTTGAGATGATCTCGGGCAGCAAGATGTGATCGCCCGGTGTCTCGAATGTGGCACGTGTAGATGCCAGGCCGGACATGTCAGTGGTGTATGCATCGCAGGCACCGGCCAGATACTGCTGGTTGCCTTCGGCGTTGGTTTCGATCGGGACCGGCTCATAGCTGATGTTGTTCTTGCGGAAATAGTCAGCAAGGTTCAGCTCTGTCGTGGTGCCGGTTTGTACGCAAATCGTCGCGCCATCCAGATCCTTGGCCGAGCTGACGCCTAGCGCCTTGGGGACCATGAAGCCCTGACCATCGTAGTAGTTGACGCCAACAAATTCGAACTTCAGATCGACATCGCGGCTGAAAGTCCATGTTGTGTTGCGTGCCAGAAGGTCGATCTCGCCCGAGGACAGCGCAGTAAAGCGTGTCTTGCCTGTAGTTGGCACGAACTCGACAGCGTTCTGATCGCCCAAGACGGCAGCCGCGACGGCGCGGCATATGGCCACGTCAAAGCCCTGCCAGTCGCCATTAGCGTCCGGTGCGGCGAATCCAACCAGGCCCGTCGTCACACCGCAGTTCAACTTGCCGCGCGCCTTGACGTCGTCAAGGGTTGCTGCGGCGGCGGCACCAGCGGAAAGTCCGGCAACTGCCAACACACCAAAAATTAGGGATTTTTTCATTCTTACCTCTTCCTGATTGTCCACCCACTTCGACAGGGTGGTTTATTCAGCCCATCGCGGGCCAAAGCATAGCGCAGAGGCTTTTCCCCCTGAGTGGGGCTGAGTGTGGTGGGATTCATTCCAAAAGGTCAAGGGTTGCATGATGAAAAATGATACATCGACAGCGTGCTGACCCAGCGTAATGGCGTTGCGGCTAAGAGGAATTTTCACTCACAAGGCAGAAAAATTCATGCGCATGTAAAAATGCCGCACGTTTAATCGCTGCCATCTGCTCGGCCTCGTCGTCGGCGCCCCACAGCTCAGCCTGCCAAGCCTCGTCCAAGCGCGAAGTTTGCCACAACATATCAGGCGCATAGGCCCCGTTCTGCGCCGCCAGCCCGATTATCAGAGACCCGGACAGTGAGACGAGATCGTGTAGGGCGGTTAGCGCGAAATTATCTTGCGCGTGGACGCGCGCGCGCAGTCGCTCCAGCGCTACGCTATCTTGATCGGCGGGTATGACGCCGGGCGTCTGCATCAGACGCGCGTTCAGAAACGAATCGGCCCAGTCCAGCAACGGGTCCCATTCTTCGGATTGGCGAAGGACCAGTTCCTGAGGTGCAATCGCGCGGTGGCACAAAAGGTCCGTCTCGCCATAGGCCGCCAGCATGTCGGCCACCTCGGCATGCTGGTGCGCAACCTTGTCGATTGCCGCATTGGCCGAGCGTGTCATCGGCATTACGCGTGGGTCGATCCGCTCTGCCACGGCGTTCCACTCAGCAGCGATAGACTGTGCCAAGGCGCGCGTCGGCACCACCAGCGCCGCTTTGGCTGGAGTCTTAACAGGGCGGCCATCCAGCGCGATGCCATAGCCGGTGTCGGCCTCCGTGACACTTGCCTCTTTCCAGAACCGCTTGGCTGCCCATTCGCTCATACAGGCGCGCCCCAAATGCGATCGAGGCACGCAGGCAGATCGGACCATGCCGACAGCATGTGATCGGCCTGCAGATCAGCGGCGTCATGATAGCCCCAGCTGGCGCCAATGGTGCGTATCCCCGCCGCGCGCGCCATGTCCATGTCATACGTCGTGTCGCCGATCATCACGGCGTCCGCCGCCCCTATGCCCGTCTCAGACAGCGCCGCGTGCAGCATGGCCGGGTGCGGCTTGGACGGATGGTAGTCGGCCACCTGCGCCGTGACGAATAACTTGGTCAGGCCGTGCCCCTCTAGCAGTTTATCCAAACCGCGCCGCGATTTGCCGGTAGCAATACCCAGCAGCAGATCGGCGCGGGTGCTCAGGCTATCCAGCATCTGGCGCGTACCGGGGAACAGCGGCGAAGATTCCGCAGCCCCCGCCTCAGCGCGGCGCCCCATATAGCTGCGCTTGTACCCCTCGACGAGGGCATCATGCGCGGCGGCGTCCAAATCGGGCGCAAGGCGGGGCATAGCCACGTCCAGCGACAGGCCGATGATGCCTATGATTGCCGCGCGCTCGGGTGCTGGCGCACCGATGGCGGCAAAGGCGTGGTACATCGACGCAACGATATCACCCTGACTGTCGACCAGCGTGCCGTCGACGTCAAAGATGATCAGGCGGAGCGGGGCATCTGGTACCCTGATCATTCCAGATCCTCGAAGGGATCAGCAGGCACCTCGGACGGCAGCCACTGGAACGTGTCCCAGGTATGCTGCATATGCACCGGCAGCGGCGCGGTCAGGTGCAACATCGCGCGCGTCACCGGATGCTCGATCTTTAACGAACGGGCGTGCAGATGCAGCTTCTTGCTGATGTCGCCGCCCAGTTGCGCGCCCCAGCCATCGCCGAGGTTTTCCTGCCCGGACCCACCATATTTGCCGTCACCGACGATAGGGTGTCCCAGCTCGGCCATGTGCGCGCGCAGTTGGTGCGTGCGCCCTGTAATGGGCACCAAAGCGCACCATGAGGCCCGCGCGCCCACCGCCTCCAGCACGGCGTAATCGGTCGTGGCATGTTTGGCGCCGGGGGTATCTTCGACATCGCGGGGGTGCAGCGCGTGCATCTTTTCGCCCTCACCCTTGGCGCCGTGGCCGGGCGCCTTGACCAGACCAAACTTGATCGTGCCCATGCGCGGTGTCGGCACGCCTGCGACGGCGGCCCAGTATAGCTTGCGGGTGTTGCGGTGCCGGAATGCGGCCGTTAGCCCCTTGGCCGCCTCGCGCGTGCGGGCCAGCATCAAAACGCCGGACGTGTCCTTGTCCAGACGGTGCACAAGGCGCGGCTTTTCCTCCATGCCAAAGCGGAGCGCCTCGGCAAGGCCATCAACGTGGCGCGACTGTTTGGACCCGCCTTGAACAGGCAGCCCCGGCGGCTTGTTCAGCGCGATCACGTGGTCGTCGCGGTAGATCACGCAGGCGCGGATCATCGCGGCATCGGCGTCAGTGACATGGGCGCGCGCCCGCGCGTTCGCTTCGGTGGCGTCGGGCAATGGCGGTATGCGCACTGCCTGTCCGGCGACCAGCCGCGTTGCAGCCTTGACCCGGCCACCATCGACGCGCAGATCCCCCTTGCGGCACATCTTCTCGATCCGGCCCTGTTGCAGATGCGGAAACTGGCGGCGTAGCCAGCGATCCAGCCGCTGATCGGTATCGTCTTGCGTTACATAGATCGTCTGAACGCCGCTCATGCCAGTGCCCCCCGCATTAACCAAAGTCCCAGCGCCAGCGCGCCAATCGACAACCCTACCGACAGCGCAACATAGAGCAGCGCTGACAGGATCTGCCCCCGCTCAATCAGCGTCAGCACCTCTAGTGAAAACGCCGAAAACGTAGTGAAACCGCCAAGGATACCTGTCATCACAAATGGGTTCAGCGCGCTATATCCACGCTCAATAGACCACACCGCGAATGCGCCCATCAAGAACGATCCAATCACGTTGACCGACATCACCGCCACTGGAAAGCTGGGCGAGATCATGCGCGCCGCCCACAGCCCCGCGCCAAAGCGCAGGCTGGCGCCGATCGCACCGCCGAGGGCTACCGAGAGAAAGGTCATGAACATCGCCGCTCTGTCGCGCGAGCTATGGCAATTGTCAATGGTGGTAGGCACCGCTGCCCCCTTGTGAAATGGCTTGTTCCGCGCTGTGCGGCCGCTAACATGACGCGAAATGACCCGCTAGTGAGGCTCCGTTTTGACCGATAACCCCAAGGCGCTGCTGCGCCGCCTTTTCGACCGCGCCGTCGCCGTGGCCGACCCTGCGCAGAGCCTTGCCGCCCATCTGCCGCCTCGGCCTGAGGGACGCATAATCGTTATTGGCGCAGGCAAGGCATCGGCGCGCATGGCCGAGGCTGTAGAGGCCGAATGGGGGCCTTGCGAGGGGCTGGTGCTCACCCGATATGGCCATGCCCGGCCCTGCGCGGGGGTCCAGATCGTGGAGGCCGCGCACCCAGTCCCCGACGATGCGGGAATGCGGGCGACCAGAAGGATGCTGGATATTCTGCGCGGCCTTGGGCCAAATGATTTCGTCCTCGCGCTAATCTCGGGCGGGGCGTCATCGTTGTTGGTGCAGCCTGCTGGCGACATCACATTGGCAGAAAAGCAGGCGATCAATCAGGCGCTGCTGGCCTCCGGCGCGCCTATCGGACAGATGAACGCGGTGCGCAAGCATCTGAGCAGCGTCAAAGGCGGGCAGCTGGCCGCAGCCGCCTACCCCGCGAGAATGCTTGCGCTACTGATCTCGGATGTGCCGGGCGACGATCCGGCAATGATCGGGTCGGGCCCGACGGTGGGCGATGCAGACACGCCCGGCGCCGCACTGGCGATACTCGAACGCTACGCCATTGATGTGCCGCCATCGGTGCGTGCCGTCCTCAATGGGGCCAGCGGCGTTGTACCCCCGGGCGATGCACGCCTTGCGCGCGTGCAGACTCAGATCTATGCCGCGCCGTCACACTCGCTGGCCGCTGCAGCCGACCTGGCCCGCGATGCGGGATGCGTGCCGCGCATCATTGGTGACGCGTTAGAGGGCGAGGCGCGGGATGTGGCTGCCCTTCACGCTAAGGACGCGCTTGCAGCACAGAGCGCCATGGCGCCGGGTGACGCGCCACTTGTCTTGCTGTCTGGCGGTGAGTTGACCGTCACGCGGCGCGGCGCGGGTATCGGCGGGCCGAACGCCGAGTACGCTCTGGCGCTGGCGATCGCGCTGGATAGCGTGCCCGGCATTCACGCAATCGCCTGCGACACCGACGGCGTCGACGGCGCCGCCGAGGTGGCGGGCGCAATCATCGGGCCAGACACCTTGCGCGATGCCAGCGCACTAGGCCTTGATCCCATTGCCGCGCTGGAGCGCAACGATGCGCACACCTTTTTTCGCGCGCTCGGGGCGCAGGTAGTGACCGGTCCAACCTTGACTAACGTCAATGATTTTCGCGCGACTTGGGTTCAGCCGCTCGTTCCGCGCAGTATTTGAAAAACGTCGTAATTGCGCTAAGTTAAGACACGCTGAGCCGGGTGCTGCCGCCCGCGACCAGACTATTCGAGGACAGAACGTCATGTATCGCCGTACATTCACTGCCATCACTGCCGCCCTGCTGCTGAGCGTATCTGGTGGAATATCCATCGCCCAAGACACCGCGCTGAGCGCATCTGAGGTCGAGAGCCTGTTGACCGGGAACACAGCCGAGGGGCAGTGGGAGGGCAAGAGTTATAGGTCATATTTTAGCCCAGATGGCGTTACGATCTATGCACCGAGTAAAGGCGACACATTGACAGGCAAGTGGCGCGTTAATCCCGAAACCGGCGAATATGACAGCTTTTGGGAGACGGTTGGCTGGATTGCCTACACCGTCCTGCGCACAGAAGACGGCTTTGCCTGGCAACGAGGTGATAAATCCTATCCGTTTTCGCTCCTTCAAGGGCGTAGATTGGGCGACTGACGGTGCATAGAGTTAAGGTCAGCCGCTCCATTTCAGCAGCGTGATCTGCGTATCGCCATAGCGGCGGCGATCTAGTTGTGCGCAACCGGGCGGCGGGATCACGGCTGCGCTTTCCTCCCAGACGATCACGGCTGCCTTAGCCAGCCAACCACCTGAGACTGCGGCGCCCAGTGCTGCCTCGCCTAGGGCGCGCCCATAAGGCGGGTCCAGAAACACCAGTGTTGCGGGGACGCCCTGCACAGCGCCCAATCGAGTCGCGTCCTGACGCAGCACTTTCGCGCGATCCCCTACGCCGACCAATTCGATGTTCCGGTCCAGCAGCGCCAGCGCGGCGCGTCCGTTTTCGACAAACCGCGCAGATGCCGCACCGCGCGACAACGCCTCCAGGCCCAGCGCACCCGTTCCGGCAAAGAGGTCGAGCACCTCCGTGCCGCCTAGCACGTCCATGCTGTTTAGGATGTTGAACAGACTTTCGCGAACGCGGTCAGATGTCGGGCGCAACTGTGCGTTTGCGTCCCCCTTGCCCACGTCTGCCAAACGGCGACCACGCGCATCCCCGGCGATAATCCTCACGCCAGCAGCGATTTCAGTTCGGTCGCGGAGTCAGAGACCGCCTCTGCCGAGGGCGATTTGCCCGCCTCGATCAGACGCTTGCCCACCATGTAAGCCCGCGGATCGTTCATTGCGTCGACGGCCAGCAGCGTGTCCCCAGAGTAGTACCAGAACGAGGCAGAGTGCGCGCCTGCCGAGGGGCGTGTCACGACGCGATCATACCCAATATTCAGCCCGGCAATCTGTAACTTGACGTCATACTGGTCGGACCAGAACCACGGTTGCGGCACATACTCGGTCCCCGCCCCCATAAGGTTGCACGCGACGCATTCCGCCATGTCGATGGCGTTCGGCACGCTCTCTAGCCGCAGGCGCCCGCCGTTGTACGGGAACGATGCGCAGTCGCCCGCCGCCCAGATCGCCGGATCGCTGGTGCGGCCCAGCGCGTCGACGGCGATGCCGTTGTCGATGTCCAACCCCGCCGCCTCGGCCAAGGCGGTGCCGGGCGCGATGCCCACGCCGACGATGACGAAATCAGCGGCCAGTTCGCTACCATCGCTGAGGCGCGCGCCGGTGACATGGCCCTCACCCAAGAGGCGGTCCAGCCCCACACCCTCGCGAATGTCGACGCCATGTTCGGTATGCAGCGCGCGGAAAAAATCAGACGTCTCGGGCGCGGCGACACGTTGCAAAATACGGTCCGACATCTCGACCAACGTAACGCTCAGGCCCTTCTTTGCCGCGACAGCCGCCGCCTCCAGCCCGATATAGCCGCCGCCGACGATCAGCACCTTCGCCCCTTGGACAAAGCGCGGCTCCATCGCATCGACATCCGCCAGATCGCGGACAACGTGCACGCCCTCCAGCGCGCCGCCGATCGCGGCAGGTAGGCGGCGCGGCGTCGATCCGGTGGTCAGCACCAGCGCATCGTAATGCAGTGTCTCGCCGCCCATGCGCACCACCTGCGCCGCCCGGTCGATGGCATCGACTCGCCTACCGAGCCGCAGATCGACGTCGATATCACCATAAAAATGGTACGGGCGCAGATAGAGCCGCTCCAGTTCCAAATCGCCCAAGAGGTATGCCTTGGACAGTGGCGGGCGCTGATAGGGCGGTGCCGACTCCTCGCCGATCAGGGTGATGCGACCCACGTGGCCGTCCTTGCGCAGACGCGCCACAAGCGACGATCCCGCCTGCCCTGCTCCGATCACGACGATATCCGGCATAGTCCGTTTCCGATCTTTTAAATGGCCTCGACGCCGCGCAGCCTATATCGGTTTGTTAGATCAGCGCAAACATCAGACAAGGACTTCATCATGAGCATTTCAGTCGGCGACAAACTTCCCTCTGCCAGCCTGACGCATCTCGGCGCCGACGGCCCCGAAGCCGTCGATCTGGCCGCGCGTACGAAAGGCCGCAAGGTCGTCATATTCGCCGTACCGGGCGCGTTCACAGGCGTTTGCCACAATGCGCATGTGCCCAGCTTCGTACGCACCAAGGATCAGTTCGACGCCAAAGGCGTGGACGAGATCATGTGTATTTCGGTCAACGATCCCTTTGTCACCGGTGCATGGGGCGAAATCACCGGGGCGACGGCCGCAGGCATCACCATGCTAGGCGATCCGGTGTCGGACTTCACCAAGGCGATGGGCATGGAATTCAGCAATCCTACCGTTGGCCTTATCGACCGGTCCAAGCGCTATGCGATGGTCGTCGAGGACGGCACCATCACTTTGCTGCATGAGGAAGAAAACCCCGGCCTGTGTGACGTGTCCGCTGGTGAGGGCCTTCTGGCTGAAATGTAGGCCGTTTTCCCCGCGCCCTCGCGCCGGGAATACGTCAAAGCAAGAGGGGCTCTTCGCCTTTGCTTCGTAGCAATAAGCGGCCCGGTGAATATCCGGGCCGCTTTGCATTTGGGCAGGGATTAATCCGCCAGAATATCCATCTTGCGTGCCAGCTTGGCATCCAGTGCGCTGAGGCCATCGACGTCATGCGTCGTCAGCGTCACAGTGACCTTGTTATAGACGTTGGTCCATTCAGGGTGGTGGTTCCACTTTTCCGCCCAGACGCCCGCGCGCACCATCCAGCCTAGCGCGTCGACGAAATCCGCGAATTTGAACTCCTTGATGATGGCATCGCGGCCATCCACCATGGCCCATCCGTCTTTGAGCAGCGGATCAATCATCGTTGTGCGCGCGGTGTCACTCAGTTTCTCGCTCATTCGTGGTCCTCCTTCGGTATTTTCCTGAACGGCCCGTAGGACGTCAAAACTTCGATATCTTCCTCAACTGCTGCACCCTCGGCCCGCAGATACTGCGCGACCGCATCGGCAAATCCTGCGTCGCGCACCCAATGCAGCGAATGGGTCGCCACCGGCAGATAGCCGCGCGCCAGCTTATGTTCGCCCTGCGCGCCGGCCTCGACGCGGCCAAGGCCATGGGCCAGCGCGTAGTCGATAGCCTGATAATAACACAGCTCAAAATGAAGGCACGGGTGGTCGTAGGTGCAGCCCCAGTAGCGGCCATATAACGCCGAGGCGCCGATGAAGTTCACCGCGCCTGCAACAGGCGTGCCGCCATCCATGGCTAGGATTAGCAGCATATCATCGCGCAACGTATCGTGCGCGATCTCAAAGAACTGCCGTGTCAGATAAGGCGTGCCCCATTTGCGTGCGCCGGTATCTTGGTAGAACTCCCAGACGGCATTCCAATGCTCGGGCTGAATATCAGACCCACTTAGCTGCACAATATCTCCGCCAAAATCTTGCGCGATGCGCCGCTCCTTGCGGATGTTCTTGCGCTTGCGCGCGCTGAGCGCGGTGAGGAAGCCGTCGAAATCTCGATATCCGCCATCGATCCAGTGAAACTGCTGGCCAGTGCGCCGCATCAAGCCCATCGCAGCGCCCGCTATGGCCTCGTCCCTAGTACAGAACGTGACATGCACTGACGACACGGCATTGCCCTCGGCGATCTGCACGGCGCCCTGCACCAATGCGGCGCGGCCGGTATCCTCATGCCCCGGACGGGTCAGAAATCGCCGCCCAGTGACCGGCGTGAACGGCACGGCCATTTGTAATTTCGGGTAATACCGCCCGCCCGCGCGGCTGTAGGCATCCGCCCAGCCGTGGTCGAACACATACTCGCCCTGACTATGCGACTTGGCATAAAGCGGCGCGCAGGCAATAATCTGCCCATCCTGCTCAGCCGTCAGGTATTGCGCCTGCCAACCAGTGCCAGGGCCGACAGATCCGCTATCCTCCAGCGCCTTAAGAAACCTGTAAGTGGTAAAGGGATCTTCGGGCCGGGCGCCTTCTGCCGCCTCGGGGCAGGCGCAGGCATCCCAATCGGCAGGCGCGATCCCGCTTAGGCTTGCGTGCGCGCGGATTGTAATTTCACTCTTGTCGGTCATGCCTCGCCCGTCTCGCTGCCAGCATCTAACCTGTGCCCTAAGTGGGCCAATTCAAGCGGGCAGACCGGGCAGATAGCCCTCGAACGTGATATTGCCCGCCACGCGCCTTGCAATGGTGGCCTCCCCCGGCGACCGGATCGTCCAGCAAAGGATGTCTATCCCTGCGCCCTTCAGTTCGGCGACGCGGGGGCGGTCCAGATCATCCCATTGGTGGCTGATAAAACTCGCCTTTGCCGCCTCCATATCCGGAATGACGCGAAGGCGATCGCGCACGGAGGCAGGCAATTCGGGGCAGTCATGTGCCGTATAGGCGCAAGTGACGATCCCGCGTGGCACATCCGGGGCCAACGTAGCCAGACGGATCACCGAATGGGGGTTGAACGACATGAGGCCAGCCGGCCCCGCATACTCTGCCAGATCGCGCGCTACCGCGCTCTCTAGGATGCCGTCCGTCTCGCCCATCTGGCCATGCTGGTCCTTGACCTCGATCAGCAGTGGCACGCGGCCGGCAACCAGCACGAGCACCTCGGCCAGCGTTGGTATGCCTTCGTCTGTACCGTTGAGCAGGACACTAGCTAGTCCCGCCGCGCTACGCGCGCGGACGGGGCCTGCGGCATCGGTCAGCCGATCCAGATTATCGTCATGAAATACCATTGCCACGTCATCGGACGACATCTGCACGTCGATCTCGATACCGTAGCCCGCCGCAATCGCTGCGCTTATCGCCGCGCGCGAGTTCTCTTGCCGCCCCGCGGCCCTATTGTGAAGGGCGCGGTGCGCTAATGGCAGGCGCAGAAATGCCCTGTCCAGCCGCATCATGCGATCTGGAATATGCCTTCGATTTCGACCGCAACGCCCAGCGGCAATGAGGCCGCAGATACTGCCGCGCGCGCATGTTTGCCCGCGTCGCCCAGCGCCTCACCCAGAAAATCGGACGCGCCGTTGATGACCTGAGGCTGCTCAGTGAAATCGGGGGTCGAATTAACGAAACCGCCCAATTTGATGACACGCACCATCCGGTCCAGATCGCCGCCGCACGCCGCTTTGACCTGCGCCAATAGCGCTATCGCGCAGCTGCGCGCAGCTTTGGCGCCGGCAGCGGTATCTGTGTCATCACCCAGCTTGCCGGTAATAAGACCGCTTTCGTCGCGCGAGATTTGGCCCGAAACATACAGGATATCGCCCACCTGAACGTAAGGCACATAATTAGCCGCCGGGGCAGGTGCATCCGGCAAGGTTACCCCCATCTCGGCCAGTTTTGTTTCAAATTTTCCCATGTGACTGTCATCCTTTTGCGCTGGTCAATCCTGCAGAACGCTAACGCCTGCGCAACCGGATTGAAACGGCAAAAGGCGCGCAGCACGGGGGCCATTCGCGGCGGGCGCGCCACTTGCCACAGGACGCGAAAAACTGTAATTCAGGTTCCTTGAGGGGATAGATGGCTGCCGCACTGCCCGCTTTCTAGTCGCATTTGTGCAACGCATCTTTGCCATTCGGCGGGATGCCACGTGCCGGAGGCGGCGGCATCCGTTAGATCCCCGTGAAATGCTCTTGCAGATACTTTTTCTGATTCTTGGCCTGAAAGTGATCCGGTGACACGTATTCCTAGCCCTCTTGCACCTCGCGCCGCCATTTGCGCTGTTTTGTTTGCCCTGCTGGCCGCCTGCGGCCATCAGCCTGATCCTGCCGTCACACGCGGCGCGCCTTATGATCCCTACGAGCAATCGAACCGCCTCAATCATGAGCGAAACAAGAAGATCGACCGCGCCGTTCTGCGCCCGATCGCCAAAGGCTACAGCGCCTTCGTGCCCGATGACGTCGAAACCGTCGTCAGCAATTTTTCTATCAATCTGTCGCTGCCGGGCGCGATGGTGAATAGCGCAATGCAGGGTAATGGCGTCGGTCTGACCTCAGATTTCTACCGCTTTCTGGTGAACTCGACGTTAGGTTTGGGCGGTCTGATCGACGTTGCCACCGATCTGAACATGCCTCCTGCGACAAGCGCCGATTTTGGTCAGACGCTCTACACTTGGGGCGTGCATGAGGGCCCGTATATCGTGTTGCCCGTGATCGGGCCGAACACCAGCCGCGCGGCTGCCGGGCGTGTGGTGGACCTATTCACCAATCCGCTGACCTATGTGATCGAAGATCCCGAGAGCTATTACGTGGCCGGCACGCGCGTCTCGCGCGGTCTGACGGCGCGCGGGCGCTACGCCGATTCGATCGACTCGGTGCTCTACGACAGCGCTGATAGCTACGCGGCCACCCGTTCACTTTATCTTCAGAATCGACGCTACAAGGTGGGCAATCGCAGCAGCGAGACCTATCTGGACCCTTATGATACCACCACCGGCGCGGCAGGCCCTAGTGCAGCCCCCGGTGTCAGCGCAGATTTTGAGGACCCATATGATCAATAATATCACACGCCGTCACCTTATCGCCACCGGGATGGGCGCTGCTGTCGTCGCTGCCATCCCGCACAGCGCGCTGGCGCTGAGCGACGCTGGCGCACGCGCGCTGATCGACAAGGTGGTAGGCGACATCAACCGTGTCATTGCGACCGGCAAACCGATCGGCCAGATGATCGGCGATTTCGAAGGTATCCTGCGCCAGCACGCCGACGTCGATTTGATCGCGCGCAGCACCCTGGGCGCCGATGCAAACCGCGCATCCCCGGCCCAGATGGCGGCCTACACGGACGCATTGCGTGGCTACCTCGCGCGCAAGTATGGCAAGCGGTTCAGGGAATTCGAAGGCGGCCAGATTGAGGCGACAGGCGTGCGGCAGGTTAAATCCTGGCATGAGGTGCAGGCCCGCGTGAACCTACGCGGAGAGGCGCCCTTTGACGTGCGTTTCCTCGTGTCGGACCGGTCTGGACGCGACTTGTTTTTTGACATGGTGATGGAGGGTATCAGCCTACGTCTGAGCGAGCGGACCGAAATCGGCTCTATGCTGGATCGCCGTCAGGGAAACATTGATGCGCTGATTGCGGATCTGCGACAGGCTGGGTAAGTGCCTTCTGAGATGTGATGTTTTACGCGCGGCTCGAAAGGGCCGCGCGTTTTTCTGTCTGGGATCAACGGCGCACCCCTTGTGGATAAGTGCCCGCCGTGCCGCAGGGTGCTGAGGCCCCGCTTCTACCCGCCCAGCAGTTTGCGCAGGATATTCGTGATGGGTCCCTCGCGGTTGTCTTGTCGGCGTTGGTTGCCTTGCCAGCCCTGATCGCCCTGCCGTCCCTGATTATTCTGCGGCTGTCCTTGCACCTGCTGCTGTGGCTGCGGTGCTGGCTGCACTGTCCGCACTTGCGGCTGCGTCATAGGCAGGGGCGTGGCGGGCAGCCCCTCATGCACGCGCACCATCACCTCATGCCATATCTCGGTCGGCAGGCCGCCACCGGTCACGCCGGTTAGCGGTGTGTTGTCGTCATAGCCCATCCAGACGCCCGCGACATAATCAGCGGTAAAGCCAAGGAACCACGCATCGCGCGCGGCCTGCGTAGTGCCGGTTTTGCCCGCTGCCTCGCGGCCGGGCAGCTTCGCGCGCGATCCGGTGCCGCTTTCGATAACGCGGCTCATCATCCAGGTCAGCTCCCTCGCCGCATCCTCGCGGATCACCCGTTCGCCGATACCGCCGCCTGCGCCCATCACAGCCTCATTCTGTCCCAGCAGCTTAAGCTCAACCAGACCGTAGGGCTTTACCGAAGAGCCGCCGTTCAAAATGCCCGCAAATGCGCCTGTCATCTCAAGCAGCGTGCTTTCGGACGCGCCCAGCGCCAGCGCGGGGCCTGCGGCCAGATCACTCTTGATGCCGAAATCGCTGGCGACCTTGCGCACAAGGTCAAGTCCGACGCTTTCGGCCACCTTGACGGCAGGAATATTATACGACTTCTCCAGCGCCTTGGCCAAGGTCACGCGGCCATGAAAACGGTTGTCGTAATTGCTGGGGCACCACTGGCCCGATCCCGCGATGTTCAGGCAGTAAGGCTCATCAACGACGGTGTCCTGACTGGAATATCCCAACTCCAGCGCCGTCGCATAGACGAACGGTTTAAAGCTGCTGCCGGTCTGCCGATTGGCCTGCGTCGCGCGGTTGAACGCGCCCGATACCTTGGTCTGGCGGCCTCCGACCATGGCACGTACGGCGCCATCCGCGCTCATCACCACAACGGCAGCCTGCGCCTTGGAGCCTTCGCGCACTTTTTCGTCGAAAATAGCGGCAAGGCCGGCCTCTGCGGCGCGCTGAATACGCTGGTCCAGCGTGGTGCGGATGATCACGTCTTCGGTCGTGTCGCGGGTGAAAAACTCTGGCCCAGACGACATCACCCAATCGGCGAAATAGCCGCCTGCCTGCCTCTCGGCGGCCTCCGACAACTCAGCCGGGTTGGCCAGCGCCAGTGCGGCCTCGGTCTGGGTCAGGTAGCCCTGATCCCGCATCAAGCCGATCACGACCGATGCGCGATTCTGGCTGCGCTCAATATTGCTGGTTGGGGCCAGCGTGGAGGGCGCGGTCAAAAGCCCCGCCAGCATCGCGCCCTCGGACGGGTTCAACTGCGCCGCCGACTTGCCGAAATAGCGCTGCGCAGCAGCCTCGGCGCCGTAGGCACCGCCGCCCAGATATGCGCGGTTCAGATAAACCGAGAGGATCTCTTCCTTGGAGTATTTCGCCTCCATCGCCAGCGCATAGATCGCCTCTTTGCCCTTGCGGGCCAGCGATCCACGGCGGCAATCGGCCACAAAATCGGCCTCGCTGTCCCATTCGGCCTCGACATATTCAGTTCCGAGGCACAGCAGCTTGGCCGTCTGTTGGGTCAGGGTCGATCCGCCATGGCCCGACAGAGGCCCGCGCCCCTCGCTAAGGTTAATGCGCACGGCGCTGGCGATGCCGATGGGGTCGATCCCGGGATGCATGTAAAAGCGCCTGTCCTCGGTCGCGATCACAGCATTGCGCAGGTGTTTCGACACCGTGCCCGCGTTCACCGCGCCGCCGAACTGGTCACCGCGCCAGGCAAACACATCGCTATCGCGATCCAGCAACGTAACGGAGCCGCGCGCGCGGCCATCCAGCAACGCCGAGACATCGGGTAGCGTGGCGTAGACATATCCAGTGGCGAGGCCGACCAGCAGCAGCACGACAGCCGTCAGCCGCCAGCCCACGCCCCAGATGATGCGCCAGACCCAGCGAAAAAGGCCGAATACACCGCGCGTCAGGATATTGCCGCCGCGCGGCTTGGCTGGCGCACGTTTGCGGGTCTTGCGGGGCTTTGCCTCCGGCTTGGCTTTCGTCTTGGTTTTGCGCCGGTCCGCCACCAAAGGTGGCTTGCGCCGTCCTGAATCGCTCATGCTTGCCCTGCCCGCATTACTGGGGCTTCGACCCCTTTGAGTTGTGGCCAAGCTAGCCCAGATTGATCCAGATGTAGAGAGGCCGCGCGCATCGGGCGCGGTTTTTTACCTATCAATTGCGACGCGCGCGTGGCTGGTCGAATCAAACCGCGCTATGCTAAGTCTTGTGGCATGACACAGCGCGCCCCCCATATCGGCCAAGTTAGCCCCATAATTCGCCAGTTGGACGAGGCGGCGATCAATCGTATTGCCGCCGGCGAAGTGGTCGAGCGGCCCGCATCTGCGGTGAAGGAACTGGTGGAAAACGCCATAGATGCCGGGGCGCGGCGTATTTCGGTCGACATAGCGGATGGTGGGAAAACGCTGATACGCGTCACCGATGATGGCTGCGGCATGGCGCCCGGCGATCTGCCGCTGGCGCTGGCACGGCACGCCACGTCCAAGATTGACGGCACCGATTTGCTGAACATCCACAGCTTCGGCTTTCGCGGCGAGGCGCTAGCCTCCTTGGGCGCGGTCGGGCGGCTGACGGTCACGTCGCGTGCTGCCGGGCTTGATGGGGCCGAGATTGCGGTGACGGGCGGCAAGGTTGGCACGGCCCGGCCTGCCGCGCTGAACGGAGGCACGGTCATCACGCTGCGCGATCTATTCCATGCGACGCCCGCGCGGCTGAAATTCATGCGCACCGACCGGGCCGAAGCGCAGGCGATAGGCGACGTCATCAAAAGGCTCGCGATGGCCGAACCGTCTATCAGCTTTACCTTGCGAGACGTGTCGGGCGGCGGCGAGGGGCGGCAGACCTTTCGCGCCGATGCGGAAACGGGCGATCTGTTTCATGCGCTCCATGCCCGGTTGGCGCGCGTCATCGGGCGCGATTTTGCGGATAACTCCATGCGGATCGACGCAGAACGCGACGGCTTTCGCATGACCGGCTGTGCGGGCCTTCCGACCTATTCGCGCGGAGCGGCAGTCGCCCAATTCCTATTCGTTAATGGCCGCCCGGTGCGCGACAGGATGCTGCTCGGCGCCCTGCGAGCGGGCTATATGGACGTGCTCAGCCGCGACCGACACCCTGTCGCCGCTCTCTTTATCGATTGCGAGGGCGCGCTGGTCGACGTCAATGTGCATCCGGCCAAATCCGAAGTGCGCTTTCGCGATCCCGGCACGGTTCGCGGGCTGATCGTATCGGGCCTGCGCCACGCATTGGCCGAGGCAGGACACCGCGCATCCTCGACCGTCGCGGCAGGCACGCTGGGCGCGTTCACACCCGAGCAGACCGGCGCGCGGGTGTACCAAATGGACCGCCCATCACATCAGGCCCGCGCCGCCAGCTATGCCGCGCAGGCCCCCGGCTTCGCGGACATGGCAGGCGATTACAGCGCCCGCAGCGAACCAGAGCCAGTTGACGTGCCGATGAACATGCCGCTGGGCGCCGCGCGCGCGCAGGTGCACGAGAATTATATCATCGCGCAGACCGAAGATGGCATCGTCATCGTCGATCAGCACGCAGCGCATGAGAGGCTGGTTTACGAGCGGCTGAAACGCGAGCAATCGGGTCACGGCATCGCCGCGCAGGCCCTGCTGATCCCCGAAATCGTGGACCTAAGCGAGGCTGATTGCGCCACATTGATAGACGCCGCGCCCGACCTCGCCGCGCTGGGCCTAAGCATCGAGGCGTTTGGCGGAGGCGCCATCGCCGTGCGCGAAACGCCAGCCGTTTTGGGAAATGTCGACGCGCGCGCTCTGATCTTGGACGTGCTGGACGAGTTGACCGATCATGGCGGTAGCGACACGCTGCGCGCGCGTATCGACGCGATCCTCAGCCGGATGTCGTGCCATGGCTCCATCCGGTCGGGCCGCCGGATGCAAGCCGATGAGATGAACGCGCTACTGCGCGAGATGGAGGCGACGCCGCTATCGGGCCAATGCAACCACGGCCGCCCTACGTATGTCGCGCTGAAGCTCAGCGATATAGAGCGATTATTTGGGCGCAGCTAGGCGGCATTTACGGGTTGCGACATGGCGCCTTTTGCGTCCATTTAGGAACAAATATCGAACACGAGGTAGAGGCGCATGGAGCAGTATCTGGATCTGACACAGGCCCAGTGGCAGGGCGTCGCGGCGGGGGCTGCAGCCGTCGCCCTAATCCTTGCGCTGATGGCAATCATTACTGCGCGGCGCGCGCGACGGGCGCAATCGGACGCTGGCGCGCTGCGCGAACGCCTCGCCGGGCTCGCGCCACAGGCCGAGCGTGCCACCGCGATGGAGGCGCGCGCAGAGGCGCTGCGCGCAGAATTGCTCGACGAGCAGGTAAAAACCGCATCCTTGGCGCAGCGCCTTGAAAGCCTGCAAGAGACGCATGAGCTACGGCTGGCCGACATGGCCGATATGAAAAAGCAGCTTGAGGACCGCTTCCACGCGCTCGCCTCGGGCGCGCTGTCGGCCAATTCCGAGAAATTTCTGTCGCTGGTGTCCGAACGGTTCAAGACCCACAAGCAATCCGCCGACGAGGATCTGAACAGGCGTCACACCGCGATCCAAGATCTGGTAAAACCGCTGGACGACAAGCTAGGCAAATTCGACCTGCGCATGGGCGAGATCGAGAAGGCCCGAAATGAGGCCTACGGCACGATCAAGCAGCAGGTGCTGTCGCTGACCGAGGGACAAGCCAGCCTTGGCCAGGAAACCCGCCGCCTCGTGCAAGCCCTTCGCGCACCCAAGACGCGCGGGCGCTGGGGCGAGATGCAGTTGCGGCAGGTGTTTGAGATGGCAGGCATGACCGAGCGTGTCGATTTTCATCTGGAAAAGAGCTTTGACACTGACGATGGCAAGCGCCGCCCTGACGCCATTGTGCATATCCCCGGCGGCAAAAGCATCGTCATCGACGCTAAAACCCCGCTATCGGCCTATCTGGACGCGCTAGAGGCCGACACACCCGAATTGCAGGGCCAATTTATCAAGCAGCACGCGATACAGGTGCGCAAGCATGTCAACGATTTGTCGTCCAAGGCCTATTACGACACGCTGGGATCAACGCCTGATTTCGTGGTGATGTTCATCCCCGGCGAAACGTTCGTCTCGGCCGCCGCCGAGGCCGATCCGGGGCTGATCGAATACGCGTTCGAGCGTAAGGTGCTGATCGCGACGCCGACCACCCTGATGGCGCTGGTCAAGGCGATCGCCTACGGATGGCAACAGGACAAAATGACCGAAAACGCCGAAGAAGTGCAGAAAACGGCAAAGGAAATCTACGACCGCCTACGCGTCTTTGCCGAACATCTGGGCAAGGTGGGCAAATCGCTGGGCCAGTCGGTCGACCACTATAACAAGGCGCTGGGATCGTTGGAGGGGCGCGTGCTGCCATCAGCTCGCAAGTTCGAAGAATTGGGCGTGGTCGCCGCGACGTCCGACAAGGTCGAAAAGCCCAGCAATATCGAGCATGAGCCGCGCCGCCTGACCGCGCATGAATTTACCGAGGCGGACGAGAGCGAGCACGGCTGACGTTTGGGTTGGCGCTCAGCCAGTCTCCAGACAATGTCTGCGGAACGCGCGTTTGAGCATATCCAACTCTTCGCGCAGCAGTGTGACTTCGGTCCGGATATCATAGCCCAGAGCGTCGCCCGACATGAGCGCGAAACTGTCCAGTACGACATCCGTCCGCTTGTCACGGATCAAAAAGGTCTGCACGCCGTCGGTGATGACGCTGGACGGAATCGGCACGCGCAAGGCCCATGTGCCGCCATCTTTGCCCTCGATCAGCTCAATACCGGGCAGGGCTACCTCTAGATGCGTGACCTCGATATCGGGCTGGATGTTGCCCTCGCCCACATGGACCAGTTGTCCTTCCCAGATGCCCTCGAACAGGCGGGTCTTGGTCAGTGTGAGGTTGGTCATGTCCATGCCTTTCCGGATGTCAAAACGCGGCCCATTAAAATTCTGCGCGCGGGCGGCGGCTAAAGGTCAGATCGCGCAGCACCACTTGGCTCATCTCGGGATTTTCAAAGATCAAGTCGACCCATGCCCGCTCGATCCTCTTTTCGTTCAGATTGGAATAGGCGAGGTCAAACTCCACGACGATTTCGTCCTCGTGCAGCGGCAGCTCGCGCACGATCTGCTCGGTGTTGGGGCCGTGTTTGATATTCAGGCGTGCAAAAATTTCGAGTGGTTTTTCCAGCTCAACAATGGTGGACATTCGGACGAGGTGCCGTTTTTTCAAACCGTCGACCGCGCCATGTGGCAGGTCCAGCACCACCGACAGGAAAGAGCCATCAAAGGCAAAGACGTCCATACGCAGCCCATAAGGGGCCAAATCCGCCTCGCGCATGTTGCGAATCTGGCGCAATGTCAGCTCGGACCGTGCGCAATCGTGAAACAATGTCAGCTCTTCGCCCAGCTTGGACTTACTGGGGGCGGACGAAATACCGGGGCTGGCCAGCGGCAGATTCCACAGTGCAGGGCGCCAAGCCCAGTCTGTGCCGTGTGGCTTGGGAAATGCGTTTGATCCGATCATCGGAAGCGCCAGACGGTTGTCGGCGATCGCAGTCATTTCGTTCAATGAGTATAGCAGCTTGCGGGCCATTCCGCGTTGCTGCCGCAGCTCTGCCAGCGGCATATCGGGCGCGCGCCGGGCGGCATGGGTCCAGCGACGAACCCCGCGCCGATGCACGATCCAGTCGATAAACGCGCTACGCATTTGCATCTGTCATCGCCCCTGAATGCATCCGTTCGTCCCTAACCTGCCCCGCCAATGGCTACCATAGGATTAAGCTGGATTGTGAAACAATCCTTCCTACTCGGATTTCAGAGCATGTGGCGGTGTTGCGGTACTGGCGGGCTTCGCGGTGACGGCACGCCGGGGGCTGGACTTTAGCATCGCGCGGGACGTCGAAATGAGTATATCGCGGCCTTCCCGCACCCCGCTGCCGGTGCCGCCATAGGCGGCCAGGCCGACCATATGACCGTTGATCAGCATAGCGCCCCGCCAGTGGCGCGGATCGCCGCCCGGTAGCAGGGTGTCGCCGCCGCGCTCTAGCTGGATTAGCGAAATGTCGCCCGCGTCAATTTTTTGGGCGACACCCGCATTAGCCCATGGCGCGGCGAGGCGGCTGGCGGTCGGCGGGGCGGCGCTGGCGTCGCGGGCCAGCACCGACACAGTGATGACGGCAGGCGGCACGGTATCGCCCGCGGCGCGCCCCAAATGGCTGCAACTGGCCAGCAGCGCGAAGGCCGCATCGCGCCGCTGCTGCACGCTGCCGGGATCGACGCAATAGCCTGCCGGGCCAGTCACGACCACGTCCCCGCCAAAGAACGCGATGCCGCGCGGTGCCTCGGCGGGCTTGCCGCCCTTGGACAACTGGCCCACCGCACCCCCGCCGCCGCCAACGCAGGCAGCAAAGGGCAGGATCAACGCGCCGCAGATCGCGGCACGCAGCATGGATCGGACAGACCGCAAGGGTCTAGATATCCATGTAGACGTGACGCTCGGCCTCGGCGCCCGGATGGGTGACGGCACCCTTGTAGGTCGCGCCAACCAGCTGGGCGAATTTCCAGATCGCGCCAGACGCGTACATCGTCTCGCGCGGGCCGGGCCATGCCTTTTTCCGCTCGGCCAGCTCCTCGTCCGTAAGGTCAACGGTTATCGTGCCGTTGATCGCGTCGATTGAGATCATGTCGCCATTCTTGAGCAGCGCGATAGGCCCGCCATACGCCGCCTCTGGGCCGACATGGCCGACGCAGAAACCGCGCGTCGCGCCCGAAAAACGGCCGTCGGTGATCAGCGCCACCTTCTTGCCCATGCCCTGCCCCGACAGGGCCGCGGTGGTCGACAGCATCTCGCGCATACCGGGGCCGCCTGCGGGGCCCTCATTACGGATGACGATTACCTCGCCCTCCTCATAGCCGCGGTTTTGCACCGCTTCAAAGGCGTCCTCTTCGCATTCAAACACGCGAGCGGGGCCGGTGAATGTCTGGTGCTGGCTGGGGATGCCCGCAACCTTCACAATAGCACCTTCAGGCGCCAGATTGCCCTTGAGGCCGACAACACCGCCGGTTTTCGTGATCGGCGCATCAATCGAGTAGATCACCTTGCCATCTGCCTCGCGACTGATCAGGTCCAGCTCTTCGCCGATGCTGCGCCCGCTGGCTGTGATGCAATCCTCATGGATGAGGCCCGCCTTGCGCAGTTCTTTCATCACGACGGGGATGCCGCCCACGTCATAGAGATCCTTGGCCACATATTGCCCGCCCGGCTTTAGATCGACGAAGTAGGGCGTGTCGCGGAAAATGTCGCACACATCCTCTAGGAAGAAATCGATGCCCGCCTCATGCGCAATCGCGGGCAGGTGCAGACCCGCATTGGTCGACCCGCCGGTGCAGGCAACGACGCGCGCCGCGTTTTGGAGAGATTTGAGCGTGACAACATCGCGAGCGCGGATGTTCTGTTCGACCAGATTCATTACCGCGCGGCCCGACGCCTCGCCATACTGATCGCGGCTCTCGTAGGGGGCCGGCATACCGGAGCTGTTCATCAGCGCAAGGCCGATGGCCTCGGACACGCAAGCCATCGTGTTGGCGGTAAACTGGCCACCGCATGCGCCCGCACTGGGGCAGGCGACACGCTCTAGCATGTCCAGCGCCGCGTCTGACATCGTGCCGTTCTGATGGCGGCCAACGGCCTCGAACATGTCCTGCACGGTCAGGTCGCGGCTACGAAAATCCTCGGGGATCTCTTGGACCTGGGGCGCGCGGCCCGGCAGGATCGAGCCACCGTAGATAAAGACCGATGGTGTGTTCAGCCGCACCATTGCCATCATCATGCCTGGCAGCGACTTGTCGCAGCCCGCTAGGCCAACGATGGCGTCATAGGCGTGGCCGCGCATGGTCAACTCGACCGTGTCGGCAATCGCCTCGCGGCTGGCGAGGCTGCTGCGCATCCCCTCGTGGCCCATCGCGATGCCGTCTGTAACGGTGATGGTGGTAAATTCGCGCGGCGTACCGCTAGCGGCCTTTACCCCCATTTTGACCGCTTGGGCCTGACGCGACAGCGCGATGTTGCACGGCGCGGCCTCGTTCCAGCAGGTTGCGACACCGACGAGGGGCTGGTGAATCTCCTCCTCGCTCAGGCCCATGGCGTACATGTACGAGCGGTGCGGCGCCCTGGACGGGCCTTCGGTGACATAACGGCTGGGCAGTTTGGATTTGTCGAACTTGGTCATGATGGCCTCGCGGTAACCTGGGCTGAAAGTTTGCTGCCTCTGGAATAGGCGAGCGACCAGCGCGGTGCAAGTCTGGGGCGTGCGTGTCCGCGCGCGATTGCGCCTCCGTGCGCGCGGGGGTAGCGTCGCGCCATGCGATATCCGGCCTATAAACCCCTTGTCGATCCTGCCCGCGCGACGGCGTCCCTGTGGCGGCTGCTGCTGGGTGCTGTGCTGACAACTGCGCTGTTTCTGGCCCTGTCGGTGGGGTATGGCTGGCTTTGCAACACACTGCTTCCGCCTGAAACGTGGGGGGCCGATGGCCAAGGCATCGCAAATGCCACGACAGCGGGCGGCGCGCTTGTCAATCTCTTTGCGTTCGGGCTGCTGACCCTCGCGTTGGCCGTAATCCTGCCGCTGGTTCACAAACGCAGACTTGGCACCCTGATCGGCGCCATCAGCCCTGCAACGCGCCAAGGGCTGCGCGTGATCCTCTACATGAGCGGCATTTATGTCGCCGCGTCGCTGCTACACCTGCTGGACCCCGTACCGCTGGAACGGAGCCTCGCCTTAACCGACTGGCTGCCCCTGCTGCCCCTGACACTGCTGGGCCTCGCCATTCAGACCGGGACCGAGGAGGTCGTCTTTCGCGGCTATATCCAGAGCCAGCTAGCTGCGCGCTTCCGTCACCCAGCGATTTGGATGGGCCTGCCTGCCGTGCTGTTCGGGATGTTGCATTATCAGCCGGGCGTGATGGGCGATGCGACGTGGCTGATCGTGATCTGGGCGATCCTCTTTGGCCTAGCCGCCGCTGACCTGACTGCGCGCTGTGGCACGCTGGGGCCGGCTATTGCGCTGCATCTGGTCAATAATTTCAGCGCCATCGCGCTGGTGGCGCCGACGGGGTATTTCGATGGGCTGGCGCTGGCAACCTACCCCTTCGGCCCTGGCGACACTGCCCTCATGCTGAAATGGATGCCGATGGATCTGATGATCCTGCTCTGCTCATACCTCGCCGCGCGGCTGGCCTTGCGCGTCTGATTGCATTTCGGCGGCGCGCAGCTTATTTCAGGGCGAACGCGTCAGACAGGCAGGCCCCATGAACTGGATCACGAACTACATGCGTCCGCGCATCAACTCGATCTTCTCGCGCCGCGAGATGCCCGAGAACCTGTGGAGCAAGTGCGACGAGTGCGGCACCATGCTGTTTCACCGCGAACTGAGCCAGAATCTGAACGTCTGCACGTCTTGCGGGCATCACATGCACATCGCGCCGCGCGCACGGTTTCAGGCGTTGTTTGACGGTGGCGTGTTTGCCGAGATCTCAGTGCCCGCACCCAAGGTCGATCCACTACATTTCCGCGACCAGAAACGCTATCCCGACCGCCTGAAGGCCGCTCAGAAAGCCACTGGCGAAAAAGAGGCGATGCTTGTTGCCACAGGCGAGATTGGGCGCACGCCCATCGTGGCCGCAGCGCAGGATTTCAGCTTCATGGCCGGGTCTATGGGCATGTATGTGGGCAACGCAATCATCGCCGCCGCCCAGACGGCGGTAAAGCTGAAGCGACCGCTGGTCCTGTTTTCCGCCGCTGGCGGCGCGCGGATGCAGGAGGGTATCCTGTCGCTGATGCAGATGCCGCGCACGACCGTTGCGATCCAAATGCTAAAAGAAGCAGGCCTGCCCTATATCGTGGTGTTGACGCATCCAACAACGGGCGGCGTTACCGCCTCATACGCGATGCTGGGCGACATTCAGATCGCCGAGCCGAACGCGCTAATCTGCTTTGCCGGGCCGCGTGTGATCGAACAGACGATCCGCGAAAAATTGCCCGAAGGCTTCCAACGCGCCGAGTACCTGCTGGATCACGGGATGCTGGACCGCGTCACGCCCCGCCCTAGGATGCGGGACGAGTTGATCGGCATCACCCGGCTGCTGTTGGGCCTGCCGCCCGCCGTCGCGGGCGATCTGCCGCCACCACGGCTTGATGAAAACGAGCCTTCGGTACCCGATATCCCGGCCAAGAAACCTGCGCCCGCCGCAGATCCCGAGGCTGCGGGCCAAAAATGACCGGGCCGGGCAGCCGTGCGCCGGGATCGGACGTCATCCTCGAGCGGATGATGGCGCTGCACCCCAAGATCATCGACCTGACGCTGGATCGTGTCTGGCGCCTGCTGGACGCACTGGGAAATCCGCAGAACGCCCTGCCGCCCGTGATTCATATCGCCGGGACGAATGGCAAGGGCAGCACACAGGCGATGATCCGCGCGGGGCTAGAGGCGGAGGGCGCAGCCGTCCACGCCTATACGTCACCCCATCTGGCGCGTTTTCACGAGCGGATCAGACTGGCAGGGACTCTGATATCTGAGGATGCTCTGAGCGCTGTGCTGGATGAGTGCTATGTCGCCAACGGTGCCGGGAACATTACCTATTTTGAGATCACGACCTGTGCTGCCTTGCTCGCCATGTCGCGCACACCAGCGGATTATACCTTGCTGGAGGTCGGCCTTGGCGGGCGGCTGGACGCGACCAACGTGGTGGCGGAGCCGGCCCTGACGATCATCACCCCCGTCAGCATCGACCACGAGCAATATCTGGGCAACACACTTGCCAAGATCGCGGGCGAGAAAGCTGGCATCATTAAGCGCGGCGTGCCCTGCGTCGTCGGCCCGCAACCCGATGAGGCTATGGACGTGATTGAGGCTATCGCAGCCCGGCACAATGCGCCTCTTTTGGCTCAAGGGCAGCATTGGCATGTCGCAGCCGAGCATGGGCGCATGATCTATCAGGACGAGCGCGGCCTGCTTGATCTGCCTTTGCCGAACCTGCCCGGCGCGCATCAGATCGACAACGCGGGCGCGGCGCTGGCGGCGCTGCGTTATCTAGAAAAAGGCGAGATTGCCGCCGAGGCCGCCGTAACACGCGCCCAGTGGCCCGCCCGGATGCAGCGCTTGGACAGCGGCGCGCTAGCCGAGATGGCACCGGGAGCCGAGTTGTGGCTGGACGGCGGTCATAATGCGTCAGCAGGCGAGGCGCTGGGCCGGCATCTGGCCAGCCTGCCCGCGCGGCCCACGCATCTGATCTGCGGGATGCTTAACACCAAGGATATCGCCGGATACTTGCGGCCCTTGGCAGCGCAGGCAGCCAGCCTGACCGCCGTATCCATACCCGGTGAGGCGAACACGTTGCCCGCCGAGGACACCGCCGCTGCCGCCGAGGCGGCGGGACTGGCCGCGCATGTCGCGCCCAATGTGCGCGCCGCGTTGTCGGGCATCATCCAGCGCGCGCCCAATGCCCGCGTATTGATTTGCGGCTCTCTCTACCTTGCGGGACATGTGCTGCGGGAAAACGGCTAGCGCCAAGTTTTTTTTGGCGCAGTCAACCTCCCGAAACGATTCGGTTTTTGCCTCGCGCACCTGCGATCCGGCCATGGCTCACGCTCTTTTTGCGCTTCTGCATGTTGACCGATTCGCAGCTTTCCGCCTATATCTAGCCCCAGCATCAAGATATGCGAATTTTTTGCCAATTTAGCCGTATCGGCACCGGGGAACCACACTGCATGAAAACGGGCGCCGCATACATCACTGGATTGAGCAGCGCTAACCGTTTGCCGGAAGGTAGCCGATGATTGGCGGCGCGCAGTTGCCCTTGGGCCTTCTAGCGCTCACCGGTCTTATGACCGCAGCTATGGCCAGACCCGCGTTCCAAACCTCATTGAATATGATCAACCGCGACGCACCAAAAACGGCGCCCGCCTCGTTGGCAGGACAACGCCTGATTGGGGCATCGCACCAGACATAACGAACGACAGGCAGACGACGAGACAATCGAAGCAGAATGATCGAGGGGCCGGATCAACGGCCCCCTTTCATTTCGAGGGGCTAATTACGGGCCACCAGAACGAAAAAACCCGGCGCCTTGCGATGCGCCGGGTTTTGCATTTTTTGGCTGGGGCCCAGCCTAGTGCAGTTTCGCCTCGACCGTAGAGATACCATCGTCGATCAGCTTGTTCGCCTCGGCGGCGCTCATCTGCTTGGCGATCACGTCGCGCGCGGCGGCAATGGCAATCGCCACGGCACGGTCGCGCACTTCGCGCACTGCGCCAGCCTCGGCAGAGGCGATGCGGTCTTCGGCGGCCTGAAGCCTGCGAGCAATGGACTTCTTTAGATCCTCGCGCGCTTGCTTGGACGCGGCTGTCGCCTCCGACTTGGCCTGCGTAACGATGCGGTCGGCCTGTTCCTGCACATCCTTTTGCTGACGCTCGAACGTGGCAAGCAGCGCTTGCGCCTCTTCGCGCAGGGCGCGGGCCTCGTCCAGTTCAGACTTGATGCCGTCGGCGCGCTTGTCCAGCAGCTCGCCGATTTTACCCGGCACCTTGAGGTAGATGAGGAAGGCAACGAACAAGATGAACGAGATCATCACAACGAAGTTCGTATTCGACAGCGAGACGAACGGGCCGCCGGCGGCCAGTGCGGGGCTGGCGGCAATGAGGGCGATCATGGTTGCAATACTGCGCATGGAGTTACCCTTTCATCTGCGAGGTGACGGCGGCGTTGACGGTTTTGGCATCGGCCTTGCCACCCATCGCTGCAACGATTTCGCGAGCCGTATCCTTGGCCACGTCCTTGACTGACTCCAGCGCATTGGCGCGGATCTCGTTTATGGCCTTCTCGCCTTCGGCGGTCTTGGCAGCGATTTCTGCGTCGGCCTTGACCATCGCTTTGTCCAGGTCGGCCTTAATGTCTGCCTTCGTCTGGGCGACGATCTCGTTGGCGGCGGTGCGGGCGTCGGCCAGCGCCTTCTCATAGGCCTTTTCGGCCTCGCTCGCCTTGACCTTGAGGTCTTCGGCGGCGGCGATGTCATTGGTGATGGTGCCCTGACGCTCGGCCAGGACGGCTGCGATGCGCGGCAGCGCGATGCGCGACAGCACGAAAAAGATCACGACCAGCGTGACCAGCAGCCAGAATATCTGATTGCCCATCCAGTCGGGGCAAAGCTGTGGCAGGCCTATGGCACCGCCAGCTGAGTCGACGCAGACGCCGGCCTCTTCGAGGGCGATGGGGCTGACGTGCCCACCCGTCGCGGCGGCAGTTTCGGTTGCCATGGGTATCGTCCTTTCTCAGGAACTTGCGAGCCAGAGAGGGTGAAGGGTAGCGCGCCCTTCACCCGTCCCGTAAGGATCAGTCTACCGTAGTTCTTAGACGGCGAACATCAGCAGAAGCGCGACGAGGAACGAGAAGATCCCCAGCGCTTCGGCGAACGCGATGCCGATGAACATTGTAGCTGTCTGGCCAGCAGCGGCCGAGGGGTTGCGCAGGGCGCCGGACAGAAAATTGCCGACAACATTACCCACACCGACGGCTGCGCCGCCCATGCCGACTGATGCCAGACCTGCGCCGATATATGCGCCCATTGTTGCGATATCGCCTTCCATGAGATGTCTCCTTACTGTGGATTTGCGTTATTTCGTTCGTTCAAATGGCAGGTCACCCCGCCGATATTTCCGCCTGCGGATCAGTGCGCCGGGTGCAGCGCATCCTTGAGATAAACACAGGTGAGAATGGTAAAGACGTAGGCCTGAATGAAGGCTACGAGAATTTCCAGCGCATAGATCGCCGAGATCGCGAGGATCGACAGGGGCGTGACCACAAGGCCAATGCCCGTCGAGATGATGATCATTGGCGCGAAGGCCGCGAACACTTTCATCACCGCGTGGCCGGCCATCATGTTACCAGCCAGACGAATGGAGTGGCTGACGGGGCGCACAAAGTACGAGATCACTTCAATCAGGGCCAGAATGGGCCGCAGCGGCAAAGGAGCCGCGCTTATCCAGAAGAGGCTGAGGAAACCTGCGCCATGCTTGACGAAGCCGATGACGGTGACCGAGACAAAAACCAGCAAGGCCAGCAGGGCCGTGACACCGATATGGCTGGTTGTTGTAAACGCGCCGGGCAGAAGGCCGACAAAATTGGCCATGACCACAAACATAAAGATCGTCATGATATAAGGGAAATACGGCAGCGCGTCGCGGCCCGCCACATCCTCGACCATTTTCCGGATAAAGCCGTAGCACAGCTCGGCCAGCGACTGCATCCGCGTGGGGATAGTTGAGCGCCCCGAGGAGCCGAGGACCAGCAGCGCGACAGTCGCGATAACGGTAATCGCCATCCAAAGCGTGACGTTGGTGACGGTAAAGATGCCAACCGCGCCATCGCCAAAGAGCGGCTTGATGATGAACTGGTCCATCGGGTGGAAAACCAGCCCGGTGGTCTGCTCTGCGGCACCATTTGCTTCAGTCGCCATCTTTTGCCCTCTCGTCCCGGCGGCTCGCGCCTGCCTGATCTGCGGCCTCTTCGGCCATCTGCTTTTGCTGGATCTCTTGCGCGCTGCGGATCATTACCTTGATCCCGGCGGCCAAGCCCAACAATGTAAAGAGCACCAGAAATATGGGCAGCGTGCCCAACAGGCGATCCAGCCCGTATCCAATGCCAAAGCCGATCAACAGACCGGCGACTAATTCGATCACCATGCGCCATGCCAAATTGGCCTGCGAATAGTGTTCTTCCGAATGTGCCTTGACGCCCTTGGGTGTCTTGAGTGCATCGATCTTCGCCTCGAGATCGCGAAGTCTGGCGCGATGGTCGGGTTCGGTCACGGTGCATGCCTTTGGCAACGACGGTTCCCGGCATTGCTATGCGGCAGGGGGCATTGAGTCAAGCGGCGGCGCGCAGCACGTGCTGCCATCATAACGCACTATAAACATTTATTATTTTCGCCGCGCGCATGCAAGGGTGCGCGCAGGTGCCGGGCCATATGCCTCGTTTTCTACGGCCCAGCGTTATTCAACCAATCGGTTGAGTAACCAACGCACGTCAGCGAACGACAAAGACCGAGCATTTGGCATGTTGAGCAATGTAGCCGCCATGAGAGCTGAATATGTGCTCCATCACGCCCGGCTGGTGTGACGCCATAATCACCAGATCGGCGCCGATATCCTCAATCGCCTGCATCAGCTTGCGGGTGGTATCGACCGACGGATCGTTAGCCGTGATCGGATACGCCTCGACATCGGCGCCATACTCATCCCGGAGACCGGCTGCGAAAACGTCAAGCAGGTCGCCGAATTCCTTGGGGTTGTGCCCCAGACTGCCCGGTAAATCACCGCCAACACTGACGACATGTACCTTGGCACCGTGCAATTTCGCTAACTCGCCCGCGACGGCAAGCGCCTTTTGCTGCTTGTCCTTGTGGACCAGATCGACGGGGATCATGATATGATTGAAGATGTGCTTTCCTTTCGTGACTAGAGCGATTGGAATGATTGTAACGGCTGCCTCTGCCACTGCCATTGATCTGGCGCAACGTTTGGAGGGTGAATGACCTCAACGCTCGACCTTACCTTTGCGGCACTTGCCGATCCCACGCGCCGCGCGATCCTGTCGATGCTGCTGGAGGATGATATGGCAGTCACCGATGTGGCAGAGCCGTTCGATATTAGCCTTGCAGCAATATCCAAGCATCTGGGGATACTTGGCCGTGCGGGGCTAATCAGTCAGGACAGGCATGGAAGGGTGACATGGTGCAAGCTGGAGCCCAGCGGCCTGCGCGCGGCATCCATCTGGATGCAAGGCTTTGGTCAGTTCGAACCCATTGATCTGGACGCGTTCGAGATGTTTTTAGCCGCCGAATTTAGCGGGACGCGTTGATCGGGGGACGCGCCTTGCGCATCACCCCGACAATGGCGCGTTACAGAACGAAACTGACGATGGCCAGAACGATGACGACCAGGCCGACGAGATAAATGATGTTACGCATAGAATAATGTCCCTTTGGATGATTTGTATTGGCATCCAACGCCCCGGCGGCGCGAATGGTTCCCGGCTGCACAGTTTAACCCTCGTTTTTCAGTAGCAGGCCCAGCGCCACAATGGTCAGCGCGACACCAATCAGGACCAGCGCAGGGGGCAGCGGATGACCCAGCGCAATCTGCCAGCATATGACCCAACTTGGGGTCAGATAGGTATATGCCATCACCTTGGCACTGGGCAGGCGCAGTGACGCATATTGAAGCATGACGATGGACAGCGCCGTGGCGAATATAGTGACGTAGGCCAACGTAATCCAGACGATTACCGGCATCGCGCCCCAGTCCATCCGTAGCAAATCAGGCGCGCCGAGCACGGTCAGTATAATAGCCGCTGCTGTAATCGCGCCAAAGGAGAACACGACAGGCGATTGCCCCCGGTTCAGCATCCGAACGAGCGGTGTGTAAACCGCATGGGCCACGCAACCCCAGAAATAGATCGCCTCGCCCCGGCCGATCTGGAATTCCAGTAGCGCCGCTATATCAGCACGAAATATCACCCACAGCGCGCCCGCCGCGCCGACGGCCAGCGCCAGAGCCATGCGGCGCGTCGCGATCTGGCGCAGCAGGATGTAACCCGCGATGCCTGACAGGATCGGCGACAGGGTAAAAACCGCGGCCATTGATACAGGCGGCGCCGTTTTCAGGCCCTCGAACATCAGAACAAAATAGAGGCTCATCAACACGCCGAGGATGCCATAGCGCCACGGCGCGGCAAAATCCGTGCGCGTGATGCCTGTTGTCGCCAAGGCCCAGATGCCCATCATCACGGCGGCCATGACAAAGCGCATGGCGTTCAGCGCTGCCGGTGCGATGTGCGGCGCGGCAAGCGATCCAAGCGCGAACGAGCCAGCGATCAGGCCGGAGAACGCCAACATTGCCAGATGCCCGCGCATCGCCTCGCTCATGATGCTTTCGGCGACGCACGCCCCCAACCCTCCGCGCGCTCCTTTAGAAATGCCAGCAGTGCCTGCACTTTGGCTGTGCGATGCAGATCAACATGGCTGACCAGCCAAAGTGCGGCCGCCCAATCCGGTTGCGGTGGCGCGATCTGGATAAGCCCATCCATCTGGCCCGCCTGCGCGCATGGAACAAAGCCGATGCCAGCCCCTGCGGCGATGGCCGCCCATTGCGCATGGACGTCGTCACTGCGAAACACGACCGCCTCCTCAGGCACGGCGCCGGCCAGCCAGCGGGCATGAGGCGCGCGAGACTGCGCGTCGCCCGGCCCGACAAAGCGATGACCGTCCAGCGCCTCCACCCCGTCTGGCTGGCCATGGCGCAGGACATAGGCGGCACTGGCATACAGCGCGACAGGCTGGTGGAAAAACGGCTGGACCACATTGTCGGGCTGATCCGGCGCGGCGCCGGCACGGACTGCGACATGCGCCTCGCCATACTCTAGCCGAAACAGGCGTTCGCCGGTTAGGTGGCGCACCGTCAAATCAGGGTGTGCCTGCTGAAACTCGGCCAGCGCGGGCACGAGGAAATGATTGAACGCGCCCAGCGACGTCACCACCAGATCGCCGCTGACGTCGCCGCCATGCCCCTTGATCCGCCCGGCCAATTGGGCAAACTGTTCGTCTGCCCCCTTCGCCACGCGCAGCAGATCATCGCCCGCCTCGGTGGGGGTGTATCCGCGTGCGTGGCGCTGGAACAGGCGCACGCCCAACCGCGCCTCCAGCGCGTCGATATGACGGATGACGGTGGCGTGGTGCACGCCCAGCGCCTCGGCCGCGCCGCTGACTGTGCCTGCGCGCGCGACGTGATAGGCTGTTCTAATCTCGTCCCAATTATCCATGAATGGCCTTTGGCTGGAATGCCCCGCACTGTGATCTGATGGCGCACCCGCGCGCAAGGGCCAGCCTGCCTTGACTCGCGCGGCCCGCGCGCATACACAGCGCCCAATTCCCGGAAGCATGATGCCTTCCGGTCCCATGGCCCATGGCCGGGATCGCCCTCCGTCAGCGCGTATGCGCCCACGGGGGCGCTGCTGGTTTGGGCCGCAGTTCTGTAGCGCGGCGCGAGGAGAGACAGCAATGTTTGAAAATCTATCCGAACGCCTCTCTGGTGTCTTTGACCGCCTGACAAAGCAAGGCGCGCTCAGCGAAGATGACGTCAAGACGGCCCTGCGCGAAGTGCGCGTCGCCCTGCTGGAGGCGGACGTGTCGCTGCCCGTCGCGCGCGATTTCGTCAAAAAGGTGCAAGAACAGGCTACCGGCAAGTCGGTGCTGAAATCCATTACGCCCGGCCAGCAAGTCGTCAAGATCGTGCATGACGCGCTGATCGACACTTTGCGCGGTGATGGCGATCCCGGCGCGCTTAAGATCGACAATGCCCCTGCGCCGATCCTGATGGTCGGCCTTCAAGGCTCGGGCAAGACAACGACCACCGCCAAGCTGGCCAAGCGCCTGACCGAGCGTGAGGGCAAGCGCGTGCTGATGGCGTCGCTGGACGTCAACCGCCCCGCGGCGATGGAGCAGCTCGCGATCCTCGGCAAGCAGATCGGCGTCGATACCCTGCCCATCGTTAAGGGCGAGGACCCCGTTCAGATCGCAAAGCGCGCGAAAACGCAGGCGTCCTTGGGCGGCTACGACGTCTATATGCTCGACACCGCGGGCCGCCTGCATATCGACGCCGAGCTAATCGCGCAGGCCGCAGCTGTGCGCGACGCCACGAACCCGCGCGAGACGCTGCTGGTCGTTGACGGCCTCACCGGCCAGGACGCGGTAAACGTCGCTACCGAATTTGACGACAAGATCGGCGTGACCGGCGTGGTCCTGACCCGCATGGATGGCGACGGTCGCGGCGGTGCGGCCCTGTCGATGCGCGCCGTCACTGGCAAGCCCATCCGCTTTGTCGGTCTCGGCGAAAAGATGGACGCCATCGAGACGTTCGATCCGGAGCGCGTTGCAGGCCGCATCCTTGGCATGGGCGACATCGTCAGCCTCGTCGAAAAGGCCCAAGCGACCATCGAGGCCGAACAGGCCGAGCGGATGATGAAGCGCTTCCAAAAGGGTCAGTTCAATATGAATGACCTGCGGATGCAGCTGGAACAGATGCAAAAGATGGGCGGCATGGAGTCGGTCATGGGCATGATGCCCGGCATGGGCAAGATGGCGAAACAGGTACAAGAGGCCGGATTTGACGACAAGGTGATCGCACGCCAGATCGCCTTGGTCCAATCGATGACCAAGAAAGAGCGCGCCAATCCACAGATCCTGCAGGCCAGCCGTAAAAAGCGTATTGCCAAGGGTGCGGGCCTAGAGGTCAGCCAGCTGAACCAGCTGCTGAAAATGCACCGCCAGATGGCCGACATGATGAAGAAAATGGGCAAAGGCGGCATGCTGAAGCAAGCCATGAAGGGCATGTTTGGCAAAGGCGGCCCGACGCCTGAGGAAATGGCCGGCGGCATGGACCCCAAGGCGCTGGAGCAAGCCGCCAAGAAGATGGTCGGCAAGCTGCCCGGCGGACTTGGTGGCATGGGCGGGGGCGGCCTTCCCCAAGGTTTATCCGGCTTTGGACGAAAAAAATGACTTTAACTCAGCTCAGATACTCTCGTGGGAGGCGCGCAACCTCTCAAATCACACTCACATTTAATGCGGAGGATACCCGCCATGATGTCTAACATTCCCCGCATCGAAACAGAGCGCCTGATCCTGCGCGCACCGGAACAGGGCGATATAGAGCCAACGATCGAATTCCTGATGGATCCCGTCCGCTCGGCAGGGTTTGGTCACGAGCCTGACCGAAGCAGCGCGTGGCGCTGGTTTGCGATGAACATGGGCCACTGGGCGCTGCGCGGTTATGGCTATTTCATCATCGAGGACAAGGCGTCTGGCCTGCCCTGCGGCCTGGTCGGCATCTGGGCGCCCGAAGGCTGGCCCGAGCCCGAGCTGGGTTATGTCGTCTTTGAGGGCTTCGAAGGGCGCGGCATCGCCTATGAGGCCGCTATTGCCGCCCGCGCATGGGGCTATACCAATTTAGGCCTCGCCTCAGTCGGCTCGCATATCGTGCCGGGCAACACCCGCTCAATCGCGCTGGCCGAGCGGATGGGCGCGACCTACGAGCGGACATATACAAACCCGCATATGGGCGAGGACATGATCTATCGCCACCCATCGCCTGCTGAACTGGGACTCGTTCCCGCAGAAGCGAAGGCAGCATCGTGATCAACACTGCCGAACGCGCCGCACAATTGCTCAAGGATCACCGCGCCAGCATCGACAGGCTGGACGCGATCCTTGTCTATACGCTGGGCGAGCGGTTCAAGCACACGCAATCCGTCGGCCTGCTCAAGGCCGAGCACAACCTTCCCCCGTCCGATCCCGCGCGCGAAGCCGCGCAGATCGCGCGTCTGGAGGATTTGGCAACACAGGCCGATCTGGACCCTGAATTCGCCAAGAAGTTTCTGAACTTCGTCATCGCTGAAGTCATTCAGCACCATAAACAGCACCAATCGTAAACAATTCTTTAGGAGATACTCACCATGGCCATGAAAATTCGTCTCGCCCGCGGCGGCAGCAAAAAGCGCCCCCACTATGCCATCGTCGCCGCCGACAGCCGCATGCCGCGCGACGGCCGCTTTATCGAAAAGCTGGGCACATATAACCCGCTGCTCGCCAAAGACAGCGAAGAGCGCGTCAAGATGAACATGGAGCGCATCCAGTACTGGCTGGACCAAGGCGCACAACCGACCGACCGTATTGCCCGCATGCTTGAGGCCGCAGGCGCCCGCCCCAAGACCGAGCGCGTCAACCTGAAAAAAGGCGTTCCCGGCAAGAAAGCACAGGACCGCGCAGAAGAGCGTACAGCCAAGGCAGCCGCCCTTGAGGAGGCCAAGAACGCCCCCGTCGAAGAAGCGCCCGCCGAGGAAGCACCTGCCGAAGAAGCAGCGACAGAGTAAGCTGCTAATCGCGGATTGGGGGCGCACCCGGAATGTCTCAGTTCACACAAGACTTCCAGTTGCAGCTGGCCGATCTGATGCGTTGGCGGCGCGACGTGCGACGCTTTTGCATAGACGAAGTGGACGAGGCAGTGCTGACGCGCTGCCTCGACGCGTTTCATATGGCACCGTCTGTGGGCCTGAGTGAGCCGTGGCGCGTGATACGGGTGCAGAGCGCAGCCGCGCGCGATGCCGCACTGGCCAATTTTGAGGTGGCAAACGCCAATGCACTGGCAGGTTACGACGGCGAGCGTGCGCAGATCTACGGCACGCTCAAGCTGTCGGGCATGCGCGACGCGCCAGTGCAACTGGCGGTCTATTGCGACGAGGATACCTGCAAGGGCGCGGGCCTAGGCGCCGCCACCATGCCGGAGATGCGGCGCTATTCGGTTGTCGGTGCCGTCACGCATTTCTGGCTGGCCGCACGGGCCGAAGGGCTAGGCGTCGGCTGGGTATCAATCATTGACCCGGTGCAACTGGGCCGCGATCTGGACGTGCCAGAGGGCTGGACGCTGGTCGCCTATCTTTGCGCCGGATGGCCCGAGGCAGACAGCCTGACCCCGGAGCTTGAGACAGCCGGCTGGGAAGAGCGTACGGCGCCGCGCGCACCATTGCGGCGCTAGCGTGCTGCGCAAACTGATTTTCTGGGCTGTCCTCTTCCTTGCCGGATGGGGATATGCCAAAAACCAACACGCGCAGGATTGCGCAGAGGCGGGCGGGCAAGTGATGCGCGGTCTGTGCCGGGGAGAGACGCGATGAGCGAAACGGATGAGACGGGCCAGAATGGCGATATGATCTGCATCGGCGCGATCGCCGGCTCCTTTGGGGTGCAGGGCGACGTGCGCCTCAAGAGTTTTGCGGCCAATCCCGAAGATATCGCCGCATACGGCCCGTTGGCGACAGAGGACGGGTCACAGACCCATTCCGTTACGTTGCTCGGGCAAGTCAAGGGTGGCTACACCGCGCGCCTGTCGGGCATCACCACCAAAGAAGCAGCAGACGCCCTGCGCGGCACCCGCCTGTTTGTGGCGCGGGCCAAGTTGCCGGGGCTGCCGGATGATGAGTATTACCATGCCGATCTGGTGGGCTTGGAGGTGTATGACACCGGCGGCGCACGACTGGGGCAGGTGAAGGCTGTGTTGAACCACGGCGCGGCCGATCTGCTGGAAATCGCCATGACAGGCACGCCCGAAACCGTGTTGCTGCCGTTTACCCAAGCGTCGGTGCCGACCGTCGATCTGGCTGCGGGCCGCATTATCGCCGATCCGCCAGAGGGGCTGATGCCAGAGGAGTAAAATCAGGGGCGAATACCGCTGGGTGACCTAAGGGAACCCTGAGGCCAATCGCGGTGTTTAACTGGTATGACCCCTCGTCTGTGGTGAATGTCAAAGATCACCAAGTGAAAGGTATCTCCCGTGCTCAAATGGATCCTCATACTTTTGGCCGTTGCGGCTATTGCCGCGCTTCTGGGCTTTAATAACTTGTCGGGCCTTGCCCTGTCGGGTGCCAAGCTACTGATTGTCGTGGCGCTGGTGCTATTCCTCCTGGTGATTTTTGGCGTCATCGCGCTAGCCTAGACCGCGTCACCCCTATGGATGTGGTGCCCAAAGATTGCCTCATGCTGACCGGAATTCGGGCGTCACCCGAGCGTATGGTGAGGAAGGCTAAATGTGGCTCACCCCAGCAAATCGGGCACGGTCCACGGCACATCCGGGGGCCCGATGGCAAACAACGATAACACCAATCCGGCGACACAAGGGGATCAGGCGATTACCGGCGCGACCGGTGCGGATACGCTGACGGGCGGGCTAGGCAACGACACAATCATTGGCCGGGCTGGTGACGATTATCTGCGCGGCGACGGCGCGGTGCCGGGCGCGTGGCACTTTGAGACGTTCGACTACGACTTCTCAAGCTCAGCCGGTCAGGCCTTTGACATTACATTGAGGGCGGCACGCGCACCGGGTCGGGATATGTCACCGACTTTGACGAAGGTGGGCTTACAAACACCATTCGCGGCACCACTGGTGATCCTTCGGACTTCGGCGTCATATACACTGGCGCGCTGAACGTGGTTGCGGGCGGCACTTACCGGTTAACCACAACGTCAAACGACGGGTCGACCATCCAAATTTTCGATAGCAGCGGTAATCCGGTCTCGTTTGCCAATCAAACCGGCGGGACGCTGGATTATCTGAACAACGATTTTCATCAGGCCTCGACGACCCGCTTTGGCGATGTCGTCCTTCGATGCGTTGGGCGACGCATCGCGGCGCGAGTTAATTGCGCTGTTCCCCGCATTGCGCACGCACGGCCCCGGCAGCTATAGCTCCGATGCCCCGCGCAGCCTGAAGGCGCATGAGGCCGTGCTGTGCCGTATGGCCGCCTGACGCCGCGCCCGCTTGCCAATGCCATGCGGCGCGGGCTATGGCCCTCAGCATGCCCGGCCCGCCCACATCCCCCGATCCATCGCCTGCGCGCTCGCATGGCCGTAAACTCGCGTCCGCCAGCGCGCAGCCGCCCGACTTGATGGATGGCCCCCAGAGGCTAGCCCGTGCATGGCGCGTGCAGGTCATTACGCTGCTGCCGCAGGCGTTTCCCGGCATACTGGGGGAGAGCCTGACAGGCCGCGCCCTGCAGGACGGCCTGTGGGAGCTTGAGACGCACGACCTGCGCGAATTTGGCATCGGCAAACACCGCAATGTCGACGACACGCCTGCAGGCGGCGGCGCCGGTATGGTCCTGCGTGCCGACGTGATGGGCGCCGCTATCGAGGCGGCGCAGGCCACCGCCGCACTTGGTAGCCCGCTGATTTACCTCAGCCCGCGCGGCCCGCGCTTTGATCAGGCGATGGCGCAGAAACTCGCGCAGGCCCCCGGCATGACGCTGATCTGCGGCCGGTTTGAAGGTCTGGACGAACGTGTGATCCAGCATTACGGCGCCGTCGAGGTATCGCTGGGCGATTTCGTAATGACCGGCGGCGAGATTGCCGCGCAGGCGATGATCGACGCCGCGTTGCGCCTGCGGCCAGGCGTGTTGGGCAATACCCAGAGCGCCGTTGAGGAAAGCCATTCCAGCGGCCTGCTGGAGCATCCACAATACACCCGCCCCGCCGAATGGCAGGGGCTGAGCATCCCCGATGTGCTGACATCCGGCAATCACGGCGAGATCGCAAAGTGGCGGCAGACCCAAGCAGAAGCAATCACACAGCAGCGGCGGCCAGACATGTGGGAAAAACGCGAGAAGTGAAGCGCCACATTTGCGCGGCCTGCGTCGTGCCGCATGACAAGCCTTCGCTTGCATTGCCCCCTCATCTGTCCTAAATCCCACGCACCCTGCCCGGCAACGTCCGAGTCGGGGGCCGAAAGGCGTGCGACTTAACCGGGTTATCTTTGCATCCGGCATCCATACGCGCCCAAGGCACCACATAGATAATGACGATCCGATCTGGGGCGGACTGCTGACATCTGGTTAGTGGGATCCGGTTAAAGACCATCAGCTCTCGGGGCGCGAAACACTTTGCGGAAACAAACCGCAAGCAACCCAGGAGTATAGCGATGAATCTGATCGCTCAGATCGAAGCGGAACAGATTGCCGAGCTTGGCAAGACTATTCCCGATTTCAAGGCCGGCGACACCATCCGCGTCGGCTTTAAGGTGACGGAAGGCACGCGTACCCGCGTGCAGAACTTCGAAGGTGTCTGCATCAGCCGCCAGAACGGCGCAGGCATTGCCGGATCGTTCACCGTCCGCAAGATTTCATTCGGCGAAGGTGTGGAGCGTATGTTCCCGCTCTATTCGACCAACATCGAAGGCATCGAAGTGGTCCGCCGTGGCCGCGTCCGCCGTGCCAAGCTGTATTACTTGCGCGCCCGTCGCGGAAAGTCGGCCCGTATCGCCGAAGACAGCACCTATAAGCCCAAGAAAGCGTAAGGACTGGTCAGATGAAAAAAGACATCCACCCCGATTACCACGACATCAACGTCAAGATGACCGATGGCACAATCCTGCAAATGCGCTCGACCTACGGCAAAGAGGGTGACCAGCTGTCGCTGGATATCGACCCCACCGTGCATCCCGCATGGACCGGCGCCTCGGGCCGTTTGATGGACTCCGGCGGCCGCGTCACGAAGTTCAAGAAGAAGTACGAAGGCCTCGGCTTCTAAGCTCGTACCTTTTGCGATTTTGCAAACGCCGCTCCGATTGGGGCGGCGTTTCTCGTTTTGGGGCGCTTTTGTCCGGATGGGCTGCGCACTGGATCAGGCAAGAGCGAGGGCCTATATCCCCGCCATGGACCACAAAACTTTTATCTCCCAGCTACCGGCCGAAACGCTCGCCAATCTCAACGCGACCGAAAACGCCGCAGGTATACGCCACCTCATCGGCCACGCTGGGCTGATCGCGGCGTTGGCCCTGTGGATCGCGCAGGGCTGGCCACTGTGGCAACTCGCGCTCGTCATGCAAGGCATCACGATCTGCTTCCTCTTCACGTTGGAGCATGAGGCAACACACAAGACGCCGTTCCGCTCGGCGCCTCTGAATGAATGGTCCGGTCGCATCTGCGGGGTCCTGTTGCTGCTGCCGTTCGAGTGGTTTCGCTACTTTCACCTTGCCCATCATCGCCACACCAACATCCCCGGCAAAGACCCAGAACTAGCGGAGAGCAAACCAGAGACGGTATGGCAGTATATCCGCCATGTATCCGGCCTACCCTATTGGCTGGGCATGGCACGGGTCACGCTGGATTGCGCGCGCGGTAGGATGGACGCGGCTTATATCCCCGCTCGCGCCCGCCCCCGCATCATCCGCGAGGCGCGCATCATGCTGGGGATTTATGCGGGCGTGCTAACTAGCCTCTTCTTCACGCCGCTCCTCTTTTGGATCTGGCTGCTGCCGGTCCTTCTGGGCCAGCCGTTCCTGCGGCTGTATCTACTGGCCGAGCATGGGCGCTGCGCCTTTGTCGCCGACATGTTCCAGAACACCCGCACGACCCACACGGGCCGCATCGTGCGGTTTCTGGCGTGGAACATGCCCTACCACACCGAGCATCACACCCTGCCGAACGTCCCCTTTCACAAGCTGCCCGCGCTGCACAACCACATGCAGGGGCACCACGGCGTCCTGCAAAACGGCTATGCCGCGTTCACTGCTGACTATGTGCGCGACCTGCACTGAGGCTTGCACGGAACGGGGATGCGCGGTACCTCGCTGGCAACACTGAGGATGGGTGCCCCGATGGATGATCTGCGCGACAAGTATATTCGGCTGATAGCGAACGCCGATGGTGAAGCCACGCTGGAGGATCTGCGCGTGCAGGCCGTCGGCAAGAAGGGCGAGATCAGCCTTGCCATGCGCGAGCTGGGCAAGATGACCGCAGAAGAGCGGCTGGTTGCCGGGCCCAAGCTGAATGCGCTGAAGGATGAGATAAACTCGGCGCTGGCCGCCAAGAAGGCCGCGCTGGGCGACGCCGCGCTGGACGAGCGTCTGCGCGGCGAATGGCTGGACGTCACCCTGCCGGGCCGCACGCGGAGGCAAGGCACGATCCACCCCATCAGCCAAGTGACCGAAGAGGTCACGGCTATCTTTGCCGACATGGGCTTTGCCGTGGCCGAAGGGCCGCAGATCGAAAGCGATTGGTATAACTTCGACGCGCTGAACATCCCCGGCCACCACCCCGCGCGGGCCGAGATGGACACGTTCTATACCCACCGCGGCGAGGGGGACGAGCGCCCACCGCATGTCCTGCGAACCCACACCAGCCCAGTGCAGATCCGCACAATGCAAGAGCAGGGCGCCCCCCTCCGCATCATCGCGCCGGGCCGCGTTTACCGCGCCGATTACGACATGACGCACACCCCCATGTTCCACCAGATCGAGGGTCTGGCGCTGGACAAGGACATCTCCATGGCGAACCTGAAATGGGTGCTGGAGGAGTTCGTAAAAGCATTCTTCGAGGTTGACGACGTCGAGCTACGCTTCCGCGCGTCCCACTTTCCGTTCACCGAGCCGTCGGCCGAGGTCGACATCCGCTGCTCATGGGAGGGCGGCACATTGAAGGTCGGCGAGGGCGACGATTGGCTGGAGATTTTGGGCTCTGGTATGGTGCATCCGCATGTTCTGCGCGCGGGCAATATCGACCCTGACGAATGGCAGGGCTTCGCCTTTGGCATGGGCATCGACCGGATTGCGATGCTGAAGTATGGGATACCGGACTTGCGGGCGTTCTTTGATAGCGACCTGAGGTGGCTGCGGCATTATGGGTTTGCAGCGCTGGATGTGCCGACGTTGAGGGGTGGGTTGTCGCGATGAGTTTGTTTTCACGCCTTTTTGGCAAGGCAGAAAAACCCCACTCCGTGGCCTTGGCCCATACGCGAGGGTTCTCCCATGAGATAGTTGGCGAAGCAAGTTACCAAGCCAATTTAACTAAGATTGCTGGTCGCAAGACTGAGCACTCGGCTAAACACGAGTGTCTCGCAATTCTTGAATGTGACGATAATAATCCGCGCGACGCTAATGCTATCGCTGTTAAAATTGACAACCGTCTGGTTGGCTACCTTCGACGGAATGAAGCCATAACATATAGGGATGAACTTCGGGCAATCGACGCAGCGATGCCAATTGGCGAAGTGCGTGCGAAAATAGTCGGCGGTTGGAAGAATGACGAGGAGGAGGGGCACTTCGGAGTGAAACTAAATCTGAAACGCCCTCTCCAAGTTGCAAAAAAAATAAAGGGTCGGTAAAATGAAGCCCACTACCTTCTGACTTTTGGCCGCTTGGGCCACTAGGCCAGCTTCACTTCTGTAACAGAAGCCGGGCGGGCGCCTGCCCGTGGGCGGGCGCGGCAACCCCTGAACGGCGCGCTTTATGCCAGCCAAGCCCCTCCACCCTATCCGCGACGCACCACGCATCAGAAGCGCCAGCCTGCCGGGACGGGCAGGCGCTCGTCCAGCGGGCTACGCCCTTGATTCCGGACGAAAGGGCGCCCAGCACCCCGCTGCCTCCGCCCTTCCCCCGCCGCGCCTTCTGCGGTATGCGAGGCCAACCCATAATCACCTGCGGATGACGGCACATGAAATTCACGCTTTCCTGGCTCAAAGACCATCTCGACACGCGCGCTTCGGTTGATGAGATCACCTATGCGCTGACCGATCTGGGTCTTGAGGTCGAGGGCGTCACCAACCCTGCCGCGCGGCTGGCTGAGTTCACCATCGGCAAGGTCACCCATGCCGAACCGCACCCCGATGCTGACCGTCTGCGCGTGTGCAAAGTGGCCACGGACGATGGCGAGTTGCAGATCATCTGCGGCGCGCCCAATGCCCGCGAGGGGATCACCGTCGTCGTGGCCAAGCCGGGCGTTTACGTGCCGGGCATCGACACCACCATTGGCGTCGGCAAAATACGCGGGATCGAGAGCTACGGCATGATGTGCTCGGAACGGGAGATGGAACTGTCGGAGGAGCATGACGGCATTATCGAGCTGGCCTCGGGCGAGATCGGCGAGCGCTATATCGACTGGCTGGCGGCCAATGATCCGGCCAAGGTGGACCCGGTGATCGAGATTGCGATCACCCCCAACCGCCCCGATGCGCTGGGCGTGCGCGGTATCGCCCGCGATCTGGCAGCACGCGGTCTGGGCCAGCTGAAGAACGCACCTACAGCTCATATCGAGGGCGAATTTCCCAGCCCGATCGCCGTGACCATTGACGAGGATACCGCCCGGAACGGCTGCGAAGTATTCGCCGGGCGCGTCATTCGCGGCGTCAAAAACGGACCCAGCCCCGAGTGGCTTCAGGACCGATTGCGCGCTATCGGGCTGCGGCCTATTTCGGCGCTGGTCGACGTGACGAACTTCTTTACCTTCGACCGGAACCGCCCTCTGCACGTTTTTGACGCAGGCAAGGTGCAGGGCGATCTGCGCATCCACCGCACCAAGGGCGGCGAGACGCTGACAGGGCTGGACGAAAAGGAGCATACCTTTGGCGCCGGGCAGGTCGTAATTTCTGACGATAGCGGCATTCTGAGCATCGGTGGCATCATGGGCGGGCTGGCGACGGGCTGCACCGAGGACACGGCTGATGTGTTCCTTGAGGCTGCCGTCTGGGACCATATCCAGATCGCCGCCACGGGCCGTGCGCTGAAAATCAACTCGGACGCGCGGTACCGCAACGAGCGGGGGATTGATCCCGCCTTCAACATGGAGGCCGTCGATCTGGCCACGCGGATGATCATCGACCTCTGCGGCGGAACGCCGTCCAATTTGGTGAAGGCAGGCAAGGTGCCGGACACGCGCCGCGCCTACAAACTGGTCCCGGCCAAGGTGCAGTCACTGGTCGGCATGGACATTCCCGAGGCTGAGCAGCGCCAGACGCTGACGGCCCTCGGCTTCCGGCTTGAGGGCGATATGGCCACCGTGCCCAGCTGGCGGCCCGACGTGACGGGTGAGGCTGATCTGGTCGAGGAGGTGGCGCGCATCGCGTCGCTGACCAAGCTGGTGGGCCGCCCCCTGCCCCGGATGCAGGCCGGCGTGCCAGCACCCATCCTGTCGCCCATGCAAAAGCGTGAGCAGATTGCACGGCGCACGGCGGCGGCGCTAGGCTACAACGAATGCGTCACCTACAGCTTTGTAGACAAGGCATCAGCAACTTTGTTTGGCGGCGGCGATGACGCGACGATGTTGGCCAATCCGATCAGTAGCGAGATGAGCCATATGCGCCCCGCACTGTTGCCAGGCCTCTTGCAGGCGGCGGCACGCAACCTTGCGCGCGGGATCACCGATATGGCGCTTTTCGAGGTCGGCCATGCCTTTCATGGCGGCGAGCCGGGTGAGCAGCATTTGCAGGTTTCGGGCATCATGCTGGGGCGGACTGAGCCGAAGGATGTGCATGGCAGCTCCCGCCCGGTCGACCTTTACGATGCGCGCGCGGACGCCGAGGCAATCCTCGCGGCCATCGGCGCGCCCGCCAAGGTGCAGATCCTGCGCGGCGCGGCAGAATGGTGGCATCCGGGGCGTCATGGCATGATCTGCCTCGGGCCGAAAAAGGTGCTGGGTGTCTTTGGCGAACTGCATCCAAAAACCCTGCGCGCGATGGGCATCAAAGGCAGCGCCGTAGCCTTCACCATCTGGCCCGCCGAGATTCCCCTGCCGCGCAATGCCACCGCCAACCGCGGCGCGGCACAAATCCGCGATTTGCAGGCCGTGGAGCGTGATTTTGCGTTCGTCGTTGATGCAGATGTCGAGGCGCTGACGCTGGTAAATGCTGCTGCTGGTGCCGACAAGGCACTCATCGAGGATGTGCGCGTCTTTGACGAATTCATTGGCGGATCGCTGGGCGAGGGAAAGAAGTCACTGGCGGTCACGGTCCGGCTCCAGCCTATCGAGGCGACGCTAAAGGATGCCGACATCGAGGCCGTGTCGGCCAAGATCGTTGAGAAAGTTACCAAGGCGACAGGCGGCGTTTTGCGCGGCTAAGCGAAGGAGAAAGCGATGCTAAACGTATATTTGAGCGGCGAGATTCACACCGACTGGCGCGACCAGATCGCACAAGGCGCGAGCGGGCTGAATATCGACTTTAGCGCGCCGGTCACGGATCACAGCGCCAGCGACGATTGCGGTGTCGCCATTCTGGGGGCCGAAGCGGAAAAGTTCTGGCACGACCACAAAGGTGCCAAGCTAAACGCGATCCGCACACGTCAGGGCATCGAGGAGGCCGACATCGTCGTGGTCCGCTTTGGCGACAAGTACAAACAGTGGAACGCCGCGTTCGATGCGGGCTACGCCGCTGCTATGGACAAGTCGCTGATCATTCTTCAGCCTGAAGAGCATGACCATGCACTCAAAGAAGTCGATGCTGCCGCGCTGGCCGTCGCGCGCACGCCCGAGCAAGTGGTGCAGATCCTGCGCTACGTGCTGGACGGCACGCTGCCTAAATAAGGCGAAGCGCCGGGGCCGGCCAAGCACGCCACAAGGGGGGGCGGCAGTGGGCGCCGCACCGCCGCCGGATCATTGCCTACGGGGGCAAAGCATCGACATTATCATAGATATTGAGCCAAAAATGTGCATTAACGTCCCGATGAGGCCGCGCAAAGCGGCCCTTTGAAAATATAGACGAGGGACAATAATGCTAAATGAATTTAAGGACTTTATCGCCAAGGGCAATGTCATGGACATGGCCGTTGGTATCATCATCGGCGCGGCATTCACCGCTATCGTGACGTCTATGGTCGGCGACCTGATCAACCCCATTATCGGTCTCTTTACAGGCGGCGTTGATTTTACCAACAACTACGCCGTTCTGGCAGGCGAAGTACCTGCGGGCGCATCGCTTGAGGTCGCACGCGAGACGGGCGCTTCGGTCTTTGCCTATGGCGCGTTCTTGATGGCCGTCATCAACTTCCTGATTATTGCATTCGTTGTCTTCATGTTGGTGAAGTATGTGAACAAGGTGAAATCATTGGCCGAAAAGCCCGATGATGTCGCACCCGAAGTGGTCACTGGCCCGTCCGAGAAAGACATCCTGATTGAGATCCGCGACGCCCTGAAGACCCGCTGATCCAAGTCGTTAAATCGCTAAGGGAGCGGGTGAATACTCGCTCCCTTTGTTGTATCAGGCCTGAATATCAAACCGCCGGGGCGACTGGATCGACACTTAGGTGGCCTCTCTTGATCCAGACCAGCGCGCCGTCCGGCCCCGATACCAGTTTGGCGCTCCCGCCGCGCGGTAGGCGCAGCCAGCTTTGCGGGCTGAATGCCTCGCTGCCCTCGGCAAATCCGCCTTGCAGCACCGGAATTTCAGCACCACCATCTGCGTTTAAATCCAGCGCAATGCCGGGTGCCCAACGCTCTTGCACCACCTCCTCGCGCTCGTCGGAAAACAGCGGCATTACCTCGATGCCGTCTGACACAGGCTGAAACGGTATCTTGCCGGTGTCGATGCGCACATGCGTGCGGTCGGCCAGATCGAACTGCCACAGCTTAACGAAGATCGTGCAGCCGGGCACCGAGCCGGGCGTGTGCCGCGACTGCGGCGGGTTGCGGATGTAGCTGCCCGCCGGAAAATCGCCATGCTCGTCCGAAAAAACGCCGTCGAGTACCAGAAACTCTTCGCCGCCCGTATGAACGTGCGGGGAAAATGCGCTGCCGGGCGCATAGCGTACGATGCTGGTGGCGCGCGCCACCTCATCGCCCATCCGGTCCAGCATCCGGCGGTCTACCCCCGCCATCGGCGAGGGCGACCAAGGCATGTTAGCCGCGTGAACGGCAGTGCGTTGGCCAAAGTCTGCGTTTATGTCCATATACTTGCTCCTTTAGCCTAGCGTTCACTTGCTGGCAATTTCATCGATACGCTCTCAACCTGATCGGTCAATCCTTTTTGGATCAGCACGATGCCGCTGGCCGTCAGCCAAAGCGACGTTGCTATTACCCACCGGATCAGCATGAGCGCCTGAGATAAACCTTTGTCTATTGCGCCAATCCAGTTATTTGGGCGCCCAAAGCATATTTCGGTAAAATCAACAGGCAGGCACGACATGGAACAATTTATGGATCAATTGGGCGGCTACGCGCCGCTGGTGATCAATGCGGTCAAGGCGCTGCTCGTGTTAGTGATCGGCTGGACAATCGCCGGGTTTGTTGGGGCATTCATTCGGCGCCAAGTGCGCAAACATAAGCGGATCGACCAGACGCTGGGCAATTTCTTTGCCACTATTGCGACCTGGGCGATCCGCATCATGGTGTTGCTGGCGGTGCTGAACCTATTTGGCATCGAGGCAACCAGCGTGGTGGCCGTGCTGGGCGCAGCGACGCTGGCCATTGGTCTGGCGCTGCAGGGCACGCTGGCCGATCTGGCGGCGGGGATCATGCTGGTGATCTTTCGCCCCTACAAGCTGGGGCAATACGTGGATATTGGCGGCACCAGCGGCACGGTCAGCGAGGTCGCGCTGTTTTTTACAGAACTGACGACACCGCAGAACGTGCAGATCATCGTACCAAACGGTCAGGCGTGGGGGTCGATCATCACCAACTATTCAGCGCATGACACGCGGCGTCTGGATCTGGTGTTTGGCGTCGATTATGCGGACAGCGCAGATACAGCGATGCAGATCATTCTGGAAAATGCCCGCGCGGACGAGCGCATCATGAGCGATCCTGAGCCATGGGCGCGCGTTACGAACCTTGGCGATAGCTCGGTCGATATCACGGCGCGGCTGTGGACCGCGACCGCCGATTATTGGAACGTCAAGTTCGAGCTAACGAAGGCGATCAAGGAAGACTTCGACGCCAAGGGCATTTCAATTCCGTTCCCTCATCAGGTGAATGTTGAGCCAAAGAAGGCCGGCTAACGCTAGCGCTGCGCCGGGCTTTCGTTGCGCATTCTCAGTCCACCACACGGCAGGTCAGATTTATCCGCCCGGCGCCCCTGAGCAGCGACGACGACCCGAATTTAATGCGATCAACGCCGTGATATGCCTTGCGCGCGTCACCGCCCATCACCACCACGTCGCCCGAACGCAGCCAGTGCGACACTGTGCTGCCGCCGCGCGCCGTGCCGCCGACGCGCAAAAGCCCCTCGTCGCCCAGCGAGATCGACAGTACGGGCCAGCTGAAATCAGCCTCGTCCCGGTCTTGGTGCAGGCCCATGCGCGCGCCCTCTGCGTAGTAGTTCAGCAAACAGCAATCGGGGCCGCGCGCGCCGCTTACCAAATCGCGCCAGATCGACAGCACGGCCTCGGGGATGTCGGGCCACGCCTGCCCATCCGGATGCGTTCGCGCATAGCGGTAGCCTGTTTTATCTGACACCCAGCCATAGCGCCCGGCGGATGTCATTCGCACACTCATCGCGCGGCCCATTGGGGTCATGGGCGAAAACAGTGGCGCCGCTGACACCACGCTTCGCAGCGCGCCGACCAGCGCAATTTGTTGCTCCGCGCCCAGATATCCGGGCATAATGCGGAAGCCGCGAAGATCAAGTTCGGTCACACCTGCGCCCCCCCCCCAGCACCTATTTTGCGAAAAAACTGCAAATTCCATCGCCTCGCAGCGCTTGCAGGGCCTTCAAGCCCTCCCTATATACGCCCAGACGCAATGGCCCGCAAACATGAGCCGCGCCTAACATAACCGGGGCTAGGATGCCGAAACGGGTCCTGTCCTGCTATATCGCCTAAAGAGAAAGGGATGAATACATGTCCAAAGTTATTGGTATCGACCTCGGAACAACAAACAGCTGCGTTGCCATCATGGACGGCAAAACAGCCCGCGTGATCGAAAACTCAGAAGGCGCGCGCACGACACCGTCGATCGTCGCCTTTACAGAGAACGAGCGCCTCGTTGGCCAGCCCGCCAAGCGGCAGGCCGTCACGAACCCCGAAAACACCGTCTTTGGCGTCAAGCGCCTGATCGGCCGCCGTGCCGATGACAAGCATCTGTCCAAAGACAAGAAGAACATGCCGTTCAAAATCATCGACGGCGGCAATGGCGACGCATGGGTTGAGGCGCGCGGCGAGAAGTATTCGCCCAGCCAGCTCAGCGCATTCATTCTGGGCAAGATGAAAGAAACCGCCGAGAGCTACCTTGGCGAAGAGGTCACGCAGGCCGTCATCACCGTGCCCGCATATTTTAACGACGCCCAGCGCCAAGCTACCAAGGACGCGGGCAAGATTGCCGGCCTCGAAGTGCTGCGCATCATCAACGAGCCGACAGCAGCCGCGCTGGCCTATGGCCTAGACAAGGAAAACGCCCAGACGATCGCGGTCTATGACCTTGGCGGCGGTACATTCGACGTGACCATCCTCGAGATTGAGGACGGCCTGTTCGAAGTCAAGGCGACCAACGGCGACACGTTCCTCGGCGGCGAAGACTTTGACATGCGGATCGTCGATTATCTGGCGGGCGAGTTCAAGAAAGAGCATCAGGTCGACCTGACCAAGGACAAGATGGCGTTGCAGCGTCTGAAAGAGGCGGCTGAAAAGGCCAAGATCGAGCTTAGCTCGTCCTCGCAGACCGAGATCAACCAGCCATTCATTTCGATGTCGTCCAGCGGCCAGCCGCTGCACATGGTTATGAAACTGACCCGTGCCAAGCTGGAATCGCTGGTTGGTGACCTGATCAAATCGTCGCTGAAACCGTGCCAAGCCGCGTTGAAGGATGCCGGCCTGTCCGCGTCGGACATCGACGAGGTCGTTCTGGTCGGCGGTATGACCCGCATGCCCAAGGTGATCGAAGAGGTGACCAAACTGTTCGGCAAAGAGCCTAACAAGGGCGTAAACCCTGATGAGGTCGTCGCTATGGGCGCCGCAATTCAGGCCGCCGTCTTGCAAGGCGATATCAAGGACGTCGTCCTTCTGGACGTCACGCCCCTGAGCCTTGGCATCGAGACGCTTGGCGGTGTCTTTACCCGCCTGATCGACCGCAACACGACCATCCCGACGAACAAGTCTCAAGTCTTCTCGACCGCCGAGGACAGCCAGAGCGCGGTGACGATCCGTGTGTTCCAAGGTGAGCGTGAGATGGCCGCCGACAACAAGATGCTGGGCCAGTTCAATCTGGAAAACATACCGCCCGCACCGCGCGGCATGCCCCAGATCGAGGTGACGTTCGATATTGACACCAACGGTATCGTGTCAGTGTCAGCCAAGGATAAAGGCACGAACAAAGAACAGAAAATCACGATACAAGCATCGGGTGGCCTCAGCGACGAGGACATCGAACGTATGGTCAAGGATGCCGAAGAGAACGCCGACTCCGATAAGGAGCGCCGCGAACTGGTGGAGGCCAAGAACCAAGCTGAAAGCCTGATCGACTCGACCGAAAAGTCGATGGAAGAGCATGCCGACAAGGTGGACCCGACTACAATTGAGGCCATTGAGCTGGCGATCTCGGCACTGAAGGACGATCTGGAGAAGGATGACGCAAGCAAGATCAAGTCTGGCATCCAGAACGTTACCGAAGCGGCTATGAAGCTGGGTGAGGCGATCTATAAGGCCAGCCAGAGCGACGACGACGGCGGCCCTGCCGCCGCTGATGAAGCCGGCGGGCCGGGCTCAGACGACATCGTCGACGCCGACTTCGAGGACCTTGACGATAACAAGCGCGCCTGATGCGCCACTAAGAAACCTTCGGGCCGGTCTTTCAGCTAGGCCGGCCCAACTCGTTTCAGGTTTAGGAGTTATCGCATGGCAAAACGCTGTTATTACGAGGTTCTTGGCGTCGCGCGCGCGGCCTCACCGGATGAGATTAAAAAAGCGTATCGCGGGCGCGCCAAGGCGCTGCACCCCGACAGCAACAAAGACAATCCTAACGCCGAGACCCAATTCAAGGAAGCGGGCGAGGCTTATGAGGTCCTGAAGGACGCCGAGAAGAAGGCAGCCTACGACCGATTTGGTCACGCCGCTTTTGAAGGCGGAATGGGCGGCGGCGGTGGCGGGCGCCCCGGCGGAGGTCAAGGCGACTTCTCCAGCGCATTTTCAGACGTGTTTGACGATCTCTTTGGCGATTTCATGGGCGCGCGCGGTGGCGGCGGACGCCAGCGCGCCGCACGCGGATCAGACCTGCGTTACAACATGCGCGTCACACTGGAGGAGGCCTATCTGGGCCTGCAAAAGACGATCAACGTGCCGACCTCAATCCAGTGCAAATCCTGCGACGGATCGGGCGCTGAGGGCGGCGCTGAGCCAACGACATGCCCCACCTGTTCAGGCATGGGCAAGGTGCGCGCGCAGCAGGGTTTTTTCACAGTCGAGCGGACCTGCCCCACATGTTCTGGCATGGGACAGATCGTGCAGAACCCGTGCAAATCCTGCGGCGGCCAAGGCCGCGTCGAGAAGGATCGTGCCCTTAGCGTGAACATCCCTGCCGGGGTTGAGACCGGCACGCGGATACGCTTGTCGGGCGAGGGCGAGGCCGGGATGCGCGGTGGACCTCCGGGCGACCTTTACATTTTTATCGAGGTGACCAAGCACAGCCTGTTCGAGCGCGAGGAGAACAATCTGTTCTGCAACGTGCCTGTGTCGATGATTACTGCCGCGATTGGCGGTGATATTGAGGTGCCGACAATTGACGGTGGCCGTAGCAAGGTAAAGATCCCAGCTGGTAGTCAAGCGGGCCGCCAGATGCGCTTGCGTGGCAAGGGTATGCCAGCCCTGCGCGGCGGCGGTGCGGGCGACATGTTCATCGAGTTGGCCGTTGAGACGCCCGTAAACCTGACGTCGAAGCAAAAGGAACTGCTGCGCGAATTCGAGGCGCTATCGGAGGATAACAATCCCGAAAGCAAGACATTCTTTCGCTCGGTCAAGTCGTTCTGGGATAGCATGAAGGGCTGATTTCACCTGCTCGCTAAAACCCTAAAGAATTAGGAGCGGTCCGGCTGGGCCGCTCTATTCGTTTTTGATAGGCGCAACTGTTGCTCTGCAGCATGCGCGTTGCGCGGCAAACGCGGTATGATATCAAATTTCGCGCGCCCTTTCATATTTCCGGGGGCCGCGATAATATACGCGAAACGCCCCAAGTCGAGGGCGTGGGGCAAGGGATCTTGGGACATGGCGCATATAATCGTCGTCGGAAACGAAAAAGGCGGCGCAGGTAAATCTACGGTGTCGATGCACGTCGCCACCGCGCTGGCGCGGATGGGCAAAACGGTCAGCGCTTTGGATTTGGACCTGCGGCAGAAAACGTTCGGGCGCTATGCCGAAAACCGCAAGGCGTTTTTGGCCAAGGCCGGTTTAGAACTTCCCAGCCCTTTTTATCATGACCTGCCTGAGGTGGACGCCGCCGCGCTTAGCCCCGGTGAGAACGTCTACGACCGCCGCCTGTCCGAGGCTGTCGCAACGCTGGAACCCGACAGCGATTTCATCGTGATCGACTGCCCCGGCTCTCACACCCGTCTCAGCCAAGTCGCGCACAGCCTTGCCGATACGCTAATCACGCCACTTAACGATAGTTTCGTTGATTTCGATCTGCTTGCCCATGTCGATGCAGACGGACGCAAGATCCTGCGCCCTTCAGTTTATTCCGAGATGGTCTGGAATGCGCGGCAATTGCGTGCGCAAGCGGGGCTGAAGCCAATCGATTGGATAGTCGTCCGCAACCGTGTCGGCGCCCAAGCCATGGTGAACAAAGAGAAAATGGGCCTCGCTCTGGATAACCTTGCCAAGCGCATCGGCTTTCGCACCGCCCCCGGCTTTAACGAGCGGGTGATTTTTCGCGAGCTATTTCCGCGCGGCCTGACCTTGCTAGATCTCAAGGATGTGGGCGTCAAGCAGCTTAACATCTCGAACGTTGCGGCCCGGCAGGAGCTGCGCGACCTGATTAAGGCACTCAAGCTGCCGGGGATCGAGCCGAATTTCTGAGCGAGTATTGCCGCCGGCGCGCCTTTTATCCTGGCGGCATACTTGGCCCAGTACACAAGTTCCGCTGAAATTAGCGATCTATTCATGAGAATCGGCGCAGAATGAACGCCGGGGTCTCCGCGATCAAGTTCAGCGAGGAACGTGGGCATGGATAGGGATATCAAGGCGGTGCAACGGTGATGCAATTCTTGCAGGTCATGTGGCTGGGCGCATCTGCGACCCTTTTTGCCCTTTGGGTCTGGATGCTGTGCCGCGAGATGGTCCAGCTCTCACGCGATGCGCGCCACTGGCGCAGTGCCTATAGTGGTACATCTTCTGCAATCCGCATGCCAATCTCGCAACTGCGCCGATTTTTTGGAAAATCAGATCACCAGCGGCAACGTCGGCGATTGGCTGCGTTAACCGCTGCCTTGCTAGGCGTAAACGCATTCGGCGTTGTGATTTGGCCCAGCGGACTGGGCTAATCACACCTGCTTTCGTGCGCATACCGTTACGCGCATCTTTCAACCTCTGCGCCGCTCTGCCATAATCAGTCCAACCCATAAATAGCGAGCAGCGCACCAATGTCCGACCTTTTGACCGCCGCCACATCCTCGGGCGACTATGACGCGTCCTCAATCCAAGTCCTCGAGGATATGGAGCATGTCCGCCTGCGCCCCGGCATGTATATCGGCGGCAAGGACGACCGCGCGCTGCACCATATGGTGGCCGAGATTATCGACAACTCGATGGATGAGGCTGTGGCCGGCCATGCCACGTGGATCGAGGTAGAGCTGCACCAGAACGGCCACGTTTCGGTGCGCGACAATGGCCGCGGCATCCCCACCGGACCCCACCCCAAAGACCCGGCGAAATCCGCGCTTGAGATCATATTCTGCACGCTGAATGCGGGCGGCAAATTCTCGGGCGACAGCTACGAGACGTCGGGCGGACTACACGGCGTCGGCTCATCGGTCGTCAATGCGCTGTCGGACCATTTGCGCGTTGAGGTCGCCCGTAACAAAGAACTGTACGCGATGGAATTCTCGCGCGGGATGCCCGTCGCTCCGATCGCAAAAATTGGCTCCGCGCCCAATCGGCGCGGCACTTCCGTCACCTTTCATCCTGATCCTGACATCTTTGGCTCGCTCCAGCTAAAGCCTGCACGCCTTTTCAAAATGGCCCGGTCCAAAGCTTATCTTTTCTCTGGCGTCGAAATCCGATGGAAGACGGAGATCGACGACGGCGAGACGCCGCGAGAGGCAAAGTTTCACTTTCCAGGCGGTCTGTCCGACTACCTGACCGAGGCGTTGGACGGCGCCACGACCTATGCCGACACACCCTTTGCCGGCTCCGTCAGCTTTGAGAAGTTCAAGGTCCCCGGTAAGGTTGAATGGGCAATCAACTGGACGCCCGCACGCGATGGCTTCATCCAATCTTATTGCAACACCGTCCCCACGCCCGAGGGCGGCACGCATGAGGCTGGGTTCTGGGCCGCGATCACCAAGGGGATCAAGGCCTACGGCGAGCTGGTAAACGTCAAGAAAGCCGCAACCATCACGCGCGAGGATCTGATGACCGGTGCCGGCGCGCTTGTGTCCTGCTTTATCCGCGAGCCTGAGTTCGTTGGCCAGACCAAAGACCGGCTGGCCACCGTCGACGCACAGCGGATGGTCGAAAATTCGGTGCGCGATCACTTTGATAACTGGCTAGCCGCAGACACGAAATCGGCCGGCGCGATCTTGGATTTTCTGGTTCTGCGTGCCGAGGAACGCTTGCGCCGCCGCCAAGAAAAGGAGACGCAGCGCAAGACCGCGACCAAGAAGCTGCGCCTACCTGGCAAGCTGGTCGACTGCTCGTCGAGCACTCGCGACGGAACCGAGTTGTTCATCGTCGAGGGCGATAGCGCTGGCGGGTCCGCCAAAATGGCGAGGGACCGCAAGATTCAGGCACTGCTACCCCTCCGCGGAAAAATCCTGAACGTTCTGGGCGCTGCCAGCTCGAAGCTGGGCAGCAACCAAGAGATCAGCGATCTGACGCAGGCGCTTGGTGTTGGCCTCGGATCAAAATTCAACCTTGATGATCTGCGCTATGACAAGATTATCATCATGACTGACGCCGATGTTGACGGCGCGCATATTGCGGCGCTGCTGATGACGTTCTTCTTTACGCAGATGCGTCCAATGATCGACGCGGGCCATCTCTACCTTGCCTGCCCGCCGCTCTACCGTCTTAGCCAAGGCGCGCGGCGCGTGTATTGCATCGATGAGGCCGAGCGCGACGTGTGGCTGGCCAAGGGGCTGGGCGGCAAGGGCAAGATTGATGTAAGCCGGTTCAAGGGTTTGGGCGAAATGGATGCCAAGGACCTCAAGGAAACCACGATGAACGTCCAGTCCCGCAAGCTGATCCGCGTCACGATAGACGAGGATGAACCGGGGCAAACCGGCGATCTGGTCGAGCGATTGATGGGCAAAAAACCGGAGCTAAGGTTTCAATACATTCAGGAAAACGCGCGGTTTGCCGAGGAACTGGATGTCTGACTGAGGCAGCCGTATTTCATGTCTATCCATCCCTTCACCCTCGCAGGCGCGCCGCTGATTGCGCTGCCCACTGGCGCGCTCTATTGGCCGGACGAAAACCTGCTTTGCGTATCCGATTTGCACCTTGGTAAATCCGAGCGGCGTGCGCGCCGCGGCGCCGGTTCCTTGCCGCCCTATGAGACGCGCGATACCCTTTCGCGGTTGGAGGCGGACCTGCGCATCACCGGCGCCAAAACGGTGATCTGCCTTGGCGACAGCTTTGATGATACTGCAGCCGCGGATGCCCTCAGCGATGCCGAGAAACTATGGATTGCCACGCTGCAATCGGGGCGACGCTGGGTCTGGATTGAGGGCAATCATGATCCCGGCCCTGTCGATTTGGGCGGCGCGCACCTATCCGAGCTACCGATCCCGCCGCTTACCTTTCGCCACATCGCCCGCCCCGGCGCGAGCGGCGAGTTATCGGGCCATTATCACCCAAAGGCGCAGGTAAAAATGCGTGGCCGCAGCATTAGTCGGCCGGCCTTTTTGATCGATACCGACCGAGTGATCTTGCCGGCCTACGGCACCTATACCGGCGGGCTGCGCAGCGATAATCCTGCGCTTACCCGCCTCATGCGGGCCGAGGCTGTAGCGGTCCTGACAGGAAGCGCCGCTCGCGCCGTTCCGATGCCGCGCTAACGCAGTTCGGGCCATCTTCAATCAAGAGAATGGCCCGTCCGTCATTTCAAAAAACCCGGCGCCGCGTATCAGACGGTCAGCCCCTCCGGCTCTTCCAGCCCGTTAGCGCGGCAGGTCGCCGTCAGCGTATTGGCCAAAAGGCACGCGATGGTCATCGGTCCCACGCCGCCTGGCACGGGCGTGATCGCGCCGGCTCGCTCGGCGCAACTGGCATAATCGACGTCGCCGACCAGCTTGGTCTTGCCGTCGTCCTTTTCGATCCGGTTGATGCCGACGTCGATAACCGTCGCGCCTTCCTTGATCCAGTCGCCCGGCACCATTTCGGGGCGGCCGACCGCAGCCACGACGATATCGGCGCGGCGCACCACGTCTGCCAGATCCTTGGTCCGAGAATGTGCAATCGTCACCGTGCAGCTATCGCCAAGCAACAGCTGCGCCATTGGCTTGCCCACGATATTGCTGCGCCCGATGACCACCGCGTCCATGCCCGATAGCGAGCCGTGATGATGACGCAGCATCATCAGGCATCCCAGCGGCGTGCAGGGCACCATGCTTTTTTGTCCCGTCCCGAGTAGGCCGACATTAGAGACGTGAAACCCGTCGACATCTTTGGCCGGATCAATTGAATTGATTACCAGATCCTCATCCAGATGCTTGGGCAGCGGTAGCTGGACTAGAATGCCGTGAATGCTGTCATCGTTGTTCAGCTGATCAATCAACGCCAGCAAATCCGCCTCGGACGTGTCTATATCCAGTTTATGCTCGACGCTTTTCATGCCCACTTCGGTGGTCTGCTTGCCCTTCGAGCGCACGTAGACTTGGCTTGCGGGGTCCTCTCCCACCAGCACCACGGCGAGGCCCGGCACCAGATCGTGCTTCTCCTTCAGGCGCGCAACATGCTCCGCCACTTTGCCCCGAATTTCGGCCGCAAAGGCCTTGCCGTCAATTACCTGAGCCGTCATCGCGCGCCCTTTCTGCTGATCGCAAGGGCGCAGCCCTCGCATTTATCGTTCTAATATACTTGCGCAAGGCGCGAGGTGCCTCCAACGCCGCCGACCAGCTTGCGCGGAGCATCAGCCCCGCGCAAGCCGCGCTGTTTAAAACAGACCTTCGATCTCGCCCGCATCATTCAAGCGGATCGTCTGCGCCGCAGGGGCGCGGGGCAGGCCCGGCATCGTCATGATCTCGCCGCAGACCACTACGACAAAACCGGCACCGGCGCTCAGGCGTACTTCGCGAATAGGGACGGAGTGGCCCGTAGGCGCGCCGCGGCGGCTGGGATCAGTGGTAAAGCTGTACTGCGTCTTAGCCATGCAGATCGGCAGCTTGCCGTAGCCCTGCTCCTCCCACAGCTTCAACTGGTCGCGGATCTTGCTATCGGCAACCACGCCATCGGCATGATAGATCTTCTTTGCGATGGTTTCGATCTTCTCCATCAGGGACATGTCGTCAGGATAGATCGGCTTGAAATTCGAAACACCGCTTTCGGCAATCTCGGCCACGCGCGTTGCCAGATCGGCGCTGCCTTCGCTGCCCAGTTCCCAGTGGCGCGACAGGATCGCTTCGCTGCCTTGGCTGCTGACATAGTCTTTGACCGCCTGAACCTCGGCCTCGGTGTCATTGACGAAGTGGTTGATTGCCACGACGACCGGCACACCGAACGACTTGAGGTTGCCGATATGACGGCCCAAGTTAGCGCAGCCTTCCTTGACCGCATCGACGTTCTCGGCGCCCAGATCGCCCTTGGCGACGCCGCCGTTCATCTTCATCGCGCGCACGGTGGCCACCAGCACGACACAATCAGGCGCGAGGCCGGCCTTGCGGCACTTGATGTTCATGAACTTCTCGGCGCCAAGGTCGGCGCCAAAGCCCGCCTCTGTCACGACGAATTCAGCGATTTTCAGCGCCGTTGTCGTTGCCGTGACCGAGTTGCAGCCGTGTGCGATGTTGGCAAACGGGCCGCCGTGAACGAAAGCAGGGTTGTTTTCCAGCGTCTGCACCAGATTGGGCTGCATCGCGTCCTTCAGCAGGACGGTCATCGCGCCTTGCGCCTCGATATCGCGGCAGAATACGGGGCTGCGGTCGCGGCGATAAGCCACGATCATTGATCCCAGACGCTCTTCCAGATCCTTAAGGTTCTTGGCAAGGCAGAGGATCGCCATGACTTCGGACGCGACGGTAATGTCGAAACCGGACTCGTTCGGGAAGCCGTTCGAGACACCGCCCAGCGACGCGGTGATTTGGCGCAGTGCGCGGTCGTTCATGTCGACAACGCGGCGCCACACGACGCGGCGAATGTCGATATCCAGCTCATTGCCCCAATAAATATGGTTGTCGATCATCGCCGACAGCAGTGAGTGGGCGGACGTGATCGCGTGGAAGTCACCTGTGAAGTGCAGGTTCATATCCTCCATCGGCACGACCTGAGCGTAACCGCCACCAGCGGCCCCGCCCTTCATGCCAAAGTTCGGACCCAATGAGGCCTCGCGGATACACACCATCGCCTTCTTGCCGATGCGGTTCAGGCCATCGCCCAGACCGACGGTCGTGGTTGTCTTGCCTTCGCCGGCAGGGGTCGGGTTGATCGCCGTTACCAGAATCAGCTTGCCGTTTTTGTTGCCCTGAACGCTGTCGATATACGCCTGAGACACCTTGGCCTTGTCGTGGCCGTAGGGAAGCAAATGCTCGGTCGGGATGCCCAGCTTGTCGCCGACTTCCTGAATTGGTTTCTTCTTTGCGGCGCGCGCAATTTCGATGTCGCTCTTATAGGCCATATATCAGATTCCCTCGTTGGATTGCGTCACTGTGCTGCGACGGATGCTTGGTTATCGGCTTCGACCTTTACGGCCGAAAACTTGAATTCCGGGATCTTGCCGTAGGGGTCGATCGCCGGGTTTGTCAGAATGTTCGCCGCCGCCTCGACAAAGGCGAAGGGGAGGAACACCATATCGGGCGAAACGGCGCGGTCGGAGCGTGCCATGATGCTGATGGTGCCGCGCTTGGTGGTCAGGCGTACATGCTCGCCCGGCTCCACGCCCAGCTTGCGCAGAGTGCTGGGGTGAAGCGAGCAGTTTGCCTCAGGCTCCACCGCGTCCAGCACGCGCGAGCGGCGCGTCATTGATCCGGTGTGCCAATGCTCCAGCTGGCGGCCGGTGGTCAGGATCATCGGGTATTCTTCGTCCGGCACATCGTCTGGCGCGATGATAGATGCAGGCGTAAACCGCGCGCGCCCGTCTGGCCGCGGGAAGCCGTCGCCAAAGACGATGGCCTGTCCGGGATCGGTGGGTGACAGCGAGGGATACGTCACCGCGCCCTCGTTTTCCAGCCGCTCCCAAGTGATGTTGTCGAGACTGCGCATGTTCAGTTTCATCTCGGCAAAGATGTCAGCGGGGCTGTCGTAGTGCCAGTTCAGGCCCAGACGGTTTGCCAGATCCACCGTAATCTTCCAATCCTCGCGCGCGTCGCCGATGGGCGGCACGGCGGGGCGAGCGATCTGCACCTGACGGTTGGTGTTGGTCACGGTGCCGGATTTTTCGGCAAAGGCCGAGGCTGGCAGGATGATATCAGCATAGTTCGCCGTTTCGGTGAGGAAGATGTCCTGCACCACCAGCGTGTCCAACTTGGCCAGCGCATCGCGGGCGTGCTCTACATCTGGGTCCGACATGGCGGGGTTTTCGCCCAGAATATACATCGCCTTTATGTTACCGTCATGGACCGCATCCATGATCTCGGTGACAGTCAGGCCCTTTTCTGCGCTGAAATCACCGCTGTCCCAGACTTCGGTAAACGCTTTGCGTACACCGCCATCTGTGACGCTTTGGTAGTCGGGCAGGAACATCGGGACGAGGCCCGCGTCGCTGGCGCCCTGCACATTGTTCTGGCCACGCAGCGGATGCAGGCCAGCGCCGGGTCGTCCAACCTGGCCGCACATAAGCGCAAGCGAAATCAGGCAGCGCGAATTATCCGTGCCATGGATGTGCTGCGACACACCCATGCCCCAAAAAATCATCGCGGATTTAGCGCCGGCAAAAGTGCGCGCGACCTCGCGCAGCGTTTCCGCTGGGACGCCGCAGATACCTTCCATCTTCTCAGGGGAGAAGTCGGCCAAATGCGCCTTTTCAGCTTCCCAATTCTCGGTGTAGGCGTCGATATATTGCTGATCGTAGAGCTTTTCCTCGACGATCGTGTGCATGATCGCGTTCAGCATACTCACGTCTGTGCCGGGGCGGAATTGCAGCATGTGCGACGCGAACCGCTTCAGTCCCTGCCCGCGCGGGTCCATCACGATCAACTTGCCACCGCGCTTGGTGAACTGCTTAAAATAGGTGGCGGCGACGGGATGGTTTTCGACCGGGTTGCAGCCGATGGCGATAGCGACGTCCGCATTCTCAATCTCGTTAAAGGTCGCCGTCACGGCGCCCGAACCGACGTTCTCGATCAGGGCGGACACGGACGAGGCATGACACAGACGCGTGCAGTGATCGACGTTGTTATGGCCAAAGCCTTGGCGGATCAGTTTCTGAAACAGATACGCCTCCTCATTAGTGCATTTGGCGCTGCCAAAGCCCGCGACTTCGCGCCCGCGCCCTTTGAGACGACCAGCGGCCAGATCCAGTGCCTCGTCCCATTCGGCCTCGCGGAAATGCGCCTGCCAGTTGCCCGGATCGACGTTCAGTCCCTTGGCGGGGGCATCGTCGCGGCGGATCAGCGGCTTGGTCAGGCGGTGAGGATGGTGAATATAGTCAAAGCCGAATCGGCCTTTGACGCACAGACGCCCCTCGTTGGCAGGGCCGTTAAGCCCCTCAACATACTTAACCTTGCCGTCCTTCACCTTTAGCGAGATCTGGCAACCAACACCGCAGAAGGGGCAGATGCTCTTGGTCTCTGTATCGAAATCGGCGCTGTCGCCAACCTGATTGGCGTCCACTACGCTCGACGGCATCAGCGCGCCCGTCGGGCAGGCCTGCACACACTCACCGCAGGCGACGCAAGTGCTTTCGCCCATCGGATCGTCGAAATCAAACACCGGATAGGTGTCATGTCCGCGCCCGGCCATGCCGATCACATCGTTCACCTGAACCTCGCGGCAGGCGCGTACGCACAGGCCGCATTGGATGCACGCGTCAAGGTTAACGCTCATCGCGATATGTGTGTCGTCTAGCAACGGAATGCGCGCCTTCTCCAGCTTGGGAAAGCGGCTGCTTTCGACGCCTTGCAACTCGGCCATGTCCCACAGGTGGCTGGATTTGTCGTGCGCGGCCTCAGGCTTTGGCTGGTCCGCGACCAGCATTTCGATCACCATCTTGCGGGCCTGCTTGGCGCGCGCGGTATCAGTTTTTACAACCATTCCATCGGTGGCTTCGCGGATGCAGGAGGCAATCAAATTTCGCTCGCCTTCAACCTCGACCATACAGGCGCGGCAGTTGCCATCGGGGCGATAGCCCGGCTGCGGCTTGTGACACAGGTTCGGGATGATCAGGCCACGGCCATGGCTGATTTCCCAGATCGTCTGGCCCTTGGGCGCGGTAACTTCGGCGCCGTCCAGCGTGAAGGTGACCGTCTCTGTTCTCGTATCGGACATCAGATTTCCTCCGGGAAATGCTTCATCGCGGATCGTATCGGATTGGGCGCCGCCTGTCCTAGACCGCAGATCGAAGCGTCGGCCATGGCGGTGCATAGCTCCTCCAGCAGCGGCTGATCCCATTTATCGGCCTGCATCAACTTGACCGCCTTTTCACAGCCGACCCGGCAGGGCGTACACTGCCCGCAGCTTTCATCTTCGAAAAAGCGCAACATGTTCAGCGCCGCGCCGCGCGCGCTGTCTTTGTCGCTAAGCACTACGACAGAGGCGGACCCGATAAAGGTACCATGCGGCTGCAGGGTGTCAAAATCCAGCGGGATATCGTGCATTGACGCAGGCAGCAGGCCCGAGGACGGACCGCCCGGCTGATAGCCCTTGAAGCTGTGCCCCTCCAGCATGCCGCCAGCGGCCTCAATAACATCGGTGATTGTCGATCCGGCCGGCAACAAATGCACGCCCGGATTCTGAACACGGCCCGAGACAGAATAGCTGCGCATGCCTTTGCGGCCATTCTTCTCGACGCCTGACATAATCTCGCCGCCCTCGCGCAGAATGCGCGTGACCCAGTGCAGGGTTTCGATGTTATTCACCAGTGTAGGGCGATTGAACACGCCGACCTGCGCCACAAAGGGTGGGCGGTGGCGCGGAATACCGCGCTTGCCCTCGATGGATTCGATCATCGCGCTTTCTTCGCCGCAGATATACGCGCCCGCGCCGCGCCGCAGTTCAATGTATCCCTTGGGCGCAAGCCCGGCATCTTCGAGCGCGGCAATCTCGCGGGCGAGAATTTCCAGAATAGCGGGATATTCATCGCGCATGTAGATAAAACAGGTCTGCGCCTCGACGGCCCATGCGGCGATAAGCATGCCCTCCAGAAAGAGGTGAGGCGTGCGCTCCAAATGGTAGCGATCCTTAAAGGTACCAGGCTCGCCCTCGTCGCCATTGATGGCCAGATAACGTGGTGCGGGGGCGTCACGTACGAAGCCCCATTTCTTACCCGACGGGAAACCCGCGCCGCCGAGGCCGCGAAGCCCCGCATCTAGCAGGGTCTGCTGAACCGTCTCAAAGTTTCCGTCCTTGCGAAGCTGAGCAAGCACTTTGTAGCCGCCATCGGCGCGGTAGGCCTCGAACGCCTCGTAGTCGGGGATGTGCGGATGGGTGTGGCCGCCTGCAATTGCGGCGTCCACTTTTTCAGGCGTCGCGTGATCAATATGGGCGTGGCCCAGTTCCAGCACTGGGGCAGTATCACAGCGCCCCATACACGGCGCGCGCAATACGCGGACCTCGGCGGGGTCCAGCCCCTTCTCCAGCGCAGATTTCAATTCCTGCGCGCCTGCCAATTCACAGCTAAGCGAATCGCAGACGCGGATCGTTAGCGCGGGCGGGGGTGTCTCGCCCTCCTTCACTACGTCGAAATGGGCGTAAAAGGTCGCAACCTCGTAGATTTCGGCCATGCCCAGACGCATCTCCTCGGCCAAAGCGCGCAAATGCGCGGCCGAGAGGTGGCCGAACTTGTCCTGAATGAGGTGGAGGTATTCGATCAGATGATCGCGCCGGATGATGCGGCCAGCCAGCAGGCCACGCACATCATCCCATGCGGCGTCATCTAACTGGCGCCCTTTGGGCGTGACACGGCCTTTGCCACGCCCCGATTTCCATACACCGCTACCCTGATCCGCACCCATGACGACTCCTCACGTTAATTTCCCAGTGTTTAATTTATTTTCCCGACAGTCAACAGACGCGTGTTGAAAATCTGGCAGAAAACACCGGACCGTGAGAACACAAAAGCAGGCCGCGATGCGGCCTGCTATACTGCTTGCGTCACTTTGGGATCAAACTGCGCGCTCAATCATTAACTTCTTGATGTTCGCGATGGCCTTGGCCGGGTTCAGACCCTTGGGGCATGTCTTGGTGCAGTTCATGATCGTGTGGCAGCGATACAGCTTGAACGGATCTTCCAGATCATCCAGCCGCTCGCCAGTATTCTCATCGCGCGAGTCTACGATCCAGCGATAGGCGTGCAGCAGCGCCGCTGGTCCCAGATACTTGTCGCCATTCCACCAGTAGCTGGGGCAGGCCGTCGAGCAGCACGCGCACATCACGCACTCGTAAAGGCCATCCAGCTTCTCTCGGTCCTCGATGGACTGCTTCCATTCCTTCGCAGGCGCATTCGTATCAGTCTCCAGCCATGGCTCAATCGACGCGTGTTGGGCGTAGAAGTGAGTGAGATCGGTTATCAAATCGCGTACCACGGGCATGTGGGGCAGCGGATAGATTTTCACGTCGCCCTTCACCTCATCCATGCCATAGATGCAGGCCAGCGTATTGATGCCGCCTATATTCATTGAGCAGCTGCCGCAGATACCCTCGCGGCAGGAGCGGCGGAAGGCCAAGGTCGGATCGGTGTCCGTCTTAATCTTGATCAGCGCGTCCAGAATCATCGGGCCGCAATCGTCCATATCGACGAAATATGTATCGACGCGGGGGTTTTCGCCATCGTCGGGCGACCAGCGATAGATGCTGAACTTGCGCAGATTGGTCGCACCCTCAGGCTTGGGCCATGTCTTGCCCGTGACCATGCGGCTGTTCTTTGGAAGGGTCAGTTGAACCATCTTCTACTCCTATCAGCCCAACAGGGTCAGGCCGTTCTGGGCAATGCATTGCAAGGATTCGGGGCGGCGCGCGATCTGGCCAATCTGTTCGGCTACCGACGCGTCCACGCCAGTTACCGCGCCGCTCGCGATTTGCAGAATCTCGCGCGCGTTCGCGGCGTCGATGATGCAATCGGTGATCGGCGCGGCGTTCAGGCCGGGATAGTTAGTCGTGACATAAGTGTTCACTACCGCCTTGGCCCGACCTCGCGCCAGATCGTCAGCCATGTCATTGGCGGTGGTGCAGGCTGTCAGCGCGGCGAGCGCTAGGATCGCGAGAGCTTTCATCAGAATGTGCGCTCCTTGGGCGCGATCTTCTTCATCGAAATGCCACCTTCTGCCTCGGTGGTCAGCGGTGTCTCGACGATAGGCCGATAGCTGAGATCGACATCCTTGCCATGCACGCGTGCGATGGTGTGGACGCGCCATTTCTCATCGTCGCGCTTGGCGAAATCCTCGTGGGCGTGGGCGCCCCGGCTCTCGTGACGGGCCTCGGCGCCGGCAATGGTGGCCATCGCGTTCGGCATGAGGTTTGTCAGTTCCAGCGTTTCCATCAGATCGGTGTTCCAGATCAGGCTGCGGTCGGTGACATGCAGATCGTCCAGCTTGGCCGCGATGGCGGTCATCTTCTCCAATCCTTCGGCAAGCGTCTTGGACGTGCGGAACACGGCGGCATCAGCCTGCATCGTGCGTTGCATATCGTCGCGCAACTCTGCCGTTGGTGTGCCGCCGTTGGCGTTGCGGATGTTGTCAAAGCGGTCGAGCGCTTTATCAACGCCAGCCTTATCAGTGGCGGGAATGGCGGCATCACGGTCCACCACTTTGCCCGCGCGGATCGCGGCGGCGCGGCCGAACACGACTAGGTCGATCAGCGAGTTGGAGCCGAGCCGGTTGGCGCCATGGACGCTTGCGCAGCCGGCCTCGCCGACTGCCATCAGGCCGGGGACGATGGCCTTGGGGTCAGCCTCCGTCGGGTTGAGCACCTCGCCCCAATAGTTTGTGGGGATGCCACCCATGTTATAGTGAACGGTGGGCAGAACCGGGATCGGCTCTTTGGTGACGTCGACGCCGGCAAAAATCCTGGCCGACTCGGAGATACCCGGCAGGCGCAGATGCAACGCTTCGGGCGGCAGGTGCGACAGGTTCAGGTGGATGTGATCTGCGTCCTTGCCGACGCCGCGCCCCTCGCGAATTTCCATAGTCATTGAGCGGCTGACATAGTCACGCGGCGCGAGGTCTTTGTACTGAGGCGCATAGCGCTCCATAAAACGCTCGCCTTCGGAGTTGGTCAGATATCCGCCTTCGCCCCGCGCGCCTTCGGTGATCAGGCAGCCTGCGCCGTAAATTCCGGTGGGGTGAAACTGGACAAACTCCATGTCCTGCAGTGGCAGTCCAGCGCGCGCCACCATGCCGCCACCGTCACCGGTGCAGGTATGCGCGGAGGTCGCGGAGAAATAAGCGCGGCCATAACCGCCCGTCGCCAGAACGACGGTCTTGGCGTTAAAGACATGCATCGTGCCGTCGTCCAACTTCCAGCAGACAACGCCAGTGCAGGCGCCATCGTCCGACATCAGCAGGTCGATGGCAAAATATTCGATGTAAAACTCGGCCTTTTGCTTCAGGCTTTGGCCGTAAAGCGTGTGCAGGATTGCGTGGCCCGTGCGGTCGGCAGCGGCGCAGGTACGTTGCACTGCCGGGCCTTCGCCAAATTCGGTTGTGTGGCCACCAAACGGGCGCTGGTATATCTTGCCCTCTTCTGTGCGGCTGAACGGGACGCCGTAATGCTCTAGCTCATACACCGCCTTGGGCGCCTCGCGGGCCAGATATTCCATCGCGTCAGTATCGCCCAGCCAGTCAGACCCTTTGACGGTGTCATACATATGCCACTGCCAGTGGTCCGGGCCCATGTTGCTAAGCGACGCGGCGATACCGCCCTGCGCCGCGACCGTATGCGAGCGCGTTGGAAACACCTTGGTCACGCAGGCTGTGCGCAAACCCTGTTCGGCCATGCCAAGCGTGGCGCGCAAGCCTGCGCCGCCTGCCCCGACGACCACGACGTCATAATCATGCGTTTCGTATTCGTAATCGGCCATGTGTCGTCACTCCGGTCTATTCAAAAGGCAAGCTTGGCGAGCGCGAAAAGCCCGACCGCGACTGCCGCATAGGCTATGCATGTCATCACGATCCGCGTCACCTTCTGCGGTGTGCCATGCATGTAGTCCTCGATCATCACCTGAAAACCACCGACAAAATGTTTCGCGCCTACGATCAGCGTTAGTGCGGCTATGATTGCCGGGAAGGGGCGCGCGAAATACGCGGTGACTTCGGCATAGTCCGACCCCAAGATCGGGCCAAACGTGAATACGAACAAAGGGATTAGCAGCAACAGCGCGACTGAGCTGACGATCATTGACCAGTGGTGATGAACCCCCGATTTGGCCGATCCCAGCCCCTCGGCACGCTTGCGGTCTGTTAAATATCGCATCTCCGGCCCCCTCAGATAATGATGACTGTAAGGATTGTCAGCAGAACAGACCCGCCAACGCAGATCCAGCCCAGCATCTCGGCGCGGCCGATTTCCAGCATTGATCCGGTATCCCAAATCAGATGCCGAATGCCCGCCAGCGTGTGATACCACAGCGCCCATAGTGACAGGAGCATGACTAAATCGCCGAACCAACTGGTAATCACAGCGTTAGCCCAGCTGAACGCCTCGGGCGAGGTCGCAGCAGCGGCAAACCACCATACAATCAATAGCATCGCCACGATCATCGCGTTTCCAGTAATCCGCGTGAGGATCGAGGTGATTGATGTCAGCTGAGGGCGGTAGATCGCAATATGCGGTGAAAGCGGGCGATCGCCCCTGTCCACATCGGCCATGTCTATTTGTCCTTTGCTTGGCTTTCGCGCGGCATAGCGGGCGCCTGCGCGATGACTTGCCGATGATTTAGCGGGTTGAGCGCGCTTGCCCAGAGCAAAGTCAACAAATCGAGCCGCAACCGCAAGGATACGGCATTTTGTGATCACACAATTATCTGTGTGATCACATATTTCTATGGTCGCGCCGTTAGTGTGCTAGGGCGGCGTGGACAGATTCGTCACCAGTGCCTCAATGCTGAAGCGGAAGGCCATTCTTGTCCTTCATCGAGCCAACGATGAGGCGCACAAAGTCGATGATGGTCCAAATACCCAAGCCCCCCAGCGTCAGCAGCATTAAAATGCCGGTCACGGCCTTGCCCAGATAGAAACGGTGGATGCCGAGGCTGCCTAGAAAAAAGCAGAGTAGAACGGCCGGAACGAACTTCTTTTCGCTAACGGGGCCGGTCATGTTTGTCTGTGTCATAATATGCGTTCCTTTTAATTGCACATTTCCCGTACGTGCCAAATTTGGGCAAACTACGGCTTAAATAAGCTAAAGAAGAAAGGGCCGGCCTTGGCCGTCGCGCCATTTTTCTATGATGAGGAAGTAAAAGATGATGATCGTATGCAAGCCGTCGATCAATAAAACCAGTAGCGCCAGGCCCGGATAGCCCTGCACCGCAAAACCTACGGCAAGGATGACCAGAGCGGCGTCGGCCAGCCCATAAAGCCAGTCTCCAAGGTAGAAATGATGGACGCCGAGAATGCCGAAAATTCCGCATAGCATCACGGCAATGCCGTAGGATTTAGGGGATTTTTCGGGCGAATGCTGCATCAGCGGGGCGCTCTATTTGGTTAAAGCGGTCTTTTTGTCGCAATCGCGGCGGGCGCGCAACTTAATTTCAGCGCGCCTATTTGGCCAATGTCTCGGCAATGCGCGCGGCCAGCCTGTTCGCCACGTCTGCCTTGGACATGCGCGGCCAATGGTCGGCGCCTTCATCGGAAATCAGCGCTACCTCGTTGTCAGCGCCGCCCATGATGCCCGTTTCGGGGCTGACGTCATTGGCGACGATCCAGTCGCACCCTTTGCGAAGCCGTTTAGCTATGGCGTTTTGGATGACATCGTTGGTCTCGGCGGCAAAGCCGATGACAAGGGCGGGCCTCCCTGCGCTCAACTGCGCGATGGTGGCCAAAATATCGGGGTTCTCGGCAAACTCCAACTGCGGCAGGCCGCCTGCGCCCTTTTTGATCTTGGATGTGGAGGCACTCTTAACATGCCAATCGGCCACAGCCGCCGCGCAGATCGCGGCATCAACTGGCAGCGCGGCATGACACGCCTCCAGCATCTGCTGCGCCGTCTGAACGCGGTGCAATTCTACGCCATCGGGCGGGGGCGTATCCGCCGGGCCTGTGACAAACACCACCTCAGCGCCTAAGCGCACTAGCGCGCGCGCAATGGCCGTGCCCTGCGCGCCAGAAGATCGATTGGCGATGTAGCGAACGGGGTCTATCGGCTCATGCGTGGGCCCTGAGGTGACGAGGATGCGGCGTCCCTTGAGCGGCCCTTCCGCTAGCGCAGCGTCGATTGCGGCGACAATCTCCAGTGGTTCGGCCATGCGTCCCGGACCATGCTCGCCGCAGGCCATATCGCCGTCATTGGGGCCGGTAAATGCGATTCCGTCACCGTGCAGCGTGGCGATATTGCGCTGCGTCGCGGGGTGCTGCCACATGCGAACGTTCATCGCGGGCGCGATCAGGACGGGCGTGTCCGTCGCCAGCAAGAGGGTGGAGGCCAGATCGCTGGCGTGCCCTTGCGCCATCTTGGCCATAAGGTCGGCCGTGGCGGGCGCAACGACGATTAGGTCAGCGCTGCGGCTTAGTTGGATGTGGCCCATTTCGGCCTCGTCCGTCAGATCGAACAGATCGGTATAGACCTTAGCCCCTGCCAGTGCAGATACCGATAGTGGCGTGACGAACTCGGCCCCAGCGCGGGTCAGGACGGGCGTGACGACCGCGCCACGCTCGCGCAAGCGGCGGATCAGGTCCAGCGCCTTGAAGGCCGCGATGCCGCCGCCGATGATGAGCAGTATTCGTTTGGATGCCAGCATAACGCCCTCCTGAGCGGGGCAACGGTATGACCCCAACGCGCCCAAGACAAGGCCAAGCGCCTAGCGGAACACCTCGCAAGGGTCATCGCGTTTAGGGGCGGGGGCGTAGACAACCTCGTCAAAAGTGCCATCAGGCGCGATGCCATCCTCGCCTTGGCCCACAGTGTAGATTTTTGCAGCCGGGCCAGCCTGTGCGATCAGCGCGGGCATCCCCCAATCGGTGCGCGCATGGCCGTTACCTGTGATCACAGCTACTGGGCCGCCCGTCTGTGCCAGTGCGGCCAGCGCCGCGCGCGCAAGCGAAGCGTCACGAAAACGCTGTATGTCGACCATCAGAGGCAGCATCACAGGTGGCAGCGCGCCGCAATGGGCATCGGCCTGCAATTGCGCGCGCGCGCGTTGCTGCTCGCTGGGCAGAGGCGATGTTAGACCAAAAGCGACCGCATTCTCACCAAAGGCCGCGGCGAGACCGACCTGACCCACCTTGCGGGCCATTTCCCGAGGCACGCCCGCCCCAAAGATAACCGCCTCAGGTGCCGCGGCAATTATTGGAAAATATTGGGAAAAACTTGGCCATCCGTTGCCTTCCCAATTCAGCGCAGCGGCCAGCGCATCTGCATCATCACGCAGATCAGGGGTCACCTTTGCGGCGTCCTGAGGCGTCAACATTTCGAAAATCAACGCCTTCGGCGCAATTTCGGCCACGCGTGAGGCCTGAACAGCATGATGGGCCGGGTTGTCATGAACCTCGCCCAACACCCAGATATCTTGCGCCGCAACTGGCGCGGCAAAAAGCGCCAGAATGCATGCCCAGCGGATCACGCCAACAGGCTCTGAACCTCGCCGCCATTCGCCTCAAGCGTCTTGCGCATCTTTTGAAACGCGGCTGCTTCTAGCTGCCGGACACGTTCCTTTGACAGGCATAATTCCTGTCCAAGGCTTTCCAGCGTGCGAGGATCATCGCGCAACTTGCGCTCGCGCACGATAAAGCGTTCGCGCTCGTTCAACTTGTCCATCGCCTCGGTCAGCCAGACCTTCAGCGCGCCGTGGTCGTGGTCGACCTCTACCAGTTGATCCCCGCGCGGGGCATCATCCTCTAGCGCGTCGATCCATTCGCGGCCCTCGTCCTCACTGCTCTGCGTGGCATTCAGCGAAAAGTCTGACCCAGAAAGACGTCCCTGCATCATCTCTACGTCGCGCAGCGGAACGCCAACCTCTTGTGCGATCAATTCGCGCAGTTGATAGCCATCCAGCTCATGACCTTGCGCCATGGCCTCACGCTCCAGCCGGGCCTGAACACGGCGCATGTTGAAAAACAGCGACTTCTGCGAGGAGGTGGAGCCGGTGCGCACCATCGACCAGTTACGCATAACGTAATCCTGAATGCTCGCCTTAATCCACCAAACAGCATAGGTGGAAAACCGTACACCACGATCAGGATCGAACTTTTCAGCAGCCTTCATCAGGCCGAGACCCGCCTCTTGGATAAGGTCGTTCATTGGCGCGCCGTAGCGGCGGAATTTGGACGCCATCGAAATCGCGAGGCGCATATAGGCGGTAATCAGTCGGTGAAGCGCCTCCTCATCGCGCTGATCGCGCCAGGCGAATGCAAGTTTTAGCTCCGTCTCGGCATCGAGGAGTTCGGCCTTCATGGCCTTGCGAGACATGCTGTTTTGCTGAACGTCAATAGCCATGGAACTTCCCCTCAGATAAGCGAGCGTTTTCCTGTGCGCTCTTTTTCACTCATTCGCCAAGTGTTACGGGTTAGGAAACGTTTCGGATCATAAAAGGGTTCATATTTAATGTTGCCACCGCTCGCATTGGTGCTGGGAGGCGCGGCCTCGGGCAAATCAGCCTATGCCGAGGGATTGGTGCGCGCCGCATCCCCTGCCCGCATGTACTTAGCGACGGCTGAGGCGTATGATGACGAGATGCGTGCCAAGATCGCGCGCCACCGGGACATGCGCGCCAACGATGGATGGATGACCATTGAAGCGCCGTTGGACGTGGCCCAGGCGCTAATTGCCGCCACGCCGGATCAGGCAATCCTGCTGGACTGCGCGACGCTGTGGTTGAGCAATCATTTGCTGGCGGAAAGTGACGTGGATGCCGCCACCACGGCATTGATAGAGGCGCTGGCTGCCTGCGCCGCGCCCGTTGTCGTCGTATCGAACGAGGTCGGGCTGTCGGTCGTGCCGGATAACGCATTGGCGCGCCGTTTTCAGCAGGCGCAGGGCGCGTTGAATCAGCGGCTGGCTGCCGAGGCCGGGCTGGTGGCGCTGGTCACCGCTGGCCTTCCTCTTGCGCTAAAAGGAACGCTTCCGTGCGCCCCGAAGGGCACCCTTTCGTGAGCCGGTTCTTTTGGGTGCGGCACGGTCCGACCCACGCAAAGGCCATGGTTGGCTGGACAGACCTGCCCGCCGATCTGAGCGACACGGCACAGCTAACCCGCCTTTCGGATCACTTGCCGCAAGACGCGCTGATCGTGTCGTCGGACCTGATCCGCGCCCGCGATACGGCCAGCGCGATCATGGGCGCGCGGCAACGTTTGCCTGACGACCCGCGCCTGCGCGAGATTAACTTTGGCGCTTGGGAAATGGCCGATTTCGATAGTGCGCCCCAGCCGGACCGCTTGCGTGCATTCTGGGAAACGCCGGGCAATCTGACCGCGCCAGATGGCGAATCGTGGAACATGGCAAGCGCCCGCGTGACCGCCGCCGCGACCGCCCTCTGCACCGCCCATCCGGGACGCGACATCATCGCCGTCGCCCACATGGGCGCGATCCTGACACAGGTGCAGATTGCGATGGGGATCACAGCCTATCAGGCCTTCGGCCACCGGATCGATAATATGTCGGTAACCTTACTGCAACATGACGGCGTGCGCTGGCACGCGGGCGAGATAAATCATTTACCTTGATGGCATGCCGCACAATTGCTGACTTTGCGCACGGTGGGGCGCGGGGTAGCATCATGCGCATGACATATGACCTCATCATTGGCGATTACGCCTATTCCAGCTGGTCCATGCGCGCGTGGCTGCTGTTCGATCACTTCGGCATAGACCGGCGGCTGACCGAAATCGCATTCGCAGATGGCCACGTACCGGACCTGATGCCCGACTGGGCGCCTGCGAAAACAGTGCCGTCTGTCCGTACATCCGACGGCGCGCTGATTGGCGAATCGCTCGCCATTGCTGAGGAATTGGCAAGTCGCCATCCCGATCTGCCTCTCTGGCCCGCCGAGCCGCTGGCCCGCGCCACCGCCCGCACAGTGGCGGCAGAGATGCATGCAGGCTTTACCGCCCTGCGCAGCGATTGCCCGATGAACCTGCGTAAGGCCTATACGGATTTCGCGCCCTCAGACGCCGTTCTGGCCGATCTGTGCAGGCTCGAGCTGGTCTGGGATCACGCCCGCGCCACCTGCGCGCCAAATGGCCCATGGCTGTGCGGCGAGTACGGTATTGTCGATGCGTTCTACGCTCCGGTAGCGGCGCGTATCGCTGGCTACGACCTGCCTGTCTCGACCAGCGCACGGGCATATGTAGACGCGCATCTTGCCGATCCATCCTTTCGCCGTTGGCGCGCGCTGGCGCAGGTGGTTGGCGACGATCTGGAGCGTTACCGCCGCGACGATGCTACCGGCACATGGCCCGGCCCCTCGCCCCGCCCAGCAAAGGCGGTGGATGGCGGCACGCCAGAAAACGCCGCTTGCCCCTATTCCGGCAAACCAGTCACGCATCTGATGGAAATGGACAGCCGCATCTTTGGCATGTGCAATCCTCGCTGCCGCGACAAGACCGTCGCAGACCCCGAGGCCTGGCCAAAGTTCATGGCACTGGTCTAGCGGTTTTTCACCATTCGTTAACCATTCTTAAATCTCTGCGGCGCATTCGTTAACCAACGTTTCCGCCAAAAGGGGCAATGAATGATTGCGCGCGCCTATACGGTCGCCTTTGAGGGGGTAGAGGCCCGCCACGTGGAGGTGCAATGCGCCGTCACGCCCGGCGTGCCTGCCTTTTCCCTCGTTGGGCTGCCGGACAAGGCGGTCAGCGAGGCGCGCGACCGCGTGCGCACAGCCCTGACATCCATGGCGATCGCGCTGCCATCGAAGTGGATCACAGTTAACCTTAGCCCCGCCGATATGCCCAAAGAGGGGAGCCATTTTGACCTGCCGATTGCGCTGGCCCTGCTGGCCGCGCTGGAGATCATCCCCAAGGACGCGATTGAGGGAACCACGTCGCTGGGTGAGCTATCGCTGGACGGCACCATCATGCCCGTGATCGGCGCCTTGCCCGCCGCCATGGCCGCCGCCGAGGAAGACCGCACACTTCTTTGCCCCAAGGCATCAGGCGCCGAGGCAGCTTGGGTCGGGGCGGCACATGTCATCGGCGCGGCAACTCTGGCAGACGTTGTACGCCACTTTACCGGCCAATCCCCCCTTACCCCGGCCGAGCCCGGCGAGGTCATCGCGCCCGCCTTTGCCCGCGACCTACGCGATGTCAAAGGGCAGGAGCGCGCCAAACGTGCGCTCGAGATTGCCGCGGCTGGCCGCCATCACTTGATGCTGATTGGCACACCGGGATCGGGCAAGTCGATGCTGGCCGCCCGCCTGCCGGAGATCCTGCCGCCATTGGACCCGCGCGAAGCGTTGGAGACGTCGATGATCCACTCGCTAGCGGGCCTGCTGACCGAGGGCGGCATCAGCCGCTCGCGTCCCTTCCGCGAGCCACATCATACCGCATCAATGGCCGCCATCGTTGGGGGCGGCAGGCGCGCATCCCCGGGCGAGATTAGTCTGGCCCATAACGGCGTCCTCTTCATGGACGAATTCCCCGAGTTCTCGCGCACCGTGCTGGAAACGCTGCGCCAGCCAATCGAATCGGGCGAAGTAATGATTGCCCGCGCCAACGCGCACGTCACTTATCCCTGCCGCTTTATGCTGATCGCCGCTGCGAACCCATGTAAATGCGGATATCTCAGCGAGCCCGCCCGCGCGTGTAGCCGCGCGCCAGTCTGCGGCGACGATTATATGGGCCGCATCAGCGGGCCGCTGATGGACCGGTTCGATCTGCGTGTCGAAGTGCCTCCCGTCAGCTTTGCCGATCTGGATCTGCCGGCGTCCGGCGACAGCTCTGCCGAGGTGGCGGCGCGCGTGGCAGGTGCGCAGGCCCTACAGGCCAACCGCTATGCGGACATGCCAGGAACGAGATTAAACTCAGACGCTGAGGGCGGCATTCTCAGCGATGTCGCCACACCCGACGCTGAGGGCCGCGACCTGCTGACCCGCATGTCAGAGCGGTTCGGCCTATCGGCGCGTGGCTACCACCGGGTATTGCGGGTTGCGCGCACCATCGCGGACCTAGACGGATCAGACACGGTTCGCCGCCCCCACGTGGCCGAGGCCGCCAGCTATCGCATCACAAGCGCGAAAGAGACGTAATCCAGCCAGTGAGTTCGGCCAGCGTCTGGCCCGCCTCAGGAATCAATCCGTGCATCATTGGCCAAACATGCGGTAAATCCCGCTCGATCACGCAGGTCACATCAATACCCTGTGTCATCAGCCGGTCGGCGATCCGCCTTGTGTCGTCCAGCAGAATTTCCGTTGTTGCCGCGGCCAACCAAACAGGCCCTGCACCGGCGAAATCCGCAAACAGCGGCGACGCGCGCGGATCGGTGGCGTCCGACCCTTGCATATACATCTGCGCCATTTCCGCCGCCCGGTGCGCGGACAGCAGTGAATCAGCCTCTGCGTTCGTGATAAAGGTGCCCCCTGAAAAGGTCAGGTCCGTCAGCGGCGAAAAGCAGAAGGTGCCAATCGGCTGGCGCAACCCCAGCGACCCAATCTGCGCCAGAAGGGCCAGTGCCAGCCCGCCCCCTGCGCTATCGCCGCCCAGAATCACACCGCCTGGATGGTCCATCACGCCTCGATATGCGCTCAGCGCATCGCTTGGCGCGGCGGGAAAGGGGTGCTCGGGTCCAAGGCGGTACCGCGGCAGGATTGCCCGCATCCTGGTACGCGCGGCAAGATGCGCCACCATCGCCCTGTGCGTTCGCGGCGAGCCAAAAAGGTAGCCGCCGCCGTGAAAATAAAGGATCAGAGGACCGGCGACGCTGCCCGGCGGCCTGACCTCAATCGCCGGAAGCTGCGGCTCGCCCAAAGAGATATTGGAGAATTTAGTGCCGCGCGGCGGATGAAAGCAAAGTCTCGCGGAACGTTCTATGTGGCCGCGCAATACCGCTGGGTCAGTGACGCGCGCCAGATACCTCTTCTCGGTCTGGCGCAGCCAGCCATTCAGAAGCCGCGCGCGCAAACTCACGCGCGTTTCGCCTCGATCACATCCCAAATCTTGCCCGCGATGTTGACCCCGTCAAAGCGCTCCAACTCCTGAATGCCTGTTGGAGACGTAACATTGATCTCGGTAAGGTAGCGCCCGATCACGTCTATCCCGACGAAAACCTGCCCCTTTTCCCGCAGGCGCGGGCCGATAGCTGCGCAAATCTCGCGGTCACGGTCAGTCAGATCGACCTTTTCAGGCCGCCCACCGACATGCATGTTCGACCGCGTCTCGCCCTCGGCGGGGACGCGGTTGATCGCGCCCACAGGCTCGCCATCGACGAGGATGATGCGCTTGTCACCCTTCGACACGTCCGGCAGAAATTTCTGTACGATCAGCGGCTCGCGGCTGAACCCGGTAAACATCTCGTGCAGCGAGCTGAGATTACTGTCACCATGGTTAAGCAGGAACACACCCGCGCCCCCATTGCCATAAAGTGGTTTCAAGATCACGTCGCCATGACGCTTGCGAAAGGCGCGGATTGTGTCCAGATCACGCGCGATTGCAGTGGGAGGCATCAAATCGGGAAAGTCGAGGATCAGCAGCTTTTCCGGAAAATTTCGAACCCAAAAGGGATCATTCACCACCAGAGTATCCGGCGCGAGCCGATCCAGCAGGTGTGTGGTGGTGATATAGAACATATCGAAAGGGGGGTCTTGCCGCAGCCAAACCACATCGAAATCCGCCAAATCGACAGTTTCCAATTCGCCGAGGATCGCATGATCGCCTTTCACGCGCTGCACCTTCAGAGATTGGCCGCGTGCCGTGACGCGCCCCTCGTCATAGGCGAGGTGCTCGGGGGTGTAGTAGAACAGCTCATGCCCCCGCGCCTGCGCCTCTTCGGCAAGGCGGAACGTACTGTCTGCGTCGAAATTGATCGGCCCGATCGGGTCCATCTGGAACGCAATTTTCATGGGCTGGCCCCCTGTTTTGCTACCTTGGCTGATTTGCCACCCGGTCTACATGCGTCAAGGGCGGCAAGGGTGCAATTCAGAAATGCGAGAACAGACCCTCCATGATTTTGCAGCGACCCGCGCCATCGACCACGGCGAGATCAAAGCGTACGTCCGTCAGCTGTCCTTTGGGGCAATGAGCGAGATACTCTGATCCGGCGGCGTGAATACGGCGCATCTGTGCGGTCCGAAGGCTGGCAATGGCCGCGTCATGGGTGCGGGCCTGCTTGACCTCGGCAAAGACGATTTTCTCGCCATCCGTGAGGATCAGATCAATCTCCCCACTTTTTCCGCGCCATCGACTTTCCAGCAGATGCAGTCCGGCGGCCGCATAAAGCGCTACGGCACGATTTTCAGCGGCAAGGCCGGAGTTATAGGCGCGTTTACCTCGGTCGCGTCGCGCCGGAGCAGGCGCCCGCTTGCTGTCTTGGGAACCCACCAATTGTGTCATCAACCGCCCCCTTCGTCTTCGCTGCTAAGCTTCAGGGCGATCTGATAGACCTGTCGCCGTTTCAGGCCTAAATCGTGCGAAACCGCGTCTGCGGCGTCACGTACAGACATATCATTCATCACCGCGCGCAACGCCTCTTCTATATCAGATAGGTTAACGGTCCGTTCGCCCGCCCTGTCTATCAGCACCACCATTTCACCTTTGCGCGGAGTCTCAGCCATCTCGGCGGCAAGCTCGCCTAGCGTGCCGCGCAGAACTTCCTCGAATTTTTTGGTTAACTCGCGGCAAACGGCGGCCTGCCGGTCTTGGCCCAGCACGGATGCGGCATCGCGCAGCATCGCCGCTGCTCGCTTGGGCGATTCGTAGAAAGCAAGCGTCGCTGGCACATCGCTCAGACTGCGTAGCGCGGTTTTCCGCGCAGTGGCCGTGTTCGGTAAAAAACCCGCAAAGAGGAATCTGTCAGTCGGCAATCCCGACAAAGTCAGCGCCGTGATCACCGCCGACGGGCCAGGCGCCGAGATCAGGCCATGGCCATCTGCAATCGCAGCGCGCGCCAGGTCAAAGCCAGGATCGGCCACCATCGGTGTGCCTGCCTCTGATGCATAAACCACTGATTTTCCGCTGCTCAGCGCTTCCAACAGGCGGGGGCGCACACGTCCTCCGTTATGATCGTGATAGGCCAGCAGAGGCCGCCCCTCCAGCGGAACTGCGTGGATATCCATCAGCTTACGCAGGCTGCGCGTGTCCTCGGCGGCAATCACATCGGCCGAGGCGAGGATATCCAGCGTCCGCAATGTGATGTCGCGCGCTGCCCCAATGGGCGTCGCCACCAGATACAGACCGGGGGCAAGAGTTTGCCTGATATGATTCACCACTGGACCCGCCCCTCATGACGTCTATTATTGCCCGCAACGCGTGTTCAAACGTCCGAAACGAGGAATCTCCCCATGTTTGCTGTTTTGCCTTCCGCCCGCAAGATGCTGGCCCGCATTGTCGCGGTTTTGTCCATTCTGTGGATCGCCGCGTGCGAGCCTGCGGGGATGGCCGGTCTGGGCGGCGGCGCAGGACAACCGATTGACCCCGGCGCCCCTGTAATGGTGGCGCTTTTGGTGCCCCACGGATCATCCGGGCCCGGCGAGGCCGCGCTAGCGCGTGATCTGGAGGCAGCGGCGCGCATGGCAGTTGCTGACCTGTCCGGCGTGCAGATTGATCTACGCGTCTATGGCACCGCAGGCCAGCCAGCACAGGCGCAGCAGGCCGCGCTCAATGCCGTCGCCGATGGGGCAAAGATCATCATCGGGCCGCTGCACGCCGAATCTGCCAACGCCGTCGCGGTGGCCGTCGCGCCTAAAAACGTGAATGTTCTCGCGTTTTCCAACAACCCGACCATCGCGGGTGGCAACCTCTTTATCCTCGGCCAGACCTTTGACAACACAGCAGATCGGCTGACCCGTTTTGCCGCGCGACAAGGCAAGAAGCGTATTCTGACCGTCTATTCCAATAACCTCGCTGGTCAGTTGGGCCAGCAGGCTATCGCCAAGGCGGCTGCAAACTCCGGCGCGCAAATCGTCGCGAATGTGGGCTATGATTTCTCGCAGAACGGTGTCGTCGCTGCGGTGCCCCAGATCACTTCGGCGGCGCAGACCAATTCGGCTGACGCGATATTTTTGACTGCCAATTCTGCCGGCGCTCTGCCGCTGTTCGCTCAGATGCTTCCGGAAAACGGCCTGGACCCGGCGATGATGCAGTATATCGGCCTTGCCCGCTGGGATACACCGCCGCAGACACTGGCGCTTCCGGGCGTTCAGGGCGGTTGGTTTGCCATGCCCGATCAGACCAAGGCTGCCCGTTTCCAGTCACGCTTTGCACAGACGAATGGCAATCAGCCGCACCCAATTGCGGGCCTCGCCTATGATGGGATCGCTGCCGTCGGCGCGTTAATCAAGACGGGTAAGCGCAATGCGTTGTCCAAATCTGGCCTGACGCAATCGGCAGGTTTTCAGGGCGTCGACGGTGTCTTCCGCCTGCGCGGTGACGGCACGAACCAACGCGGCCTCGCAGTGGCGACAGTGCGCGGCGGCAAGGTTGTGATCCTTGATCCGGCGCCTCGTGGCTTTGGTGGGGCAGGCTCGTAATCCTGCCCCGGACACGGGACGCTATGATACACATCCCAGGCGATAGCCCGGTGCAGCAAGGCGCGCCGGGCGATTTAATCTGCGCGGCAGAGGACATATTTGACCGCGAGGCAGTGGATGCACGGCTCGCCGAATGGCAGCCCTCAGAGGTCGACGACCTGCGTAAATACGCTGTTGATATCCTTGGGGCCGAGATGCGGCGCGGGCGCGACGTCATCGCCGCCGCGCTGGCCGCCGAGCCGTTGCGCGCGCGCGCCGCGACGCGCGCCTATAGTTGGCTAACGGACTGCCTTGTGCTGGCTACGTACCGTCTGGCGACAGATGTCATGCATCCCCTGCCGACCCCAACTGAATCCCAGCGCCTCAGCGTCGTTGCTGTCGGCGGCTATGGGCGCGGCGAAATGGCGCCCGAATCAGACGTCGATCTGCTGTTTCTGACCCCCTACAAAATCACCGGCTGGGCAGAGAGCGTGATTGAGTCCATGCTCTACATCCTGTGGGATTTGCGCCTGAAAGTGGGCCATGCAAGCCGCACCATTCGCGATTGTCTGCGCCTTGGGTCAGAGGATTTTACCATTCGCACCTCCCTGCTGGAGCATCGCTGGCTGGCGGGTGATACTGAGTTGGCCGGCGATCTGCGCCACCGCCTCTGGAACGATCTGTTTTCCGGAACCGAACGTGAGTTCACCCAGGCCAAGCTGGACGAGCGCGAGACGCGCCACCAAAAGCAAGGCGGCCAGCGCTATATGGTCGAGCCGAACGTCAAGGAGGGAAAGGGCGGGCTGCGCGACCTGCAATCGCTCTTCTGGATCGCCAAATACACCTACCGCGTCACCGATAAGGCCGATCTCGTCCGGCAGGGCATGTTCACGCCCGAAGAGTTCGACACCTTTGCGCAGGCCGAGAATTTTCTCTGGGCCGTGCGCTGCCAGTTGCATCTGATCACCGGACGCCCCAGCGACAAACTGACCTTTGATCTGCAAGTCGCCGTAGCCGAACGGATGGGTTACTCCGACCGCGCCGGGCGGCGCGGCGTCGAGATTTTCATGCAGGACTATTTCCGCCACGCCACCGCCGTTGGCGATCTGACACGCATTTTCCTAACGCAGCTAGAGGCGGCCCATGTCAAATCCGAGCCATTGCTTCAGCGTCTTTTCCGCCGCAAGCGCAAGCTGAAGGACGGTTTTGGCGAGGTGCATGGCCGCCTCGCAATCGAAAACGACACTGCCTTTCTTGGCGATCCGCTGAACATCCTGCGCATCTTTGATGAGGCGCTGCGCACTGGCCTGCTGATCCACCCCGATGCGATGCGGCTGATCACGGCCAATCTGGATCTTTTCACTGATGAGGTGCGCAACGATCCAGCCGCGCAAAAGCTGTTTCTTGGCCTCATGCTGCGCCACGGAAATCCTGAGCGTGCGCTGCGCCGCATGAACGAGCTGGGCGTGCTGGCCGCCTTCATCCCCGAGTTCGAGCCGATCGTGGCGATGATGCAGTTCAATATGTATCACCACTACACGGTGGACGAACATACGATCCAATGCATCAGCCACCTCGCCCGGATCGAGCGCGGGGAGCTGATCGAAGAGCTGCCGATCGCATCCTCAATCCTCAAGAATGGCGTGAACAGGCGCATCCTCTATGTCGCGCTGCTGCTGCACGATATTGGCAAGGGCCGCAGCGAGGATCATTCGATCCTTGGCGCCAAGATTGCGCGCAAGGTGGCGCCGCGTCTGGGGCTTAAACCGCGCGAGGTGGATACCGTCGAATGGCTGGTGCGCTATCACCTCTTGATGTCGGACATGGCGCAAAAGCGCGACATCGCGGATCCGCGCACTGTGCGCGACTTTGCCAAGGCGGTGCAGGTGCGCGAGCGGCTGGACCTGCTATGCGTGTTGACGGTCTGCGACATATCTGGCGTCGGGCCGGGCACGTGGAACAACTGGAAGGCGTCACTCTTGCGTGCGCTCTATCGCCAAACCCTTGGCGCGATGGAAAACGGGCTGGAGGATCTGAACCGCGAGCAGCGCGGATCAGACGCCAAGCGCAAACTGCGACAGGCGCTAAAGGGTTGGGACGCAAAAGCACTCAAAGAGGAAACCGCGCGCCATTACCCGCCCTACTGGCAGGGTCTGCACGTCACAGCGCATGTCATATTCGCCCGCCTGCTGCAGGACATCGGCGGCAAAGACGGCGAGATCGGCATCGACCTGCACCCTGACGAGGACCGCGATGCCACGCGAGCCTGCTTTGTCATGTCCGACCATCCCGGGATATTTTCGCGCCTTGCCGGCGCTCTGGCTCTAGTAGGCGCAAATGTGGTCGATGCGCGCACATATACGTCTAAGGACGGTTATGCCACGGCGGTATTCTGGATTCAGGACGCGGACGGCCATCCCTTTGCAAGCGAGAGGCTGCCACGCCTGCGCCAGACCATCCTCAAGACGCTAAAGGGCGAGGTGGTGGCCCGCGACGCGATCAAGTCGCGCGACAAGATCAAAAAGCGCGAGCGCGCGTTTCGCGTGCCTACGCATATTACCTTCGACAACGAGGGGTCCGAGATCTATACGATCGTCGAAGTCGACACCCGCGACCGTCCCGGCTTGCTATATGACCTGACGCGCACGCTGGCGGCGGCCAACGTCTACATCGCCAGCGCCGTAATCGCCACCTTTGGCGAGCAGGTCGTCGATACTTTCTACGTCAAGGACATGTTCGGTTTGAAATTCTATTCGGATGCCAAGCAGAAATCGCTAGAGGCGAAATTACGTGCGGCAATTTCCGAAGGCACGCAAAGGGCCATCGAGTGAGCGACGACAAGACAATTCAGACACCGCGCCCAGCACATACGCCGCGCCCTGTACGCATGCTAACAAGCGTTTTCACCGTGAGCGGCTGGACGATGCTCAGCCGTATCTTGGGCTTCGTGCGCGATATTATGATCGCGGGGCTGATCGGGCCCGGCCCCATCATGGACGCATTTGTCGCAGCATTTCGCCTGCCTAACATGTTCCGCCGTTTTTTTGCCGAGGGTGCATTTAATGCGGCCTTCGTTCCGATGTTTTCTAAACGGCTTGAGGGCGGCGACGATCCCGAGGGTTTTGCGCAGCTGGCGTTTAGCGGCCTCGCGCTTGTGTTGCTATTCGTGGTCGCACTCGCGATGATCTTTATGCCCGCGCTGGTCTGGGCCACGGCTGAGGGTTTCGCAGGCGATCAGCGGTTCGATCTGACTGTCGAATTCGGGCGCGTCGTGTTTCCCTACATCTTCTTCATTTCGCTTGCAGCGCTTCTGTCGGGGGTCCTGAATTCCACCGGGCGGTTCGTTGCCGCTGCGGCCGCACCGGTGTTGCTGAACATCATGCTCTGCACCTCAATGAGCGTCGCTGTCTGGACGGGCGGCAGCGTTCCGGGCGCGTTGGTCTGGACGATCCCGTTCGCGGGCGTCGTGCAACTGGCGCTGGTTTGGGTCGCCGCCACGCGCGCAGGTCAGCGTATCGTACCCGTGCGCCCCCGCTGGACCCCCGCCATGAAGCAGTTGGTGCGCATAGCCGTGCCTGCGGCATTGGCGGGCGGCGTGATGCAGATAAACCTTCTGGTCGGCCAGCAGGTCGCGTCGAATTTCGAGAGTGCGGTTAGCTGGCTTTATGCTGCTGACCGCCTGTACCAGTTGCCTTTGGGCGTGGTCGGCATCGCCGTCGGTATTGTGCTGCTACCGGATCTGTCGCGCCGTTTGCGCGCAGACGATGGATCGGGCGCCCGCATGGCACTCAGCCGAGCGGGAGAGATCTCGCTCGCGCTGACCGTGCCGTGCGCTGTGGCGCTGGTCGTTGTCCCAATCCCTCTGATTACCGTGTTATTTCAGCGCGGCAATTTTGGCGTCGACGATACTGCTGCCACCGCGCTGGCGGTGGCGATCTATGGCCTCGGCCTGCCGGCCTTTGTGCTGCAAAAAGTGCTGCAACCGATTTATTTCGCGCGCGAGGATACCAAACGGCCGTTCCACTATGCCATCGTTTCTCTGGTGGTGAACGCAGCGCTGGCCATTGGCCTTTCGCCCTATATCGGCTGGATCGCAGCCGCCATCGGCACAACGATCGCTGGCTGGGCGATGGTCTTGCTACTGGCACGCGGCGTGCGCCCGTTTGGCGAGGTCGCCCGCTTTGATGACCGCTTTCGCAGCCGCATGTGGCGTATTTGCGCCGCATCAGCCGTCATGGGCGTTGCCCTGTGGGCGCTGATGGTGGCGCTGTCGCCTTTCTTTGGTGTGGCCAATTGGCGATGGATGGCACTGGTCTTGCTGATCGTGCTGGGCGGCGTCGTCTATTACTTCGCGGGTCGCATGTTTGGTGCATTCAAAAAGAGCGAGTTGAAAGCCGCGCTAAAGCGTCAGCGCTGAAGCAATCGCGCCCGCAGTTTGGACCAGCCTCCGGGGCGCAGCACGAATGACGCCGAGAAGCCGGTGCAGAACCCCGTCAGGTCCGCGACCCAGCGCAGCGTGCCGCCAAAGAGCAGGCTAAAGAGGAGTTGCGCGCCCATCAGGAAGCCAATCAGCACAAAGGCACGTGATTGGCTGCCACCCTGCTGGCCCAGCTTGAGCCATAGAAGGTAGGTAAACGCCCCAATCAGGCCATAGATGCCCGGAAAGGCGCCATAGAGCCACGGATTGTCCCGCGCGATCAGGCCATAGACCAGCGCGCCGCAGATGGCGGGGATAAAAAACGCAGCCAGCAATGCCATGGGGCGAAACACCTCGCCCACGAATTTGCCCATTGCCAGCAATAGCGCGGCGGCAAAGATCATCTCGCTAAAGCTGCCATGCAGAAACGGGTAGCTAACAAAGCGCATCAGCAATTCAGGCGGATACGTCCCGTTAGCGAACATCCAGCGCAGCAGATCACCGCTAAAGGCATAGTCCTGAATCATCGCCTGCCGCCAGCCCACAGCCTGCGGGCCGCCGATAACTCCCTTGGAGCCAAGGAAGAACGCAAGCTCAGGGATCACCACGGCAAGGAACAAGACCACCACGACCGGCGGCAGTGGGTTGAATGGGCTGGAATCGTCGGGATGGCTCATGGGGGGCGCTCATGCGTTGAGTTGACCCCTCGCTTGACGGGGCATGGGCGCATGGGTAGTTGAGGACGGCACGGAAATCCAGACGGAGACGCAAGATGAGCCAAGCGCAATTCACCCCGCGGGTGTTTTCGGGCATCCAGCCCTCTGGCGACCTGCATCTGGGCAACTATTTGGGCGCGCTAAAACGCTTTGCCGATGCGCAGGAACGCGGCGTGCAGTCGTTGTATTGCATGGTCGACCTGCACGCGATCACCGTTTGGCAGAACCCGGCAAAGCTGCGCCATGCCACGCGCGAGTTGACGGCAGGCTTCATCGCCTCCGGCCTTGATCCGGAAAAGTCGATCCTTTTCAATCAGTCCCAAGTGCCTGAGCACACCCAAATGGCGTGGATTTTCAATTGCGTCGCGCGCATGGGCTGGATGAAGCGTATGACGCAGTTCAAGGACAAGGCGGGCAAAAATGCCGAGAACGCCTCCCTCGGGCTCTTTGGCTATCCGGCGCTGATGGCTGCTGATATTTTGGTCTATCACGCCACGCATGTCCCCGTTGGCGAGGATCAAAAGCAGCATCTGGAGCTGACCCGCGACATCGCGGCCAAGTTCAACCACGACTATGACGTGGAGTTTTTCCCAATGTCCGAGCCGGTCATTGAGGGCGCGGGTACGCGCGTGATGAGCCTGCGAGACGGGTCGAAAAAGATGTCGAAATCCGATCCATCAGACATGAGCCGGATCAACATGACCGACGACGCCGACACGATCTCTAAGAAAATCCGCAAGGCCAAGACCGATCCGGAGCCTTTGCCCAGCGATCTCAAAGGGCTAGACGGCCGGCCAGAGGCGCGCAATCTGGTAAACATATATGCCGGGCTGGCAGGCATAACTGCCGAGGATGTCATGCGAGACATGGGCGGGCGCACCTTTTCAGAGTTCAAACCAATATTGGCCGATCTGGCGGTGGACCGCATGGCACCCATCTCTGCCGAGATGGGCCGCCTGATGCAAGACACGGCCGAAATCGACGCCATTCTGGGCCGTGGATCAGAGCGCGCACGCGAAATCGCCGCGCCAATCCTTGCCAAGACCTATGAGATCGTCGGATTGGTCGGCAGCTAACGCCAGAGGGCGACTGTGTGGTTTTTGCCCAGCTTTCGGGCTTGCCATGTGGGTTTGGGCGCCCGCGCTTGTTTTGAAATGTGGGTTGTGGCAGGCTCTGCGCAATAATTACCGCAATTGAACAAGGCCGCATAGACGGCCAAAGAGGCAGGCGGGCAGTAAAATGACGAAACATTCCAGGCGTATTTTGCCTGTTGTCGGGTTTTCCCTGACCTCTATTGTCGGCTTGGCAGGATGCTCTACGGAAGAGCCCTATATCCGACCGTTTTTCAATTTCTCGTCTTCTTATCAGTCCGCGCCGGGTGGGGCGCCGGTGCTGATGACAAATAACGCATGGTGGGAAAAGCTGAGTGACAAGACGCTCAATGCGCTGATCGCCCGCTCGCTTCACGGAAATATCGATCTGCGTATCGCACGCGAACGAGTGGTTGAGGCCTATACAGGTATTCAAAGCGTTCCGGCACAGGGCCAACTGACGCCATCCGGGTCGATCCGGCGGCAGGGCGGGATTGGCAGCGACTCGTCTAGCGAAACCCGCTCCGAGGCGGCTCTTGGTGCCAATTGGCTGTTCGATCCCTACGGCTTGCGCCGCCAACAGATACAGGCGGCCAGCGCACTGGTTGAGGTGGCCGGCGCCGAGGTAGACGCCGCACGCCTGACGCTGGTCCTTAACATGACCAACGCCTACGTTGACCTGCGCTTCAACCAGCGACTTCTGATTTTGCGGCGCCAGCAACTGGCGTCACGGCGCCAAACTTTTGATCTGACGCAAACGCTGTTCGACAAAGGCGCGACTACCAAGGTGGAAATCACCCGGACAGAGGCGCTGGTGACAGAAACTCAGACCCAGATTCCGCCGCTTCAGGCCCAGATACAAAGCCTCAAGAACGAGATCGCTGTGCTGGCAGGGATGGCGCCGGGAACGCTTGGCATTGATCTGGATAGCCGGATACAACAGCCAAAGCCGAACATGGCCCCCAACACCGGCATTCCAGCCGATCTGCTACGCAATCGCCCGGATATACGGATCGCAGAGCGCAGCTATTACGCCGCAGTGTCCGAGATCGGCGTCGCGCGCGCGGCGCTCTATCCGCAGCTCTCCCTGGGCGGCTCAATCGGGCCAGCCCGAGAAGGTGGCAGCCAGGGGATCGAATTCTTCTTTGGTCCGTCAATCGTCTTTCCCTCGCTTCTGGACACTTCCATCAAAGCCCGCGTGGCCGCCCGTCATTCGCAGGCGCGGCAGGCCCATGAGACTTGGAAAGCCACGGTTCTGGAGGCGTTGCAGCAGGTTGAAAATGCCCGCGCCGCCTATGACGGCAGCGCCCGGTCAGTCAGCAGCGCACGCCGCACCGCGCAACTATATCGCGAGGCTCTCGATCTGACCCGCGACCAAATGGGCCGCGGCGACGTCACCATTCGCGATATGATCAGCGCCGAAGAAGACATTGCCGATGCCGACGTGGTGCTGGCCGATACAATCCGGCAACTGGCCCTAAACTTCGTCCTGCTCAACGTCAGCGTGGGGGCAGGCAGCAATGTGAATGGGGATGGCCAATTGCCTGAAGCAGTCGCGCAGGTCAGCGCTGATTGATACGCTTTGCGCGTCGCGCGAAGCTGGCATTCACAACGCAAGCCGACTGAGCGCCTGCCTGCCCTAAGATGAGCAGTCCCTTATCTGGCTTTCCATCCCCGCAAACACGCCTCAGGATCATTTGCGGATCCGATGAACCAATTCGGCCTCTCGATAGCTTACTCGACAGAAGGAACTTTCTGTGCTGAACTTCGTTTCCTTTTATTGGGCGAGGTGTGTTGATGGACTGGACGTCAAAGAATGTTCTTGTCACCGGAGGGTGCTCTTTTATCGGCTCGCATCTGGTGGAAGGTTTGGTTGATCGTGGTGCGACAGTGCGGGTCGCCGACGATCTTTCTAGCGGAATTCGCGAAAATCTAGAGGGTGCGCTCCAAAGCGGCCGTGTTGAGTTGGAAGTGACCGATCTGCTAGATCCTCGCACCGCCGCGCGAGCCGTCTCTGACATGAATGTCGTGTTTCATTTAGCTGCCACGCATGGCGGCAGGGGTTACATCGACACTCATCAGGCCGCCTGCTCGTCGAATCTAGCGCTTGACGGGATTATGATCCGCGAGGCGCAGCGCGCAGGGGTCGAGCAATTCACGTTCGCGTCCTCAGGTTGCGTCTATCCTACAAGCATGCAGCACGATCCCAAAAAAGAGGTCTTTCTTACCGAGGATCTCGTAAAGCCGCCCTATGAGGCCGACGATATGTACGGCTGGGCCAAGCTAATGGCCGAGCTATCATTGAAGGCATATCATCGGGAGATGGGCCTCAAATGCGCGTCAGTGCGCTATTTTACCGCCTACGGAGAGCGTTGCCCCGCTAACCATGCCGTTATCGCCATGATCGGGCGCGCGTTCCTGCAGCAAGATCCGTTTGTCGTCTGGGGAACGGGCGAGCAAATCCGTAACTGGACCTATGTGTCGGACATCGTCGAAGGCACAATCCGGGCTGCCGAGACCATCGAGGATGGCACTGCAATCAATCTGGGTACGATGGAGCGAACGTCCGTCCTGCAGGCCGCAAAGATGATCCTCGAGAGGTGCAATCATAACGTCAAAATTCAGCCCGATACCAGCAAGCCGACTGGCCCGTATAACCGGGTGGCCGACAACGCCCTTGGAAAGGAGCTCATGGGATGGGAGCCGAGGGTCAGTTTCTCAGATGGTCTGGACCGCACCATCCGCTGGTATTTTGACTCGCACGATCGCGATGATGTTGCCGTTGATTTTGAGGCATCGCTGACAGAACGCGGCCTTGAGAAGGCGGGCCTCAGATAGGTCTCGCAAATGCGCGGTCAATCACGTTATGCCGCGTCAATCAGGTGCCTTCACCCGCGTGGTGTATGAATAGCAACGGCTGGCGAGCACCTTGAGCAGCCAGTCGAAGCCGTCCGATACGAAGCTGCGCGACATTACGGGCGGTCTAACCGCATGATGGCCGACACCACGTTTTGTGTTCAATTCGCGCGGATCTGAAGGGTTCACGATGATCCGGTCAGCGTCAACCGACACGACCTTCGTAACGCCCATTCCGCTTTCGGCGAGCCGACCCCAGATCGTGCAGATCGCACGGATGGAGGGTGCCAGCAACGGGCGCATTAGCCGCGCGTTGGCCTCAAAGGGTTGATGCGCATAGTTCAGATCCAGATAGTCCACCTCTGGGCTAATGGTCAGGGCCATCTCCCCCACCGCCGCGTGGCATTTTATAATATAGGCGCAGCGCGACAGCAGAAGGAAATCCACCAGCACCTCGACCCCGCGCGCTGCTTTCTTGTCGGAAAGATGGAAATTATTTTCATCTGAATCGCTTAAAGACCATTGCGAAAAGGACAGGATCTTGCCCGGATAGGCCTCCTCCAAAACCTTGAGCCACTGGCGCTGGTCGGTGGCGACAAAGATGCCGGTGCAACCCGGATTGTGCGCTAAATACTGATCTATTTGTGGAAAGTATTCCTCGGGCAAAACTTTGCGCGACAGGTTTGGTCCAGTGCCAAAATCAAACTTGTCTGACCCTCTCAGCTGCAAGCCCAAAGTTATTCCTGTAAAATTTTCGCTCGCGAATTTATCCACTTGATCGAGAATGGGCTTTTGGAACCTCACGGTTCCGTCCGCCAAGAACTGCCGAGCATGGTTTCGCTGCATCTGCCACCACTCATGCGGGTAATCGCCATCGGCGGTATTACGGACGCTGCGGTAATATCCGAACGGGTTCATAAACCAGCTATCGCGCTCCCACATATAGAGGCGCGATAACTCGGATGCAGTGGTCAGAGTCACCACCTGCCCCTGCGCTACCAGCGTGGACAGTTCCTGCGCAGGTCCAACCGGCTCATAATAGTAATCCCACGCGTTCGGTCCGCGACTGGCGTCGAAATAGGGGTTCGGTCCACCAAAATAGTTGCTGCGCTCATGCAGGTATATGATCGGCTCTAGCCTCATGCGGCGCGCAAGCTGAAGCTGAATGACGACGCCGTTCAGCTGCGCGACAAGCCCGTCCGAGGTATTGCAGATCAGCAGGTATCGCGGCGCGTTCCTCTTCATGCGACTCCCCCTTCTTCATGTTTGGCGCACGGCATCGATAAAGGACTTTAAGCGCAATAGGACTGCAGGGGACAAGAAAACGAGTATTGCGATGCACGATACCGCGCCGATGGTTATGGCCGATGCGACATAGGGAACGTCCGGCATCCGGCCCAGCGCGACCATGCGCCACAGGACAACGGTAGCAGACATTCCCAGCGCGATCAGCAACGGCGCTCTGGCCGCGCTTGCGTAATCGGCAAACGCAATCTTCTCTGGCGCGAGGGCAAGCCACGTCCGGACGGGAAAAAAGAGTGCCGCCCTCAGGGCAAAAGCGGCTGCAGCAGGTGCAGCGCCATACAGACTGGCTACAGAGATCAATCCGACAGAGAAGACGGCTTCGATCATCACCACATTCAGGTATCTGCGTGTCCGGTCCATTGCCATCAGGTAGGATTCCTGAAGATCACTCAATGCCTGGATCGCTCCGGCTAGACAGATCCACGGCATGATCGTGGCCGCACCGCGCCACGCATCGCCAAAAATGATCTCAATCGACGGATGCGCAATCAGTGCAAGCCCCGCAAATCCGGCAAAGCCTGCCAGCGCCACGATCTGCGTCAGGTCGAGAAAGAACTCGTCCGTGGCCGTGTTGAGTCGGCGCATTGAGGCGATTGTAGACTGGGCGACAGATTTGATCGGGGCGACGATCAAGGTTAGCAAAACCTCGACAAGGCGCCAGCTCAGCGCATAGAGGGCCACCGCATTCGGGCCGACAATCACCCCAAGCGCCACGGTAGGCGTCTGGAACATAAGAAGCGTGGCTGCGCGCAGTATCACCACGCGCGGCCCCAGCCCGCCAATCAGGTGGAACTCCGACATTTTCGGCAATCGCTTGGGCAGCCACCCTGCTGCAGTTATCGCAAACACGCTGTTTATCAGGGTCATTGTCAGACGCTGGCCCACAAGGCTCCAAGCGCCGTAGCCCTGCACCGCCATTAACAATCCGACAAAACCTCCGGCGATCACACCGGCTGTCGATCGTATCGCCAAAACGCGAAACGCCATTTCCCGCCGCAAAAGGGCCGTGGACACACCCGCGACCGAGATCAGCAAAACGGTTGGGCTGGCCACGATCATCAGCCCAACGACCTCCGGCTCGCCATAGATCACCCCGGCGATCTGCGAAAATATAAGGAGGGCGCCGAACACAGCCAGTCCGAACCCAACCAGCGCTACAAATGTGGCCTCCAGACACCCGTCCTTAAGGTCCAGCCGCTCAATGATCCCTTCGGTCAGTGTCTCCCGGACAAGAACTTCGCCGAACAAGGTGAACGCGATTGCCATTGTGGCAAGGCCGAAGCTCTCAGTGCCGACAAGTCGGGCGATCAGGATGAAAATCAGGAAATTGAGCGCCTGCTCGACCCAGGCCGCTCCGCTGGACCAGGCAGCACCGATGACGAAATAACGCTTCAAAGTGCAGGTCCTTCTGCCGATTGACTTTCTTATACTGTTAGCCAGATTCCGGTGTGCAAAGATACCACCAACATATTGACTGATTGACAAATTCTCTGAGTCTTGCAGATTTCCGACGTTATTGCGCTATGCACCTTAATACCGCCCTCAAAATGACCGATTCGGGGACAATCACCATTGACGAATCTTAATATTTGTTAATACTGAAGGGGTTCGTGGTCATATCGGAAGGTGTGACTGCGTGATAGTATGTAACGAGCGTACTTTTTGTAGTAAGGGGAAACGGAATGTTGAAGACTTTGAAGATAACAGCTGCTGCGCTTGCCGCCGTAGTTGTAATGAGCGGATCGGCCAGTGCGGTCACCGTGGCGACCGCAGGTAATTCTTATGATATTACTTCGGACAACCTGTTCGTTGGTGCCGTTGGTTCGAATGGCGGCGCAGGTTCATATTCGGTGAACTTCACCTCACCGACTGATCCTTTGACCGGCAAGTCGGATGCTTCGCTGACAAGCGGTGTCTTGGGTACGTTCTCAGGCCTGACGATCAGCTGGCTTGATGCCGCAACAAGTTCCGTTTTGAACTCTGCTGTGGTAATGGCGGGGATCACTTCGCTCAGCACCACGTTCAGCGGCGCAAACCTTAGCCAGAATCTGGTGTTCACTTGGACAGACTCGAAACTGTCAAAGAACGGTCTCCCGATTGAGTTCGATTTTGACGTCTCGGCTGTACCGCTGCCAGCAGGCGGGCTTCTGCTTTTGACTGCTCTTGGCGGTTTGGGCATGGTTCGTCGTCGCAAGACAGGCGCAACTGCAGCCGCAGCCTAATACCAGATCTATCCGGTAAATATATCAACGCTAAGGGGCCTCGCGGCCCCTTTTGCATTTTCAACTAGTGTCTTTTAGATCGTGCCACCGACCGACTGCCGTAGCATCCAGAGCATCCGTGTACATCTTAACCGGACCAGCGTGGCAATCGCCCTAGAGGTTTCACCGGTAGACGTCAGCTTGTCACTGGCCAGAACCTTTGGGATGTGCACAACGGCGCTGAGGGGCATTGCGAGCCCCCGTATGGCCCACTTCAGACGCTGCATGGGGTTGGTGCCGTTTAATTGATAGCCTTCGCGCGTCGTCCGGCGCCATTTTGCCTTCAGCGCTGGCCAGTCCTGCCGCGACGGGTGGCTGACACGCAGCCGGTCCTCGTAGATTAGGCTAAAACCATTGGCAACGGCGCGCATGGTCCATTCGCGGTCCTCCGAAACACCATTTACGAACCCGCCTATCACGTCGAAAACGTCACGACGCGTTAGCAGATTGCCGGTGCCTGAAAATCCCTGCACTTCGATGTATTTGCGGAAATTGAATGCAAACACAGCCTCAAACGCCTCGGCTCCGCTGCGCGGTGGTGGGGTTTCATCAAACACATCGACGCGCCCACCGATGAGGTCGCCGTTCGCGCTGACTGCGCGCCCCAGCGCAAGCCAATTCGGAGCCGGAACGCAATCCGCGTCGAGGAAAAACAGTCTGGGCGCCGTGGTCTCACTAACACCGCGATTTCGCGACGGTGCAGCCCCCTGATCGCGTTCGATGACAAAGCGCACCTGCGGGAATGCCGCGCGCACCCCGTCCAGCGATACTGGCGAGGCGTTGTCCACGACGACGATCTCGGTACCTTCGGTATCGTTCTGCATCAGCGCTGCAAGACAGCGCTCCAGTCGCAGGACATCGTTGTAATGAGGGATGATAACGGCATCGGCCGACCCCGCCTTAGTAGACGCCGTACTCATTTCCGTAAGCCCCGCTGATATAGCGGCATTTGTTCAAAACGACTCCCATTACGTTGGTGAGTTCAGACAATTGCCGCTCGGCTAGGTCGATATGGTCCATGCTAGTCTTCTCGGCGGCAACCAAAAGCAGAGCGCAATCGACGTTCTTTAGAAACCCGTGGCTGTCATCGCTGCCCATCAGCGGCGGCGTGTCGAACATGATGAGGTCGGGTTTGTATGTCGCCTCAATATGCTCCAGCGTCTCGACCATCTGCCGACTTTGCAGAATTTCCGACGGGTTGCGGGCTGCGACGTAATTCAAACCAAAGATGACGTTCTCACCATGGCGGACAGCATGGTCCTCGAACCGTACTTTGCCCTTTATCACATCGCCCATGCTGTTCTTGCCGGTCTGACCTAGCACTCCGGCCAGCCCCATACGGCGCATGTCGAAATCGATGACAAGGATGCGCAAATCGGTTTGCCGCCCAAGGCTGAACGCGAGATTGGCAGTCGACGTGCTTTTGCCCGCTCCGCTATACGGCGAGGTCAGTGCCAGACGTCGCCACCCGTTGCTGAGGGTCTGTTGCAGAACCTTTGTACGCAGCATGTCATAGGGCGCGGCGTCGTGCCCGCCAGCGTAGGACATCAAACGATTGCTTTTCACCGTTTTCGCATCGATGCTAATCTCTGGCAACGCTGTCCAGAGACCATCATCCGGCTCTTCTGCGACCAGCTGTTGGTCTTCGGTCAGTTGCAGCGGCTCGGACCGGGGATTGCGCGCAGCACGTTCCTGCCGGGCCTTTTGAATGGCCTGTTGAAGACGATCCATTACGCCTCTCCGCTATAGATCAGAAAACAAATGGCATGCATTACCAAAGTACCTCCAACTTGTTCATAACCTTTTCGGCAATCAGGTCCAGCGGTTCATAATAAGTGTGCACAGCCCAGATCCCCAGAGGCACTCCGATAACGATCGCTATAATCACCGACGCCCAAGCGACACGGTGTCTCATGCTTTCGCCGCGCGAGCGGATATAGGGGATCGTGGCAATCGGCCAGATCTCAAGCTTGCTAATCAGGTCCTCTGGGCGGCGGGGGCTGCGGTTCAGAAGCTCCAGAAGCACGACTAAGGCTAGCCCTAGCGCAATGCCAAAGAACATGCCGCCGCCTGCAACCATCAGCCGGTTCGGCTTGGCTGGGGCGCTGGGGACGGCTGGCTGTTCGATCACGGAAATACGCTGGCCTTGCGCTGTCGTCTCGATCCGCTCGCCGGTCGATGCCTGCGCCAGATTGCTAACCGCAGCGTTGTACTGCAGTTGAATATTGTCATGGTTGCGTTGCAACTCCGCCAAGGTGATGGCGTTCGCCGGCGTCTGTTCGATCGTGGCTGTCAGCTTGGCAAGGCGCTGCTCGGTGACGGACCTTTGATCCTCTAGCGCCTCAATCTGACTGTCGAGCTGGGAGAGTTGTATATCTAGCGTCGAATTGCCAGTCTGATCGGCGGGCTGGTCCGGGTTCGAGTTCTGTTCGGCCGCCACGATATCTTCCAGCTTCTTAACCCTTGCCTGAAGTATTATGATCCGCGGATTGCTGTCGGAATAGACCACTAGATCGTTGCTAAGCTGGGCCCGCAACTGCTCTAGTTGCTGCTCGGCTGGGGTCAGGTTTTGGCGAACGATGCCAACGACCTGTCCGGTCGAGTTGTAAATCTCCATCAGCTTTTCGCGCTGGCCTTTGAGAGAGAAAATCTGCTGGTCGAGCTGCTCCAGATTGGTCTGAAGCGCGCCCTGCTGCGCCTGCCGGAACTGAAGGCTGTCAGGAAGCGTGCCGGAATTCTCTTCCTTGAATTGCAAAATGCGGCCGCTGCGCCTGCCCAGTTCCTCGCTCAGGCGGTCCACTTCCTGCTGAAAGAACTCCAGCGTTCCAGTGGCGCGGTCCTTACGGTAGCTCACATCCAGTTTTTGGATCTCGGTTAGGTATTCGTTCAGCACTCCGGCTGCGGCCTTGCCGGACGGGGCTTCAAAGGTGATTGTCATCAGGCTGGCTTCATTGCGCCCCGCACTGATCCGGATCGCTGTTTGGTTTCGTAGCGCCTCGATAATCTGATCCGGGCTCGCATCGGCCTGATCGCGACGCACTTCGTACTTCTTCGCAATATCCAGCAGCACAGGCCGCGTCAGCAATCGCTGCTCAACGATCTGAAGCTGCTCTTGGGCGGGTGTTGTGACGGTGCTTGATGCCAGATTCGTAGGGATCTGCGGCGACTCGACGATAAGCCGCATCTGCGCCACGTAGGTTGGCGGCAACGTCAGCGCGAGAATGATCGAGACCGCCGACACAATCGTCGCAACGATCAGGAAATACGGCAGTCGTCTCAAAAATATAGAGGTATAATAGCGCGCTGGCCCCATCTCAGACTTTCGCCTCCTTTTTCAGAGAGTTACCGCCAAAAAATACGCCGTCCTCAATCACCTGGCGAACGATATCCTCGTCTACCGTACGGATTTCGTTGGTCCAAGCGTAAAGCAGCGCAAAATCGCAAAATTGGTTTATGAGCCTCGGGACGCCAGATGTCTTCTCAAATATCTGTTTGCAGGCCCCATCGGTGAATTCTTCGCCAGTGCCGCCAGCGGTTTTCAGGCGGTGGCGGATATAATCTGCGACGGTCGTCTCGTCCATCCGCTCCAAATGGAAGCTGGCAGCGACCCGTTGGGTCAACTGCGTCATTTTGGGGTCGAGGATCAGATCGCGCAATTCGGGCTGCCCTACCAACACAAGCTGGATCAACTCGTCAGTGTTTGAGTTGATGTTGGTTAGCATCCGCACCTCTTCCAGGCCTTCGACCGTCAGGTTTTGCGCCTCGTCAAAGATCAGCACGACCCTGCGTCCCTTGGCATACTGGCCAACCAGAAAATCCTCCAGCGCCTGGAACATTCTCACGTAGCTTGTGCCTTCCTCAAAAGGCACCCTCAGTGCGTTTAGCACCCACTGCAGCAACTCGCCGCGCCCACCCTGCGCGTTTGAGATCAGACCGACTGTAATCGACTCTTCCAACTCGCTCAGAAGGTATTGAATCAGGGTTGTCTTTCCAGCCCCGATTTCGCCAGTCAGCACGGTGATCGGCGCACATGTCATTATTCCGTACTCTAATACAGAATAGCCACGCCTGTGCAGTGGCGACCAATACAGGAATCCTGGATCCGGAAGAAGTGTGAACGGACGCCGATCAAACTGGAAAAAATCTAGATAAAATCCATTACTGGTGGACATGGTGACGTGGAAACCTCCCACCCGAACAAAACCAAACTTTGGTCCTTCGGGGATTGCCGAAACATGAACCCAGAATTACCGATGAAAAATACACTGTATTCATTGCCTTGAAGCGCGCCTTGCTGCGCCGAAAGAGCACCCTCAATCTATTTGACCACGAGGTCAAGCTTGGCAAGCATTTTACCCGCCTCAGTGGACGAATTAAAGGCCACAAATGAGGCAATTTGAACGGTTTTCTCACACTGTTTCTTATGCGTCGTCAATAGGTCGCTGGCTCAACTAAAAGGCGAGCGGCGCTATACAGCTTATGCGTGTGTCAGGTAGCGAATCTACGTAACCAGATCAAACTTATAGGAAAATTAACAGACTCGTGGCCGAGACCGATGTAGTATTGGTGTTATCCTTTACGATCCGAAGTTAAATTTCTTCTATCTTTCAAATGGTTAGTCAAATTTCCGCCTAATCCAACACTTAATTTCAGCGCGGCGATTCGCCGTTGATTGGTACTAACTACGCCTACCGAGCAGAGCTAATCGGCCGGAAACAAGGCCGTGCAAGAGTAACGAGGAACTTTTTGTGCCGCTGGGACTTAGGACAGTGTTATGCCAAATCAAACAGAAGAATTCTCCGGCGCTAACGCTGACCGCTCTGCAAAAGGAATTTTGCCGACTCTTCCGGGGCGTGCTTGCGTTTATAGAAAGTTTGGCAAGCGTCTTTTTGATATTAGTTTTGTTTTATTGGCCGCGCCGATCATAGTGCCAATCACGCTGGCTCTTGCACTCATTCTTGTCTGCCGGGGTATCGCGCCTTTTTATCGTCAGCGGCGGATCGGCCGGAACGGCAAGGTTTTCTATCTGCTCAAGCTGCGCACAATGGTTCGCGATGCCGATGCCGTTCTGGAGCGGCATCTGGCGGAAAATCCTGATGCCCGCGCTGAGTGGGAGCGAAATCAAAAGCTGCGGCAAGATCCACGGATAACCAAAGGTGGAACATTTTTGCGCAAATCCTCTCTGGATGAGCTGCCACAGTTCTGGAACGTTCTGACCGGCGAGATGTCTTTGATTGGCCCGCGTCCGATCATGGTCTGCCAGAAGGATCTTTACCCCGGCAACCGCTACTACAAAATGCTACCGGGCATCTCAGGCACATGGCAGATCTCCAAGCGTAACAATTCGTCATTTTCCGACCGGGCGTTTTATGACAACGCTTACTGGCAAGAGATGTCGCTATCGACCGACTTTTTGATCCTCTACCGAACCGTTTTCGTTGTCATTCGAGGAACGGGTTGTTGACACGCGGTATTTGGCGCATTCAGGTCACTTGATGTGATTTTGTATATGAGTACCGCGGGAAGGCTATGATGGTTCGGACTGGTATCTTGAGCGGCGCGCGCATGTTCGCCGCCGTACTTGCGGCTTTGGTGCTGCTGACAGCCTGCGACTCGGCAGAAGAGCGCGCTGAGGAACACTTCCAATCTGGAATGGCTTTTGTCGAGGCGGGTGACATTGACCGCGCTCTGATCGAATTCCGTAACGTGTTCAAACTGAACGGCAATCACAAGGAAGCGCGCCTCACTTACGCCCGGATTGAGCGCGAGCGCGGAAACATTCCTGCGTCCTTTGGCCAATTTCTGCGCCTTATCGAACAAGACCCAGACAATTTGGAAGGCCGCCGTGCCCTTGCCGAAATGGCACTGGAAACCGGCAATTGGGAAGAGTTGGAGCGCCACGGCGCCGCGGCGGCCGAGCTTGCACCTGATGATCTGGAAATTCAGGCCCTTAACAATTCTTTGGCCTACTCCCAGTCTATCAAAAGCGGCAATATCGCTGCGTCACGTCTCGTGGTGCAGAAGTCCCGCGACCTTATACAGGCCGACCCCGGCCTCATGAACGCTCGGCGCACCCTTATCGATTATCTGGTACGCAGCCGGGATTGGGACGATGCGCTAGACGAAATCGACGCGGCGCTGGCCTTGGACCCCAACACGAGCGGTCTCTATGCGGTTCGTCTGAGCATCCTGCAGGAACTGAATCGGCCAAGCGATGTTGAAGCCCAGCTTTTGCAGATGACCCAGCTTTTTCCCGGCGACGAGGGCGTGAAACAGCTGCTCATGCAGCATTACATTGATCACGAGGATCTGGACGCTGCCGAACGGTTTCTACGTAAAGAGGCGGCGACTGCCTCCGAAGATTTCATGCCCGTGCAGCGGCTGACTGTTTTTCTGGACCAGTATCGCGGATCCGCTGTCGCGATCTCGGAATTGGATAAGGTCATCGCGCAGGGCGGCCCCAGCACGGAACGGATGAGGGCGATGCGCGCGGTGCTAAAATTCCGCGCCGGAGATACCGATACCGCGATCACCGAGATGAGAGCCCTGTTAAAAGATGCCGAACGTTCTATCACGACCCGCGAAATCGAGGTGGAATTTGCCCGCTTGCTGTTTCAGGCGGGCAAACCGGACGAGGCGCGCGCCCTTGTCGAGGCAATGCTGGTCGAGGATCCTACGCAGGTTGATGCGCTCAAATTCAAGGCCGCTTGGCTGATAGAAGAGGATCAGACTGGCGACGCGATCGTTCTTTTGCGCAACGCCCTTGGACAGGCACCGCGCGATCCGCAACTGATGACCCTCATGGCACAGGCGCATGAGCGCAATGGCGATCGCGCATTGATGGGCGAGATGCTGGCTTTGGCGGTCGAAATTTCGCTGAATGCAGCGCCCGAATCGCTGCGCTATGCCCAATACCTCATCACAGAGGGCAATCAGACTGTTGCGGAAAGAGTTCTGATCGATGCTCTGCGTCTGTCACCGCAGAATCGCGAATTGCTGGCAGCGCTTGGCGAACTTTATCTACAGACCCAAGATTGGCCTCGGCTTGATTCCGTGATTCGCACAATCAGCAGTCTGGATGACAGCAACGCCGTGGCCATGGCCAATCAGCTAAAGTCCAAGATGCTTTCTGCGCAGGAGCGTACCGGCGATCTGACCGAATTTCTGACCCAGCTGGCAGATGATCCCGAATTTGAGGTGTCCGCCGAGCTTGCCCTCGTCCGCTCCGAACTGGCGCAGGGAGAGGTGAAGAGCGCTTTGGACCGTCTGGACGAATTGCTAGAGGCGAGTCCCGACTCGCTGCCCCTCCGCTTTGTAAAAGCGCATACGATGAACATAGATGGAAACCCGGATGAGGCGGAAACCCTCTATCGGGCGATCCTTGGGGATCATCCCGATGCGGTGGCTGTGTGGGCAGCCCTGCGTGAGCTGAAAGTTGAGCAGGGAGACATGGATGCGGCGCAATCTGTGCTGGACGACGCGCTCGCGAAACTGCCGAAAGATCTAAATTTGCTAATGATGCAGGCGTCCGAATACGAACGCACCGGGCAGCTGGACAACGCCATTGACGTCTATGAGAAGCTCTATGCCATCGATAGCAGGGCCTTGGTGGTTGCGAACAACCTCGCTAGCCTGCTGACGACACACCGCACCGATGACGAAAGCCTGGAGCGGGCCTATGCGCTGGCCCGGCGCCTGAAGAATACGCGCGTTGCCGCTTATCAGGACACATATGGCTGGGTCGCTTATCGGTTGGGTAATTATGAGGACGCGCTGCGCTATCTCAAATCCGCAGCCGACGCCCTGCCCCAAGAACCACTGGTTTTCTATCATCTAGCAAAAACCTATGTTGCGCTGGAACGCATTGACGACGCGCTAGTGGCCTACCAGACAGCCCTAGACGTGTCAGGGAGTGCCGAGTCGCCTACAAAGCTCACCACGGAGTTGAAGTCGGAAATCGAACGTTTGTCGGCGGAGCCTGAAGTATCTCAATAAGTGCCGCACAAGATGACACGCGGCGGCTTAAAACCGCCGTATTCCTGCGCAAAAACAAGCAACCGCGGCAATTCTGCCGCATATCGCGGAATGCGCGATAGCAGAGGATTGTTTCGCAACACGCGAAATGCCAGATTATCAGAAAAAAGGAAGAGAGACAGATGCGCATGATGTTTAAATCACTCGTTCTCCTCGCGATTGCGATGGCCTTTGGCACGGCATCCGGGGCCTTGGCGCAGAGTTCCTACAAGATCCAACCGGGCGATGCGCTTCAGGTTGAGGTGCTTGAGGATCCCAATCTTAACCGCACAGTTCTGGTTCTGCCCGACGGGTCGATCAGCTTTCCGCTTGTAGGCTCGATCAAGGCGTCCGGTCGATCAATTGATTCGCTCAGCTCTTCGTTGGCGTCGGGACTGGCATCTAACTTCAACACACAGCCAACCGTCTTCGTATCGCTTCAGGCGCTTGCGCCGCCGCCCGTTGCCACCGTCCCCGTTCCGGTCGTCGGGCCAACGGTGGATGTCTACGTGATGGGTGAGGTGGTCGCGCAGGGCAAGATCGCCGCTGCCGAAGGGACTACGTTGCTCCAGATTCTCGCCGAAGCTGGGGGCCTGACCAGGTTCGCCGCTCGCAAGCGCATCGAATTGCGCCGCGAAGACCGCGCAACGGGCAATGTCCGCAAGTACCTCTACAACTACGATGGCACGGGCGTGAGCATCCGGGGTAATACCGTCCTCGGAGCTGGTGACGTCATCGTCGTACCGGCACGCCGATTGTTTGAATAGGGGACGCTGGGGTGGCCATATTCTTGAACAGGCTGTCCTTCCTGCTGATCGGCGGAACGGTCTGTAGCGTTGCACTGGCCCCGGCGATTGGGCAGCAGGCAATGTTGCAGCCGATCGCCGGGCAGCCATCTGGCCAATCCGGCCTGACAGGCAGGTCAGTATCACCCGTCCTGGCCCCCCAGCCCACGACCGGTGCAGCGGGCACAGGGTCCGGCGTGTCTATCACGCTCGATTATCTGTCGACGCTCCGATACGATGAAAACCTCGGCTTGGACGATCCCTCGCTTGGTTCGACATCGCGCTGGGAAAACACGCTTGCGCTTGGCGTTATAAACCAGACGCCGATTTCCACGCTGACCTTTAATCTGTCAGGGCTGCACCGGCTCTCGGATCAACCGACAATCGGCGGCAATGCTGAATTCAACGATCCAGCGGCGCGCCTGAGCTATACGCGCAACACCGGCAACAGTTCGATTGCTGCGCTGGCGGAATATCGTGAAACCGACCTGACCTTTAACCAGACCCTCACTGACATTAATCAGGACGGCATCATTGATAACGCCGACATTGTCATCGACCGCGGCACCCGTGCCTCGTCTCGCGCCGGTCTGACATGGCAAACTGGCATCAATGATCCACTGGGGTTCATCTTTAACTATAACCGCCGCGAACGAGACTATCAGAACACCAACGATCCTGGTCTCTTTGACAATCTGATCAACGATTACACACTGACCGCCCTCTTGCGCCTGTCTCCGGTCCTGCAGGGGAACGTTCGCGTCAGATATACCGACTACACGGCCGAGGATGTGCCCGGGACAGATCGTCAGACCACAACACTAACCACTGGCGTGACGTATGATGCCTCGGCAGTGACCAAGGTCGATGCAAGTGTCGGCGTGACACAGGTCGACGAAACACTCAGTGCCGTACCTTCAAACACGACCGACGAAGACTTCGTCGCCTCCTTTGCCGTGACGCGTGATATGCCGAATGGCACAGCCACCGCACTGATCGACCGGACCTTTGGCACCAATGGCGACCGCACAAATGCCACTGTTGGGCGGGCACTTCTGCTTCCGACTGGTACGCTCGATTTCAATATCGGCGCATCCTATGGCGCCTCTGGGAACACGACGGCGATCGGGGATATCACGTATGTTCACACGCTACCTAGTTCGCAGGTCACCGCATCGCTCCGGCGCCAGGTAGGCACCAGCACTCAGAGTGTGGAAACAAAGCAGACGCTGGCCAGTCTCGATTATGACTATCTCATAAATCCGCTTTCAAGCGTCACGCTTGGCGTCGCGTACGTCGATCAGCAAAACGAAGGCTCCGGCTCCACCAACCGCCGCCAGCGGTCCAACTTCAACGCTGCCTATAACCGTGTGCTGACAGAGAACTGGAGCATGACGGTCGGATATCAGTACAGCTATAACGACGACAACGGACCGGGCACCGCTGATAGTAATGCCGTTTATGTGACCTTGGGTCGGCAGTTTCTCCTAAAGCCCTGATTTAGCAGCGTTTAAGGCAACACCTAGACCGGATAGCGCGCCGCACTACATAAGGTGGCTCGGGGATAGGCCGTATCCGGCTTGACCCCGCAGCGCTTTTCATATCACGGTGCAGGCTTCTCATCCCGACCAAAGAGCTCGACAATGCAGAGTAACAGCACAGTTTCCGCGCCCATGCGGCACGCCCTGCCTGGGTTAAATGTTTCCGGATTGGCGCTGTTTTTGCTTTTGCTGGCTGGATCAGTGCCGATCTTCTGGATCGGGCTCGTTTCGCTGGGCGAGGCGTGGAGCACGCCGGAATACAGTCACGGGCCGATCATACTGGTGGTGTCACTCTATCTTTTTCTGCGCGAGTTGCGACACGCACCCTTGCCTCGGCCGGATATAACTGACCGCTGGCCCGGCGTGGCCGTGATCGCACTGTCACTGGTGGTTGCCTTGCTGGGCAACCTTGCCCGCATTCCTGATATTGTTACCTATGCGATGATTATCTGGGTCGGCGGCGTCGTATTGACTGTCTTTGGCTGGGAACGTGGCCGCCAGCATCAGCTGCCAGTGCTGCATCTGGTGTTCATGCTGCCCCTGCCGCAATTTGTCTATTGGAAGCTGACGATCCTGCTGCAGTGGGTATCGTCGGAAATCGGCGTCTGGTTCGTCCAATTGGCCGGCGTTGCCGTGTTCATTGAAGGCAACATTATTGATCTCGGCGTATACAAGCTTCAGGTGGCCGAGGCCTGCTCAGGGCTCCAGTACCTGTTCCCGATCCTCAGCTTTTCCTACTTGTTTGCGATCCTTTATCGCGGGCCGATGTGGCACAAGGCGGTCCTGTTGTTGTCGGCAGCGCCGATAACGGTCCTGATGAATTCCTTCCGGATCGGCGTGATCGGCGTGTTGGTTGACCGGTACGGTATCGAACAGGCCGAAGGCTTCATGCATTTCTTTGAGGGCTGGGTGATTTTCGTGCTGTGCGTGGCCATCCTGTTTGGAGTGGCCATCGGATTACAGCGACTGACGCGCGAGCCAAAGAGCCTGGCAGAAGTAATCGACCTCGATTTTCAGGGCTTTGGCCATATTGGTGGGCGTGTCTTTGGAATTCTGCCTGCGCGGGCGCTCGCTGCCGCAGCGCTGCTGACCGTCGCGGTCTCGGCAGTCTGGGTGCTGAAAGCAAGTCCTGAGGTCGAGCGCGTTGAACGCGATCCCTTCGCGATTTTCCCGCGCCAAATCGGCGAATGGTCGGGATCGACCGCCCGGCTAGACCCGCAAGTGGAGCGCACGCTGGGCGCGAGCGACTACCTCAACGCCAGTTTCATCAACACCGGGTCTGGCGATGTCGTGAACATCTTTGTCGCTTTCTATGACAAGCAAACCGACGGTGACGGCATCCATTCGCCCGAAGTGTGCCTGCCCGTCGGAGGCTGGGAGATTTTCCGCCTAGAGCCATATACCCTTACCCCCGGCGACACGCCCTACGGCAGGTTCACAGTGAACCGGGCGATCATCCAGAAAGAGCTGTCCAAGCAGCTGGTCTACTACTGGTTTGAGCAACGCGGCAAACGCATGGTCAATGACTTTCGCGCGAAGCTGAGCGTCGTCGTCGACGGCTTCACCATGGGACGCACCGACGGCGCGCTTGTGCGTTTCGTTACTCCGATTTTACCGGGTGAAACCGACGCGGATGCCGACGCAAGGCTCCAAGGCTTCATGGATGATGCACTGGATCGTCTACCCCGTTTCGTCCCGGAGTAGAGCTTTTCAACCCTTCCAGGCCTTTTGGTAGGCTGCGATCAGCGCTGGCACCTGATAGGGCCACGCCATCTCAGCCTCGACCCGCTCAAGTCCATAGCGCCCCATCTGGGCGCGGCGGGCGTCGTCCGCCAGCAACTCGGCTATTTTCTCGGCCATATCCACCGGATCGTTAGGGCGGGCGTAAAGCGATGCATCCTGCGCCGAATATCGCCCTTCGGTCACGTCGAACTGCACGATAGGCTTTTCAAACGCCATGTATTCCAAGATTTTGTTCATGGTGGATTTGTCATTCATCTCGTTCACCCGGTCCGGGTTCACGCAAACATCTGCTGTCGACAAAATCTCAAAGAGCTCATCATCTGGCGCGCGCCCGGCAAAGGTGACGAACTCGGCCAGCCCCATTTCTTCGGACTGCTCTTGCAATTTTTTGAGGCTTGGTCCGCCGCCCACGAGGCAGAACTGGATATCGTCGCGCCCCATGGTCCCGACCAAATGCGCGACCGAGTCCAGCAACAGATCAATCCCCTCCTGATCCCCCATGACGCCGACATATCCCACCATGTAGCGCCGCCCGCGCCGCCACGCCGGATTTTCTGGCATGCGTTTCAGCCGCGACAGATCAGGCCCCGAGCGTACGATAAACACGTTCTCGGGCGCCATGCCGCCGCGCTCGATGGCGATCTTGCGATAGCTTTCGTTGGTCGCGATGGACACCCGCGCCGATGCGAAAGTCAGGCGTTCGAACGTGCGCATCAGCTTCCAGAAAAATCCGCGCTTGCCGAATTTGGCCTCATATAGCTCAGGGTTGATATCGTGATGGTCGAACAGATACCGCACACCCAACAGCTTGAAGGGCAGCGCCACGAGAAAGATCAGGTCGGGCGGGTTGCAGCCGTGGATGACGTGAAAGCCGCGCGTCATCTTGATCCGCAGCGCCAGCCAACTCTCCCAAAAAAGCGCGGCACCATATTCCAGCAAGTACCCCATCGCCCCGCTGGCATCCAGCGGCAGCGGATGGCGATAGACGCGAATGCCGTCCTCCTCCCAGAGGCGTTCCTCATGCCCCTTGCCGGTGGGACAGATGATTGAAACTACCGCCCCTGCCGCCGCGAGGGTGCGTGCCTCCATCCAGACGCGCCGGTCAAAGGGGACTGGCAGGTTTTCAACCACGATCAGCGTCTTCAGCCCTGCCAAAGGCTGCGTCTGGCGCAATTCATCCAGTGTGACCGCCTGTGCGGGCCCGGCGTCTGCGCCCCGTTCAATCATATTCATACGTACGCAAAACTTCGGCTTCGCCCAAATCCAGCCCTTTAATAATCGAGTTTGATGCGACCACCAGATCCCACGGCCCCGCTTCAGCGGTGGCTTTATCCACCAGCAGTTCCCCGACGTTTGGCAGGAAGGCAAAGATGTAACCAAGGTTCTGACCGCGCAGGTCCTCCGGCTTGATCGCGGGATCATAGACTGACAGCTGGTAGCCGCCCTGCAACAGCCGCCGGGCGATGTCTACATTCGGACTTTCGCGCAAATCGTCGGTTTGAGCCTTGAAGGCCAGTCCGACCATCAGAACTCTGCCGCCCTTTGGCAGTTTCGCAATGATGTCCTGCGCTTGATAGGTCTTGTGGGCCTCATTGCTCTGCACAAGGCTGTCGATCAGATGTGTATATGCGCCGATCTCACTTGCCATATGCTGGAGTGCACGCACGTCCTTGGGCAGACACGACCCGCCAAAGGCGCCGCCGGGGCGGGTATAATAAGCTGAAATGTTGAGCTTGGTGTCGGATACAAAAATCTCGTGCACCTTCTTGGCCGAAATGCCCATCCGGTGACACACCCTGCCCATCTCGTTGGCAAAGACTATTTTGGCGGCGTGCCAGCTGTTGTCGACAAACTTGGTGATCTCGGCCTCCTCGTAGCCGGTATTAAACACTGGCGCGTCTAGGCCCTCATTCAGCTTGTCCATCACCTTTGATCGCTTGCCATCGCGGGTGCCGATCACGATCTTTGGCGGTGCAAAGAAGTCGTTAACCGCGCTTCCCTCGCGCAGAAATTCGGGGTCATAGACGATCTCGACCGCCGCATCGGTCTGCGCGCCCAGACGAGACTGGAAAATCGGCTCGACAAGCTGCCTGACCGTGCCGGGCCGAAAGGTCGAACGATACGTGACAGTCAGCGGCTCTGTCCGGCCAGTCCCGAGGCAATCTGCAATTTGCTCGGTGACTTTGGCGATATAGCCCATGTCGTGAGAGCCGTCGATCGAGCTGGGCGTGCCGACGCAAACGATCGCAAGATCGACATCCACCAAGTCTGAAATTTCGGTTTGCGCCCGGATCAAACCCTTTTCAAGCGCGGTCGTCAAAAGCGCGTCGACCTGCGGCTCTTTGATCGGGGAGTGGCCCGAATTAATTTCATTCACCTTGTCGGCATTGACGTCAATGCCAATAACCTCATGGCCTTCGCGAGCAAGGCAACATGCCGCCGTAAAACCCACGTACCCAAGCCCGTATATAACTATTTTCATTTCGTCACGTCACATTGTGGATCGGCGTATTTCCACCGAAATTAATGCAACCTACGCGGTACTCGTCATCCTTACGCATATAGAAACCAGTTCCTTAGACCATTTCTAGCTTAACCGTCAAAGTGTGCGGAACATTCCGGCACTGAAAGTAGTTGGTGTGCTTTGAAAGCTAAACAGATAAATTACTCGTTAAGATTAGCAGCGGGCCATGCCTATTGCTAGCGTGTCGATTCTCAGGGTAATAGTTTGGAGTGTACAAGATGGGAAGCAAACTGTGCTGATTGAAACCTTTTCCTCTATTCGGAAAGACCGTACGTGAAGCGCACCCCAAAGCTCGATCCCACACCAAGCAAATTCAGTCGAAGCTCGTCGCTCGCCCTAGGGGCGGTGACACTTCTTGCCTCCGGCGTTTTTCGCCAGGGGCTTGGCGTCGTCACTTTGGCCGTCACCGCGCGAATGCTGCGGCCCGAGGATTTCGGCATCATTGCGTACTTCCTGATTTTTGTGGCCCTGTTGGAAATGATCCAGCGACAGATTTCGATGGTTTTGATCCGTCTCGATGCAGTCTCAAACGAGCATATTCAGACAGTCTTCACGTTGCAGGTCCTTTTCGGGGTGCTCGCCGCTGGTCTTATCTGGGCGTCAGCGCCGGTGATGGCGCTCTTCGGCATCCCCGAACTTGTCGAAATCCTTCCGGCCGTATCGGCTATCTCGCTACTGATCGCCCTGCGAAACCCGCGATTTCTTCTCTATGAGCGAGGCCTGAGGTTTTCGCTCGCAGCGGCGGAAGAGACACTAAACCGTATGGTGTATGCGGCGGTAGCCATATATCTGGCTTGGCTGTGGCGGGATTTCTGGGCGATCGTCGTTGCCACCTTCGCGGGGATTGCGATGCGAAACCTCTGGACATTCATAACCGCGCCGATGACGCCCAAGCTGTCTCTTTCACGGTGGCGCGACAGCCTTGCCTTCTCGTCTTGGGCGATCGGCGCTCAGCTCTCGCAGTTTTTCGCCAACAGCGTCCCGCAGATATTGATCGGCGCCGCGCTGGGGCTGGCTGATGCTGGCATTTTTCGTGTCGGCAGCCGTATTATCGACACTATGACGACGCAGCTCTTCGCGCCTCTGCAGCGGGTGATCTATCCTGGCCTCGCGGATCTGGCGCGCTCCAGTGATCGCAAGAAAGAGGCTTTCATCACTCTCAACGCACTTTTGCTGACCATCGTATTGCCCCTCAGTATCGGAAGTGCCCTGATTGCTGAGGACGCCATCCTTTTCGGCTTGGGCTTCAAATGGATCGCGGCAGCACAGGTGATCTGGGTATTAGCTCCATTTAAGGCCTTGGAAACCCTGCAGGCGAATGTGCGTGCGGCCAGCTATATCGAAGGCTCGACCCAGTCTCTTTTCATGCGCAATGCGCTGCTTTTAGTGCTGGTCTGCCTGTTCATGTGGGTTGGAACCCAGTTCGGCTTTAATGGTGCCCTAGCCGCCGTTGCACTATCGAGCTTCGCCGCGCTGGTCATCACGCTGATCCTTGCCAAAGCATTCGGGAATGGCGGCTTATTCGAGCCTCTCACGGTCGCCTGGCGTAGCTTTGCCGCCTGCGCGCTGATGGTGGCGGCCGTGATCGCTGCAGATCAAATAATGCGGTCGGGGGAAGATGTGCCACGCCTCCTTGTCATCGTCTCGGCGAAGGTAGGGGTGGGGGCCGTCGTCTACACGACCACGCATATTGCCCTGTGGCGCTGGACCGGGCGACCCGAGGGATTGGAAACGCTGCTCCTTTCGCTGACGTCCCGCTTGCGTGGTCGGTGGGCGCGCAAGCGGCCATGAAGCTGAGTCCCTGAAGCGGTCTGGAAACTACTGTCTCGATGGAGGAAAGACCAGTCATGCACTATCCTCTGATCGGAATTACTCCAGTTGCTGTGATCCCCGAAAACGCCCTCGTTTTTGGTTAGAGTTTTCCGTTAGATTTTCCTTGGCTGGGAGAGGAGCGGAAGGGCATGAAGGCATCGAAGTTCACGGACGTGCAGAAGGCGTTCATCATCAAGCAGGGCGAACAGGGCACGACGGCTGCTGAGATCTGCCGCAAGGCGGGGGTCAGCTCGGCGACATACTTCAATTGGAAGAAGAATTACGCAGGCCTGCTGCCAACGGACATGAAGCGGCTGCGCGAGCTGGAGGACGAGAATTCTCGGCGAAAGAAGATCGTGGCTGATTTGGCCTTGGACAAGGAAATGCTTCAGGACGTGTTGAAGCGAAAGCTCTAAGGCCTGCTCGGGAAACGAACGCTGGTTGACGAGATCAGAACCGATTGGCGGGTGTCGATCCGGCGGGCTTGCGCGCTGATCCGGTTCGACCCTCGGACCTATCGGTACAGGTTCCGCTGACCCGATCAGGCCGCGATAGAACAGTGGATCAAAGAGATTTGTCAGACGCGGGTACGATTTGGATATCGCCGTGTGCATGTCCTGCTGCGGCGTGAGGGCTGGGACATCAACGCCAAGAAGACCTATAGGATTTACAAGGAGTTGGATATGCAGCTGCGCAACAAGACGCCCAAGCGGCGCGTGAAAGCCAAGCTGCGCGAGGATCGTAAGGACGCGGTTTATCCCAATGATGTCTGGGCGATGGACTTCGTGCATGACCAGCTGGCGACGGGGCGAAAGATCCGCATTCTGACAGTGGTCGACATCTTCTCACGCTACGTCCCTGTTCTGGATGCCAGGTTTAGCTAAAAGGGTGAGAACGTCGTTTCCACACTGGACCGAGTGTGCCGTCAGATCGGCTACCCGAAAACCATTCGGGTCGACAACGTCCTATGCGCGGAATAACTGGCTGATTTGGCATCAGGTCATTGTCGTATCGAGGTGCCTCGACACGTTCAGAAAATGCCTCAGTTTGGCGATTTGGTCAACGACAGTCTCTCCCATAACAAACACAGAGTACGCTTTTGCGGCTCTCACCGTCCTTAAGACGAGATCATCGGGTCGCTAACACAGAAGGCCTAAACATTATCTACGAGGTCAGATGTCTGCCTCCACGGCCCTTACAGAGAAAGGTCCTTCTGTGATCAATCACCCCTCAAAGAAGGGGCGATAGGGTTCTCCGTGCTTGATGATCCCGTGAACGGTTCGGGCCATTTTGGCGGCGATTGCGGAATACGCCTTGCGGCGCAAATGGGTGTTGTGGCGATCTTTGGCGATGTAGCGTTCGAACTTGTCCCGGAAGCTGTTAGTCCTCTGTAAAATGGCAACCTGTCAAGCCATCCAGAGGGTGCGGCGCAGGCGGGCATTCCCGTATTTTGACAACTTGGTTTGGCCACGGAAGGTGCCGGACTGGATTGTAGCAAGGTCCATTCCGCAGAACTTCAAGAACTGCCGGTGGTGTCCAAAGCGGCGCAAGTCGCCAGCTTCTGCCAGGATGGTCAGGGCGTTGATCGGGCCGATCCCAGATATTGATGTCAGCAACTGATAGTCAGGCAGATCTTTGAGAAGCGCGACGGCGCGATCTTCGATTTGATTGCGTTGCGCAATGAGACTGCGGCCTTCCCCAAGAACCAAGCGGAACTGAGACCCGGCTATGACCACCTGCTGCGCTATTTGAGGGCTGCGCAGGTGGCCATAGCCTCTCAATCAGCGTCATTCCGAATGTGTTATGGCAGCGAATTTATCTCGCGAGATATGGATCTGTGGGCCTATCAAAGGAACGTCACCCTCGACTTCTCACGCCCCGGCAAACCAACAGAGAACGCCTACATCTAGGCCTTCAATGGTACGTTCCGCGCCGAGTGTCTGAACGCTCATTGGTTCATGGGCCTTGAAGATACGGCCGAAAAGTTGGAGGCTTGGCGTGTAGACTACAACGAAGAACGACCGCACAGTGCAATAGGGAACAAAGTCCCGGCAGCGCTGATGAAATTACCGGACGCATCCAGCCCGTCTGTGTGATCAAAGTGCGGAAAATCTAGCCCCAACCGGGGACACTTTGGGTAGCACAGCAAACCTGAACGGAGCTAACTCATAAACGAGGACCCCCAGGGGAGCAGGTCTCTAGTCTTTCCGTGTTAACTATGTCTCTCGACAATGACATGCAAATGCAACGACGTTGTGAGAACTAGATATCAGACCTCCATCCGTATGAAGGCAAGCTGGCCAGCAACTACTTGACGGAAATGGCGTGCTCGATCAAATGCCTCAGGGCGTCTCTGAATTAAGCTCATTAGGCTCCAGAACGATGCCCGACTGAGGTTGAACAGAAGCAATATCAGCCAAGCACTGACGGCAGCTAGGCGCCCACCATGCTTTGCATGTAAACGCACCATAGCATCGGTGAGCAGAAGATCACGGCGATGGTTAAGCTTGGAGGCCGAAGCGCTGCCGTAATGTATGATTTCACCCACCGGCGCGAAGACCAACCGACAACCTGCCATGCGAATCCGTCGACACCAGTCGGTCTCTTCGCCAAAAAAGAAAAAACTCTCATCGAGCGGACCTACCTGCTCCAACACCGTGTTGCGCACCATAAGATAGCAGCCTGTGATACTATCGACGTCGCGTTCGCTGTCACGCTGCCAATCCATCATCTGATAGCGGCCGAGGAAACGTGGCCAAGGCAGTTTGCACAGCCCGGAGGTTTGTAAAGTCAAATTGATCAGGCTGGGCCACATTGAACAGGTTCGTTGCATGGTGCGGTCGGGATTTAGAACCCGACATCCCATAGCACCCACATCTGGATGGGAGTTAAGGTATCTTACGGAAGCGGCCAGCACGTCGCCCAAAACAATCGTGTCGGAATTGAGCATTAGGACATACCGCCCAATAGCAACTTCAAAACCTTGATTATTAGCAGCGGCAAAGCCCCGATTTCGCAGGTTTCGGATAAGCAGAACTCCGGGAAATTCCCGCGCCACCATATCAGCCGATCCGTCTTCCGATGCATTGTCAATAACGATAATTTGCATCCTTATCGCGCCACAGTTATTGAACACAGAATGGAGCACCTGGTGCAGCAGACTGACCGTATTCCAGTTGACTATGACGACTGACAGTTCAGGCACAGCTCGTGAAGCATCGTTCACGGTTCCTCCTTTGCTCGCGCAGCTAATATTTCGTGATATTGGTTTATCATCTCTGCCGCCCTGTCGTCCCAACTACCGAAGGATTTTAGGCGTTTGCGCGCTCCGGCTCCTAGAGCAATACATTTTCTTGGGTCACCCGCGAGATCACGAATGGCAGCCGCGATATCGCTAGAAAACTGTCCCGGCGCCTTGACGGCCAATCGGATGCCGCAACTTTCGTCGATGATAAAATCCGGACCTCCCCGGGAGGCCGCGATAACCGCAAGCCCATGAGCCATAGCTTCAAAAAAAACGCCGCCCATAGGTTCTCGAAAGCTTGGAAAGCAAAATACGTCAGCCTTTGCATACTCCTCTTCGACGGCCCCCCGCGATATGCGCCCCAAAAAGGTGATTTGGTCTGTCACGCCCAAACGTTCCGCTTCGGCCTTACAAGCGCTAAGGTCCTCTCCATCTCCAGCACTGGTCAAACGAACGCCGGGCAGGTCGCGTAACTGCGCCATCGCCCGCACTACATCACGTAGTCCTTTGGTGCGTACGACTCGTCCAACGTGAAGAAGGTTCAAGCGACCAGGTTCAGGGTAACGCACCCGTTCGGGAGGAAAGGTGTCATATCCCCTTTCAAGTGTCGCGTGAAAACGTTGGATGGGTATAGACCTTAACTCACCAGCGACATAAGGGGCCACTCCCAGAACCAAGTCGGCCCCAGCATAACTGGCCCTAAGCCAAGGATCGTGACGCAGTCGAAAATGGTCCAAGGCACGCAGTCGCGAAGCAAACGAGGTGCTTTGTCGAACTTCGTCACGAAAGCCTGTTGGGGTATTGAGCGCGCCACCCAAAGGTCCGACCACATAGGGAATGCCTGACCCACGCAAAGCAGTGGCATAACGCATTGCTTGAGGCAGGAGTTGGTGTCCAATGTCGAAGGTTTCGCCGCGAGCCCGTGCTCTGCGCATCCATCGACGAACCTGCAAATTAAAAAATGGCAAAGACGGCTTGGCCAGTGCATTGAATCTTTCGAACTTCTTATAAAGAAAAGCCGGTTCTGGCCAAGTTATCACACGTGCCGCAGGAAGCTGTAGGGCCAGTGGAACCGCGCCGATCCGCGCCGTCGCAAGAACCGTTACGTCGGCCTGCCGCGACAATGCCTCTGTCCAGTTGAAAGCCCATTCGACTTCGCCGATATCGTTGCCGTCGAGTGACGGCGCGACAATCAAAAGTCGCAGTCTAGGATTGAACGATTCAAGCATGCTCGTCGGATAACACCATATCAGCGAAAAAACTATACTATTCCATAACATAGTGTGAGCTAAGGTGTACGCAAGAACTTAATGAAGACGAACCTTTGTTGGTTGGGTCACGCCCCATTGATCCGTTTATTGGGCCGCGGATTTCACCATGAACCCGGCATTGGCACACCTCATTTTCCCTCAGTGGCCGCCAAAATACTGTTATGATACCGTGAAATCGCGCTCGCTGCGACCTTCATGTTCTAATTTTATTAATCAACAAGTTTAAAGACAAATTTCTTTCACACTCCTTCTCGTAATGCTGCCTTTCATAAACGATGTCAGACGGCAAGATCTGGCCTGCACCACGTTGGGAAACTGATGGTTGCCACCACTGTAATCACGCGAGACCTCACCAGATTTTGTAGACACCATCACAAAAAAATGGAGAATGCCAACAAGGCTGGTGCGACCATTAGCTAAAATCTAGCGGCACGGCCTAAAATCCCTCAGCAGCCTCGCCCCCGCATTCAACCGATCTACGCTGCTGCCAAGGCGTACACTGTAATCATTATATCCATTTGCAGGGCTGGTGGAGGAATAGATGAACTGGCGATCATAAAAGCCAGCAGAGTTTGGAGATGTGTCTTGGATGATAGCGTTATTAAGAACAACCCAATTCTGCTGACCTTCGTATCCGCCTATCGCGCCAACAACGTTTTGCTCTATGACGACATACCGTGAATCTTTTGAGACACGGATTTTGGGTATCGAAATATTCTTAGTATTTGACCGTCTAACTCGAATCAGCGAGTTCCGACGTACCGACAAGCCCTCCGCAAGATTAATTGATATTCCGTGCGTATGTGCGTTATAGATCAAATTGTTTTCGATTAGAATATTTCGATGCCAATTCGTTGGATCATTAGCGCTTGCTCTGTCGCGGCCAGCCCAGATGGTTTGGGTCCAGTCGCCAGATGCCATGTCAAAAATATTGTCACGGATCGTCAAGTCATTGACGCCGGCCCCACTGGACCGTTGAATTTGTATCATGTCCCGGTGATCACTTAGCGAGTCCGCGCCCTTGAAGTCATGAATGTAGTTTTTTTCAACCAGCGCTGTTTGTATCCTTCCCAACTTGATGCCATCCGATCGAATGCCGTGAATGTTATTCCCCAAAACATGTATGTTCGAACTAGTATTTATAGTCAAACCTGTCCACCACGAATGAAATTCCGAATTCACCACATCAATATTTTTCGACCCTTTTACTACTAGCCCTTTTCCCGTTCCTAAACCATCTGCGGCGGTACCTGTTCCGCTCGCCGTATCGCCTTCGAAGAGAGACGCGGTGAAGGTGATGTCGCTGCTATTTTCTACGCGGAACTTGCTGGAATGGTAGGAGGCCCCCGGCGAATAAGTATAGTTGAATTTAATCGTGTCAAAGGTAATGTTCGATGCGTGATCCAGATAAGCCTCGGAAAAGCTTGCCATCGCCTTCGCATCGGCGGAACGGAGCGTTACGGGGGAACGGAAATTTGATTTGATAGACAGCACTCCATAGTTACCCGCAGCAAGCAAGAAAGTTTCGCCGCCCCGCGCGTGATTAAGCGCGGAAAAAAGCTCGTCTACGGTGCGGATGGTCTGACCATGAAGCTCAATTGAGTTCGAGGTAGCAACGTCCATATCAGTGCAGGTCGTCGTGGCGGCGAGCGGGAAAGGCATCAGCAAGAATATCAGACTTACGAGGGAAAACGGGATGAAAGGGCCTATTTTGCACATGAAAAGCCGTCCCTAAATCTGGTCTGCGGCAGAAGGAAAGACTAAGGAAGAAATTATTTCGTGTCAATGATAACATAAAGGCTTCTAGGCGATGCCATGCTCACGGTGGAATGCCCCCACTGAAGTGGTCCACCTTTTGGGATATAATTATCCCGTTTTCAGGAGGACGACGAGATGGCTGGCAAGCGAGAGAAGCCCGAAGATATTGTGCTGAAGCTACGGCAAGTTGAAGTGCTGCAAGGGCAAGGGCGGTCGACGGCGGAAGCGGTGCGTCAGATCGGTGTGACGGTTCAGACCTATTATCGATGGCGCAAAGAATATGGCGGCATGAACCGCAATCAGCTCAAGCGGCTTAAAGAGCTGGAAACAGAGAATACTCGGCTTAGGCGTGCGGTGTCGGATCTGACACTGGACAAGATGATCTTGACTGAGGCCGCACGGGGAAACTTCTAAGCCCTTCCCGCCGCCGTCGGTGCATTGATCATGTGCGGCAGACCCTTGGCGTATCTGAGCGCCGGGCCTGCCGCACACTCGGGCAGCATCGTTCGACACAGCGCAAGGAACCTTGCGGCTTGCCGGACGAAGCGCGGCTAACCGAGGACATCATTGCACTGACGGAAGAGTTCGGACGCTATGCGCTGCCCGGCAGGCGATGCTCGCATCGCCGAGAGGGGGTACCGCATGATCACCGGGATGTTGAACAACAGCGGATGGCATGTGAATCACAAGCGCGTAGAGCGAATTTGGCGGCGCGAAGGGCTGAAAGTTCCACAAAAACAACCCAAGAAGGGGCGGCTCTGGCTGAACGACGGATCTTGCGTGAGGCTGCGGCCTGAGCGCCCAAACCACGTTTGGTCGTATGACTTCGTCCAAGATCGCACACACGATGGGCGGGTCTACCGCACACTGAATATCATCGATGAGTTCACGAAGGAGGCGCTTGTGATCAGGGTTAAACGTAAGCTCAATTCAACAGACGTGGTCGACGCCTTGACCGATCTGTTTATCCTGAGAGGGCCGCCAGAATATATCAGATCGGATAATGGCGCGGAATTTATCGCAAAAAAAGTGCGTGCCTGGATCGGGGCAGTTGGCGCGAAAACCGCTTTCATCGCGCCAGGCTCACCATGGGAAAACGGATACTGCGAGAGCTTCAACTCCCGCTTCCGCGACGAGCTGCTGAACGGGGAGGTCTTCTTCACGTTGCGCGAGGCTCAGATCCTGATCGAAAGATGGCGCCGCCACTACAACACAGTCAGGCCACACAGCGCCTTGGATTATCGTCCACCGGCACCAAAAAGCATCGTACCGATAGACCAGAGACCGACCATGCATTAACATTTAAACTGGACCACCCGATGGGGGCACACCAACGGCAGTCATTCGGCAGCCCGTACAGTTTTACACGACTTTTCGTCAGTTCTTTCGCCAGTCAACATAAAGCTTCCAATAAGCGTATGGACTGTTGTGACTGCAGGGTGACTGTAGCTGTCACGTCAATTTTAGAAGAAGGGGTCCAATGGACCATTATTCAAACTTTGCGTCAGGCAGGGTCGCCGAATGACGGTCTGTGCCGGTCTAAGTCGGCGCGGGTGTTGCTTAGGGGTATCTCATGGCGTGGTTTCCTGCAGGGCATCTCAATGAGAACTTCGCGGCGGTTTCTAACGATGTGGATGGCTACAAAAACGGGGCCGGATCACGTCGTTTGGTCGAAGGTCACGATCAGCCTTCCAGGCCTACGAATTCTTGCAGAACCACTGGAGAGACGCGAACCTGGTCTGCCACTTGCGAAATTCGGAGGCTAGGAAGGCAGCCCTATGCTTAATCAGTGCGTCATTCCGAGGGCTGTCTCTAGGAGTTCATCGACCGCCTCATTAGCACGCCCAAACGCTTTCCTGCCGCTAAGCACGAATTCTATCTGCTGCGCGGCAAACCTGGCGTTGGCGTCCCCCACACACACCATCGCCCATCGCCCATCGCCGAGCGTCCAAACGGTCGGGTTGAGGGCGTTATGCAAAGCGTCTACTTCCGATCTGACCAGGAAATAGAAACCGCGCGCCACCGCTATCTACTGCTTTAAAGCCATCAGCTGCCCCAATCGGCCTTCGTCCGCAAAACACCATGCGGATGCATGCAATTAATAACGCAAACTTACGCCAAGCCTTTTCAGGAACCAAAACTCTTCAGATAAAGCCATGATATTTGCTAAAACGCGATACCTAACTTCTAAATTGGACAATCCAAGTTGGGTTGCAGCAATCCAGAAACTCCAAACTTAGGCTTACTGACACCGTTTTAAAATTAGATCGAAATCAATGCTGACGTGGAAACCGAGTGTATCTAACTTTTCTTCTAGTAGAGATGTCACTGGCGATTTCGCTCTGGTCTAACTGAATATTGTCGGAATTTCCAATCCATACCCCACTCCCAAGCAGGAACATGAACAAACAGTACGTCGCTTCCCAAATATGAACAGTAAATGCAGCTAATCCGATTCCAATCATTGAAATGAGGTATCCAGTGCGGGCTTGTGAGCTGCGTTCTGATAATTGCGATCGACAAGCTCTAAACAACATTGTGAGGAAAGTTGCAATCAATAGTAGGAAAGACACTAAACCGTATCTGAGGGCAACAATTAGCCAAAAATTATCAACGCTGCCTCTGAGCCAGCTTGGCCGCGTCCACTCTGCAAATCCAATTCCAAAAATAGGATTGCCCAAAATATCGTCTATAGAATGATTAAAGATCAAAATTCTATTATATCCTGAGCTTCTTGAAAATGTCAGCTCGGAAGCAATAATTTGAAAGGCATTTCGATTTGAAGCAAGCTCAATAAAAACGTATGTGACGCCAAAAACAACGGCAAATATCACCCACCTTTTCTTGACTTTATTCAACAACTCATCCCAGGAAATAAGGAATAATTGAACCAAGACAGCCAGGAAAGCGCCAGAAGACAGTGAACTAAACACAGCTAAGACAACAGAGAATGGTCGGAGAATCTTCCTGAAGGGAGCATCCGAGGAGCCAAGTACATACCACGATAGTGCAAGTGCAGGGGCACAAAATACTCCGAACAGAATAGGGTGGGGCATAGATACCTGCGCTCGATTCAGGCCCAATCTTTGACCCTGATCTACCGAATTATAGACGCTAAACACACCTCGAAAAAGGTCGAGAATAATCTTCCTTCCCGTAAGATTTTCTACAAGGGCAAACGGTAAAAGAGTTACTACCACTGCGAAAAACCACCAAACAAAAACTTGAAAACTTTTGAAATCCCGAATCATTACACGGGCAATAAAATAAGGTACCAGAGTCTCGATGAGTAGAATCCCAGCGAATTCCCACTGTGCAGAAATTCCGTGATTTACAATGAGTGATATTGCCATCCAAAAAGCTGATATGACCAGCAAAATATCAGGGATGCAGATCGAACCCGCCGTTCCGCGCAAAAGATGTACTGTCACTGGAATGACGGCAACAAGTAGGTAAATACGATACATGCTTAGCCGGAATCCACCCACATAAAAGTAGAATGGCAAAACGAAGGCTATCAAGAGGAGTGCAGTTAAATATCCCCGCGACGATATATCCGGGGGAATTTGAACTGCTCTGCGGCGGGATCGAGTAACGTTTGTCAAGTTGCCGATCCCACTATCGATAGCGTCATTCTGAAAGAAACAGTAGACTGAAGCTGTATCCAGTCAGGTCGCAAGTCGTTGCTCCACTGCATCTAGATCATAGAGGCCACCAAGCAGCCTGTAGTCTGGCTGAGTGATTTGCAATAATGTATCAAGCTGCTTGCGGGTTAGTCTATCGTTCCGGCAATCTAGGCTTGAGTTATTCGAGTGGCTCATTGGAAGCTCTCGCCCGAGTCGCTCCGTCAGGAATGCACTCATCTCGCTCATCTCCTCGATACTAAAGATTCGATCAAAAAATCCAATATCATCGCCCAGATGCCATGAATAGGACGTGGTGTGAACCCGAACAGGGCGACTGACCGCGCGGTAGTCGTGAAAGTGATCGATGAATTGCCCAAAATTCGGGTTTAGCGGCAGGCCCTCGTTCTCGATATCCATTTCTTCACCGCGCCATCGGAACTGGTCTATGTGGATCTTGTCGCGCCAAGCCGATTTGATGCGGGCGGCCGGATCGCGGACTAGAGTGAAGGTAACATATCCGTCTGGTACTTCCGCGAGGCAGAACTTCTGAGTCAGGTAACCCTTCTGCTCATGAATGTTGCGCGGCTTTGATAGCTTGGCCTTGGCCAATCGCCAGCGCAGGTTGTTCGCAACCCGCGCCAATCCACGGCCCGCGAACGGCGCGCCGTGGTCCAACTCCCAAAGGGTTTCCTTCAAAGTGCTGCTTCCAACCTTTGTTATGTCGAAATAAACTGCTTTCAATGCCTGCGAGACGACTGCCATCGCACCTACCTTTTTGGCCACAATCTTGCTGCGGCATTCATCGAATCATAGCCATCCGCACGACGATTACAACAGACGAGGCAAACAACCAATCTACGCACAGGTCAGCGGGAGGAACTAAACATGACGGTTGCCATGGCACGGCGGTATTTTCTAATCTCGTTTCCAAAATCACTGGTAGCCTATGCAGCGCTGGCCCATCCACAATTTGACAGCTAAGATCCCTATCAGGCAAGGTAATGAGGTAGATGTGCGCACTGCGAAACCCTGGATTTGGCTGTTTGTTCTCGTTGTAGGCGTCCGGATGCTTCCCACTCTGTGGCGGCGCGCAATTAAGAAGGTTAAGGGCAAGCCTAACCTCAGCGCGCAATCAGCGCCGCGCCAAATACCGAAAACTATCTGGATCTACTGGGATTGCGGCGAAGCAGTTGCCCCTGACTTGGTCCGGCATTGCATTACCTCTTGGCGTGATCGCAATCCCGGTTGGGAAGTAAGGGTACTGGACATGTCAACGGCCGCCAAGGCAGTCAGCTTGCCGCAAGACCCCTCGGCGATTTCCGTTCAGTCCTATGCCGATTTGCTTCGTCTGCGACTTCTGAGGCAACGAGGCGGGGTCTGGGCGGATGCAACTGCATATTGTCTTGCGCCGCTTGACGAATGGCTACCGCCGTTGGCACAGAGGGGGTTCTTTGCCTTCATGTGGACCAGGAACGACGCATGGTTCATCTGGCCGGGTATGCGGCGGAGCCTTACCAACTGGTTTATTGCCTCCGAGCGGGAGGGTGGGATCATTTCCCGCTGGGAAAAGGCCTCGTTCGACTATTGGGAAGACCGTAGAAGGCCGCACAACTACTACTGGCCGCACATCATGATCGACTATCTAAACTTGACAAGCTTCTCTTTTCGTAAGCTTTTTAACGATTTTCCAAAAATCGGCTGCTACGGTGCGCATCTAGTGCATGATTGCGTGACCCACGGTCGTGATCCCGCCGAGATTGCTGCTTTGCTGAAAACCGGAGCCGTGCCTGTGCAGAAATTGCGCTGGGACTGGAGTGAGGATCGCATCGCACTGGCGAAGCAGCTGCTCGGGATCGAAGAACCCGTTGCGATCATTCGTCCGGATCGTAACCAAGCTTCGTGAAATCCTCGGCAAACCTGTCCCGGATCACTTTGCGATTGCGCGCACCTAACTGCTGCCGGGTTAGCCGCCTATGTCCGTTGGTCGACTCGTTGCGCTTCGGCAATGATCGCGAACAACCGAACACGCGCTGGAAAATCGCCGGCATTCTATCTTTCAGCTCTTCGAACTTTACAATCTCATTGACGAGGCAAGTGCCGTTTTTATCAAAAAGGTACCGACTCTGGGGCACGACGTGCCGCGCTATGTCGAAATAGTCGTCACGGTACTGTTTTCTGAGAAACCAAAAAAGCGGCCCGGTCTTGCGGAAACTACGATACCGAAATTCGGATAAAATGCGGTCATAAGGATTACGAACAATAGCGAATTTGAAATAGGAGTCCCAACGGTGCTGGTCGATATGACCGTTCCGCACATACTCGTCAGCATAGAGATGGCCCAAATGCTGTGGGCCAGATGTTGGGTCGTCATTGTACCGCAAGTTCAGTATTTCGCGCTCGTCCCATGACAGCCCTAAATCATCGACAAAAACTTGCTCAATGCTCTGCCCTGCCGTTTTGGGAACGTGGACGAAAATAGTTTTGTGTCGATGCGAAATCATCCCTCTGCCCTATCTGTTAACTGTCTCAAACGTTCCATCCAGTCAGGATATTCACCGCTGCATTCCGGCTAACATTCAAAATGGCATTTGCATGCGAAGCATTTCAAGCGTCGGTCGTGCAAAAAAGAACGAGGGTCATGTTGTTGCTTTCGCTGACGCAGCCTTATAAAGTGTAATGTCTGCGGAATAATAGCTACTAATGAATGCCTGCACAGAGACGTCGTCAAACATCGGAAGCGGTGCTGTGCCTCCGGGCTTCATCAGTTTTCGCCGCGTATGTACGCGGAGCGCCTCGTGTACCGCGCCTGGTAACAGCCACCGAGCCGCGGAGCTACTACTGCGCAACAGCGCTTTTAGTTGCGGGTGACGAAACACCATTGTTTCGTTGGCATGACCAATCGGCAAATCGTCCGTGCCAATCAGTCGACCAAGCGCGGCACCAAGAAGATCGAGCCGTTCGATCGGATAAAGGTGCCGAACCAATTGCGTGCCATCAATAGCGACAAAGTCCGATTGCCGCGAAAAATGAATGAATTCGGGTTTGATTACGCGCGGTTCAGCTTGCAGATAGTCGAAGACCCGACCGATCTCGGCGCGGATGTCACTTTGATCGAGTTGGGCAAACTCCTTGCCGAGGTACATTTTAGCCCGCTGCGCCAAGGCCGAGCGGAAACGCTGAAACGGATCGCGAAGAAGGGCGAAACTGTCATAGGTCTTCAATTTTTCGAAGGCATCGGGATCGATTTCGCGAAGCAATGCGAGCGGCAGGTGTCTAAAATCAATGTCGCCAAAATCCGGGTGCCGCTCGACTTCTTTCAAGAACCGGCTGTCGGCATCATGAAATGGCAGTACCGCCGCGCGCACCGACGTTCCCGCACATTTTGGGACGTGTATGAACACAAAACGATAGCGGTCCGACAAGATCACTCCATGCTCTCCCTCAACCGTCGCGCCATAATAAGCGTTGGTCTGACGTCTATTGGCCACGCACCCTTAAAAAGAACAAGGCCCGGAGCCCGCGCCTTGTTCCATCGCATAGTTTCGCCTGCAGCTCCGCCATTCCCGGCGACCTGTTGCTCTGCGGTTTTCGCCCCCACATCGCTCAACTCCATTCTCCTGCAAACGCAACCTTAGGTGAAAAGGGTGCGGAAGAAATCCGTAAAGCCATTTGGTCAACGACACTAGGCGAACATATCGTCAGGTACCATAGGTGGGTCGATGAATTGCACATCATCTTCAATCGCAAAGCCGCTAACTTCGCCATCGATATAGTCACCCCACCCCGTGCCAAGATTCCAACCCCACTCGTTATTATCGCCCCCGACAAAATCGAAGTCAGTATCCGTTTCATCGAGAACGAGTTTGTCGTCAACCAAAACCTGTAAACGGTCCGACGCCTGATCGACCATAAGGCTAACCGTATGCGTGTCGGTGTCGTTGAGGCCGAGATTATCGACCCTGAAGCCCTTATGGAACGGATCATCGTTGTTTCGGACATGCGCGATGAGCCCATCATCGGTAAGGGTTAGGCCGACTTTACGGTGATTCCAGACAAGTCGCTGGGTGCTTCCATCAGCCTCATCCCGAGTGAATTCGACATTGAAGGCGATCTGTTCGGAATTCTCGAACTGCTTCAACCGCCCCATACTCACGACATCCCCGTGACCATCAAACTGAATAGCTGTACCGGACGCCGTATCCACCACGGTGGCATCGCCTCGAAATTCCGCCTGCCCGTTGGTCGCCAGAACGGCAATGTCTAGAACGAAATCGTCAAAAGTCATCCCGGTCTGCGATTCATTGTTGGTATCAGACACCACGGAGTCTGCGACCTCGTAGTCGCCAGTTTCTGCCTCACCAGTTTCGGTCTCGTCGGTTCCAGTTGCATCGATTTCAGGTGCTTCGGCGTCTCCAGCTTCGTTTTCATTGGTTTCAGGCACATTGGTGTCGCCAACGGTGGCTCCCCCGTTTTCGGGCATCTCAGGGACTTCGGCCTCGCTCGGTCCGGACGCTGAATCGAGTTCGGTCACACTACCTTCCGTTCCAGTATCGGTGTTGGAGCTATCCGTGCCGACGACCCCGCCGTTTCCTACTCCACCCGAGCTGCCCGGATTCGAGACAACCGTGCTCGCGGTTCCGACCCAGTCGTCGTAGGAGAAGGACGGCTGGTTGCTCAGGCTTGATCCTGCAGTCAGCTGATCCACCATGCTGCCGACAGCAATCTCAAACTGGTTATGACCGTTTGCCAGCGCCGTTGCATGATAGATAAACTGGTTGTCATAGTAACCCGGCGCGTTAGCATCTGTATTTTGAATGAACGCGTTGTTCTGCACACTCCAATCGGCCTGTCCCTGTTCGCCACCGATCGCTGGCGTGATGTTATTCTCTACAACAACGGACTTAGACTCCGATGAAACTAGAATTTTGGGAATAGAAATCCCACCTGTTTGAGCGCGATCAACAGCAATTAGTGAATTATCTCTGATCGTCAGCCCATCCGTCAGATTGAGAGATATCCCGTGCGTGTGTGCGTTATAGATAACATTGTTTTCAATCAGCACATTCTGGTGCCAATTCGTTGGGTCATTCGCGTTTCCTTTGTCGCGACCCGCCCAGATAGTTTGGGTCCAATCACCAGATCCCATGTCAAAAACATTGTCACGGATCGTCAAATCACTGACGCCAGTCCCGCTGGACCGTTGAATTTGGATCATGTCGCGATGATCGCTAAGCGTATCGTCTCCGTTGAAGTCATGAATATAGTTCTTTTCGACAAGCACTGTCTGAGAACTTCCCAGCTTCATACCGTCTGATCGAATATTATGAATGTTGTTTCCCGAAATATGTATATTCGAACTCGTATTTATGCTTAAACCAGTCCAAAAAGAGTGAAATTCCGAATTTACTACATCGACATTCGTGGACCCTTTTACGACAAGGCCTTTTCCCGTTCCTAACCCGTCTGCGGCAGTACCGGTTCCGTTTGCTGCATCGCCGTCGAAGAGCGAGTCGTTGAAGGAGATATTAGTGCTATTTTCGACGCTGAACTTACTGGCATAGTACGCCTCCCCAGACGAATAGCTATAGTCGAACTTGATGGTGTCGAACGTGATGTTGGACGAGTTTTTCAGATAGGCCTCAGAAAAGCTTGCCATCCCATTCGCATCGGCAGACTTCAGAGTTACATTCGATGCGAATTGCGTGCCGCTAATACTTAGCTTACCGTAGTCACCTGCGGCAAGGATAACGGTTTCTCCGCCAGTTGCCGCCGCCAAAGCGGTTTTTAGCTCTGTCGCGTTCGAGACATTTATAATTTGATTTGTCATCATTGACCTCTAATTTGCGGCGCAGACAGCACCAGGAATCCGTCCAGTCCATCCGATTGGATAGAGCAGCGGCAAATGGCCACAGAATGGCCGAAATACGGCTAAGTCTGGAAACTCGTACCTGGTTTGAGGCTAATGCCTCGGTCGCTCGCAATGCGTGGGCTAACCCACGCAGACTCAATGAACTCACATTTTAACTTTGGGGAATTGTTTCCTTCCCCTTATTAATTGTCGGACACTTGTCGGTTTGTTCATCAAGGCGCAACAGAACCGCCGCCGATTAATCTTACTAGGCATAGATTCGCGCAAATCGAACGGCTGTCAGCGCGTAACGGCTTAGTGACGTGGATGACACCTAAAAGTGTTATCCTTCCTTGAAAGCACGGTTGAGTTGATCTGCCAAGGGTTTCGTAAGGTAATCTAAGACAGATCTTTCACCGGTTTGCATAAACGCCTCGACGGGCATTCCCGGCACCAAGTGCACCGGCCCGAGGCTGCGAAGCTCCTCGGCAGGTAGAACGACTGTGGCGCGGTAATAGGACCGCCCTGTCGTCTGGTCCAAGATGGTGTTGGGCGAAATCTTGACCAACTCGCCATATAGGATCGGCGCTGTCTTTAGGTCGAACGCGGGAAACTGCACCTTAGCGGTCTGCCCAATGTAAATCTGATCGATCGCTGTCGGGTCAACCCGTACTTCGAACTCGACCCCCTCAGAAACCGGGATTATCTGCATGATGACGGATTCAGGCGCCACAACACCGCCGACCGTATAAACTTGAGACTCGTGCACGATTCCATCCACCGGCGCCAGAATATCGATACGATCAAGCTGCTTTTCGAGGGTCACTATCTCCAGCAGTAATTCTTCGTGCTTGGTGGTAGTTTCGCGTATTTCGGTCACCACCTCTTCCATCATCTGACGGTCCGATTGCAAGATCTCCATCTGCGTATCGCGGATGGAATTGTGGATACGAGCAAGCTCGGACTGATGCCCGACACTGTCACCTAATAAAGCCGCTTCCGAACGTTGCAATTCCAGCAGATCACCCTGACGCGCAAGGCCCTGCGCATTCAATGCGCGAACGCTCTCCAGTTCCTGGCGGATATAGCTCAGCTGACTGCGCTTGGCCTCAATCTGTCCTTTGACACCGTTAATCTGGTTTTTGAACTGCTCGATGCGCTCCCGAAGCTGCTCCTTCTTGCCAAGCTGCAACGCTCGGCGCGCCTGAAAGATTTCATACTGGCCGGCATACTGGGCCTCCAGGTCCAGCCCGGCCAGTTGCTCTGGCGGCTCGCTACGTTTGATCTTGTCGAGCCCGAGGTGTTCCGCCTTCAGGCGATCCCCGCGCACCACGACTTCTGCCAAGCGGTTGCGATAAATGTCGCGGGTGATCTCAAGAAGTGTCGGATCAAGACTAAGTAGCAATGCGCCACGTTCGACCAAATCGCCATCCTCGACACGGATGTCGGCCACCACGCCGCCATCGAGGCTCTGAACCACCTTGGGATTGCCACGCACCACCGCTTGCCCTGTCGCGATGACAGCACCGTTGATCTGAGTATACCCCGCCCACAACACGAGCAGGACTAAAAGTACGACGCTGCCGATCCCGCCTAGAATTGCGGGCCAGCGAAGGCCTGTTTTCAGGTCCGCCTGTCGCGCCTTTTGCTGACCGGCCCCTGTTGGCGCGCCTTTTATGTTTGCACTCTTTGCTGGCGTCTTCATCCTTGGCTCTCCGATGCCGCACGCGGGCTTGTTGTGGTTGAGATCGCCGCCCGGATAGTGTCTTCCTTGTCGCCGAAATAGGCAACGCGCCCCTCGCGCAACAGCAACAGCTTGTTCAGCGATACGAGCGCGCTAGGCCGGTGCGCCATTACGATGACCACGCTGCCATGATCGCGTAGCGTCTGGATCGCAAAGGACATCGCGTCATCCCCGTCTGTATCCAGGTTCGAATTCGGCTCGTCTAACACCACGAGTTTAGGGAGCCGGTAAACGGCGCGCGCCAGACCGAGTTGCTGGACCTGGCCGCTGGACAGAGGCTGCGCCCGCGCGCCGATAGCGGTCGAGTATCCGTTCGGGAAGGTCAGGATCATGTCATGAACGCCGGCAGTCTTTGCTGCTTCTACGATATCACTATCTATCGGGTGCGGGTCGAAGCGTGAAATATTCTCGGCGATGGTGCCTGGCAACACCTCGACCGATTGAGGAAGATAGCCGATATGCCGACCCAGATCCTCGGGGCGCCATTGATCAAGCGCCGCGCCGTCGAGCCGGACGTCGCCCGCATCTGGCCGCCACGCGCCTACAAGAAGCTTGGCAAGGCTGGATTTGCCGGCTGCGCTGTTGCCGATCACGCCCAGCCCGTCTCCCGGCGATAGCTCAAAGCTAACCTGATTCAGAATGCGCTGCCGACCCTTAATGTGCGATTGCGGCGGCATCAGCTTGACCAAGCTCCTGACCACCAAATGACCCTTTGGCTCGGGAAGCGCGAGGCGCTTAGTTTCCGCAGGCATGGCGTCAAAGGCAGAGAGCAGTCGCTTATGGGCGGCCATCCCGCGCGAAATGGCGCGCCATTGGCCCAGCACTTGGTCGATCGGTGCTAGCGCACGGCCAGCGATGATCGACGTCGCGATGATCATACCCGGCGTGATCTCTTGGCGCAGCGCCAGATAGGCCCCAACCGTCAGAAGGGCCGATTGCAACAGCAGCCGGAAAGAGCGCGAGAACGACGAGAAATATTCGGTCCGGTCAATGCCCTCTTGCCCCTTGGCAAGCGCGGCATCGTGCAGTTGCCGCCATCGCAATACGATCGCGTCGCGCATCCCCTGCGTCATGACCGCGGCGGCATTGCGCCCGCTCGATTCAAGGAATTCATTCTCTAATTCCTCGCGCTGCGCCGAGACCGAAGTTGAATCTTTGGTGAGCACTTGATTCAAAATTGCGGCGGCAATCATCACGCCCGCCCCCGCTAACGTCAGGTAGCCAAGCCAAGGATGGATCGCGAAGATCACAATCAGGAACAGCGGTATCCAAGGGACATCGAACACGCCCATGATGGCCGGACTGGAAAGGAAACTGCGCACCACACTCAGATCGCGCACAGGATTATGCCGTCGCGACTGATCGTTAAGGCATTCCTGCATCCAGAAGGTCATTGCCGGACCGCCAAGGTTCTGGTCGAGCCGATAGCCTGCGCGCGACAAAAGGCGTGAGCGCAGGAACTGGTAAAACCCGAGGAACACATAGAGGATGACGACAATAATAAAGAGGCCCTGAAGCGTTGGTATAGACCCGCTGGACAGAACCCTGTCGTAGATCTGCAGCATGTAGATCGGGCCAGTCAGCATCAGAACGTTGATAATGGCGCTGAAAATCCCGACAACGACAAGCGTTCTTCGACGCTGTCTAAGCGCATTTCTATAGAGGTTTTGCCCCTTAATTACAGCTCGTCGCATATGTTATCGCCCTCGCTCCACGCACGTAGTCGGCGCGGTTGCCCATCTGAGACATCTTTGTCAATTTTACCGCGATATCCAACCTGAACCGCTGTACACGCCGCCCGTTAATGTCAAATGAAGCAATAAGGGCGCATAATCCTGCCTGCGACAGAACTCAACCCAGTCAAGACGCGGCATGCGGCGCGTGTTTGCTGCGCAATTCAACGTTCGCGGCGCATCCGATTGCACCGACAAGAAAATTTTCGGAGCGGCCAGCAAAATCTGGTTGGCGGATCTGTGCCGATTTTCCGGTGGATGCTCGCTGCGCCTCCGATCCCGCACGCTGAACCAGACGTACATTTTTATCATCTCATGGACAAAGGACGTCGCTGAGCATAGGTTTCGAAATTGCCGGATGCGGTATAAAAAAAGGGGTGTTTACCCATGCATATGCCCAACGCTTTTGCCAAGGCACTGCCCCTCGCGGGGCTTTTGCTCCTGCTAGTGCCTATCCCGGCTGCTGCCGCGCCAGCTTGTTCGGGGGTGAGCACCGGTTCGACCGCGCAAAAGGACGACGCCATCGGCAATGCAGCCGATCTTTCTGCCGCGCTCAAACGCGCGGAGGGCGGCGAGGTTTTCCTGCTCGCGGCTGGCGACTACGGCGCACTGACGCTTAAAAAGGAGTTCAGTTCTCCCATGACGATCCGCTCAGCCAATGCCAAGGCGTCGGCTTGCTATACCGAGTTGAGGCTAAATGGTGGCGAGAATATCGTGCTCGATGGTTTGGTGTTCGACTACGCTTACACAGAAGGTGATCGCAATTCCGCCAATAGGTTTAGCATCGTGCAGAGCCGTGCGATAACAATTACCAATTCGATCTTCGACGGGGGGGATAACCGTGGGGCTGGCAGCGGGCGCGGCCTTCGGATCAAGGACAGTTCTGCAATCGAGATAGGCAACAGCGTGTTTCGTAAATGGTGTAAGGCCCTGACCGGCGGCAACAGCAGCAATCTGACACTCAGTGGCAACGAGTTCACCGACATCCGCTCGGACGGAATAGCGTTGGGCGGCGCCCAACGGTTGAGGATTGAGGGAAACCGCCTGCACAATTTCCGGGGCGTCGAAGGCGGTAAGGATCGCCGCGACATGGTGCAGATCATGCGTGCGAGCAACCAGCGCGGCACCAATATCGTGATCCGTGACAACATCTTTGACATGGGCGCGGGCGATTACGCCCAGACGATCTGGATGGGCGGCGTCGGCAAGATCGCTGGCTGCAAGAACCAGCGCGACTGGGCCATCCTAAACAATGCGATTATTCAGGATACCTCGCCCAGCAGCCCGGGCTTTTACGACCGCGAGTTCACCTACTATACATCCGGCCGGACGAACGAATACAATGAATACCGCGTGCGGCCCGGCAGCACCATAGACCGGCTGGATGCGGGATTGACCCTGACCAAGTCCTATCCGACGCGGCGGTAAGTGTATCCACGCAGCGGCCTTCAATTCAGCATTTTGCCCACGCGAGACACAGTCGCGCCAACCCTTTTTTAGATCTCAATTTTCATTTGCGACCGTATCAGTATGACTGAACCGGACAAAGACAGGCTCCATTTTAGCAACCGAAAATATCGAACGCATCTGATTTTTAGCTTTCTCACCATCGCGATCCTCGTCTCCGCCGCGCTGCGACTTTGGGGAATGGAACTGCGCAGTCTGCCTGATCCCGAAACCTACGTTACCGGCATTTTTCTCGCTTTAGGATCGATCCCGCTCATCTTCTTGATCGCGCGGCGTATCTTCGGATCGACCGTCGGCGGCGTTGCCGCCCTGATGCTAACGCTTCACGGCTTTCACATTTCCTTAAGTCTAACCGCGCCCATATATGTAAGCGGGATGTTTCTGTCGCTATTGGCGACATGGCTGCTGTTTCTCCTTATCAGGGCCCGCACACCCAGACCGTGGCTAGAAGCTGGCTACATCGCATCGGTCATAGCGGGCGCGCTCACAGCCGAGCCTTTCTGGCTACTAGTCGTAATCCATCTTTGTTGGGCGATGCTGGTTCTGCCGTGGAAGCTTGCCTTGCCAGAGGTATGGAGTCGGCAGATCGGATTTTTCAAAGTGCCGCGGCTAATTCAGACGCAGACGATCGCGATCATTTTAGCCGCGCCTGCAATCAGTCATTCGATTTATCGGGCGCGCAAAGGGGTCGGTCAGGGTCTGTCCGATGATTTCCTGATGGAGTACTTCTCTTTCGGCTTCCTCTTTGCAAAGGACGACCTCACCATACCAACGCATCATGCCGGGGCAGTCGGGGTGTGGTTTCTCCTGGCTTTCGCGCTGATACTTCTGGTTGCCGGGCTCAAGGCGCCCAAGCGCGAGGCGCCGCTGTTCGCCCTGGGCCAGTCCCTTCCTCCTCGGCTTCCTATTATTTCCGCCGTAGTATCAACGGCGTTAATGCTCTGGCTGGCACTGATCGCCCAACGGCGCACCGAGGACGTGATTGCATTAACCGTGCTGCCGCTCATGGCGTCAGGCATTCCAGTTCTAACCACGATCTGGCGAAATTACGTCCCGCGATTACCCTCCGGAGCACTGCATTTCGTGCAGGAGAGGGCGATATTTTTATGGCTGGTAGCTGTGGTTTCACCGCTGATTTTGTTTGCCGCATACTGCAAAGCCCCAACTCTCGCCCCAGCGTCCTTTATGATATTCGTTCCTTATTATCTCATTCTTTGCGCGGCCGGCGCAGTCTGGATGTTCCGCCGCCGGACGTTCAGATGGATAATCATTAGCCTGACCATTATCGTTTTCGCCGCAAGTGTGCCCTATGTCACCGGCCAAGCCGAAACGCCCGACAACAACAAGGACTCTGCCCAAGCCACGCATACGACGGTGCGTGCAGACTAAAAATCTAGTAGAATGCCTCCCCTCAACGGGCCGGAAACACACTGTCCGATAATTGTTCTTCGTGACCCAGAAATTTGTGTGTAGGCTAAAACTACGTGCTTGATCAGATATTAGGGTCTAAGTGTTTTTTGCGAGTAACCAGAGATATGACCGGACATTTCAGAGACATGAAACAATTACCCCTCTCCATCCAACAGACTGGCGGCCAGGTGTGCCGATGAGCGATCCTAAAATCCCACGGGGTGAATTCGATCCGGACGATCTGTTGCATCTGAGCGCCAAGCGCATTCTGGTGACGGGCGGTGCTGGGTTTCTGGGGTCACACCTTTGCGCGGCGCTGTTAAAGCAGGGGCACGAGGTGCTGTGCGCCGACAACTTTTTTACCGGGCGGCGCGGAAATCTGCGGCATCTTCTTGGCAATCCGCGGTTTGAGGTCATGCGCCATGACGTGACTTTTCCGCTATATGCCGAGGTGGATGAAATCTATAATCTGGCGTGCCCTGCCTCGCCATTTCATTACCAGCACGATCCGGTGCAGACGACAAAGACGGCCGTTCACGGGGCAATTAACATGCTGGGGCTGGCCAAGCGCGTCGGCGCTCGGATCTTGCAAGCCTCGACTTCGGAGATCTATGGCGATCCGCAAGTGCATCCCCAGACCGAGGATTATGTCGGCTACGTGAACCCGATCGGCAAGCGGTCTTGCTATGACGAAGGCAAGCGCTGTGCCGAGACGCTGTTTTTTGATTACCACCGCCAACATGGGATTGAGATCAAGGTGGCCCGTATCTTCAACACCTACGGGCCGAACATGCATCCCGATGATGGCCGAGTGGTGTCCAACTTTATCATGCAGGCCTTAGCGGGTGAGCCAATCACGATCTATGGCAAAGGCGATCAAACCCGGTCTTTCTGTTTCGTGTCCGACCTGATCGACGGGCTTATGCGCCTGATGGGTTCACCGTCTGAAGTCACCGGGCCGATCAATCTGGGCAATCCGGTGGAGCTGAGCATCCGCCAACTGGCCGAGACAATCATTCGTATGACCGGCTCGACCTCGAAGTTGGTGTTCGAGACATTGCCGCAAGATGATCCGATCAAGCGCCAGCCCGATATTACCCGGGCGCGCAATCTGCTTGACTGGACACCCAAGGTGCAGCTCGAAGAGGGGCTGGAAACTACAATAGAGTATTTCAGTAAGATCGTCGCGGCGACACAGGGCGCCGCAGAACGGAAGTAACCGTGAAAGATGTCTCAATTGGCCGGGCATGGCGGGCCGGACCGATACTGCTGCTAATTGCAGCCGTGATGATTTGCCTATCGGTTCTCGCGATCAATCGCGGCCCGCTCTATTATTTCGACACAGGCAGCTATTTCAAGCAAGGCAACGCAGCGCTGGCTCTAATTCTACCCGAGCGCAGGCAGGAAAAAGACCCGGCGACAGCAGGCCAGAGCGGCCAGAAAAAAGCCAAGGCCGAAGACGAGACGACCGACGGTTCACGCTCAATGGTCTATGCGCTGCTGGTTGCTGCGTTCTGGCGGATCGGAGCGCTTGGCGGAATCGCTTTGGTGAACATGACCGCTGTTTTTGCGTCTGTCTGGCTGGCCGCGCGCGTAGCCTGCCGCACGGTGCCTCTGGGCCGGAGCAGTCTACAACTCACGGCAATTCCACTCCTTGCCGCCGGGGCGACGTCGCTGCCTTTTTACATCGCCTACGTGATGCCCGACATTTTCGCGCCGGTCATGATCATCCTCCTCGCCGCCGTGGTGGCTATGGGGAGGGAAATGCGCCTGTCCGAACGGCTTGCTGCCTTTGCGCTGGCGGCCTTTGCTGTGGTTTTGCACCCGTCGCATCTGGGAATTGCGGTGCTGATGCTGCCGGTCATCATATTAGCGGCCTTGCTGCGCGTGGGCCATGGTCGGTGGTTGGCAGTCGGGTTTGCCGCCAGCCTCGTCGTCGTGGCAATTGCTGAGCGCAAGGCCTACGAATTCGCAGCAGAAACCGTCACGAGCAAGGACGTGATCTATACCCCCTACATCACAGCGCGGCTGATTGTGGACGGCCCGGGGTTGGCGTATCTCGACGAAAATTGTGCTCGCGCGGATCTGCGACAGGATCTGGCGACCTGCGCGCTGCATGAGGCTTTGTCATGGTCGGACGATCCCTATCGCCTGACCGCGACGCATATAGTTTTTGAACGCTCTGCCCGTCTCGGATCGTTTCTGCTGATGCCCATCGAGGACCAGAAAGCCGTGGCAGCCGAACAACGCGAATTCTTCCTTCGGGTATTGGCCGACAATCCGTTTGGCATAGTCTATGCACTGATGGAAAATGCCGGGGTGCAGTTGATGATGAACAGCGTCGGGATGACGATTCCCAACACATCGGTCATCCTCAACACAAAAGCTATGTCGGGCCTGCCAGAGGCGCAGCTTGACGTTTTGAACGGCGTGTTGAATCGGGATCAACGCTGGTTGGGCTTAGCTGATAAGGTCCATTCTGTGATCTATATCCTGTCATTCTTGATCGTCGTTGGGCTGCTAATCTGGCCCGGACGGATCCCCCCGCCACTGAATGTGTTCGTTCTTTTTCTGCTAATCGGGGTAGTGCTCAACGCGCTGGTTTGCGGGGGTGTCTCGCAACCAGCCGACCGCTACGGCGCCAGAGTGATGTGGCTGTTACCTTTTTTGGCTACCTTCCTTCTTCTTTGCCTGCCTCGACGCAAGTCACAGGCCATAACCGGAGCTCCTTCATGACCCAGAACCCTGCGCTAACGATCAGCGTCGTGATGCCCGCCTACAATGCCGAGCATCTGCTGGACCGTGTGCTTGCACCCTTGATGCGAATGCTAGAGGTCGGCGATGTTCAAGAGGTGCTGGTCGTGGATGACCGCTCTACCGACAATACCGCAGCGAAGGCCCATGAAATGGGCGCGACGGTCTTGATAATGCCGGTCAATGGCGGACCGGGCGCAGCGCGCAATCTCGCCGCGCAGCAGGCCACTGGCGATGTGCTGTGGTTCGTCGATTCTGACGTGATCGCCTTGCCCGATGGCCCCAAGTATGTGCGAAGCGCCCTTTCCGAAGACAATGTGGCCGCGGTCTTTGGCTCGTATGATGATGCACCGGATGGCCAGGCATGGTTTTCTCGCTATAAGAACTTGCTTCATCGATATCACCACCAGCGCGCGAAACGCGAGGCGCGTACCTTTTGGGCGGGATGCGGGGCGATTCGCGCCGATGTGTTCCGCGAAGTTGGCGGATTCGACGTGAAAACTTATGAAGTGCCATCGATTGAGGATATCGAACTGGGCTACAGGATCGCTGCGATCGGGCGACGCATCGTGGTCGAGCCACGCCTGCAAGGGAAACACCTAAAGGTCTGGACGATTCGCAATAGCCTGACCACCGATATATTCTGCCGGGCGCTGCCTTGGTCGCGGCTGATGATTTCGCGCGAAGGGCTGGGTGATGACCTCAATACCTCAGGCGCTGAGCGATTGCGGGCAGGACTTGCACTACTTCTACTTTTGTCGGTGCTGATCCTGCCGTTCCAGCCGCATTTGTGGCCGCTGACACTGCTTCTGCTAGCTTTAGCATTTGTGGCCAACCGCGATCTTGCACGCATGCTGGCGACTCATGGCGGACTATGGTTTTCCTTCAAGTGTATCCTCTACCACCAGTTCTACTATCTCTATTCGGCCAGCGTCTATGTATGGTGCTTATTCGAGTACCATCTGTTGGGGCAAAAAGAGAAACTTGGCGTCAAGCGCAACTGAAGCGCGTCAGCAGCATTGTCCCACGCGAACCTGTGGAAAACGCAGCCAGCGCTCAGAGCACGGTGCGTTTGCGGAATGGTCGTTTCCTCAAACCCTTTTTCGAGGCTTCTGCTTCAAATTCCTCGTGGTAGGAGCGCTCAATATTGACCTCCCACACGTCATGTTTCGCGCCCATGATATTCCGCGCGGCATACATAGCCGACAGCATCGAATGGTCCTGATTATTATAGCGGTGCAGGCCATTCCGGCCGACCGTCTCAAAGTTCTCTAGCGTTTTGAGCCATCCGCTAACCGTATCAAGCGCCTCCTTGTAGGCACCGTCATAGACGGGATAGGCCTTAGGCTGCCTGATGACAGTACCGTCGACGACGTGGCTCGCTTTGGCCAATCCGAGTTTTTCCAACTCTTCGCCGGCCAGCTTGATCAGGTCCTCATTCGAGGACGACCACAGCCCGTCGCCCTTCTGGCAAAAATACTCCATCCCGATTGACGCGGTGCTCTGATCGGGCAGCATTTCCTTTGACCAAGCGCGGAAGTTCTGGATGCGGCCGACTTTGACCTTGGGGCTGTGGATGTAAATCCAGTTGTCCGGGAACGGATCAGAGTGATCCAGCATCAACGTCACGATCAGGAAATCGCGGTATTTCAGGCGGTCGGCTGCATCGACTACCTCTTGCGGGGGCGGAGGGTCAAAGGCGTGGATTAGCTCGCGCACCGCCATCGAATTGATGAAATGCTCGCCTTCCACACGCTCTGTCTTGTCGCTTTTGCCGTTCTTTTCGTCCCAGCGCTGCACATCAATCGAGGTCACGCGATTACCGTCGCGGTTCACCTTCACCACTTCCGATTGCATCTGGACGGTACCACCATTGCCTTCGACCAAATCGCGGGTCTTTTCCCACATCATGCCGGGGCCGAGGCGCGGATACTGGAATTCTTCGATCAGGCTGGCAGTATCGTTGGAACCCGAAATGGCGTTCCAAACCGCCTTAGGCAGCGACAGGTTCTTGATCCGCTGTGCCGCCCAGTCGGCGCGGATTTCCGATGGCGGAATCCCCCATACCTTCTTGGTATAGCTGCGGAAGAAATGCATATAGAGCCGCCCGCCAAAGCGATTGATGACCCACTCCTCGAATGTGTCCTCCTGCTTCTTCGGGCGGAGCTTCCATTTGATGTAGCTGCCTATGATCCTGTAGGTCTCATAGGGGCCAATATTGCCGAGTGCGTTGAAGATGCGTAGCGGGTAGTCGTAAAACCGGTCCCGGTAATAGATGCGGCTTAGTCTGCGGACGGTGATAAAGTCATCACCCAGCACCTCGTGCCACATGTCCTCGACCTCGCGCACCTTGGTAAAGAAGCGGTGGCCGCCAATATCGAACCGATACCCTTTGTAGGTTGCTGTCCGCGAAATGCCGCCCACCATATCGGATGCCTCAAAGACATGAGGGACGTGCTTGTCGCTCAGCTTTTGAAGTTCATATGCAGCCGTCAGACCCGCTGGTCCCCCGCCTATAACGACAACCGGAATATCACTTTTAGTCACGCAAACACCTTCCATACCCTTACCCACTGTAATGGTACAGGAGATTCCAAAATAATCACAACAGATTCAGCAGAAACGTACTGTAATCATATCTGTTCCAATCTTAAGGGTCTTGGCTTGTGCGCGCAGGTGAAATCGGGAACCGACGTGTCTCTCGCTCCTTCCGCTCAACCTTAAGTTTATTGTGATTTATTGCGCAAGCCAGTTTATCGCTATGGGCGGCGTCCCGCTAGCGGGATTAAGTCAGCGCAGTACGGTCAGGTGGCGGGATCAGAACGAACTTGCGGGTCGAAAATTGTGCACGCACAGGCGCGAACTCACGGCGCATTGCCACTGCGGTGATGAACTGATCCGTCCGGTACGCAGCACTAGATGCCACATTTCCAGGCCTCGCGAGGCCACATCAGCCAATTTTCTGATAGTATTAGTAGGTTTTCGCTTGGCGGTTTCGAATAATTGACATGATATATAGCAGCAGTCCGCCAGAGCGGCTTTCAAGAGCGTGCGCGAAATCCATTTTTTAGAGATTGGTATGTTTATCGTCTGATCGCATTTCCTACCCAATGATAATTTTTTATCTGCCTATCGGACTAAGTAATTTTGCAAGAAGGGATAGACATGGAGACTACGGTACTCGTTGTGGATTTGGACGAAACGCTCGTCAAAACGGACATGTTGTTCGAAACCTTCTGGTCCTCGGTTTCTCGGGACTGGCGCGTGCTCTTTTCTGCCGTTTCTGCGATGTCGAAAGGACGTGCACAGCTCAAACGATTCCTTGCACAAACAGGTGAGATCGACATTGACCGACTTCCCTATAACGAAACGGTAGTCAACTATATCCAAGATTGGCGCGCAAAAGGCGGCAAGACGGCCCTCGTGACAGCATCCGATCAGACCCTCGCAGACCGAATCGCAACCCATCTAAATCTCTTCGACGAGGTTCACGGATCGGATGGCAGTCACAATCTGAAGGGGCGGCACAAAGCAGAATTTTTGGCCAAACAATACGGTGAAAGAAATTTCGCCTATCTGGGCGACCACGCGGCCGATCTGCCTGTTTGGGAGCGGGCCTCAAAGGCTGTCACATTAGACGTGTCCGGCGCGGTCAGTGCGAAAGTAGACGAACTGGACATCACGGCCGAGCATCTGACGTCGCGCTCACAGTCGATCAAGCCATATCTGAAAGAGTTGCGCCCGCAGCAATGGCTGAAAAATCTGCTGATATTGATTCCGATGCTGGCCGGACACCAGATCGAGGCAGAGACCATCTTGCAAAGCGCCCTCGCTTTCGTAGCGTTCTGCGCTGTCGCATCCAGCGTTTATGTCTTGAACGACCTTCTGGATCTCTCTGCGGACCGGGCCCACCCGACCAAACGCCACCGGCCCTTCGCATCCGGCGCAATCCCCATGGCGCACAGTATCTGGCTCGCGCTGGGACCGCTGGCTCTTGGATTGATCATTGCGGCATTTCTTGGCGTGCAATTCCTTGCTGTCATGCTTGTCTATTACGCTTTGACCTTCGCGTATTCCATGTGGCTAAAGCGGATCGTAATCATCGACATCTGCGTGCTGGCAGGGCTGTACACGTTGCGAATCTTTGCCGGCAGCGCCGCAACATCAATTACAATATCCGATTGGCTGCTTGAGTTTTCGCTGTTCTTCTTCCTCGCACTCGCAACGGTGAAGAGGCACGCAGAACTTGTCGATTGCGCGGCATCGGGAAAAACGACGGCGGCGGGGCGGGGGTATCATGTCGACGATCTTCCGGTTGTCAGCCAGCTTGGAACCGCCGCCGGGCTTGTTTCCGTAATGGTTCTGGCGCTTTATTTTCATTCACCAAAGGTGGCGGAAGACTATTCAAGTCCAGCAATTCTATGGGGAAGCTCAGTTGTGCTGATCTATTGGCTCGCTCGCGTGCAAATGGTCACTCACCGGGGCGGCATGACGGATGATCCGATCGTCTTTGCGATAAAGGACCGTGTCAGTTGGCTTTGCCTTTTTGCGATCATCGGGTTCGTCGTAGGCGCCCTTTATATCTGACGGCGACGCAGTTACCGTCGTGCAATACGTGAAATTTCGACGCTGAAATATTTTTCGGTTTTACGCAATTCAACTCAGTGCGTAGCGGTGTTGGCCGAACTCTACGCGCCATGCTATACGTCGGCAGATTGAGTATTCCAGTTACGCTTTGTGAGGATTTATGCACATTCTGATTACCGGTGGCGCCGGCTTCATTGGCTCTCACCTTTCCGAACGGCTTGTGGCTGACGGCCATGCGGTCACGGTTCTGGACGACCTCTCAACCGGGCAGATGTCGAACCTTGCGGCGCTGACGGATCAGCCCGGTTTCGACTTCGTCGAAGGCAGTATTTTGGACAGGGCGCTGGTCGCGAAACTGGTTGAGCCTGCTGAGGTGGTTTTTCACTTGGCCGCAGCGGTTGGGGTCAAGCTGATCATGGAAGAGCCGAGCCGGTCGATCCTTACCAATGTTGCGGGCACCGAAAACGTGCTGGACGCGGCGCTGCGGAACAATGCGCATACTTTCATCGCCTCTAGTTCCGAAGTCTACGGAAAGACCACGAAGTTCCCATTCAATGAGGACGACGACCTAACCATCGGCGCTACAAAAAACCTGCGCTGGTCCTATGCCTGCGCCAAAACGTTGGACGAGTTTCTGGCACTGGCCCATGCGCGCGAGTCCGGTTTACCGGTGACGGTCCTACGGTTCTTTAACACCACCGGCCCGCGCCAGACCGGACGCTACGGTATGGTGCTGCCTAGTTTCGTGACATCGGCGCTAGAGGGGAAACCGCTGATGGTGCACGGAACCGGCGATCAATCGCGCTGTTTTGGGCATGTCGCAGATGTGGTCGAGGCGCTGTGCCGCTTAATGGCGACCCCAAAGGCACGCGGCGAAGTCTTTAACATCGGCACGGATCAAGAGATCACGATTCGCGGTCTGGCCGAACAAGTCATCGAGGCGACGGGGTCGAGCTCTGAAATCCAGCTTATCCCCTATGACGAGGTCTACCCCGTAGGGTTCGAGGATATGCAGCGCCGACTGCCGGACGTGTCGAAACTAAAGGCAGCGATAAATTTCCGCCCCAAGTTGCCGCTCAGCCGGATCATCGACGACATCATCGCCGAAAGGCGCGCGCCAGTGCCTGCATGACGCCGCACGTCTTATCGTACCCATGATGGATCTGGTCATCGGCTCAGGGCCTGCGGGCGTATCGGTGGCGACGGCGCTCTTGGCGCGGGGCCGCCGGGTGCTGATGCTCGACGGCGGCGCCGTGCCTGGGGCGGAGGCGCGAGAGCGGCGCGCGCGTTTGGCGGCGACCGACCCCGCCGACTGGTCCGCTGCGACACACGCCGATTGGCAACAGCCGCAATTTGAGACGCCGCCGGGACAAGTGCGCCGCTTTGGTTCTGATTTTGCGATGGAGGCGGGCGAGAAAACTTTCGCCGCATCCGGCGAAATCGGGCTTCGGGCCTCGCGCGCCGAGGGGGGGCTGTCGAACCTATGGGGCGCGGCGGTGCTGCCGCACCGAAGCGCTGATATGGCAGACTGGCCGCTTGGCGCGGACGATCTGGCGCCGCACTACCGGGCGGTGGCAAAGTTCATGCCGATAAGCGGAACGCCCGACGACTTGGAGGCACTGCTTCCCGCCTTTTCGATGACCGGCAAAACACCGCTGGACCCGTCGCCGCAGGGCCGCGAATTACTGCGCAGGTTTGATCGGCAAAAAGCGCGGCTCTTGCAAATTGGCGTCCACGCTGGCGTCGCCCGTCTGGCCGTCGATCCCGCGTGCAAATACTGCGGCCAGTGCCTGCATGGCTGCCCTTGGGGCTATATCTATTCCGCACGTCAGACCCTGCTCGACCTGCGCCGTCATCCGGACTTCAGCCATCGCTCTGCCATCGTGCGCCAGTTTGAAGAAAGTGGCGACGGCGTGACGGTGACACTCGACAGTGGCGAGACGCTGACCACCAATCGTGTGTTCGTCGCATCAGGTGCTCTGGAAACGGCGCGGCTACTGCTGGCGTCGCGTCCCGATGCAGGCGGGGTGCTGCGCCTCAAGGACAGCCAGCATTTCTTTCTGCCCAGCCTGCACCGCTGGCGCGCGCCGCGCCTGCCTGATCGGCTGCCCTATCACACTTTGCCACAGGCCTTTGTCGAGATCGCAGATCCAGATATCTCTCCGCATCTGGTGCATACCCAAATTTATACTTGGAATGAATTTTATGCACGCGACCTGACGGCCAGTTACGGCGCCAAATTACCCGGCTCTGCCCCGCTCTGGCGGGCATTGGCGCGGCGGCTGATCGTGTCGCAGGCATTTTTGCACTCGGATCATTCGGCGCGGATAGATCTGTCGCTGGCGCCGGACGGGCGGCTGATACCATCCGTCTATGCCAATCCAGAAACGTCAGGCGTGATGGCTGCGGCCAAGACGAGGCTGGCCAAAGCGCTGGGAAAGGCCGGGCTTCTCGTGCTGTCTGCCGCCAGTCGGCCCGGCGCGCCGGGGTCCAGCTTTCACGTTGGCGGATCAGTCCCGATGTCGGCCCAGCCGGGGCCGTCCGACTCTGATGTTCTGGGCAGGCCCAAGGGGTTGGAGCGTGTGCATATCGTTGATGCCTCGATCCTGCCCAGCATTCCCGCGACGACAATCACGTTTTCCGTCATGGCGAACGCGCACCGGATCGGAACGCTGGCCCCCTAAAGCGGATCACGCACCATTCTCGAACGCGCCCGCCTCTAGGTCGCGCGCCAGATCGGTATCGCCCTTTGCCTGCGCGGCGCGTGCCAGCGCATCGCCGTAGGCCGCAAGAACTCGGTCCTCAATCCACATCTGTTCGAACGCCTGCCGCGCGTCACGGCCCTGCGCCTTGCGCTGGCCGGGCTCGTGCTGCAACTTGCGAAGAGCGGCGATCAGCTCTTCTTCGGTCTCGAACAAGGTGCCGCCGCCTGCCTTCTCCACGATTTCAGGGAACGGACCCAGGCGCCGCGCGATGACCGGCGTGCCGAGACGGAAGCTCTCAATCAGGATGATCCCAAACGTTTCGTAGCAGACCGACGGCACGATCAGCCCCAGTGCACCGCGATAATAGGCGTTCAGCTCCTCCAGCGGCTTGCGGCCCAGAAACTTGATGCGATCATTCCCCGCTGCAAGCGCCTTTAGCTGAGGCGCATAATCTCCGTCACCAAGGATCAGCAGATCGGCGTCGGTGTAGCTCTCAAAGGCTGGGAACACATCCTGTAGCCCCTTGATCTTTTCCAGTCGGCCGACGAACAGGAAATAGGGCCGCTCATGCACGGCGGGTTCGGGCAGCGCCGCAGGGTCAATGTCCGGCAGAAAATAGGGCAAAACCTGCATCTGCTGCCTCAGGCCAAATTCGCGATGCTTGGCGCGGCTAAATTCGCTTTTGGCAATAATCAAATCCATATGATCCAGCTGCCTGTCCAGATAACCAGTATATCGCCAAAGCTGGGGCGGACGGCGATAGGTCGTCACGCAGCGCAGGCACTGACGCTCATCGCAAAGCTCGCGGTCATGGCGCCAAAGCACATGTGTCGGGCACACCAACCAATGCTCATGCGCCTCGTAGATCTTCAGGCCGTCGCCTACGGACAAAATTCCCGGACCGCCCACCAAAGAGGCGTTGTTGTACCACAGGATATCGTATCGCCCATCCGCCACAATCTGCGCGATGCGGCGGCGATGCACCAGATTGCGCCCGGTCTGCTGCGTGATGAGGTTGGCGACCATGCCATGTCGGCTGCGCAGGCCAATCACTTGCACGCCGTCGTCTTGGGCCGTCCCAGCTGGCACACCGCCGAGCGACAGATAGGCGTCCTCATCATGCACAACGGTCACGTCATGCCCGCGCGCGGCCAGCGCGCGCGCCATCCGTTGTACGCCCACGGCATCGCCGCCAAAGGAATAGGGCGGGTAGAACGTGGTAAACATCAAGATGCGCAGCGATCTCATACTGGCTCGTGCCTTTGGGAATGTTGGCTGCTATAAGACACGATCGCTGCCGTAACCGGAAGGTTGAACAGCGCGCCGCGCACCGCGCGCCCCCGGTGTTGCCTACATGCTGCAGACCGCTCCTGCTTTGCGAGGCGCGCTGCGGGGGATGGGCGAACGGCGCGCGCATGCTATAATCGCGCCATGTCTTATGATTTTGCCACTTTTTGTTCCTGAAATGACAAGCGATCCCCCTCGCCAACCGCTTCGTGTGCTTGAAATGGGAACCCAGTTCGGCATGGGCGGGATAACCCGCCACATTCTGGGGCTAAGCGACTGGCTGCGCGCCCATGGGCACGACGTAACGTTGGCTGGCACTGCAGATGTCTGGGCCGGGCCTGAAACTGAACCTGCGTTCTTGGATCTGCCTACCCGGTTTGTTGCCGGGGACGGCGGCGGTATTGCCAATCGGCTTCGCCACACTGCGGCGGCGGCGTGGCATCTGCGCCGTTGGCTGTCAGCAAACCGCGTCGATCTGATCCATTGCCACGAATCCGCGCCGGCCCTCGTCGCTAACATCGCTCGAATGGGACAGGGCATCCCCCTTGCGATCACGTATCACGGGTCCGAACCCGAACGCATCGCCGCCTTTGGAAGGATAGCCGCCAAATGCGATCTGGTGATCACGCCCAGCCATCGCTCGGCCGAGGATCTGGCGACGATCGGCAACGTTCCGCGCGAGAAGCTGAAGGTGATCGGGCTGGGCGTCTCGCCCCCGCCCGACGATAGCGCCGCTGACATAGCCCGCTTGCGCGCCCAGCTTTTGGGCAACGGGGACCGCGTGGTCGTCACGCTGGCCCGGTTGCTGCACCAGAAGGGCATCGACATTCTGATCGACTGCGTCGCCCAAATGAAACAGACCCACCCCGGTTATCGTTTTGTCGTGGCCGGCGATGGCCCGGATGAGGCAAAGTTGCGGGCGATGGCGCAGGACCGCGGTCTTGGCGAACACCTCAATTTTATCGGGCGCACCGACCAGCCCATCCGTCACCTGAGGGCGGCCGATCTGTTCCTTTTGACATCGCGGTGGGAGGCGCTGCCGTTCACCATTGCTGAGGCGTTTCAGACCGGCACCCCCGCCGTTGCCACTGCCTGTTCGGGCGTGGTCGAGTTGATCGACGATACCGTAGGTGCGGTGGTGCCAATTGGCGACGTGGTTGCAATCTGCGCAGCGGTCGCGGAAATCCTGTCAAACGACGATCGCCGACTGCACCTTGCGGCGAACGCGCTTGAACGCAGCCGCGAAGATAGGTTTGACCCCGATTGGGTGCACCGCCAGTTCGAAAAGACCTACTATGAATTGGCAGGCCGCTAAGGCCGCTTTGTGATGTAGCCCCAGACTTCGCCCAGCGTCCATGCGGTCGAGAGGATCATCACATAGGGCAACGTGCGCAGATAGCGCCCCCCGCGCCCCTTGCTTGCCTGAAGCTTGTAGTGGCGCACCCACAAAAGCGGCGGGATCAGCGGCCCGGCAGCGATCATCGCCAGCCTTTTGGGCGTGCTCATGCCCCGCACCCGGATCTCGCCAAAAAGGCGGCCCCAAGCGAAACGTTCGGGCAGCAATTCGCTGAACTTGGCCGGGGGCCTCCGGTGATGTACGACCACCTCCTCGGACAGCCACAACTCTTCGCCTTGTTCAATCAGATGCCAATGGACAATCGGCTCGTGATAGCGGTCTTTCCAAAGATGCTCGGTCTCGTCCAGCGCCTTGCGGCTGTAGGTGAGGTTCACGTCCGACACCCAGTCGGCGGGGCCGGTCTGAAACGGGCGCCCGTAGCGGCCGAAATCGGTGACATAGAAGGCCCAGTTCAATGGGCTCGCCGGCTCCATACACTCGATGGCGCCGCCGATTACGTTTTTGCCGGTCTCGGCATAAAGCCGGACGATGGTGCGCGCCCAGTCGGCCTGCGGCAACCCGCGATCCTCCAGAATGCCAATGATACCGCCGTTCGCTGCCGCCAACCCGGCAGAGCGGCGACGGTCGTACAACTCATGCTTGCCAGCCTCGGAGGTGATCGGGCGGATCGGGTCAATCACGCCCAGATCAAGAAACCGCACCTCCGGGAAATCCGCGGCATATTGAGCCACATCCGCGACGCTGGCGTCATAGGGAACGATAACATCCAGAGGTGGCGGATTCTCAAAACTGCGCACCGCCTCTAGGAAGTCGCGCACATATGTCCCGCCCTGCACGATGGTCAGAACGATGGATAAGGTCGGATCACTGCTCATTTGATACTCATGTCTCCGATGTTTTCCAACTCGACCGGCTGCCCGGTGCGGGTGCTTTCCGCCACGGCTGCTGCGATTTCGATAGCTCGCAGCCCGGCATGGCCGTCGGCGCAGCGCAGCCCCGCCTCCCCATGTGTCAGACGGACGAAATCAGCCAATTCCTCGCCGAACGATTGAATTGCCGTCGTCTTCCACGACTTCAGCTTCTCGCGCAGCATGATCTCTGGGTAAAACTTGCGGGTCTTTTTCGCGGCACCGCCGGGCTTGTCCATCGTTATCACGAGGTTCTGCATAGGCGCATACGATGCCCGCACCATCCCGAGCGAGCCATAGACCTCGACCGCGCTTTTGTAGCCCTTCCAGTCGTTCCAACTGGCCTGATAGATCGCCGGGATGCCTTCGGGGTTCTTAAAGATAGCGACGGCGTTATCCTCTGAGCCGGGCACGTTCCACACGGTATTGGTGGCGACGCCGTAAACGCTAGTAATCTCACCTAGGATGTGGCGTGCCATGTCAGTCATGTGGATGCCAACATCCCAAAGCGCACCGCCGCCGGAAAATTCCGCCTGATATTCCCACTCATGGGCGAAATGCCCCAACCCGTCATGACCGCCATAGACGCGAACATGGTCAATCTGGCCGATCTGGCCCGATGTCACGACATCCTTCATATGCGCAAACGCTGGATAGTAGCGCATGTTGAAGCCGGTTCCGAGGGCCTTGCCAGCCTTTGCTGCGGCATCCACGATCCGCCGTGCCCCTGCCACGGTCGGGGAGAGCGGCTTTTCCGTCAGCACATGAAGGCCTCGCTCAAAGGCGCGCAGGCAAAGAGGCTCGCGCACATGCGCCGGCGTCGAGATCACCACGGCATCCATGGGAGTGTCGAAAAAGCGTTCCAAATCGCTGAAGGCAGGCGCATCTTGCGCGACCGCCACGGCGCGGTGCATTTCCATGTCCATTACGGCGGCAAGCACCGTGTCGGGATTGTCGATTATGTTCTGCACCCGCATCTGGCCGATCTTGCCGGCCGCACCAATTACCCCGATCCTCATCAACTTCCCCGTCTAAATTAGCGGTCTGCGCCGCTTCTTGGCTATCTATCGTATTCATCTAATACAAGAGGAGTAGCATGAGCTTCTAGGCCGCGCTAGGGTCCTGAAACGCCGTGGGTTAATGCGATGATCCAAATTGGAGTGCGTGCGAGTGAAGTTTGACGGGTCGAAAAAATTACGGGGACAGGCGGTTTTCGTCACCGGAGGCGCGGGCTTTGTCGGGCGAAGACTGGTACCGGCGCTGCTGGAAAACGGGGCGCATGTCACCGTCCTGCTGCGCAGCCGCCACGGTGCAAAAGCGCTGGAGCAGATGGGCGCCAAGGTCGTGATCGGAGCGCTAGATGACCGGGCCGCGATGGAGGCAGCTTTGCAGGGGCAGAGCGTGCTTTTTCACCTCGCCTACGACATGCGCGCCCCCGCCAACTCAAGTCTTGCCGCGTTCACAGGCCTGATGGCGGCGGCCAAGGCGGCCAGAATCGGGCGCATCGTGCATGCCAGTTCCATCGTGGTTTACGACGGCTGGCCGGGCGATGACCTGACCGAAGACAGCGGCGCTGCGCGCGCCAGCGGCACGCCCTACCGGCAGGCCAAGAGTGCGATGGAGGAGGCGCTGACTGCAAGCGAGATCCCAGCCGCAATCCTTCAGCCGACGCTGATCTACGGGCCCGGTAGTGCACTTTGGACGGACCGGCTTGCCGACTGGCTTAACACCGGAACCGTGGTGCTGCCGACCCCGGAGGGCTATTGCAATGCGGTGTTCGTGGACGATCTGGTGCAGGCGATGCTGCGCGCTGCGGTGCTGGAGGGTCTTGGCCAGGAGCGATTCATCGTGTCTGGTGCGAAGCCTGTCGCATGGTCCGGCCTGCTGGAAGGGTATGCACAAGCCATAGGTGTTGGCGCCGTCCGGCACGAGCCGCTGGAAGCGCTCCAATCCCGGCTGCCGCCGGACGTGCCGCAGCAGATGCCCGACAAACCACCGCTTGCGGCCCAGGTCAGCGCCGCCGCTCGCCAAGTTCTAGGGCGGGACCGTTTTGAGGCGCTGGTGAGGCAGGTAAAACGGCGGCTGGTGCGTCGCCGAGAGATATGGCCCGACCGTTATATGTTGGAACTGCTTGCGACCACCGGCACTTGCCGGATCGACCACGCCCGCGCGCGGCTGGGATACACGCCCGAATACGATCTGGCGAAAGGGTTGACCGCGACTGCGCCTTATCTACAAGCCCGCTATGGGCGCAAACATAGCAAGGGTGATCCAGCTTGATCCATATAGGTGTCGATGCCAGTTCTTGGGAAAACGAGCGCGGCTTTGGCCGCTTCACTCGCAATCTCATTCCAGCGTTGGCGGCGCGAGATACGGGTTTTCGTTATACGCTTTTGTTCGATCAGCCCCCGACACGGCCCGTGCCGGAGGGTGTGGGCGTCGTTATAGCGGGATCGGACCAGTCGATGTCCGAGGCATCCTCTGGCACCGCTGCGCGGGGCGGCGCTGACCTGCTGACCATGGGCAGGGCGGCGAAGCGATTAAACTGCGATCTATTTTTCTATCCGGCGGTCTATTCATGGTTTCCGTTGCCCGCGCGACGGCCCACCGTCGTCTGCTTTCACGACACCATCCCCGAGCGATTTCCGGATCTGATCTTTCCCCGCCGCCGGAATTTCCGGCTATGGCAGGTGAAATGCTGGTTGGCAAAGATGCGGGCGACACGGGTGATGACGATCTCGCAAGCGTCTGCAGCTGATCTGACGCGCATCCTGCGGATTCCCAGCAATCGCATCGATATTATCACCGAAGGGGCGGAACCGATCTTTCGTCCAGCCGTCGATGCCGCTCATTTGGCGCGTGCCCGCAGTAAATACGGTCTGCCGCAGGACGCACCACTGCTGGTTTATCTGGGCGGGTTCAACCGTCACAAGAACGTGCTGCGACTGATCGATGCGATGCAGGCAATTCTTGCCGACGTGCCACAAACCCGGCTGGCGATCGTTGGGCGCAACACTGGCGCGCGGTTCTGGGATAATGTCGAGGATCTCAAGTCCAGCGCCGCCGCTGATGTGGCGCGGTCGGCCAGCATCGTCTTCACCGGCGAGATTGGCGACGAAGACCTCGCGGCGCTCCTTAATACCGCCGATGCGCTAGTTTTCCCCTCGCTCTGGGAGGGGTTCGGCCTACCCGCGCTTGAGGCGATGTCCTGCGGCACGCCGGTCCTCAGCTCGGACCGCGGAAGCCTGCCCGAAGTGGTGGGCAACGGGGGGTTATACTTCGATCCGCTGTCAAGCGAGGCACTGGCCGCGCAGGCAATTCGATTGCTCACCGAACCCGGTTTGCGTGATACGCTCTCTGGTAACGCTCTGGCGCAGGCGGCACATTTCGGATGGGACAAGGGGGCAGAACTGACTGAAAGATCGTTCCTTCATGCACTCCAAAGGAAGGGCCAAGAATGACTGCACGCGTTTTTCGTAACTATATTTTTCGCACCCATTCGTGGGTCGGCCTTCATTTTTCCCTGTCTTTGGCATTTCTTTTCCTGTCTGGCACGCTCCTCGTCGCCGGATTGGAACTCCAGCTTGTCGGTCAACCGAAGGTTTGGAACATGTCGCCAGCCTCAGAGCGCACGGCGACGTTTGGCCAACTCTACGACGCGTTTGAAGCCGAGTATCCACTTGCGACCGTCTCCGTGATCGAGAAGCGCCCCCGACCCTGGCTTGCCAGTCAGATAATCGCGCGGATGCCTTGGAGGGAATCCGTGAGCTTCTGGGCCGATCCGGTCGATGGCACGTTGGTCGGTGCCTCCAGCACCAAGGGTTTGCATGATCTTCTGCGTGAGTTGCACGACAATTTGCTGCTCAAGAAACAGCCGGCCTATCTGCTTGTAACGAGCATGTCGATCATCCTGCTGGTGATGAGTGTGACAGGAATGGTCAACTATCGCCGTTTTTGGAAAGGATTGTTTCGATTGCCGCCCAAGCAATCGACACGGCGGATCTGGCTCGGCAGCGTCCATCGACTTGCGGCTGTCTGGGTGATCCCGATGCTGTTCGTAATTGCCCTTACCGGTTTCGTGTTCTTTCTTGACGGACTTGGGGTCGAAGGGAGCGAGCCGGAAGCTGCCCGCGCTGCCGAGCGTTCGGCAGCCTTGCCTGATGGGTTCAACGGCGGCGCAATCGACAGGGCCGAAGCAGTCGCTCGCGACGCGCTGCCGGGATTTGAGCCTCGTTTCGTTGTTCTGCCCGGCTGGCCCACGGGGGGAATGGAATTTTTCGGTGACCATGCTGATAGCCTCATGTCCATCGGAGTTTACCGCGTCGCGGTTGATCCTACGAACTTTGAGGTTTTGGGGGCGTTTGCCCCATCCGATGTAAAGGGCATCGCCCGGATCAGACCACTCGTTACGATGCTCCACTACGGAACGTGGGGGGGCATGTTTTCCCGAGCGTTTTGGATACTGTTCGGGCTTGCCGCCTTCGGGATCGCGCTGACGGGTATGCTGATTTTTGCCTCGCGCCGATCTTCTATTCCTTTGCAGGCGACTATGCACGGACCCCTCCGCCGCTTTTGGCGGGGTCTGGGGATCATGCGGTGGGGCTACCTGCTGCTTGTGCTCGCGATCACAATGGCGGGTATCTACACATATAGCTCGGCATTCGAACGGCAGATCCGGCTCCAGCCAGGATCGCCGGACGAGCTTATCCAGCTTATGGCAAAGCGTTCGTTGCGCGCGGGTGAGGCGTATTCACTGACCCTGCGGGTCACTGATCCGGATGTAAAAACCGCCACACTTCAGTTGAACGCAGGGCCAGAGCAGACTGTGCTGCTGCACGCGGGAGATGGCGCGCGCGCGGGCACGGCAGATATCCAGCCCGGCACCGGCGACAACACCATTTTGCTCCGCCTGACCGGTGCCGATGGTGAAACCCGTAGCTTAACCTACATGCTGGGCCGTCCAGTCTGGTAAGGGGCGCGCGGCCAATCCCGGCGTGACATCAACCCTTTACGGCACCATGCGTATAATGTTTGTGTGAAACAACTAAACTGGCAAATGCCATAGAAACGAGGCGGAGGACCGACCATAGCTACCCCTAGCACTCAGCCGAGCGAGCCATCGATACGCTCAACCCGGTCCCTCGGCGTCACGGTGGCTGTGAGGGTTTCACTCGCATTCGCCGCCGCAGCCCTATTCGCATTTGGATTGACGGGATACCTGCATCTCGATGAGCTCGCGCCTCGGCAATACTGGTGGCTCATGATTGACGCACTGGGCTTGGCGATTATCAGTTTGTCCATCCTCGGGAACTGGCAAAAAGCGGGCCTTGTGGCCGCGACCGCCCTAGTCGGCTTTGGCGTGCAACTCGCATTTAGGGATCCGTTCTGGTTTCAGCAGGTCCGCATAAGGCCGCAATCCGGGTTTCAGTACCTGATGCTGGCCTGTCTTGTCCTGCAGGGCGCTACTGCCGCTATGGTCCTTTGGCAGAACAGTGTCTTTCGGCGTATTCCCGGCGTTCTTGTCGGTCTGGGCATTTGGCGGGTTCTCTTGGTTGCCGCAGTCCTGGTTCTGGCATCCCGAAGTGTGATGGAGCCGATCTCCCGCCATGATCCTGCGCTTTACCTCAAGCAGCTTATTATCGCGCTGACGTTTCTCGGCATTAACATCGCCAGTTTCGTTGCACTCGTGATCGCCCTGCCGGGGCCGCAGTTGCACAAGTTGGCGGATGTTGTAACGACGCGGATCAGCCTTCCGGGCAGCGGTGATCGCCAGCAGAAATTCGACCGTTGGTTTCCCTGTCTGGCAGCGGGAATAGTCTTTGTGATCTGCCTCTTGATTGCTACGCTTTCATTCGGGGGCGTTCCGCATCTCGACGACATAATCTACCTATTTCAGGCCAAGTCCTATGCGAGCGGGCTGATGACTCTTCCGCTGCCGCCATCGCTAGAGGCGTTCGATCACTATCTTATGAATTCCTACCAAGGCAGATGGTTCTCGATCACATTCCCCGGATGGCCCCTCGCACTCGCAATCGGCGAGCTTGTGCACATGCCTTGGATCGTTAACCCGGCTCTGGCCGCTGGCAGCATTTTGTTGCTCCACAGATTTGCGGCGTCGATGACGGATCGCGGAACCGCCAATCTGGTTGCGCTTCTGATGGCGGTATCACCTTGGTATGTGTCAGTCTCCTCGACGATGTTGATGCATACTTTTACTTGGGCGCTGATTCTGGGCGCGTGGGTGTTGCTGATCCGGACTCGGGAGCGGCCGTCGATCCTACTGCCACTAATCGCGGGCGCGCTCATGGGATGGCTCTTTCTGGCGCGACCGCTCGAAGGGGTGCTGATCGGTACACTTACAGGCGTGTGGACGTTAGCGTTTCTGCAAGATCGGCGTCATTGGAAAACTGTAGCACTCTATAGCATTGGCGCCATTGCCGTCGGCGCGCTGATATTCCCCTATCAGGCGTATCTAACTGGCGATCCGCTGCTCACGCCGCTGAACGCATATTACGACGTGTATTGGGGACCACACTCCAACGCACTAGGCTTCGGACCCGAAATGGGGGCGGTTCCGGATTGGGGAGACATTGATGTCTTTGCGGGGCACAGCCCGGCCGAGGCGCTGATAAACGCGCATCAGAATCTCTACGAGGTTAATTCCTCGCTATTTGGATGGGGTGGGGCGTCGCTTATATTCGTCTTGATCTTTGTCATGTGGGGACCTTGCACGCGTTTCGCCGCAGCGATGATGACCATTATCGTCGCGACCGTAGCGCTCTATTCGCTATATTGGTTCTATGGCGGGTATTATGCCGGCGCGCGGTACTGGTTCATGACCCTCATCCCATTCTTGGTCCTGACCGCCCTTGGCATCACCGCCTGCATCAGAGAGTTTCACCGCATTTTTCCAGACGCAATGGTGGCAAAGCGTGTGGGTATCGGAATCGGATTCTTGTGCCTGTCTTCGCTCTTGGTTTTTGAGAGCTGGCTGGCGTTCAACAGATATCCTGAAATCAACGGCTATCACACCGAATACAGCCAGCTTGCGCAGCAGGATGAATTCCAAAACGCATTAGTGTTCGTCAGCACCGATTCCCCTCAGGAATATGGCAGCGCTTTCTGGCTAAACGATTTCAGCCCGCGATCCCAAAGCCCGCTCTTTGCCCGCGATTTGGGCGCAGAGAGCAATCGGCGCGCCGCTTCCGCTTATCCGGGACGTAAAATCCTGTTTGTGAACGGACGGTCTAGCGATCATCGTCACGTCACCGTAACCAAAGGCCCATTAACCCTGAATGATCTGGAATAGCGCCGCAAAGAGAGTTTGGCCCAAAACTTGACGCCGGATCGTGCCATCTTGGTCTTATTTGTTGCCTATTCTCACGCGACGTATGTTTGAATAGCATGCCCAGAAAGCCGACAGGTCGGCCCGGCGGTTCCACTCAAAAATGGGATCGCGGGGGCATAATAGTATTAGTAATTGAACTTAGGGAGATTTCACCTCGATGAACAAGATTAAGGAGCGGACCGAACCGGGCAGCACCAAGGTCAGTGAATTGGCTACACCGGATACGACCGGTATGGAGCTGAGCGTGATTATTCCCGCCTATAACGAGGAAAACGCAGTGAGCGGCACTGTTGAGGATGTGCGCCGCCATCTCGAACCGCTCGGAATACCCTACGAAATCATCGTGGTAGATGATGCCAGCCAAGACGCCACCCGCGTTAAGGCAGAGGCGAGCGGCGCAACCGTCATTTGGAACGACGTAAACTCCGGCTATGGTGCCAGCCTAAAGCGCGGCGTGAAACGCGCGCAGTATGAGTATGTTGCGATCCTCGACGCCGACAGCACGTACCCGGCCCGGTACCTGCCCGAGATGCTTGCGCTCTGCCGCGATCAGGACATGGTAGTCGGTGACCGGGGTGCGGCCATGAAAAACGTGCCGCTCATTCGACGTCCGGCAAAATTCATGCTGAACAAGCTTGCCTCGTTCCTTGCTGAGCGCAAACTGAATGACATCAATTCTGGATTGCGTGTTTTCCGCCGCTCAGAGCTGGTGCCGTTCCTGCCGCTTCTGCCGCAGAACTTCTCGTTCACCACGACCATTACGCTGTGCATGTGCTGCAATGGAAAGCGTATGATCTACACCCCGATTGAATATGGTCTGCGCGTGGGCAAATCGAAAATTCGCCCGGTCGACTTTATCAATTTCATCATTTTGGTACTCAGGGCGATCATGCTCTTTAACCCGCTGCGAGTCTTTATTCCGTTGGGACTGATCTTTTTCATGTTGGGTCTGCTCAAGCTGGTGATTGACATCGGCTACTGGAATCTCAGCGAAACGACGGTCTTTTCTTTTCTGACCGCGATCATGATCTGGTCGCTCGGTTTGATCGCCGACATGATCTCGCGGCTGCATCTGAGGCCCTGACACAAAAGTGCCTGCTACTGCAAAAGGCCGAAAAAGGAAGAGTATAAGTGAAGGATGTTTCCCAATCCACCGAAGGGCGGACCAAGCCACACATCGTTATTCTGGGTGCAGGACCGGCCGGACTGGCCGCAGCCCATGCACTAACCCGCAGCGGCCAAGCAAAGGTGACGGTGATCGAGCGCGCGCCGCGCGCGGGCGGCAATTCGGCCTCTTTTGAGGTGGACGGGGTTACCTGTGACTACGGCTCGCACCGTTTTCATCCGGCAGCGGAGCCGGAGGTTATGGACGACGTCAAGGCGCTTCTGGGGGACGATCTGTTGTTGCGGCCACGGCATGGCCGCATTCGGCTGGGCGGGCGCTGGATCCACTTTCCTCTCAAACTCACCGATGCGTTGATGCGCCTGCCAAAACCTTTTGCGCTGTCCCTGATCGGCGATATGGTTCTGAAACGGTTTCGCCAGAAAAACGAAGGTCCCGCTACGTTCTCCACTGTTCTCTACGACGGGCTGGGACCGACGATTTCGGAGCATTTCTATTTTCCCTACGTTCGCAAGCTTTGGGGACTCGACCCAAAAGAGCTGGCGGTGACCCTCGCCGAGCGGCGGGTTGGCAGCGGGTCGGTCGGCAAGATCCTGATGAAGATGGTCCGCCTGCTGCCGGGATTGCGCAGTGAAACGGGCGGGCGGTTTTACTACCCGCGCCGCGGGTTTGGGCAGATTCAGGAGGCGCTGCAGAGTTCTGCGCGCGAAAATGGCGCCGAATTCATGTTCGACACCGAAATTACGCGGATCGAACGCGATGAGACGCGCATCGGCGCCGTACATATCCGTGATGGTGATGGCACGCGGCGCATCACCGGCGATTTAATTCTGTCAACGATACCGCTGACCGGCCTGACGCGGCTGATTGACGAGCCTCCGGCCGAAGTCGTTGATGCCGCACGCGCAATTCGGTTCCGCGGTATGATCTTGCTCTACCTCGTGCTGGAAACCGACCAGTTCACCGAATTCGACGCGCATTACTTTCCTGAATTGTCGATCCCTATTAGCCGCATGTCCGAGCCCAAGAATTACTCGGCCAGCACAGAGCCGAAGGGCGTGACCGTGCTCTGCGCCGAATTGCCGTGTGATCCCGGCGAGGAATGGTGGGACATGCAGGACGATGAACTGGGCCGGCATTTCACCGACTGGCTGGACCAACTTGGCCTGCCAGTTACCGCACCCGTCCGGCGCTGCGAGACGCGGCGGCTGAGCCATGCCTACCCGGTCTATGATCTGGAATACCAATCGCGCTTCGAGACGGTTGATAACTGGCTGCTAGGGCTGGACGGGCTTCTGGTGTTTGGCCGACAAGGGCTTTTTGCCCACGATAACACCCATCACGCCTTTGCCATGGCCTATGGCGCGGCGGATTGTATCGATGCGGACGGACAGGTGGACCGGGCGAAATGGAACCGCTACCGCGAGGTCTTTGCCACGCATATCGTGGAGGATTGAGCGTGCCGGCCGGCAAGGTCGATATTTTGATGTATCATTCGATCTCGGACGCGCCGGGACCGACCTCGATCGCGCCGCGGACCTTTGCGGCGCAGATGCAGGCGCTGGCCGATTCGAAGGTGCCAGTTGTGTCGCTTGATAGGCTCGCGAATGCACGTGCCGATGTGCCCGCACGGTCTATCGTGATCACCTTCGATGACGGGTTTGTCGATTTCGCCGATACCGCCTGGCCGATCCTGCGCGATCACGGCTTCGCGCCGATGGTCTATCTGCCCTCAGGACGCATGGGCGCCCCTGAGAATTGGGCCGGATGCCATGCCCCGCCGCGCCCACTCATGGGCTGGGACCAGATCAAAGAGTTGGCTGCGGACGGCGTGCTTTTTGGGGCGCACAGCGTCAACCATCCGGATCTGACCGCGCTGGACCCCGAGACGCTAGACCACGAAGTCGCCAGCTCTGGGCGCGAGATTGAAGCGCAACTCGGCGTCCCCGTGCGCCATTTCGCGCCGCCATACGGATATTCAACGCTGACGGTTAGGCACTGCATCGCGCGCCACTACGCAACGTCTGTTGGCACAAGGTTAGGCACTGTCGGGCCGGGTGCGGATATCTACGACCTACCAAGGCTCGAGATGTTCTACTTCACAGACATCGCGCGCTGGACCGCGCATCTCGCCGGGAATGGTGGGCCCTACCTGACGGCCCGCCGGGCATTGCGAAGTGTTCGGCAGGTAGCGCGCAGAATCACCGGCGGGACCCTTTGACCATGACGCTGCGCAGTAATTTTGACAACAATCTTTGAGGCAGGCACCCATTGCGACAGGACGCGAAACACTCCTGTGGTCGATTCACCAAATTCGACAAATTCATTGGATTTACTGCATAATCCGTCCTAGCGTTAACTTCATCGGGGCCTCTCGAACGCCCCGCCTATTGGACTATTCTCGAACTGATATGACCAGAACATGAATTTTGAATCCTCACATCATATTTCCCTTGGGCAAAGCATCCCGTCGCGCAATGCAAAGATCGCGGTTGTCGGCCTCGGCTATGTCGGTCTACCGCTGGCGCTTACCGCCTATGACGCTGGCTTTGACACTATCGGGATCGATCTGAACGGCACGCGTGTCAGCCGGATCATGCAAGGCGCGCAGGTCATTTCCTACCTCGCACCCGATCGTATCGCCAGCGCCGTGGATAGCGGGCGGTTCCGGGCAACGCAGGACCGTGCGGAACTCGCCGATGCCGATATCATTCTGATCTGCGTGCCGACACCGCTAACGGCGGACCAGAAACCGGATATGCGCTTTGTCACTGCCGCCGCCGAAGATGTTGCGATGCAACTACGGCCCGGCCAACTTGTGGTACTTGAGAGCAGCGTCTGGCCCGGGGCGACGGCAAATCTGGTGCGCCCCATCCTGGAATCTAGCGGGCTGCGCGCAGGTCGCGACTTCTTTCTCGGATTTTCGCCAGAGCGCGAAGATCCTGGCAATCATACATTCGGGACGCAGAACATTCCCAAGGTCGTGGGCGCCGACGATCCGCTATCGCTTCAACTGATCGAGGATTTCTATAACGCCATCATCACCCGCGCGGTGCCGGTAAGTTCGGCAGCGACGGCCGAGGCGGTAAAGCTGGTCGAGAACAGCTTTCGTACCGTGAACATCGCGCTGGTCAACGAGATGAAGACCGCGCTTGAAGCGATGGGCGTGGATGTCTGGGAGGTGATTGCAGCCGCCGCAACCAAGCCGTTCGGCTTCATGCCCTTCTACCCCGGCCCTGGCATTGGCGGGGCATGTATCCCAGTTTCGCCAGCGTATCTGTCGTGGCGCGCGACCGATGCTGGATCGGCCACACCGCTTATCGATCTGGCCCGCCATAGCAATGATGCCGTGCCTGCGACCTTGGCGGCCCGGATCGCCGCAGATCTGTCACGCGAGTCCGGCCCGCCTGTTGATCCTGCACGGCCACTTGGCGGGCAGCGCCTGTTGCTGATGGGCATCGCATACAAGCGCGATGTCGAGGATACGCGCCGCAGCCCGGCGCTGGTTTTGCTGGAGCAACTTGAAATTCTTGGGGCTGAGGTGGATTACCACGACCCGTTTTTCCCGCACCTCCCCGAAGGGGGCGAATTTGCGAATCTCGCAGGCCGCCAATCCGTGCCGCTGACCGCTGAGAGTGTAAAAACCTACGCCGCTGTGGCCGTCATCACCGACCACAGCGCCCCCGATTACGCGCTGGTTGCGTCCCATGCCACCCGGATCTTTGACACGCGCAATGTGTTTCATAGGATCGGTATTGCAGTAGATGGTGGGCGCCTGATCAAGATCTGAATCCGCCACGGACTGGAGCCGCATGAAGGATCTAAAAGACAGACGGCAGTTCCTGCGCTTTACAGGCGTAAGCGTCATCGGCACGGTCGCAGATTACCTGCTGGCGTTGCTGTTGGCCTCGGTCGGGGTGTCATACATCGCCGCCTCGACCTGCGGTTTCGTCCTCGGCTCGTTCGTCAATTACTGCGGGCACAGCATATTCAGCTACGAGCATACCAGCCACAAAACCATATCTCTCAAAGGCTTTGGCAGATACTTTCTGGCGGTACTGTTCTCGCTTGTCATCCGGCTCGCTGCTGTGGCGGGGCTGGAATACGCGACCTCGCTGCCATTCTGGCTGGTGCTATTGATCGCGATCGGCGCATCATTTGTGGCGAGCTATGTCATCTCGACTTTGTGGGTGTTCCGCAAGCCGGGCTGATTTTGAATGTATAACTCATACCACATCATATAGTTGAGCAGCCCCCAGAGCGGCCGACCATTGTCGCGGCGACCGGCAATGTGGTCGTCGATCAGCGCCTTGATCGCCTGCGGGCGGAACAGGCCGGTTTTCCCGATATTCTCCGGCCCCAGATACTGCATCATCAGGTCTTTCAACTCATGCTTGAGCCAGCGTGAATACGGCATCTCCAAACCGACCTTCTTCTTGTCCAAGATGGACGCGGGTAGCTCATTCTCCATCGCGCGGCGCATAAGGTGTTTTTTGCGACGGTTCTTCATCTTCATCTTTGACGGCACCTTGGCAAGGAACGCGGTCAGGTCCGGATCGGTGAAAGGCACGCGCGCCTCCAGTGAATGTGCCATCGTCATCCGGTCGTTCTTGATCATCAGATCGTCGGGTAGAAAGACGGTCGAATCTATGTACATCAGCCCCGACAGCGTCTCGGCTGCGCCGGAATGCTCAAAAGCGCGGGTGAAGTGGCGAACCGCCGGTTCCAGCGGCGCGGCGTCCGTCACGGCATCGGTATAGAGGTCACGCTTCTCGGCCTCGCCCAGCACGATCCGCCACCAATGGTGCGCCTCTTCGGGCGGCAAATCTAGACCGCCGAGGAATCGCTTCACCTTGAACTCAAAGCTCAGCTTTTTGTCTGAGACCGGCAGGCAGTTCGCCAGCCGCTTGAGAATTCCGTTGCGGATAAAGGCGGGGATCTTGCGGGCTTGGCGATACACCTCGTAGGCGGCATGGGTATCGTAGCCGGCAAAAGCCTCGTCGCCGCCTTCGCCTGACAGGACGACAACGACCTCATCCTTGGCCAGTTCGCTGACATAATAGGTCGGGATGGCCGATCCGTCGCCATATGGCTCATCAATGAAGCTCAGATATTTTGGCAGCATGTCCCGAACCATATCGGCGGTGATCATTACTTCGCGGTGCACCGTTCCGAACTGCTCTGCGACGATCCTAGCGTAGGGCAATTCGTTGAAACTTTGATCCTCGAACCCGACGGAATAGGTGTGAACAGGCGTGTTCACGTGTTTATCCATGAGCGCCACCAGAGTGCTGGAATCCAGGCCACCTGATAGGAACACGCCGATCGGAACATCGGCGATAAGTCGGCGTTGCACGGCCTTGTCCATCAGTTCGTAAGAGCGTTTTATCGCCACTTCCTCGGTAATGTTGTGATCGACGGTGAAGTCCAGATCCCAGTAGCGCTTTGTGGTGATATCGCCCGCGAGGCTGACTGTCATGTGATGACCCGGGGCAATCTCGTGGATACCCTCGAACGCAGTTTGGGTGCCGGGGATGTAGTTGAAGCTGAGGAAGTCGTGCAGCGCTTGCATTGACGCGCGCCGTACAACGCGATCATCCGCGATGATTGCCTTAATCTCTGACCCGAACCGAAAGTGATCGTCGTCCTTTTGATAAAAGAACGGCTTGATGCCATACCGGTCGCGCACCAAATGCAGCGATTGCGTGCGGCTATCCCATAGCGAAAAGGCGAACATCCCATTCAACTCGGGGATCATGTCGAGGCCGATTTCCTCGTAAAGATGGATCAGCACTTCGGTGTCTGTGCGCGACTTGAACACATGGCCGCGCTCTTCAAGACGGTATTTCTCTTTCAACTCCTGAAAGTTGTAGATCTCACCGTTGAAGACAATGACGATGCTACCGTCCTCGTTGGTCATCGGCTGATGCCCGGCATAGGATAAGTCGATCACCGACAGCCGCCGAAAGCCGAGGGCAATCCGGTCATCTAGCCAAGTGCCGTCATCGTTCGGCCCGCGATGCGCTAGCGTATCGGCCATCTTCGAGATCAGCGCCTCGTCTGTCGCTGGCCCCCGATTAAGCCGCAAGATCCCACAAATTCCGCACATCTCAGCCGCTTCCCTTCAAAAATGCTATGCCGTCAGGACGCCGCGGCTGCTTCTTCTACGCACACGATCACGGCCCCGCCATTGAGAGACCCGTAAAAGCGTTCGACAACCCTATAGTTCCGGTCGATCCGCGCAAGGATATCGGGATAGGCCCCTTCGGCCTGAACCGGCATGGTGTAAACCAGCCAGGTTCGCCCCTCCGCTGGGCCGAGACTGTCAAGCTCGGCAGTGGTCGTTACGTTAGCCCAGTCCTTGCCGTAGTAGGAGTTGAACGGAAACTCGGCGATGCCGACGGTAACGATCCGGTCACCCGGCAGCTGCTGTTGCTCGATCAATTTTATTGCAGCGGCAAAGCTCTGTTTTGGCGCGTAGACATGGCGAAGTGACAAGAGCGACACCGCCACGATACCTGCGCATAGCAGCGCCCCCGCCCATTGTGGACCGCGGCCGGGTAGCCGCACTAGGCGCCCGATAACCTGGCCCGTCAGCGCGGCCCCATGAATCACAATGAGTATCCCGAACCCCATCGCGAAAAAGAAAAACCGTGGAAACAGCGTATAGCCAATGCTGGTCATAGCCCCGAACCCGACCAAGGTCGGAATCAGGAACAACGCTGCGAGTGCCGTGCGCTTCCGCAGGAAGTCACCAAGGCCGATTGCGAAAATCGCCACCGCCACTACGGCGACCCCGCCACCCGCAAACCCAACCTGAAGGCCATTCACGACCTCCATCAGCGCCCAGAGCGGGTTCGTCCATTCGCTGTCCGGTCCCTGCAACCCCGAATTAAGCAGCGCACCGCCGACGACGTTGGGCAGGACCAGCGCATATGCCAGAAACGTCAGGAGACCGACCGGAATAAACCCAAAAAAGAGGCCATTCCACCGATATGGCATCCCCCGGATCGCTGCGGCGGCCCAGATCGCGAAATGCGCAAACACCACCAGCCCCATGGTCAGATGGGTAAAGGCCCCCAGTGCGACGGCAGCGCTATAGAGAAGCCATTTGCGTGGGTTGCCGTGGCGGACGGCGTCCATGAACCAAGCGCTAGACAGGATCGTGAAAAACAGCAGCGCGGTGTAGCCGCGTGCGTTTTGGCTGAACCAAATGTGGTGATAGGAGACCGTCATCAATGCCACGGCAAGCAGGCTCTCGCGAGTGTTGGTCACTCGGCGACCGAAGTAATAAAGCGCCGCGATACTGGCGACGCCGAAACCGACTGCTGGCAGTCTTAGGGCCCATACGCTGTCTCCGAAGGCAGACAGGGACAGCCGCGCCAGCACTGTAAACAGTACGTGGTTATTGGCATCGTCGTAGGTGCTGATAATTTGCCCGACCGACAACGGCATGTAGCGCACATAAGTCAGCATCTCGTCATACCAGATGCCAACGTCGAGGCGGTAAAGGCGCATAGCTATAGAAACAAGGATCAGTCCGGCAAAGATGGCCGTCTGCGCTGGGCTCGCCACCGCGAGTTCCGGACCATCCGCGCGCGGCGGAGTGTACCGGGGCATGAACGCCAGCAGCAGGACATACGTCCCGATACCGACGAGGCCACCCTTGAACAACAACGTGCCAAGAACGAGCGGGCGATCGTCCGGCGCCTCAATGCCTTGTAGTATCCAGATCAACTGCTCAGAGGATGCCAACACCCCCAGCAGGATCAACACCAGACCGGCAGCGACTTTGAGATAGACCGTGTTCATTTGATGTGCGATCTTTTTACTCGTTAAATACAGATACTTTTAAAGTTCTCTTTGAAATCCACAGTCGCGCCATGACATCTTTTTCTACGCAGGGTGATATATCTCAGAAATCACAATTCCGAAAAGTATTTCGTTTCGAAGCTGCGCCTGCAAGGATAACGGAGCAGAACTAGTTTTCAATGTGGTTTTTGAATGAAATGCGGTTTGTTCTGACATTTTAGCAACGAGCGCGCCAATTGTGCCGGACGCTGGCAGCTAAACGCCCTGTTCGGCAGCCTTTCGCGTCACGATGGGCGCCAAAACAACGCCTTTTTAGTGGAGACGCCGGACATGGCCCAGCACCGACCTGCGGATATTGCGAAGATCGCCCGCCAAATATACCGCAGCGGCCCGCCGATAATGCGAAAGCTGCAACACTGGCGACCCATGATCTGTCCCTATCACATTTTAGTCGATCAGGTTCCAACCGGCGCGCGGGTGTTGGATGTCGGCTGCGGAGCGGGGCTCTTTCTGGGTACGCTTGCCGCCACAAACCGCATTGGCGGCGGACTTGGCTTTGATAGCAGCGCGCCCGCAATTGAGATGGGTAATTCCATGACCGGCGAATTGCCGCAGGCCAACGACGTCAGCTTCGAATGCCTTGATGCGACCCGGCCCTGGCCGGAGGGGGCGTTCGATCTGATCTCGCTCATTGACGTGATGCACCACGTGCCACCCGCCGCGCAGCGCGGCGTCTTTGCCAAGGCCGCAGCCCGCACCGCACCAGGCAAGTGGTTTCTATACAAGGATATGGCGCGGCGCCCATTCTGGCGCGCGACGGCAAATCGTCTGCACGATCTGGTCGTTGCCCGCGAGTGGATCAACTATGTCGACTTGCAGGACATCCTGAGTTGGGGCACCGAAGAAGGCCTCACCGTTCATGCCAGGCAAGAGATCGATATGCTCTGGTATCGCCACGAACTAATCCTTTTTCGGCGCCCTCAATAGGCGTCAGTCCTTAAGGAGACGAAGATGCTATTTTACTGGTGTGTTTTGCTAATCGCCGTCTGCGCAAACGTTTTCGCTAATGTGGCGTTCAAATCTGCGATGCGCGATATTCCGGCCCCGCTCGACCTGGGGGCCATATCGACGCTTTTCGTCGCTCCATGGATGTGGGCAGGCATGGCCAGCGCCGTGTTACTTCTTACCTGTTTTCTCATCGCGATCCGCGGCATCGATCTTAGCGTCGCTTATCCTGCCATCACCGGGCTGGCGATGGTTGGGATTATTTTGGCAGGAAATTTTCTGTTCGCGGAGGCCCTGTCATTGCAGAAACTCGCAGGCGTCGGATTTGTAATCGTCGGGATCATTATCCTTTCGCAGGTCAAACAGATCTGATGCAAATTGCCTGCGCCTCTAACGCGCTGTTTGGTACATAAGCGGACGGCAAACGCCAAATATGGTAGGTCACTCTATGATCCTGTGTGCCATTCTGCATAGTTCCTCTTCTTGACAGACGCGTTTAGGTTGCAGCTTATGATAGCGCACACGTTTACCAAAAATTAACTTGAATCGCCCAAGATCGGTGATGAGGCGGAGGCAGCCTGAAGTGAGAAGAGTACGCGACCTCCTCCGCACGCGCATTTTAGGGTTACCCTGACCACGCTGGGAGCAGTTAGAGATGATACTTGGCATTATCACAATCGGAATGCTCACCGGCTTTACTGCTGCATTCATTGCGTTTTTTACCGGATATTCCATTCTAATGTCTCTTTGCTTCTACAGTCTGTTCGGCTGCCTCGCAGCTCTGGCGATCGGTTTCTTTGCCTTCGTTGTCGATGTTGCATTACGGATTCTGCGTCAACGCGAGGCGCAGCAAAGGCAAACCCAGTGAATTGAGCCGCGTTGACTGCATCCGGGCTGATCCATGTCCCGAGGCGGGATCAGCGTAGTTAAAGTGTCCTGCTTTGACTCTTATTTAAACACTACCGGCAAAAATAAAGCTGCTCATCATAATTGCGCCCAATTTCACGGACATGCTCAATCCCAGAGACAGGTCGAGGGTTTGCCCCGAAGCCTAGCGAATTTAGAGGAAGAGTACCCATGATTTTTGCATGCCTGATATGTGGAGTTGTTTTGGGTTTCATCTCGGCGATCGTCACTGCGGTGATGGGATATGGCCTTACCCTGGCGCTGCTCGCCTACATGCTCGGCGGGATCGCAGGCACTGTGCTGTTGCTAACCTTGGCGCTGGTACAGCAGCCACGATACGCTGGACTGGTTGCAGCCGAGAGTTGATCGGCGCTAAGATACCCTGCCCTTGAATAGTCAAGGTTTGGGAGGTGCCATGCGCAGCCTACGCGATCTCTTATCCGGGGGCCGGCCACAAACGGAGGCAATGGCCGCGTTCGCCCCTCTGCCCTGCCCTCAATCCCCCATCTGCATCGTCGGCGATTTGCATGGCCGTCTGGACTTGCTGCAGCGTATGCTGGACGCGATAGACGCGCGCCCAGATGCAGGCGCGCATCGGATCGTATTCGTGGGGGACATGATCGACCGGGGACCACAGAGCGCCGCTATACTGAACCAGCTTTCCGAGATGAGCAGCGCTGCGCCCGGGCACGTCATCTGCCTCATGGGCAACCACGAACGCATGATGCTCGATTTTCTTGATGATCCTGCCCGGCACGGACCACTCTGGCTAGGCAACGGTGGCAACGAGACCCTAGCAAGCTTCGGACTCGCACCTTGGACACGGAATGCAGGCGTCAGTGCAGACAAGCGGCTGGAGCGCCTTGGCGCCGCCCTTGCTGCGGCCATGCCGAGCGAGATCGCGAAATGGCTGAAAGCCCTCCCGCTTGTCTGGCGCGAAGACGGGCTTGTCGCGACGCATGCGGGTGCCGACCCCAGTCGTGCTATCGAAGATCAATCAGCGCAAACGCATCTTTGGGGGCATCCATCCTTTTTACGCCAAAAGCGCTACGATGGGCTGTGGGTCGCACACGGCCATACGATCATGGATGAGGGACATGCCCAATCAGGGCGGATCGCTGTCGACACCGGCGCGTGGCGCACAAATCGCCTGTCGGCCGCTTGGCTTAGCCAAGACGGGCTTGAGTTCATCGAAGTATCGACTGCATAGGGCGGGCCAAAACCTGCCATACGCGACGAGCAGATTGAGATAGCACCCTCGCACGGGCTGGCCCCAATCCCAACTCACACTCACGCCCCAAACCACTAGCCTCTCGGGGTTTTCAAAGGGGGTTGGGGCGCCATAAGAACATATGATACGAAGCGGACACCCCTCCGGCGGTGGGTATTTTTTGCAAAAGTGAACGAAGGGGCAATCAATGGCGACTGGCACCAATATCCGGACGTATTTCGAGGGCGCATGGCATGAGGGCGACGCGGCTGTCATGCGGGCCGCGGATCATGGGATGTGGCTGGGCAGTGCGGTCTTTGACGGGGCACGGCTGGCGCATGGGCTGGTGCCGGATCTGGATCTGCATTGCGCGCGGGTCAATGCTTCGGCCAGGGCATTGATGCTAGAGCCGACTGTGGATGCGAGCGTTATGGTGCAAATTATTCGCGAGGGTTTGCAGACTTATGCACCGGGGGCGGCGGTTTATATTCGGCCCATGTATTGGGGGCAGGATACCGGCTATATGGCGATTGTCCCTGATGGCACCTCGACTGGGTTTGCCATCAGCCTCGAAGAAATCCCGATGCCGCTTGAGGGTTCATCCACCACGCTGACGCGCACCCGGTTTCGCCGCCCGGTGATGGAGGATGCGGTGGTCAACGCCAAGGCCGCTTGCCTATACCCCAACAACGCGCGGATGCTGGCCGAGGCGCGGACCAAGGGATTTGGCAACGTGCTGTGCGCCGATGCGCTGGGAAATGTCGCCGAAAGCGCGACGGCCAATGCCTTTATGGTCAAGGATGGCGAGGTGTTCACACCCGCGCCAAACGGCACGTTTCTGGCCGGGATCACGCGGGCGCGGCACATTGATAACATGCGCAACGCTGGGATCCGCGTACATGAGACGACGCTCAGCTTTGAGGACTTTCATGGCGCCGATGAGGTGTTCCTATCCGGCAACATGGCCAAGGTGACGCCGGTCACTGCGTTCGATGACACGTCCTATCAGGTCGGTCCTGTCACGCGCCGCGCGCGCGAGATGTATTGGGATTGGGCCGCCGGCAGCCCGCTGTAGGTACCGCGCCGGGCGTATGTCGCCCGGCGCTGTTTTCTATGCCGCTATCCGCTCTGCCGGTGTCATGCGCAGCATGGGTAGCTGTCTTAGGAACACTGGCGAGATTATGGCGAGGCCCACGAGCGTCGCATAGATATTTGGCGCAACCAACAGGATCGCAGCGACAGCCAACAGCGCGCGCTCATAGGCGCGCATCGGGCCGATCAGCCAGTCCGCGAAGGCCGCAGACAGCATCCAGATACCAGCCATCGCGCCCGACACACCAATCACAAATTCGGTCCACGTGAACCCATCAACCACCAGCAGCAGCGACGGCGAAAAGACGAATACGAACGGCACAAGCGCCTTGCCCATACCCAAGCGGAAGGCCGTGTTCCCAGTCTTGAACGCGTTGGCGTCCGCGATGCCCGCCGCCGCATAGGCGGCCAGCGCCACGGGCGGCGTAATGTCGGCCATGACCCCATAGTAAAAGACAAAGAAATGCGCGACCAGCGGTTGCACCCCCAGCATGCTCAGGATCGGCGCGGCGACGGCGATCATAATCAAGTAGTTCGCCGTCGTCGGAATGCCGCAGCCCATCAGGATGCAGACTACCGCCGTCATAATAAGCGTGAACATCAGGGTCAGGGCCGGGACCGACATTACCTCGAACGGCATAAACGACAGGAAATCCCAGACATTTCCGGCCCAGACAGCCGCGACCGACGTGACCATGTAGGCGATCTTGAACCCGACGCCCGTCAGCGTGACAACACCGATGATCACGCCAACCAGCGCCGCTGCCGCCGTGACCGAAAGCGAGAATTTTGCGCCGGTGACAAAGCTGTCCCACAATTCTGTCGCGGTCTGTTTGGCAAATCCCGCAAGGTCGCTGCCGTGGCGCAGCAGGTTCTGGATGACCAGCACTAGGATACATGCAGAGATGCCGTAGAAGGCCGCCAGATAGGGCGTTTTGCCCGACAGCAGCGTCGCCACCAGTACGAATAGCGGCAGTGTGGTCAACCAGCCGGCCTTGAACACGACCCATGCGACGGGCAATTCATCCTTGGTCATGCCGCGCAGGCCGCGGCGCCGCGCCTCGAGGTGGACCTGCACCAACACGCCAAAAAAGTGCATGAAGGCTGGAACCAGCGCCGCCGTCAGGATCGTCGTCAGCGGGACGCCAAGGTATTCGATCATCAGAAACGCAACCGCGCCCATGACGGGCGGCGTGATCTGGCCCCCGGTGGACGATGCTGCCTCAACCGCCGCCGCAAAGTGGCGCGGATATCCGATGCGGATCATTGCGGGGATGGTCAGCGACCCAGTGGTGACGGTATTGGCTATGGACGAGCCCGAAATGGAGCCAAGCATCGCAGACGACACGACTGATACCTTGGCAGGGCCACCCGCGAAACGGCCCGCGAGGGCCGAGGCGAGGTCAATGAAGAGCTGGCCCAGACCGATGCGTGTGGCCATTACACCAAACAGTACAAAGTGAAACACGTAGGTCGAAATTACGCCCAGCGCGGTGCCGTAGATGCCTTGGCTGGTCAGATACAAATGATTGACGATGTTTGTCCAACTGGCGCCGGGATGCGTCAGTACACCCGGCATCGAGCGGCCGAAATACGCGTAGGCCATGAACAGGATGGCGATCACTGGCAGGGGCCAGCCCATGGCGCGGCGCGTCGCCTCCATCAGAACGGCGATCAGAACGGTGCCCATGACGACGTCGATCATCAGCGGATTACCGACGCGGAACGCCAAATCGTTGAATACCCACGGCACATAGAGAGCAGAGGCGATGCCCGCCGCGGCAAGGATCCAGTCGGTAATGGGGATGCCCATCGGTGTCGCTAACGTACTACGCGGCGTGGGCCGCGCGCCAAATGCCGTGAACGAGAAGAAGATCAGTCCCAGAGTGAACGCAAGATGCGTCCCGCGATGGACGGTCGCCTGCGGGATGCCGAACCCGGCGGTGTAGTAGTGATAGCATGACAGCACGAAAAGCGCGCTACCGACGAGCCATTTCATGCTGGGCAGCAACGGGCGAAAGCGGACTTCTGGATCGTATCTCTCTTCCAGAGCCCTCATTTCCGCGTCGGTCATTTCCTTGACGCGTTCCGCTTCGGATGCCTGTGACATTGCCGCCTCGCTGGTAGTTGTGTGGGGATACAAAAAAACCGGCCCGCGCGTGGCGGGCCGGTGTGTTCTGGGGGCTGATTACTCGATCATGCCCTGCTCGCGATAGAACTTCTCGGCGCCCGGGTGCAGCGGGATGCCGATACCGTCTAGGGCCGTCTCGACCGTGATGGCCTTGCCCTTCTGGTGGCCGGAATCCAGCAGCTTGCGGGTGTTTTCATTCCACAAGGCGGCGGTAATGCCATAGATCAGATCTTCGGGCTGATCGGCGCTGGTCACCCACTGGGCGCCGACCGACAGGGTGGTGACATCATCGGTCACGCCCTCATAGGTACCGCCGGGCACGATGTTCTCGGCAAAGAAGGTGTACTCGCCGGTCACCGCTTCTGCCTCGGCGCCTGAGATCGGGATGAGAACGATATCTTCTTGGCTCGCCAGCTCGGCAATGGCGCCAGCAGGGAAGCCGCCGACGAAGAAGAACGCATCCATCGCGCCGTCACGCATCCGGTCAGCTGCCTGATCCGGCTTGAGGAAGTTGGCCTCGATGTCAGCCTCGGTCAGGCCATAGGCACCCAGAATGATGCGTGCGTCGACCAGCGTGCCGGAACCCGGCTCGTCCAGCGACACGTTCTTGCCCTTCAGATCCGCGACAGAGGTGATACCCGATGCGGCGGAGGCGACCAGGTGGATCGTCTCGGGGTAGAGGTTTGCAATGGCGCGCAGGTTGTCGACCGCGTCACGGCCTTCCCAGATGCCAGTACCTGTCTGCGCCCATGTGGCCACATCTGACTGCGAGAAACCCGATTCCAGCGTGCCGCCAGCAATCGCGTTGATATTGGCGACAGAGCCGTTGGCCGACAGGGCCGATGCGATCAGGCCAGGGTAGCCGCACGATCCGCCCTCTTCGCATGCACGCGAACCGGGAGGCGCCGAAATCGCGTTCGCGATCAGGCCGCCGATTGGATAGTAGGTGCCGGACGTACCGCCGGTGCCGATGCGGAAAAACTGCGGTTCCTGCGCAGCGGCGACAGAGCCGACGACCATCATCGCCGCGCCCAAAGTGGCAGTACGGATGATGCGTTTGAAACTTGTTTTCATGAGGGTTCCTCCCTGAACTCTATGAGATATGAACCGCGAATAAACTACAGCGCATAGGGCAATGCAATGAGGAAGGTTGTCATGGCATATGCGCCTGCCCCGCCCGAACGAACATATGCTCGCTCGGGCGGCCAGGCGCTTGATGTCGGGTCGGCGCCCTACTTTCCCGCGTCGACCGCATCCTCGACGGTGCGCAGACCGGTGCGCGGGGATTGAACCAGCACGGCCATATTGCCGGGCTTATGCTCATTGCGCAGCATTTTCAGGTGCGCGGCGGGGATGTCTGCCCACGGGAACACTTCGGACATGCAGGGGTCCAGCCGCCGCTCGACCATCAGATTGTTGGCCGCGCTGGCTTGTTTCAGGTGGGCGAAATGCGAGCCTTGCAGGCGTTTCTGGTGCATCCACATATACCGCACGTCAAAGGTGCAGTTAAATCCGGTAGTGCCGGCGCAGATCACGACCATGCCGCCTTTTTTGCATACCAGCGCCGATACTGGGAATGTCGCCTCGCCGGGATGCTCGAACACTATGTCGACGCTGACGCCCTTGCCGGTGATCTCCCAGATCGCCTTGCCAAATTTGCGCGCCTCTTTGAGCCAAGCATTGTATTCATCGGTATTCACCTTGGGCAACTGGCCCCAGCAGTTAAAATCCTTGCGGTTGATCGCGCCCTTGGCACCCAGCGCCATAACAAACTCGCGCTTGTCCTCTTCCGAGATGACCGCGATCGCATTAGCGCCCGCCGTATTGATTAACTGGATTGCGTAACTTCCCAGACCGCCCGAAGCGCCCCAGACCAGTACGTTCTGACCGGGCTTCAGGTCGTGCGGCTCATGCCCGAACAGCATCCGATAGGCGGTGGCAAGGGTCAGAGTGTAGCAGGCCGATTCCTCCCATGTCAGATGCTTGGGTCGAGGCATCAATTGCTGCGCTTGCACATTCGTGAACTGGGCAAAGCTGCCATCGGGCGTCTCGTATCCCCAGATGCGCTGCGAGGGCGAGAACATGGGATCGCCGCCGTTGCATTCCTCGTCGTCGCCATCGTCTTGGTTGCAGTGGATGACCACCTCGTCGCCCACCTTCCAGCGGCGCACCTTGTCGCCCACCGCCCAGACAACGCCAGCGGCGTCGGAACCTGCGATATGGTATTCGGCTTTGTGCACGTCAAACGGGCTGATCGGCTGGCCTAGCCCGGCCCAGACGCCGTTGTAATTAACGCCAGCGGCCATCACCAGCACCAGCACCTCGTTGCTGTCCAGCACGGGCACATCGACGACTTCCTGCTTGAAAGATTTATCTGGCTCGCCGTGCCGTTCGCGGCGGATGGTCCATGCATACATCTGCTTGGGGACGTAGCCCATTGGGGGCATTTCGCCGACCTCATAGAGATCTTTTTCAGGCGCGTCGTACTGCGCGATGCCGGTATCTGTGTCCAGAGCCATGATGGGGGCCTTTCTGTCTAAGCGGTGCCGCGATGCAGAATCGCGTGCGTCGGTCTTTGAAATATCGAGGCTTACGCAACAATGCAATGACCGGAGGACGATTCTTGTAACTTTATGACCCAGCAGGTGCAGAAAGTTCCAATGCAGGTGCAGCATCATGCGGTAACAGATGCGCAATTGAGTTGGCATAGTAGCGCAGCAAGGGCGCGCCCTCAGGTGTCATGGACCAGCCTGCATCACTGCCGGTTATGGCATCACGTGCGGCTAACATTTCACACGCCTTGGCGACCCCTGCCGCGATATCGGCAATCATTACCGGCGCCTCTGACCTAGCTTTCAGCATCCCTTGCGCCTCAGCAATCAACGCGGCGTCATCCAGCGGCGAGGTGCTTTGAAGCAGGGCCCGCGACACCATTGGTACGCACAGCATCGGCATCATCGTATCAATCCGGGCCATCAGGTCGCGTCCCAGATCCGCCAGCGACGGCGTGTCGCCATAATCGCTAAGGTGGATGGGGTCAGCGAATACGACAGCCGCCGTCCCGAACCGGGCGAGCCGACCCAAAATACGCTGCCACGCGATCCGCATTGCCGCCCGGACTACCGCAGTTTTGCGTGCGGGAAATCTACGATCGCCGCGCGTACCGGCGGCGATCAGCACATTATCCTCGAGCACCCGGTCGTAATTGATCGCGACTGGCACGAACACCACGTCGCGCCCGCCGGGCTTCCACCCTTCAACCACGTAGGACAGCAATCCCAGCTTGGCGGGCCGTAGCTTGCCAGTAAGGGTCAGGCCACCCTCGGGAAAGATCGCCTGCGTGACGCCGCCCGTCGTCGCCATCTGCACGTACCGCGCCAGCACCGTGCGATAGAGACCCCCGCGCGACCGGCGGCGGATAAAGTATGCGCCCATCGCCTTGATGATCCGGTTCAGCGGCCAGACGCGCGCCCATTCGCCCACCGCATAGGACAGCGCCGATGATTTTGCGGCGAGCGTCGTGACCAGCACGTAATCCATGTTACTACGATGGTTCATGATAAAAATTATCGTGGCATCCTTGTCGATGCCCTCAATGATGGCACCGTTTCGCGGCCCGGTCCGCACCTCATACAGTGTCTGCGCCAGCCAGTTGGCAAGCCGCGTGCCAAAGCTGAAATAGGCGAACGCGCTAAAGCTGGGGATAATCTCGCGCGCATAGCGGCGCGCCTGTTCAAAGGCGACGTCCTCGCGAACCATATTTTTGGCGGCATACGCCACGATGGCCTGCGTCACGTCCGGGTCATAGACCAGCCGTTGAATCATGTCGCTGCGCCGGGCCAGTTTGAACGGCTCAATTGGACGCGTCAGCCGGGTGTTCAGCTTGGCCACTGCCTTCTCTAACCGGCGGCGAAAAAACCAGCGCACAGATGGAAACAGGAAGTGCGAGGCAAAGGTAACCGCCGCGAAAGCAACTAGCAGAAACAGCGCCCAGAGGGGCATATCCACGGTGGATGTCATCGTCGCCCCTCTGAATGGCCGCGCCCTGCTGCACACGTACGGCAGGGCGCGGCGCGCGTCACTTTTGCTGCATTCCGGCCAGCACCGCGATCAACGCCCTTTGATCCACTTCGATCAGACCGCGCCGGGGCCGGTCAAGGTCGATGATCATGAACACCAATAGCACAATAAGCGCCATCATAAGATAGACGGGAGTGGCCGGCGCCGTCCCAGCAAGGCCAGACGAAAAGCCCAGCATCGCGCCCGACAAGACAAACGTGCCAAACAGCATGAACAGCACGATCTCTGGCACATGCCGCTCGATCGCGGCGTCGCGGGTGCCCAGCGCATCAATCATATCGTTCAGCGACGCTGCATAGCTGACGGCAGCGGGGCCGCCCTTGGACCCGGCATAGGCCGATGCCTCGACCCATAGACCTGCGAACGCCGTCTCTGCATTGGCGATAAGGCGCGCGCGGCGCTGATGCTGATCTGCCGATACCTCGGCCGCCTCTAGCCGCAGGCGGGCATAGCGGCGCAAATCGGCCTTCGCTTGCGTGCGCATCTCCTCGGGTAGGAAATCCGTGCGCAGCCATGCGGTGCCAATTGCGTTCGCCTCCTCCACCACCGCGGACGAGCGTGTGTCATGCCGAGAAAGACCCAGCGAAAAGGTAAAACCCAAGAGCAGAGCCAGCAGACCCAGCATCGATCCTTGGACAGCGGTCGTTTGAGTGCGTCCTTCCTCGGATTGGTTGCGATGACTGCGCCGGCCGATTAGCCATGCAATTGTCATGGCAATCAGCATCAGGGCCAAGAGGCCCATAGCAATGAAGATGGATGGGATATCGTACATCAATTCGCGTGGTCCTGACATTGCGGCCCCTCATGGCATTGGCGCCACAGGCACCTCGGGTGTCTCGTTTGGGCGGCTCTTAAGGCAAGAACGGCCATGCCGCCAGTCCCAAGCGTCCGGCAGCACGTTCCGCATGATATATTTGCGTGGGCGCCATATGAGAGCCGCCGGGCATCATCGCACGCAGCCTTTTCCCGAAATTGCCGCAACGCAGCGAATTGACAATAGCGCAATCTTTCGCATAGTGACGCCGGAGCGCAATAATCTTACTATCCCGCGAGGCCCGCAAATGTCCAACCCGACCCCAGACCGTCCTTGGTTGATCCGCACCTATGCGGGACACTCTACCGCGTCGGCGTCAAATGCGCTTTATCGCGCGAACTTGGCCAAGGGGCAGACGGGCTTGTCGGTTGCCTTCGATCTGCCGACGCAGACGGGTTACGACAGCGATCACGTCCTGTCGCGCGGCGAGGTTGGCAAGGTCGGCGTCCCGGTTTGCCACTTGGGCGACATGCGGCAGCTGTTCACGGATATCCCGCTGGACCAGATGAACACCTCGATGACGATCAACGCCACGGCGCCGTGGCTACTATCGCTCTATATCGCGGTGGCAGAGGAACAGGGCGTCGATCCGCGCACCCTGCAAGGCACAGTTCAGAACGACCTGATCAAGGAATACCTGAGCCGCGGCACATATATCTGTCCGCCGAAACCGTCGCTGAAGATGATCGGCGACGTGGCCGAGTACTGCTACACGAATGTGCCAAAATGGAACCCGATGAACGTGTGTTCCTATCACCTGCAAGAGGCCGGCGCGACACCGGAGCAGGAGCTGTCCTTTGCCCTCGCCACCGCCATTGCCGTGCTGGACGAGCTGCGTCCCCGGGTCCCTGCTGCCGATTTCCCAGCGCTGGCCGGGCGAATCAGCTTCTTCGTCAATGCGGGCATCCGTTTCGTCACCGAGATGTGCAAAATGCGCGCCTTCGTTGATCTGTGGGACGAGATACTGCTGAAGCGTTACGGCGTGGACGATCCGAAATTTCGCCGCTTTCGCTATGGCGTGCAGGTGAACTCACTTGGCCTGACCGAACAGCAGCCCGAAAATAACGTCTACCGCATCCTGATCGAAATGCTGGCCGTGACCCTTAGCAAAAACGCCCGCGCCCGCGCTGTGCAGCTGCCCGCATGGAACGAGGCGTTGGGCCTGCCGCGCCCGTGGGATCAGCAATGGTCAATGCGGATGCAACAGATTTTGGCGTATGAGACGGACCTGCTGGAGTTCGACGACCTTTTTGACGGCAACCCGGCGGTGGATGCCAAGGTCGAAACGCTAAAGGACGGCGCACGGCGCGAGTTGGCCAGCCTTGATGGCATGGGCGGCGCAATCGGGGCCATCGACTACATGAAGTCGCGGCTGGTAGACAGCAATGCCGCGCGTTTGGGCCGGATCGAGCGGAACGAGACAACCGTGGTCGGCGTCAACAAGTGGACAACCGGCGAGCCGTCGCCGCTGGTGAGCGAGGATGGCGGCATCATGACCGTCGATCCTGCGGTCGAGGCCGAACAGATCGCCCGGCTGAACGCTTGGAAAGCCGCGCGTGACGCCAGCGCCGTGACCGACGCACTGGCCGAACTGCGCAGCGCCGCCTCGGACGGGCGCAACATCATGCCTGCCTCGATCAAGGCAGCCCGCGCCGGGGTCACTACGGGCGAGTGGGCGCAGCAGATGCGCGCTGTGCATGGCGAATATCGCGGGCCAACGGGCGTCAGCTCCAGCCCGTCGAACATGACCGAAGGGCTGGATGACATCCGCGAGGCCGTCGCCGCCGCCTCTACCCGGCTAGGGCGCCGCCTGAAATTCCTCGTTGGCAAGCCGGGGCTGGACGGCCATTCCAACGGGGCCGAACAGATCGCGTTCCGCGCACGCGATTGTGGAATGGATATCGACTATCAGGGCATACGCTTGACGCCCGAAGAGCTGGTACGCGCCGCAATGGACGACGGCGCGCATGTGGTCGGCCTGTCGATCCTGTCAGGCAGCCACATCCCGCTGGTCGAGGATCTGATGGCGCGGATGCATGCTGCCGGGCTGGGCCATATCCCCGTTATCGTCGGCGGCATCATTCCCGAGGAGGACGCGAAACGCCTGCGCGCCTTTGGTGTGGCGCGCGTCTATACCCCCAAGGATTTTGAGCTGAATACGATTATGCGCGACATCGTCACGCTGGTCGATCCCGGCCCTGTCGCTGCGGAATAACCCTCGCGCCGCGTCCGGCTTTGGCTAGACTGCCAGCAAAGCAGAATCAGCCGGAGCGCACATTATGCCAGATACAATCACCATCCGCCCGCTGACCTCTGGTGACGAAGCCGAGTGGCGACGCCTCTGGACCGGTTATCTGGACTATTACGAGGCGTCCGTGCCAGAGGAAGTCTACACCACGACGTTCGCGCGCCTGTTATCGGCAGACCATCCTAATCAGAACGCGCTGCTGGCCCTGAAAGACAACCAGCCTGTCGGCCTCGTCCACTACATCTATCACCCGCACAATTGGAAGGTGGAAGAGGTTTGCTATTTGCAAGACCTCTATGCCGACCCCTCCGCGCGGGGCACTGGCATAGGTCGCCGCCTGATCGAGGCGGTTTATGCCGCTGCCGATGCAGATGGGCGCCCCTCGGTCTACTGGATGACCCAGGATTTCAACGCCACAGCGCGGCGTCTTTATGACCGCATCGCCACGCTCACGCCTTTCATCAAATACGCGCGCTGACCCCCGACGTTCCCGGGCTTCAAACCTTGGCGGAGCGGCAAAAGATCGCAGCCTCGCTGCTTTTCAATCTATCCGACAAGGCTACATTTATATCATGCCGTATAAATGGTCCCCTCCCGCGATAAGTAGCGAGGCAAAGCGTCTCGATATGTGGCCGCACCGCTCGCTGCCACGTCGCGGCTTTGCCGGTTTCATGCTGGCGACCTCCCTGATGATTTCTCTGCCGCTATTCGCTGTTTTAGGCACGCCGGTCTTGTGGGTTATTCTGCCATTTCTCGCTGGGGCGGTCGTGCTGATGTGGTGGGCGCTGGAGCGCAGCTATGCAGCCGGGCGTCTGCATGAGGAGCTGGTGATCGACGCGCAAGAGGTGCTGCTGACACGCACCAATCCGCGCGGTGAAGTCCAAAAGTGGGATTGTAACGCCTACTGGGCGCAGGCGCAGATTTATCCGACCGGTGGTCCCGTGGCGTATTACATCACGCTGCGCGGCGCTGGCCGCGAGGTTGAGTTGGGCGCGTTTTTGTCTGAGGATGAGCGCAAGGCGCTATTTGACGAAGTGCGCGGCGCGTTGCGTATGGCGCGGGGCGGCGCCTAGAAAACCAGGCGCCGAGCATGAGTATTGTCGCCAGGATGAACTGCGGGCCAATCCCTGGAGAGGCAAGCCTTACCCGGTCATGCGGTCCTTGATCTTGGGGCCGACAGCGCCGAAATCCATTTGGCCAGTGTATTTGGCCTTCAGCACGCCCATGATCTTGCCCATGTCACGGATCGACGTCGCCTCGGTTTCCTGAATAGCGGCTTCGACGGCTTCGTTGACCTCTTTTTCAGACAACTGCCGGGGTAGGAATTCGGCGATCACGGCCACTTCCTGCTCTTCGCGTTCGGCCAGATCGATACGGCCGGCCTCCTCGTAGGCGCGCACCGACTCGTAGCGCTGCTTGGTCATCTTGCCCAAAATCGCCAGCACATCATCGTCGCCCAGTTGCGTGTCGCCGCCCTTGCCGCGGGCCGCAATTTCCTGATCCTTGATGGCGGCATTGATCAGGCGCAGTGTCGCAAGGCGCGCGGCATCTCGATCACGCATCGCCTGTTTGAGGGCCGCATCGACCCGGTCGCGCAGTGTAATTTGCATGTTATTCCCCGAATTACATCGACCTAGAAGGGCAGACTCGCCCTCTCGCGAAGCACGCTACCTATACAATCGCGCCTGCGCTTGCAACTGACGCATGTTCTTCCGCCGCGTCAGTCGCAAGCGGTTCGCCCTTGACCCGCTGTGACCCCGCCCCTAGTTTCACGCAGATTTTGCCCCACCCATACCCTGACCCGGAGAGCCGCCATGACGATGCACGCGCCCCAGAGCCGCCCAACCGCATGCCTTGCACTAGCCGATGGCACGGTATTCTACGGGCACGGCTTCGGCGCGACGGGCGAGGTGGTGGCGGAGCTGTGCTTTAACACCGCGATGACCGGGTATCAGGAGGTGATGACCGACCCCAGCTATGCCGGGCAGGTCGTGACATTCACCTTTCCGCATATTGGCAATACCGGCACAAATACCGAAGATGACGAAACCGCCGATCCCGTGGCCGCCGGTATGGTGGTCAAGTGGGATCCGACAGCGCCCAGCAGTTGGCGCAGCACACAGACCTTGCAAGACTGGCTGATTCAGCGCGGGCGCATTGCGATAGGCGGCGTCGACACACGCCGCTTGACCCGCGCAATCCGCCAGCAGGGCGCGCCGCATGTGGCATTGTCGCATGACCCTGAAGGCAATTTCGACATCGCCGCGCTGGTCGAAAAGGCACGCGGCTTCGCCGGTCTTGAGGGGCTGGATCTGGCCAAAGACGTGACCTGCGCGCAATCCTACCGCTGGGATGAGATGCGCTGGGCGTGGCCGGACGGCTATCCACAGCAGACGAACCCCAAGCATAAGGTCGTCGCGATCGACTACGGCGCCAAGCGCAACATCCTGCGCTGTCTTGCATCGGCAGGCTGCGACGTGACTGTGTTGCCCGCCACCGCAACCGCGGAGGATGTACTGGCGCACAACCCAGCCGGTGTATTTCTGTCGAACGGCCCAGGTGATCCTGCGGCAACAGGCGCCTATGCCGTGCCGGTCATTCAGGATCTGCTAAAGGCGGATCTGCCCATTTTTGGTATCTGTCTGGGGCACCAGATGCTGGCGCTGGCGCTGGGCGCCAAGACCGTCAAGATGAGCCATGGCCACCATGGCGCCAACCACCCGGTCAAAGATTACACCACTGGCAAGGTCGAGATCACGTCGATGAACCATGGCTTTGCCGTCGACGGCCAAAGCCTGCCGGACGATGTGGAGGAGACGCATGTGTCGCTCTTTGACGGATCGAACTGCGGAATCGCGCTAAAGAATCGCCCCGTATTTTCGGTCCAGCACCACCCCGAGGCGAGCCCCGGACCGCAGGACAGCTTTTACCTTTTCGAGCGATTTGCAGACTTCATGGCGTTGAAAACCCCTGTTTCCTAAGGTTTTCACCTAAAAAATCTTTACTTTCTGTTAACCGATATGAACGAAACTCATCGCTGGAATTTAAGGCGAAGGGTAATCAATGGGCATCTCGGAACTGCGGCAGCTGGACACGCAGTCTTGGGCATCGACCAGTCTGCGCCAGGGCGCAGCGCCCGGCGGCAACCTGTGTGCGCTGGGCCGGAACCTGGTGCAGACTGGCGTAATTTCCCAATCAGACGCCAAATTGGCCCAGATCGTGCAGACGCATTGCGACGCGCCCATTGATCGCGTCCTGTTTGCTGAGGGGCTGGTAGATGCGCCTGATCTGCTACGCGCACAGGCCGCGCGCGCGGGTCTGCGCCTTGCCAGCGCGGATGAGCTTCGCCTTGGCGCCGAGGAGGTGCCGGGCATCGACGCGCGCAGCCTGATCCGGCGCGGTATCGCGCCCCTGCGCGGGGCGGACGGGGAACTACGCATCGCCGCTGACCGTATTGAGGCAACCAGGGGTCTGCACGATCTGCCAGAAGCGTTGCAAAATACACCCCCCATCATCGCATCCCGGCGCGAGGTTCAGGCCGCGATGGCAGGTGCCGCACGCACCGCGCTGACAGCCGCAGCCGAGGCGCGCACCCCTGCCGCCGAAAGCTGCCGAACATGGAGCGCGTCACCTGCACGGCGTCTGGTGTTGGCCCTGTCGGCCATCGCGATTTGCATCGGGGCGAGCATACTTTATCCCGGCGCCGTCTTCGGCGCATTCGCCGGCTGGGCCACCCTTACATTGGTCATATCTGCGGCTCTTAAAATGGCGGCTGTCTGCTCGCGCATCGCGGCCGGAACGCCCGTTGCGGTGCAACCGCCGCTGCCACAGGGCGCGAAACTGCCCAAGGTTTCGATCCTCGTTCCGCTCTTTCGGGAGACGGAAATTGCACATGCCTTGATTGCGCGACTGACGCGCCTGACCTACCCTAAATGTCTGCTGGACGTCATACTGGTGCTGGAGGAAGACGACGACACGACCCGCAAAACGTTGGCGCAGATTAACCTGCCCGCGTGGATGCGCGCCGTTATCGTGCCAGACGGCCAGCCCCGAACTAAGCCGCGCGCGATGAACTATGCGCTGGATTTCTGCGAGGGCGATATTGTGGGTATCTTTGACGCCGAAGACGCGCCAGATCCAGACCAGATCACGCAGATCGCCCGCCGCTTTGCCGCAGCGCCGCCTGAGGTCGTCTGCCTGCAAGGCATATTGGACTATTATAACCCGCGCCAGAACTGGCTGGCGCGCTGTTTCACCATCGAATACGCAACATGGTTCCGGGTGATGCTGCCGGGCATGGCGCGGCTGGGTTTTGCCATACCGCTGGGCGGCACGACGCTGTATTTTCGGCGTGAGGTGCTGGAGGAACTGGGCGGCTGGGACGCCCATAATGTGACGGAGGATGCCGATCTTGGCTTTCGCCTGGCCCGCCACGGCTACCGCACAGAAATCATCGGCACTGTCACCCATGAAGAGGCAAATTGCCGCCCTTGGCCATGGATCAAGCAGCGCTCGCGATGGCTCAAGGGGTATATGACCACCTATCTGGTGCACATGCGCCGCCCGCTGTTGCTATACCGGCAGTTGGGCGCATGGAAATTCTGGGGATTTCAGGCGCATTTCATAACCGCGCTGTCGCAGTTTATGCTGGCGCCGTTTCTTTGGTCGTTCTGGCTGGTCCTTCTTGGCCTGCCGCACCCACTGGATCCGGTGCTGCCGCGCGGCGGTATGCTGCTATTCGCCCAGCTCTTTCTGGCGATTGAGGTCCTAAATATCACGTTCCACATGCTCGGCGTGTCGGGACGCGGGCATCGGCACCTGTTGCCGTGGCTGCCAACGATGCATTTATATACGCCACTTGGAACCATCGCCGCGATCAAGGCGGTCTACGAGATGATCGTCGCGCCGTTTTACTGGGACAAGACCAGCCACGGACACTCGCTGGTACAGGGCAAGATTGAAGGATGACGTCAGGGCGCCCGTTGCCCGGCTCCGCGCGCTCTACATAGTCACAGCGTAGACTTTACCTCGCCCGATTCCAGCTCAAGCCGGGTCATGAATGCCTTGGAAATATGCGCCTTGAGCGCGTCATGCGCCGCCTCTGCATCCCCCGCCTCGATCGCGCCCACGATCGCGTCATGCTCGGCCAGTGCCACCTCGGTCCGGCCCTCAGCTGCTAGCGACGTGGTGGCCATTAACGCCATCGAGCGGTGGACGAGGTCCAGCTGCTGCACCAGAAACCGGTTATGCGACGCCAGATGGATTTGCTTGTGAAAGCGCCTGTTGGCGCGCGCCATCTGGGCCGGATCCCCAATCAACGCGCGGTCCTGTTCGACCATGCCACGCAGCACTGCGACCTCTTCGGGGGCGGCGTGGCGCGCGGCGAGGCTGGCGGCCAGCCCCTCCAGCGCGGCACGCACGACGTATAGCTCGGCGCGCTGATTGTGATCGAGGGACGCCACGATCAGGCTGCGACCGTCGCGCGTTAGCAGCGATTGTGTCTCCAGCCGCTGCAACGCCTCGCGGATCGGAGTACGGGAAACGCCGAACCTCTCGGCCAGATCGCTTTCGACCAAGCGGTCACCAGGGCGAAAATCGCCCATATCGATCGCGCCAAGGATCAGCGAATAGGCATCTGTTTGCGGCAATTTCATAAGTGATAGTTCCGGCTATTGCATGCTAGTTCGCGACGGTAGGTGCCCAAGGCGGCGCGATCAAGCGCGCATCCATTGACAGCCGCCTTCGCTCGCCTACCCTATGCCCCATGCCAAAGCAGGATTTCAGTCATGTCGGTGCTTGGGTGTTCGACCTGGACAATACCCTTTACGCGCCCCACGTCCGGTTGTTCGACCAGATCGCCGTGCGGATGACGCGCTTTGTCATGGAGACGCTGGGCGTCGACGAGCCGGAGGCGAATCGCCTGCGCACGCAATATTGGAAAGAGCATGGGACCACGCTGGCAGGCCTGATGCGTGTGCATGGCATGGACCCCGAGGCGTATTTGATCGAGGTGCATGACATCGATATGAGCGCACTGACGCCCGATGCCGACCTGCGTGCGCGCATCAGCGCGCTGCCGGGGCGCAAAATTATCTTTACCAACGGAACCGCGCCATATGCTGAGCGTGTCGCAGCGGCGCGTGGGCTGAACGGAATCTTCGATGCGATCTACGGCGTCGAACATGCGGGCTACCTGCCCAAGCCTGAGCGTGGGGCGTTCGAGACGGTATTCGCCGCCGACGGTCTGAACGCTGTCGCAGCCGCCATGTTCGAGGATGATCCCCGCAATCTGGCCCAGCCGCACGCGATGGGCCTGCGCACCGTGCATGTCGCACCGGGCCCGATCAGGGCCGCGCATATTCACCACCATACCGATGATCTGGCCGGGTTTCTGGCGCGGCTGGTCTAGGGATCTGCGGCCTCTTGCCCGCTGGCCCTTGGGTGTGTGCAAGGCTATGTTCAAATCACAGACAGTAAAGAGGCGCGCAGATGGACAAGGTCGATATTTTGATCTCGGGTGGGGGCATTGCGGGCCTCACCGCGGCCTGTGCGTTTGGCAGTGCCGGGTTTTCCGCGCTGTGCGTCGATCCTGCCGTGCCAGTGACGACACGCGCAGCGGACGGCGCAGACCTGCGCAGCACCGCGTTCCTACAACCGGCTCAAGCGCTGCTAGAGCGCACTGGCCTCTGGGCGCGTCTCGCGCCGCACGCCACGCCCTTGCAGACCATGCGCATCATTGATGCCGGGGGGGTGGACGCCGCACCGCGCCTGTCGCGAAACTTTGACGCGTCTGAGCTGTCAGAGCTGCCCTTTGGCTGGAACCTGCCAAACTGGCTGCTGCGCCGCGAAATGCTGGCGCATATGGAGGGCCTGAAAAACGTGGAGTTTCGGCCCGGCATCGGCACCGATGGCCTGACGACGCGCGACGCGGAGGCACGCGTGCGACTGACCGACGGCAGCCATGTCCGCGCCCGGCTGGTGATTGCAGCAGATGGCCGCACCTCGCCTGTCAGGCGCAGCGCAGGCATCGACGTGCGCACGATCCGGTACGGGCAAAAGGCGCTCGCCTTTGCCGTCACACACCCGATCCCGCACAGCAATGTCTCGACCGAAATTCATCGCAGCGGCGGTCCATTCACGCTGGTTCCGCTGCCCGATCACGAGGGAATGCCATCCTCAGCCGTCGTCTGGATGGAGCGCGGGACCGAGGCGCAGCGTCTTGCCGCGCTGGATACCGCAGATTTCGAGACTGAGGCGAGCGTGCGCAGCTGTCATGTACTGGGCCCGCTGACATTGGCGACGCGGCGCAGTGTCTGGCCGATCATCAGCCAGATTGCAGATCGCTACAGTACGCAGCGCGTCGCGCTGATTGCAGAGGCCGCGCATGTCATGCCGCCCATCGGCGCGCAGGGGCTGAACACCAGTCTTGCCGATCTGCACGCGCTGCTAGAACTGGCCGAGAAATCACCTGACACGCTGGGCGACGCTTTGATGCTGGACGCATACCACCGCGCCCGCCACACCGAAGTTGCCCTGCGTATGAGGGGGATCGACCTGCTGAACCGCGCGTCGATGATGGACGCCCAGCCCTTGCGCGACGCGCGTGCATTTGGGCTGAACGCGCTTCATGCGCTGGCCCCGGTCCGGCGCGGGTTGATGCGGCTGGGGATGGGCCGGACGCGCTGACGCGCCCTACAGCACCTTGTCCAGAACGCTACGCAGGCGGCCCAGCGCACCATCAACATCATATAGCTTGTCCAGGCCAAAGAGGCCCAGCCGGAAGGTGCGGAACTCTGCGCCCTCGCCGACTTGCAACGGCACACCAGCTGCGATCTGCATCCCGGCGGCGGCGAACTTCTTGCCGTTCTGGATATCGGGATCGGACGTATAGCTGACCACCACGCCCGGCGCGCCAAACCCTTCGGCGGCGACCGACGCAACTCCACGCTCTTTCAGCATCTGGCGCGCACCATCGCCCAGCGCCCATTGCGCCTCGCGCAGCCGCTCAAAGCCGTACTCCTTGGTCTCGAGGATTGTATCACGAAAGGCGCGCAGGGCATCCGTGGGCATCGTCGCGTGATAGGCATGGCCGCCATTCTCATAGGCCTGCATGATCTGGTGCCACTTTTTCAGATCCATCGCAAAGCTACTCGAGGTTGTCGTCTCTAGCCGGTCCACTGCACGCTGCGACATCATTACGAGGCCAGTGGAGGGCGACGCAGACCACCCCTTTTGCGGGGCCGATATCAGGACATCGACGCCCGTCGCCTTCATGTCGATCCATGCGCAGCCCGATGCGATGCAATCCAGCACCAAAAGCGCGCCGACCTCGTGCGCCGCATCAGCCATGGCCGTGATGTAGTCGTCGGGCAGGATGATGCCGGCTGACGTTTCCACATGGGGCGCGAATACCACATCCGGCTTGACCTCGCGGATGCGCGCCGTCACCTCATCAATGGGTGCGGGCGCATATGGCGCGGTATCGCCATTGCCGGTCTGGCGGGCCATGCAGACCGTCTGCTCGGACGTAAATTTGCCCGCGTCGAAAATCTGGCTCCAGCGATAGGAAAACCACCCGTTGCGCACGATCAAGGCGTGGGCATCGGTGCCGAACTGGCGCGCGACCGCCTCCATCCCGTAGCTGCCACCACCGGGGATCAGGGCCACGGCGTCGGCGTGATACACCTCTTTCAGCAGACCTGAGATGTCGCGCATCACGGTCTGGAAACTGGCAGACATGTGGTTCAGCGAGCGGTCGGTGAACACCACCGAATATTCCAGCAGGCCATCGGGATCGATATTGTCGAGAAGGGCGGTCATGGGGCGTCTCCTTTGCTATGCGTCATGGCTACCGCGCCGCGCGGGGATATTCCAGTGCCGCGTTAGATAGGGCCGGGTCTGCGTTCCTCGCTAAGGACGACGTTAGCCTCGACATCGCCAACGCCGGGCAAAGTCATGATGCGGCGGCGCAGGACACGCTCAAAATCACTGATATCGCGTGCCACCACTCGCAGGCGGTAATCATAAACACCCAAAATATGCTCGACGCTTTGCACCTCCGGGATGGCGCTGACGGCCCGCTCGAAATCATCGAGGCTAACGCGGCCCTTTGTCGCCAGCTTGACCCCCAGAAAAACGCTTACGCCAAAGCCTAAAAGCTCTCGGTCCAGATCTAGCCGCTGGCCCTTGATCACGCCGGTATCGTGCAGGCGCCTCACCCGCCGCCATGTCGCGGGCTGCGACAGGCCCAGTTTGCGGCCCAGCGCGCTGGCGCTTTGGGTGGCGTCCTGTACCAGTTCGCGCAATATACGGCGGTCCGTCTCGTCCAGCTCGATCATATTGGCAGCCCCTCGTCCGCCTTGATCCGCGCCATATGCATCAGCGCCTCGATATCGGTGATATGCGGCAGCGGCAGGATCGCTGTGCGATAAATGTGCTGATAATGCGCCATATCGCGCGCGATGACATAAAGGCGCAGATCGACCCGGCCCAGAAAGGTCTGGATTTCGATCACCTCCGGCACCTCACGCGCTGCCGCAGTGAATTCGTCAAAGGCGCGCGGCTGGGTCTTATCCAGTTGCGCGCGCAGAGAGACTTCTACTTCGTACCCCAGCGCACGCCAGTCGATCACAGCGCGGTTGCCCAGGATCACGCCCTGAGCCTGCATCCGCTCTAACCGGCGGGCGCAGGTATTGGCCGTGACCCCCGCCAGTTCAGAAAGTTCTGCCTGCCCCAGCGCCGGATCATGCTGGTAGTGCCGTAGAATGCGCCGGTCTGTGTCGTCAAGCATGATTATCCCGCATATATCTTATTATTAGCATGAATACTCAAAATATCAGGCCAATCAACCTGCTTTTGCATTTCCTCTCGGCCGTTATCCGTTAATTTCAGCCTCAATATTTCAATGGAAGGGATCAAATCATGCGCGTTTATTATGATCGCGATTGCGACATCAACCTGATCAAAGACAAAAAGGTGGCCATTCTCGGATACGGAAGCCAAGGCCACGCTCATGCGTTGAACCTGCGCGATTCGGGTGCGAAGAACCTCGTCGTCGCCCTGCGCGAAGGCTCCAAATCGGCCAAGAAGGCCGAGGGCGAAGGCCTGAAGGTTATGGGCATCGCAGAGGCGGCCAAATGGGCCGACCTGATCATGTTCACCATGCCCGACGAGCTTCAGGCAGAGACGTACAAGAAATACGTTCACGACAATATCCGCGACGGCGCGGCTATCGCATTTGCCCACGGCCTAAACGTGCATTTCGGCCTGATTGAGCCGAAAGAAGGCATCGACGTCATCATGATGGCGCCCAAGGGCCCCGGCCACACCGTGCGCGGCGAATACGTCAAAGGCGGCGGCGTTCCTTGCCTCGTGGCTGTCGACACAGACGCATCCGGCAAGGCGCTGGAACTGGGTCTATCCTATTGCTCGGCCATCGGCGGTGGACGCTCGGGCATCATCGAGACGAACTTCCGCGAGGAATGCGAGACGGACCTCTTTGGCGAGCAAGCCGTCCTCTGCGGCGGTGTGGTCGAGCTGATCCGCATGGGATTTGAGACGCTGGTTGAGGCAGGTTATGCGCCCGAAATGGCGTATTTTGAGTGCCTGCACGAGGTCAAGCTGATCGTAGATCTGATCTATGAGGGCGGGATCGCCAACATGAACTACTCGATCTCGAACACGGCCGAATACGGCGAATATGTCAGCGGCCCGCGCGTCCTGCCCTACGAGCAGACGAAAAAAGAGATGAAGGCGATCCTGCACGACATCCAGTCGGGCAAGTTTGTGCGCGACTTCATGACCGAAAATGCAGTCGGCCAGCCCTTCTTTAAGGGGACGCGCCGCATGAACGACGCGCACCAGATCGAAGAAGTCGGTGCCAAGCTGCGCGGCATGATGCCGTGGATTTCCGCAGGCAAGATGGTTGACAAAGAGAAGAACTGATCGCCCACGATTAGGCATAAAATGGGGCATCCGGTCGCCGGGTGCCCCTTTTCACGTAGTCCCCCCCGGGAGCGCCGCGCATGACCACCACGCCCATTGCCCCGATCAATTGGCTGCGCCTTGCCGCGCTAGGCCTTATGTTCGGCGCGGCCTTCATGTTTACGAGGCTCGCGCTCGACGGTGTCGGGCCGCGTCTGGTGGTGGCCTCGCGGCTCAGCCTTGGGGCGCTGCTCTTGCTGGTGATCGCCTATGCGCGCGGGTCCGGGTTGCCGCCCATCCGAGGCAACGGGTCCGGCACGGTCTGGGCCTTCGCCCTTGGCATGGGGCTGTTCACCAATGCGGTGCCGTTCTTCTTGCTCAGTTGGAGCCAGCAATTCGTCGCCTCCGGCTTTGCTGGGGTGTGTATGGCGATCGTGCCGTTGATGATCCTGCCGCTAGCGCATTTTCTGGTGCCCGGCGACAGAATGAACCTGCGGCGGCTTATCGGATTTATCATTGGCACCTGCGGAGTCGTCGTGCTGATCGGCCCTGCCGCATTCTCAGCGTCGGGTGCCGAGTTTGAGCTGACAGCGCGCGTTGCCTGCATCATCGCTGCGCTATCCTATGCTATCGGGGCGATCCTGACGCGGCTCTGCCCGGCCGTGGATATGATCTCGCTCGCGGCGGCGGCGCTGACAATCGGCGCGGTGCTGTTCGTGCCCTACGCCCTGATGGTCGAAGGGATACCAGACAGCGTGCCAACCATCAGCCTCTTGGCGCTACTATACCTTGGCACATTTCCGACGGGTTTGGCCCAGTTGCTGCTCGTGCAGGTCATCCGCAGCGCCGGGCCAGTATTTATGTCCCTGCTGAATTATCAGGTACCGCTGTGGTCGATGCTACTGGGCATCGTGTTTCTGGGCGAGGAACTTCCGACGAACATCTACTGGGCGCTAACGCTGATTTTGATCGGCCTCGTCCTTAGTCAGGCGGGCGCATTACGGCGGCTATTTACGGGCCGCAAGGGGGCGTAGCCTGCCCGCCCGTCGAGGCCTGCCATAGCGCGATAGCTGCGCGCGTCGCGCCCACATCATGCACGCGGACAATCTGCATCCCCTGAGCGATCCCAGCCAGTGCAACAGCGACTGAGCCGGGCATCCGGTCTGCGGCGTCTGGTGTGCCGCCGATCGTGCCGATAAATTTCTTGCGAGAGGCGCCCAGAAGGACGGGGCAACCAAGCCCGTGGAAAATGCTCAGGCGGCTAAGAAGCGTCAGGTTATGCGCCTGCGTTTTGCCAAAGCCGATGCCGGGGTCGACCACGATTTGCGCGCGCGGAATGCCTTGCGCCACCAGCACATCAATGCGGGCGGCGAGGAAGTCATATACGTCCAGCGTCACGTCGGCATAGACGGGGCTATCCTGCATCGTCTGCGGATCGCCCTGTGCGTGCATCACGCAAACCGGCAGACCAGCCTCGGCACAATAGGGCGCCAGGGCGGGGTCATAGGTGAAGCCGGACACGTCATTGACCAGCGCCGCGCCTGCGTTTGCCGCCGCAACGGCGACACCAGCCTTGCGCGTGTCGATTGAGATAGGCACGTGCAGGCCCTCGCGGATAGCGCGGATGACAGGCGCTGTGCGCGCGATCTCGTCCGTCTCCGCCACGGGCAGTGCACCGGGGCGGGTCGATTCGCCGCCAACGTCGATGATATCTGCGCCCTGATCCGCCATCGTGCGGGCCTGCGCCAGTGCGGCGTCCGGCGCAATAAAGCGGCCCCCGTCCGAAAAGCTGTCAGGCGTCACGTTCAGGATGCCCATCAGGCGCGGTGTATCCCATGCGACGCCCGCGATAGGCGCGCGCGGGGTGGTCAGACGCTCCAGCGCATCACCGGGAATATCGCTTGCTGCGACCACTTCGCCTGCGCGTTCGCGCGTGATACGCTCGGCCCGGTCGAACCATGTCCAGCCGCCTGCGAGGGGTAGCGCACTTGCGGGGCGGACGGGATCGGTCTGCGCGATCGGGCGGTAGTAGACATAGCTCATGACTTCACAGCCCCGACTGCGCGATGTCCTGCACCAAAATAGGCACCCGCGCGCCGTTTTCCGGCGGCGCCGCGTCGATCAGCAGTAGGTCGGACGCCTCCATGTGCGCGGAGAACCAAGCGGCCAGCGCGACCGGGTTATCCGGCCCCACTGTTGGACCATCGACAGCGTCCAGCACGATTTTGGACGGCGCCCAGACACTGATGCGACCGTTGCGCATGGCCCAGTCCAGCTCGGTCCGCGTATCAACGACGACGCAGCGGTCATCGCGCCCTGCCAGCACCCACGCGTTCTGCTCAATGGCAAGTAGATCGACACGCCGCTGGGTCATTTTGTGGCCCGTTTGGGGCGGCATCGCCTCTGCACGGCCAACGCACAGAATCACAGGCTCGGCCCGCTTTTCCAACTGGTCCAGCCAGCGAATCAGGTTCGGTGATTTCACCGCCGCATTGCTAAGGAAAACGACGTGCGGATGTGGCGCGGTATCGGCATGCGTGCCCACCACCCGCGTCGCCAGATCATCGACCGAGCGGACGATTTCAACGCCCAGCGCGCCCGGCCCGCGATCCAGCTTTTCGATACGCACGAAGGTCCGCACGGCCTGCGGCTCGGCCAGAATACGCTCGGCCACGTTCTCGGCCAATGTCTCCAGCAGGTTCAGGCGCTCTTCGGCCAGTTCGGCAGCGATCGCTTGCGTTACACGGTCATAGCTGAGGATACGGTCGACATCGTCGTCCAGATTGTCCCCCACCGGGCGCACCTCAACAACAACGTTAAAACATATACGCTGGGTGATGCCGCGCTCGGCCTGAAAGGCGCCAATTTCGACCTCGACGATGTGATCGCGCAGTGAAATCCGGTCCAAAGGGGCACCAGGCGCCGTTGCCGCCGCACGAGCGTCGGGATGGCCGAAGGCCAAGGTCGTCTCGTTACTCATCGCATGGCCCCTGATCGATGCGCCGCGAACACCCGCGTCCGCCGCGCAGTAGCACGGCCACGCGCGGCGCACAAATCCGCAAAGCGGGCTAGCCTCAGTTCTGCGAGAGGCGTGTGGGCTGTTTGTAGAAGTAATGAACCCCGATTGATGCCGTGCGAGGAAAGGCGCGCGCCCAGTTCGGATTGACCGCACGGGTGTGATAATGCGTAGCGCCGTGGGTCAGAGGGCGATTGGCGCCCTGCGCCATGATGCTGGCGATCTTGCTTACACGCTCGAACGCGCGCGGCTCGGCGATGACTTCGGCGCGGCCATCGCAGGTATAGGTGAACTGGCAGCCATAGATCTGGCCGGTGCCCTGATTGATCACACCGCAGATCGAATTAGGATAGCGCGGGCTATCGACGCGGTTCAGGATCACCTCGGCGACGGCGAATTGGCCTTTGACCGTCTCGCCGCGTGCTTCGAAATACAGCGCCTCGGACAGGCAGCGCATATTGGCGTCGCCTTTTGCGGGGGCCTGCGCGTCCAGCCATTCGCGGGTATAGCCCGACGTGACGGCGGGATTCTTCAGATAGCTTGCGACGCGGGTTTGCGACATAGCCGTCAGGCCCCGCCGTTCCTGGCCCATTAGTTTGGCGATGGCGGTATCGGCACTTGCGGGTACGGCGGCAGCCAGCGACAAGACGAGAGAGATCAGACAAGATCTGCGAAACATACATAAACCTGCGAGCAACAAGGGGCGATGCCCCCCAAGATCACGGCGAGGTATAGTTTTTAGGCTCAAGGGTCCAGCCCACGCCGATTTCAGGCGGTTTTACGCCGCTTTTAGACTCTGGGCTAATGAGCAAAATCAATAGAAAAGCGTAGGATATCGCGGGCTTGCCGCATTATTTCACCCGATCTTGTCCCTGACCGCAAGTTGTGCGGCAGCCAGCCGTGCAACCGGCACGCGGAACGGCGAACAGGACACATAGTCGAATCCTACTGCCCGGCAGAAGGCAATCGATTCGGGGTTGCCGCCGTGTTCGCCGCAAATTGATAGGGTCAGGTCCGGATTTGCCGCGCGCGCGCGCTCGGCCCCAATGCTTAGCAGTTCGGCCACGCCGTCCAGATCGAGGGTGTGAAACGGGTCTTCGGGATAGACGCCGAGCTGGACGTATTCCGACATAAATCGACCGGCGTCGTCGCGGCTGAGGCCGTAGGTCATCTGCGTCAGATCGTTCGTACCGAAGCTGAGGAACGACACCTGCGGCGCAATATCGCCAGCGCGCAGCGCGGCGCGCGGCGTCTCGACCATGACGCCAAGGCGATAATCGAACTTTTGCCCCGTTTCGCGGCGCACGGCAGCAGCAACGCTGTCGACGCTGGATTTGACCAATTCGACTTCGCGGCTGGCCGACACCAGCGGGATCATGATCTCGGGGACAATCTCGACACCCTCGCCGGCGACCTTGATCGTCGCCTCAAAGATAGCGCGCACCTGCATCTCGTAGATTTCCGGCAACGTAATGCCCAGCCGGACACCGCGCATCCCAAGCATTGGGTTATATTCGCCCAAGGCCTCGACCCTGCTCGTGACTTGAGACAACGGCAAATCCAGCGCCTCGGCCAACTCGCGGTGGCCTGCGCGGTCGCTTGGCAGGAACTCGTGCAGTGGCGGGTCCAGCAGGCGGATGCAGACGGGCTGCCCCTGCATGATACGGAACAGATCAGCAAAATCATCGCGTTGCATCGGCAACAGCCGCTCTAGCGCGGCGGCGCGGTCTGGGCTGGTACCGGCAAAGATCATCTCGCGCATGACGCGCAGGCGTGCCTCCTCAAAGAACATATGCTCGGTCCGGCACAGACCGATGCCCTGCGCGGAAAAATTTCGCGCCATCTTTGCGTCCATCGGCGTGTCAGCATTGGCGCGCACAGCGATGTCGCGCACATCATCGGCCCATTCCATCAGCACCGCAAAGCTGTCGTCATGCCCTGCGTCCAGCAGCGGCGCCTGACCAAACAATACTTCGCCATTGGTGCCGTCAATGGTGATCTGGTCGCCCTCGCGCAGGATGCGGCCATCGGGCGCGGTCAGCTTGCGATTGACCGTCTGAAACCGGATTGAGGACGCTCCAACGACACAAGGCAGCCCGATACCGCGACCGATGACAGCGGCGTGGCTGGTCATTCCACCACGCTCGGTCAGGACGGCGACGGCGGCGTGCATGCCGCGAATATCCTCGGACGTCGTCTCGCGCCGGACCAGCACCGTCGCCTCGCCGCGGGCGGCGGCGGCCTGCGATGCCTCGGCGGTAAATACAATCTTGCCGGTCGCCGCGCCGGGGCTGGCGGCGATCCCGCGCGCCAGCACGTCGCGCTTGGCCTCGGGATCGACCTGCCGGTGCAGCAGCTCGTTCAGGGCGCGCGGCTCGATCCGCATTAGCGCTTCTTCACGAGTGATGATGCCCTCCTCGGCCAATGCCACGGCGATGCTGACGGCGGCGCGGGCGTTCCGCGCCACGCGCACGCCGTCCAGCAGGTGCAGCTTGCCATTTTCAATGGTAAATTCGGCCTGCATTTCCTCGCGGAGTTTCTCGCGCATTAGCGACAGGTGCGATTTCAGCTGGCCAAACGCCTCAGGCGCCAGTTCCTCCAGCGACGGACCACGCGGATCGCGCTCTAGGTAAAGTGTTCCGGTGCCCCCGCTTAGGGCATCGCGGCCTTGGCTTTGGCTGAGGTAGCGGCCCGTGATTTGGCGCGCGCCTGACTTGCTGTTGACCAGTTGCATAACGCCGCTGCCACATTCGCCGCGCCCCAGCCCGATGGCCATTTCCTGCACCACAAGGCCCAGGCCCGCATCAATCGGCGCGCCCTTGGCCTGCCGCAGGATGCGGGCGGTCGTGCCGTCCCACGCGCGCGCCATACTGCGCAGCACCTCGGCCAGTTGCACGGCGGGGTCTTGGGGAAAGGCCTCTTCTGTCTCTTCCTCATAGACACGTAAGGCAAAGGCCAGCGCGTCGCCCGGTGCATCCGGCATTTCGTCCAGCATGTCCGGGTCCAGCCGCGCGACCTCAATCGCGTAGTTTTCGACGAACCGCAGGTAGAGGCGTGTCGCCGCATCAGGGCCGATGCGGTCTGCCAGCACATCGCGCATGGCGTCCGACATACCGATGTTCAGCACCGCGCGCGGCCCGCCCCAATCGCTATCCTCCGACGAGGGGCGCACGCATAACAGCGCCTCACTATCCAACTGCGCGAGCAGCGCGTGCATATCGGGCATGTCGCCTACCGCAATGGCGTGGACGGTATCGAATGACAGCGCAACCGTCGGCGGCACAGGCAGATCGAGCCGCGCGAGGCGTTGCAGACATTTCGCCCGCCCGCCATGCGTATTGACGTGAATCGGCGCATCTGGCGCAATCAATGTGACGTCTGGATGAATTTGCTGCACTGCGGCACCTTTTCTTTGTCGGTGCAGCATAGGCCCGATGGCCCACATGGCAAGGGAAAGTCCGGATAGGCGCAAGGAGCGCGCGCCGGGCAGCCGCTGGGCCGTAGGATGGCGCTGCTACGGCCCTGCAAGGCGCTTCATTCTGGCTGGCCCGCTCTTTGTGGAAGGCGGCATGCCTACCCCTCGATCCGTGTCAGATCGGCTGCTGCCAGCCCGATCTTACGGATCTGGCCCAGCATATTCAGCCGGTTGCGCCGCACGATCTGGTTCTCGGAATTCACCTGAACCGCGTCAAAGAACGCATCTATAGGCGCCCGCAGACCTGCCAGCGCTGTCATGACGGCGGCGAAATCCTCAGACTTGACAGCTGCGGCCACCTTTGGCTCAGCGTTCGTCAGCGCGGCGAACAATGCACGCTCCTCATCCGTTTCGGCGAATTTGACGTCGGCACCGTAGGAGTATTCGACACCGTCGTTATCCTCGGCTTGACTGAGGATGTTGTTGGCCCGCTTGAAGCCTTGCAACAGGTTGCCGCCATCCTCGGTTTTCAGGAAATCGCTGAGTGCGGTGGCGCGCTTGACCAAGAGGGCGAGGTCGTCATTGCCGGGCATTTCGATGCAGGCGTCGATGACGTCGTGGCGGATGCCTTGGTCGCGGAGATAGACTTTGAGGCGGTCGTGGAAGAAGGAGAGGAGGTCAGCGCCAACTTCCGCGCATCGCAGTCCGATATCGCGTTCATAAGTAGCGATAGTCAATCGCTCTTGAATATCCATCGGGCTATCTTCCATCGTCTCATTGAGACGCTTTTGCGCTGCCTTGCTTGCCGTCAGCGCTTTCTGACAAGCACTGTCGTTGGCTCCTAACCACAACCCGGCCAGTTGTTTTAAGTGGATAGAGACTTCGTTCTCCAGCACCAACCGAATAAGCCCCAGCGCCGCCCGGCGTAGCGCGAACGGATCCTTGCTTCCGGTCGGCTTCTCATCAATCGCCCAGAACCCCGTCAGGATATCCAGCTTGTCCGCCAGTGCCACAGCCACAGATATCGGCGCAGTCGGCACATCATCGGACGGCCCCAGCGGGGAGTAATGCTCCTGCGCCGCCGCTGCGACTTCGGACGGGAACCCAGCGGCGTCCGCATAATACCGCCCCATCAGGCCCTGCAATTCGGGGAATTCATAGACCATTTCCGACGGCAGGTCGGACTTGGCCCAGCGGGCGGCTTGCTCGGCCAGATTGGCGTCGCAGCCAACGACCGGCGCGATCTCGCGCGCCAGTGCGGCGATGCGGTTTACCCGGTCGGCTTGTGAGCCCAGCTTGTTGTGGAACGTGACGTTCTCAAGCGCTTTCTGCCATTCCTGCCCGCCAGCCTTGGCGATGCGCAGGTCATTCTCCCAGAAAAACTTGGCGTCAGACAAACGCGCGAACAGCACCTTTTGGTTGCCGGCCAGAATGGTCACGCCCTGATCGGCCGTCTCGCGGTTGGCGACGGTGATAAAGCGTTCGATCCGGCCAGTCTTGGAACTGCGGACCGAGAAGAACTTTTGATGCTCGCGCATTGAGGTTTGTAGCACCTCGGGCGGCAGGCCCAAAAACGCGTCGTCAATGGTGCCCATCAAGACGACCGGCCATTCGACCAGCCCCGCCACCTCGGCCAAGAGGCTCGCGTCCTCGGCCACTTCCAGCCCGGCGGCAAACGCCTGATTGGTCGCGTCTTGCCAGATCGCCTCGGACCGCTCGCGCGCGTCGAGAACGACGTGGCGTTTCTTTAGCTTGGCGGTGTAGTCGTCAAAGCCTGTGACAGAAAACCGCCCCGGTGCCATAAATCGGTGGCCCTCGGTGGTGTTGCCAGCCACGATCCCGTCCACGTCCAGATCTACGACACGCGCCTCGCCCGCTTCATCCGTCAGGATGCAGAGGATCGAATGCAACGGCCGCACCCAGCGCAGCGTGCCATTGCCCCAGCGCATGGATTTCGGCCAGGGGAAGCCGCGAATGACGCCTTCCAGCACCTCGGCGATGATAGCATCTGCGTCGCGTCCCGGCTTGGTGATGGTGGCATAGTAGACCTGCCCTTTTTTCTCGTCCCGGACCTCCAGATCGTCGCGGCTAACACCCGCGCCGCGCAGGAACCCCTCTATCGCCTTGTCGGGCGCGTCGGTTCGCGGGCCCTTGCGCTCTTCGCGGGTCGTGGGCGAGGATGCGGTCAGCCCCTCCAGCGCCAGCGTCAGGCGGCGCGGGGTCGAGAAGGCGGCGGCGCCCGCGTAGGTCAGGCCGGCCTCGACAAGGCCATCCGTCACGCGCGATTTCAGGTCGTCCGCCGCGCGGGTCTGCATCCGGGCTGGGATTTCCTCAGAGAAAAGTTCGATCAGAAGATCGGGCATGGGTCAGTATCCTTCGGGCGGTGCGGGGCAATCGGCGGGGGCGGGATTTCCGTCAAAGACGATTTCGCCGCAGCGGTTGATCTGGTCCCACGCCCAGCCGCGACCGTCCTCGTGAATAGCAACCATGCGGTCGATGCCGTATTCGATATTTGCAGTCCCGAGGAACGCCAGCGCGCTGCCGTCCTCCATCGCGGCGCCGATATCCTTGGCGTCGAAGCAGTTGAACCAGCCGGGCGCGGTCAGCGGCACAGCCTCATCGTCCAGCACATAAGTCTCGGTCAGCATGGCCTGGCTGCTGGTGGTGTGAAAGCAGGCGCGATAGCGAATGGGCGAGCTATTGGCATCAATGGCGCGGAATTCATCGTACAAGATAGGCTCCGGCGCGCCGGTGATCAGCGACGTAATCTGTACGTCCGTCTTGCCATTCGGCGTGACCTCATCATAGTAGGCATAGACCTGCTGATAATACATCAAGGCGCCGCCACCGATGGCGCAGGTAAGCAATAGCACTGTCAGAAACTTTCCCATTATGCCGCCCGCCCCCCAGCGGTGGTTTGAACAAACGCATCAGCGCATTGCTTGGCCAGCGCGCGGACGCGGCCGATATAGGCCTGCCGCTCGGTCACGGAGATGACGCCGCGTGCGTCCAGCAAGTTAAAGATGTGGCTGGCCTTTATGCATTGGTCATAGGCCGGGTGGGCCATGACGATGCGCTTGCCAGTTTTCGGATCATCCTCAGGCGCATCCAGAATGGCGCGGCATTCGGCCTCAGCCTCCTCAAAGTGGCGCAAGAGGATGTCGGTATTGGCGATGTCGAAATTCCAGCGCGAATACTCCTCCTCGGTTTGGCGAAATACATCGCCATAGCTAAGCGGGATGGTCGCATCGGGATCGTTGTAAGACATGTCCATGACGTGATCGACGCCAAGGACATACATCGCCAAACGCTCCAGCCCGTAGGTCAATTCGCCCGATACGGGTGTGCAATCGTGGCCGCCGACCTGCTGGAAATATGTGAACTGGCTGACTTCCATACCGTCGCACCAGACCTCCCATCCCAGACCCCAAGCGCCAAGCGTCGGCGATTCCCAATCATCCTCGACAAAGCGGATGTCATGCAGTTGCATGTCGATGCCGATCGCCTCAAGCGATCCCAGATAGAGCGCCTGAAGATCGGGCGGGCTGGGTTTGATCAGCACCTGATACTGGTAATAATGCTGCAAGCGGTTGGGGTTTTCGCCATAGCGCCCGTCAGTCGGGCGGCGTGAGGGCTGCACATAGGCCGCGGCCCACGGGCGCGCCCCAAGGCTGCGTAGGGTGGTGGCGGGATGGAACGTGCCGGCCCCGACCTCCATATCGTAGGGCTGCATGATGGCGCAGCCTTTCATGGCCCAATAGCTCTGCAATCTCAGGATAATCTCCTGAAAGCTGCGCGGTTTCCCTGTCGTCGCGGTCATGCTGGGCCCCTCATCGATATCAAGGGCGGGTGCCCCAGAAATCACGCCTTCTACCTACGGCGGGGCGGTCATAGCGTCAATCAGGCCAGCAGGGGTATTTTGCGGCAAAGCGGTCTCTGCCATCAAAGGCGGTGTTGCGGCATATTTTAGATGCATATCAGCAGTTTTTTGTTAGAACGCCCTGAACGCGGCGGAATTTACGACTATTGCAAAGGTGACGGATAGAATGACACGGACATTTCTGGCGGCGACCTTCGCCTTGTTGGTCGGCGTCGCCATCGCCTTTGCACAGCAATCCACCGCGCAGGCGCCCACCGGGGCACAGGATCTGGTCTGGGTCCAGATTGAGGCGCAGCCAAACCTTGCCGCCATCAACGAGGCGCTGCGCAGACGCAGCGGGCAATTGCAGGACGTAAACGGCTTTGATCTGGGCGGGTCAGGTTGGTATGTCGTGGCGCTGGGGCCTTATACTGCTGAAAATGCGGATGAAATCCTGCGGCAGTTGCGCCGCGACGGACGCATACCGAACGACAGCTATATTGCCGCCAGCAGCGAATATGCCCGCCAGATATGGCCCGTTGGTGCGAATCTGCTGGCCAGCGGCGCGGCCGTGCCAGCAACGGGCGGCGCGGCGGCGCTGGCCTTGGACGAGACGGCAGAGCCGGTGCAAGAGCCAGAAGTCGCAGCCATAACCCCTGAGCCGGTACCCGAACCTGAGCCAGCGCCCGAAGCCGCGGACGAGACCCCACGCGAGGCTCGCACCAGCGAGCGTTTACTGACCGCAGACGAGCGGGCGCAATTGCAGATCGCGCTGGCATGGGCCGGGCATTATGATGGCCGCATCGACGCTGCATTTGGCGCCGGTACGCGCAATTCGATGGCCAGCTGGCAACGCGCGAATGGTCGCGAGCCGACGGGAATTCTGACGACGATGCAGCGCGCCGATCTGCTAGCGCAATACAATGCTGTATTGGACGGCATGGGCATGAAACTCGTCTCCGAGCCGAAAATGGGTATCGAAATGCAGGTCCCGCTGGGCGTCATGAAATTCGCGCGGTACGAGCCGCCCTTCGCGCATTTTGACAGCATCGGCGACATCCCGGCGCGCGTTCTGATGATCAGCCAGGAGGGCACGCAAGACACGCTCTTTGGTCTTTACGACATTATGCAGACGCTGGAAATCGTGCCAAAGGACGGCCCGCGCGAGCGTGGCAATGACAGCTTTACCCTCACTGGTCAGAATGCGCGCATGATCTCGCACACTGAGGCGCGCCTGGAGAATGACAAAATCAAGGGGTTTACGCTGATCTGGCCGACTGGCGACGAGGAGCGGCGCACGCGTATCTTGGGTGTGATGCAGGATAGCTTTGCCCGCACGGATGGCGTCTTGGACCCTGCTGCCGGCGCCAATGACGCCCAAAGCATCGATCTCGTGTCGGGGCTTGCGATCCGTAAACCGCTGTTTTCGCGGTCGGGTTTTTATGTCGATGGGCGCGGGACAGTCGTGACCACATCGGAAATTGTCGGGGCCTGCGGACGCATAACGATCGAGGATGATCGCGATGCAGATATCACCGCCTCAGACGCGGCCCTCGGCGTGGCCGTGCTGCGTCCGAAGGCCGCGATGGCCCCTATCGGAGTGGCCGCGCTGGCCGGTACCGCGCCCCGCCTGCAATCAGAGGTGACTGTCGCGGGCTATTCCTATGGCGGCGTGCTGGGCGCGCCGTCGCTGATCTTTGGCAAGGTGTCGGATGTTCGCGGGCTGGACGGGCAGGAAAACGTCGCGCGCCTGGCGCTAAGCGCGCTGGAGGGCGACGTTGGCGGCCCGGTGATGGATGCGAGCGGCGCCGTACTGGGAATGCTGCTGCCGCGTATGCAGGGCGGGCGCGTTTTGCCCGGTGACGTCGCGTTTGCCGCCGATGCCGCGGCGCTGTCACGCGTGCTGATTGAGGCAGGCGCAACACCTGTCACCGCAGCGTCCGGTGCCGCGCTTGCCCCGGCGCAGATGGCCGAGCGCGCGAACGGCATGACAGTCCTCGTCAGCTGCTGGGAGTGATCGAAAAGCGCCCGCTACAACGGGCATCGGTGTGGTGTGACCTAGGGGACTGAGACGTAGACCGGGCGGCTTTGGCCTGATTCGCGAATGCCTTGCAGACCAAGCCGCCCTTGCCCCCACCTGCACTGCGCCATACCTTCCCCCCAACATTTTCACGATAGGAGCCAGCCATGACCCAACGCCTTCACCTCGTTTTTGGCGGCGAGCTAATCGATCCGGCAAAGAACGTGTTCAAAGACCCGAGCGATTTGCACATCGTCGGCATATTCCCCGACTACAAAAGCGCCCATAACGCCTGGAAGGGCGAGGCGCAGCGGACAGTCGACAATGCGCATATGCGCTACTTCATCGCGCATCTGCACCGCCTGCGCGATGAGGAAACAGCCGCCTCGCCGACCGAAGAGCTGGGCTGAGGCCGCCTGCCGTGACGCGCTCTCTCAGCCTTGCGGCCTATATGGCACTGGCCCGGCGCGGCACGCCTGAGGATAGCTTTGTACCTACAGCGGCGCGGCCAGAGGGCGCGGTGATCTGGGGCCACGCGACGAGCCTTGAGCACGCCGATGCGCTGATTCAGATGGCTCAGCGGCTGGCGGCGCAGCGCGGCGGCGCGCCCGGTGTCACGGGCGGCGGGCTGCACCTGCTGCTGACCACAGGCGAGGGCATAAGGTGGCCCGTTCGCGCGCGCGCAATGACGTATCACCAGCCACTGGGCGCCGACAGCCCGTCGAACGCGGGCGCATTTCTGGCACATTGGCGGCCTGATATCTGCCTGTGGACGGGCGGCGGACTACGGCCGGCGCTGGTCACTTCGGCTGATGCGGCGGGCATTCCGATGATCCTGGTTGATGCAGAGGTGTCGCTGCTGGAGCGGCCCGGTTGGCACTGGCTGCCGGATGTGACGCCGGCGCTGCTGGGGCGGTTCCGCACAGTCATGGCGCGCTCTGAAAAAGCGGCGCAATATCTGCGGCGGCTGGGTGTCGAGGACGCAAAGATCACCGTCGCTGGCCTCTTTCAGGAGGGTGCGATTGCGCTGCCCTATGACGAGGGTCTGCGCGACGAGATGGCCACGTCCCTACGGGGGCGGCCCATCTGGCTGGCCGCGATGGTCCGCCACTCCGAGCTAGCTACGATCCTTGGTGCGCACCGGCAGGCCAGCCGCTTGGCGCATCGGCTGTTCCTGATCCTCGTGCCCGCCGATCTGTCAGAGACGGAGGCATTCCGCACGACTCTCAGGCAAGGCAACTGGCGCCATGCCGTCTGGTCGCATGGCGGGATGCCGGGGGAGGCGACGCAGGTATTGCTGGCCGACACGCGCGGCGAGATGGGCCTGTGGTACCGGCTTGCAACCATTGCGATGATGGGCAGTTCGCTGCTTCCTGGTATGGGCGGCAGTGATCCGAATGAGCCGGCGGCGCATGGGGCGGCCATCGTTTACGGCCCCAATGTCGCGCGATATATGCCCAGCTACAGGCGCTATGCCAGCGCAGGCGGCGCACGAATTGTGCGCGATGCCAGCACCTTGTCTGCGGCGCTGTCGCACCTGATCGCCGCCGATCAGAGTGCCGCCATGGCCCACGCCGCGTGGGAGGTTGCCACCGCCAGTGCAGAGTTGATGGACAAGATACTCGCACTGCTCCACGACATGCTCGACGATCTGGAATGGGCCTGATGCGCGCGCCCGCCTTCTGGTTGCGCCCTGCCTCTGCGCCGGGGCTGCGCGCGCGGCTGCTATCGCCTTTGGGCGCCCTCTATGCGCGGACGACTGCGCGCAGGCTGGCACAGGGCACGCCGACGCGTGCGCCGGTGCCGGTGATTTGCGTGGGCAACCTGAACGCAGGCGGCACGGGCAAGACGCCGACGGTGATTGCGCTGGTCCAGCATTTGATCGCACGAAACCGCGCCGTGCATGTCGTCAGCCGCGGCCATGGCGGGAAGCAGGCCGGACCTCTGCAGGTCGATCCCGCCCTCCATGATGCCGCCGATGTGGGGGACGAGCCGCTGCTCATTTCCGCCTTTGCCCCCACGTGGGTCGCCCTCGACCGCGCCGCTGGCGCACTCGCCGCCGCGCGGGCCGGTGCAGAGGTGATCGTACTGGATGATGGGTTTCAAAACCCATCGCTGCACAAGGATCTGTCCATCATTGTGGTTGATGCCGTGGCTGGCTTCGGCAATGGCCGCTGCCTGCCTGCCGGACCGCTGCGTGAGCCTGTTGACGTCGGCCTCGCCCGCGCCGACCTGCTATTATCCATCGGCAGCACGTCTGCACAGACTAAGTTTAAGGCAGCTTGGGGCGATGCGATACGATTGCCGCACCTCAAGGGCGTGCTGGCGCCTCTGGCCACTGGCATGGACTGGAACGGCACGCGCTGTTTTGCCTTTGCCGGGATAGGCCACCCCGAGAAGTTCTTTGCCACCCTGCGCGGAATGGGTGCTGTGCTGGCGGGGTTCGAGGCGCTGGATGATCACCAACCCTTTACGCCCGCACTACTGGCCCGGCTAGAGGCAGAGGCGCAAAAATTGGGCGCGCAACTGGTGACGACCGAAAAGGACGCCGTGCGGCTGCCGGCAGAATTTCGCGCTAAGGTGCTGACGCTGCCTGTGCGGCTAGAGCTTGGGGACTGGGCTGAACTGGATGCGCGATTGGAAGCGCTAGGCGTTTAGCCCGGCGCTCCAACATCAGTCCGTCCTGCCCAATTTTGGCGAGGCATTATCCAGCGACAAATCTGCATCCGAAAACCGGATAGGCGTCCGCACACCCGGCACGCCATCCGGCGCGATCTGCATGCCGCGCGCAATAACCTGCGGATCGGCATAAACCTCATCCAGCGTGTTGATTTGCCCGGCAGGCACGCCTGCGCCCTCGCACGCAGCCAGCAGCGCTTCCTTTGAGAAGGTTACAGTCCGCGCCGTCAAGAGCGCGCTTAGCTGATCGCGCAGCGCCACGCGGTCGGCGTTGGTCGCATATTCAGGCGCGGTTGCCAGTTCAGGCACGCCCAACGCGCCGCACAGACGCTGGTATTGCGTGTCGTTGCCGACGGCGATTATGATGTAGCCATCCGAGCAATCGAACACCTGATAGGGCGCGAGGTTGGGGTGGAAGTTCCCGATCCGGCCCGGCGCCTCGCCGGTTGACAGGTAGTTCATCGACTGGTTGGCCGTCACCGCCACGGCCACGTCCAAGAGGGCCATGTCGATCTGCTGGCCCTTGCCTGTTGAACTGCGCTGGTGAAGCGCGGCGAGGATCGCGGTGGTCGCATAAACGCCGGTAAAAATATCGGTGATCGCCACGCCTACGCGCTGGGGCTGACCCTCGGGCGCGCCGGTGATCGACATCAGGCCAGACATGCCCTGAATGATATAGTCATAGCCCGCACGGTGCGCATATGGGCCATCCTGCCCGAACCCGGTGATCGAGCAATAAATCAGCTGCGGGAAATCCTGCGACAGGCTGGCGTAGTCCAGCCCGTATTTCGCCAGCCCGCCGACCTTGAAATTCTCGATCACAATGTCGGCGCCGGACAGCAGATCGCGCACCTGCGCCTGCCCTTCGGGGGTGCGAAAATCAATGGCAACGCTGGATTTGCCCCGGTTGCAGCCGTGGAAATAGGCGGCGCTGCGATCCCCATCGCGCTCAATGAACGGTGGGCCCCAGCGGCGGGTATCGTCGCCTTCGGGGCTTTCGACCTTGATGACTTCAGCGCCCAGATCGGCCAGCGTCTGGCCGGCCCAAGGGCCAGCCAGAATGCGCGCCAACTCGACGACCTTGAGGCCTGCGAGGGGCGCCGCGCTCATTCGGCCAGCTTTTCGTCGATGATGGTCTTAAGCTCGGAATAGGCCATGTTGCTATATTGCTTGCCGTTGATCATCAGCGTCGGCGTAGAATTGATGTCGTCGGCATCCTTGTTCTGATTGAACCATGCCAGCAGCGTCTCGGCCTTTTCAGAATCCTCAAGGCAGGCGTTGATCTGATCCTCTTCCAGCCCGGCAACCTTGCCGATACGGCGCAGATTGTTCGAGATGGTCACGGCATCGTCAGCCGCCAGCCATTCCTTTTGCTGCGAATAGAGCATGTCGGAAATGCCGAAAAACCGCACAGGCCCGCCGCAACGCGCAACCATCGACGCCCATAGGCCAACCCGGTCAAAATAGACGTCGCGGTAAATGAAGTGCACCTTTCCGGTGTCGATGTAGTCGCGCTTCAGCTCCTTGAACGTGGTCTGGTGGAACGTCGCACAATGCGGGCAGGTAAATGAGGCGTATTCGGTGATCGTCACCTTCGCATCCTCAGGGCCCATCGTCATTTCGGTGATCGAGGAGGTGTCGACATCGGCGTATTCGGACGTCGAAGCTGTCGCGGCGCCGGTGGTTTCCTGACCGCCTAGCTGCCACCAGACGGCGCCAAGTGCGACGGCCGCAGCGGCGGCACCGATCATTACTCTGCGGTTCATATATGTATTCCTTTTCGGATCAGCGTTTGGATCTGGTTAATACGTTTTGCGCGAGGGCTTCAAGCGCTTCGCGCAGGCCAGCATCGGCCACGGGCGCGGCAATGCGGCGCGCCTCGGCCACCGCTTCGGGGTTTGGCGCGGGCGGCGCGGGTTTGGGCGCGCGGTGCTGAAAGCTGGCCTGCCCGTCGGCAAAACCTGTCGGTGCGGTCTGTGTGATCGTGATGCGGGAAATGGCGTTATAGCCATAAATGCCATTCACCTTGGCACGCAGTTGCTCCTTTTGCATCTCCAGCATAGGGGCCTGCGCACCGGTGGTCAGCAAGGTCAGCGTCGCGCCCATGCCGCCGCGACCGTAGCCCACCTTGACGGGCCGTGCGATGGCTGCAACTTCCTCGCCCACTGTCTCGCTCCATTGGGTCAGCAAACGCGATTCGGCAAAGCCCCGGCTCTCGGATGCCTTGCGGATCCGGTCCTGAAGCAGAGTGCTGGAGCGTGCAAAGCCCTTGGTCGTGGGGCGGCGGGGTGGCATGGATTGACCTCCTGTCGGTGCGGGCCATTCTAAGGCATGGTGCTGGTCTTGCCAGCAGATAAGCCAAAGTGGACATAAAGAATGCGTGAGACGGTAAATGCCGCGGGTCTGCCCCAGCCAACGGCGGTTGATCTGCTGAAATGGTATGACCGCCATGCGCGCGATATGCCGTGGCGCGTTAGCCCGGCAGCACAGGGCGCAGGCGCGCGGCCTGATCCCTATCGTATCTGGCTGTCCGAGGTGATGCTGCAACAGACGACAGTCGCCGCCGTCACCGCCTACTTTCAGCGCTTTATCGCCCGGTGGCCCGCCGTAATAGATCTGGCTAGCGCCGAGGATGCGGATGTGATGGGCGAATGGGCCGGCCTTGGCTACTACGCCCGTGCGCGCAATCTGCTGAAATGCGCCCGCGTGGTGGTGGCCGAACATGACGGCCAGTTCCCGCGCGAGCATGCGGCGCTGCTGAAACTACCCGGCATTGGCCCCTATACAGCCGCCGCAATTTCGGCCATCGCGTTTGACGCACCCGAGGTAGTCGTCGATGGAAATGTAGAGCGCGTGATGGCGCGCCTGCATGACATCCACACCCCCCTGCCCAGCGCCAAGCCCCAGCTGATCGCAGCCGCGACCGCGCTGACGCCCCTGCAGCGCCCCGGTGATTATGCACAGGCAGTCATGGATCTGGGCGCGACCATCTGTACCCCGCGCAACCCCGCATGCGGGATCTGTCCATGGCGCGAGCCGTGCGTGGCGCGGATGGCCGGGACAGCGGCGGAACTGCCGAAAAAGACCCCGAAAAAGGCCAAGCCGATCCGCTTGGGTATCGCATATGTCGTGCAGCGCAGTGACGGCGCGATCTTGTTGGAGCGGCGCGAGGACCGCGGCCTTTTGGGCGGTATGCTGGGCTGGCCCGGCAGTGACTGGGCCGAGGAGGCGCCAGCGCCTGCGCCCCCGCTGGAGGCCGATTGGCAGGGCCTCAGTGAGGAGGCGCGTCATACCTTCACGCATTTTCACCTGCGCCTTGGGATCGAGATTGCCCAGGTCGGCATGGACGCGGCCCCGTCGCGCGGCCAGTTCACGCCGCTAAGCGAATTTCAGCCGGGGCACCTGCCGACAGTCATGCGCAAGGTGTTCGATCTGTCGCGTGGCGTTTTGCGTGGAATGGGCTAGATTGCGCCCGAAACATCGCCGGAGCTGCCTCATGTCCACCGCCGCCAAGATCCGCCGCGCCTTGCCGTTCTGGATGTCGCTGCTGCTGGTCCCGATCGCTATACTGGGCGCGCTGCATGGCGGCTGGACGGTGGTGCTGTTGCCGATCTTTACGTGGTATTTCTTCTCCCTGCTGGATGCGTTCCTTGGCCTGAACCTCGATAATCTGGACCCCGATGGCGCGGGCGACATGACGTGGTATCGCAGCATCACGCTGGTCTGGGCGCCAATACAATTCGCGCTGCTTTTCTGGATGATCTGGTACGTGCCACAGGCCGCGCATCTGGGCGCGGCGGAAAAGATCATGCTGTTCTTTGGTGTGGGCGTCATCACTGGCACTATCGGCATAAATTACGCGCATGAGCTGATGCACCAAAAGCCCAAGGTTGAGCGCTGGATGGGCGATTTGCTGCTGGCGATGGTGCTGTATTCGCATTTCCGGTCCGAGCATTTGCAAGTGCATCACCGCCACGTCGCCACCCCGCGCGACACGGTCACGGCGCGCTATAACGAGGGGTTTCACCGCTTCTTTTTTCGCGTGCTACCGATGTCGCTAAAGTCTGCCTTTCGCGCCGAGGCCGCACAGCAGGCGCGCCGGGGCCATGCGTGGACGCATCTAAGTAATCCCTTTTTTCGCTACTGGGCGCTACAGGCCGCAATGCTGGCGTTGGCGCTGATCCTTGGCGGCTGGTTGGGCCTCGCGCTGTTTTTGTGGCAGGCATTGGTCGCCGTCTGGCAGCTGGAGCTGACCAACTACGTGGAGCATTACGGCCTGACGCGCGAGCATTTGGGCGATGGCAAATACGAGCATGTCAGACCGCGCCACAGCTGGAACGCGGCGCACAAGGCAACCAACTGGCTACTGATCAATCTGCAACGCCATTCGGACCATCACCACAAACCTGACCGCCGGTTTCCCTTGCTGCAAAACTACACCGAAGGCGACGCGCCACAACTGCCCTACGGCTATCCGATCATGACGATAGCTGCGATGGTCCCGCCCCTCTGGCGGCGCGTTATGAACCCGCGTGTGCGCGCGTGGCGCAAGGCGCATTACCCCCAGATCACCGACTGGCAGCCCTATAACAAGGCGCGCAATCCGCCGCCCGCTTGAAGGCTAATGAACAGCGGGCTAGCGTGGCTGAAAATCCTAGCCGGGACCGCCCCTCATGCCAAAAACATCGCAGCTATTCCCGACCCTCTTTTCGCCGCTGAAAATCGGCGGTGTAACGATACAAAACCGCATCCTGTCGACCGGGCATGACACCTCGATGGCGCATGATGGCCATGTGACCGATGCGATGATCGCCTACCACGAGGCGCGTGCGCGCGGCGGTGCGGGCCTGATCGTCAGCCAAGTCGTCGGCGTGCACGAGACGGCGCGCTACACCTCGCATGTTTTGATGGGGACGGACGATAGCTGCTTGCCGGGTCTCAAACGGCTGGCAAGTACCGTCCACGCCCACGGCACCCGCATATTCGCCCAGCTGTTCCATCCGGGCCGCGAGATTATGGAGGTTGCGGACGGCACGGCGCCCGTCGCCTACTCCGCGTCGGCCACCCCCTCCGGCAGGTTCCATGTGATCCCCCGCGCGATGCCCGTTCGCATGATCCACGAAGTTGTCGCGGGCTACGCCGCCGCTGCTGCCCGTATGCAAACGGCAGGGCTAGACGGGGTCGAGATTGTCGCCAGCCATGGCTACTTGCCCGCGCAATTCCTCAGCCCGCAAGTGAACATGCGTGAGGATGATTATGGCGGCAGCGCCGAGAACCGAATGCGGTTCTTGCGCGAGATTTTGGAGGCGGTGCGCGCAGCAACCGGCGATGGCTTTGTCATCGGCCTGCGTATTTCGGGCGATGAGCATACCGAAGGCGGTATGGATGAGGCTGGCAGTCTTGCGGTGATACGCGCACTGGCGCCCAAGCTGGACTACGTGAGCGTTATTGCAGGCACATCCGCCACTTTGAGCGGCGCGATCCATATCGTGCCGCCAATGTTTGAGCAGACCGCATATCTGGCGCCCTTTGCCCATGTAGTGAAGCGCGCGGTCGATATCCCCGTCATGGTCGCAGGCCGCATCAATCAACCGCAGGAGGCCGAAGGCATCGTTGCCTCGGGCCAGGCCGACATGTGCGGTATGACGCGCGCGCTGATCTGCGACCCGATGATGCCGGGCAAGGCAAAGGCGGACAAACCCGACGATATCCGCGCCTGCATCGGCTGCAATCAGGCCTGCATCGGGCATTTCCACAAAGGTGTGCCGATTTCCTGCATCCAGTTCCCCGAATCGGGGCGAGAGCTGCGTTATAGCGCGCTGCGTATGGCAAAGACGCCTAAGTCAGTCATGGTTATCGGTGGTGGCCCGGCGGGCATGAAGGCGGCCGCAACCGCCGCCGCAATGGGCCATCATGTTACCCTCCATGAGGCCGCAGCCCAGTTAGGCGGTCAGGCGCTGCTGGCACAGATGCTGCCGGGGCGCAGCGAATTTGGCGGCATTGTCACGAACCTTTCGGCCGAGATGCGGCGCGCGGGCGTGACAGTGCATCTCAATAGCGCAGTGACTGCGGAGGACGTGGCACAGGTCACCCCTGATGCCGTTATCGTCGCCACTGGCGGCACCGCGCGGATACCGCAAGAGATGGAGTTCAGTGAGGACGCGCATATCGTTACCGCTTGGGATGTGCTGCGCAGCCATGCGAATGTCGGCGGCTCTGTCACCATTGCCGACTGGCGCGCAGATTGGACCGGCCTTGGCGTCGCTGAACTGCTGGCAAGCGCCGGCCGGCGTGTGCGTCTGTGCGTCAATGGCACTCATGCGGGCGAAATGTTGCAAAGCTATGTGCGCGACACAATGGTGGGCCGCGTGCAGAAGCTGGGCGTCGAGATCATTCCTTACGCGCAGCTATATGGCGCCGACGGCGACACCGCTTATTTCATCAACGCCGCCAATGGCGAGGCGATGTTGGTCGAGCAGACCGACACGCTGGTGCTGGCGCAGGGGACCGAGGTGTCGGACGCGCTGCTGTTGGCGCTGGACGGCTATGATGGGCAGGTAATTGGTATAGGTGACTGCATGGCTCCCAGAACGGCAGAAGAGGCAGTGCTGGACGGGCTAAAGGCAGCTTGGGCCTTGTAACCCCAAGCGCGGGCATCACAAAAAGGCGCCCCGCCGATAAATCGACAGGGCGCAGTTAAGGTGGTGCCTAGCGTCAGACCACAGGCACCGGCGGTGTTCATTAACCTTGGAGGAAACTTAGTTAGGGCGGTCTGCCATCTCGGCGCGGATCTGCTGGCGCAGAAGGTCGATCGGCACACGCTTGCCGTCTTTCTTGAAGTGCCAGTAGGTCCAGCCATTGCAGCTGGGCGCGCCTTCCAGATGGGCGCCCACCTGATGGATCGAGCCTTTGATGTCATCGCCGATGAGCGTGCCATCAGCGCGCACCTTGGCCTTGTGGCGCTGGTTCAGAGAATACAGCTCCTCGCCCGGTCGCAGCATGCCGCGCTCGACTAGCTGGCCGAATGGCACGCGCGGCTCGGCACGCTTGGACGTCGACACCTGCAGCGCCTCACGGTCAAATTTGCGCACGCCCTTCAGGCGCTTTTCTGCGACGGTGCGATACGCCTCCTCGCGCTCGATCCCGATATAGTCGCGGCCCAGCATCTTGGCCACGGCGCCAGTGGTGCCGGTGCCAAAGAAGGGGTCCAGAACAACATCGCCGGGATTTGTACTGCCGACGATGACGCGGTGCAGCAGGCTTTGGGGTTTTTGTGTCGGGTGGGCCTTGTTGCCGTCGTCGTTTTTGAGCCGTTCATGCCCCGTACAGATCGGCAGTACCCAATCGCTACGCATCTGAACTCCGTCATTCAGTGCCTTTAACGCCTCGTAATTGAACGTGTATTTCGCACCCTCGGATTTCGACGCCCAGATCATCGTCTCATGCGCATTGGTCAGGCGTTTGCCACGGAAGTTCGGCATCGGGTTCGACTTGCGCCAGACGACGTCGTTGAGGATCCAGTAACCGGCATCCTGAAGCGATGCGCCGACACGGAAAATGTTGTGGTAAGAGCCGATGACCCAGATGGCGCCATTGGGTTTCAGCAGGCGGCGCGCGGCGGCCAGCCATTCCCGCGTGAATTTGTCATAGACGGCAAAACTGTCGAACTGGTCCCACGCGTCATCGACCGCGTCGACCTGGCTGTTATCGGGCCGGTGCAGATCACCCTTGAGCTGCAGGTTATAGGGCGGATCAGCAAAGATCAGATCGACCGAGTTTTCGGGAAGCGAGTTCATCACATCGATGCAATCGCCGCTCAGGATCTGGTTCAAAGGGAGAGTCGGAGCCCCCTCAATCTTTGTCATCTTTGTCATATCATGCCTCTGTCCCGGCGCGTTTTTGCGCTCTGTCTGCTTGTGGACAAAGTTGGGCTAAAGGCGATTCGTGGTCAATTTCTTTTTTGAATCAGCATGTTAGTTATTTATCTTGATACAAGATGTTGTGGACGGGTTTGAACGAACGTCTATGGTGAGGGGTCACGCCCAGATTTTGGAGCGCCTCTTTGTGGCTTTTAGACGGATAGCCTGCGTTCGTCTCCCAGCCATACCCGGGATAGTGTTGCGCCAAATCCCGCATGACACAGTCTCGACATATTTTGGCCATGATTGAGGCCGCCGAAATCGACACTGATAGCGCGTCTCCCTTGATGATCGTGCGGGCCGGAATGGTCAGGCCGCGCGGAATCATATTGCCGTCGATCAGCGCCATGTCTGGGGTGCGGGCCAGACCGGCAACTGCCCGCTCCATCGCCAGATGCGAGGCGCGCAGGATGTTCAAGTCGTCGATCTCCTCCACGCTGGCATGGGCGATGCTGACCTCGGCTACGGCTGCGATAAGGTCATAAAGCAGCGCACGCTTTACCCCGCTCAACTTTTTGGAATCGTTCAATCCTTCGGGAATTCTCGCTGGGTCCAGCACGACGGCGGCGGCAGTTACCGGCCCGGCCAAAGGGCCGCGCCCTACCTCGTCGACACCTGCGATGATGTATGCGCCCGCAACGCGCGCTGCGTTCTCGTATGAATAGTCAGGTCCAGTCATGCCGGGCATGAAGCACGGCTGGCAGGCAAAGAAAAGGGGGCCCACTGATGGGCCCCCTTTCCTTGATGTCGTGCAACGAGGGCCTTAGTACCCAAAAGGCCGCGCGCTATAACCGCGCTGTTGCCCATGGCCATGGCGGCGCTCGACTCGCCGCTGATCGCGAACACCTTGGCGATAGGCGCGCTCTACCGCCGGGCGGCGCTGCTGATACGCGTAGGGCTGCTGGTACGCACGGCGCGGCGCAGCGCGATAGCTCTTTTTGGACCGATATCTGCTTGGGGCGGCGTGGCGTTTGTCTTTGCGGCTGTCGTGGACTGCGGCGCCAATAATCGCGACTCCGGCGATTGCAGCCAGCGCGCGTGCTAGATCACGATCACTTGCCTGCGCCGGGGCGGCGGTCATGCCAGTTACGGCGATTGACGCCGCGACGATGAATGAGATGAATTTGCCAGACATTTTATTGTTTCCTTTCGGGTGTGGCTCCTTGGTGGGTTTAAGATGGCCCCACGCGGCGCAGGCAAACAATATCACCTGAGTGTTATCCGATAACCAAGCCGCTGCGCGACAATGGATATTGAATAGCGGCGCGCGCTTCTCCATCGTGACGCTATGATGAAAATAATCACCCCACTGGCCTTAGTCGCCCTGCTTGCAACGCCCGCGAACGCGGCATGCATCGTTGAATACAAGGCCAAGCGGGACAACCCGCTGGAGCTATTCTATGCCACCGCCATGATCGACGGCGCTTGCACGGTTGCCGCGGCGCGCGCGCAACTACGGCGGCAGCTTGGCGCACAGGGCCTGACCCTGCTCAAGGTACTATCGGTGTCCGAGCAATGAACGGCGACATCATACTTGCCGCCGATGCCCGCCGCTCGGGCAGCCGCGTGGTAGCGCTGGGCGTCGCCTCAATCGTCGCCATATTGGCGCTGGCGGCGGTGCTGCTTTTTGTGACACTTCCCGATGCGGGCGCATTTAACGCAAGGGTCGAGCAGATCTTTGTAGAGAACGACGCGTTGACCAGCGACGGAGACATCAAGCTACTTGAAATCCTCGCCCTGTCTGGCACCGCCTTTAGTGAGACGCTGGTCAGCTACCGGATGGTGATCTTTGTGCTGCTGATTTTTAGTACAGCGCTACTGATCGCCGCGCTCGTCTTTCTTGTGATGCTGACGCTTCTCAATCGACGCATGGCTCAGATAGAGCGGTCCGGCATTCAGGTCAGCTCCCTGTTGATCAGCCGGGCCGAAAAATCGGTCTATCTAAACAATATGGGGTTCAAGCTGACCGATGCAGCGATCGAAACACTCTCGGTGCTGGCCGAGGCGCGAATGGATGGCGACATCCTGACCGGCGCCGAGATAGAGGGTATCGTGTCTGGCCGCGCCGCCGTCGATTGCGATGAAGCGGCCGGCGCCACGCGGATTAAGCGGCTGCGCGATACGCTGGGTAACCAGATGATTAGCGAACTGCTGGTCAAAAACATCGCGCGCCAAGGCTATGTGTTAGCCATCGACAAAGATGTTATCCGCGTGATTTGACTTACCGGTCAAAGGAAGGATTTCGCCTTCGGCGAGGATATTGGAAGCAAGAAGAAAAGCGGGGCCCCCATTCTTTTTGCTGAAAATATCCTGGGGGAGGCGCCCGAAGGGCGGCGGGGGCAAAGCCCCAGTGAATGACACTGATTAGCCTGCCGTCAGCGCTTGATCGCGAAACGCGCGCGTTGTTAGGATGAGGCCAGCTAGATTTTGCATTTTGCTCAGGGCGGCGTCCATATCAGCGGACGCAATACGATGCGCGGCTAACAGGTGACGCGCAGCGAAATCTACCTCGGCCACGCCTTCGGCCCCAGTCATTGCCGCGATTTGGAAGCTGGCGCGCAGCCAGATGCCGTCCATCACCGTGCGGAGTTGGAAGGCGATGCGAGGCGCGTCCGCGCCCGCAAGCGGATGTAGCGCACTCATCAAGTTGCTGCGCATGCGGGCATGCACAACCGTCTGAATACGCTGGCTTTGCCGGTTGTGCGGCACGTCCGAGCAGAGCGAAATCCACGCGTGGCAGATTTCCTGCTGGAACACTGGCGCCGCGAAATTACCGACGACGATGGCATAGAGCCGCTCAAGCGGGGTGTCTGCGTGGCGCAAAAGTTCAGTCACGCAGATGCGCAGGACGCTGTTTGCCTTGCGTTGAACTCCCTCGAAGAGGGCATCTTTGTCCTTGAAATGATGCAGAACAACGCCCTTGGACACGCCGGCGATCTTTGCCACGCGGTCCAGTGTAGTGCCACGGATGCCGTGGCGCACCAGTGCGTCGAACGCCGCCTGCGATAGCTCCGCACGCCTGATATCTCCGATGGATTGCCGTGCCATATGCCTGCCGTGTTGCTGCGCCGCCAGCTTAGCGCGGCAGCGGAGGGGTCACAATATTTACCTTTTGACTATAAAACTGACCGTTGGTAAGTATTTGTCTAACGCGCTCAGGAAAGGGATCATCATGCAGGCCGATTTTGTCATCATCGGATCGGGATCAGCCGGGTCAGCAATGGCGTACCGTCTGTCCGAGGACGGCAAGCACACTGTGCTGGTGCTGGAATATGGCGGTACCGATGCGGGGCCGTTTATTCAGATGCCTGCCGCGCTCAGCTATCCGATGAACATGAAGCGCTATGACTGGGGCTATACCTCTCAGCCTGAGCCGCACCTGAACAACCGCCGCCTTGCCGCGCCGCGCGGCAAGGTGCTGGGCGGGTCGTCGTCAATTAATGGGATGGTCTATGTGCGCGGCCATGCCCGCGATTTCGACCATTGGGAACAGGCGGGCGCTGCTGGCTGGGGCTATGCCGACGTGCTGCCTTACTTCAAGCGGCTGGAGAATTGGACCGATGGTGGCCATGGCGGCGATCCAACCTGGCGCGGCACCGACGGCCCGCTGCATGTGACGCGCGGGCCACGCGTCAATCCGTTGTTCGATGCATTTGTGCAGGCTGGCCGCCAAGCAGGATACGAGACGACAGACGACTACAATGGCGAGAAACAAGAGGGCTTTGGCCCGATGGAGCAGACCGTCCATCGCGGGCGTCGCTGGTCGGCCGCTAACGCCTATCTGCGGCCCGCGCTGAAACGCCCCAACTGCGACATACTGCGCTGTTTTGTCCGGCGCATCATCATCGAGGACGGGCGCGCGACAGGGGTCGAGATTACACGGGGCGGCAAGACCCAGATCGTCCACGCCAATCGCGAGGTGGTGTTGGCCGCGTCCGCTTTCAACTCGCCCAAGATACTGATGCTGTCGGGTGTTGGCCCTGCCGCGCACCTGGCCGAACATAGCATTGACGTAATCGCTGACCGCCCCGGCGTAGGTGGCAATCTACAGGACCATCTGGAGCTATATATACAGCAGGCCTGCACCCAGCCTATCACCCTCTTCAAGCATTGGAACCTGTGGTCCAAGGGCATGATCGGCGCGCAATGGCTGTTTGGCAAATCCGGTCTGGGCGCGTCGAACCAATTCGAGAGCGCTGCGTTCCTGCGCTCGCGGCCCGGCGTGGAATACCCCGACATTCAGTATCATTTCCTGCCAATGGCCGTCCGCTATGACGGACAGGCCGCCGCCGAAGGGCATGGTTTTCAGGCGCATGTCGGTCCGATGCGGTCCGCCTCGCGCGGACGGGTCAGTCTGGCATCCGGCGATCCGATGGCCGCCCCCAAAATCGTATTCAACTACATGTCGCAAGATGCCGATTGGGAGGATTTCCGCCGCTGCATCCGCCTTACGCGCGAAATATTCAGCCAAGCTGCGTTCGACGCCTATCGCGGCAAGGAAATCCAGCCGGGCAAAGACGTGCAGACTTACGACGAACTCGACGCCTTTATCGCAGAGCATGCAGAGAGCGCGTATCACCCCTGCGGCACCTGCAAGATGGGTGCGGCGGATGACCCGGACGCAGTGGTCGACCCGGAGTGCCGGGTGATCGGCGTGGACGGGCTGCGCGTTGCCGACAGCTCAATCTTTCCGCGGATCACGAACGGCAACCTGAACGGGCCAAGTATCATGACGGGCGAAAAGGCAGCGGATATGATCTTGGGCAAGCCACCTCTGCCCGCCTCGAACCAGCGCCCATGGATGCATCCGGGCTGGCGCGAGACGGTAAAGGCCGCAGAGCTAGCTTAGCTGGCGCCGCCTTTGGGCGGGCCAGTGCGGGGCTTACCGGCAGGCTTTGCGCCGGACTTGGCGGCGGGTTTGCCTCCCGGCTTACCAAACGGCTTCCCGCCGGGCTTGCCGAAAGGTTTCGCGCCGGGCTTTCCGGCAGGCTTGCTGCCCGGTTTGCTCGTGTATCCCTCGGCAGCCTTGGCAGCGGTGCGGGCGCGGTTTTTCTTGCTGGACGCCTTGCCGGTAGTCGGCGCACCGCCTTTGGTATAGCTATCGGGCTTGCCCTTGTATTTCGGCTTGGCCGCTGCGTCCGTTACGGCGCCATCACGGGTAAAATCAGGCTTCGGTCCCTTGCGGTGAGGGCTGCCGGCGGTACCTTCCTTGGGCTTCTTATGACGTGGCGCGGGGGCATCGTCATATTGGACCTTGGCGGTGCTTTTGGGTGCGGGCTTGGATGGCTTGGGCGCGCGGTCTTCTGGCGGCAAAATGGCGGGCAAATCGTCCAGCTGGCTGGCGGGCGGCGGGCCTTTCGGCGCGGGCTTCTTCCACTCCGGCTTGGGGCCGGTGCGGGGCTTACCATCGGGTTTGCCGCCCGGTTTGCCGCCGGGGCGCTGGGCCATGGCGGGCGGGGAGGACAGCTCCGCGACCTCTGCGCCATCCTCGACGCGCATTTTATCGCCGATGGACGCCTTGAAGCCTGCGGCGGCGGGCTTGCGCAATTCCACATAGCTCTCAGTATCGCCGATGCGGATCGCACCGATATCGTCGCGCGTGATGCCGCCCGCCTTGCAGAGCATGGGCAGCAGGCGGCGCGGCTCTGCGCCCTTGGCGCGGCCGCCTGATACAGAGAACCACACTGACGGGCCGAACGCGACTCGCGGCGCTGGTTTTTCGCCCGGATCGCCCAGATCCTCGGGCGCGGAGTGTTTGGCGTGGAACATGCGCAAGTAAGCGGCGGCGATCTGCTCGGGCTTGAAATGCTCTAGCAGCTTGGCGACGGGACCGGCCTCGGCGTCGGTGATCGCCTCTGACCATGCCTCGTCGTTCAGCATCCGCTCTTCGTCCTTGGCGGTGACCTCATCGGCCGAGGGGGCCGGGCCCCATTCGGCGCGCAGCTTGGCCCAGTTGAGGATGCGCTCGGCCTTTTTGCGGGCGACAGGCGGTACAACCAACACTGACACACCCTTGCGCCCTGCGCGGCCGGTGCGGCCCGAGCGGTGTAGCAGTGTCTCGTGGCTGCCGGGCAGTTCGGCGTGAACGACCAGATCCAGATTCGGCAGGTCAATGCCGCGCGCGGCGACATCCGTGGCGACGCAGACGCGGGCACGGCCATCGCGCATGGCCTGCAGCGCGTGTGTACGCTCGGACTGCGACAATTCGCCGGATAGGGCCACGACGGCAAAGCCGCGATTTGACAGGCGCGTAGTCAAGCGTGCGACCATTGCGCGCGTATTGCAAAACACGAGTGCGTTGGGCGATTCGTAGTAACGCAGCACATTGATGATGGCGTTCTCGCCGTCGCGGGGCGACACATTCAAGGCGCGGTATTCGATATCAGCGTGCTGGCCCGCCTCGGCGGCCGCGGTGCTGATGCGCACGGCGTCCTTTTGATAGCCCTCAGCAAGTTTGGCGATCGCCGCAGGGACCGTGGCCGAAAAGAGCAGCGTCTGGCGCTCATCCGGTGCCTCGCCGAGAATGAATTCGAGGTCTTCGCGAAAGCCAAGATCAAGCATCTCGTCGGCCTCGTCCAGAACCACGGCCCGAAGGGAGCCAAGGTCGATAGAGCCGCGCATGATGTGATCGCGCAAACGGCCCGGCGTGGCGACGACGATATGTGCGCCGCGCCCCAGCGCCTGACGCTCTGTTCGCATGTCCATGCCCCCAACGCAGGACGCAAGCACAGCGCCCGCGCCGGCGTAGAGCCACGACAGCTCGCGCTTGACCTGCAACGCCAGTTCGCGCGTGGGCGCTATGACCAGGGCCAGCGGTGCGCTTGCATTGCTAAACTTTTCGGCATCGCCCAGCAGCGTCGGCGCAATGGCAAGGCCAAAGCCCAGCGTCTTGCCCGATCCCGTCTGGGCCGACACCAGCATATCGGCGCCGGTCAGGTCAGGGTTCGTCACCGCTTGCTGAACAGGGGTGAGCGTGGTGTATCCACGGGCGGCAATTGCATCGGCGAGAGCTGTTTTCACGGGAGAGTTTTTCTGCTGTGTCAGGGGTGGGCGCACATGGCGGCGCCCCAAGGTGCGCCCTCTATACCCTTGGGGAACAGATGTATAGCGCCGCAGTCCTGCACGGACAGACCAAAGGGCACTGCGCGCGATATTGATCTGTTTTCTTAACGATATATTAGCAACGATCACTTTACTGTTAAAAAATGGGGCGGAACCGATGGCGCCCGGCACCTGTTGGATGCGCAATACGACCATTTTTGCGCCCGGTACTACCCGACCGCGGTCACCGCGCTCATAGACCGGATGAATGAGGTTAGATGATATGGATCCAGTGACAAAAAATCTGAAACGCGCTTATCGCGAGGTTGAGCCGCGCAATTTGCCCGACAAAATGGCAGACCTGCTGCGCAAGTTGCAAGAACAGGATGCTCAGGAGCGTGTTGGCGCAGCTAGCTGACGGCTAATGGGCCGCACATGCTTCCAAGATTTTTGCTGTTTTTACTCCATGCGAGTAGACAGCCAAAGCCTTGGATCAAGGAACTTCTGCAGAACCCCCCGCGTTGCGCTTGATTAGCGATGTATGAGGGACGCAATGGCCGGTACGGCAGTTTCTGGCGATGCGGATGAGGTGGACGGCACGTCTGAAATAACGGTGCTACTGACCGCGTCCGAAGTGTATCCCGTGATGGAGCGCGCCTTTCTGAACGCTAAGAAAGAGATTTCAGCCGGATACCGCGTGTTCGACCTAACGACGAAACTGCGCAGTGATGAAGGGCGTGCGATCGGGGACGACTGGTTCGACTTGATCACATACGTCTTGGCCAAAGGGGTCAAAATTACCTTTGTTCTGGCAGATTTCGACGCGGTTCTGGCACCGGAACTGCACACAGCTTCGTGGACATCCAGGCGCGCATTCGTTGCGGCGCGCGAGGCGGCAGGGCCAATTGCGGATCTGACCGTGACCAATGCTGCCCATTCGGCGCGGACGGGCCTGCTACCCCGCGTGTTTCTCTGGCCCCGCCTGATCAAGGAAATAAATAAGACGGCACGCAAACTGAATGAGATGTCCAGTTCAGCCCGGGCGCGCGCATTGGAATGCAGTCCAATGCTGCGCCCCCTTTTGCGCCGCACGGACGCGGACATTCTCAAAGCGCGCAGGTGGCCAGTACCTCCGCTGATCCCCGGCACGCATCATCAGAAGGTCTGCGTGGTCGACCAGCACACCGCCTTCATAGGGGGGCTGGATCTGGACGAGCGACGCTATGACGACAAACGCCATCAGCGCGTTCGAAACGAGACGTGGCAAGACGTGCAATTGAAGTGTACCGGCCCGATTGCTGGTGATTTGCACAGCCATCTGCAGGAATTTTTGGGTGTCGTTTCAGGAGCGCACCCGCCCGTCGCCGAGGGCCGCCTGCTGCGCACACTTTCGCGCAGACGCAAGCGGGACTGGCCATTTCTGGGGCCAAAACCGCTGGTTCATACAATTGCCGACGATCATCACCGCCTTATCGCGCGTGCACGCGGTCTGATATATTTTGAAACGCAGTATCTGCGCGACACCGATCTGTGCGGGCATCTGGCGCGGGCAGCCCGCGACAATCCGTCTTTGTCGTTGATTATCGTGCTGCCTGCCGCCCCAGAGGAGGTCGCGTTCTTTGGCGCCACCGGATCAGACGTACGCTATGGTGAGTTTTTGCAGGCAAAGTGTGTCGGTATGCTGCGCGATGCGTATGGCGACAGATTTACGATATGTTCGCCCGTGCGGCCCAAGTCGCTAGAGACGAAAGACCGTGACACGCTGTGCGGATCGCCTATCATTTACGTCCATTCAAAGGTGTCCATTTTCGATCGCGACCGTGCCATTGTATCGTCGGCCAACCTAAACGGACGCTCGATGCGCTGGGATACCGAGGCGGGCGTCATGCTGAACATTGAAGCGCAAGTTGACGAATTGCGCGAGCGCATCTTCCACCATTGGCTGGGTGACGATGCGGGGCCGGAATTCTTTGCCGCCGAGAGTGCTGCCGCCGTCTGGGCGGAGCGCGCGCGGCACAATGCCGAAATTGCGCCAGAGGATCGTAAGGGATTTTTGGTGCCCTACGACGTGCGACCCGCCAAGGCCTTTGGCCGCCGCCTGCCTGGCATTCCAGAGGCGATGGTTTGAAACCGGATTGAGAAACGCAACAACGCGGACATGACCGAACCTTTAGCTTGCGGTGGCGAACAACGGACGGACATAGTAGGTGGTCACTGCGGATCGCCTGTAGTCCCGCACAAATCGGGCGGTGGCATTGTTCATTGCTGATTGCGGATCGCCAGCGGTGTGGCCGGAATGATCGTTATCGCCATCCGCGCAGCGCGGGATATGTCTGTCAGAGCCAGGCAAGATCGCGATGCGGAACGGATTGCCCCGGCGGCGCGTTTGATAGGTGCGGCGCATTCTGCCTCGCTAAGTAATGGAAAAAGGGGCCCGACATCGACATTATCCGCATCATAGCCGCGATCTTATTGCCGCCTTTAGGCGTCTTTCTTCAGGTCGGACTAGGCAAGCATTTCTGGATCAACATCCTGCTAACAATCTTGGGCTACATTCCTGGCATCATACATGCCGTATACATTATCGGATCAAAGGGCCCAGGACGTGCGGCGTCCTGACGAGCTTGCGGGCGACACCAGCCCGGACGGGCCGCAACGGCGATCCGGCACCAAGATCTCGCAGGACTTGGACCGTATCGACCGGATGGCTCAGCTTATGGACGCCCAATTCAGACTGCCTGTCGTCGGCACGCGCATCGGGTTGGATGGGATAGTTGGGCTGGTTCCCGGCATTGGCGATCTATTGATGTTTGGTCCAGCCGTATGGATGATCACCAAAGGCTGGCAGCATGGCGCACGCAAGCGGACGATCCTGCGAATGATGGCCAACAGCGGCACGGACTTTGTTCTAGGGGCCGTTCCGCTGGTTGGCGATCTATTCGATATCGGGTTCAAGGCAAATATTCGAAACGCGCGTCTGCTGCGCCGCGACTTGGGCACCAGAGACCGCAGTTAGAGCTGCGTCATCCCATATACAACGGCGATGCAGATCAGAGCCGCGATCACCCATGCAATCCATGCGGTTCCTCCCACGCTGTCATTCGCGCTATCGCGGCGAGGCGTTTCTGCGCTGTTGATATAGCGCTGCGCTGGGTCCTCCGGCGCTTTGTCGGCTGGCAAATCTGAGACGGCGGACGCTCCACCACTTTCAGCGTCCGTCTCCATCGGTGCGGCGGCAGGTTCATCCTCGCGGCGTTCGTGATATGCCTCCAACATCTCGTCGCGCGCGCGGGGGGCAATATCGGGTCCGGCTTCGGTGTGCTTCGGGCCTCGATCTTGGGATTTTTCGTCGGACATATGCGGCTTCCTCTTGCGGTTAGGTTTGCACGACGTCCTGCACGAACGCGTTGAATAGCCAACCCTTTGCCAGCGTTAGTCGTTCCATGGCGCGTCGCCGTGCCGCAGCGCTCACGCGAATGAGATGCAGTTGTGACCAGCGCGCACCTTGCGAGGGCGAAAACCCCCTCCCAATTGACGCACATCCCTCTAACCAAGGAAATTTTAAATCATGAACGCCTATCCCAAACAGACCCGCCATCTGATCGGCGCTGCGACTGCCATCGGTCTTGCGTTGGCGATCCCGATGACTGGCATCGCGCAGCAAGAGCCAGCCGTCGCCGCCGCACCTTCTTCCTTTTCCGAGATTGTGCGTCAGAAGCTGCCGGCCGTTGTCGGCATCATCACCACAATGCCCGCGCAGAACGCGCCGCAGGGCGCAGTGCCGCAACTGCCACCCGGTATGGGCGATCTGTTCGGTGCACCGCGCGGCGCGCCAGTGCTCCAAGGTCCGGTGCAAGCGCTGGGATCGGGATTCATTATCACTGACGACGGCTATGTCGTGACAAACAACCACGTGATTGAGCAGGCCGCCAGTATCGAAGTCGTGCTAGAGGACGAGCGCCGTTTTGACGCCACCCTTATCGGCACCGACCCCGCGACTGATATCGCACTGCTCAAGATCGAGAGCGACGAGGCCCTGCCGCATGTCCAGTGGGGCTCGTCAGACGATCTGGAAATCGGCGACTGGACCATCGCCATCGGCAATCCCTTTGGCCTTGGCGGAACTGTCACGGCTGGCATCCTGTCTGCGCGCTCGCGTAACATCAACGCGGGACCCTATGACGACTTTCTGCAAACGGATGCGGCGATCAACCGGGGCAATTCGGGCGGGCCGCTCTTTAACGTTGCGGGCGATGTTGTGGGCGTAAACACCGCTATCGTATCACCTTCGGGCGGTAGCGTCGGTATCGGCTTTGCCGTGCCTTCGGCTGTGGCGCAGCGCATCGTAGCAGACCTGCGCGAGGATGGCGCGGTGGAGCGTGGCTGGCTGGGCGTCAGCATCCAGCCTGTAACAGATGACATCGCCAGCGCGCTGGGGATGGAGACTGCCGAAGGCACGCTGGTGTCGTCGGTGACACGGGGCAGCCCGGCCGAGAAAGCGGGGCTGGTACCCGGTGACGTGATCATATCGCTGGGCGGCGAGACGGTAGAGGACCCGCGCGATTTGTCGCTGGCGGTTGCTGATCTGGAGGTCGGATCGCCCACGCAACTAACCATCTTGCGCGATGATGCCCAGCAGGTGCTGGACGTGACCATCGGCCTGCATCCAAGCCAGAGCATCACCGAGGCCGAGGATACCGGCGCTGATGACGGCACGCCGCGTCTGGGCGTCTCTATCGCGCCGCTGGACGCCGCACTGCGCGCCCGTCTGGGCCTGCCCGAAGAGCTGAGCGGTATTGCGATCACAGGCGTGGAGCCCGGTAGCGCGGCCAGCACAGCGGGGATGCAACCCGGCGACGTTATCACCGCTGCTGCCGGCGACGAGGTCAGCGATCTGGACGGATTGCGCAGCGCCGTGAAAAGCGCGGCCGATGCGGACGAGCCATTGCTACTGCGGGTCTATCGCGGCGGTAACTATACCTTTGTCGCGGTTAAGCTCGCCGGCGAAGACGAGTAATCCAGCAGCACCGTCCGGCCCCCTATGTGGGCCGGGCGGCATCAATGACGATGTGTGCGCTGCGCACCGCTCGCAGTGATCGCGTCTAGGGCCAGCGTCTGGTCCATATGCCGCATTCGGTGCCGCAGCATCACACGTGCCATACGCGCCAGATCGGCGGCAAACTCGGGCCTGCCCGCTACATCCGTTGCCAGCCCGTCCTGCATCTTCAGCAACATCGGCGGCAGATCGGCGGCAAATTCGACCAGCGTCAGGCCTACTTCGCGCAGAATGGCGAGGTTCGATGCGCAAATATCGGTGCCCAACGCTACCTGCCACGGTGACGGCGCAAGCGGGTTGCCAAAATCCAATTCCGAAAACGAATGAGTGCGCCAATCTGCCGGAACCTCGCCGCGTAGCAGTGGCAAAAGGGAGCGTCCGTCCATCGAATTGGGCGGCACTGCCCCGGCCCATTCCAGGATCGTCGGTGCGATGTCGATGGACTCGGTCCATTGATTAATCTGCACGCCTCGCTGCGCATTGCCGGGGGCCCGCACGATCAAAGGCGTATGAAACGCCGCGTCATGCACATTCATCTTGCCCCACGCGTGGCGATCACCCAGCATCTCGCCATGATCGGCGGTCAGCACAATCAGCGTATCGTCATACTGGTCGCTAGATTTTAGCCAGTCGACCACGCGGCCAACGTGGTGATCGACCTCGGTGGCCAGCCCCAGGTAGACCGCGCGCAGCGCTTGCACAGTGGCGTCGGTGGTAGGCAGCTCGCCAAGGCCGTGCACCATGCTGGCAGGGGTGGCAGCTGCCAGCGACGGGATGAAAAATGGATGCTGTGCCATCTCATCTTCGGGCGTTGCTAACCGTCGCGGAAGGGGCAACGTGGCGGGATCGACCAAGCGGTTATACGGCGCAGGCGCGACCAGCGGGGGGTGCGGGCGGATATAAGTCAGATGCGCGCACCAGCCCTCATGCGTCCGGTCCGCCATGTGGCCAAGAAAGCTATCCGTCAGAAACGCCGTGTCGCTATCAGCAGCGGTATAGATCGCCGGATCGTCGATGCGCGGCGCGCAGCCCGGCTGGGCATTCGGCACGTACAGATCGGCATAGCTCGCAAAATCATAGCCCTTACCGCGCAGGTAACCGCGCCACGGCATCGACCGCTCTAGCCGCATTTCTACCACCTCGTCAAAGCCGGGCATCGGCATCTCGTAGCTGGTCAGCGCCGGATCACCGGACGGGTAGTTGCGCGGGTCGGGCGACGTATCGGTGTAACCAAACAGCAGCGGTAGGTGGCCCGTGCGGCGCAGTTCGGTGGCAAGGTTCGGCGTATCATGCCTGAGAGGCGTGCCATTGCGAACCGACCGATGGTTCATCGCATACTGCCCCGTCAGGATCGACGCCCGCGAAGGCCCGCACGGATTGGCGACAGAAAAGTGCCGCGTGAATGTCACAGCATCATCCATCAGCGCGCGCATGTTCGGCAAGCTGACATGCGCGGCCAGATCACCTATCAGGCAATCGGCGCGCAGCTGATCTATGACTATAAAGAGGATGTTCTGCCGCGCGCCCATAGCCTTATTCGCCTGTGCCTAGATTGGTCGGATCGAAAACACCGCCAAAGCCTGTCTTCGCCTTAGGTGGCGCGGGTTTGGGTGCAGTCCCGCCGCCCAAGTTGTTAGGATTGAAAACGCCGCCAAAGCTGGAATTTCCATTCTCCCCTTGCGGAGCTTGAGCGGGCGCCTCTGGCACCGGTTCGCGCGCTTCTCGGGCGGCGCGCAGGGCCTCAATGGCCTCTCGCGCTTTTAGTTGCTTGGCCGCACGGACGTCTGCCACACATTGCTGCGGGCTATAGGTCATCGCGGTCCCGACAACCGTAATGACGGTGATCGCAACCAGCACCAGCAAGATCGCGGCAGGATTGCCCGACAGGAACCGCGGCAGGTGCAGGCCGGATTTCGGTGTACTGACGGCTGCGAACCCTCCGCCAGCCAGCTGATTGCGTCTGATATTGGCCTCATTCGCTAACGCGGCAAACACAGTCAGCGCCACGATGATGAACGCCAGTGCCGAAATGGCGGGCGTGATGCCATAGCGCACCTTCTGGGCCAGCTCGATTGTCAGGGTTGGATATTCGCCAAATGTAAATGTGGTCGTGTTGTAATTCTCAAACGAGGCGAGGAAGGCCAGCACAGCCGCCGACGCGATTGCGGGCCGCATAAACGGCAACATGATCTTGCGAAACGCCTGCGCGTGGGTCGCGCCCAGATCAAGCGCCGCCTCGGTCAGGGACACGTCGTAGCGTTGCAGCCGCGCGACAAGGACCAGCATACAGTAGGAGGCGATGAACGTAGACTGGCCGATGATCGTGAGGAAAATGCCGTTGGACAAAAAGCCGCCCGGCTCCATTCCCAGCATTCGCGCGACGCGGTCCCAGAACACGAGGGTCGATATGCCCAGCACAACGCCGGGGATCAGGATGGGCGCAATGATGAGCGTATAGAAACTGGTGCGCATCTTGGGCCATATTTGCGTCAGCATCAGCGCCGCAGCGAGTCCCATAGCGACCGATAAGGCCACGGTGCCGACGCCCACAATCAGGCTGTTTTTGATACCGTTTAGGATACGCTCATCGCGGAACAGTGCGCCGAACCACTGAAAGGTCAGACACTCCCATGGGGTCATGCGCGGGAAGGAAGGCGAGTTGAACGCCGTGATCGACATGATGACAAGCGGGCCAAGGAGGTAGGCAAAAAAGAGTGCAAGGTAGAGCCAGAGGGAAATGCGTAGGAAGGACAGCTTCATTTGCCGATGTCCCCCATATTCACCTTAAAGAGGCGCATCGCGGCCATGACCAGAAGGATACAGGTGACCAGAAGGACCACGGCATAGGCCGCGCCTTGCGGCCAGTTACTGTTATCGTTGAACCACTGATAGATGATCTGCGTGAACCACAAACTGCTGGGCCCGCCCAGAATTTGCGGCGCAGCCAGCGCGCCGGCCGACAGCATAAAGACCATGGTGCAGCCGCTGCTGATGCCGGGTTTCGCGTAGGGGATGACAACGCGGCGGTGAATGCGCAGCCATGACGCGCCCATGTCGCGGGCGGCCTCGATCTGGTTTCGATCCAAGCTTTCGATCACGTTGTAGATGGGGAAAATCATCAGCAGGATGTAGGCATAGCCAAGGCCCGCATAGAGCGCGATGTCATTGCGAATGAAATCGTAGGGCGTATCAAAGATGCCAAGACCGACGAGCAGCGTGTTAAGCACCCCAGTCTGACCAAAGATGATGCGCAGGGCGAAGGCGCGCAAAATCTCGTTGATCCAGTAGGGGATGATCAGCATCAGTGCGAAGATCCGAACGTGGTTGCCCCGGCTTTGGCCCAGATAGTAGGCGATGGGATAACACAGGATCAGGTTGAATATCGTGATGCAGATGGCAGCCACGATCGTCCGGAAAAATACGCCTAGATCGACGTAGTTGTAGGCCGCGCTGGCACCCTCAGGGCCAAAAACGAGGTGGCGATAATTCTCCAGCGTATAGACATCGCGCGGACCGCCCATTTCGGGCGGCGGCAAATTGGGCCGGAACGAGAAATCCAGCATCGACAGCTGCGGCAGGATGATCAGTCCGATGGTCCAGAACAGGACAAGGCCCAACATCAGGCCGCCCATCAGGATCCCATTGCGCTTGAAAAATTCGGTCAGGAAGCGTGGCATGCGCGCCCCCTCATTCGGTCGCCATCGGCCCGGCGGGCATGGCGACGGCGTTGCGCATGTCATATTCCAGCGCGATGGTGCGGCCCTGCCGCGACTCGAATGACTGCCCCAGATTTGGGATCGCCACCTTGATTTGCTTGCCGAGGTCGCCCTCCATAAAGATGTTGAAGGCGCTGCCCTCAAACTCCTCGTTCGTGACGCGGGCAGTCACTTGCGTATTGCCGCCAGTCTGGGATTCGGCCAGTGAAAATGCCTCGGGGCGGATGAACAGCATAGCGTCATCTCCGGGCTTTAGCAGGCCCTGATTGGAAGGCGAGACACGCGCGACCAACTCGCCGCTGCGGTTGGTCGCGATCAGCGCCGTGTCGCCCGAGACAGTTTTGACCTTGCCGCGAAAGACGTTGTTCTCCCCAACAAACGACGCGACGAAGGGTGTGGCAGGATCGTTATAGACATCCTTGCCGGTGCCGATCTGGTCGATCACGCCGGCCTTCATGACGGCGATATGATCGGACATGGTCAGCGCCTCGCCCTGATCGTGGGTGATGTAGATAAATGTGATGCCGACGCGCTGCTGGATCTCGCGCAGTTCGGTGCGCATATGCTGGCGCAGCTTCAGGTCCAGCGCCGACAGCGGCTCGTCCAGTAGCAGGACGTCCGGCTCGGCGCATAGCGCGCGGGCGATGGCGACGCGCTGGCGCTGGCCGCCAGATAGCTCAGAGGGCAGTTTGTCGGCCTGATCGGACAGCGCGATCATGTCCAGCAACTCGTCCGCACGCTTGCGGCGGGCCTTGGCACTGGCGCCGGTGATTTCCATCGAAAAGGCGATGTTTTCCCAAACCTTCATCAGCGGAAACAGCGCGAGGTTTTGAAATATCAGCGCTGTCGGCCGCTTGTTCGGGCCGATGCCGCGCATCGAATTGCCCCCGATCAGAATGTCGCCCTCACTGGGGTCCAGAAAGCCGGATACCGCGCGCAATATAGTTGTTTTGCCGCAGCCTGATGGGCCAAGAAAGCTAAAGAATTTGCCCCCCTCGACCGCGACATTGGCATTCCTGACGGCAACGAAATCGTCAAACCGGATCCACAGATCCTTCAGCTCGACGCCAATCCCTCGGCTCATGCAAATTCCCCCTGCCGCGTGTGCCGCGGTCTGATAATTTGGATAGTTAGCGCAAAACGCCCCCCGGCACTGCCGAGGGGCGCCGCAGATTAAGCGCTGACGAAGCGGTTGACGAACTCGGTCCGCACGTCGGCGTACCAAGGTGCCTCGGCTGGCCATGGGTTCAGTTCGGCCAGACTGTTGCCGGGATATGCCTCGGCAAAGTTCTTCTTGTAGGCGTCGCCGGCAAATTCGTCCGCACCCAGAACAGGCGAGTTATAGCCATGATCGTCGATCGCCTTACCTGCCGGTTCCTTGCGGTAGGCGTAGTCAATAAAGGCATAGATCTGATCAACGTTTTCGGCACCAATGGGCAACGACATGCCGTCGACCCATGCCATTGCGCCCTCTTTCGGCGCTTGGTAGGTCACCGGCTCGCCCGCTGTTTTCAGCGCGAGGGGCGGTCCGTCCCATGTCTGGCCGACGATGACGCCCTCGTTTAGCAGGCCGTTTTTCTGGGTATCGGCGTCGTTCCACAGCAGCTTGATGCGACCCTTACGCTCGATGCACCAGTCCGAGATCTGGCTCCAGATCTTGCGCATCGTTTCCTCGTCCTCGTAGGCGGCCCAGACTGATCCCGGCTCCATCTCGCCCGACGCCTCCATATAGAGGCCGGCGCCCAGCATCATGGAGTGGGGGCGGCCCATCGTTTTGCCTGCGTTCGCCTCGGCCCAGATATCGCCATAGCTGGGTGCATCGCCTTCGGGCAGGAACTTGTCGGTGCGGTACGCGACACCTTCGGTGCCCCAGATATGCGGCAGCCAGTGAGAGCCAGTGTCATCAAAGTTCCACGCCGTTTCGCCGATCTGCGACATGGCGGGATTGACCGCGTCCATGTTCACACGGGTCAGATCAAAAGGCTGAAGCAGCTCAAGCGGCCCCCATTGCAGCGAGCGGTTGTTGGTGGGCGACACGATGTCAAAACCCTGACCCTTGGAGGCTTTCATCTTGTTGATGATCTCCTCGTTGGAGCCGATGCCAGTGTAATTCAGCTTGATCCCACTCTCTGCCTCAAAGCCTTCGATGAAGGCTGGCGGCAGGTAGTCGGACCACATCAGGATGTTCAACTCGCCCGACGAGGCGAGCGCAGATTTGCTGTATAGAGGCGCGGCGAGGGCGGCACCGCCCAGCGCGGCACCCCCGCGTAGAACGGAGCGGCGGCTAAGGCCATTGGTGATTTTCATAATTGTCTCCCTGTTTGGTTTTTTAATTCCGCGCAGTCTGCGCGCCATCGGATTCAAAAGCAAATCTTTGCGACACCAGTCACAAAACCTTTAACAAGCAGCTGGCATTGGGGCCGATGAAGGCTGGCGGCGTACGGACCTATTCTAGGCCGCGCGGCGTTGTTTACCAAGCGGTCCTAAAGCGATAGAATTAGGACCTGCGCCACCAGCCAGCCGCAGATGCAGCGCGGCACGCCACGAGGAGATTGACGATGACCGCGCATCCGGTACCGTCCCGCACACCCGGCCGCCCCCGCAAATTTGACGAGAGCGAAGCACTTGCCGCGATTATGAAACTGTTTTGGGAAAAGGGGTACGAGGCAACGGGGCTAAGCGATATTATCGCCGCGACGGGACTGGGAAAAGCCAGCCTTTATGCCACATTCGGAAATAAGCAGGCGATGTATCTGCGGGCGCTGGCAGCATTTGAGGTGCAGATGATCGACGCGGGCGCGCGCACTCTCGGCGATGGTGCTGCACCCGCAATGGACCGGATTGCTGCGTTTCTGGATGCGCCCATCGCGGCACGGCGCGACGCCAATGACTCGGCGGGCTGTTTTTTGTGCAACGCATCGGTCGACCGCGCCACGCTAGACCCCGACACCGCAAAAATTGTACAGCGCTGCTATGCGAAACTGGGCGACGCGCTGGAGCGGGCACTGGCCCAGATCATGCCCCAGGATGAGGCGCAGCGCCGCGCGAAGATGGTGCTGGCAGTTTATGCAGGCCTGCGTGTGATGGCCCGGTCCGGCATGGACATCGCTGCACTGGAGCAGGCGCGCGACGACGCGCTGCGCAGCCTTGGCGCAACCTAAAGGCGCTATTTCTCAAATAAACGCGCGGCGTCGAAAATCGCATCTAGCCGCTCGTACCTGTTCCGCGTCTGGGGCCAGTCGGCCTCTTGGACGGCGGCAATCAGCGCCTCCAGCAGCATCATGGTCGAGGTGTTGCTGTCCCATGCCGAGGGGATTTGCGTCCAGCAGTGAAAGGTATGCACCGCGTGCGCTGCCACCGGGCTGGCCCATTGATCGGTGATCAGAATGACGCGCACACCGCGATCCGTCGCCAGTTGCGCGAGGCGGAGCAGGTTCGTCTCGTACCGGCGCATGTCAAACAGCAGCAGGACGTCGCCCTCCTCCATGTCCAGCACGTAATGCGGCCATGTGGCCGAGCTGGAGGTCATGTGCGTAATGCGGCGGCGCACCGCCTGAAAATGGGTAAATGCATAGTCGGCCAGCGCGCGGCTAATCCGCCCGCCGACGACATAGAGGCGATGGTCGGTCCCCGCCAACATCTGCACCGCGCTATCGAATTGCGCACTGTCCACATTTGCCAGCGTCTGCTGGATATTGTCGCCAATGGCAGTAGCAAATCGATTCAGTAGGTGCGATTCCGGCACCTCGCTGGCCCATTGATCGCGCCGCTGTGTGGGGCCAGACGCCTTCGCCTCCAGCTCGGCCAATAGGGCCTGCTGGAATTGCGGATACCCTTTATAGCCCAGCTTTTGCACCAGCCGTGCCAGCGTGGGTGTCGACACGCCCGCATTTGCCGCGGCAATAGTGATCGAGGCAAGGCCGGCCGCGGGGTAATTATCCAGCAGCGCCTGCGCGAACTTACGCTCTGATATGGTCAGCGCGGCGTAGTGCGCGCGGATCGCCTCGCGGACTGTCGTGGCCGGTTTGGTCATGGGCCAGTCCCTTTGAAATATAAGCTGGAAAGATATTGACAGAAATTCCCCGGCGTGAAAACAATTTTTCAGAAGCGTGGGAGATGTCATGCCGGAAAAATCGCAGGATGAGGATGTAGTCGAAGTGATCGGCAAAGGCGCGCCCGGCGCCGCGCTAATCGTGTGCGAACACGCCTCGCACCGCATCCCTGCGCGCTATGACGGTTTGGGCCTAACCCCTGAGGCGGCTGTCAGCCATGCTGCTTGGGACCCCGGCGCGCGCGATCTGGCGCTGCATCTGGCGCAATCGCTAGAGGCGACGCTGATCGCCAGCACCGTCTCGCGGCTGGTTTATGACTGCAATCGCCCGCCCGAGGCCGCCTCCGCCATGCCCGAAAAATCCGAACTGGTTGATGTGCCCGGCAATGCCGGTCTAAGCGCCGCCCAGCGCGATGAGCGCGCAAGCACGATCTACCGTCCGTTTTGCAATACCGTCACCGCGCAGATTGCGGCGCGGAAGGATTGCGGCCAGCCGACAGCGCTCGTCACCATCCACAGCTTTACCCCCGTCTATTACGGCGATCCGCGCGAGACAGAGATCGGCATATTGCATGATACCGATACCGCGCTGGCAGATGCCATGCTCAAGGCTGCGGACAAGCTGCCGCGCCGCGCTGTTCACCGCAATCGCCCCTACGGGCCTGAGGACGGCGTCACCCATTCGCTGCAAATTCACGGGCTGGCAAACGGGCTGCCAAATGTGATGATTGAGGTACGAAATGACCTGCTGCAAACGCCCGAACAGATTGCCGCAATCGGCGACGAGTTGGCGCAGATGATTATTCCAGCGCTGATCCATCTAGGCCTGCAAACCCAAGGGAGCGCACATGCCTAAAATCATTCGCGGCTATGTGCACGGCGTCGACGCGATGAACCGCTTTGTCGGACGGATCGCGATGTATCTGATCTTTGTCCTCATCGGCGTGCTGATGTGGTCGTCCGTGTCCAAGACGTTTTTCGACCCTACTCTCTGGACGCTGGAGACGGCGCAGTTTGTCATGGTCGCCTATTACGTCCTTGGCGGGCCGTACTCGATTCAGATGGGATCGAACGTGCGGATGGATTTGTTTTACGGTGATTGGAGCGTCAAGCAAAAGGCGTGGATGGATGCCATCACAGTGCTATTCCTGATGTTTTATCTGGGCGTTCTGCTGTACGGCGCGATCAATTCCATCGCCTATTCGCTGGGCCACTTTGAGGGCGACCCGTACCATTTCTTTTGGACGTTGCTGACCACATTCGTCACCGAAGGGCCGAATGCGGCCAAGGATCTGATGGGCTTCATGGAGCGTAGCCCGACGTCGTGGCGGCCCTATATCTGGCCAGTAAAGGCCATCATGATCCTCGGCGTCACGCTGATGCTGCTTCAAGTTCTCGCAGAATTTTTCCGCGATATTGGCCGCATTCGCGGGGAAGAAATCTGATGCCATACGAGATGATTGCCATCCTGATGTTCAGCTCGATGATGCTGATGCTGCTGACCGGCCAGCGTGTGTTCGGCGCCATCGGCTTTGTGGCTGCGGTGGGCGGCATCCTGCTGTGGGGCACGGGCGGGGCTGACATGCCGTTTTCCGCCGCGATGAAACTCATGAAGTGGTACCCGTTGCTGACGCTGCCAATGTTCATCTTTATGGGCTACGTCCTAAGCGAGAGCCGGATTGCCGACGACCTCTACAAGATGTTCCACGTCTGGATGGGGCCTGTGCGCGGGGGGCTGGCGATCGGTACGATCCTTTTGATGGTGCTGATATCGGCGATGAACGGTTTGTCGGTGGCGGGCATGGCAATCGGCGCGACCATCGCCCTGCCCGAACTGCTAAAGCGCGGCTATGACAAGATCATGGTGACGGGCGTCATTCAGGCCGGATCGTCGTTGGGCATCCTCGTCCCGCCATCTGTCGTGCTGGTGCTCTACGCGATGATCGCGCGTCAACCGGTCGGCCAGTTGTGGCTGGCGGGCGTGATTCCCGGCCTGATGATGGCGACGATGTTCATCATTTACATCTATGTGCGTTGCCGGATGCAGCCCGAACTGGGCCCGCCCCTGGCACCGGAAGAGCGTAACGTATCGACCCGCGAGAAAATGCGCCTGCTGTCCGCTGGTCTGCTGCCGCTGATGATATTCGCCGTTATGATGGTGCCCTTCGTCAAGGGCTGGACCTCGCTGGTGGAAAGCAGCGCAATTGGCGCCATGGCGGCCTTCCTTGCTGCTGTAGTCAAAGGGCGCATGACGCGCGAAGTGTTCGAGAATTCGGTGCGCAACACGCTGGGTATTTCTTGCATGTTCATGTGGATCATCCTCGCCGCCCTCGGCTTTGGCGCGATCTTCGATGGGCTGGGCGCGGTCAAGGCGATCTCGGATCTGTTCACAACGCAATGGGGCCTCGATCCGTGGGTCATCCTGATCATGATGCAGCTAAGTTTTATCGTGATGGGCACGTTTCTGGACGATACCGCGATGCTGGTCATCGTCGCGCCGCTATACGTGCCGCTGGTCGGTGATCTGGGCTTTGATCTGATATGGTATGGCGTGCTTTATACGATCACCTGCCAGATCGCCTATATGACGCCGCCCTTCGGCTATAACCTGTTCCTGATGCGCGCCATGGCCCCGCCCGAGATTTCGATACGCGATATCTATCGCTCGATCATACCGTTCGTGGCCGTCATGATAGGTGCGTTGATCGCCGTCATGGCGTTTCCGCAAATTGCGCTGTGGCTGCCCAATCTCGTGTATAACTGACGCCAACCAGAACTCCGGCAAGCGGAGCGTAGATTTGACCATAACAAGGAGAGAAAAGATGACGACACGCAGAAAGTTTTTGGCCGCAGCCGGTATCGGTACCGCAGCCACCGCACTGGGCGCGCCCGCGATTGTGCGCGCGCAGGCCCCGATCAAGTGGCGTTTTCAGACCTATGCCGGCGCCGCACTGGGCGAGCATGTGACAAAGCCTGCCATCGACTACATCAATGCCGCCGCTAACGGCGAGATGGAGATCGAACTGTTCTACGCAGACCAGATCGTGCCCACCGGCGAGATGTTTCAGGCGCTGCAACGCGGCACCATTGACGGCGTTCATTCGGACGACGACTCTATGGCCTCGCCCACGCCGCTGCAGCAATTTGGCGGATATTTCCCGCTGGCGACCAAGCATATTCTGGATGTGCCTGTCCTCTTTGACCAATACGGGCTGGCCGATATCTGGACCGAAGAATACGACAAGGTCGGCGTCAAATGGCTGTCGGCTGCGGGCCAAGACCCCTGCAACTTCAACACCACCAAAGAGATCACGTCGTTGGCCGATCTGGATGGTCTGAAGCTATACACCTTCCCCACGGCGGGACGGTTCCTGTCGCAGTTCGGCGTCGTGCCTGTCAGCATACCCTACGAGGATGCCGAGGTCGCGGTTCAGACCGGCGAGCTGGACGGTATGGCATGGTCGGGCATCACCGAGGATTACACCGTTGGCTGGGCGAACGTCACCGACTACTTCCTGACCAACAATATCTCGGGCGCGTGGATTGGATCGTTCTTTGTCAATCCCAAGCAATGGTCGGACCTGCCCGATCACCTCAAGCAGATCGTCATGGCCGGGATCGAGGCCAGCCATACCTACCGCAATCAGTGGTACTGGGGCGGCGAGGCACGCCTGCGCGCGCAGGGCGACAAGCTAAAGCTGCGCACAATTCCGCAGGCCGAGTGGAAGACGGTCGAAGACGCCGCGGTCACCTTCTGGGACGAGATCGCTCAGGAGGGCGAAGTGCACCAGAAGATCGTCAACATCTTCCGTGACTATAACGACGTGATCGGCAAAGCGGGTCCGCCCTACACCAACGGCTGATCTGTTACTAACTGGCGGTCCCGGCATCCTGCCGGGGCCTGCCGCCTTATCCCGCCGCATGCAAATTTCGAGGTTTCCTATGCCCGTCAAAACTTCTGCCCAGACCCCCGCGCTGACATTCGATAACCTGAAGAAACAGGTAGAAGACGGCAGCGTCGACACTGTCCTCGTCTGCCTCGTCGACATGCAGGGCCGCCTGATGGGCAAGCGTTTTCACGCCGGGCATTTCATCAATGGCGCCTACAAGGAAACGCATTGCTGTAACTACCTGCTAGCCACCGATCTGGAAATGTCGACGCCCGAGGGATTTGCCAGCACCTCGTGGGAGAAGGGCTATGGCGATTACGTCATGCAGCCCGATCTGAACACGCTGCGACCGATGCCGTGGCTGGAGGGCACCGTTATGGTGCTGTGCGACGTCTTGGATCACCATAATGAGCCTGTGCCCCACTCGCCCCGCGCGATGCTGAAAAAGCAGCTGGCGCGGCTGGAGGAAATGGGCCTGAGCGCAATGATGGCGACCGAGCTGGAGTTTTTCCTGTTCGAGAAAAGCTATGATGAGATCCGCAAAGGTGGCTACCGCGACCTCGTGCCGATCTCGGGCTATAATGAGGATTACAACATCTTCCAGACCACAAAGGAAGAGCATGTCATGCGCCCCTTGCGCAATCATCTGTGGGACGCCGGCCTGCCCATCGAGTGCACCAAGGGCGAGGCCGAGGCGGGCCAGGAAGAGCTGAATATCAAATACGCCGCCGCCCTCGACACGGCCGATTTCCACACCATCGCCAAGCACGCAACCAAGGAAATCGCATGGCAGCAGGGCCACGCCGTCTCCTTCTTGCCCAAGTGGCACCCGGACCGCGTCGGCAGCTCGTCGCATGTGCATCAGTCCCTGTGGAAGGACGGCGAGAACGTCTTTTTCGACAAATCCGATGATCTGGGTATGTCGGATCTGATGAAGAGTTACATGGCCGGCATGTTGAAATATGCCCCCGATTATACCTACTTCCTCGCGCCTTACATCAACAGCTACAAGCGGTTCGTGAAAGGCACGTTTGCCCCCACGCGCACCATTTGGTCGGTTGATAATCGCACTGCCGGATTTCGTCTGTGCGGTGCATCGAGCCGCGCCGTGCGCGTGGAATGCCGCGTTGGCGGGTCGGATTTAAACCCCTACCTTGCTATGGCCGTACAGCTGGCTGCTGGAATCGCGGGTATCGAAGAAAAGCTGGAATTGGCGCCACCCTTCAAGGGCGATGCCTATTCGGGCAAAGAGGGCATGATTCCGACCAATCTGCGCGATGCGTATGTGTCGCTGAAGGGATCGGCGATGCTGCGCAAGACGCTGGGCGACGATGTGGTTGATCACTACGCCCGCGCCGCCGAGGTTGAGATTGAGGATTTCGATTCTGCCGTGACGGACTACGAAATCGCCCGCGGATTTGAGCGGTGCTAAACGCCGGCCACTGCGCGGGTTGAGACCGCCGGAGCGCTCCGCACGGGGATATTTGGGGCAAGAAGAATGAGCCGCCCCTTCGATTAACTGGATAGGTTTGGATATGAGCGAGACACTGACCTGCATTTCGCCGATTGATGGATCGGTTTTTGCCACGCGCGAGGCGCTGGATATCGGCGGCGCCAAGGCAGCGGCGGCCCGCGCGCGTAAGGCGCAAGTGAACTGGGCGGCACGATCGCTGGACGAACGTATCCGGCTGGTGATGGCTGGGGTCGCTGCCGTGGGCGCGATGAACGACGACGTGGTACCGGAGCTGGCGCGCATGATGGGCCGCCCTGTGCGGTACGGCGGCGAATTCGGCGGCTTTGAAGAGCGCGCATCGTATATGGCAAAAATCGCCCAAGAGGCGCTGGCCGATATCATCGTGGGCGAGGATGACACATTCACCCGCTACATCAGGCGGCTGCCGCATGGCGTCGTGCTGGTCGTGGCGCCGTGGAACTACCCTTACATGACGGCAATCAACACGGTTGCGCCTGCATTGATCGCCGGGAACACCGTGCTGCTGAAACATGCCACACAGACCTTGCTGGTAGGCGAACGGATGGCGCAGGCGTTTCACGCGGCGGGCGTGCCGGAGGATGTGTTTCAGAACGTATTTCTGGGCCACGACACAACATCACAGCTGATCGCGGATCGCGCAGTCGATTTCGTGAACTTCACCGGGTCTGTTGGCGGCGGGCGCGCGATGGAGCGGGCTGCGGCTGGCACGTTTATGCCCGTGGCGACCGAACTGGGCGGCAAGGATCCGGGCTATGTCATGGACGACGCCGATCTGCACGCCGCCGTCGATACGCTGATTGATGGCGCAATGTTCAACTCGGGCCAGTGCTGCTGCGGGATCGAGCGCATTTATGTACACGAGAGCCTTTTTGACGCGTTCGTCGAAAAGGCAGTGAAGATCGTCGAGGGCTACACGCTGGGCGATCCACTGGACGCAAGCACGAGCATAGGCCCGATGGCGAATGTACGCTTTGCTAGGGAAGTCCGCGACCAGATCGCCGAGGCCGTGGCCGCGGGCGCGACGGCCCATATCGCGCAGATGGCCGCCGATGATGGCGGCGCCTATCTGACGCCGCAGATCCTGACCGAGGTTACCCACGACATGCGCGTGATGCGCGATGAGAGCTTTGGCCCTGTCGTGGGCATCATGAAGGTATCGTCGGATGAGGAGGCAATTGAGTTGATGAATGACAGCAATTTCGGCCTGACTGCCAGCCTCTGGACCGCCGACCTTAACCGTGCGCAAGCCGTCGGCGACCGGATAGAGACGGGCACCGTCTTTATGAACCGGGCCGATTATCTGGACCCCGGCTTGTGTTGGACAGGCTGCAAGGATACGGGCCGCGGCGGCGGGCTGTCGGTCATCGGGTACCACAATTTGACGCGTCCCAAATCCTACCATCTCAAGAAGGTGACAAAATGAACCTCACTGGTAACTGGTCCTACCCAACGTCTGTAAAATTCGGCGCTGGCCGCATTAAAGAACTACCCGCAGCCTGCGCGCAGGCTGGCATCACGCGCCCCCTACTGGTCACCGACAAGGGGCTGGCAAACCTTCCGATCACTGCGCAAGTCTTGGACATCATGGAGGGCGCGGGGCTGGGCCGCGGGATATTCTCGGAGGTCGATCCGAACCCGAATGAGAAGAACCTCGACGCCGGTGTCGCCGCCTACAAATCCGGCGGCCATGATGGCGTGATTGCGTTCGGCGGCGGCTCGGGGCTGGACTTGGGCAAAATGGTCGCCTTCATGGCGGGTCAGTCGCGCCTCGTATGGGATTATGAGGACGTGGATGACTGGTGGACGCGCGCCGATGCGGACGCCATCGCGCCGATCATCGCGGTGCCGACGACGGCAGGGACAGGGTCCGAAGTGGGCCGCGCCAGCGTCATCACCAATTCCGCGACCCATGTAAAAAAGATCATCTTTCACCCCAAGGTCATGCCAGAGGTCGTTATCTGCGATCCCGAACTGACGACCGGAATGCCGAAATTCATCACCGCGGGCACCGGCCTTGATGCCTTTGCTCATTGCGTCGAAGCGTTCAGCAGTCCGAACTACCACCCAATGAGCCAAGGCATGGCGCTGGAGGGGATGCGTCTGGTCAAGGACTACCTGCCCCGCGCCTATGCGGACGGTACTGATCTGGAGGCGCGAGCGCATATGATGAGCGCCGCGATGATGGGCGCGACCGCATTTCAAAAGGGCCTCGGCGCGATCCACGCGATGAGCCATCCGGTCGGTGCCGTCTTTGGCACGCATCACGGCACGACCAATGCCGTCTGCATGCCGGCCGTGCTGCAACTGAATGCGCCCGAGATTCGGGACCGTTTCCGTACGGCGGCCGCCTACTTGGATATTGACGGCGGCTTTGACGGGTTCTGCGCGTTCGTTCAGGAATTTAACGACGCCTTGGGCATCCCGCGCAAGCTGTCCGAGATGGGTGTCGAGGCGGAGCGCATCGACGATCTGGTGGCCGAGGCGATCCAAGATCCCAGCTGCGGCGGCAACCCCGTCAAGCTGACCAAGGAAAATTTGCGCGCGCTATACGAGGCCAGCATCTAAGGCTGTCGCTGCTGCTGAAATACTCGAAAACCCCGGACACCTTTCGCGCTGTCCGGGGTTTTTTTATTGCCGCGCCTATTCCGCAGGCATCGCCAGGTCCTGATCACTCAGCGGATGAGGCAGCTTGTCCAGCATTTCGAGTGGGCAGATTTGCAGGAAATGCGCACGCTCAATGTCCCAGTGTTGTAGGATGTCCAGTGCCTTACGGCTGCCCGTCTCGTCTGCGTGGCGCTGGATGAGGGCGAGCAACTCGCCTTGCCAATGGGGATGCTGAACGGGGCTGGTGACAATCGTCTCGCGGTTCATCAGGGGTGCTGCCTGCCCGGCCGGATCATAGAGATAGGCCATCCCGCCCGTCATGCCTGCCCCAAAGTTCGCACCAATGCGGCCCAAGATCACGGCGACGCCGCCTGTCATGTATTCGCATCCGTTGCTGCCACAGCCTTCGATCACCACATGCGCGCCAGAGTTACGCACGGCAAAACGTTCGCCCGCGCGGCCTGCCGCAAAGAGGTATCCAGCCGTCGCGCCATAGAGCACTGTGTTGCCGATAATGGTGTTTTCACTGGCGTCCAGCGGGCTGTTCATGGGCGGGCGCACCACTATGATGCCGCCCGAAAGGCCCTTGCCGACATAGTCGTTGGCGTCGCCCGACACTTCCAGTTTCAGGCCCGGTGCGGCAAACGCGCCCAGCGATTGCCCTGCGCTTCCCGCCAGCTTGACCGTCAGGTGGTCGGGCTGCAGGCTGTTCTTCATCCCGAATTTGCGAACGATATGACTGCTTAGCCTAGTGCCAACGGTGCGGTGCGTGTTCTGCACGGCGTAATGCAACTGCATCTTTTCCCCGTCGTTCAGAAAACGGGCTGCATCGCGCACGATCTCGGCGTCCAAGGTATCTGGCACCGCGTTGCGCGGGCGCGTGCGGTCATAGACCGCGCCGCGGTTGCCGACGGTGATCAACATCGGGTTCAGATCCAGATCGTCCAGATGCGCCGATCCGCGAGAGACCTGCGTCAGAAGATCGGCCCGTCCGATCACCTCGTTAAGTGACCGCGCACCGATGCCTGCCAGAACATCGCGCACTTCCTGCGCGTAGAAGGTGATGAGGTTCACGACTTTTTCGGCGCTTCCGGTGAATTTATCGCGCAGCGCCTCGTCTTGCGTGCAGACGCCAACGGGGCAAGTGTTTGACTGGCATTGGCGCACCATGATGCAGCCCATAGCGATCAGGGCCGCTGTTCCGATGCCGTATTCCTCGGCCCCCATCATTGCCGCCATGACGATGTCGCGGCCAGTGCGCAGGCCGCCATCGGTGCGCAGCGTCACCCTCTCGCGCAGGTTGTTCATCGACAAGACTTGGTGCGCCTCGGTCAGCCCCATTTCCCACGGCAGACCGGCGTATTTGATCGACGTGGCCGGGCTGGCGCCGGTGCCGCCATTGTGGCCGGAAATCAAAATTACGTCTGCCTTGGCCTTGGCCACGCCTGCCGCGATGGTGCCGACGCCCGATTGGGCGACCAGCTTGACCGTGACCTTGGCAATCGGGTTGATCTGCTTGAGATCGTAGATCAGCTGGGCAAGATCCTCGATGGAATAAATATCGTGATGCGGCGGGGGCGAGATCAGTGTGACGCCCTTGGTCGAGTGGCGCAGGCGCGCGATCAGTTCGGTCACCTTCATACCGGGCAATTGGCCGCCCTCGCCGGGCTTTGCGCCTTGGGCGATCTTGATCTCCAGCTCTTCGCACTGGTTCAAGTATTCAGCGGTCACGCCAAAACGGCCGGAGGCGACTTGCTTGATCTTGGCGCTGGGATTATCGCCGTTCGGCTCGGGCAGGAAGTGGGCGGGATCTTCGCCGCCCTCGCCTGAATCGCTGCGCGCACCGATGCGGTTCATGGCGACATTCAGTGTCTTATGCGCCTCAGGGCTAAGCGCGCCCAGCGACATGCCGGGCGTGACGAACCGCTTGCGGATTGCGGTGACCGACTCGACCTCGTCCACGGGGATCGCCTTTCCCATCGGCTTGATCGCCATCAGATCGCGCAAGTGAATCGGCGGGGCGGCTTGCATAGCGGCCGAGTATCGCTTCCACAGATCAAAGCTTGCTGTATTGCACGCGGTTTGCAGCATGTGCATGTTCTGCGCGCCCCACGCGTGGCTCTCGCCGGTTTTGCGCGCCTTGTAAAAGCCACCGATTGGCAGGACGTTGTCGGCACCGTTGAACGCGCGGGCGTGGACCTCCTCCAGCTTGGTCTGGATGCCGCTGACACCGATGCCGCTGATGCGGCTGACAAGGCCGGGAAAATATTCGGCACACATTGCGCGGGAGAGGCCAACCGCCTCAAAGTTCAGGCCGCCGCGATAGGACGAGATGACGGAAATACCCATTTTAGACATGATTTTGAGCAGGCCCGCGTCGATGGCCTTGCGGTAGCGCGCGACGACCTCTGTCAGGGTGCCGTCCAGAAGGTTCCGCTCGATCCGGTCGGCCAGGCTATCCTCGGCCAGATAGGCGTTGACCACAGTTGCGCCCGCGCCGATCAATACGGCGAAGTAATGCGGGTCGATGCACTCGGCAGATCGCACATTCAGCGAGCAGAACGTGCGCAAGCCTTTGCGGGTTAAATGGCTATGCACGGCGGATGTTGCCAAGATCATCGGCATGCCAATGCGGTCCTCGCCCACCGCCTGATCGGTCAGTATCAGATGACCCGCACCACTGCGCACCGCATCCTCGGCCTCCGCGCGGATCCGCGTCAGACCCTCTTGCAGGGCGCCCGGCCCCTTGGCGAAGGTGCAGTCAATATGGCCCACATCGGATGTGAACTGGCTCGTCAACACATTCCACTGCGTGTTGCCGACAAAGGGGCTGTCCAGCACGATAATCTGCGTTTGGGCACCACTCTCGTCCAGAACGTTCTTGAGGTTGCCAAACCGCGTCTTGAGACTCATCACGCGGTATTCGCGGAGAGAGTCAATCGGCGGGTTCGTCACTTGGCTAAAGTTCTGGCGGAAGAAATGGCTGAGCGGGCGGTATTGCATCGACAGGACAGCACTGGGTGTGTCGTCGCCCATGGATGCGATCGCTTCCTTGCCGTCCTCGCCCATGGGGGCAAGGATCTGCTCCAGCTCCTCAATCGTGTAACCGGCTGCGATCTGGCGGCGGCGCAAGTCGCCTGCCGTATGCATCGGCGCCTCGCTGACGACGGCCAGCGTATCGCCCAGATCGTTGATTTTGCCGACCCATTCGCCAAACGGCTGCGCGGCCGATAACTGGTCCTTTATCTCGACATCGTGGAAAAGCTTGCCCTCTTTCATGTCGACGGCCAGCATCTGGCCCGGTCCCAATGCACCCTTTTCGCGCACCGTGCCTTCGTCGATGGGCACCATCCCGGCCTCGCTGCCCGCGATCACCAGACCGTCGCCGGTCACAACATAGCGCATTGGCCGTAGCCCGTTCCGATCAAGGCCGGCGCAAACCCAGCGACCATCCGTCATGGCCAACGCGGCGGGGCCGTCCCACGGCTCCATCACGCTGTTGCAGTAGGAATACATGTCGCGCCACGCCTGCGGCAATTCCTGCGCAAGGTTCGACCACGATTCAGGCACCAGCATTGTCTTGGCCATCGGGGCCGAGCGGCCGGCACGCACCAGCACCTCGAATACAGAGTCGAGCGCGGCAGAATCGGACGCGCCTGCCGGAATGATTGGCTTGATATCCTCGGCCAGATCACCGAACGCGGACGAGGCCATGCGAATCTCGTGGCTTTTCATCCAATTGCGGTTGCCCTTTAGCGTATTGACCTCGCCGTTATGGGCCAGCATGCGAAATGGCTGCGCCAACCACCATTGAGGGAAGGTGTTGGTTGAATAGCGCTGGTGATAGATGGCGAATGCGGATTTGAACCGCTCGTCCATCAGATCGGGGTAAAAGACCGCGACCTCCTCGGCCAGCATCATGCCCTTGTAGATGATGCTGCGGCACGACAGGGACGCGATGTAAAAACCGCCAATTGCGGCGGCGATCACGGCCTTTTCGATGCGGCGGCGAATGACGTACAGCTCGCGCTCGAAATCCTCCTCGTCGATGCCGCGCGCATTGGAAATCAGGATCTGTTCAATCTCGGGGCGCGTTGCGTTCGCCTTGTCACCTAGGCAGGTGACATCTACGGGCACGTGCCGCCAGCCATAGATCGTGTGGCCCATGCGCAGCACTTCGGTTTCGACGATCGTGCGGCACGCCTCCTGCGCACCGAAATCCGTGCGGGGCAGAAACACCTGTCCGACCGCGACCAGCTGGTCTTGCCTCGGCTCGTGGCCCGTGCGGCGAATCTGGTCGTAGAAGAACGACACCGGGATTTGCAGGTGTATGCCTGCGCCATCGCCCGTTTTGCCATCTGCGTCGACGGCGCCGCGGTGCCAGATCGCTTTCAGGGCGTCGATGCCCGCCTGGACCACGCGGCGCGACCGCTTGCCACTTACTGCAACGACCAGACCGACACCGCAGGACGAATGCTCTTCGTCATTGGCGTACATGCCGTTCTCGGTCATCCACTCGCGCTTGGCTGCTTCGGCGGTGGCCCAATCGGTGTCGTAGGTGGTCATGGGGTATCTCCTTGGACGGCGGGGTTGTGGGCCTCATACTCAGCGGCGGTCTTGCGGGGGTGATCGCCCGTGAGCGGCGCGTAGGCCGGGGCCTGATCGATATAGATTTCCGATATCAGGGGGAACTTCGACGCCCCCTTGAAAAGGCCAGCCATTAGTTCGAACTTGGCGCCCTCTTCGTGGTCCCGCAGCCACAGGTTGCTGCCACAGGTCCCACAGAAGGCCCGTTCGGCTAAGGGAGAGGCGCTATAGCGCGTGACGGGGCCAGTCACCACAACGGACGTGGAAGGCGCATTGAACGTCGCATAAAGCGCACCTGACCAGCGTTGGCATCTGTAGCAATGGCACACCGCAACGCCGGTATCATGCGCGCCGCTGACCGTGATTTGCACAGCGCCGCACAGGCAACGGCCTTCGAGTTTGCTCGCGGCGCTCATTCGGCAGCAACCGCTTGAGCGGCGGCCAGATCGGAAAGGATGGCAGCGGCTGTATCGCGCCCGTCGCGGATGGCCCAGACGACCAGCGATGCACCGCGCACGATGTCGCCCACGGCATAGACGCCGGGCAGCGACGTGCGGCCGCTGGTAAATTCAGCCTTGATAGTACCCCAGCGCGTGACCTCCAGCTCGCGCTGATCCCAGAGGGTTGGCAGATCTTCGGCCTCGAAACCCAGCGCCTTGATAACCAGGTCCGCTGGCTCGTCATGGACGGCGCCGTCAATCTCCTCGGGCGATTGGCGCCCTGTCGCATCAGGCGCGCCGAGGCGCATCTTTTGCACACGGACGGAGGTGACAGGATCGCCGCCGAACCCCTTGGGTAGTGACAGCCAGTCAAAGACCACGCCCTCCTCCTCGGCATTGGCGACCTCGCGCTGGCTACCCGGCATATTGGCGCGGTCGCGGCGATAGAGGCATTTGACCGACGTCGCACCCTGCCGGATGGCGGTTCGCACACAGTCCATTGCGGTATCACCCCCGCCGATGACAACGACGCGCTTGCCGCTCGCGTTCAACTCGCCGCTCTCAAACTCTGGCACAGCATCGCCAAAGGAGTGGCGATTGCTGGTGGTCAGGAAGTCGATGGCACGAACGATGCCCGCCGCGCCCGCGCCGGGGCCACCCAGATCGCGGGACTTATAGACGCCCGTGGCGATGATGATCGCGTCGTGGCGCGCGCGCAGATCGCCGAATTCGGTATCCTCACCGATGTTGCAATTGAGCTGAAACTGGACGCCTCCTGCCTCCAGCTGCTCGATCCGGCGCATGACCACGTCCTTCTCCAGCTTGAAGCCGGGGATGCCGTAGGTCATCAGGCCGCCGCCCCTGTCATATCGGTCATAAACCGTGACTTGAATCCCGGCACGGCGCAGCATGTCAGCCGCCGCAAGGCCGCCGGGCCCTGCGCCGATGATGCCGACACTCTCGGTGCGCTCATGCGTGGGCTTGGCCGGCGTGACCCACCCTTCGTCCCATGCTGTGTCGGTTATATATTTCTCGACCGCGCCGATGGTGACGGTGCCGTGGCCGGAAGTCTCGATCACACAGTTGCCCTCGCAAAGGCGATCCTGCGGGCAGATGCGGCCGCAAATTTCTGGGAATGTGTTCGTGGCTTGGCTGAGCTCATACGCCTCTTGAAGACGGCCCTCGGCAGTCAGACGCAGCCAGTCTGGGATGTTGTTGTGCAGGGGGCAATGGCTCTGGCAATAAGGGACGCCGCACTGGCTACACCGGCTGGCTTGCTCTCGCGCCTTGGCGCCTGCATACTCGGCATAGATCTCGCGGAAATCGTGGGCACGCAGATCCGGCGGACGCTTTTCGGGCATGTCGCGAGTGACAGTAGTGAATTTCAGCATCGGGTTGTCGGCCATTGGCGCACCTATCTATTCAGCCGTTGATGAATAGACTGGGTTTGGATGCTATAAAAGACAGTGTTACTGTCCTATATATCAATTAATCTAGGGCTAGGCATAAAAAATCCTATCACCCGCGCAACTATATGGCATTATTACTGACTTACTTTTCAGTAGCCGACCAGAAGGAATACCAAAGCTAGCGAGCCGATCGCGATTCTCCACCAGCCGAACAAGGCGTATCCATTGCGCGACACAAACCCAAGCAGCCATTTGACCACGAAGATCCCGCTGATGAATGCCAGCGCAAAGCCGACTGCGATGTCACTCATTGCACTCAAGTCCAGAACGTCGCGATTTTTATAAAGGTCGTAGGCCACCGCCCCTGCCATGGTGGGCATCGACAAAAAGAACGAGAATTCCGCTGCTGCCCGCTTGTCGACACCCATAAGGAGCGCGCCGACAATGGTCGCGCCTGATCGGCTGGTGCCGGGGATCATCGCAAGACATTGGAAAAAGCCAATGCGCAATGTCAGCCACATCGGCAGATACGCAGCATCAGTATAACGCGGCGGCGGCGCGAAACGGTCAACAAAAATCAAGATAATGCCACCGATGATCAACATGACGGCCACCAAAATGGGCGTCTCAAACAAGACATCCTTGATAAAGTCATGCGCCAGAACACCGACGAACAGAGCAGGCAGGAACGCGACGATAACCGTGGCCAGAAACCGCCGCGCGCCTCGGCTATACGGCGCATCAATGATAACTTGGCCAAGACGGGCGGCATAAACAGTCAGCAGTGCCAGCACTGCACCCAACTGAATTACCACCTCAAAGCTACGGCCAGGGCTGCTGAATCCCAGAAAATGCCCGGACAGCAACAGATGACCCGTGGAGGACACCGGAATAAATTCAGTCAGGCCTTCAATCAGCCCTAGGGCGGCCGCGACCAGCGTAGTGTCGGACATAGCTGTACCGCTCTTGCCTGTTAATATTCACCGCGCGTTGGCGGATGCCTCATTTGCAGCTCTTTGGCGATCTGTCTTTATCGCTCTGTACTCATTTTGCCTTCGGCACCCTTGGCCGATTCCTTGATCGCGGCGTATTGGCCGGATGGGCGAAAGCGCCACAGATAGTCTGGCAGGACTGCCGCCATTGCCGTCGGCTCGATCCCCAAATCCCGCAGTCCGCGCGCGCCGTCCGGCACAACGTTGTCGGATTTCAGCGATTTAACCTGATCGCGTGTAATTTGCGCAGACACAAGGCCCAGCGTCAGCGTCTGTCCCGTCTCCATCAGCACGCCCAAAAGATACGCTAGCGGGAATGGGATATTCATGACCAGACGTCGGCGACGGATCACGTCCAGCATGGTCTGCATCAGCTCCCGAAAGGTCTGCACATCCGGGCCGCCCAATTCGTAAATACCCGGCGCGGCCTTACCTTGGGCGCCCAACGCTGCGGCCTGTGCCACGTCGTCAACATAAACGGGCTGAAAGCGGGTGTCGGCGCCAACAACGGGCAGGACCGGGCCAAGTTTAGTCATCCCCGCAAAGCGGTTAAAAAACTGATCCTCTGGCCCAAAGACGACAGAGGGACGCAGGATCACTGGATTTGGGAAATACTCCTGCACGCCCGCCTCGCCGCGTCCCTTACTCTGGGCATAGAGGCTGGCGCCGTCCACATCCGCGCCGATGGCCGAGATATGCACGAGGTGCGATGTACCCTCTTCGGCGGCGATACGGGCGATGCGCGTGGCACCCTCGTCCTGCACAGCGCCGAAGTTGTTCTTGCCCTTGCGGTCGAACGTACCAACACAATTGACAACAGCATCCGTGCCGCGCGTGACGCTGCGCACGCTGTCATCATTGCGGATGTTGCACATCACAGGCTCGACCTGCCCGACATCACCGTAGGTCCGCACAAAACCCGCCGTTTCGGGACTGCGGCAAGCGACACGCACACGCCAGCCATCCTGCGCCATGCGGGACGCAACATAGCGACCGACAAAGCCCGATCCGCCAAAGATTGTGACCAGTTTCGACATTAGGAAGGCCTCCGGCACGCTTCGCTGAGTTCTTTTGCGCCTACCGTCCTACCCGCGCACGGCCCCGCGGGCAAGGTGGCATCGCCGCACATGGGAAAAACGCCGTTGACACGCCCAGTGGCTGGGGCTAAACGGCCCGTCACGTGACCTGCCCAGGTGGCGGAATGGTAGACGCGCTAGCTTCAGGTGCTAGTACTGGCAACGGTGTGGAGGTTCGAGTCCTCTCCTGGGCACCACTTAATTAAAATTACCCCTCAATAAGATCGGATAGTTTGGCATAAGCCTTGCTCGCCAGTGGCCCTTGTGTAGATCCGTTATATGCGATGGTCACTTGCGCGTTGCAGCCGTTTGTTCACAGAACCGCAGCAATCGGTCCATCGGCAGGCCGAGCGTCTCGGCCTCGCTGTTGCTAATATTCTGCGACCATCCGCTGATAGATCGCCGGGTAAATGGGCTTGGGCTCGTCGCGTTTGGCTCGGCTGTATTGGCGTCTATTTCACGGAATCGTTCGGGTAAGGTCCGGCGTAGAAGATCAACGGGTATTGGTGCATCAGAATGCAGGTGGTCTAACGGATTGATAACTGGGGCGGCCTTTTCGACAGGCACAATTGACCTGACTGCTAGCTGCAGCGGAGCCGGTTCGGGCGCATCTTCCAAATCGTCGGCGCGCGTGTGTTTGTGGGGGAAGCGGGTCAAGCGCCGAGGCTCAAAGGTTCGATGAAACACCTTTTCCGGGGGCTCTTGTTTCTTGAACAGCTTGGCAAACATCAGTAATTTTCCCTAATCCGACCTGACACACTAATTCCTAAATTAGTTATCGTGCAACCGAACTGAGGCATTTTATTGTTGATAATGGAATGATTTAGAGACGCTCAATTCAATCGTTGAGCCAGAGATCCGATCTTGCGGGCTTTACGCGTCAGATCTTTTAACCTTCGCCGTTATTCGATCTACTCACGAGACAGCAAGCCTTGGTTGCAAGCGGTATCGCTGGTTTCGAAGTAATGAACACCCCCAGCGCCATACATCCAGCGGCCGCGAACGGCAGGCTTTTTGCATGGAAAACTACAGCGCGTGGGGTGCACTCAGCATCTCGGCGAACCATATGCGCTTTATATGCGGTTACAGAAATGCGGCCCTTTAAATATTTAGGTGACTACAGTCACGAAACAAAAACCCCGCCGTCGCCCGTTGAGTTAAAATAGTACATCTACGCGGCTATGATAGATCTCGGTCTTCTGCTCATCAGCCAAGCTGGCGTATTAAGGAGAGTAAGCGATGGATGGGCGCCTTCTCGTCGTCACGCAGCATCTTAGCGCATTTATGGGATGCTGAATGAAGGCATTTAGGCTTAACGCCCATACAACACGTCGAAGTATTGACCGCCTTTTGCCTTCTCAGCAAAGGATTTCCGCGTAAGTTCTCGAAAGCCGAAGTCAGAAAGATATTTGCTCAGGTCTTCAACTTGGCAACATCCGACGTAGGCTTCGAAATCTGCCGCCTCGGTCTTTATGTAGCGAAAACTCTTTAGCAAATCGCCAGCCCCCTTAAGGACCATCAATTCCGCTCCCTGAGTGTCCATCACAAGTACATCGTAGGCGTTGAGATCGATGTTTTCGGCCCTAACAAAGCTTTTAAATGTGGTGCTTTTCATCTTGATCGAACCGACGTAATGGACCTCTGGCCATATTTCCTTATGCTCTCCAAGCTCAAAAATCGACGACGACGCTCCGTTGTTGTTGGCGATTTTCAACTCTACGTCGTTGCCATCACGGTCCGTTAGGATGTAACGAAAGGCCCTTTGCCGCTCAAGTGGCGCAATGTTCTGCTTCAACTCTGTAAAGACTTCGGGGATCGGCTCGACCCAAACCACATCTAGGCCCTGACGTGCATAGATGTCCCGCTCCTGACCCGTATTGGCCCCGATATGAATGACTCCACTGGCATCCATCAGAAACGTATCGAGGTCCGACACTCGTTTATTGAATAGGTGCCGAAGTTTACGGCGTATTTTGTTCAGTGCCCCGGTCATAACGTTGGCTCTTTTGTCTTCGACGGTAATAAGCCGCATTTGCGATCAAAGGCCAAACATTAGGACTGGCCGATACTAACTTCTCAAATCGCTCGTACTTGAAAATGATGCGATAGTAAATTGACGGCATGATGCACTTCCTGAGGATAACCCATCTATCGGTCAAATCAGCGATTGCACTGGCGCCGCCTTATTGCTGAGCGTCCTGCCCGAAGGTGAATAGACGCTATGACGCCGACACGATGCGGCCGATGTCGCAAAGTGTTTCCGTCCAGAGTTGCTTCTGCTGCAACCGTAGTTTCTGGATCTGAAGCCTGACCTCGAAGCTCTATCGGCATGTCCCATGTCGACCCCAACACCCCCCTTAAAGAGCCGCGGCATTGCCCCGCGGCTCTTGCTTGTATCACCCTTTGATCAGACCCATCTGCTCCAGCTTGAGGATCACCTGGTGGGCGCAGTTGTCGACGTCGACTTTTTCGGTCTCGACGCGCAGTTCGGGTGTCTCGGGGATGTCGTAGGGGTCCGAGATGCCGGTGAACTCCTTGATCTTGCCTGCGCGCGCCAGCTTGTAGAGGCCCTTGCGGTCGCGGCGCTCGCATTCCTCCAGCGAGGTCGCGACGTGGACCTCGACGAAGGCGCCGAACTCCTCGACGTCCTCGCGCACCGCGCGGCGGGTGGTCGCGTAGGGCGCGATCGGCGCGCAGATGGCGATGCCGCCATTCTTGGTGATCTCGCTCGCGACGTATCCGATGCGGCGGATGTTCAGATCGCGGTGCTCTTTGCTGAAGCCCAGCTCTGAGCTGAGGTTTTTGCGCACGATATCGCCGTCCAGCAGGGTCACGGGGCGCCCGCCCATCTCCATCAGCTTGACCATCAGCGCGTTGGCGATGGTGGATTTGCCGCTGCCCGAATAGCCGGTGAAAAACACGGTAAAGCCCTGTTTGGCCCGCGCGGGACGCGTGCGGCGCAACTCGGTCACGACCTCAGGAAAGGAGAACCATTCGGGGATCTCAAGGCCCTCTTGCAGGCGGCGGCGCAGCTCTGTGCCGGAGATGTTGAGGATCGTGACGTCGTCCTTGTCCTCGATCTCGTCCATCGGCTCGTACTGGGCGCGCTCCTGCACATAGACCATATGCTTAAAATCGACCATCTCGACGCCGATCTCGGACTGGTATTTGCGAAACAGGTCCTGCGCGTCATAGGGCCCGTAGAAATCTTCCCCGGCCGAGTTCTTGCCGGGGCCCGCGTGATCGCGGCCGACGATGAAATGCGTGCAGCCGTGATTGGCGCGGATCAGGCCGTGCCAGACCGCCTCGCGCGGGCCGCCCATGCGCATGGCAAGGTTCAAGAGCGACATCGCGGTGGTCGATCCGGGGTACTGATCAAGGACCGCCTCGTAGCAGCGCACGCGGGTGAAGTGATCGACATCGCCGGGCTTGGTCATGCCGACGACGGGGTGGATCAGCAGGTTCGCCTGCACCTCCTTGGCGGCGCGGAACGTCAGCTCCTGATGGGCGCGGTGCAGCGGATTGCGGGTCTGAAAGGCGACGACCTTGCGCCAGCCCAGCTTGCGGAAATAGGCGCGCAACTCGTTCGGGGTGTCGCGGCGGGCGCGAAAATCATAATGCACGGGCTGCTGAATGCCGGTGACCGGGCCGCCAAGATAGACCGCGCCGGCCGTGTTGTGCAGGTAGTTAACGGCCGGATGGGCGCTGTCATCGGCGCCAAAGACGCCCTTGGCCTCGACGGATTTGTCGGGCATCCAGCGGTCGGTGACGGTCATGGTCGCAAGGATCACGCCCTCAGGGTCGCGCAGCGCGATGTCCTGGCCCAGCTCAAGTTTGCCTGCAAACTCGTCCGCCACATCCAGCGTGATCGGCATCGGCCACAGCGCGCCCGAGGCCAGACGCATGTCGCTGACCACGCCGTCATAATCGGCCTCGCTCATGAACCCCTTCAGCGGATTGAACCCGCCATTCATCAAAAGCTCCAGATCGCACACCTGCCGCGCCGTCAAATCGTGACTGACCAGATCCGCCGCCTCCAGCTTCAGCTTCTGCGAAGACTCGTGGCTCACGTAAAGTTCTGGGATGGGGGTCATCATTTGGGCGGTCATGCTGTTTCCTTTGGGGGATCGGTCTAGGGCTAAATCACGCTTTCAGAGCGTGGGACTTGAGCATTTCATAATACGGCAGGTGGTGATCCAGATAATCCTGCGCGCGCGGATGCTCTTGCACCAGTGCGGCGAATTTGCGCTTTTTCTCGGCGATCTCTTTGTCAGTTATAGGCGCGATCCCGGTCGAGGTGGAAGCTGTTCCGTGCCATTCACCGACCTGTTTCCAATCGCCTGGCTGCTCATCCTGCCAGGAAAACGCGTGATCGGCGGGCGGCAGGCCGATCGCCCGCCACAGCGCGCCAATCGTGCCGGGCGTATCGCCGCGCGCATCCTCGGCGCAAATGACCGGTGCGTTAATGCCCCGCTCGGCCAGAGCGTTAAAATGGCTCGCCTGCGCCTCCAGGCCGATCTCCTCCAGCGTCGCGTCCGGGTCCAGCTTGAAATAAGAGGTGATCGACGCGACGGGATCGCGGATGAGGAAGCAATTAACCAGAGCATCCGACAGCGCGGCATCATCCATAATGCGCGGCATCACATAGTAGCTCATGTCCTTGATAAAAACCGGGCCGTGTGCGCTGCGCTCCAGCAGCATTGCGCGCACGTCCTCGTAGGAAATCGGGCGGTCTGCCTCAGCCTCAAAATGGGGCATCTGGCGGACCTGCCGGTGCAGGTAATAGTCATACATGAATGGCTCGTGATGGCAGTCCAGATCGCCGCGTTCGCGCATGACGCGTTCCATCGCGGTCGACATTGAGCGCGGGTGCGACCAGAGGGCATAGATGGGGTGCATTTGGCGATCCTTGGTCAGGCGGTGGGGGCACAGCGTGCCGCGGCCTTAGGATATTTCAGGAATGCTACGGGCGTAACGGTGCCTTTAGGCACTATTCAGCCATGACGCGAGCGCGTTAGACTTCATCGCTATGACATGCACCGCTAAGATGCCCGGCGACAGCAACGGTGGCAAACAATGCACCGGCGCGATAGAAACTGATTTAGGGCGCGCTCCGGGAAGCATACCGGGACCGCCGCACTGCAAACACCAAGGGACCGCAAACAGGCCCCAACATACAAAGACGACCCAACAAGGAGAATAAGATGAAATCGATACGCACCCTGACCGCCCTGCTTCTGGCAGGTACGTCAACCATCGGCATGGCAAGCGCCGCCGAAATGGGCGCCACGGACGAGCCGATCAAACTGGCAATCAACGAATGGACCGGCCAGCATATCTCGACCCATATCGCGGGCGATATTCTGGAGAGCATGGGTTACACGGTGGAATATGTCACCGCCGGCAATTTTCCGCAGCACACCGCGCTGGGCGAAGGCGATCTGTCTGCCTCGCTTGAGGTTTGGCTGAACAACGCGGGCGAGATTTATCCCAAGATGAAGGAAGCCGGCAAGACTGTCGACATCGGCACGCTGGGTTTAGAGACGCGCGAGGGGTGGATGTACCCCATCCACATGGAAGAGACCTGCCCCGGTTTGCCCGATTGGAAGGCGCTGCTCGAGTGCAAGGAGGCACTGGTTACAGCCGAGACGTTCCCTGATGGCCGCATCCTGTCCTACCCCGCCGATTGGGGCACACGTTCGGCCGATATCATCGCCGCGCTGGACATTGATTACAAAGCCGTCCCAGCCGGGTCCGAAGGTGCGCTGGTAGCCGAGCTGAAATCGGCGGCAACCCGCAAGACACCGCTGGTCATGATGTTCTGGTCACCGCATTGGGTGTTTGCCGATGTCGAGGCCGGCTGGGTCGATCTGCCTGCGTACGAGCCTGCCTGCGACACTGATCCGGCATGGGGCCCGAACCCGAATGCCACCGGCGATTGCGGCGTTGAGCAGCCCGTAACGATGAAGGTTGCATGGTCCGGCTTTGAGGAAAAATGGCCGGCAGCTTATGCCTTCCTTGAGGCGTTCCAGATGAACACGCCCGATCAGGAACAGATGATGAAGGCCATCGACCAGGACGGCGCAAAGATCGATGATATCGTCAGCGCCTATGTGGAGGAGACCAAGGACACATGGACGCCTTGGGTCGAAGCGGCCACGCAATAAGCTGAATGGCGCGCGGCCCGCGTTGATGCGCGGGCCGCGCGCCTATTTGCCAACTTCCTCCGATATTTCTGGAGCGCGCGATGCCCAAATCCTCTGACGCCGCAGCAGCAGGCGCTGCGCCGAAGAAGGCCAAGCTATCGGTACGAAACCTGTGGAAGGTGTACGGCGATGATCCCGGCGGCGTCACCTCGGGTGATTTCACGGGTATGACGCTAGATGAGCAACTGGCGCACGTGCGCGGTGCCAATCATTTCGTCGCTGCCGCCAATGTCTGCTTTGACGTACCGGAGGGAGAGATATTCGTCATTATGGGCCTGTCGGGGTCCGGCAAGTCCACCGTACTGCGCTGCATTTCGCGGCTGGTCGATCCGACGCTGGGCGAAGTGTTCTTGGACGGGGACGACCTGCTAAAGGCAAACGCCCGCGCGCTGATTGAGTTGCGCCGCCGCAAGATGGGCATGGTGTTTCAGGATTTCGGCCTGTTGCCGCATCTGGACGTCGTGCAGAACGTCGCCTTTCCGCTAAAAGCGCAGCGCCGCCCGCGAGAGGAGCGGCGCGCCCATGCCCGCGAGATGATCGAGTTGGTGGGCCTCAAAGGCAAGGAAAGCGCCTATCCGCACGAGTTGTCTGGCGGCCAGCAGCAGCGCGTCGGCATCGCGCGCAGCCTCGCCGCCAATCCCGAGCTATGGTTTCTGGACGAGCCGTTTTCGGCGCTGGACCCGCTAATCCGCAGCCAGATGCAGGACGAATTCTTGCGCCTGCAAAAACAGCTATCCAAGACCATCGTTTTCGTCACGCATGACTTTTTGGAGGCGCTGAAACTGGCCGACAAGATCTGCATCATGAAGGACGGCCAGATCGTGCAGATCGGCACCCCCGCCGAGATTGTCCTGCATCCCGCTGACGCCTATGTGCGCGAGTTCATCGGCGACGTGCCGCTGGCCAATGTGCTAGCCGCCGAGGATGTGATGGGCCCTGCACATGACGACGGCAAAGATCACCCGCAGGTTCCGCGCCGCACCATTTTGGACGAGGCAATCAAGCTATTTGACGACCATACCGTGACGGTCGATGTGATTGACGACGCGGGCCGCGTTATCGGAGCGTTGGACCCGCTGACAGTGATACGCTCGCTTTATCACGACGACGTTGTCGCCGACATATGAGCCGCGCCGCCAAACGCACTCTACGCTCGGCCCAGATGGCATGGCCATGGCTGGCCCTGATCGCCGCGACCGCAATTCTGGTACTGATGCGAACCAGCACTCCGGCGATTGTCGGATACCCGGATGGCTGGACCATACCGCTGGCCGGATGGACCAACGTTGCCGCTGACTGGTTTATCGAACGCGCGCAGCCGTTTTTCCGCGCCATCGCGCACGGCCTAGATGCTGCGTTTTCACTGATGCAGACTATGCTGACTGAGCTGCCGTGGCTGGCGGTCTGCGCTGTCATCGCGCTGGTTGCATGGCAGGGCGGGGGCCGCAGGCTGGCGATTATCGCGGTCACCGGGCTGACCTACATCCTGATTTCGGGCTACTGGATACAGGCGATGAACACGCTGTCGCTGGTCTTTGTCGCGCTGCCGCTTGCGGTGGGTCTGGGCTTTGGCTTCGGCTATCTGGGCTATCGCTCTGCTAAGGCGCGCGTGATTATCATGCCAGCGCTGGACCTGATGCAGACGGTCCCGGCGTTCGCATACCTCATCCCGATCCTGCTTCTCTTTGGCTTTGGGCCGGTCGTTGGCCTGGTTGCCAGCGTGATATTTGCCGCCCCCCCCATGGTGCGCAACACAGTGCTGGGATTTCAGTCCATCCCGCCCGCAATACTAGAGAGTGCGCGCATGTCCGGCCTGACCGGCTGGCAGCGCTTCCGCTGGGCCGAGCTGCCGACCGCGATGCGCCAGATGCTGATCGGCATCAACCAGACCACAATGGCGACGTTGTCGATGGTCATCATCGCCGCCATTATCGGTGGCTTTGAGGATATCGGGTGGGAGGTGCTGTCGTCCATGCGTAAGGCACAATTCGGCCAAAGCCTGATGTCGGGCTTCGTCATCGTCGTTATGGCGATCCTGCTGGACCGGATCACCGCCGCCTTTGCCGCGCGGCAATTGCCGACTGCCAGTTTTGCGGGGCTGCCTGTGCTGCGATTCTTTGGCCTGCTGGCGATTGTGGCGGCAGTGGCCATTGGCGCTGGCTACCTTGTATCCGGTCTCTGGATTTGGCCGGAATGGGCCGTCTGGTCACCCGCGCAGAGGATTAACGGCGCGGTGGACGATTTCCTGATCCGCTATGGCGGCGCGATGGACTCGCTAAAGAATGGCGCGCTCTATTATGTTCTACTGCCGGTCAAGATCGGGCTGGAGCGGGCAATCGTCCCGTTCACATGGGGCGTGACATTCGTGCCAGCCGCCAAGGTGGCCTACTGGGCCGTTGCGGCACTTGCCTGCCTTGCGGGATTTGCCACTGGCAAATGGCGGGCGGGCATCGCCGTCGTGATCGGCGCGGCCTTTGTCTATTTCGGGGCTACCGGCCTGCCATGGCTGTCGGTGCTCGGCTTTGCAACGTTGCTGGCATGGCAGCTGGGCGGCTGGAAATTAGCTGCATTCGTCGGGGGCAGTACGGCGTTCCTTTTGGTTAACGGTATCTGGTCGCAGGCTATGCTGTCGGTCTACCTATGCTCGGTCGCCGTGTTCACCTGTATCCTGCTTGGCGGCCTTTTGGGCATCTGGGGCGCATCGTCGAAATGGGTGTCGGGCGCGATTAGGCCGGTGAACGATATGTTGCAGACCTTGCCGCAGTTTGTGCTGCTGATCCCTGCGCTGATGCTATTTCAGGTGGGTGATTTCACCGCCCTCTTGGCCATTGTCGCCTACGCGATCGTGCCGATGATCCGCTATACCGAGTTCGGTTTGCGCTCTGTCTCGCCCACATTGATAGACGCCGGTATTTCCAGCGGCTGCTCCCCTTGGCAGCTGTTTTGGCAGGTGCGCCTGCCGCAGGCGATGCCGCAGATATTGGTTGGTCTGAACCAGACGGTTCTCTATGCGCTGGGGATGCTGGTCATCGCGGCGCTGGTCGGTACGACCGGGCTGGGGCAGCTGATCTTTCTCGCACTGGGGCGCGCGGATGCGGGTGCCGGGTTAGTCGCGGGCCTTGGCATGGCGCTGCTTGCGATGATCGTGGACCGGATCTTGCAGGCAGTGATGCGGCGGCAGCTTTAGCCGCGGGCGGCAACTGTGTCGATATACATCCCCAGCAGATCCCGCTCGCCGCGCACGTCCAGCTTGGCATAGATCCGGCGCTTGTGATTTTTGACGTTGCCCACCGACAGGGCCAGCGTAGCGGCGATTTCGGCGTTGCCCATGCCCTTTATGGTGGCCTCGACGATATCTCGCTCGCGCGGGGTCAGGCCAAGCCCGGCAATCCAACTGCGGGCGCTGTGCCGCCGCGGCGCGGCGCCTGCACCCTGCCGCGCCAAGGTTGAGCGATAGTCGTCGGGGCTGGCCTCCGCATCGACATTGCGCTCCGGCGCAAGGTCGGGCCGCTCTTGCGCGCTCCATTCATTGGTGAACCAGATTGTCGCGCCTGTGTCGCTGGTCAGGCGCGGCGGACTGCCCAGCGAGGGCGAGCCGCCCCTCACTGCGCCGCCCTCCTGTCCCAGAAGCGCGCGGATATGGACCCGGTATAGCGCGGCGCCCGCATCAAACACTTGCCGCACATCCCGCACCTCGCCGGGCGTGAACAGCCGCTGGCGGTTGTTATAGAAAAACGCGACAGAATCGCGGCCCACGGCGGGCATAAACACCCCGATCTCGTCTCGCACGCCGATCTGGGGCAGAAACTCATCGGTGTAGGTCCGATACCGATTGCGCGAGAATGCAATATCCTGAAGCCAGACGACCCCCGGCTCCTCGGCGCTGCGCCAATGCTCGATATAGGGGTCGGCATCGACGAATTGCGACAGATACAGCTCGGCCATATGTGACGGAAAGGTGTGCGAATGGATCAGAAAACGTGGCTTACCGCTCACTGAATAGCGCGCCATCGTGATAAAGTCATACTCCAGCGCGCCGCCGATCGCATCGGCCAGATGCTTCTCAAACCGCTCGGTGCCGACCGCATCCATCGCGGAGGGCAAGGCGGCCAGAAAACCGGATGGAGGCATGGCGGTGCTCTTTCGTGCAGGACGGCGCGGGGGCATCATAGACCGCGCCGCCACTCTTTGCCGCCCTTTTCGGTATCAGGCGTTCAGTGAGGAAAACGCTGCGTCCAGCCCGTCCGCCACGCCCTCCACATCGTCCATCGACAGGCACATGGGCGGCACGATGCGCAGCACCGATTGATGCGGTCCCGATTTGGACAGGATCAGCCCCGCATCGCGGCACGCCTCGAACACGGTGGCAGTTGCGGCCTTGTCCGGCTCCTTGGTCTTTCGATCCTTGACGATCTCGACCGCCAACATCAGGCCGCGCCCGCGCACGTCGCCGATGGAGGGGTGACGTTGTTGCAAATCGCTCAAGCGTTCCAGCAGCGCCCCGCCGACGTCCTTTGCGTTTTGCTGCACCTTGTCCTCGGCGATCACTTGCAGGACTGCACGTCCGGCTGCGCAGCAGGTCGGGTTCGCACCATAGGTGTGGAACATGAATTTCTCGGCCATCGGCGCGGCGATATGCTTGCGCGCGACGACCGCACCAAGGGGGAAGCCGTTGCCGATGCCCTTGGCCATGACCACTATGTCGGGGATGGCCTCATCTGCCTCAAAGCCCCACATATGATCGCCGGTGCGGCCAAAGCCGGACTGTACCTCGTCCGCGACATATAACCCGCCCGCCGCGCGCACCCTTTCGGCCGCGCCGGTTAGATAGCCGGGAGGCATCGGGATGATGCCGCCGTAGCCCTGCACAGGCTCGATAAACATGCCAGCAATGCGGCCGGTGGTGGCGCTCTGAATTGTGCGCTCAATCTCGTCCAGATAGGGCTGCGTCGTGGCGCCAAAGATGCCGCGATACTGGTTCGGCTCGGCCACGAAGGCGACGTTGCCGGGCATGCCCGGATGGCGCCAGCCCGCGATGCCGGTAATGGATTGCGCGGCGGCCGTCGGCCCGTGATAGGCAGTGCGCAGCGCCAGCAGATCGAGGTTGCCAGTATAGGTGCGCGCCATGGTCATCGCCAGATCAATGGCCTCAGAGCCAGAGTTCGTAAAATGGACGACCCATTTGAGATCACCGTTCGGCCCCTTGGGCATGGTGGCTGCCAGTTCTTCGGCGAAATGCGCAGGAACGGGGTGGTAGAACATGGTAGTGCAATGCGTCAGTTCTTGCGCCTGGCTCATCGCCGCTTCGACGACGCTTGGATGGGAATGGCCCACTGAAATGCACAGGTTCATGCCCAAAAGATCAGTGTATTTGCGCCCCTCAACGTCCCACAGGTACTGCATCTGGCCCTTTTTAAAGACAAGCGGCTCGCGGAATGGCACGAATTTCGTCAGCGACGCCGCGTAATAGGCATCGCGGCGGGCGGCAGTATCATCGGTCGTCCAGTCGGTGTGCAGCATCTGTCAGCCTTTCAGTCTTATGTTTTCCGGATCGAACGGAGGCCGGTCCAGCACTTGTGCGGCGCAGGCGCGACCCAGTATTTCAACACTAAGGCCCTCGCGCGCATCGCGGTCGCGCAGATACGCCAGCGCCAGCGTTTTGCCGGTACGGTGGCCATGCGCGCCCGAGGTCACGATGCCGACGACCCGGCCATTCTGGTGGACCGAATGGGCATAGAACGGGTCGAAGCCTTGGGTATCCACCTCAAGCAGCACCATGTCCCAACGGGCAGGATCGTCCATCCGCCGTGCAAGTGCATCCTGCCCGGCAAATACGCGCGCGTCCATTTTTATCATCGCGCCCATGCCGCTCTCATGCGGGGTCCGCTCGGTCGTCAGGTCGCTGCCCCAGCCGCGATAGCCCTTCTCCAGCCGCATGGAGTTGGCGGCGAAGGCACCGTAAAATCCTATGCCGTGCACCTGCCCCGCCGCCTCTAGCGTAAGGAAAACGTGCCTCATATCCTCAGCAGCGACATGCAGTTCCCAGCCCAGCTCGCCGATATAGGACACGCGGAGGGCGCGGGCGGGTTTGCCTGCGACCTGAATGGTCTGCGCGGTCAGCCAAGGGAAAGCGGCTAGGTCCGTGCCCGTAACCTCTGCCAGCACATCGCGTGATTTCGGCCCCATCAGACCAATGACGCCGAATGCCCCGGTCACGTTCGTTAGCGTCACATCAAGCGCCTCGGCATGGGCGCGTAGCAGGTCCAGATCCATCTCTTCCGCTGCGGCGGCGGACGTCAGATACGCGTGATCATCGGCCAGCATCGTGACGCTAAATTCTGCCTGCGTCCCGCCTGCGGCTGTCAGCGCGTGCGTCAGGCCGATGCGGCCAGTGCGCGGCGCACGGTTAGCGCCGAGCGTGTCAACAAACACGCGCGCATCCGGGCCGATAACGTCAAATTTTGAGAAGACCGACAGATCGGCCAACGCCGCGCGCGTCGTCGCAGCCTCAACCTCTGACGCGACCGCAGCAAACCAATTCGGGCGGCGAAAGCTGTGTGTGGCCACATCACCGGGGACGGTTGAATACCAATTTGGCCGCTCCCATCCATAGGCCGCACCCATCACTGCGCCGCGCTCCAACATCAGGTCATGCAGAGGCGACAGGCGCTTGCCACGTGCGGCGGGACGCTCTTCAAACGGGTAGTGGACACCGAATTGAAGGCCGAAGCATTCGATAGCTTTCTCCACGCGGTAATCGCGGTCGGCCCAGCTGCCAAAGCGTCGACTGTCAATCGCGAGCGCATCCATGGGCGGCGCGCCATGCGTCATCCAGTGCGCCAGAAACCAGCCCGCGCCGCCGCCCTCCATCACGCCCATGGACGACCCGGTCAGGAGCCACGCACCCGGCAGGCCATGCGCCGGGCCGATCAGCGGATTGGCATCGGGGGTAAAGGTAATCGGTCCATTCACGACCGACTTGATCCCGCCATGGCCTAGCGCGGGAATGCGGGCCATCGCGGCCTCAATGATATGCTCTACCCGGTCCAGATCGGGCGGCATCAGGTCAGCGCCAAACTCTGGCGGCACCCCGTCGATGGACCATGTCTGCGCCGCCGCCTCATAGGGGCCAAGTATCAGGCCGTCGCGCTCTTGCCTCACATACCAGCTCTCTTCCGGGTCGCGGATGATGGGCAATTCGGGCGCACCCGCCTCCTTGCGGGCGGCGACCTCGGGGATCGTGTCGGTCACTAGATACTGGTGCAGCATCGGGACCGACGGGATGTTCAGACCCATCATGTGCCCGATTTCCCAGCCCCATGTGCCGGCGGCATTGACAATGTGGCGCGCGCGGATGGTATCCTTGGACGTCTGGACGATCCAATGCGCGCCGTCGCGCTGGACCCCTAGAACCGGCTCATACCGGCGGAAGGTCGCACCGTTCAGCGACGCAACCTGCGCCATCGCATTGGTCGCAAGCGTCGGATCAACGTGGCCATCATCCGGCTCATAGATACCGCCTATAAGTCCGTCTAGAGTGGCCAGTGGATGCAGCTCCGCGATCCGCTTCGGCGTCAGGATTTCCAGTGGATAACCGGTGAATTTTGACAGACCCGCAACATGGGCAAATTCGTCCATCCGGTCGGGATTACGCGTGATCCGCATAGCGCCCGACGGATGGAAGCCGACGTTTTGGCCCGTCTCGCGGGGCAAGATGTCACGGTAGAGACGCACGGATGTCGCGCGCAATTCCTGCACCGTGGCGTTATGTGCGAAATGCGTGCACAGCCCCGCCGCGTGCCAGGTAGATCCGTGGGTGAGGTCATTTTTCTCAACCAGCACGACGCCCTCCCAACCCGCCTTGACCAGATGGTAGGCCAGCGACACGCCCATCACGCCGCCGCCGATTATCAGAACTTCTGCATCCGTCATCCCCGCATCCTTTTGCCCTTGGGATCGAAGGGCGGCGCTGTGAGCGCGACTGCGGGGTACATTTTCCCCGCCACCTCGATCTGGAATTGTCTGTCTGCTGTGGCTGCCTGCTTCTCGCCCGGCGCTATGTCGATCATGGCGAAGGCGAGCGTCAGCCCGGTGCGCGCGCCCTTGGCACCAGAGGTTGTCAGGCCGATCACACGGCCCGCCTCCCACACAGGCTCATCATGCAGGATCAGCGGCCCGCCCTCGACCTGCACCAGGGCCATGCGGCGCGAGGGGCCTGCCTTGCGCTGCGCCTCCAGCGGCGGTTTGCCTAGAAAATCCTTGGTCCAGTCAATGGCAAAGCCAAGGCCCGCCTCTAGCGGCGTCACCTCTGGCCCGAGATCATGGCCCCAATGCTTGAACCCCTTTTCGATACGGCATGCGTCCAGCGCGTAGTGCCCCATCGGCTGCCCGCCTGCGCCGTGCAGCGCGTCCCATATCGGTGGGCCCTTCGCCGCGGGGATGCTAAGCTCCCAACCCAGTTCACCGACAAAGCTGACCCGCGTGGCGCGGCAGTGGCGGCCGGCGACGGTAACCTCGCGCGAGGTGGAGAATGGGAACTCGGCAAAGTCATCTGGCGACAGCGCCGCCAACATATCTCGGCTGCCCGCGCCCATGACTCCGATGACGACCTCGTCCTCTGTCCGGTCAGTGATTTGCACATCCAAGCCCGCAGCATGACGGCGCAGATATGCCGCATCACGCGTGCGCGTCGCCGCGCCCGAGGTCAGCCGAAACGCCTGCGCGCCCGTCCGGGTCACGGTCACGTCGCCTTCGATCCCGCCCTTTGCATTCATCAGCGGGGTATAGACGGCGCGGCCGACAGCAACATCCATCTGCGCAGCTGCGATATGGTTCAGCAAGGTCGCTGCATCCGGGCCGGTGATGTCGAACTTGCCGAATGGTGACAAGTCCAGCAGGGCGGTGCCATGTTGCATGATCGCCGCCTCGCGCTCGGCAATTGGCTGCCAATGTTGCGCGCCAATTGAGTAAGGCAAATCGCGCTCAGCCTTGTCCCGCGCGTACCACAGCCCGCGCTCCCACCCGGCTGTCAGGCCGCATACGGCGCCCGCGTCCGCCCATTGTGCGTGCAAGGCGGATTTGCGCAAACCGCGCCCGGCCTTGGGTTGCTTGTAGGGCCAATGGAGGGTGAACTGATCGGCCACAGCCTCGGCCATGCGGTTGTTCATATGGGCGTCATCGGCAGTAGCGGGATCGACGCGGGCGACATCGACCTCCCACAAGTCCATGGGTGCCTCGCCGTCGATCATCCAATCGGCCAATGCGCGGCCAACCCCGGCCGACGACATAATACCTACCGAGTTCATGCCCGCCGCAACGTAGAGCCCATCAACCTGCGGCGTCTGCCCGATCAGCGGGCGAGTGTCGGCAGTGAAACTTTCTGGTCCGTTCATGAAATGGGCGATCCCGGCCGTCTCGAGCGCAGGGATCAGCGCCAGAGCCGCCTCCATAAATGGGGTGAACTGATCCCAATCCTCGGCCAGTTCCAAAAAGGGGCGGTCGCCCTCAGGGCCGAAGGCGTCCCAACATTTTGCATCCGGCTCAAACCCGCCGATTACCAGCTTGCCCGCGTCGCCCTTGATATAGATGCCGCGGTCCAGATCGCGCACGACGGGAAAGGGCTGCGCGAGGCCGGGCATGGCTTCGGTCACAACATACATATGCTCGACCGCTTGCAAGGGCAGCGGCACACCTGCCGTCTGGGCCAGCCGTTTTGACCATACCCCGGCGCAAATTGCGACGCGATCTGCCTCAATCACTGTCCCATCCGCCAGACGCACGCCTGTGATCTGCGTGCCTGCCGTCTGCAATGCTGCCACGTCCACATTCTCGCGGATTTCAACACCCGCGGCCTTGGCACTGCGCGCGTAGGCCATGCACAGATCGACGGGATTGACGCTGGCATCCTCGGCCACAGACATCGCCCCGCTCAGGCCCTCTGTGGCCAAATCCGGCATTTGGCACGCCAGCTTACCGATATCGATCATCTGAGGCGTAAGGCCGAAATGGCGGCCTAGCGACGCGATGCGGTGCAACTCGTCCATTCGCGCCGGATCGCGCGCCAGCCAGTAGCCGCCTGTGCGGCGGTATCCGGTGTCCTGACCCGTCTGCGCGGCCAGCTGCGGAAACAACTCGCCCGCATACATCGCCAGACGCGTCATGTTAGGCGTCGCGCGCAGCGGCCCGACGATGCCCGCCGCATGCCATGAGGTGCCAGAGGTCAGCTGATTGCGCTCTAGCAGCAGCACGTCCTGCGCGCCCCGCTGGCCAAGGTGGTAGGCAAGGCTGAGGCCGATAGCGCCCCCGCCGATAATGATGGTTCGGCGCATATCAGTAGTAGTTCGCATCAGGCTTCTCGGCCTTGCGGCGGGCGATGTAGGCGCAAATCTCCTCATCTATCGCGGGGTCGAGGCCCGGATCGACGTAGCGGTCCAGCGTGTCCTTCCACAGCAGGTTGGCGCGCTGCGCGGCATCAAGGCCGCCATCGGCGCTCCACTGTTCGAACGAGTTGTTATCGGGCGTATCGGGGCGGAAGAATGCGGTCAGGAAATTGGCTTGGGTGTGATCGGCGCCAAGAAAATGCTTGCCCGGGCCAGTCTGCGCAATGGCGTCCATGGCTTGCGCGTTCTCGCTTAGGTCGATACCGTCAAAGAAGCGTGCGACCTTGCCGCATATATCGGCGTCCAGCATGGTTTTCTCAAACCCGGTGACCAGCCCGCCCTCCAGCCATCCGGTGGCGTGATTTATCACGTTGGCGCCCGCGAACATCGACATCATCAGGCCCCAAGTTGCCTCTTGCTGGCTCTGACCGTCCGGCAGCTTGGAGGCCGACAGCGTCCCGACAGTGTGCAGAGGCACGCCAAGGCGGCGCGCCAGTTGCCCCGCCGCCAGCACCATCTGTCCAGCTTCGGGTGTGCCGAAGGTAGGCGCGCCGTTCTGCATCGAGAGGGTCGAGGCGAAGCTGCCCATCAGGCAGGGCGCGCCGGGGGCGATCAGCTGCACCAGCGACAGTGTCGCCAGCGCCTCGGCCAATACCTGCGTCATCGTTCCGGCAACGGTGCAAGGGCTCATCGCGCCCGACAGCACCCAAGGCGTGCAGGCGACCGGCTGGCCCGCGCGGGCATATGTCTTGAGCGCGCCGGACATGTGGCTGTCCATCACCAAGGGCGCGTTGGTATTCGACACACAATAAAGCACGGCGTTGTTCGCGACAAAATCCTCGCCAAACAGAATGCGCGCGATGTCGATAGAGTGGCCTGCCCGCTCGGCCCCGATGAACGCACCCATGAACGGGCGATCGGACCAGCGAATGTGACCGTATAGCATATCCAGATGACGCTTGTTCGCAGGTAGATCGACAGGCTCGCACACCACGCCGCCGGAATGGTGCAGATGCGGGATCGTCTGGTGCAGTTTTATGAGCCGGGTGAAATCATCGTGAGTGGCATAGCGGCGTCCCTTGTCCAGATCATGAACGAAAGGCGGGCCCCATGAGGGGCAGAGCACAGTATTAGCGCCGCCGATACGAACCGAATTTTCCGGGTTTCGCGCGGCTTGGGTAAACTCTGCGGGGGCAGTCGCCTGAATGGTCTGGCGGCAGAAGCCGGGGTCGAACCGAACGCGCGTGCCTTGCACGTCACAGCCCGCATCGCGAAAGATTTCAAGGATCTCGGGATCGTCGTGGAATTCCATGCCAGTGTCGCGCAGGATCGCGTCAGCGTTATGCTCTATCAGCTCCAGACCCTCTTGCGAGAGGATCTCCATACAGCCGACCTTTCGAGTGATATAGGGAATGCGAGGCGCGGTTTCCTGTGCGCGGCGGGCACCGCGGCCTTCGCGGCCACCGCTGCGTCGGCGGCGCTCTTTGGGTTCTGCAACGGTCACGGGCGGCCCCTCCTTGGCCGTTATATGGGCCATCTTGCGGGGCCACATTGCAAATCATTTCATGCAGTATCAGTATAACTAATAGTAGCGTGCATTTCAGCGAGGTCCGATCATGTCCTTTGACAGTAACATTATTCGGTCGATCGAGGTCTTTGTCGCGCTCGTTGAGACGGGCAAAATGACCGTGGCCGCCGAGGTGATGGGCCTCAGCCAATCGGCGGTGTCCCAACATCTGGCGCTGCTGGAGCGGACGTTTGACGTGACCATCTTTGACCGCTCGGTCAGGCCGCTGCAACTGACGCAGGCCGGCACGCTCTTTCACCGGCACGCGCTGCGCATCCTTGGCGGGGTCGAGGATCTGGTGGCCGACATGCGCCATCAGGGCGCGCGCCCGATCAGCAATCTGCGCGTCGGTATTCAGGCGTCTATTGCAACCACGCTGACCCCCGATCTGATAACGCTGGCGCAGGCCGATTTCGGCGTCGAGGACATGACGATCCACGCAGGCCAGAGCAAGGATCACGAGGGGCGATTGCGCACGCGCAAGGCCGATCTGGTGATCACGTCGGACCCGCTATATGATCTGGACGGGCTGGAGCGGCACCCGATTATGACCGAATCGTTCCTCTTGGTCCTGCCCCAGGGTTATCGCGGCCCTACCACCAGCATCGGCGAGTTGCTGCAAAATCTGCCGCTGATCCGGTTTGCCGCCACCACCAATGTCGGACGCCTGACCGAGCAGCATCTGCGCAGGCTAAAAGTGCGCACGCCGCGCGTGATTCAGGCGGATCGCTCCAGCATGGTGACCGCCTGCGTTGCACGCGGCATGGGGTTTACCTTTCTCACGCCCAGCCTGCTGATCGACGGCTTTGTGGAGCAGATGCCGCTGAACATCAGGCCCCTGCCGATCACTGGCTTTTCGCGTAGCATAACGTTGCTGGCGCGCGACAGGGATTTGGGCGGTCTGCCCGCCGCCTTTGCCAAGGCGACCAAGCAGATTCTGGCGCAGCAGATCGCGCGCCAGATGGGCGCCGCGGGGACTGGTGCGGTTCAGTTCGCACCGGACGACGGGTAGTTGCTATCCCTCCAGATGCGCCAGCCTTAGGGGCGCGCTAGCTGCATCCATCAGGTCCAGCACGCGGGGCGGCGTCAGGGGCAGCTCATTGACCTGCTTGCCCGTAGCGTTGGCGACCGCGCAGGCGATGGTTGCGCCCACATTCAGAATCGGAACCTCGCCCGCGCCCTTGGTACCCAGTGGGCCGATGGACGGCGCGCCCTCATACATCTCAAGCGTAATGGGCAGTGTGTCGCCCGCCAGCGGTATCTTGTAAGTCTCGAACCCGTCCTGCTCGATACGGCCATCCGGGCCGATCGTAACCTCCTCATGGAGCGCATAGCCAAGGCCCTGCACCACTCCGCCCTGCACTTGGCTCGCAATAGCGCGCGGATTGATCGCACGGCCCACATCCTGCACGACGCGGTAATCCAGCACATGGACATGCCCTGCTGCCCGATCGACCGCGACATCGCAGCTGTGAACGGCAAAGACGGGGATATCTATCGCGTCGATGAAATGCCCGGCGGCACAGCAAGGCATCGCAGGCGTGCCGGGTGCGGTGAACGCGCCCGTGCCCGACACCGGGCCGTAGCGCGCCTCATGTTCGGCGATGACGATCTGGATCGCGGCGCCTGTGCCGGGGCGGTCCTCAATCTCGACCCGCCCATTTATCAGCACCAGCTTCGCGGCGTTAAGCGGTAGGGCGGCATTCTTAGCCGCCATCCGCATTAGCATTGGGCGCAGAACGTCACCTTCAAACACCTGCCCGGTCGCGCTCAGCGCACCGTCGCCGACGACGTGGCGCTTACGGAATTCCACCGGGTCCATGCTGATAGCGCGGCAAATCTCGTCGGTATGCCGTTCTAGCGCGAAGGTATTATAGACGCCCTTGCAGGCACGAAACGCACCGTTCGGCGGCGTGTTGGTGCAGACGGCCTGCGTGGTCAGGCGCGCCGCGCCCAGCCGGTAATTACCGCCCAGAGTGTGCGCCGTCATGGTGGTAAGGAACACCTGCTCGCCGCCATATGCGCCGCAATCCATCAGGACTCTGCCATCGCGTGCGACGATCTCGCCATTTGCGGTGACGGCAGAGCGCAGCCTGATCTCTGCATTTTCACGGCAAAGGCAGGTCAGCATTTCCTCTTCGCGGCCGAGGGCGAGGCTGACAGCCTGCCCCAATTTCTGCGCGAGAATCGCTGCATAAGGCTCGACCGAGCAGTCGAACTTCAGGCCAAAACCGCCACCTACGGGCGGCACAGTGACGCGCACCTTCGAGGGCGAAATTCCGAGCGCGGTTGCAGGGACGACGCGCACCGTCCAAGGCGTGTGTGTCGAGGTGATGATGTGGTGGCGCCAGTGTGTCGGCTGCAATCGCGGCAAGCGGTTCGCCATGATAGCGCACATTATCGCGCGCAAGGATCGGATGATCCGCGATACCCAGGCCGTGCAGACCCGGCGCATCCGCCGCAGTCGCGATGGCCCGCACGCCAGGCATCGCACGCGCGGCGTCCAGATCCAGCGGTGTACTTCGTGCGCCCGCGCAGCTTGTCCGCAGCGTCGCGGCGGGGGTCGTTCATCACCGCCTTGTGGCTCTGACCCGTCATGGTGCGGTCTCCACATCTTGCAAAGACATCACCGCGTCGATGATCCGCTCGTATCCGGTGCAGCGGCACAGATTGCGGGCCATGTCCTGCCGTTCATCTGCGCCGCTGCGCAGAGGAAACTTGCGCCGCGCTGCGCCTGCGTCATACTGTGGCAGCCCCGCCTCCGGAAGGGATGCGGGCACCAAGGGAGGTTTACAATGAACAAGATCACATCCGCCGTAGGCGGCGCCATTCTGGCCGCAGTCGCATTGGGCGCACCGGCCAAGGCCGACGAATTCATCAACGTGCTGACCGGGGGCACTTCGGGCGTTTATTACCCGCTGGGCGCCGGCCTCGCCAATATTTATGGCGAGAAAATCGAAGGGGCGCGCACGCAGGTCCAATCGACCAAGGCCAGCGTCGAGAACCTGAACCTGCTGCAAAGTGGCGGCGGCGAAATCGCCTTTGCACTGGGCGATTCGGTTGCCGCTGCATGGGCTGGCGACGAGGAGGCCGGATTTCCGGCCAAGCTGGACCAACTTCGCGGTATTGCAGCGATCTATCCGAACTTTATCCAAGTCGTGGCATCAAAGGAGTCGGGCATCACCGACTTTGAAGGCCTCAAAGGCCGGAGCCTCTCAGTTGGCGCACCTGCGTCGGGGACTGAGTTGAACGCGCGCGCCATCTTTGGCGCGATGGACATGTCCTACGACGATCTGGGCAAGGTCGAGTATCTGCCCTTCGCCGAATCGGTCGAGCTGATCAAGAACCGCCAGTTAGACGGCACTCTGCAATCGGCGGGCTTGGGCGTTGCGTCGATCCGCGATCTGTCATCTTCGTTGCCGATCACAGTTGTGGCGATCCCCGCCTCGGTCGCGGAAACGCTGGGCGCGCCCTATATCGCGGCCACCATCCCGGCCGGTACCTATGATGGGCAAGACGCAGACGTGCCGACAGTGGCAGTGTCGAATTACCTGGTCAGCCATGCAGGCGTCAGTGACGAAACGGCATATCAGATGACCAAGCAGCTGTTCGAAAACCTCGATACACTGGTTGCAGCGCATCAGGCCGCATCGCAGATCACGGTGGAGCATGCGCTGGACGGTATGCCCATTCCGCTGCACCCGGGCGCCGAGCGCTACTACCGCGAGCAAGGCCTCATCCAGTAAGGCCATCTCCGGGCCGCGCACCTCATAATGCGCGGCCCAATCGCATCCGCCAGTCCGGAGCCACTCATGACAAATCCAACCGTTCCGCCCATTCCTTCCGAGGTGCATGGCGTCGATTTTCCACCCGGCACGGTGGGGCGCCTGCTGTTCTGGATCGCGATCGTCTTTTCGATATTTCAGATCATCACGGCAGCGCATGTCGTCGACCTATCCAGCCAGATCACGCGTGCATTTCACGTCGGCTTTCTCACGCTGCTGGCGTTTCCGCTGGTCGCATATGCGCGCAGTGCATCGACTAATATCCGCACGCTCGCTTGGGCCTTTGCTGCGGCTGGCGTTGCTGTCGCACTCTATCAATGGTGGGAATATCAGCCGCTGATCCTGCGCGCTGGGCGTCCTCTGGACCAAGATATTGTGATGGGCGTTGTCGCATTAGCTGTCGTGTTCGCCGCTGCTTGGGCCATGATGGGTCCGGCGCTGCCAATCATCGCAGGCGGCTTTCTGGCCTACTGTTTTTTTGGTGAATACCTGCCGTCCCCGTTTAATCATCGCGGCTATGGCTTTGGCCAGGTCGTCGATCACATGGCCTACGGGACCGAGGGGATCTACGGCATCCCGACATTCGTGTCGTCGACCTACATCTTCCTCTTTATCCTCTTTGGTGCGTTTCTGGAAAAGGCTGGTATGATCCGGCTGTTCACCGACGTCGCCATGGGCATGTTCGGCCACAAACAAGGCGGCGCAGCCAAGGTCGCCGTCGTGTCCTCGGGCCTGATGGGCACCATTTCCGGCTCGGGTGTGGCGAATGTCGTCACGACCGGTCAATTCACCATCCCCCTGATGAAGCGGTTTGGTTATCGCCCGGCCTTTGCTGGCGGGGTAGAGGCGACGGCCTCGATGGGGGGGCAGATCATGCCGCCGGTGATGGGCGCTGTCGCCTTCATCATGGCCGAAACGCTGGACGTGCAATATATCGAAGTGGTGCGCGCCGCGCTGATCCCTGCGATCCTTTATTTCCTGTCTGCCTTTTGGATGGTCCATCTGGAGGCTGGCCGCTACGGCCTTAAGGGCCTTGCGCTGGCCGATCTGCCCTCACCGCTGGAGGCGCTCAAGCGTAACTGGATGCTGCTAGTCCCGTTGGGCGTGCTTATCTACCTTCTCTTTGGTGGCTATACGCCGCTTTTCGCCGGCACTATCGGGCTGGGACTGACGGTCCTTCTGATCCTGGGCGGCTCAGCGGCGCTGAACCTGCCTGCAGGCATTTTCCGCATCATATTCTGGGTCACACTGGGCCTTGTCGCTGCGGGATTTCTGCAATGGGGGACGGAGGTTCTGTTTGCCGCTATTGCCGCGCTGATCGCGTGGTGCGCCGTCACAAAGGGCGGACGCGAAACGCTGGCGCTTTGCCGTGACAGCCTTGCGGACGGGGCCAAGACGGCGCTGCCCGTAGGTGTGGCATGCGCGCTGGTGGGTATCATCATCGGCACCATGACCCTGACGGGCGCGGCCAACACGTTCGGCCAGTTTATCGTGTCGGTGGGCCAATCCAGCCTGTTTCTGTCGCTGATCCTGACGATGCTGACATGCATTCTCTTGGGCATGGGTATCCCAACGATCCCGAATTACATCATTACGTCCTCCATCGCCGGGCCTGCCCTGCTGGCCCTTGGCGTGCCGTTGATCGTGTCACACATGTTTGTCTTTTACTTCGGTATCTTGGCGGATCTGACGCCGCCCGTCGCGCTTGCATGTTTTGCCGCAGCGCCGATTGCTAAGGAAAGCGGGCTTAAAATCTCGTTTGAGGCGATCAAGGTGGCGGCGGCCGGCTTCGTCATTCCGTTTATGGCGGTCTATACGCCTGCGCTGATGCTGCAGGATGGCGGGCCGCTGGCCGAGGCGATCGGATACTGGCCCGCCGTGGCCTATGTTGTGGCCAAGACTGCCATTTCGATTGGCCTCTGGGGCGCTGCTGTCATCGGCTGGGTCGGGCGCCCGCTAGGCTGGCCACTGCGCATCCTTGCGATCGTGGCGGCCTTTACCTTGGTCGCGGCGTTACCCCTCACGGACGAGATCGGCTTTGCCCTTGCCCTTCTCTTTGCGGGGAGTGTCTGGATGACGCGGCGGCGCTCGGCTGAGGTATGACCTGCCTTGCCGTGGGCGCTATGGTGCTGGCCTTGGCATCGCCCACCTTTCAGCTCAGCTGGACACACTCGGTCGAGCATGTGGAGTGGCAGGAGGAGTGGCGCGTGTCCGGCAGTACCCTGACGCTGGACACCGCACGCATCCGCGGCTCTGGCGCAGGGATGGAGCCGGGTGACAAGGCTGTGCTAAAGGACGGCTGGTGGGAATGGCCCGGCGCGCTGAGCGTGCCGTCATTGGTGCTGGCCGCTTCCGGTGCGACAGGGGGCGGCTGGACAATATGCACGGACGGCACCTGTTCGCAAATCGGTACCGCATCCGGTGCGCCACTGATCATCGCGCCTTGTAGCGGCGATGCAATCCCGGAACCTGCCGCCACTGGTAAAACGAGCGGATGAGGCACCAGAGGTGTCTCGTCCATATCCGCCCCGCTGAGATCAAGAGCCTAAGTGCCCTCGTCCTCACCGCCCTGATGCGTAATCAGCCGATAAATATACAGACCTGCGATGCCAATCAGCAGCGCTGTCGTGACCGGGTTAAGCCAATCAGCGACGAGGGCGTATTGACTGCCCAGCGCATATCCGAGGCAGGCTAGAAGCGTTGTCCAAAATGCGGTGCCAATAAGCGAGTATATCAGGAACGGCACATGCCCCATTCCCGTCAGACCTGCGGGGACGGAGATGACAGTTCGGATGCCCGGCACCAACCGGCCCAGCAGAACCGCCATGCGGCCGTGACGCTGAAACCAGTCAGTGGCGCGGTCCAGATCATCCAGCGAGATGGTTAGCCACCGTCCATGTCTGGCGATCAAGCGGCGCACGCGATCGCGACCGATACGGCGCGCGACCAGGTACCACAGGTACGTTCCCATCAGCGATCCGGCGCTACCAGCAAGGATCACGGCGATCATGTTCAGCTTGCCTTGATAGATTAGAAAACCAGCCATCGGCATGATGACTTCGGACGGGATGGGGGGAAAGATATTCTCGGCCAGCATCAAAAGGGCGACTGCCGCCGCGCCGGTCTGCTCAATCGCTTGGGTGATCCACTCGAACATAATGCCTTACCATTTAGCTCCGCGGCCGCGCGCGCACTTTGGGGCAACGGCTGGCCTGCGCGCAATGTTCCATCCCGTCTACCCAGCCTTGTCTGAAAATACATACAGGCAGCGGCATGTCTGGCCCGGCTGCGCAAGGCAGGCGTGCGGCATCGCGCCGTCGAAATGCACGCTGTCGCCGGGGGACAAGACCGCCGGTTCGTACCCTTCGGAAACAAACACCAGATCGCCTGACAGGACATACAGGAAATCTTCGGTCGCGTGGCTGTTCCACGGGCCAAAATCCGCGATGTCGGTGCAGGTGAATTCAGCGACGTAGGACTGAAACTTGCGCCCGCGCAACTCCGCCGCCAGCGGGGTCAGCGCGCTATTATCATCGGTGACGGCAGGGGCAGGCGCACCGCGCGTCACGATCATGCGCCCCGTCAGAGCAGAGGGACCGCCGGTGTGCAACAGCTCGGCCAGATCGGTGCCAAGGCCGCGTGCAAGTTTCAGCAATAGCTCGAAGGTCGGAGACAAGTTGCCGTTCTCGATCTTGCTGAGCGTTGAGCGCGCAAAGCCAGCCCGCGCTGCCAGCGCCTCTTGGCTGAGGGAAAGGGCGATCCGCCGCGATTTTACCCGGCTGGCAAGGAAATGTCGGTCTGGCTGTTCAGTCTGCATTGCAGGCTCCGTCGGTGATTGGGGCAGATGATATGGCATAACGAGGCTGACCTCAATTGACCGCAAATTGTTCCTATAGTAACAATTTGTCCAAAGCCAGAACGGGGAGACGATCCATGGATATGACAAAATCAGAGGCGCTGCACGCGCGCGGACTAAAGGTGATGGTCGAGGGAGTGTCGTCAGCGTCGCGCGGCCCTGCCGCCTTTGGCCGGGCGCCCCAGTACATGGATCGCGGGATGGGCAAGCATCTCTATGATGTGGACGGCAACAAGTATCTGGACTGGATGATGGCCTATGGCGCGCTGCCGCTAGGCCACGGTCACCCGGCGATAGTCGAGGCCGTCACCAAGGCCGTGTCGGGCGGAACGCATACGGCAACAGCGGTGGCGATCGAGGTCGAGTTGGCCGAGATGATCGTCGCCATGCTGCCCCATGTCGACAAAATCCGCTTTGCCAATACCGGGACAGAGGCGGGCATGGCCGCGTTTCGGCTGGCACGCGGGCACACCGGACGGCGCAAGATCATCAAATTCGAGGGCCATTATCACGGCTGGTGGGACGGCGTTCTGCTAAACTCGAACCCGCACAATCCCCTGTCGCTGGGGCACCCCTCTAATCCGGTACACATCCCCGACAGCTCGGGCCTGACGCCCGGCGCGCTGGAGGACACAGTGGTCGTGCCATGGAACGACTTTGACGCGCTGGAGCAAGCGATGGCGCTGCATGGACGCGATGCGGCCTGCGTAGTGACCGAGCCTGTGATGGCCAATTTCGGCGTTATCGCGCCCAAAGACGGCTATCTGCAGCGCATGCAAGAGCTGTGCCGCGAACATGGCGCGCTGTTTTATGTCGACGAGACCGTGACCGGATTTCGCCTGTCGCCCGGCGGCTGCTGCGAGCTTTATGGCCTGACGCCAGACCTTGTGACCTACGGCAAGGCGATTGGCGGAGGGATGCCCGTTGCCGTGATCGGCGGGCGCGAGGATGTAATGGCCGGCCTCGAATGGGGCAAAGTGCTGCATTTCGGCACGCATAATGCGGGGCGGCTGTCGCTGACCGTGTCCAAGGCGATGCTGGAGGTGATGACAGCGAATAACAATGCAGGCTTCAAGCATAACATGGAGATTGGCGCGAAGATGCAGAGCGCCATTTCGGACGTGCTGCGCGGTCAGAACAAGCACCGCGCGATCTGCCAAGGCGTCACGTCGATGTTCCAGATCTTTTTCACCGATGCCGAGGAGATCACCGATTACCGTGATTTCTGTGCCAAGGTGGATCGTACGAAGTACCGCGATTTTGCCCTGCGGCTGATGGACCGGGGCATATACATGACGCCGGGATCGACGCTACATTCGCTGCCTTCGATCCTACATGACGAGGCCGATGTCGCCTACACGGCCCAGACAATCGCCGAGGTGCTGGAGGCGTGGGACTGATATGACACAAGCTCTTGGCATCCTTGGGACAGGCGCGCTGGCCGCGCATCTGGTGACGGGCTTGCGCGCTGGCGGCTTTAACGCTGAGATCATCGTGTCGCCGCGCGGGGCAAATGTGGCAGCAACGCTGGCTGCCGAGCATAGCGTCCAAGTCGCCGCCAGCAATCAGGAGGTGATCGACAGGGCGCGCATGGTGCTGGTCTGTCTTCCAGCCGCGCACGGCGCAAATATCTTGCGCGATCTGGTGTTCAACGCGGAGCATAGCATTTGTTCGGCCATGGCCGGGTTGGGGCCGGATGTGCTGTCGCCGCTGGCTGCCCCAGCGAGCGTGAGCCAAGTGATGATGCCTGGCGCCTCGAACGCAATCGGTGCTGGGCCGTGCCTGCTGTTCCCGGCAGGGCAGGAATGGCAGGCGCTGCTCGCGTATCTGGGCCCAGTCCTGGTGCCTAGCAGCCAAGCCGAATATGACATCGCCGCAGTATTCGGCGCGCTGTCGGGGGCCAGCTTTGTCCTGATGCAGGCGCTGGCTACGTGGTTTGAGCGGCGCGGCATCGCGCCTGAACTGGCGCGCCCGCTGGTGGCCGCGACACTTGCCGGAAACGCGGCGGTGTTGCGGGACGCGCCGCATGATTGGGATGCGATCATCGCCAGCGTCGCCACCCCCGGCGGCGTGACCGAGCAACTGGTGGGCGCGCTAGGACAGTCCGGCGGACTGACCGCATGGGATGCTGGGCTGGACGCGGTTCTGAAGCGGATGACTAAGGGCTAACGCGCTGGGTTGCGCCGCGTCCTAAATCTTGAGAACGTCCAGCACATCTGCGATCAGATGGCCCAGCACTGGCGACTCGTAGCCACCCTCCTGCACAATCACGGTCGGCAGAGCCAAGGCACGGACGCCCTCGGCCATGGCCGTGAAGGCTGCCCGCGTCACGGCGTGCCTGCCATGGCTGTCATGCTCGGACGCGTCTACGCCCAGCGCGAGGACCAGCGCATCGGGCGCGAAATCTGTGATAGCCGCAATGCTGCTGTCCAGCGCCGACAGGAATGGCGTATCACCCGCGCCGAAATCATAGGTGAGGTTCAGATTATAGCCCGCGCCGGCCCCCTCGCCGCGCTCCTCAGCGTAGCCGGTGAAGAACGGATAATAGCTGCGCGGGTGCGAGTGCATCGAGACCGTCAGCACGTCGGCCCGGTCATAAAATATCGCCTGCGTGCCGTTGCCGTGATGCACGTCGACATCCAGTATCGCGACGCGGGGCGCGGCCTTGCGCAGTTCCTGCGCCGCGATGGCGGCATTGTTTAGGTAGCAAAATCCCATCGCCTTACCCGCAAGCGCGTGATGGCCGGGCGGACGGCATAGCGCATAATGCGCGCGTCCGGTTTCCAGCACGCCGCGCGCGGCAGCGATAGCGCCTTGCGCGGCCCAATACGCGGAGGTCCAAGTGCCCTCAACGATCTCGGCGGCCATGTCGCCAGTGTACCAGCCGATCTGGCCAACGATCAGGTCAGGCTTTTGCGCGTAGGGAACCTGTGGAAAGACGTTTGGCATCGCGTGGCCGCCCGCGCCAAAAGGCGTGTCGCCATATTCGGCGCTCCAGCGATCCCACGCACCAGCAAGGAATTCGACATAATCCGCGTCATGTACCGCAAGGATCGGGTCCATGCCCGCATCGGGGGGCGCGCACAAAACTTTGCCGCGTGTGCGCAAGGTGGCTGCGATGGATGCGGCACGCTCCGCGCTTTCGCGGCTGGCGCGGATTGCGCCCAGCTGAACGAAATGTGTATTGCGGTGGCGCAGCTGTTCTTCGGACCAGAAAATGGTCATGGCGCGTTCCCTATCCTGCGGCCTTGTTGCGCTCAGACTGCAATGCAGCGGCGCATCTGGCAACAGGAACGCGCCTACATCACTCCGGCGCGCAACAGGTCGTGGATGTGGAGCACGCCCAGCGGCCTCGCATCCGCGCCCGCGACCAACAGCACGTTGACCTTGCGCGCATTCAAGATCGCCAGCGCCTCGGAGGCAAAGCAATCGGGCGCGACGGTCAGCGGATTAGGGTTGGCGACATCGGCTGCATGGCGGTCCATCAGGCCCACCATGTTTCGGCGGAGGTCACCGTCGGTGATAACACCGGCAATGCGGCCGTCTGACATAACAACAGCCATGCCCAGATTATGCGAAGTCATTTCCAGCAGGACGTCGCTCATCGGGGCGCTTGCATCGACGCAGGGCATGTCGCCGCCGCCATGCATCAGATCGCTGACGCGGCGCAATTGCGCGCCCAGTTTGCCACCCGGATGAAACACACCGAAATCGGCGGCGGACACGCCGCGCCGCTCCATCAACGCGACGGCAAGCGCATCACCCAGCGCCAGTGCCAGCGTGGTCGAGGTGGTCGGGGCCAAGCCTATCGGGCACGCCTCGGGCCGGTTCGGCAGGGTCAAACGGTAATCGGCGGCGCGCATCAATGTGCTGCCCTCATGCGATGAAATGCCGATCAGCGGGATTGAGAACCGCTGCGTGTGATAGATCATGTCATGCATTTCCGCGGTCTCGCCCGAGTTCGAGATCAGCACGCACACATCATTCGCGCCGAGCATCCCCAGATCACCATGGCTGGCCTCGGCGACGTGAACGAAATGCGACGGCGTACCGGTGGAGGCCAGCGTCGCCGCTATCTTGCGCCCGATATGGCCGGACTTGCCGATGCCGGCGACGATCACCCGGCCCGTGCAGCCCATCAAGCATTCTACGGCGGGCGCAAAATCAGCAGGCAGGTGCGCGGCCATATGCGCAAGCGCCTCGGCCTCGATCGTCAACACGCGGGTCGCGCTGCGCAGGATGTCGGAGGCGTCAGTGCTTGCGGGGCGCGCCGGGGACTGGGTCATAATCGGTATCTCTCGGCTCAAGGGTCTGGGCGGTTGGCTAGCACAATGGGCGGGCAGATGCCATGATGGCGACGATTGCCCTGCGTGCGGCGATATGGTGTATCTAGCGGCTCAGGCCAAAGGGAAGACATCATATGAAGACGGTCATTTTCATCCCCGCGCGGTACGCGTCGACGCGGTATCCCGGCAAACCGCTGGTAGAGCTGCGCCAAAAGGACGGCACCGCCAAGTCGCTGATCCAAATGAGCTGGGAGGCCGCCAGCGCCATTGAGGGGGTTGATGCCGTCTATGTCGCCACTGACGACACGCGAATCGCGGAGCATTCTCGCAGCTTCGGCGCCGACGTGGTGATGACATCGGATGCTTGCGAGAATGGCACCGCCCGCTGCGCTGATGCGCTGGCGCAACTGGAGGAGACGCCCGATCTGGTCGTCAACTTTCAGGGTGACGCGCCGCTAACGCCGCCGTGGTTCGTGGAAAAATTGATGGCAGCGATGGCGGTGGACAAGACAGTCCAGATGGCAACGCCCGTATTGCGCTGCGACCGCCAGACCTATGACAATTTCGTCGAAGACCGCAAAGAGGGCCGCGTTGGCGGCACGACCGCCGTTTTCGACCAGCACATGAACGCGCTTTATTTCTCAAAGGAAGTAATCCCCTACATCGCCCCCGGCAAACTGCCCCAGCCGATCCCGGTGTTTCACCATGTCGGCGTCTATGCCTACCGCCCGGACGCGCTGATGCACTACGTAGAGACGCCCGCGAGCACGCTGGAGGAGTTGGAGGGACTGGAGCAGCTACGCTTTTTATCCGCAGGCATCTCGGTGCGCTGCGTGGAGGTGGATGCGCGCGGGCGCGTGTTCTGGGAGTTGAACAATCCCGGCGACGTCGCCCGGATTGAGGCAGCATTGGAGGCGCAATGATAGAGACACGCACTGTAACGGTTGGCGATATCGCAATCGGCGCAAAGCACCCCTTTGCCCTGATCACCGGTCCCTGCCAACTGGAGAGCCTGGATCACGCGCGCATGATGGCCGAACGCATCGCCGAGGCTTGCGCGGCGACGGGCACGCGATTTATTTTTAAGGCCAGCTATGACAAGGCCAACCGATCGTCGCTGGCGACGCAGCGGGGGCTGGGGATGGACGAGGGGCTGACGATCCTGTCGAAAATTCGCGATGAATTTGGCTGCCCCGTCTTGACGGACGTCCATGCTGCGGATCAATGTGCACCCGCGGGCGAGGTCGTAGATGTGATCCAGATCCCTGCGTTCCTATGTCGCCAGACCGATCTGCTACTGGCCGCGGGCGAAACGGGCTGCGCAATCAACGTCAAAAAGGGCCAGTTTCTAGCCCCTTGGGATATGGGCAACGTCGCAGACAAGATCGCCAGCACCGGGAACGAGCGGATCATGCTGTGCGATCGCGGCACGTCGTTTGGCTATAATACGCTGGTCAGTGACTTTCGCGGGCTGCCGACCATGGCGCGCACCGGCTATCCGGTGGTATTCGACGCGACCCATTCTGTGCAGCAGCCGGGCGGCCAAGGCACCACCAGCGGCGGGCAGCGCGAATTCGCCCCGGTTCTGGCGCGGGCCGCTGTCGCGGTGGGTGTTTCGGCGCTGTTTATTGAGACGCACGAAGATCCTGACAACGCGCCCAGTGACGGGCCTAACATGATCCCGGTGGACCGGATGCAAGCCCTGATCGGCCAGCTTCGGAGCTTGGACGATCTGACCAAATCGCAGCCGGAGATTGATTTGGCGCGCTGAGAGGTGCGCAGTTCTGACCTGCATGGTGGCTGACTTAGCTGCATCAGGTGACAGCCAGCGGCTTCGCTGATATCATCGCGGCTTAGACATCCGGCCAAGCCATTGTTATCACAACGGGGCACCCGCCTTGTGATTTCGTGTGAGCGCAATCGCCAGCTATGCTGTGCGTCGGCCATTGCACAGCGAGGCCAGCGGGAACACAGTGATGCATCCGCGCGTTGTACCAATTGATATGATGGAGCTTGCCATGACCTCCTTTCGTGCGAAATACCTCACCCGGCCCATTCACCGCTGGGCCAAGCGCGCCCTGCCCGCCCTGTCCGATACAGAGCGCGAGGCGCTAAACGCTGGTGACGTCTGGTGGGAGGCGGAGTTGTTTTCCGGCAATCCCGACTGGTCAAAGCTGCATGCCATCGCCGCGCCGCGCCTGAGGGACGATGAGCAGGCGTTTCTGGACGGACCGTGCCGCGAGTTGTGCGACATGCTGGACGATTGGACGATCAATCAGGACGCCGCAGATCTGCCTCCCGAAGTGTGGCAATTCCTACGCCAGCACGGGTTTTTCGGCATGATCATCCCGAAGAAGTATGGCGGGCTGGAATTCTCGGCCTTTGCACACAGTGAGGTGGTGCGCTTTATCTCTACGCGCTCGGTTGCTGCGGCGGTCACTGTGATGGTCCCCAATTCGCTGGGACCGGGCGAACTATTGCACCAGTTTGGCACGAAGGAGCAGCAGGACTATTGGCTGCCACGCCTTGCCGATGGGCGCGAGTTGCCCGCCTTTGGCCTAACCAGCGCCGAGGCCGGATCAGATGCGAGTGCGATGATCGACGATGGTGTCATCTGCAAGGGCCAATGGGACGGCAAAGAGGTGCTGGGCATCCGCCTGAATTGGGCCAAGCGGTATATCACCTTGTCGCCCGTCTGCACCGTGCTGGGGCTGGCATTCAAGCTGCGCGATCCAGATAGCCTGATGGGTGATGTTAAGGAAATCGGAATTACCTGCGCACTAGTGCCGACAGACCTAGAAGGGGTCGAGACAGGGCGCAGGCACATCCCGTCATCGACCATGTTCATGAACGGGCCGACCATCGGCAAGGACGTGTTTATCCCGCTAGCGAACATCATCGGCGGTCCTGATTATGCCGGACGCGGCTGGATGATGCTGATGAATGCGCTGGCCGCCGGGCGGGGTATTTCGCTGCCATCAATGGGGTGCGCCGCTATTGCGCTTAGCGCGCACACGACAGGCGCCTACGCGCGTATTCGCGAGCAATTTCGCCTGCCTATAGGCAAATTTGGCGGCGTGCAGATCCGCATGGGGCGGCTGGCCGCAGACGCCTATTCGATGGATGCCGCGCGCCACCTTACCTGCGCCGGGCTGGACGCGGGCGTATCGCTATCGGTCGTATCTGCGATCATGAAGGCGCATGCCACCAACCGTATGCGCGAAGCACTGAACGACGCGATGGATGTCCATTCTGGCAAGGCGGTGATTGATGGGCCATCGAACTACCTGCTGCCGCTCTATCGTGCGGTGCCCATCGGCATCACGGTGGAGGGCGCGAATATTGTCACGCGCAGTCTGATTATATTCGGCCAAGGGTCGATCCGCGCGCATCCTCACATGCTGGATAACATGATGGCATTGCAGGAACCGGATCAGGCGAAATCGCTGGAGGCGTTTGATAAATCCGTCTGGGCGCACATTGGGCACACCGCACGGACGCTATTCCGCGCTTGGGGCCGTGCGCTGACTGGGGGCCGCTTTGCCCCTGCTCCGAACGCGGGCGCGGCAACGCAGATCTACCGGCGCCTATCGCGCTGGTCGGCGGCCTATGCCCTGACGGCTGATTTCTGTTTCCTCACGCTAGGCGGTGCGCTGAAGCGCAAGGAGATGATATCCACCCGTATGGGCGACATCCTATCCGAGATGTACATCCTCTCGGCCGCGCTAAAGCGGTGGGACGATGAGGGCCGCCAAGAGACGGACCTGCCCGTGCTGAATTACGCCGCAGAGGTTGGATTTCAACGTATCCAGATCGCGCTGGACGATGTGATCGTCAACCTGCCTGCGCGCTGGGCGGCGTGGGTGCTGCGGGCTATCACATGGCCGGGCCGCCGCGAGAAGGGACCAAGCGATAGGTTGGTTGAGGCGTGCAGCGATCTGATCTACGCCCCGTCGCCCACGCGCGAACGGATCACCGGCGAGATTGCGGCCGGCTGTAATCACCCTGGCATATCGCTGCTGAACCAGTGTTATGCCCGCGTGAACGCCATGGCCCCGGTGATGAAGCGGCTGCGCGATGCGCGCAAGACGCCCGCCGAGGGGCTGGAGGCTGGCATCGTTAACAGCGACGAAATGCAAAAGATTGCCGAGATGTCCGATTTAGTCGCGCGCGTCATCGCCGTCGATGATTTTACGCCCGAGGAACTGCCTCGCTATTTCGGCGGCTACATACCCAACGCGCAGAACCGTTATGCGCAAAAGCATCCCGTTCGGGAAAATCCTAATCAGGAGGCGGCGCAATGACGCATCCGCAACGCGTATTTCTGGTCGATGGCGCGCGCACGCCGTTCCTCAAGGCGCGTGGAACGCCCGGCCCATTCACCCCCGTGGATCTGGCGGTTCAATGCGGGCGCCCTCTACTGGCGCGCCAGCCTTTCGACCGGACAGCCTTTGATCTGGTCATCCTTGGCTGCGTCAACGTGATGGCCGACGAAGTGAACCCTGCGCGCGTCGCCGCCCTGCGGCTGGGACTGGGCGAGCGGATGGTCGCCTTTAACATGCAGATAAACTGCGGCTCTGGGATGCAGAGCATCGACACTGCTTACCGCTATATCCGGTCAGGCAGTCACAATATGATCCTAGCCGGTGGGGCGGAAGCCCTCAGCCATACGCCGTTGATCCTGCGCCAGTCGGCTGCAGAGTGGCTGGGCCGCCTTGCAGGCGCGCGCAGCCCGCTAGACAAAGTAAAGCTGATGAGCGGGATTAGGCCCGAATTTTTCAAGCCCGTCGTCGGGCTGGAACGGGGCCTGACTGACCCGATCACAGATCTGAGTATGGGCCAGACCGCCGAGATCCTTGCGCATCGCTTTGGTGTGGATCGAGAGGCGGCAGACACCTATGCGATGCAAAGCCATCACCGCCTCGCCGCCGCGCAGGCCGACGGAACGCTTGCGGATGAGGTCATGCCCGCTTTCGGCCCGGATGGCACGGTATATGACCACGACGACGGCGTGCGTCCCGATAGCGACCTGGCTGGGTTGGCCAAGCCTAAACCTGTGTTTGAGAAACCATATGGCAAGGTGACGGCAGGCAATTCCAGCCAGATCACCGATGGTGCCAGCTGGGTCATCGTCGCGTCGCAAAAAGCCGTCGATGCGCATGGATTAGAGCCGCTTGCCGAGATCACCGATAGTGAATGGGCGGGGCTTGATCCCGCGGTCATGGGCCTTGGTCCCGTTTTGGCGTCGACGCCCATCGCCCAGCGGCACGGCTATAGCCTGGACGACATCGACCTTTGGGAGTTGAATGAGGCCTTCGCGGCTCAAGTTTTGGCCTGCGTTGCCGCTTGGGAGGATGAAGCGTTCTGCCGAGAGGTGCTGGGATATGATGCGGCATTTGGCCGAATCGACCGAGATAGGCTGAATGTCGACGGCGGTGCAATCTCACTCGGGCACCCGGTAGGGACCAGTGGCAACAGAATCGTGCTGCATCTGGCGAACGCGATGAAGAAGCGCGGGCTCAAGCGCGGCATCGCCACCGAGTGTATCGGTGGCGGGCTGGGCGGTGCCATGCTGTTGGAGGCTGTGCAATGACCGGGGTCGTAATGAAGTTTCTGGGCGCAGAATTGCGCGAAATGGGCGGCGCGGACGCGCGTCAGGGTAACTGGCGCAGCGGGCGGGACGCGGACAACATCCTGTGGCTGGCCATGGATTGCGAGGCGGGCGGGACCAACGTGATTTCCCGCAAGGTGCTGGAGGAATTGAACACACATCTGGCCGCTGCCGAAGCGGACCTGCCCAAAGCGCTGGTCATACGCTCGGCCAAAGATGCGGGTTTCGCCGCTGGGGCCGATATCGCGGAGTTCAAGGACGTTACTGCCGATCCTGATAAACTACTGAAAGAGGGTCACGCGGTATTTGACCGCCTCGCCGCATTGAAATGCCCAACCATCTGCGTCGTGCATGGCGCGTGTCTGGGCGGCGGATTCGAGATGGCGCTGGCGTGCGACATGCGTATTGGTGTCCGGGGTGCATCCTTTGCCTTTCCCGAAGTGCAGTTGGGCCTACACCCCGGCCTTGGCGGCACTTTCAGGTCAATCGCGTTGATCGATCCCGTTGAGGCGATGACGCTGATGCTGACGGGCAAAACCGCACACACCAAGAAGGCCAAAGCGCTGGGGCTGTTGGATGCGATCGTAGAAGAGCGGCACGTCGCCGCCGCAGTCGAAGCAGCGGCGAACGGCAAGCTAGAGGGCCATGAGCCTGGACTGAAGGCGCGCGCACTCAGCCTGGGCACCGCACGCAGCTATGCCGCTCGGCAGATGCGCAGTAGCGCCGAGAAAAAGGCGCCCAAGGCGCATTATCCAGCGCCCTACGCCTTGATCGACCTATGGGAAGAGCACGGGGGCGATCCCGAAGCCATGCAAAAGGCCGAAATAGAGTCTTTTGCGCGGCTATTGCAGACGGACACGTCCAAAAACCTGCAACGCGCGTTTTTTCTGCGCCAGCGCCTGCGCGCTAATTCCAAGGGCGAGGACGGCATCAGCCACGTCCACGTCATCGGCGCCGGTGCAATGGGCGCCGAGATCGCGGCGATGAGTGCGATCCGCGGCAAGCGCGTGACACTGGGCGACACATCCGGCAAGGCGCTGGGCCATGCGGTCAAGCTGGCGAGGGAAATATACGCCTCTAAACACCTCAGTAGTCTCGAAACGCGTGATGCGCTGGACCGGTTGATGCCTGATCAGATGGGCTACGGCATAGGCGCGGCGGACCTGATTATTGAGGCCGGGCCGGAAAAGACCGAGATCAAGCAAAGTATATATGACGGCTTGACGGACCAGATGAAAAAAGGCGCGATACTTGCCAGCAATACCTCAAGCCTGTCGATCAGTGATCTGGCTGCTCACGCGCCGGATGCCGCAAGGTTTGCTGGGCTGCACTTCTTTAACCCCGTGTCGCGGATTGATCTGGTTGAGGTAATAGCCGGACCGGATACGTCCGAGGACACCACCAACCGCTTGGCGGCGTTCTGCGGCGCGATCAAGAAACTGCCCGTACATGTGGGCGATGCTCCCGGATTTCTCGTTAATCGCGCGCTGGTGCCTTACATGATGGAGGCAATGACGCTGATGGACGAGGGCGTGCCAAAGGAGGTGATCGACACCGCCGCACTACGCTTTGGCATGCCTATGGGGCCTGTTACGCTGGCGGATCAGGTGGGTTTGGATATCGGCCTACATGTCGCCGAGAGCCTCGCCGCAGAGCTCGAGACGCCGATGGCCCCAATATCGCAGACCTTGCGCGACAAGGTGGCGGCAGGCGAAATAGGCAAAAAATCAGGTACGGGATTCTACGACTGGTCTGAGGGCGCACCCCATCCCGATAACGATGCGGACGCGCCGGACGACCTGACCGATAGGCTGATACTGCCCATGCTGAATGCCTGCGTCGAGGTCCTGCGCCAAGGCGCGGCAAAGGCCGAGGACGATATCGACGCGGCGATGATATTTGCCACTGGCTGGGCGCCATTTAGGGGTGGGCCGATGCACTACGCCCGTGCGCGCGGCGTTGATGAGATCATCCTGCGCCTGAAAGAGCTTGAATCGGCGCATGGCCCACGCTTTGCACCTGACGCTGGATGGCACACACTGGGCTGAATCGGTAAGTTGCCAACAGAGCCTACGGACCCGGCGAAGAGGTCGTCCGAAGAGAAGCCATCGCGCGTTTAGCCGTTTTCAGCAGCAGAGATACGCAGTAGGTCAATGTGATGAAGCTGACCCTGACCGACATCTCAGAATTGTCCCATTTGGCGGCAGATACAGTGATTGACGCACGCTCGCCAGCCGAGTTCGCTGAGGATCACCTGCCCGGAGCAATCAATCTGCCCAGCCTCAGTGACGATGAGCGTGCGCAAGTTGGCACGATCTACGTGCAGGATGACCGATTTAAGGCCCGGCGCATCGGGGCATCTCTGGTCGCGCGCAATGTGGCCGCGCACCTGGAAGGGCCATTGGCAAATTATGACGGTAGCTGGCAGCCGCTAGTCTATTGCTGGCGCGGTGGCCAGCGATCGGGCGCGTTCGCGTCGATCCTAGAGCAGATTGGTTGGCGAACACATCTGCTGGATGGCGGATACCGCGCCTATCGGCGGCTGGTCGTGACGATGCTGTACGAACAGCCTTTGGCGCTGCGCCCTGTGCTGCTGGATGGCAATACCGGCACCGCAAAGACCCGTCTGCTGGAGTTGCTCGCGGGTGCGGGCGCTCAGGTGATTGACCTTGAAGGTCTGGCCAACCATCGCGGCTCGGCCTTGGGCGCGCGGGAAGGGGGGCAGCCACCCCAGAAACTGTTCGAGGGACGGCTAGCACAGTGCATCGCCGCGCTTGACCCGCTGCGACCTGTCGTGATTGAGGCCGAATCGCACAAGGTAGGTACGCGTATCGTCCCGCCCAGCCTGTGGATGGCGATGAAGGACGCGCCTGTGGTCCGTGTGACGGCCCCGCTGCCAGCGCGGGCGCAGTATTTGGCCAAAGCATATGCCGACATGACAGATCAGCCCGATGTGTTGATACAGAGCCTTGATTTACTGCGGCCGTTGCGGGGGCATGAGGCGGTCGATCATTGGCAAGCGATGGTAGAGGCTGGCGAATTTCCGGAACTCGCGGCAAGCCTGATGCAACACCACTACGATCCCGGCTATGAGCGCGCCCGCGAACGGCACGATAGGGCCGCGGCCGAGACAGTCCATCTGCCTGCGCTGGATGATGCCGCTCTTGATAAGGCGTTGCCTGCGCTGATGGAAGCCATTGAGCGCGTTACTAGACCCTAATGCAGGGTGATTTGCGGTGGGGTATCCTCGATCATGCCGATTCTGACGGCGGGGATACCGCCAGACGCTAGCTGGGACAGCGCCAATTTAGCGTCTTCTGGCGCCAGAGCGGCGAGAAAGCCGCCTGCGGTTTGAGGATCGAAAAGGATCTCACTTCGCGGACTATCGTCGAAGCCGATCAATTCGGGCACTGAATAGGCTTTATTCGCACCATGAAGCGAGGATCGCCTACCCTCGTTGAGCAGTGGAAGCGCACCGGCCAGCAGCGGCAGCGTTGCCATGTCGAGCACCGCGCCGAAACCGCTGGCGCGGCACATGCCCAGAAGGTGACCGGCGAGGCCGAAGCCTGTAACATCAGTCATAGCGTGGGCAGCTATTAGGCTCTGCGCGGCGCTTTGGGGGCTGGCGGCCATTTGATCCAGTGCATTGCGTACGATCTCTCCATCCGCCTGCCCGGCCATATCAGCGGCGAGGATGACGCCGGTGCCCAGCGCGCCTGTGAGGATCAGGTGATCGCCAGGCCGCGCGCCATTTAGGCCGATGGGCGTGCGGCCCTCGGGCATCAGACCGGTGACGGTGTAACCAATGGTCAATTCGGCGCCTTGGGTGGTGTGACCGCCGATAATCTCGGCGCCGGCGTCCTCCATCACCTCCTGCGCGGCGGCCATAATCTCGGCCAGAGTTCGCGCCTGAAGCGGACCGCTCATCCTAGGCAGGACGAGATTGACCAGCGCCGCCTGCGGCGCGGCGCCCATCGCCCAGACATCGCCCAGCGCGTGCAGGGCCGTGATGCGCGACATCAGAAACGGGTCGGCGGTGAAGGCGCGCAGGTGGTCGGTGCTGACGACCTGTATCCGGTCCCCAAAGAGCAGCGCGCCGGCATCATCGCCGGGGCGTATCAGCACATCGGATCGCTGATTTGTACGCGCACCGCTGAGAGCGGTTTGCAACGCGGCAGGCCCAACCTTGGCGCCGCAGCCGCCGCATATCATGGGATGTTCGACAAGCTCCGCGGTCATGCCCAACGCCGACTCTTGCGGCAGTGGCGGGACGGACATCACGGGCAGGTCGCGGAATTTCTGCATGAAACGCTGATCAATCCGATCCTTCCAAAACCAAAGGCCAGGAAGGGTGATGCCAAGCGCCCCACGATCAGCAACGGCCTCCTTGCCGCCTAGTGAAACCAGCTTGAGATAGCGTTTTTGCGGCTGATACTGGCGCATTTGGGTCTGTTCGCTAAGTGCGGCGCGCAAGTTATCATGCAGGATCGGCGCCGCGCGCACTGCATAAACGCCGGCCTTTGGGCGCGGGGCATAGTTGAGATGTGCGCAATCGCCGGCCGCAAAAATCGCCGGGTCGGTGACGCTGCGCAAATCGGGGCCGACGGTGATAAATCCATCGGTGAGGTCCAGCCCGGTGCCCTTTAGCCACGGCCACGGCCGCGCGCCTGCCGCCGCGACGGTCAGGGATGAACTGAGTGAGGTGCCATCTGCCAATTCGACACTATTACTGGTAATTTGGATGATTTTTGCGTCTTCGATGACGTCGATGCCCGCGTTCTGCATTCGCCTGCGCAGGATACGGGCGGTTGCGGTGGCGACACCGCTGAGCGCGCGCCCAGTGTCGACGACGCATATGCGCGGCGTGGCAGATATGTGCGACAGGCGGTGCCGCATCGCCAGCGCCAGCTCGACACCAGCGACGCCGCCGCCGAGAATGGTGCAATCGGGGGCAGCAGTGCCCGCACTCACCTCCTCGACGAAAGCCTGCCAGCGATCTGCAAAGGGCCCCAGCGGCTTAGCGGCGATGCCGTGCGAGTCAAATCCTTGGATTTCAGCCGGGGCGGAGGTGATGCCAACATCTATGGAAAGAACGTCATAAGCGATATCGGGCCTGCCCTCTACTGACACGCGGCGCGAGGCGCGGTCTATGGACGTGGCGGCGCCGACGATCAGGCGCGCCCCGGCGAAATGGGCCAGCCGAACCAGATCAATATCGAGCGCGGCGCGCGGATAGTGCCCGGCGATATGACCGGGCAGCATGCCAGTATAGGGCGCCTTTGGATTTGGATCGATCAGAGTCAGGCGCGCGCCGGGCAGAGGGTTCATTCCCCATTTGCGCAGTACAAGCGCGTGGGCGTGGCCGCCGCCGATCAGCACGAGGTCGCGGGTAAGAGGAAAAACGCTTTTCATGGGTGCCCTTGGATATGCTGGCAGCTCGCTGGTTCTGCACAGAACAGACATAAAGGAGTGTTGCCTTGGCCGACAAGGTCTAGAGCATCTGCGCGCCGGCATCGCGTTGCTGCGATACGAGGTTTACCAAGCAGCTAGAATGGCAACGCTGCGCCGCGATGAAAGTAGTGGCATCGATCAGTACATGACTGATTCGCGATGGAAAACCGGTGCGCATTATGGAACGGTCGCGCCGATTGCGTCCTATCCCCTATAAGGCGCCACCATAGCTCGGAGATACGATTGGAACAGCGCCTGACCATCTTTACCCTCGCGATGGTCGCGCTGGTCGGCTTGCTGTGGGGGCTGAACTGGCCCGCCGTGAAGTTCATGCTGCGCGAAGTGCCGCCATTCACCCTGCGCGCGGCGGGATTTACCGGTGGCGCGCTGGTATTGCTGTCTCTGGTCAAGGGACTGGGTCATCGCCTGCGCCCTGCGCCGGGGGAAGCTATGCATATCTTAGCGGCGGGCCTATTTGTGATATTTGGGTTCAATATAGCGACCGCGCTAGGCCAGCAGCTGACCGAGGCGTCCCGCGCGGCGATCATTGCCTATACGATGCCTGCAATCACGGCGGTTTTGGCGTCGATATTCTTGAAAGAGCGGCTGACTTGGCGGCGCATTATGGCCGTCGCAATAGGCATGATGGGCCTCGCGGTACTGGCATCGACTGATTTTGCGGCACTGATCGCCGCGCCTGCAGGGCCGCTGCTGATGTTGGCGGCAGCATTGTCGTGGTCGATCGGTAACGTGTTGGTGCAGGGGCGGATATGGTCGCTGTCGCCGCTGGCGCTGACCTTTTGGTTTTTTGTGGTGTCGATGGTGATGGCTTGGCCTCTGGCGCTATGGTTAGAGCCGTATGGCACAGCCGCGTGGCCGGGGCGGGCGACATGGCTGGTCTTCGCCTTTCACGTCGCAGGCCCGATGGCGACCTGCTATTTTCTCTGGGCCGTATTGCTGCGGCGCCTGCCCGCGACGGTCGCGGCCATTTCGATCCTGACGGCACCGACCGTCGGCGTATTGTCGGCTATTTTATTACTCAGCGAGCCTGTGAGTTGGCAAAAGATAGTCGCTCTGGTCTTGATCGTGCTGTCGATCGGTATCACGCTAACGGCGCGGGCCACGGATGTCGCGCCGCCCGTCCCAAAAGGAGCTTGAGCCATGCGTATCGTCGCCGCCCGTTTCAATCATGAGACGAATACTTTTTCGCCCGTGCCGACACTGCTGGAGGATTTCGACCCGCTGCATGGTGCGGATGCGCTGGCGTTGGGGACAGGTTCAGCCACTGCATTGGGGGCGTTCATTGCATATGCCCAATCGATCGGCGCGGATCTGGTGACGCCGCTATCTGCGACCGCCAATCCAAGCGGCCCGGCCGAGCGTGATGTCTTTGAGGCGCTAACCGCGCCGATATTGGAGGCGGTGCGCGGTGGATGTGACGCGATTTTGCTGGACCTGCACGGAGCCATGGTGGCAGGCGGCGTTGACGACTGCGAAGGCGAGTTGTTGGCGCGGGTGCGCGCCGCTGCACCCGGCGTGCCGATCGGCGTTGCGCTGGATCTGCACGGCAACGTCACGGCGCGGATGGTCGATAACTGCGACTGCATCGCCGGATTCAAAACATACCCGCATATCGACATGTTCGAGACCGGCCAGCACGTGACGCGGATGATGGATGCTATCCTAAAGGGCGACGCACGGCCTGTAATGGCGCTAACTCACCCCCCGATTTTGGCGCAAACGTTGAAGATGAACACAGAGGTGCCGGGGATCATGATCGACCTGGTCAATGCTGCCCGCGCGGCTGAGGAACGGGACGGCGTCCACGCAGTATCGATCTTTGGCGGGTTTCCGTTATCCGACATCGCAGATGCGGGTGTGTCAGTCGTGGCAGTGGCGGACAATGCGATCTTGGCACGCGAAGTGGCGCGGAATCTGGCCCGTGCAGCATGGGACGGGCGCGAGGGGTTCGTCTACGACGAGGTGCCGCTTGCGCAATCTTTGGCCCAGGCGGTGCGGGCGGCGGGCGGACCGGGCGAAGGACCTGTTCTGCTGCTGGATCATGGCGACAACTGCATGTCAGGCGGCACGTGTGACACCGTGGATTTATTGCAGGCTGCGTTGGAGGCAGGAATGGCTGGCATTATCGCTGGGCCAATTTGCGATCCCGAGGTCGTCGATCAGATGTCCACTGCCGGGACCGGTGCGGCGATCACTGTCGCGCTTGGCGCAAAAGTATCGCTGGATGGGTTTCCCCCGCGCGCGCCATTGACCTTAACCGGCATTGTAGGCTCGGTTGGCCAAGGGCGGTATATCGTCAGCGGGCCAATTTATACCGGGCAGACCTGCGATATGGGCCGCGCCGTGGTGCTGGAGGTAGATGGCGCGACGATCCTGATCACCGAAAAGCCACATGAGCCATGGGATTTGGGAGTGTTTGCTTGCGCTGGGATTGATCCCATTGAGGCAAAATATTTGATCCTAAAGTCGCGGATGTATTGTCGCCCAGTTTTTGCCCCCTTGTCGCGGGCCATAGTGGAATGTGCGAGTGCGGGGATAACGAGCTCGAATTTGGATTTGTTCCGTTTCGAGAAACTGAAACGGCCTATTTTCCCCATCGAGCGAGATACAAACTGGGCGCCAGATGATCACGCAAACACGCATGATCAGACAGCGCTCTGACACCCATCTAAAAGGAGACGCAACATGTCATTCAACGCACTGATCGTGACCAAAGACGAGGGCAGCGGCAAGACAAGCGCCGCAGTCACCCAGATTTCCGAGAGCGATCTGCCGAATGGCGACGTGACGGTCGCGGTCGAATATTCCGGCCTGAACTACAAGGACGGCCTCTGCATTGGGCCGGGCGCGGGGTTGGTGCGTAAGTATCCGCATGTTCCGGGCATCGACTTTGCCGGGACGGTCGAGGCATCGGATGACGCGCGCTACAAGCCGGGCGACAAGGTGGTTCTGACCGGATGGCGCGTGGGCGAGGCGCATTGGGGTGGCTATGCGCAAAAGGCGCGGGTCAAGGCGGACTGGCTGGTGCCACTGCCGGACGGTCTGGATACGCGGCAGGCGATGGCGGTGGGCACGGCCGGAATTACCGCGATGCTGGCGATCATGGCGCTGGAGGATGCAGGGCTAAAGCCGGGCGCGGACCCTGTTCTGGTCACGGGCGCGGCGGGCGGTGTGGGCAGCGTGGCGGTCGCGATCCTCGCGCAGCTGGGCTACAAGGTGGCCGCTGTCACAGGGCGGCCTGAAACCAGCGACTATCTGATGGGTCTGGGTGCGACCCAGATCGTGCCGCGCGAGGATTTGAGCGAGGTGACCAAGAAGCCGCTGGAGGCAGAGCAGTGGTCTGGCTGCATCGACGCGGTGGCCGGGGCGATGCTGGGCCGCGTGCTGAAGCAGATGAAATATGGCGCGTCTGTTGCGGCCATCGGTCTGGCCGGCGGCGCGCCGATCGAGGGGGCGCTGATCACACCGTTTATCCTGCGGGGCGTGAACCTTTTGGGCATCGATTCCGTCATGCAACCCTATGCACGGCGCGTCGAGGCGTGGAAGCGGATCGCCAGCGATCTGCCGATGGAGAAGCTGGAGGCGATGGTGCAATCCGCCACGTTGAGCGATCTGCCAGCGCTGGGCCGCGACATCCTAAAAGGCCAGGTAAAAGGCAGGGTTGTGGTGGATGTGAACGGCTGAATGAGAGGGGTATGAGGGAGGGTTTGCCACCCTCATACCTTAATAAAGTGTAACTAATACAGGCGGTTACATACCTTTGGTCGGCCAAAATCGTTTGACTTTGCGTACGGTCTACCGTATAGGTTGTGACATGCTGGAAGAAGTGGGCAAGCGGCCCCGAGGTTAATCCCTCGGTGGTCGCTTTTTCATTTTGCGCGGGCGGTGGGGCAAGCAACGCAATCGCATGAGGCAGTATTCACGAATGAGTTTGATAACACCCGAAGAAGGCCCTTCGGGTCTGAGCACAACAGTCACGACGCTGGAACGTCAGCTGCGCGGCATGTGTGAGGACTTGGAGGCACTGTCAGACAGGGTCCGGGCTGAGGATTTTGAGGATATCAAGAACCGAAGCCGTATCTTGGGCGACATCCGGCAATGGCTAAAAATGGCAATCGAAGCGGAGACACAACTTGAGCAACGCAAGAAGAAAGAACAGGGGATCGTCAATGGATACGCCCTCGACATGGACGCAGCACGGGATTCGATCGGGTGCCGTCTGGATCGCCTCAGAAGAGCAGGCTGTCCGGGACGCTTTCCTAGATAGTCTGGACGAGGGCGAACTGTTGGCTCTGCCGTATCTCTTCGATTTCTGGGCGATGGAGCATCAGCTGCCCCCGGAAGGAGATTGGCGTTCATGGGTCATCATGGGCGGCCGCGGCGCCGGAAAGACCCGCGCTGGTGCCGAGTGGGTGCGGTCATGCGTCGAAGGATCGACACCTTTGGATCATGGTGAGTGTCGGCGGTTGGCGCTAATTGGCGAGACTGTTGCGCAGGTTAGAGACGTTATGGTGTTTGGCGAAAGCGGCATTTTGGCGTGCTCGCCGCCAGATCGGCGGCCCGAATGGCAAGCGTCGAAGGCGCGACTAGTCTGGCCGAATGGGGCCGTGGCGCAGGTGTTTTCGGCGCATGAGCCAGAGGGACTGCGCGGACCGCAATTCGACGGCGCTTGGGTCGATGAGATGGCAAAGTGGAAGAAGGCGCGCGAGACGTGGGATATGCTGCAATTTGCACTGCGCCTGGGCGAACAACCGCGGGTCTGCGTTACCACGACGCCGCGAAATGTAGGGGTGCTGAAAGAGTTGCTGAAATCGCCCTCGACGGTGATGACCAGCGCGCCGACGGAAGCGAACAAGGCGTTTCTAGCCGAAAGCTTCCTTGAGGAAGTGCGTACGCGCTATGCCGGGACCCGTCTAGGTCGGCAGGAACTGGACGGCATCTTGATGGAGGACGCGGAAGGCGCGCTGTGGACCACGGCTGGGTTGGAAGAGATCCGCGTTGAGTTGGCACCAGAGATGGACCGGATTGTTGTGGCGGTTGATCCACCTGTCACGGGCGGGGCGAAGTCAGATGAGTGCGGTATTGTCGTTGTCGGTGCAATCACGCGAGGGCCGGTGCAGGATTGGAGGGCTTATGTCCTTGCGGACGAGTCTATCGGAGCGGCCAGCCCAGCCAAATGGGCCGCAGCCGCCGTGCGCGCGATGCAGTCCTGGGGGGCCGAGAGGCTGATTGCCGAGGTCAATCAGGGGGGCGAAATGGTATCGGAGGTCATCCGGCAAATCGACCCTATGGTGCCAATCAGAACGGTCCACGCGTCGCGCGGCAAAGTGGCGCGGGCTGAGCCTGTGGCAGCATTGTACGAGCAGGGGCGCGTGCATCATCTGCGCGGTTTGGGCGAGCTGGAGGACCAAATGTGCGCCATGACCGTTCAAGGTTATGAGGGTAAAGGCAGCCCCGACCGCGTTGATGCGCTGGTCTGGGCGCTACACGAATTGATGATCGAGCCGGCTGCGAAATGGCGCCATCCGAGGGTGCGCGCCGTTTAAGTCAAGGTTGGGTGGCCCGAAGGGGGCCGCCCGACGCCTACGCCTTATACGGCTCGGCCCAGAGTGCCCAGAAGGCTAACAGCGGTGCGTCACCTGACAGCATTGCATGTAGGATACCGGGTGGATTATAGAGCGTGCCGCCAACACCCGGCTCAACCCAGTTGTCTGCACCTTGCATGAACTGGCCGGGACTGAGGACCAGATACGTCTCCTCGGGTGGGTGGGTATGGTCGGGATAGCGGATATTCGGCGCTACCAGTGATACCCCGATCCAAACGTCGCTGCGGCGTTCGGCCCCACCGGGGCCGACGATCATCGCATTGGCGTGGCTTTCAGCAAATCCCGGACCTGCATTTGTCCAATCGCCCTTGCGAAGGCCCCATTGCAGGTCTGGTTCGAGCGCTAGAAACGTCTCAATCAGGCGACGTAGGGACACATCTTGGAGATTTTTTATATCGGTGGCCTCGGCCAAGTGGGCGCAGGTGGGCAGCCGCGCGCCCGTTGCGCCGGACATGATGCCGGGCGATTCGAGGGCCGTAAATATATGGGACAGCGAGACTTTGGCTTCCGGCGCTACGACCTTGGACATGAAGGCCGCACGCGCGGCGGCGAGGAAATCCGTTAGGGTTTGGGATCGCATATTGGGCCTCCTCTCAGTTTCGATATTAGCGGTGCTGTGCCGCCTTCTCTAGCAAAAATTGGTCTATCGGCGTTTTGATCAAGCGCTATTGGGCAGCGTACGGTCAGGGTCAAATTTATTAAACCTTTAAGGGTCAAATGCCTTCAACAGCGGATCAAAGGCGGTCGCCGACGATCCTGCACCGCACAGTAAGGAGTAGACGCAAATGATCATGGACTTCTTTCGGCAAGGCGCGGCGCAGGCCAGTGTGGCAGACACAGGTGCGCCTGAGGCCAAGGCGAGCGCGGCAGGACGAGTGATGGCGTGGCACGGCGCAAACCGGGTGGCGTGGAGTGCACGGGATACCGGCACGCTGACGCGTCAGGGCTTTGCCGCTAATCCTGTAGGATTTCGCTGCGTCAAGATGATTGCAGAGGCGGCGGCCGCGCTGCCACTTGTCCTACAAGATGCGGAGCAGCGTTTTGCCGAGCATCCCATGCTGTCGCTGATCCGCAGCCCGAACCCGGCGCAGGGCCGTGCCGAGCTGCTGGAGGCGCTCTTTGGCCAGCTACTGCTGACTGGCAACGCTTATGTCGAGGCCGTAGGCGGCCCCGACGGCGCGCCGGTGGAGTTGCATGTGCTGCGCTCGGATCGGATGAGTGTGGTGCCTGGCACGGATGGCTGGCCGGTGGCGTATGAGTACGCTGTAAGCGGACGAAAGCATCGGTTTGATGTGAGCGGCGGCCACCCGGCGGTTTGCCATATCAAGAGTTTTCATCCGCAGGACGACCATTATGGTCTGTCGCCGATGCAGGCGGCAGCGCAGGCGGTAGATGTTCATAACAGCGCGTCTCGCTGGTCCAAGGCGCTGCTGGATAACGCGGCACGTCCCTCTGGGGCGATCATCTATCGCGGGGCCGAGGGCCAAGGGACATTGAGTACGGATCAGTACCAGCGCCTAGTCGACGAGATGGAGAGCCATCATCAGGGTGCGCGCAATGCGGGCCGGCCGATGCTGCTGGAGGGTGGACTGGATTGGAAGCCGATGGGATTTTCGCCCTCGGACATGGAGTTTCAGAAGACCAAGGAGAGTGCCGCGCGAGAAATTGCGCTGGCGTTCGGTGTGCCGCCCATGCTGCTGGGTGTGCCCGGAGACGCCGCCTATGCGAACTATCAAGAGGCGAACAGGGCGTTTTTCAGGCTGACGGTTCTCCCGTTGGCAAGCCGCGTGGCAGCAAGCCTGTCGGACTGGCTAAGCGGGTTCGACGGCGCAAAGCTAGAGCTGAAGCCAGACCTTGATCAGGTGCCGGCGCTTGCAGCTGAACGTGATGCGCAATGGGCGCGGGTGGCTGGTGCAGACTTTCTGACCACAGGCGAGAAGCGCGGCCTACTGGGGCTGCCGACTTTGCCCGAGCCGGGAGGGGCGGATGAGTGAGGGGCGCGGAACGGAACGCTATGGGTTCGAGGCGTTCGACTGTGCGCCTGCGCTGCGGCTAGAGGCGAATGAGCGGGTCGCGGTGCTAAAATTCCAAGCAATCGCCGAGCAACAGAAGAAGCTGGAAGAGGCGATGGAACGGCTGGAGCGGCGACTGTGGCTGGCGGTGTACGGCATGGCCGCGGCGATTATGGCGCAAGCATTTCAACCGCTGATCGCGGCATTGCCCTGAGAATTGGGTGAAAGGATAAAGTGTATGGATATGGATAATGGGCTGGAGCGCAAGTTTGCACGGTTCGATGCAGACCTGACCGTTAAGGATGGTGTCGAGCTTGAGGGATATGCCAGCTATTTTGGCGACGCCGATCAGGGCGGCGATGTGGTGGTTGCGGGTGCCTACACCAAGTCACTGGCACGGCTATGCGCTGACAACCGTCAGGTCAAAATGCTTTGGCAGCACGACCCGGCGCAACCAATTGGCATCTGGGACGAGGTTCGCGAGGACAAGCGCGGTCTCTATGTTAAGGGCCGTCTGCTGGAGGCCGTCGGGCGCGGGCGCGAGGCCGCTGCACTGATCAACGCTGGCGCGATTGACGGGCTGAGCATCGGCTATCGCACCGTGCGGGCGAGCAAGAATGACAAAGGCCAGCGGCTTTTGCAGGAACTGGAGCTATGGGAGGTGTCTTTGGTGACGTTCCCCATGCTGCCCAGTGCGCGGGTGGCGGCCAAGGGTGATGCCCTGGGCGGCAGCGATCTGCGTGAATTGGCGGCGACCTTCGAGGATGCGCGCCGGGAATTGGCGCGCAAGTAGCGCCGGACAAACGGACACCAAAACAAGGAGCATGAGATGAATGAGACCGAGAATTCTCGGGCCGGGGAAGGTGTGTCTGATGGGCGCGCGCCGGTGGCCGAGGTGAAATCCGCAGTGGCGGGTTTCGTCCAAGAGTTGAAGGGCTTCCAGTCCGACATCGAAGAACGACTGCAACAACAAGAAGAGAAAATGAACATGTTCGAACGTAAATCCTTTGTACCCTCGCGTCCCGTTCTGGCAGGCGGGAATGACGGCCCTGCCCCGCATCAGAAAGCGTTTAACGCGTATCTGCGTTCGGGCGATGATGACGGCCTTCGCGGCCTTGAACTGGAAGGCAAAGCGCTGGGCACATCGGTCGCTGGCGATGGCGGCTATTTAGTCGATCCGCAGACAGCCAGTACGATCAAATCGACGCTGAGCGCGACGGCTTCGATCCGTGCGATTGCCAATGTCGTGGGCGTTGAGGCGACCAGCTTTGACGTGCTCATCGATCATGGCGATGTCGGCCATGGCTGGGCGACCGAGGCAGCTGGCGTCAACGAGACGGCGACACCCGGTATCGATCGCATCACCATCCCGCTGCACGAATTAAGCGCACTGCCGAAAGCATCCCAGCGTCTGCTAGATGATTCTGCGTTCGACATCGAAGGTTGGCTGGCTGGCCGTATCGCAGACAAGTTTGCGCGGGCTGAGGCGGCAGCGTTCGTCAAGGGTGACGGCGTCGACAAGCCGACAGGTTTCCTAACCAAGCCTGCAATTGATAATGACGTCTGGGCCTGGGGCAATCTGGGCTATGTGCCAACTGGCGCGGATGGCGATTTCAGCGATGCCGATGCGGTAATCGATCTGGTCTATTCGCTGGGCGCCGAGTACCGCGCCAACGCGAGCTTTGTCATGAACTCCAAGACCGCTGGCGCTTTGCGCAAGATGAAAGACGCCGATGGCCGCTTCCTTTGGTCCGATGGTTTGGCCGCGGGCGAGCCTGCGCGTCTCCTGGGCTACCCGGTGTTGATTGCCGAGGACATGCCGGACATGGCGCTCGATTCGATGTCGGTTGCGTTTGGTGATTTTGGAGCGGGCTATACTGTGGCAGAGCGTCCTGATCTGCGCGTCCTGCGCGACCCCTTTAGCGCCAAACCGCATGTCCTGTTCTATGCGACCAAGCGCGTGGGCGGTGACGTCAGCGACTATGCGGCGATCAAACTGCTGAAATTCGCGACCTCCTAACCGAGGCGCGAAGCGGGCGGGGGCATCTGCCCCCGCCGTGGCGCGCGCCGCCACTAATTTGATGCGTTGTCCAGCTGCTCCCCTCCGTCCGAGCAACGCGAGGCTGCGCGCGCCTGAACCACCGGAGGGATCCGGGACTATCGGAGTTATTCCATGATGTTGATTGAAGAAACAGCCGTGCCCGAGGTCGCCCTGCCGATAGCACAGTTCAAGTCGCATCTGCGGCTCGGAACAGGCTTTTCCGACGATGATGTGCAGGGCCCAATTTTGGCAAGTTTTCTGCGAGCTGCGATCGCGTCGATTGAGGCACGTACCGGCAAGATACTGATAGAAAGGATATTCTCCTGGGAGTTAGTCGCCTGGCGAACGGGCTATGGTCAGGCCCTGCCCGTGGCGCCGGTGCAGGCTATCGAAGATGTCGTGCTGCGGCACATGTCGGGAACCGAAGAGGTGGCAAACCCGGCGCATTATCGGCTGGAGAAAGACACACATCGTCCGCGTCTGGTGCCGCTGGGAACCGTGTTGCCGCCCGTGCCGTCAGGCGGGGCCGTCGTGGTGCGGTTTCGCGCAGGATTCGGTGCGGTGTGGGGCGATTTGCCCGCTGATTTGGGGCAAGCGGTTCTGCTGTTGGCGGCGCATTACTATGAGTACCGCGCCGATACGGCGCTGGGCGGCGGTTGCATGCCCTTTGGCGTGACCAGCCTGATCGAGCGATATCGCACAGTGCGCCTGCTGGGCGGGGGGGCTGCGTGATGAAGCAATTCAACCTTAACCGGCAAATGGTGCTGGAGGCGCCCATGCGCGTACCTGACGGAGCCGGAGGCTACGGCGAAACCTGGCAGCCAATCGGCGAGCTGTGGGCAGCAATCATCGCACGCACAGGGCGGGAGGTGACAGGTGGCACAGCGCAACTGTCTAGCACAGGCTACAAAATCGTAGTCCGAGCGGCGCCCTATGGTGCGCCCTCGCGCCCAAAGCCCGAGCAGCGGCTGCGCAGTGGCAGTCGCATTTTTCGGATCGAGGCAGTGACGGAGCAAGACTCGATGGCCCGCTATCTGACCTGTTACGCACAAGAGGAGGTGGCGGTATGAGCTATGGCGGTTCAGCGGCGCTTCAGGCCGCAGTTTATGGGCATCTGATCGGCGATGCGGACCTGTCCGCGCTGGTCGGCGGTGCGATCTACGACGCGCCACCAGCAGGCTCCTTGCCACCCCTTTATGTGACGCTGGGGCCAGAAGATGTGCGTGACCGTTCGGACGGGACATCAGGCGGGGCGTGGCATCGATTTACTGTGTCGGTAGTCAGTGATGCCGCTGGGTTTGCAACGGCAAAGGAGGCGGCGGCGGCGGTCGGCGATGCGCTTACGGATGCAGATCTGACCCTTGAGCGAGGGCATCTGGCGGCGCTGAATTTCTACCGGGCGCGAGCACGGCGCGACGATCAGCTAAGGCGGATCGATCTGACATTCCGCGCCCGCATTCAGGACACGGTTTAAACCTTTCAATCGGAGACAAGATAAATGGCAGTTCAAAATGGCAAAGACCTTCTGATCAAGGTCGATCTGACGGGCGACGGCAACTTTGAATCGGTGGCTGGACTGCGCGCGACGCGCATCAGCTTCAACGCCGAAAGCGTGGATGTCACCAGCCTAGAAAGTGCGGGCGGATGGCGAGAGTTATTGGCTGGCGCGGGCGTTAAATCAGCAGCGATTAGCGGGTCGGGCATTTTTCGCGATGCGAATTCAGACGAGCGGACACGGCAGATCTTTTTTGATGGAGAGACGCCCGACTTTCAAGTGGTCATCCCCGATTTTGGCATCATCGAAGGGCCGTTTCAGGTGACATCGATTGAGTACGCTGGGACGCATGATGGCGAGGCGACTTATGAGCTGTCAATGGCCAGCGCGGGCCGCATGATCTTTACGGCGATCTGAAATGGCGAACCCATGGACAGGTGAGGTGGCGGTGGTCATCGACGGTGAACGGCGCGTGCTGAAGCTGACTTTGGGCGCGCTGGCGGAGCTGGAGGCAGGGCTGGCGGCGGGTTCGCTGGTGGATCTGGTTGAGCGGTTCGAGGCGGCTGCGTTTTCGACACGCGATGTGCTGGCACTGATTGTCGCCGGATTGCGCGGCGGGGGCTGGCAAGGAACGTCGGCTGATCTGATCGCAGCCGAGATCGAAGGCGGGCCGCTGGCGGCAGCCCGCGCTGCGGCCGAGCTTCTGGCGCGCGCTTTCATGCTGCCTGAGGACCGATGAACGGATTCGACTGGCCAGGCCTGATGCAAGCGGGCCTGAGAGGCTTGGGACTGAAACCCGCCGAATTCTGGGCGCTAACGCCGGCGGAGTTGCGGCTGATGCTGGGCGAGGCGCAGGGCGGCGCACCATTGGTGCGGGACCGGTTGGATGCACTGATGCAGGCCTATCCCGATATGCGAGGAGAGAGCGATGAGTGAGCAAGAAAACATGGACGCACTGGACGCGCAGATAGAGGCGCTGGACGGATCCCTAGGGGCAGCTACCGAGATGGCGGCGGCGTTCAACGCGGAGCTAGGCCGCGTCCGCGGCACGTTCGAGAAAACGGGTTACGATGTGGCGACGCTGGACCGTGGAATGAGCCGAGGATTGCGACACGCGATCAAAGGCGCCGTCGTGGACGGCGAGAGCCTGTCATCGTCGCTGCGCACGCTAGCGAATTCGATGATTAACACCGCGTTCAATGCGGCAGTAAAGCCGGTTAGCGATCATGTTGGTGGTCTCTTGGCTAGCGGCGTGGGCAGCTTGGTCGGCGGACTAATGCCTTTTGAGAAAGGTGGAAGCTTTTCCCAAGGGCGCGTCCAGCCCTTTGCCAGTGGCGGCATCGTCAGCGGGCCTGTGACCTTTCCCATGCGGGGCGGCACCGGCCTTATGGGCGAGGCGGGTCCGGAGGCAATCATGCCTCTGGCGCGTGGGGCGGATGGCAAGCTGGGTGTGCGCGGCGGTGGCAGCACCGGGAACGTCAGCGTGGTGATGAACATCTCGACGCCCGATGCCGAAGGTTTCCGCCGCAGCCAAGGGCAGATCGCGGCGCAGATGAGCCGGGCCTTAGGGCGCGGCCAGCGCAACCGATAAGGGAGAAGAATCATGGATTTTCACGAAGTGAGATTTCCGGCAAACCTGAGCTTTGGCTCGGTCGGCGGACCAGAGCGGCAGACAGATGTGGTGACGCTGGCCAATGGATTCGAAGAGCGGAACACGCCGTGGCAACATTCGCGCAGGCACTACGATGCGGGCGTGGCCATGCGCGGTCTTGATGATATCGAGGCGCTTATCGCGTTTTTTGAGGCGCGGCGCGGGCAGATCCACGGCTTTCGCTGGAAGGACTGGTCCGACTACAAATCAGGTGGTGCACTACTGGCCCCTAGCTATGACGATCAGCTGATTGCGTTCGGTGACGATCTGACACCAACGTTCCAACTGACCAAGAGCTATCGGTCGGGCGAGCATTTTTATGTTCGACCCATTGCCAAGCCCGTTCGCGGGTCCGTGCGTATTGGTCTGGGCGGGGATGAACAGCAGGAGGGCGTGCACTACGAGTTGGATAGTGTGACGGGGGTGGTCACGTTCAACCACCCGCCAAACGAGGGCGACCGCGTGACAGCCGGCTATGAGTTTGATGTTCCGGTGCGGTTCAATACGAACCGGATCATGGTCAGCGTCGCCAGCTTTCAGGCAGGCGAAGTGCCAGACGTGCCGGTGGTGGAGATACGGATATGAGCGGGTTGAACGCTGAGCTGCACGCGCATTTGCAGACTGGTATTACCTCGACTTGTCGTGCCTGGGCACTTGAGCGCAAGGACGGCACCATCATGGGATTTACTGACCATGACGGGCCGTTGACCTTCGATGGGATCAGCTTTCGTGCCGACACGGGGCTCAGCGCATTGGCAATTCAGCAAAGCACTGGTCTATCGGTAGACAACACCGAAGCCCTCGGCGCATTGAGCGATGTGTCCATCAGCGAGGAAGACATTGAGGCGGGCCGCTATGACGGCGCCGAGATACGCGCGTGGTTGGTGAACTGGCAGGACGTGCGCCAGCGCCATCTACAATTTCGCGGAACGATCGGCGAGTTGCGCCGATCCGGCGGCGCGTTCGAAGCGGAGCTGCGCGGCCTGACTGAGGCACTGAACAGACCACTGGGGCGGGTTTATCAAAAGCCATGCTCGGCGGTATTGGGCGATGAAGCGTGCCGGTTTGACGTCGATACCCTCGGCTATTCCAAAGAGCTGACAGCGGTTGAAATCATGGAACGGCGCGCCTTTCGCTTTGCAGAGTTTGGCGGGTTCGACACCGGCTGGTTTCAGCATGGGCGGCTGAAAGTGATTAGCGGTGCAGCCCTCGGTCTAAGCGGGCTATTGAAGCGCGATTACATAGATGGCTCGAAACGCGTCATCGAACTGTGGCATCCACTGCGCGCCGATGTGCGCATAGAGGACCTGCTGCGGTTGGAGTCTGGATGCGACAAAAGAGCCGAGACTTGCCGCCTGAAGTTTCAGAATTTCTATAACTTTCAGGGATTTCCAGACATTCCGGGAGACGATTGGTCGATCACCGATCCGTCCCGCTCAAGCGGTCTCGACGGGGGGAGCAGACGATGATCGGGAGCAATCATGAGCGCTTCGCTATAGCCGCGCGCGGCTGGATCGGTACGCCATATCTACATCAGGCATCGTGCAAGGGGGCCGGGGCCGATTGTCTGGGCCTTCTTCGGGGTGTCTGGCGCGAAGTACTGGGGAGCGAGCCGGAAGTGCCGCCCGCCTATTCGATGGACTGGTCTGAGCCTGCACGCATTGAAGCGCTGTGGCAGGCGGCGTCGCGACATTTGATACCCAAGAAATTATCCTCTGACGCGCCCGGCGACGTTCTGCTGTTTCGGATGCGCGACGGTGCGGTCGCAAAGCATCTGGGCATTGCTGCGCGCATAGGCGCGGATGCGTCGTTTATTCATGCCTATTCAGGTCACGCTGTGGTCGAAAGCCCGCTGAGCCTGCCTTGGCGGCGCCGGATCGTCGCGCGTTTCACCTTTCCTGAGGAGTTGATCTGATGGCAACAATTCTACTTTCCGCCGCTGGTGCGGCCATTGGCGGGTCTGTCGGCGGCACAGTTCTTGGCTTGTCTATGGCCGCTGTCGGGCGCTTTGCCGGAGGTGTCATCGGGCGCTCAATCGATCAACGGCTGATGGGCCAAGGCTCGGACGTGGTAGAATCTGGGCGTGCAAGCCGTCTTCGACTGACCGGATCGGGTGAAGGTGATGCCATCGCGCAGATCTATGGGCGGATGCGCGTGGCGGGCCAGATAATATGGGCAACCGAATTTCGCGAAGACATCACAGTAACCAGCAGCAGCGGCGGCGGGAAGGGAGCGCCAAGCGGGCCAAAAGTGCGTGAGTTCAGCTATTCCGTCAGCGTCGCACTGGCATTGTGCGAGGGCGAAATTAGCAATGTGGGCCGTATCTGGGCCGATGGCAGCGAAATTGCGCGTAACGGCCTGACAATGCGCATCTATCCGGGCACCCGCGATCAGCTACCCGATCCGCGAATTGAAGCGGTTGAGGGCGCGGGAACTGTTCCGGCCTATCGTGGAACCGCCTATGTGGTAATCGAAGATTTGGATCTGGGCCCGTATGGCAACCGCGTGCCACAGTTTACATTCGAAGTGATGCGTCCGTCGCAGAGCGATGAGGACGGCAGCGATCTGGATCCTACGCGTGGTGTTCGTGCGGTAGCGCTGCTGCCGGGCAGCGGCGAGTACGTACTGGCCACAACACCTGTAACGCTTAACTATGGAGCGGGTGCATCGGCGCTTGCCAACGTGAACACGCCATCTGGCAAGTCCGATTTTGCCACTTCGTTAGACGCGTTGTCTGGTGAGTTGCCGGGTTGCGGCAGCACATCTCTGGTGGTCAGCTGGTTCGGCGACGATCTGCGGTGCGGAACGTGCAGCCTTCGGCCCAAGGTCGAGCAAAAGCAGTTTGAGGCGCGGAATATGCCGTGGACTGTCGCCGGACTTAACCGACAGAGCGCACGATCCGTGCCGCAAACCGCAAGCGGCAACCCCATCTATGGCGGAACACCGACCGATGCGTCTGTGATTGAGGCAATTAACGCGCTCAAGAGTGCAGGCCAAGACGTGATGTTCTACCCGTTTATCCTGATGGATCAGGTAGAGGGTAACACCCTGCCCGATCCCTATAGTGACGCCGAGAACCAGCCAGCCCTTCCGTGGCGCGGACGCATTACTCTGAATCAGGCGCCAGGCAGGATTGGCAGCGCCGACGGATCGGGCGCAGCAAATGCGGAGGTCGCTGCGTTCTTTGGCACGGCCAAGGCCAGCGATTTTACGTTGGGTTACGAGGAACCGGAGGTCGAAGCGCCGATTAGCGGCGCGCGCAGGAACGAATATTTTGATTTGCTAAAGCTAGTTCCGCCCGAGCCCCGCAGCCCAATCACCTACCACGGGCCCGATGAGTGGGGCTATCGGCGATTTATCCTTCACAATGCCGCGCTATGCGCTGTTGCGGGCGGCGTAGAGAGTTTCTGCATCGGATCGGAAATGCGTGGGCTGACGCAAATTCGGGGTGCAGGGGGCTTTCCCGCTGTTGCTGCGCTGATCGATCTGGCCGCGGAAGTGCGCGCTCTACTGGGGTCGGAGGTTAAGATCGGGTACGCTGCCGATTGGTCAGAATATTTCGGTTATCAGCCCCAGGACGGCACCGGTGATCGTTATTTTCACCTTGATCCTCTATGGGCGGACACCAATATCGACTTCATCGGAATCGATAACTATATGCCCGTGTCAGATTGGCGTGATGGGCAGGATCATTCGGATTCCGAGTGGGGATCGATTTATAATCTTGAGTATCTCAAGTCTAACATTGAGGGCGGGGAGGGCTATGATTGGTTCTATCATTCGCCGGAGGCAACAGAGGCGCAGATCCGTACGCCGATCACGGACGACGCTTATGGTGAGCCTTGGGTTTGGCGATACAAAGATATCAGAGGATGGTGGGCAAACTTGCATCACGATCGAGTGGACGGCGTGCGTGCCTCGCAGCCCAGTGCGTGGGTTCCTCAATCGAAGCCGATCAGGTTCACCGAGATGGGCTGCGCTGCGATCGACAAGGGCACAAACCAACCGAACAAGTTCGTTGATCCAAAATCTTCCGAATCCTCATTGCCAAAGTTTTCTGATGGACGGCGCGATGATCTGATCCAGCGACAGTACCTACGCGCGATGCGCGATTACTGGACTAATCCGGCGCATAATCCAGTCTCGAACGAATATGGCACGCCGATGATTGATATGGAACGCGCTTATGTCTGGGCTTGGGACGCGAGGCCGTTTCCATTCTTTCCAAACAATCGCACTTTATGGGATGACGGTTCAAATTATGCGCGTGGACACTGGCTTAACGGGCGCACATCTGCACGGTCTCTTGCATCCGTAGTACATGAGATTACGGCCCGCGCGGGTCTGCGGCATATCGATACGTCACAACTGTTCGGCTATATCAGCGGATATTCTGTTGAGCAGGTGGGCGAGGCGCGGTCAGCGCTTCAACCGCTGATGTTGCGCTATGGGTTTGATGCGATCGAGCGAGATGGCATGCTAATTTTTCGAATGCGCGACGGTCTGGTGGATGGACAGATAGGAATGAATCATCTGGTGCGTGATGTTGAAAGCGGCACACGGCTAGAGGAGACCCGTGGCGGAGCGGGGGAGATCGCCGGGCGTGTGCGCTTGCGATTTATTGAGGCAGATGGCGATTTCGACGTCATCTCGGAGGAAGCGGTGCTGCCCGATGACACGACGCACGCCGTGTCAACATCGGAGGTCCCGCTAGCTATGACGCGGTCCGAAGGTCGCGCCGTGACTGAGCGATGGCTGTCAGAGGCGCGCGTGTCTATCGATTCGGTGCGCCTGACCCTTCCGCCCTCGCAACTAGCTCTTGGAGCGGGGGACGTGATCGGACTGAACGAGGCTGGCGGCAAAGGGTTGTTTCGGATTGACCGGGTAGAGCAGATGGGCAATGCCCAGCGCATTGACGGTGTTCGCATAGAGCCTGAGAGTTATCGCCCTATAGACATTACTGAAACGCCGCCAAGTGTACGTCCCTTCGTGCCGCCGGTGCCAGTGATGCCACTGTTCTTAGACCTGCCTCTTATGACAGGCGAGGAAGTTCCGCATGCGCCGCATCTTGCGGTGACGGCTCAGCCTTGGCCGGGATCGGTCGCGCTCTATACGTCGCCGACTGACGCGAATTATAAAGTAAACCAATTAATCGAAGCGCGTTCGACTATTGGCATTCTGGAGACATCTTTGATGCCTGTATGCGCAGGAACGGTTGACCGGGGCGATGGCCTGACTGTTCGGATGCTGACCGGACGGATGGAGAGTGTGAGCAGCGATGCATTACTCTCAGGTGCGAACCTGTGTCCGGTCGGCGATGGCACCCCAGATGGGTGGGAAATGCTGCAGTTTCGCGACGCAGTGCTGGTGGACAAGGACACATATATACTCAGCCACCGTTTGCGAGGTCAGCTAGGCACAGAGACGGCAGGCGCAAACGGCTGGCCGGAGGGCAGTTATCTAGTAATGATGGACGGTATTCCGCGCCAGATTGCCCTGCAAAATGCTTTGCGCCGCAGAACGCAACACTACCGAATTGGCCCGGCAGGGCGCGCAGTCGATGATCCGTCTTATCAGCATACGGTCATAGCATTCGAGGGGATTGGACTTCGACCATATAGCCCTGTCCATCTACGCGCGGCGCTTGCAGTCGATGGAAGTACTGACATCCGATGGATTCGCCGCACCCGTATAGACGGTGACCACTGGGACACTCCCGAGGTGCCATTGGGCGAAGAGACCGAGAGCTATTTGCTGCGGATTGTTCGGAATACTAGTGTACTGCGCGAGGTCACGCTGACTCAGCCTGATTGGAGATATGATGCCAACCTGAAAGCTGAGGATGGGACAACGATGCCCTTCGAAGTGCACGTGGCGCAGATTTCGGCAAAGTTCGGGCCAGGTGTGTTCGCTAAGATAACTGTTGTCGATTAGCCTCTGGGCGCGAAATAGCCTTCACGCGGTTGGGTTATTGCCCAACCGCGCTGGCGGTGCTCCTTGCTTATTATATCCTGCATCGAATTGGCGTCCGTGATGACGTTCATCACGGCATTGCATTTTGCCAATCGCCCACATGTGATATATTAGGGCGACGAAACAGGAGCCTCGCTATGAAAAAATCACATGCACATCTATCCGAGTGCGATCCGGTCTGGCATCAGGTGACGTTAGAGGCCCAAGAAGCTATCAATGATGAGCCGTTGATGGGGGGGCTCATTCATTCCAGCGTCCTGCATCACAAAACACTGGAATCGGCATTGGCCTATCGAACTTCGATGAAACTGGCGTCGAATGAGATGCCGGAGCAGATTTTGCGAGAAATCTGCGACTGGGCCTATCGTTGCGATCCTAGCATTGGCATCGCGGCGCGGGCCGATATTGTTGCTGTCTATGATCGCGATCCGGCCTGCGATCGGTACATTCTGCCACTCTTATTCTTTAAAGGGTTTCAGGCGGTTCAGGCCTATCGTATCGCACATTGGCTGTGGGGCGAAGGCCGGCGCGACATGGCGCGGTTTTTCCAGATGCGCGTCTCAGAGGTTTTTGGCGTCGATATTCATCCCGCTGCCAAGATTGGCAAGGGGATCATGATTGATCATGCCCATAGCATCGTCATTGGCGAGACTGCGGTGGTTGGCGATAACGTTTCTATGCTTCACTCCGTCACGCTAGGCGGCACCGGCAAAGAAGAAGAGGATCGTCACCCCAAAATCGCCGACGGAGTGCTGATCGGCGCTGGTGCCAAAGTACTAGGCAACATCAAGGTTGGACGGTGCAGCCGCATTGCTGCTGGCTCGGTCGTGCTGGAAGAGGTGCCGCCATGCAAAACCGTGGCCGGCGTTCCGGCCCGTATCGTGGGCGAAGCTGGCTGCGATCAGCCATCGGTGCGGATGGATCAGTTGCTGGGTGTGCGGTAGTAGCAGGCGCTGTGGGAAGCATTGAGAGATTTTGTTTATTGGATGAGCAAGCACCGGGTTTATTCCGGTGCTTGCTTTCTTAGCAGGTCGGAACTTTAGAAAATGTTGTCGAACAAAGTAGACAGCGCGTTGTGACGGGGCGCCATGATACTGTCTGCTAAGCTGTTGAGTGGTGCGCCATTTTCACGGACACCCAGTGGGATCGTAATACCCAATCGGACGGTATCCACATCGGCATCCGAGCCGCCGGCATCCAGATTGGTCCGGGCCAATTCTAGCGAAATCTGCGCTGGCACGGTTGAGATCTGACGCAGATCGTAACTGGCGCCGATACCGTAGGACGTGGCTTCAACATTCGCAGCGTCAAAATCGACGCGGCTGATGCCGCCAAAGCCCACAAAACCAGCCCCAAAATTATGGCTCGCGCCGATGCCATAGCTTGCCAAATTACTACCACTGGCATTTGTATTCAGATCACTCAGTTGCCAGTGACCGGCAATTTTGGTGTCTGCGGTCGGCGTGTAGGAGACATTGACGCCATAGTCGATCCAATCAGAGGAATTACCAACACCTGCAATCGACGCATCGGTCCAACCGATATTCGCCTCAGCCTGAATAGTCTGATTTCCGTAACCGCCAGTGAAGCCGTAGGATGTTGCGTCCGCATCCCCGGTCAGCAGCCCGTTTCCGTTAAAATCGGTATAGTCGACATAGCCGCCAAACATCGCGCCGGAGAAGGTCTGGTACTGCAATCTCAGCCCCAGATCTGAGACATTTATATCACCGCTACCCCCATCGGGATCGGCATGGACGAACGAGCCTTCGGCGCCGATGCTCCACCCGTTTTGAAATGCGAACTTTCCAATTCCATCAAGGGTATAACTGTTCAAATCACCGCCCCCATCCGAGGTGGTGGAATGGCCGTATCCTAATGTCGCGGCGCCGGAAATATCTTGGGCTAGGCTTGTGGTCGGGAATGCGAGCAATGCACATACCAACAGTCTGTTTGTTTTAATCGTCACTGCATCTACCTCTTATTTTTTTATTGTCATTGTTAGATCTCTTGAATCACAAGAGCCCTCTTCTTAGCAACGTCTTTTCCTAAAAAACTACCGTCACTTCCCGTAAGAAAATATATGGTTAGATTTTTTTCGCAGATGAAATCACCATAAAAAAACACGCCCGTAGGCGTGCTTTTGTATTCTTATCTTACAGATTGTTATCCGTATAGCTATCTGATCACGCCAACATCACCATCGGATTTTCGAGGTTTTCAACAATGTGCTTGAGTAGATCGGCGCCCATAGCCCCGTCAATCACACGGTGATCAACGCTGAGGGTGACAGACATGACTGTCGCAACGGCCAACTCGCCATCTTTGCCGACGACAGGCTTTTTAACACCTGCTCCAACGGCAAGGATAGCGCCTTGGGGTGGGTTGATAACCGCATCGAAATTATCGATCCCGAACATGCCAAGATTCGAGATGGAAAAGCTACCACCTTGATACTCGTGCGGGGCGAGTTTGCGATCACGCGCGCGGCCTGCGAGATCCTTCATCTCGGCCGACAGGGCAGAAAGCGACTTCATGTCTGCGTCCCTTAGAACCGGGGTAAAGAGCCCGCCCTCGATAGCGACGGCGACCGCGACGTCCGATGGTTTGAGCTGTAGCACGCGATCGCCTGCCCAGACGGCATTCGCCGCAGGCACAGATTGCAATGCCAATGCGCAGGCCTTGATGATGAAGTCGTTGACGCTCAGCTTGACGCCGCGCGCTTCGAGTTGCTTGTTCAGATCGCCCCGAAACTTCAGCAATGCATCCAAGCGAATGTCGCGGCGGAGGTAGAAATGCGGCACGGTCTGCTTCGCCTCGGTCAGGCGTGCGGCGATGGTGCGGCGCATACCGTCCAGCTTGACCTCGGTATACTCACGATCCGCGTAGATCTTGGCGACGGCATCGGCAGATTGGCCTACTGGCGTTGGTGCGGTCGCAGCAGGCGCGCCCACGGTGTCCGACTTGGCAACGCTTGCCTTCTTGGTCGGCTCCGCGCCCTCGACGTCAGCCTTGACGATGCGGCCATGCGGGCCCGAGCCGTCAATCTGACTCAGGTCCAGGCCCTTGTCCGCCGCGATGCGGCGCGCGAGAGGCGAGGCAAAGATGCGCTCGCCATCGGCACTCATGGGTGCTTCGGTTTCTGTCGGCGTAGCGCCTTTAGCCTCAGATTCCGGCGCAGAATCCTCAACTTTTTCCTTTTCAGGCGCGGGTGCGCTGCCCGCGTCTTTGATGTCGCCTGCGCTCTCGCCCTCTTCTAACAGCACGGCGATAGCGGTGTTCACTTTCACCCCTTCGGTGCCGGCCTCGATCAGAATCTTTCCTATTGTTCCCTCGTCAACGGCCTCGAATTCCATCGTCGCCTTGTCGGTCTCGATCTCGGCTAGCAGGTCACCGGAGGACACGGTATCGCCCTCCTTAACCAGCCATTTGGACAGTGTGCCCTCCTCCATCGTGGGGGAAAGGGCGGGCATCAGAATTTGTATCGGCATCGCTCTTTCTCCTTAGCGGTAGGTCACTTTATGCACCGCGTCCAAGACCTCTTTGGTCGAGGTCAGGGCCAGTCGTTCTAAGTTTGCTGCGTAGGGCATGGGCACGTCCTTGCCGAGGCAATTGATAACGGGTGCGTCGAGGTAATCGAACGCGCGCTCCATAATGACGGCCGCCAGGTGGTTTCCGATGGACGCCACTGGGAAGCCCTCTTCGACGGTCACGCAGCGATTGGTCTTCATCACGGACGCGATGACCGCGTCATAATCAATGGGGCGCAGGGTGCGCAGGTCGATGACCTCGGCCGAGATGCCGTCCTCTGCCAGTTTTTCGGCGGCTTCCATCGCGTAGGTCATGCCGATGCCAAAGCTGACGATTGTCACGTCCTCGCCTTCGCGCCAAATGCGCGCCTTGCCAAACGGCACGGTGTAGTCGTCCATCACCGGCACGTCGAATGCCTTGCCGTAAAGCATCTCGTTCTCGAGAAAGACCACTGGGTTCGGATCACGGATGGCCGTTTTCAGCAATCCCTTGGCGTCGGATGCTGAATAGGGCTGGACCACCTTTAGTCCGGGGATATGCGCGTACCAGGCGGCATAATCCTGTGAGTGCTGGGCGCCGACGCGCGCCGCCGCACCATTGGGGCCGCGAAACACGATGGGGCACCCCATCTGGCCGCCCGACATATACAAAGTCTTGGCCGCCGAGTTCAGAATCTGGTCAATCGCCTGCATGGCGAAATTCCAAGTCATAAATTCCACGATGGGACGCAGACCTCCAAAGGCAGCGCCAACGCCAATTCCGGCAAATCCATGCTCGGTGATCGGCGTGTCGATCACGCGTTTGTCGCCAAACTCTTGTAGCAGGTTCTGAGTGATCTTGTAGGCGCCCTGATACTCGGCCACTTCCTCGCCCATTATAAATACGTCGCCATCGCGGCGCATTTCCTCGGCCATTGCCTCGTTCAGCGCCTCGCGGACGGTCTGCTTTTTCGTCTCGGTGCCTTCAGGCCAATCTGGCGTGCTGTCTGGTTTCGGGGCTGCCGCCTTGGCCGGGATGGCCTTGTGCGCGTCCCGCTCAGGCTCGGATTCCTCGCCTGACTTCGGCTCTTCTTTGGCGTCTTTCTTGGGCGCATCGCTGATGTCTTCCGCGCTTTCGCCTTCTTCCAGCATAACGGCGATGGCGGTGTTTACTTTCACCCCTTCGGTGCCGGCTTCGATCAAGATCTTGCCGATCGTGCCTTCGTCAACGGCCTCGAATTCCATCGTAGCCTTGTCGGTCTCGATCTCGGCGAGGATATCACCGGAGGCGACGGTGTCGCCCTCCTTGACCAGCCATTTGGACAATGTCCCCTCTTCCATCGTGGGGCTGAGGGCGGGCATGAGAATCTCTATTGGCATGTGGTCTCCTCCTCAGGCGTTCTGCGGCGCGATTTCAGCATAGATGTCCGTCCAAAGCTCGGCTGGGTCCGGCTCGGGGCTGTCCTTGGCGAATTCGGCGGATGCGTTGACGATCTTCTTGATCTCTTTGTCGACCGCCTTCAGATCATCCTCGGTTGCGTGCTTGCCGGTAAGCAGCAAGTCGCGCACATGCTCGATGCAGTCCTTTTCTTCGCGCATCTTCTGCACTTCGTCGCGGGTACGGTACTTGGCCGGGTCAGACATCGAATGGCCGCGATAGCGGTATGTCTTGATCTCTAGAATGTACGGACCTTTACCAGAACGGCAGTGCGCCACAGCCTTTTCACCAGCTTCTTTGACAGCCAGCACGTCCATACCATCGACAACCTCGCCGGGGATGCCGAACGCCTCGCCCCGCTTGTACAGCTCAGCACTGGAGGTGGAGCGCTTTTGCGCCGTGCCCATCGCATATTGGTTATTCTCTATGACAAAGATGACGGGCAGATCCCACAATTTGGCCATGTTGAACGTCTCGTAGACCTGTCCCTGATTGGCCGCGCCGTCGCCGAAATACGTAAACGTCACGCGATCATTGCCGCGATACTTGTCGGAAAACGCGAGACCCGCGCCCAGCGGCACGTTCGCGCCGACGATGCCATGACCGCCGTAGAAATGCTTTTCTTTTGAGAACATATGCATCGAGCCGCCTTTGCCGCGGCTATAGCCATCCTGCCTGCCTGTCAGTTCGGCCATGACACCGTTCGGGTCCATGCCGCAGGCCAGCATGTGACCGTGATCGCGGTAGGTGGTGATGCGCTTGTCGCCCTCTTCGGCGGCGGCCTCCAAACCGACGACGACGGCCTCTTGCCCGATATAAAGATGGCAAAAGCCACCGATCAGGCCCATGCCATATAGCTGTCCTGCCTTCTCCTCGAATCGCCGGATCAGCAGCATGTCGTGATAATACGCCTTCAGTTCATCAGCCGAAGCGTTTGATTTGCTTGCTTTCTTCTGGGCAGCCATTGGCAGGTATCCCCTTGGTTGGCACAGTTGTCATGGATAGTTTAACGCTAAACTATACGCGGCACAAACACTTGCGCGCCTCCAAGCATGATAGGCACTGCACCATGGCGGGGGCAAGCGATCTTAGCGGATGACGATTTCGTCGCTGCGCAACAGGCCGATCACAGCGCGCGCCTGCTCGTCCAGCAAATCCAGATCCAGATAAGTATCGGACAGCCGGTGCGTCAGGTTTTCCATCAACACAACCTCCGCATTCAACAGATCTAGCTGCACTTGCAACTCGCTGGCCTCGGCGTCGATCTCGGCGCGGCTGAATAGGCCAAAATCACCCTGCACAGCGGCAAACGTGAAATATGCACCCAGCGAGAAGGCGATGACAAAGTAAACGAACACCCCCACAGGGAGATTTTTGCGATTAATCACTGGTCTTGCCTCAATGCTATGCCTCTGAGCGGGCCTTGTCGGTACCTTGTCATATATGCCGCACCTAGGGAATCCCATTTCGCGGCAGCCAATCAATCGCGCGGTGGGCGTTGCAATCTTGTGCGTGCGCCGCGTAAATGCGCTCGCTAAAGGAGAGCCATCAATGCCCCACACCCGCAATAGCGCATCCAGCGGCCCCCATTCCGAGACCGACACACACGCTATTACAAACCAGCCCGCACCGCGCGGCGATCTGGATTTGTGGGCAGATGATCCGGCCCTACAAGATCACGCGTTGGATACGGATCACGACCACCTCGCGCTCTTTGGCCGCAAGATGGGGCGCATGGGCATGCGCGATGCCGGAATGGACGCAAACCGTCACCAGCCGGAGGCCCGTCTCTTTGACTCAGGCGGACGGCGGCTGGACGAAGTGGCGTATCACCCCGCCTACCACACGCTGATGCAGGCCGGTCTCGGCGCCGGATATGCTTCATTGCCTTGGGAGGGGGCAGAGGGCGGCCATGCCACCCACGCCGCGATGGTGTATCTGGCATCGCAGGTCGAGCCGGGTGTTTGTTGCCCAATGGCGATGACCTACGCCGCTGTCCCGGCACTGCGCGCGTCCAGCACCCTCTTTGATACGTGGGTGCCAAAACTGACCGCGCGCCTTTACGATCCAGCGGTAAAGCCGTTGGCACAGAAGGCTGCGGCGACCATGGGCATGGCGCTGACCGAAAAACATTGCGGCTCAGACCTAAGCCAGGCCTCCACCCGCGCAGTGCGTGACGGCGACGCATACCGTCTGCGCGGTCACAAGTGGTTCTGCTCGGCCCCAATGTCGGACGGATTGGTAACGCTGGCGCAGACAAATGGCGGGCTGACCGCATTTCTGGTGCCTCGCTGGCTGGACGGCACACGAAATGCGGTTCACATTCAACGGCTGAAGGACACGCTGGGCAACAAATCAAACGCCCTGGCCGAGATCGAATTTGCCGATGCGCTGGCGTATCCATTGGGCGATGAGGGTGACGGCCTGCGGCACATCATGACAATGATCCACCACACCCGCCTCGACACCGCCATCGCCCCCGCCGGGCTGATGCGCGCAGCATTGGGTGCAGCGCACCATTGGACGCAGCACCGCAGCACCGCTGAGGGAAGGCTGATCGACCAACCACTCATGCAGAGCGTTCTTGCCGATCTGGCCCTAGACTGGGAGGGGGCGCTGGCACTGGGCCTAGGGGTCGCCCGCGCTTTCGATGACACCACGGAACAGGGCCGCGCCTTTGCCCGCCTCGGCGTTGCGCTGGCGAAATTTCTAGGAAGCAAGCTGTGCCCCGTCGTTGTCGGCGAGGCAATGGAGTGCCTGGGAGGCACCGGATACATTGAGGAGAGCGGCCTGCCGATGCTCTACCGCGAGGCGCCGATGAACGGGATCTGGCAGGGGTCCGGCAACGTCATATGCCTCGACATTCTGCGCACATTGCGCGCCGTCCCGATGGCGGGCGAAGTTCTAAGTGATGCACTCGGTGCAGTCACAGGCGAGTTTCGCCGCTATGATGCGGCCCTTCGCGCGCACATGGAGCGCTTTCCCCGCCTCCCTGACGAGGCGCAGGCGCGCTGGTATGCAGACAGCCTCGCGACGCTGCTGACCGCGTCGGTCCTGATCCGGCAAGCGCCACCCGCGATCGCCGAGGCCTACATCGCCACCCGCCTGACCAGCGAGCGCGGCCGCACTCCCGGCGCGATCTCTGGTGTCGATACAGGCGCCATTCTTGCGCGGCTTGGCTGAAGGCGCTTCAGAAAAGAGATTTTTTGCCTTCGGCGAGGATATTTATCCGCAAGAAGAAAGCCTGCCCGGTCTTCTTGCAGTCAAGTATCCCGGAGGCAGAAATGGAAATCCAGTAGGGTTTTCCGCGAGGGGGGCTAGCCCCCCCGATTATGCAGCTTATCCTGCGATGGATGCGGAATGAATACTGTCAATCGTTGCACCTATCGTCTGGTTGAATTCGGCGTCGCTCTGATCTGCCGAAAGCCCTTCGGTCAGCGCGCGGCTAAAGCTGGCGACGATGCCGCTGTTTTGCGCCAGACGACGGTTCGCCTCGTCCCGTGAATAGCCGCCCGAGAGGGCAACGACGCGCAAGACTGCGGGGTGTCGGGTCAGCGGGTCATAGCAGCCAGCCTTTTCGGGAAGGGTCAGTTTCAGCATCACCTCGGTGCCCGTCGGTAGCGCGTCCAGATGGCGGGTGAGCGCGTCCAGCAGCAACGCTTCCGCTTCGGCCTTATCATTGATCGAAATGGTGACTTCAGGCTCTATGATAGGAATCAGGCCGTGAGCCAAAATCTGGCGGCCCACCTCAAATTGCTGCGCGACGATGGCCTCGATTCCAGTAGCCGAGGCCGCATCTATGACCGAGCGCATCTTAGTGCCAAAAATACCCGCCCTGGCCGCCCGCGCGCACAGCGCGTCTAGATCTGGCATCGGCTTCATCAGGCGCACGCCATCCGATGCGTGCTCCAGACCCTTGTCAACCTTTAGGAACGGCACGACTTCGCGCTCTTCCCACAGGTATTGCGCCGAGGGTTTGCCGCCTATTTCGCGGTCCATCGTCATCTCGAACAGGATTGCGCCAATAACTTTGGAGCCGTTGAAATCTGGCGCTTGGGCAATCCGCGCGCGCATAGCGTGGATTAGGTCAAACATTTCCGCCTCGGAGCTGTACGCATCCTCGGGCACGCCATAAAGCGCCAGCGCTTTGGGCGTCGAACCGCCGGATTGGTCCAACGCCGCAACAAAGCCGTTTCCGGCGCGGATTTTTTCGGCTTGGCGTTTATTGGTCATATCGGTCTGGCTCCACCCTTTTCGTTCGCGCCTCTGCACATAAGCGAGCGGCGCAGCCGTTGCAATTGTGGTGGCGCTAACGGCTGGCGGTGAAGGCGGCGAGAAGGTCAGACAGCGATAGCTCGCTTACTCGCAAGGGCTGCTGGTCGATATTCGCCGAAATTAAGACGGGTGGTTGCCTATCCTCCAACCAGCCGACATGCGGGCCTAACTTAGCAACACTCAGATCCGTCTCAAGCCTGCTCGCCGTGATTTGCTCTCCTCCTAGGCCGCGCAGCATCATCGCTACCTCGGCAGGCGCTCGCAATTCATTTGCACATCGTCCAGTGCCAGCAACGATCGCCTCTTTGATCGTACGGGCCAACTAATTGCAGCGCGGCCTAGCCTGAGCGACGATTGAAATCGCCCGCGGCCCGTGGATTAGCCCTTTAGGGCGGCGACACCGGGCAGATCCTTGCCCTCCATCCACTCTAGAAATGCGCCGCCCGCAGTCGAAATGTACGTGAATCCATCTGCCGCGCCGGCCCGGTTCAGTGCCGCGACTGTATCACCCCCGCCTGCGACTGAAATCAGCTTGCCCGCGCGGGTCAAGTCTGCAGCATGACGGGCGGCGGCATTGGTGGCTGCATCGAAAGGGGCGATCTCGAACGCGCCCAATGGGCCGTTCCAGATCAGTGTCTTCGCGTGGTCCAGCGCCTTCGCCACACGCGCGACGCTACGCGGCCCGGCATCCAGAATCATCGCGTCGTCGGGGCACAAATGCACAGCAACTGTTTCATTAGGGGCGTTCTCAGCAAACTCTCTCGCGACGACGATGTCGGCAGGCAGAATAATCTCGCAGCCCTTATCTGCCGCCTTCGACATGATCTCGCGGGCGGTTCCTGCCATGTCATGCTCACAAAGTGATTTGCCAACGCCCTGTCCTTGGGCGGCGAGGAAAGTATTCGCCATGCCGCCACCGATCACCAGACTGTCGACCTTTTCGACAAGGTTGCTCAGCAGGTCCAGCTTGGTTGAAACCTTGGCACCGCCGACAACGGCGACGACCGGGCGCTTGGGGTTGCTTAACGCCGCCTCCAGGGCCTGCAACTCGGCCTGCATCAGGCGGCCAGCGCAGGATGGCATCAGATGGGCAATGCCTGTGGTGCTAGCATGGGCACGGTGCGCGGCAGAGAACGCGTCGTTGCAATAAACATCGCCCAGCGCAGCCAGACGGGCGGCAAACTCCGCATCGTTGGCTTCCTCGCCGGGGTAGAATCGGATATTCTCCAGCAGGAGCACTTCGGCGGCGGTGGCCTCGGCTGTGATGTTTTCCGCGCCCTCCAGCGTCTCAATCAGGCGAACAGTGTGGCCCAGCGCAGCTTCCAGCGCAGGCAGAAGTGTTCGCAATGACAGATCCAGCACCACCTTGCCCTTGGGCCTGCCAAAATGTGCGATCAGCATGGGGCGTCCACCCTTTGCGAGGATGTCGTTCACAGTCGGCACGATCCGCGTCATGCGCGTGTCGTCGGTCACGCGCCCTGCCTCGACTGGCACGTTGATGTCCACACGAACCAGGACGCGCTTGCCGCTCAAGTCCATATCGTCGAGGGTTTTCCAGCTCATCCCGCCATCCTTGCCTTGCGAAGTCTGGCCCCTCTTGGCGCGCCAATGCAGGCAGGTCAAGACGGCCTGCTTGGCAACGCGCGCCCGAGCACCTAGATATCCTTGCGACGCATATCAAAAAAGGAGGCCCATCCATGGCCGAGATCAAAGACCCAGAAAACACCATCCTCATCGAGCTGAAAGACGGCACCGTCGCGATTGAGTTGCTGGCCGATGTCGCCCCCGGCCATTCTGAACGGATGAAGGAGTTGGCGCGCAGCGGCGCCTACGACAACGTGGCGTTTCACCGCGTCATCAACGATTTCATGGCCCAGACGGGCGACGTGCAGAACGGCAATATGGAAAAGGATTACAATCCGCGCGGCGCCGGAACCGGCGGCAGCGACCTGCCTAACCTGAAGGCCGAGTTCTCTAAAATCCCGCATGATCGCGGCACGTTGGGTGCAGCGCGCAGCCAAAGCCCCGACAGCGCGAACAGCCAGTTCTTTATCAACTTCAAGGACAACCATTTCCTGAACGGTCAATACACCGTCTACGGCCGTGTCATTCAGGGGATGGAGCACGTGGACGCCATCGCTAAGGGCGAGCCGCCCGCGAACCCCGACCGCATGATCAGTGTAAAGGTTGCCTCCGATGCGTAACCTACTGGCAGCCGCACTTCTGATGGCGACCGCCGCACCGGCGCTGGCCACAGGTCTCGAAATCGACATCGCGGGCGAGGCGAACGGTACAGTCACCATTGAGCTATTCGATGATGTTGCACCGGGCCACGTTGAGCGAATCAAAACCCTGGCAGAGCAGGGCGCCTATGACGGCGTCGTATTTCACCGCGTCATCAGTGGCTTCATGGCCCAGACGGGCGATGTGCAATACGGCAAGGTGGACGGCGATACCTCTGGTGCCGGGTCCGGCGGATCAGACATGCCCGACCTCAAGGCTGAATTTTCCGATCAGCCGTTCGAGGCTGGCGTCGTTGGCATGGCCCGCAGCCAAAGCCCCGATAGCGCGAATAGCCAGTTCTTTATCATGTTCGGCCCCGCGCCGCACTTGAACGGCCAGTACACAGTCGTCGGCAAAGTGATCGACGGCATGGACGTGGTGGAGAGCATCAAGCGCGGTACCGGCGGCAACGGCGCCGTCGCAGGCACCCCAGACGTTATGACCGCCGTTCGCGTCACGGACTGACGTTGACTGCACCGGACATCGCCACGGGCTATGAGCCACTAAACACGCTCAAGCCCGTGGCGGACCGCATTTGGCTCATCGACGGACCTGCCCAGCGTTTTTATGGGATGCCATTCTCGACGCGCTGTACTGTCTTGCAGCTTGAGAATGGCGATCTGTGGGTCCACTCGCCAACCCTGATGACAGGTGCCCTGCGCGCCGAGTTGGACAGCCTGGGACCCGTGAGGCACCTCATCGCACCCAACTGGATCCACTACGCGCATATTAGTGAATGGCACCGTGCCTATCCAGGCGCTGTCACCTACGCCGCGCCCGGCGTGGCGGCACGCGCCGCCTCAAAAGGGCTGATAATAACCTTTGATCACGATCTCGGACCCGAGGCCCCACCGCCGTGGCAGGGACAGATCGACCAGATGATTGTCGACGGCAGCAAGGTTCACCGCGAGGCTGTGTTCTTTCACCGCGCCTCGGCCACGCTGATTGTGACCGACCTCATCGAAAATTTTGAGACGGCCAAGCTACCGGTATGGATGCGCCCTCTTGCCTGGATCGCCGGGATCGACGACAGCGATGGCAAAATGCCGCCGGATATGCGTCTGACCTTTCGCAAGGGGCCGCTGGCCAATTCGGTTGAACGCATGATCGCCTGGCAGCCGCAGCGCCTTATCCTTGCTCATGGCCGCTGGTACGAACAGGGGGCCGTGGATGAATTGCGCCGCGCCTTTCGCCGTATCCTGCGCGACCGGGAATGGACGGGCGCGATGGATAGGATCGAGGCGGACCGCGCCCAAAACGGGCGCCGCGACGAGTAACCCTCGCGGCGCCGGTAATTGTCAATACGGGCGCCAACTTTAGGTGCGTTACGACAGCGCCAATGTCGGCTTTGAAGGTGCTGCAACGCAGAGATTACCACCCGTTTCGATGTGTTATATGGGCCAGAAACGCTGCCTGCAAAGGGCGGAGAGGCAGTCAGTCCCGATGTCTTCAATTTGAGCAAGGCGGACCTTGATTGAGAGCCCGAAATCCAAACTGCAATTCTAAAAAGGGCCCGATCCAATCACGGGCGCGTTCAATCTGGTAGCGGAATAAACTCATCCCGGTCATTTACGGGGAGGTCAAAGAGCCCTTCACCCCAACGGTTAGCACGCCATTCTTCTTTGGCGGTCTCGATTTTCTCACGGCTGGAGGCCACGAAATTCCACCAAATATGACGCGGCCCATTTAGCGTTGCACCGCCAAGGGCCATGAGCCGGGCACCCCGCGGTCCAGCCGAAACGGTGATTTTGTCGCCCGGGCGAAACACCATCATTTGCCCTGCTGCAAAATCTTGACCTGCGATGCTGACTGATCCTTGGGTGATGTATAGACCGCGATCTTCGTGATCTTCCGGCAGAGGGAACCGCGCGTCGGGGTCCAAAATGACGTCAAGGTAGAAGGTTTCGGAAAACATCGTTGCTGGGGCACTCTCGCCGTAGGCTGTGCCGAGGATCAGCTTGGCATTGATCCCTTTATCATAAATCTCTGGAATCGCTTCTTTGCCATGATGTTCGAAAATAGGGTCCATGTCTTCCATTTCGTCGGGCAACGCCATCCATGTCTGGATTCCAAATAGGGAGTGTGGCCCCTTGCGGCCCTCAACCGATGTGCGCTCAGAGTGGGTCACACCTTTGCCCGCAACCATCCAGTTCAGCGCGCCAGGGTGGATGATCTGGTCGGTGCCAATGCTGTCTCGGTGGTGGAAATCGCCCTGATAGAGATAGGTCACCGTGCCAAGACCAATATGGGGATGCGGGCGCACGTCGATCCCTTGTCCGGTGAGGAATTCAGCGGGTCCGGCCTGATCGAAAAAGATAAACGGCCCCACCATCTGTCGTTTGGGTGCAGGCAGGGCGCGCTTTACCTCGAACCCGCCAAGGTCGCGCGCACGGGGTATTATCAGGGTTTCGATGGCGTCCACCCCGATTTCATCAGGGCAACTGGGGGTCAGGGCGGGATTCCAACTCATAGCGTCCTCCTATCGGGTTGGCTAATTATGGATCTTCTCCGCCGAATTTGTAAACGGCGAGCTGTTCTGACTCAAAGAACGCGGTGTTCGTCACCCGGCGGTTCGGTTGATCCGGCAAAGCACATATTTCAGGGTGGAGGGGCGCCCATCGTATGTGCTGCGCATCAAAATGAAGGAGTCCAAGATGACCACCGGCATCCATCACGTCACCGGTATCACCGCCAATGTTCAGGCGAATGTGGATTTTTACGTCGGCTTTTTAGGGCTACGACTGGTTAAGCGCACGGGCGGCTTTGAGGATGCTGAGCAACTGCATCTGTTTTATGGCGACAGGGCAGGATCACCCGGCTCTCTCATCAGCTTTCTGGTTTGGGAAAGCGGTGCGCGCGGACGGGTCGGCCATGGGCAAGTGGCGGAGGTCGCTTTTGCCGTGCCGCCAATCAGCATGGGTGAATGGCTTACGCGCGCCATGGATGCGCGTGTTCCGGTCGAAGGGCCAAAGCGCGAAATGGGCGAGCCGGTGCTGCGCCTGAAAGATCCGGATGGTTTGATCGTCAAGCTGGTTGGCGTTGAAGGGCGCGCGGCGGCTCCGCTGACCGGTCCCCACGCACCGACGCGCCTTCGTGGCGTGACAATCCTGTCTGAGCGTCCTGATGAAACTGCGGGTTTTGTCGCCCTGTTCGGCTACCGGGAAATCGGCGCCGAGGGGGCAATCCGGCGGTTGGTGTCGGACCATGATGTGGTTGATGTACGCGACGTCTCCGGCTTTGTGCCCAGCGTTCCGGGTGCGGGGATTCTGGATCATGTGGCTTTCCGTGCGCCAGATGAGGAGGCTGTTCGCGCGATGCGGCTGTCGATGAAGAACGGTGCAGACGTGACAAATGTCCATGATCGCAAATACTTCCTTTCGCTCTATATGCGCGAGCCTGCCGGAACATTGATCGAATATGCCACTGACGCCCCCGGATTCGCAGTGGATGAGCCCATCAATCATCTGGGTGAAACCTTGTTCGTGCCGCCGAACGACACGGACCGGGCGCAAGACCTGAAACTGATGTTGCCGCAATTCGCCCTGCCTGGCGAGGAAAGGTTTCCCATGCGCGATTTGCCGTTTATCCACCGTTTCCACCGACCCGACCGCCCCGATGGCAGCACTATGGTGCTGTTGCACGGCTCCGGCGGCAATGAATCAGATATGATGCCGTTGGCCCATCGGATCAATCCGCGTGCAACTCTGCTGGGCGTGCGCGGACGATCGACCGAGGAAGGGATCAACCGCTGGTTCCGCCGTTTTGACGCGATGACCTACGACCAGGCTGACATCCGCGCTGAGGCGAAGGCCTTCGGTGCCTTTGTCGACGGCGCGGTCTCTGGCTATGGGCTGGATGCGGGGCGAATCGTTTTTCTTGGTTATTCAAATGGGGCCAATCTGCTGGGTGCGGTGATGCAATTACAACCCGGTACTATCTCACGCGCGATCCTGCTCCGGTCAGTGCAGGCGCTGGAAGACGCGCCAACAGCCGATCTTGCGGGTGCAAATGTGTTGATGCTGAACGGGGCCGATGATCCATTTGGTCGGATGGCCCCGGCGCTGGAACGCGCACTATGCGCGGGCGGCGCGACTGTAGATAGCCGCACCTTGGCCGCGGGCCATGAATTGACGCCAGAAGACGCAGACCGCGCGAAACGTTGGCTGTTGAAGGCGCTGCCACGCGAGCAAGCCGAAAGAGAAACGCATGTCTGATCCCGTCGGCGCAGATAGAGGAAAAGCCGCTGCCGATGAAATAGCTGCGGTCGCGGACCGATCTGGCCGTATTCTTTGGCAGCATCTGGCAGACGAGGAGGATGTAGTGAGTCCGCTGATCATCGCCGACCCGGTTAGAGCGCCTCAGAGAATCCGGTTAGAAATGCGAACAGTTGTTCACGGGTGGTTTCATCCACGAGGTTGCCGTCATCGTTGAACAGAGGCCCCGCCCGCGAGACGAGCAGCCGTCCCTCGACCCAAGGCCGCGTGCGCAGTGTGCGCAACACCGGCAGCCAGTGATCCTGCGCAAGCACCGTGCCAAACCCGCCGGGCGAGGCACCGATGACGGCGACAGGTTTTCCCACAAAGATTTCTAGGCCCGGCCCCCGTGACATCCAGTCGATGGCATTTTTGAACACGCCCGGAACGCCATTATTGTATTCCGGCGTGACCAGCAGCAGCGCATCGGCGGCTGCCAACTGATCCTGCAATGTCTTAACCGCCGGGGGTAGCCCAGATTCAGCTTCTTTGTCTGCGTCATAGAGAGGCACCTCGTGGATTGAGCCGATCTGGACCGTCACACCGTCTGGGGCGAGTTCAACCGCGGCGCGCAGCAGACCTGAGTTATAGGATGCGCGGCGCAAGCTGCCTGAAAGGCCGAGAATTGTGGTCATGAGATGCTTCCTCTTGATGATGCGTGGCTCAATCTGCGGCGGATCATGGCGGTTGCCACCAAGAACAATGCGATGAGCTCCAATGCCATTGGCGCGGTCAATGCGATAAGTAATGTTACACCCGCGACGACCAGCAGCATCCAGCGCCCTACGCCTTTCAGGCAAAACCGGTCGCGGATCAGCCAAAGTGTCGCCAGATAAATTGCGACGGACACTGCCGTTGCCAGTATCCCGATCTGCGGGCCGATATGCGCGGATTGATCCAGGGCGTGCGCCATAACGATCATGCCGGCACCGGCGGATGCCCCAGCAGCAAAAAGCGCAAAATGGCCGTAGCCCCACAACAGTGCCTGTCCTAATTCAGCGCTTACCAGATGGTCATCATCCGTGAAATAGACGCCCCAAAGTGAAAAGGCGATGATGGCTGACAGGACCGCCAGCCAGAGAAACTCCCGGTCGGGAAAGATGGCGTTGTTCTCAAGCTGGATCATCGCGGTGATCGCAATGAAGGTTTCGCCCAGAACGATGATGTTCAACAGACCGTAGCGTTCGATCAAATGATGGCGGTGCCATGCGGTGGCGCCGCTGCGTTCGGCAAGGGCGGGAACCACCAATTCCCCCACAACACCAACGACAAAGAGCGGCAGGTAAATCGCTGAATACGGCGGCACCAACACGACAAGTGCGATCCAGTAGACCTGCATCACGGTGATACCTCCGGCATAGCGCAATGCGGTCGTGCGGCGTTCGGGATCACCGTGTGCCGCGCCCAGCCAAAAAACCGCCATGCCAAGTCGCATCACGATGAACCCCAGTAGGGCCAGCCAAATACGTTCATGTGCGAAAACCGTCCCGATGCCTGCTGCAAGCATCAACGCGCCAAACATGACGACCATGGTGAGAATACGAAACGCCAAGGAGTTGTTGTCATAGGCCGAGGCGAACCACGTGTAGTTCATCCAGGCCCACCAGATCATGAAGAAACTACAGAGGAAGCCGATCACGCCCTGTATGGTATGGGCCTCTTCTATCGCATGTGCGAGGCCATGTGCGGCGGCGGCGATGGCGATAACCGAGGCAAGGTCAAACATCAGTTCCAGCGGTGTCGACGCGCGGTGTGTCTCGGCAGGATTGCGGGCGGGGAAGTGAAAGACGCTATTCAAAGTCATACCGATCTAAATGTGTCTTGAAGCTATATTCAATCTATTGGGTTTTGATATTTTGCATAGGCATCATCTATGGAAACAGGCCGCCGGGGTTTCCGGCGGCCAGAACATCAGTCCAACGGCTTCAGACCCGCTTCAATCTGCGCGCGTTTATCTTCGAGGAAGGGCGGTAGGGCGAGGCTCTCACCCAGCGCTTCCATCGGCTCGTCTACGGCAAAGCCCGGCCCGTCAGTTGCGATCTCGAACAGATTGCCGCCCGGTTCGCGGAAATACAGGCTGCGGAAGTAATACCGTTCGACCTCGCCGGAATTGGGAATTTTGAATTCGGCCAAGCGTTCTGCCCATGCATGGCTCGTATCCCTGTCCGGCGTTCGAAACGCTACGTGGTGCACCGCGCCTGCGCCTTGTCGGGCCGTCGGCAAATCGGGCTGAACGGCAACATGCAGTTCGCTTGCCGCACCGCCGGCGCCCATCTCAAAGACATGCACCTTCCCGCCGCCGTCCGGGCTGGCATAATCACGTGTCGGGCGCATGTTCAGAACCTGTGTCAGCACCGTATGCGTTGGGCCCAGGTCAGGCACCGAAATCGTGATTGGCCCCAGACCTCGGATCTGATGTTGCGCCGGCACTGGGCTGCGCTCCCACGGATGCGCGTCGCCCGCATCATCTGCGGTCAGTCGGAACCGCTGCCCCTCCGGATCATCAAAATCAAGCGTGGCGCGGCCATCGAGCGTGGTGATTTTGCCCTGTTTCAGTCCGTTGTCGGACAGACGTCCGGCCCAGAAATCAAGACTATCTTGGTTAACCCGCAGCCCGGTGCGGCTGATCGAACGGGTGCCGCGACGTTCCTGCGCCGCTGGCCAGTCAAAGAATGTCAGGTCTGTGCCCGGCGTTGCCTTTCCGTCGGCATAAAACAGGTGATAGGCGGATGTGTCGTCTTGATTAACGGTCTTTTTGACCAGACGCAGGCCCAGTATTTGAGTGTAGAACCGCTTGTTTGCCGCTGCGTCGGCGGTGATCGCTGTCAGATGGTGGATTCCAGTTAGGTCCATTTTGGCCCCCTTTCGTTGCATCAAATATCAGGGTTTTGATCGTTTGTTGCCAGCGATAGAGTTGCGAAAGCCGCGTTCTGTTATTGCGAACGGCTTGGTGCCTGCTAATCTTTCCCAATGCGGTATACTTTGGATGAGATCGAAACCTTCCTCGCTGTCATGGAGCTTGGCACCATAACGGCTGCCGCTGCGCGTCTGAATCTATCGAAATCCGTTATCAGCAAGCGTATTTCGGATCTGGAACTTACGCTCGCTACGGCACTGTTTCGCCGCAACGCAGGTCGCATCACACCAACCGAGGCCGCCCAGATGTTGGATGGCCGGTTACGTCCGGCTTTGGCTGAATTGACCGCCGCCACCGAAGGCGCCGCCTGGGGCGGTGCGGGAGACGACATCCTGCGTGGAACGCTCTCGATCGCCGCGCCGATGAGTTTTGGAACGCTTTATCTGTCGCCGATCATTGCCCGCTTTGCGGCGCAAAATCCGGAACTTCACCTTCGCCTCGACTATGACGATCGGGCGCGCGATCTGCTGCATGATGGCTTTGACGTGGCTATTCGCATTGGCCAATTGCGCGACACCGCTCTCATGCAGCGCAAACTTTGTGAGGATGAAACTATCCCCTGTGCCAGCCCTGCCTATCTAGATCGAAATGGGCGGCCGACGTCCTTGGCAGAATTGCGTGATCATCAGGTTATCGGTTACAACCATATGTCGAACGCGCAACTTTGGACGCTCCATGGCAATGTTCCGCCACCACTGCACAGCCGCCTTACGTTGAACAACGGTGAGGCGATCCGCGACATGGCAATCGAAGGACTGGGCATCGCTATCCTGCCCGGCTTTCTCGTGGCGGCTGCCATTTTCCATGGCGTGCTGGAACGTATCTTGCCCGGCATGGAAACACGCCGCTTGCCAATCGCTGCCGTTTGGCCGCCCGTCACGCCGATGCCGCCGAAACTACGTCACTTTGTTGATCACTTGCTTGTTGAGCTTGATGGTGGGCAGCCATGGAAGTTTCACTAACAAGACCTCTAGTACTGCAGGTATATCCGCGCCAAGATGTAGGCCGGATCGGCTGGGCGCTATCTCATCCAAATTTCGACACGGCGATTGGCGCGACGGCCCCATTCGCTGTCATCGCAGGCCATTGGCATCGCTTCACCAAAGGCTTCGGTTTCTATCTTGAGGCGGTCCAGTTGCGCCGTCTCGGCGGAGTGAAGGACCGCATCGCGCACAGCCTTGGCGCGGCGCAGGGCGATTTTGCGGTTCGCGCCCGCTGGACCCTCACCATCGGAAAACCCGACAAAAACCAACTGCCGCCCATCGTAGAAGCCGCTCTCTAGCGCGCGGGCCAGACCATCGACGTTAGAGCGTGACTGCGCGTCCAGCCGGGCAGATCCCGGCTCGAACCGAAAGGTCGTGGTCAGGCGTTTTAGCGGGCTGAGAATCTGTGTCATGCGCTGCAGGTCGCCCAAAGTCACCTCCTGGCCAGCGCGCAGCACGGCGTTGGCAAATCGGTCGCCCTGATCGTTTATCGCAATCTCTTCGGGCAGTTGATCGACGAATCCAGCGCGCCGGATCACGAGCTGCGCGGCAGGCTCACGCGTGAAGGCCAGAAATTCGCGCACCAGCTTGGGCAGGCGGCGGGCCGGCAGATAGAGAAACATGGGCGCGGTCAGGGGGTAATCCTCGGTCTTGACCGCGCGGCGTGTCGCCTGCATCGCAAAGCCGCACTCACCCGTCAGGGCCAACTCGAAGGTCAGCCCCTTTTCCGAGCGGCTTCCAATGCCCAGCGCAAAGGGATCCTGTGACACGGCCTGCGACAGCGCGGCCCCGTCCAAGTGCCGGATTGTTCCGTCCACAAATGCGGTGGCGCCGCCCTGCAACATGCGCCGCTCGGTCGACTGACCGAGGCCGGTCGTGGAGTCATGCAAATGCACCGCGATTGGCGCATCGGCGCCTCCCAATTGCACCCAGTCGGTAATCTCACCCGCCAGCACTTGGGCCAGTTGGGGTGTCGTGATCGTCGTGACCGGATTGCCCGCCGACACCAGCGGCACCAACGCGTCGAGGGCCAGAACCCGGCTGCGCCGCGTGTCCCGCAGATCACCCAGGCCGGCCTCGCGGCCACGGATCGCCTCGCTGCGGGTGACTTCGCGCAGGGACATGACCATATCGGCCTCGCCTGCCAGCAGGTCGGCAAAGCCCTCGTCGGTGTTGGTCAAACGTAGGTAGAAACGCCCGCGCGCCTCGCCGTTGGTGGGATCGGACAGCGTGTAGGCAAAGCTGACGTCGGAGGCATTATCGCGCGCCGCCTCAAGGCCTTGGCGCAGCGCGAATGCCTCAATCAGGGCAGGCATCAGGATATGCCCGATCGTCGGTGCGCCCGATAGGGTGACCTCGGCGACGTACGCGTTGAGGTTTGGGCAACCCGGCCCCTCGCACAGCACCCCCGAGCCATCGACGGTAAGTTCGCCATAGATGGTGTCGACCCGGTAGAATTCACCGTCGAAGCCCAGCAGATCGCCGGTGATAGTGACATCGCCGTCACGCGACGTCAGAGTCACGTCCTGAGCCATGGCAGGCAGGCAGGCCATAAATGGGAAAAGTGCGGCGAAAATCGCCGCACGTATCTGTCTCATCGGTTTGCCCTCGGACGCAGGTGTCAGTTGCGCGCGATGGTGAGGTCATTCAACAGATTTTTCAACACCAGAAAGTCGCCAACCGCATCACATCCCGGCATCATCAGCGTCAGATCCTGCACTTTGAGGGTGCCAGTCGGCTCCATTTGCAGTGCCTGTGCCTCGACATCGCGGTTACAATTAAGCGCTGTCACCTCTGCATCGACCTGTAATGCGACATCACCATCACGGCCCGACATCTGGCTGGGGAAGGTATATATTTCAGCCATCAACGCGTCAGGCTGATCCGCAGCGCCTAGCCGCGTGAGAAAGCCGCGGTCGCCATCTGCAGCGGCTGCGACGTTGCGGCGCGCATTTGCCCATACGTGACCTTCGTCAGAGTAATCTGCACCAAATTCCAGCGCGTGAAGCGTAATGCCTGCATCGCCCTGCCATTGCACAGCGGCGCGCTGATAAAATTCCAAGCTCTCTACATCGGCATTTGCCACGGCGCCCTCGCCATTGGTGAATGCGGCAATAAACACCGCCTTTTTCGTAAGTGCAGGCACCAGCATGGTCGCTTGGCCGCCCTCATCGGTGACTTCCGTAAACATCATGCCATTGTGGTGCAGGGTAAATCGCTCGCCAGGGGCGCATCGGGCGTCCAAGGTCAAGGCAACCATGGCGCCGGGCGCAGGAGCTGCGCTCAGCTCATACTCGCACGCGAGGCTTGGGGCTGGCTCCTCGCTGGGAAGGGCATCAGTCATGACGGCGGCCAGCGCATCGTCAAGCGCTGCCTCGCGGACAGGCTCATCCGGCAGGATTGCAGGCTCCATCGCGGCGGCGGGCGGTTTGGGCACAGACGATGTCAGCGTGATTGACGACAGTTGCAGGGCAGCAGCATCGCGCGGTGCGGCGGGTGTGGGTGCGATTTCTTCCAGCGCGACCGGATCTTTGGTCGTGCGGGATTGCATGAAATGGCCTGCGCCTAGCGCTATGGCCAACGTTCCGCATCCAAGGGCGATCATTTTGATCTTTTGCATCACATACCTCCACACCTGAAAAATAGGCTATGCGGAGGGTCTAGCTGCCGATAAGGGCGCACATGTGGCACAAGCGGGGTCTCATTCGGGCCGCACTATGGCGGCCCGGTGACCAAGGTCATTGCTGTTCCGGCGGGAATTGCTGCGCTGCCTTGTCAGGCAATGCGCCCATGACAATGCTTGAACTTGTTACCCGATCCACAGGGGCAAGCCGTGTTGCGGCTTGGGTTGCCCCATGTCGACTGGTCGCTCTCGTCAAAGCCTTCTAGCGCGGCTTCGGAGGGGGTGTTCGCGGTCTGCTCCCCATCCGGTTGCGGGCTCGCGGCGTCGGTCTGAGCCTTGAGCGCGGCGCGCTCATCCATCATCTGCTGCAGCATTTTTTGCTGGTCTGGCTCGGCCATTGGCTGCACCTGTCCCAGTTTTTGGGTCACATCCTGGCGCAGCGTGTCCAGCATCGTCTCAAACAGGGCGAACGCCTCGTTCTTGTACTCATTCAGAGGGTCGCGCTGTGCGTAGCCCCGAAATCCGACGACGCTGCGCAGATGTTCAAGCGTCAGCAGGTGTTCGCGCCACTTGGCATCAATCGTCTGCAGCAGAAGCTGTTTTTCCACCAAACGCATATTGCCCGGACCGAATGCGACAGCCTTCTTGGCCATCATCTCGTTCGCATTCTTTTCAATCCGTTCGCTGATGTCTTCGTCGTCGACACCTTCCTCTTCGGCCCATGCCTGCACGGGCAGATCCATGTTCAGCTGCTCCATGATGGCTGTGTGCAGCCCGTCCATGTCCCACTGATCGGCGTAGGTTTTCGGTGGCATATATTGATCGACCAGATCGTCAATCACCTCGCCGCGCATGTCCTTGACGATATCGCTCAGATCGTCAGCGCGCATAATGTCGAGGCGCTGCTTAAAGATCACCTTGCGCTGCTCGTTCATCACGTCGTCGAATTTCAGCAGCTGCTTTCGGATGTCAAAGTTGCGACCCTCGACTTTGGCTTGCGCACGTTCCAGCGATTTGTTCACCCACGGGTGAATGATCGCTTCGTCCTCTTTCATGCCAAGGCCCGACAGCACCTTTTCCAATCGCTCCGAGCCGAAAATGCGCATCAGATCGTCGTCAAGCGACAAGAAGAAGGACGATTGGCCAGGATCGCCCTGACGGCCCGACCGGCCGCGAAGCTGGTTGTCAATCCGGCGGCTCTCGTGGCGTTCGGTCGCGAGGACAAAAAGACCGCCGGCGTCGATCACTGCCTGCTCTTCTGCGGCGTGACCGGCCTCGATGCGACCGCGGATTTCTGCCGGATCGCCTTCGGGATCGGCATTGATCGCGTCCATAATCTTGAGCTCGATATTGCCGCCGAGTTTGATGTCGGTACCGCGTCCGGCCATGTTGGTGGCGATGGTCACTGCGCCCAGTTTGCCCGCGTCGCCGACGATCTGCGCCTCTTTTTCGTGCTGGCGCGCGTTCAGGACGTTATGGTCAATCCCCGCATCGGTCAGCAACTGGCTAATCGTTTCCGATTTTTCGATCGATGTGGTGCCGACCAGCGTCGGTTGGCCCTTTTCCTTGGCTTCTTTGATCTCTTCGACCACGGCCTTGTACTTCTCTGCCGTGGTGCGGAATACCGCGTCGTCCTTGTCAACGCGCGCGATGGGCCGGTTCGTTGGCACGGCGATCACGCCTAGGCCGTAAATCTCGGCAAATTCGTCCGCCTCGGTCATCGCGGTTCCGGTCATACCCGATAGCTTGTCATAGAGTCGGAAATAGTTCTGGAACGTTACCTGTGCCAGCGTCACGTTCTCGGGCTGAATGTCAGCGCCTTCCTTTGCCTCAATAGCCTGATGCAGACCGTCGGACAGGCGACGGCCCGACATCATACGGCCGGTAAACTCGTCGATCAGCACGACCTCCGTCCCTCGGACAATGTAGTCTTTGTCTTTTTGGAACAGTTTGTGCGCGCGCAGGCCTTGGTTGACGTGATGCACGATCGTCGTGCTTTCTGGGTCATACAGCGATTGATCTTCGGGCAGCACGCCGCGCTCGACCAGCAGCGTCTCAAGAAATTCGTTACCTTCGTCGGTAAAGGTAACACCGCGGGTCTTCTCATCGACCTTGAAGTGTTCTTCCTTCAGCTCAGGTATTAGCTTGTCTATCGCCAGATACAAATCGCTGCGGTCCTGCGCAGGGCCAGAGATAATCAGCGGGGTGCGCGCCTCATCAATCAAGATGCTGTCGACTTCGTCCACGATAGCATAGTTGTGGCCGCGCTGGTTCATCTGGGTCAACTCGGACTTCATATTGTCGCGCAGGTAGTCAAAGCCCAGCTCGTTATTGGTGGCATAGGTGACATCGCAAGCATAAGCGCGCTGCTTTTCGTCCTCGGGCTGGTTCGGGTAGACGACGCCAGTTGTCATGCCCAGCGCGCCAAATACGGCACTCATCCACTCGGCGTCACGTTTGGCCAGGTAGTCATTGACCGTTACGATGTGCACGCCCTTGCCGCCAAGCGCGTTCAGATATGCAGGGAAGGTCGCGACCAGCGTTTTGCCCTCGCCAGTTTTCATCTCCGAAATATTGCCCTGATGCAGAAAAATGCCGCCCATCAACTGTACGTCAAAGGCCCGCAGACCCAGCGCACGGCGCGCCGCCTCTCGGCAGTTGGCAAAGGCTTCGGGCAGCAGATCGTCCAGCGCCTCGCCTGCCTGTAGGCGGGCACGCAGGTCCTCAGTTTTGGCGATTAAGCCCGCGTCGTCCAGCGTCTCAATCTCAGGCTCCAGCGCATTGATCTTTGCGATCAGTGGCCGCGTCGCCTTGACCAAGCGGTCATTCTGAGTGCCGAAAACCTTACGGGCGACCGTTCCAATACCCAGCATGTTCAATACGTTCCCGTCTTGTGATCTGTTGTGTCTGGCAATGACTTGTCCCGTCAGCGTTGCCACCCTATGTCGGGCGGGGTATCAGCGGGATATGCCTTTAATCCAAAGGCGATGTAAGCTTCCGCTGGCTTAGTGTCAACGTCGCGCACCCTGCGCGGCACCTACCGCCGCAAACTGTGAAGGAATAATATATGTTCGACCGTCTCAAGCCGATCATCACCTCTGCCATGCTGATTGGGGCGCTTGGCGCGTCGCCTCTCCTTGCTGAGGGCGAAACAGGGGACGCACCTAACGCCGACACGGTTGTCGCGACGGTTGCGGGCACCGACATAACGCTGGGCCATATGTTGACCCTGCGCGCGGGCCTGCCCGAGCAGTTTGCGCAGGTTCCTGCCGACGTGCTCTATCCTGGTATTCTGGACCAGTTGATTCAGCAAACCCTGCTGGCGGATGCCCATGATGGCGATTTGTCCCGCCGTGCCGCCCTGTCGCTAGAGAATGAGCGCCGTGCGCTGATCGCCGCCGAAGAAATGGCCGACATCGCCGAAACTGCTGTGACGGATGAGGCTGTCCAGACCTATTTTGACGAGAATTTCCTGAATGGCGAAGCGGTCACCGAGTATAATGCCGCGCACATTCTGGTCGAAACCGAAGAAGAAGCGGCGGCACTGGTAGAAGAGCTAAAAGGCGGCGCTGATTTCGGCGCACTGGCAGAAGAGCATTCCACCGGCCCATCCGGTCCGTCGGGCGGTCAGTTGGGCTGGTTCAGCGACGGCATGATGGTCGAGCCATTCCAAGTAGCGGTTGAGGGTATGGAGCCCGGCAGCGTCAGCGATCCGGTCCAGACGCAATTCGGCTGGCACGTCATCAAACTGGAAGAAACCCGCGCCAAGGACGCCCCCAAGCTGGAGGACGTGCGCGCCGAGATTGAGGACGCACTGCGCCAGCAAGCCATCACGCAGGCCATCACCAAGCTGCAGGGTGAGAACGATGTCGACCGCACCGCCGGCGATGCGATGGACCCCGAAGTGCTGAACCAAATCGACCTGCTGGACGAGTAAGCGCGAATGGCCAAGATCACCTCCGTTTCTCCGCTGGCGCCTGCGGCGTTTCCCGATCTGCCCGTGATCGAGGGGGTCCGGTTTGCCAGCATCGCCGCAGGCGTTCGCTATGCCGGGCGTACAGACGTCATGCTGGCGCACCTCGCGCCCGGCAGCACGGTGGCGGGGGTGTTCACCCGGTCGGCCACACGGTCAGCTCCTGTGCTGGATTGCCAGGCCAAGATCAGTCGGACTGGCAACGAGGGCGCGGCAATCATTGTGAACTCGGGTAATTCTAATGCCTTTACCGGGCGGCACGGCGTGGCATCTGTGCGCGCCGTGACCTCCGGTGTGGCTGAGATACTGGGGCTGCCCGATTATCGGGTGTTCTCCTCCTCCACCGGTGTGATCGGCGAGCCGATGAAGCACGAGAGAATCGTCGCAGTTCTGGGCGAGTTGAGCGCATCGCTGAGCGCGAGCGGCATCGCCGACGCGGCCCGCGCGATTATGACGACTGACACATTCCCAAAAGGATCGTCTACCGAGGTCGAAGTAGACGGCAAGGTCGTGCGTATCGCCGGAATCGCCAAAGGGTCAGGCATGATTGAGCCTGATATGGGCACGATGCTGGTTTATATCTTCACCGACGCCGCTGTGCCGCAACCCGTCTTGCAATCAATGACTGCTGCGCTGAACCGGACGACATTTAACTGCATCACAGTAGATAGCGACACGTCGACCTCCGACACACTCTTGGTAGGCGCGACGGGCGCATCCGGTGTCGCGATTTCCGAGCATTCCATAGGGTTCATGGAGGGGCTGCGCCGCGTCATGCTGGACCTCGCACAACAGGTGGTTCGCGATGGCGAAGGTGCGACTAAACTGGTCGAGATTTCAGTAACAGGCGCAGCCAGCGATGCGGATGCCCACAAACATGCGAAATCAATCGCCAACTCACCCTTGGTCAAAACGGCCATCGCGGGTGAAGACCCAAATTGGGGCCGCATCGTTATGGCCGTGGGAAAATCCGGCGCGCGCGCGGATCGCGATACACTGGCGATCTGGTTTGGCGATATCAAAGTGGCCGAAGATGGCTGGGTCAGCCCCGCCTATGACGAAGACGCAGCGGCAGCCTACCTGAAGCGCCAAGAGCTGGTCATCCACGTCGATCTGGGCCTTGGCGGCGGAACTGCGCGCGTTTGGACCTGCGATCTGACGCATGGCTATATCGACATAAACGCTGACTACCGCTCGTGAAGACCGTCCTTGTATCGGCGGTTGCGCTGATCGACGTGGACGGGCGCGTGCTGCTTGCGCAGCGCCCTAAGGGCAAATCGATGGCAGGCCTTTGGGAGTTTCCGGGCGGCAAGGTGGAGGCGGGCGAGACGCCAGAGGCTGCGCTGATTCGCGAGCTACGCGAGGAGCTTGGCATTGATACATGGTCCAGTTGCCTCGCTCCGCTGACTTTCGCGAGCCATTCTTACGATGATTTTCACCTGCTGATGCCGCTATTCGCCTGCCGCAAATGGGACGGGATTGTTCAGGGACGCGAGGGGCAGGCGCTAAAATGGGTACGGGCGGGCGATCTCAGGGATTATCCGATGCCAGCCGCAGACGTGCCGCTTATCCCAATCCTGCGGGATTGGCTCTGAGGCACAGCGCCTTCGGCAGATTTGGACGCAGACAACGCCTCAGCACAACGAAAGAGGGGCGCCCTGATGGACGCCCCTTTTCATTTGTTGCGGACCCAGATTAATCCAGAGTGCGGACAATCTCTTCGCGCTCGAAGATCTCGATAACGTCGTCGGGCCGGATGTCTTCGTACTTCTCGAAGGCCATACCGCATTCCTGACCAGACGGAACTTCGGCCACTTCATCCTTGAACCGCTTGAGCGTTTTTAGCGTGCCCTCGTGGATCACGACGTCGTCACGCAGCAGGCGCACACCGGCGGACCTGCGGGCAACGCCTTCGGTAATCCGGCAACCGGCCACTTTGCCGACGCCTGTAACCTTGAACACTTCCATGATCTTGGCGTAGCCGATGAACTTTTCGCGGATCTCTGCACCCAAGAGGCCAGAGGCCGCCGCCTTCACGTCGTCCACCAGATCGTAGATGATCGAGTAGTAGCGAATTTCGACACCCTTCTGATTCGCGCTCTGGCGGGCAGGCGCATTGGCACGAACGTTGAAGCCAATAACCGGCGCACCCGACGCTTCGGCAAGGCCGATGTCCGACTCTGTGATCGCACCGACGCCGGAATGAAGGACGCGGACGCGCACCTCGTCGTTGCCGATCTTTTCCAACGCCTGAACGATGGCTTCGGCAGAACCCTGCACATCGGCCTTCATCACAATAGGCATCTCGGCCATATTCTTGTTCTCTTTGGCCTGCAGCATCATCTGGTCCAGCGTCACGGCGGCACCAGCGGCTGCGCGCTTTTCCTTGGCGGCATTGGCACGGTATTCGGCGATCTCGCGGGCCTGCGCCTCGGTCGCAACGACGTTCAGCACATCGCCAGCCTCGGGTGTGCCGCTAAGGCCCAGCACCTCGACTGGAACAGACGGACCAGCCTCCTTGATACGCTTGCCGTGATCATTGATAAGCGCACGCACTTTGCCGAACTGCTGGCCCACGACAAAGATGTCGCCGGTGCGCAATGTGCCTTTCTGGATCAAAACTGTCGCGACAGGGCCGCGGCCGATATCCAACTGTGCCTCAATCACGGCGCCCTCGGCGGCGCGATTCGGGTTCGCCTTCAGCTCAAGGATCTCAGCCTGCAGCGCGATGGCCTCTAGCAGAGTGTCCAGACCTTTGCCCGTCTTGGCGCTGACCTCGACGTCCTGCACGTCGCCCGACATCGCCTCGACGACGACCTCGTGCTGCAGCAGGTCGGTGCGCACTTTTTGCGGATTCGCCTCATGCTTGTCGATCTTGTTGATCGCCACGATCATCGGCACTTTCGCTGCTTTTGCGTGGTTAATCGCCTCAATGGTCTGGGGCATTACAGCATCATCGGCGGCAACCACCAGTACGACGATATCCGTCACCTGAGCGCCGCGCGCACGCATTGATGTAAAGGCTGCATGGCCGGGCGTGTCGAGGAACGACAGAACGGAACCGCTGGCCGTTTTGACCTGATAGGCACCGATATGCTGCGTGATACCGCCCGCTTCGCCGGTCTGCACCTTGGCGTCGCGGATCGCGTCGAGCAGCGACGTCTTGCCGTGATCGACGTGGCCCATGATAGTGATGACGGGCGGGCGCGGCAGCATGTCCTCGGGCTTGTCATGAACCTTGGCGATAACATCCTCCACGTCAGCATCCGACACGCGAACGACGCGGTGGCCGAACTCTTCGATGATCAGCTCGGCAGTGTCGGCGTCGATCGCCTGGTTTTGCGTCACCATCATATCGTTGTTCATTAGCGCCTTGACCACGTCACCGACGCGTTCGGCCATACGCTGGGCCAGCTCGGCGACGACGATGGTCTCGGGCAGTTGCACGTCGCGAATGATCTTTTCACGCTCTTGGGTGCCGCCCATTGCCTTCTGGCGGGCGCGCTCCTGTTTGCGCTTCATAGCGGCCATGGATTTCTGGCGGCCACCTTCGCCGCCCGACAGGGCCTGATTCAGCGTAAGCTTGCCCGAGCGACGATTGTCGTCACCCATGCCCTTGCCCTTTGTCGGGCGCTTTTGCTCGGTGTCGCGATCCTGCTTGCGCGGGGCCGACGACGGCGCAGGGCCGCGCGGCGCGGCGCGCGCGCCTTCGGGTTCGGACGAGGGTGTAGCGGCGACCTGTTTGGCCTCATCGGCCTCGCGGCGCTGGCGCTCGTCCTCATCGGCCTTAGCCTTGAGCGCGTCGACACGCTCTTTCTCTTCGCGTTCTTTGGCCTCGGCTTCTTCGCGGCGACGCTGGCGATCTTCTTCGCGTTCTTTTTCTTCGGCCTCGCGGCGCAGAGCGTCCTCGCCCTCGCGCGCCTTCGCAGCCTGAAGCGCCTTCATACGGCGTTCCATCTCGGCATCCGAGATGCCAGCAGGCCGCTTGGACGGGTCGCTAATAGGGGCAGGTTTACCTGCGCCAGCCATGTTGCCCGCACCCGGTTTGGGCACAACAACGCGCTTACGCTTGGTTTCCACCACGACGTTCTTGGTCCGGCCATGGCTGAAGCTTTGCTTCACACTGCCCGCACGCGGACCGCCACTGACACCCAATGTCTTTTTACCGTCGTTGTCGCTCATGAGGTCTTCTTTCCTTTCCGATGGCCGTTGCCATCGTCCGAAACGCGCAGGCCTTTCAGCCTTGCCGCTTCCTCTACAACACGTTGCGTCAAACCGCCAGCGCCCAGTGCCGCGTGGATCGTCGTTTGGCGCCCGAAGGCCTGGCCCAGCTCATCGGCGGTCAGCCACCCGATGAAAGAGCCGTAATGCGGCGTGCTAAGCTTGGATTTCCCACGCTCGGACCCGTCGCTGGCCTGTATAAGTACTTCAGCCTCTTCTTTATCGAGGCTACTCTTGACCTTTTCGTAACCCGACACGGCACGCCCGCCTTTGCGCGCGAGGCTGATCAGATTGATCACCCGCTGTGCCAACAGCTTTTCGACCCAATTGGTCAAACCGTCTGGCACCTGAACAGGCTGCTTCGCGGCGCGGGCGAACAAGCCTTTGCTCGCCGCTTTGTCCAATGCGGCCCGGTCCGCAGATACCCAGATGCCACGGCCCGGCAGCTTCTCCATCAGGTCGGGGGCGACCTGACCATCTGGCCCAATCACGAACCGGATCAGGCCAAACTTCGGCTGCACTTCGCCCGTGGCGATGCATTTACGCTCTGGACCATCACTTTGGTCTTTGGAATGCCCACCGCGTCCCATCAGGTTCTTTCCGAGGCCTGCAATCAGGCCTCGGCTTCCTCTTCTGCTTCGCCGTCGTCAGTAGCGCCTGCCATCTCGGTCGGATCGACCCAGCCCAGCATAACACGCGCAGTCATAACCATGTTCTGCGCTTCTTCCAATGATACGTCGAAGGGCTCCAGAAGACCGTCGTCCTTGATGCGCTCGCCGTCTTGCACGGTCCAACCGCCGGCAAGCTCCCAATCGGCGCAGGTTGCGAAATCTTCCAGCGTCTTTACGCCATCCTCGGCCAGCGCCAACACCATTTGGGGTGTCAGACCCTCAAATTCAATAAGGCTGTCCTCGACGCCCATCTCGCGCGCCTTGTCCAGTGCGGCTTTGGCCTTGGCCTCCAGTATGTCGCGGGCGCGAGCCTGCAGTTCCTTGGCTGTGTCGTCGTCGATACCATCGATGACCATCAGCTCGTCCAGATCGACATATGCGACCTCTTCGAGATTGGTGAAACCTTCGGACACCAGCAGCTGGGCAAAGAACTCGTCCAGATCTAGATTCTCCATGAAGAGGCCAGTGCGCTCTTCGAATTCTTTTTGGCGCCGCTCGCTATCCTCGGCCTCGGTCATGATGTCGATGTCCAGACCGGTCAGCTGGCTGGCCAAACGCACGTTCTGGCCGCGGCGGCCAATGGCAAGGCTCAGTTGCTCTTCTGGTACGACGACGTCGATCTTGCCAGCTTCTTCGTCAAGAACGACCTTGGTCACCTCAGCAGGCTGAAGCGCGTTGACGAGGAATGTCGGCTGATCGTCATTCCACGGAATAATGTCGATCTTTTCGCCCTGAAGCTCGTTGACGACGGCCTGAACACGGCTGCCGCGCATACCAACGCAGGCACCGACGGGGTCGATACTGCTATCATAGCTGATGACGGCGATCTTGGCGCGGCTGCCCGGGTCGCGGGCAACTGCTTTGATCTCGATGATGCCGTCATAGATTTCGGGCACTTCCATCTTGAACAATTCGGCCATGAATTCAGGCGCTGTGCGCGACAGGAAGATCTGCGGCCCGCGCTGCTCGCGGCGCACATCCTTGATGTAGCAGCGGATACGGTCGTTCGGACGGTACGCCTCGCGGCCGATTTTCTCATTGCGGCGCAGAATTGCCTCGCCGCGGCCCACATCCACGATGACGTTGCCATACTCTTCGCGCTTGACCAGACCGTTGATGATAGTGCCGGCGCGGTCTTTGAATTCCTCGTACTGACGGTCACGCTCGGCTTCGCGAACCTTTTGCAGGATCACCTGCTTGGCCGATTGTGCAGCGATACGGCCCATCTCGACGGGGGGCACTTCTTCGATGAATTCCTGCCCAATTTCCGGGTCGGCCATGTATTGCTTGGCCTGCTCGACGGTGAATTCGGCCTGATAATTTTCGACCTCGTCATCGGCGACCACGGTGCGAACGCGGGTAAATGTCGCGCGACCTGTTTTGCGGTCAATCGACACGCGAATGTCCATTTCAGCGCCGTAGCGCGATTTGGCAGCACGCGAGAGCGATTCTTCCATCGCCTCGACCACCAGACCGGGGTCGATCATTTTTTCGCGTGCGACAGCTTCGGCTGTTTGAAGCAGTTCAAGCTGGTTTGCGGATGTAATTGCCATGGATTTCAGTCCTCCTCAGAACCGGTATCAGTCTGGATTTCGTCAAACTCGGTTTCATCAATGTCAGTTTCGCCCGCCGCCTTACGTTGGCGCAGCATTTCCTTGATCAGCTCGTCGGTCAGGACCAGCTTGGCGTCGGCGAGCCAATCAAATTGCAGGCCGATAGTGCCTTCCTCAACGTTAATCAGTACTTCGTTGCCCTCAACGCCCGCGAGCATCCCCTTAAAGCGTTTGCGGCCATCGATCAGATCATTCGTCTCAATCTTAGCCTCATAGCCCTCGAACGCCGCGAAATGCTTGAGCATTGTGAGGGGCCGGTCAATACCGGGGCTGCTGACTTCCAGCGTGTAGGCCTCGGCCAGCGGGTCCTCAACGTCAAGGGTTGCGCTGACGGCGGTGCTGATACGGGCGCAATCGTCCACTTCGATACCGCCCTCGGGCCGCTCGGCCATGATTTGCAGCGTATGATACTTGCCACCCATCAGCCGCACGCGCACCAGATCGAATCCCATATCCTCGATCACCGGTGTGATGATCTCGGCCAGGCGGCGGTCGATGGCGGCTTTGGCGATAAGGTCGTTGGTCATGGCAATCAGGTCTGTCTCTTTCGGGGTCGTGGCCTGAGGTGGCCCTCAAGCACAAAAAAACGGGCGCGCGGCCCGTTGAATTATCCGGTGGTGCGTTTTGGTGTGGACCCGAAACGCGCCGCTATTAATGGGGATATAGCGAGGGGGGCGACTGGATGCAAGCGGATTGCCACGGGCCTTCGGCGATTACCCGCGTTTGAGCCCGTCCATCACGCTTACCAGTTCCGCGCTGATGCCCGGCTCAGACAGGGCGTGGCCGGCGACGGGGATCATGTGCAGGCGGCTGCCAGACCAAGCATTTGACAGCTTGTACGCCGTGGCGGGCGGGCAAATCATATCGTAGCGGCCCTGCACGATGGTGCCGGGGATACCCGCCAGCTGTGCCATGTTGTCCATGATCCAGCCGTCATGCGTCAAAAATCCAGCATTGGTGAAATAGTGATTTTCAAGCCTAGCAAAAGCGCGGGCGTACTCAGCCGGGCTATCGCCACCAACCCCGGAGGAGCGGACGGTCGCGAGCGCATTTTCCCAACCACTCCACGCACGCGCATGCAGTACCTCGGTATGGCTGTCGCCCGAAAACAGGCGTTTATGATAGGCTGCGATCATATCGCCGCGTTCTGCCTCAGGGATGAGGCTTTCGAATCGCGCCCATGTTTCTGGCCAGAAGCGACCTGCGCCGCCACCATAGAACCAATCCAGTTCAGCCTGGGTCATGGTAAAGACGCCGCGCAGCACCAGATGCACGCACCGCTCGGGATGCGTGATACCGTAAATCAGCGCCAGCGTCGCGCCCCAGCTGCCGCCAAAAACGATCCACCGCTCAATGCCCATTGTGGTGCGTATCAGCTCGATGTCATCCACCAGATGCCAAGTTGTATTCGCCTCGACCGAGGCGTGCGGCTTGGACCGTCCACAGCCGCGCTGATCGAACAGAATAATCCGGTAAACAGCGGGGTCGAAATAGCGCCGCATCGCAGGGCTGCATCCGCCGCCGGGGCCGCCGTGGAATACGACAACAGGCGCGCCGTCTGGGTTACCCGACTGCTCGACATAGACCTCGTGGCCGTCGCCTACGTCCAGCATCCGGCGGTCAAACGGCTCGACCGGGGGATATAGATACTGCACTGCGTTTTTTGCTCCCGCGATTTTATCCATGATCGTCCTATGTTAAGCCGCAACATAATTGAACATACGGGAGGGCGGAATGCAAAGGGCAGCATCCACGATAGACGAAGGCGAAGTCGCCAAGTTTCAGGCTATGGCCGAGGAGTGGTGGGATCCCGCTGGCAAGTTCAAGCCTCTGCACATGATGAACCCTTGCAGACTGGACTATATCACCCGCCAGATTGCAGCCGAGTTTGAACGTGACCTTGGCACAGATGCGCCCTTCAAGGGTCTACGCATCCTCGATATCGGATGCGGTGGCGGCCTGCTGGCCGAGCCTATGGCGCGTCTGGGCGCGGAGGTCGTCGGCGCAGACGCGGCCGAGCGGAACATTCCCGTCGCGCAGGTCCATGCCGAGCAATCGGGCCTGAAAATCGACTATCGCCACACAACAGCCGAGGCGCTAGCAGAGGCGGGCGAGCAATTCGATGCCGTACTGAACATGGAAGTGGTGGAGCATGTGTCAGATCCACTCGCCTATCTGACCGCCTGCCGGGAGTTGCTCAAACCTGGCGGGCTGCAAATCTGCTCGACCCTCAATCGCAACCCAAAGAGCTACGTTATGGCGATCATCGGCGCCGAACATGTGATGCGCTGGCTGCCTAAGGGCACCCATGACTGGTCTAAATTCATCACGCCTGACGAGTTATATGATCTGCTGCGTCAGGCTGGTCTGGAGCCGGTAGATCGCAAAGGGTTTGTTTTTAACCCGGTCAGCTGGAGATGGTCCGTCTCAGATCGAGATCTTAGCGTGAATTACGTCACTGCCAGCCGCAAACCGGGCAACTCCAGCTAGGCATCAGGCTCTAGCCGGGCGCGCAGACTGCGCAGCACGGGCAGGGCGGCGCGCACTTTGCTTTCGCCCAGTTCGGCCACGACCTCGGAGATTAGCGGCGTTATCGACGATATCGCCGCCTCGCGCGCCGTGCGGCCCGCCGGGCTAATCGACACGCGCTTGCGCCGGGCATCGTCCCAATCAGGCCGGATATGGACGTATCCGGCCCATTCCAGCTTTTGGAGCGTATTGGTCATCGCGCCGCGTGTGACATGAAAACTCTTGGCAAGCTCTCCCGGGCTCCGCTCCGCTCCCGCGCGTGCCAGATGGTTTAGCACCGAGAAATGCGACACCTCCATCCCCTTGGGCAGAACCCGCGCCAGTTGATTACGGATCAACTGATCGTTCGTCAGGATCTCGCTAAAAAGCGCAACGGCTAAGGCATTTGTGGGCGTATCTTCCATCAGGGGCCGCCGAACGTTGGGTCATGCATCATCGCAGGGATGCGCTGTCGCGCTTGTGCCACCTCATTCATGTCCAGATCAACGTAAATCACCCCCGGTTCGGTGCCGCCGTCGGCCAGCACCTCGCCCCACGGCGATACCGCTAGGCTGTGCCCGAAGGTCTGACGCGGCTTTCCTGCGCTCGCCGCATGCGTACCGGTCTGCGCGGGGGCTAGCACGTATGCGCCCGTCTCTATCGCGCGGGCGCGCAGCAAGGTGTGCCAATGCGCAGCGCCCGTTACAGGCGAAAACGCGGATGGCACGGTGAGTATTCCAGCGCCGTTCTGCGCCAAATTGCGGTAGAGGTGCGGAAAACGGACGTCGTAGCAAATGGTCATGCCCATGCGGCCCCAAGGCGTGTCCGCCAAAACCGCCTGAGCGCCGGGGCGATAGCCTGCTGATTCCCGATAGCTTTCGGTGTCGCTGATCGTAACGTCGAACATGTGTATCTTGTCATAGCGCGCCTTGATACCACCATCCGGTCCGATCAGGAACGAGCGGTTGGCAAACCGCCCGTCCGCATCGCCCGTTTTTATGCAGAGCGATCCGATCAGCAGCCAGATGCCCCGCGACGCCGCCAGATCGCAAAGCGCGGCGAGGGTGATGTCATCCTCCTCGCGCGTCAGCACTTCTTGCTGCCGCGCGCGGCTGGCCGAAACGCAATTGGTCACTTCAGGCGTAAGGATCAGCTGCGCCCCGGCATCTGCCGCGCGATGCACCAGAGCCGCTGTTACAGCGAGGTTGGCGGCAGGATCATCGCTGCTGCACAACTGGATTAGCGCGGCCTTCATGCCGCTAGCAGCGCGTCCAGCTTATTAGCGCGCTCCAGCGCATACAGCTCATCGCAGCCGCCGATATGGATATCACCTACAAAGATTTGCGGCACGGTGCGACCGCCTTCGGCGCGCTTTGTCATTTCGGCCCGCTTTGCTGGCTGCGCGGCAATGTCGATCTCGGTGAAAGTGACGCCTTTCTGCGACAGCAACCGCTTGGCCGCGTGGCAAAAACCGCAGAGCGGCGAGGTGTAGATGTCGACAGGCTTCATGGGCGGCGTTCCTTAAATTCAGATGGTCCCCCTGAATTTAGGCATCCTTGGCCGCGCGCGCCAGTACCAGAATGTCTACATTCGCCGCGCCGGCCGCGCGGCACGCCTCTGCGGCGGCGGCGAGGGTCGCGCCCGAGGTCATGACGTCGTCCACCAACAGAACGGGTCGCCCCGACAGGCGGTGGCGCCGCTTTGGGTGCACCTTGATCGTGCCCTCCATCGTGGCAAAACGGGCATCCCGGCCTAGTCCGCCCAAGGATGGCGTAGCACGCGGACGGACCAACAAATCGGGGCACACGGCGCGATCTACCTCGCGGGCCAGCGCATGCGCCAGCAGCGCCGATTGATTATATCGCCGCTTCAACAGGCGCAGCCAGTGCAGCGGCACAGGCGCGATCAGCGTATCTGGTCTGAGCAAAGGAAGCGCCGCGCGCGCCATCCAGGACGCAGCCGGACCCGCCATATCGTGCCGATCACCATGCTTCAGTCGCAGAACCATCTTGCGACCATTACCGTCATATATCAGCGCCGCGCGCCCTCTGTCCCAGGGACGCCGCACAGTGAGGCATTCGTCGCAACTTAGCACATCGTCTGGTGCGTCAGGCCCAGACGGCAGCGGAACCCCGCACAGATTGCACACCTGCCCCGCGATGAACGGCGTGTCGCGCCAGCAAGGGCCGCACAGTCCGAAATCACTGTCGACCAAGCCACCGCAAAAGGTGCATCGCGAGGGGTAGACCAGCCGAATGGCCGATTGAACATAAGCCGCCTTCATCTATATGTCCCCTCATGACAGCTATTCTTACCGACCGCACCGCACTAGCGCGCCAGCGCGCCCGCGCCGCCGCCGCGCCCGCGCTATTCCTGCATGAGGCGGCAATCGCTGAGGTGCATGATCGTCTGGCGATGGTTAATAAATCCTTTACCGCGCCGAGTATCGTGACTGGCTGGCCCGCGCCGTGGCGCGCCGCATTTCCAGATGCCCTGATCGCGCCCGACGACGACACTCTGGCACTCGTGCCGGGCGCGCATGATCTGGTTATTCACGCACTGTCGCTGCACTGGGCCAATGATCCGGTAGGCCAGCTGATCCAGGCGCGCCGCGCGCTGCGCCCAGATGGGCTATTTCTAGGCGTCATGCCCGGCGGCACGACACTGCATCAGCTGCGCGCCAGCTTGGCGCAGGCCGAGGCTGAGGTGACGGGCGGTCTGTCACCGCGTGTTGCCCCCACGGGCGAGGTGCGCGATCTGGGCGGGTTGCTGCAACGCGCAGGCATGACCATGCCCGTCGTCGACAGCGTCCCGCTGAGTGCCAGCTATGCCAGCATGATCGCGCTGCTGCACGATTTGCGCGCCATGGGCGAGGGCAACGCGATGGAGGCACGGCCACGCCATTTCGCACGGCGCGCCGTATTCGACCGCGCGTCACAGATTTACGCCGAGAATTTCGCAGGGCCAGATGGCCGGATCAAGGCGACCTATGATCTGATATTTCTCACCGGATGGTCGCCCGACGCCTCGCAGCCACAGCCGCTGCGCCCCGGCTCGGCCACGACGCGGCTAGCCGATGCCCTGAACACTGATGAAACCAAGCTGCCCGATTGACCACCATGTTGATTCGCTTATGTCCGCTGGCAAGGCGGCACTATCCGCGCGCATGACAAAGGACCGATAGCCCATGACACAGCCAGCCAGCGATGCCACCTGCCCCGCCCACGCGCCCAAAAACCACCCGGCGATTCCGCGCGAAAAAATCGGTGTCCTTTTGGCCAATCTGGGTACGCCCGATGCCACCGATTACTGGTCGATGCGGCGCTATCTGAACGAGTTTTTGTCTGACCGCCGCGTGATCGACTATGCGCCATGGAAATGGCAACTGCTATTGCAGCTGATCATCCTGACCAAGCGGCCATTCACAAGCGGCAAGGCCTATAAATCCATCTGGAACGAGGAGCTGGACGAGAGCCCGCTAATGACTATCACGCGTGACCAGACGGGCGCCCTTCGCACTGCGCTCACAGCCGAATATGGGGACGACATCATGGTCGACTTCTGCATGCGCTACGGCAATCCATCGACCAAATCCAAAGTTCGCGAGATGACAGAGGCAGGCTGCACGCGCATTCTGTTTTTCCCGCTCTATCCGCAGTATGCCGGCGCTACGTCAGGCACGGCAAACGATCAGTTCTTTCGCGCGTTGATGGATGAGACACGCCAGCCCGCCGCGCGCACCGTGCAGCCTTACTTCGACCATCCCGAATATATTGATGCGCTCGCACGCTCTATCGAGACGGCCTATGCGGGCGACATTAATCCCGAAATCCTGATCGTATCCTATCACGGCATGCCCAAGCGCTATCTGATGCAAGGCGACCCCTACCATTGCCAATGCCAAAAAACGACGCGCCTGCTAAAGGAACGGCTGGGCTGGACCGATACCCAGATCACGACCACGTTCCAATCGGTGTTTGGCCCAGAAGAATGGCTACAGCCCTATACCGTAAAGGAGGTTGCGCGTCTCGCCAAGGAGGACGGCAAGCGCCGCATCGCGGTGGTTGCGCCCGCCTTTTCCGCTGACTGCATCGAAACACTGGAGGAGATTAATGAGGAGATCCGCGAGAGCTTTGAGCATGCGGGCGGCGAGGAGTTTACGTACATCCCCTGCCTGAACGACAGCCCGGCCCATATCGAGGCGCTGGCCCATGTGATCCGCGAGAATTTGCAAGGGTGGGCGAGCAGATCATAGCCCAAAGAAAAAGGCGCTGAAACCCATAGGTTCAGCGCCTTTCACGTGTCTGCAAATCAGACTGGCAGCATCTGAGGCAGTCCGTAATGCAAACCTGCCTCTAAACGCTATTAGTCGGCTGCGATGACAGCTGCGACGATCGCCAGCAGAACCAGCGGAACCCAAACGCCAGCGGACGACGAGCTTGCGTTTGTTTCTTCGACGATGACGGGCGCTTCCATCATAGGCGCTTCCATGTTGCCAGCGAAGGCGGTGGAAGCAGCGGCGGACAGAGCAGCGGCGAGAACGATTTTTTTCATAGTATCCTCCAGAAAATTAGCGTGACATCGCATTTGCGACGACAGGCACCCAAGACGTTTACCTCGTGTCAATTCTTCAAACAGCAAATTTCCGTGATAGCAATTGTAACTTTGCCAATATGTCGCACTTCGCGCACCGATATCGTCAAATAAGCAACACTTGCGTGCCGACCTTTGCAAAGCTGAACAGCTCTGAAATGTGCTCATTATAAAGGCCGATGCACCCATTGGACGACTTGCGCCCGATCTTGCGCGCGTCATGAGTGCCGTGAATACGGTAGTACTTCCATCCCAGATAGAGCGCATGCGTACCCAGCGGATTGTCTGGCCCGGGCGGCACATATCGGGGCCAGTCCGGATTGCGTCTGAGCATATTTGCGGTGGGTGACCAGCTGGGGCCTACGACCTTGCGGGTGATGCTGGTGCGGCCCCGGCGTGTCAGATCCTCAGACAATGGAACTGACGACGGGTATAGCTTGTAGGTGCGGCCATCCCCGCTCCAGTAGTGCAGGACCCGCGAATCAATATCCACTAAAATGGCGCCGTTCCTGAGGCTTTTGAAATACGGCTGCCATGTCATTGAGCGAAAACTGGAGATGTTGCGACGCGTGCTGGCCGTGATATCACGCTCCATTTCGATTCCGTCGATCGTCTGCGCGAACGTGGGCGTGCCGATTACGGCGGCAGCACCGGCGAGAAAACCACGTCTATTCAACGGCTTGAGTATGTTATCGGTCATGAATATCTCCACGGCGAGCGGTTTGCCCAGAATGGCGTCGATCATATGGCGCGAAAGTCGCAGTCGCAATTCAAACAATGCCGCGCGGCGAAGTTCGGATCATGTGGGTTTGAATCGCAACGCCCGGCACTGTAGGGATTGGCAAAACAATAATTCTGGATGGTTTTACCCATGTCGCGCATTCTGGTTCTTCTCGTCTCTGCCCTTCTTGCCCTCTCTGCCTGCGCTCCGCCCGCCCCGCTGCAGCCGCAAATCGGCGCCGACGGCAAGCCTCTGCCAAAGGTTTATCGCATCCGCTCAGGCGACTCTTCGGCCATCCAGTTTCGGATGCTCGACTCGGTCAATTCGCTGCGCAGCGCCGCGGGCCGCCAGCCCGTCCAGCTGAACGCACAGCTGAACGCAGCCGCTGCAACCCATTCGCGCGATATGGCGGTACAGAATCGGCCTTGGCATTTCGGCTCGGACGGCTCATCGCCGATCGACCGGATTGTACGTGTGGGATATACAGGCGGCCTCATTGGCGAAAACATCTCCGAGACGTACGAGACAGAGCTTGAGACGCTTGCCGCATGGATGGACGACAGCAGCACTCGCAAGATTATCCTGTCGCCCAATGCCAGAAACCTCGGATTTTCCTGGCTCCAAGAAGACAGCGGCAAGATCTGGTGGACATTGGTGATGGGCAGCTAAGCGCCACTCTCGCTGTTTAGAAGAAACGAAAAAGCGCCGGGATGGATCTACTCCACCCCCGGCGCTTTTACTTATGTGCTACCGTCCCAGCATTAGGCTGCGTCATCAGGGCTGGATCGTGATTGGCGTGCCGTCCCTCACCATCGCATAGATCCACTCAATCTCTTTGTCTTTCACGGCGATACATCCCGCAGTCCAATCTTGGCCATTACGCCCTTTGAAGGCGTTGGGCTGGCCGTGGATAAAGATGTCGCCGCCCGGGCTTTTGCCGCGGGCATGTGCCTGCGCACGGTCGAATGCGTTGGGATATGAGATGCCTATCGACAGATGGAATTTGCTGTTGGGATTGCGGCGGTCGATCAAATAGGTGCCCTCGGGCGTGCGTCCGTCGCCCTCTTCGCCCTTATGACCAGCGGGGGCAAAACCCAGATCGAAATCATAATCTTCCAGCACCCGGTTATGATGCAAGAGGTACATTTTGCGCTCGGTCTTGTTGACCACCACATGCGTGACCTGGGGGCCTTTGTATGTCTTGAACTTGGAGCCGCAGGCCGAAAGGCCCACGATCATCAGCATGATCGCCATTAATTTGAAAAGTTTCATATGCCCTACTCGATGTTTTTTTTCTTTTAATAACCCGAGATGGGTGCAGCGGGCTAGCGAAAATTCGCTGCAACCTGCTCACGCAAGCGTGAAGCGTGCCACCAATTCCACATGGCTGGACCAGCGGAACTGGTCCACGACGCGCAATGCGCTCAAGATATAGCCGCCCGCCACCAGTGCCGCCGCATCCCGGGCGAAGGTGACCGGATTGCAGGACACATAGGCGATGCGCTGGACGCCTGCGGTGATTAGCTGCGCGATTTGCGCCTCCGCGCCAGCGCGGGGTGGGTCGATAACCGCGCCGTCATAACGCTTTAGCTCGTCGGGCAGAAGGGGCCGACGATAGAGATCACGCGCCTCGACGGTCACCTGTTTCAGCCCGTCCGCCTTGCGCCATCCGGCATCCAGCGCGTCCATCATCCCCGAATCGCCCTCAACTGCATGGGTGCGCGCCATCTGCGACAGCGGCAACGCGAACGTGCCACATCCGGCAAAGATATCGACAATGCGCGTCGCGCCCTCCATCGCGGCCTTGACGTCTGCCAGCAGCGCCGCCTCACCCTCGGCCGTGGCTTGCAGGAAAGCACCCGGAGGCGGCAACACATCGGCAGTTCCAAAGCGCTGAAGAGGGGCGCGGCGCATCGCGATCACCTCATCCTCCCATGACAGGCGGGCCAGATCATGGGTTTCGGCCAACTGTGCCAGCATCACGCGGAGCGGTCCGTCCAATGGCTTGCCGCCCATGATATGCACGTCGAGGCCGCCTTGTGACAGGCACACGGCGACGTCCAGCCCGCCTTTGCGGCTGGCCGTATGCAGCGCCAGCGCTTCGGCCACGGGCACCGCGTGCATCAGATCGGGATGCAACAACCGGCAGTCCGGAATTTCCACGATCACGTCTGACGCGCGCCCGTGAAATCCAGCCATTGCCGCCTTTTTCGTGCGCCGTGCCGATAGGGTTGCGCGCCGCCGTGCCTGCGCTGGCGACGTGGCGATGGGCAGAAACGCTGTCTCTAACCCGTGTGCAGCAAGGGCGGCCCGAACGACGCCCTCCTTGAATGTGGCGACAAACGCATCGTCGGCGTGCTGCAATTGGCAACCGCCGCATGCCTTGAAATGGCGGCAGGGCGGCGCGACGCGCCGGTCGCTGGGCGCTTCAATGCGGATGTCGGTCAGGCGCTGCCCGTTAAGCGTGCCGGTCACCTGCTCGCCCGGCAATGTCATCGGCGCAAAAACGGGTCCGGCAGCAATGCCATCGCCCTGATGGCCCAGTCGTTCGATCAGATAGCTCATATGCCCTCTTTCAGCAGATCGCTCTTGGTAAGGGCAAAGCCCGATGCAATCCACCGCTCTTCGAGCATTTTCAGTCGCGCGCCAAGCGCCGCGCCCACGTAGTCCGGCATCAAGTCCGCCGCTGAGACCGGGAAAACTGACTTTGCGCCCATTTCAGCCGCCTCTAGCGCACCGGGATCAAGCGGCTGTTCCAGCAGTGCAGCCCTCAGCAGTAGGACGTCGCGCGCCGCATTTGCGCCATGACGGTAACCCAGCGCACCAGCGCCGGCCATGTCGCCCACCGCGCCGCGCAGCAGATCAAGCCGCGCCGCATCCGCATTGCTCAGCCGCAGCGCATCGCGCGCGCCATCGCCGCCCATCGCTGCGAGGTGGCGAATCGCATCTGGCGGCACGCGCATGTCGCACTCCAAATGGATAAGCGGTCCCAGACCGCGATAATCCGCACCCGGCAATACCCGCGCCAGCGCGCCGACCTGAGCCATTGCTGCGATCGACGGCGCCGGATCAGGAGCGCCCAGCATCCGCAGCATTTCCGACCCAATCCGTTCACGTGCAATGCCTTTCAGCCCGTCCAGATTATCGGCGACAGCGGCAAGCCCTTCTTCATCGATGCCCGCATCGCCGGCATATTGTGCATGAAAGCGGAAAAATCGCAGGATGCGCAGGTAATCCTCGCGAATGCGCTGGCCCGCATCCTCGATAAAGCGCACGCGGCGCGCCAGCGCATCCGGCAGCCCGCCAAGCGGGTCGATCACTTCGCAATCTGATCTGGCATAAAGCGCGTTCATCGTAAAATCGCGGCGGCGTGCGTCCTCCTGGATATCGGAGGTGAAGGAGACGGTGGCATGACGGCCATCCGTTTCGACATCGCGCCGAAAGGTCGTAATCTCAAACGGGACGCCGCTTGCGACTAGCGTCATCGTGCCATGGTCGATCCCGGTCGGAATGGACTTCATCCCGGCAGCATTTGCCAACTGCGCCATCTGTTCAGGTGTCGCATCGGTCGCCAGATCAAGATCGCCAATAGCCTCGCCTAAAACGGCGTTGCGCACAGCGCCGCCGACCAGATAGGCGCGAAATCCTGCGACCTGAAACGCGGCAAAGATCGCCGCTAGCGGTGCATCCTGTAACCATGGAGCATCTATTTTCATGGCCGTCCTGCCAATTCGGCCAGCGAACGTAGCATCCGCGCGGTCGCGCCCCAGATGTAGTAAGGACCAAACGGCACAGTGTAATAGCGCCGCATCGTGCCGCGCCAATAGCGCGCCTCGATCCGGTAGCGGCTGCGCATCAGCACATGGTCCAGAGGAACGTCAAACACTTCCGCGACTTCGCCGACCTCTGGCACAGAGCTGAATGGCGCAAGAATTCGTCCAATCACAGGCGTCACGATGTACCCCGTCACTGTCTCATGCATCGGCAGGTGGCCCAATATTTCCACATTTGCGGGATCTAGTCCGATTTCCTCATGCGCCTCGCGCAAGGCGGCAGCGGTGACATCTGCATCGCCCGCGTCCTGCTTGCCGCCCGGAAACGCGATCTGGCCGGGATGCTGCTTCAGCGCTGACGATCGCTGCGTCAGCAAGAGGCGGGCGCCGCCCGGACCCATCAAAAGCGGCACCAGCACGCCCGCCGGACGCAACGTGCGCCCTTCAGGTAAAACAGTGCCCACGTTCAAGTCAAAGTCCGAGGTCGGCGCGCCCGCGCGGCCCAGCGCAGCGGTGATATCCGCTATGGTACCAAGTGCGCTCACGCGTTGTCAGCCGCTCCTGCGCCCTGCTCCGCTTCAAAGCCCAGTTCGGCCGGGTCCAGATCATAATGCGCGCCGCAAAACTGGCAGTCAGCTGTGACGCGGCCATCGTCGGTGGTCATCGTCGCAAGGTCCTTGGCCGAGTAGATCGATAGGCTTTGCCGCACGCGCTCCTCCGAACAGGTGCAACCAAAGCAAACAGGCTGTGCATCATAAACCCGCGGGCCTTCCTCATGGAACAGACGCAACAGCAGATCCGTGGGCGCGACGCTGGGGCCGATCAGCTCCAACGCGTCGACGGTATCCAGCAAAATGTTCGCGCGGGTCCAGTTCTCACCCTCCTCGCCATCCGGAACAACATCGGCAGGCTGAAGCAAGCCCTGCTCTCCACTACCGCCCTCAAGCTCTGGGGCGGGTGCGGCAGCAAAGGGCGATGCCTTGGGCATATGTTGCAGCATGATGCCGCCGGCACGCCAATGCTCACCCGTTCCTGCCTCGGTCGAGAGGCCGAAATTCACAGAGAACCGCGTCGGAATCTGCTCAGACTGGGCGAAATACGCCTCAGCGCAGGCGCGCAGGCTACCGCCTGCGAGCGGCGTGATGCCCTGATAGGGCGCAGTGCCCTTGCCCTGATCGATCATGATGGCAAAATAGCCCTCGCCGACCTGCGCAAACGGATCGGCCTCCGTCAGGCGATCCGCATCATAGCTGGCATATGCGCGGATGCGCGCAGGTTTGCCGTCCTCTTGCGGGCCGTAGTAGTCGGTGGCGATCATTCGCACCGGGCCGTTCGATTGCACCTGCAAAGACAGCTTCCACCGCAGCTTGATCGTTTGGCCGATTAGCGCGGTCAGCACGGCCATTTCTGCCACCAGCGCCTCGACGACTGGCGGGTAGGTGTGCTGTTTCAATACACCGCTCAGCACGCCGTCCAGGCGCGCTACGCGTCCGCGGATATTGGATTTGTCCAGTTGGAACGGCAGGACAGTATCGTCCCAGCTAAGTTTTTCACCAAAAGTCATGGGGGTTTCCTTATGTGCCGGAGATTGGCATATCGCGAAGATATAGGCAGGGGCAACCCGGCGTCCAAGAGGAGCGGAGCAGATGATCAGACGCGTGGGCCAACCGCCGCACCCGGACCAGACGTATCGCCTGCGTCATGGCGTCTATGCCATCTTGCCTTTGCAAGGGCAGCTTTTGGTTACGCTGCAGCATTCACCAGGGCCGGAATTACAGCTTCCTGGCGGGGGTATCGATCCGGGCGAATCGCCGCTGCAGGCGCTGTATCGCGAAGTGATAGAGGAAACCGGCTGGACCATCACAGCGCCGCGCCGACTGGGTGCATTTCGCCGATTCGTCTTTATGCCCGAATACGAGATGTGGGCCGAGAAGCTGTGCGCAATCTATGTTGCGCGGCCCGTGCGGCGCATTTGCGCCCCGACCGAGGCCGGGCACACACCGCTGATCGTTGATCCGGGCATCGCCGCCGCAGAGCTAGGCAACGAGGGCGACCGCATGTTCGTCAGCCGCTGGGCGGGTTTGGCTTAATCTCTAGCAGGATGGCCGAAACGTCGTCGGCAAATGTATCATCGCCCGCAAAGTCGGCCAGCTTCCAAATCAACGCTTCGAGACTGGGCATGCCGCGCGTGCCGTGCAGCTGACGCAGGATGCGGGCGAGGCCGTCATCGTCCAGCAACGTGCCATCGGGCGCAGCACATTCAGTGACACCGTCCGAGTGGATCATCAAGCGATCGCCCGGTTCCAGATGCACCTCAAATTCCTGATACTCCGCGCCGTGGATCAACCCGACAGGCAAACCGCCATCCCCAACCATTTCGACACTGCCATCCGCCCGCTGGATCGCGGGATATGGATGGCCCGCTTGCGCCATGACGACCCGTCCACTGGCCAGATCAACATCCGCCAGCAGGAGCGTAAAATAGTGCTCTGTCTCCATCTCGCTCAGGAACAAATCGTTTAAGGCCGCGATGGTCTGCGCCGGCGGGCGCGGCTCATAGCTGCCGTCGGCCATGCGCTGCAACGCGACGTTCTGCTCGGGCGCGGCGCCCGACAGATATCCGGCGAGCCGCGCCGTCATCAAGGCAGAGCTGATGCCATGGCCGGACACATCAAGACCATAAAGCCCGATTCGCGTGTCGCTGACAGGGAACATGCCCACCAGATCACCGCCAACATGCCCAGACGAGCGAAGCAGCATGGAAACCTCGGCAGTGCCATAATCGCGGTGGCGATCGCTGACCAACGATTGTTGTAGCTTTTTGGCCTCTTTCAGGTCGGCGTCAAGCGACGCGTAGAGCGCCTGCAACTTGTCCAGCGTCGAATTGACGAGGCGGTTCTTCTGGGTCAGCTCGCGCTCCATCTCAAGAATACGTTCGCCCGCGGCTATTCGCGCGCGTAGCTCGCCCGGATCGACCGGCTTCGTCAGGAAGTCATCGGCGCCAGCGTCCAAGCCATTGGCGATTTCTGCCTTATCAGATTTGGATGTCAGCAGAATGAAGTATCCATAATTGTCGCGCGACAGTTTTCGGAATTCGTCGCAAAATTCCAAACCTGACATACCCGGCATCATCCAGTCGCTTAGCACCAAATCGGGGGGCGATTCGCGACATATCTCAAGGGCGTGAATTCCCGATTCAGCCTCAATGACGGCAAACCCCCACTTCTTCATTAGCGCACCAAGGATGCGGCGCTGAAGTCGGCTATCATCGACAACCAAAACGCGCTGAATAGCGCGCTTGGGGGGGGGCGGCGCTTCGTCTGCGGACGGATCTGGCATTTGGGACAAAATTCTTCCCTTCGCGTTCAATCCGCAGACTTTACCGCACCCCCGATTAACGGATCGTGAAGAGAGAAAGGTCGGAGCAAGAATTTGGATGATACCTTTTGTTAAGGGCTTTGCATCATTTTCGAGGCTATAGGAGGGATTTGATGATCGACTGGAAAAGGATATCAGAGCTGCGCGATGAAATCGGAGTCGACGATTTTGGCGAAGTTGTTGAGCTGTTTTTGGATGAAGTCGATGGCGAAATTGCCCTGCTGCGCAGTGGTTGCGCCGAGGATGCCTTGGAATCGCGCCTGCATTTTCTAAAAGGCAGCGCGCTGAACCTGGGATTTCGCGCGTTTTCAATCCTCTGCCAGAACGGCGAAAGCGCCGCAGCAGCAGGCCGGCCACAAGACGTAGATTTGCCTGCGATACTGATTAGCTTTGACGCATCAAAGGCGGAATTTCTGAATGGGCTGCCCCGGCTGACGGCGGCCTGACAGACGTATCTCAGATAAGAAATTCGGCTAGAACTCCGTCATCAGTTATGTCACGATGCTCAAACCCGGCGGCGGTAAAAGCAGCCAGCAGACGGGTAAAATTTTCCGCACGGCTGGTTTCGATCCCGATCAGGACCGAGCCGAAATTACGCGCTGATTTCTTGAGGTATTCGAACCGGGCAATGTCATCTTCGGGACCAAGTAAATTCAGGAAATCCTTTAGCGCGCCGGGACGCTGCGGCATACGCAGAATAAAGTATTTCTTTACCCCGGAATGGCGCTGCGCGCGTTCCTTAACCTCCGGCAAACGCTCAAAATCAAAGTTGCCGCCGGAAGTCACGCAAACCACAGTCTTGCCGCGAATTCGGTTGCGCATGTCCTTGAGCGCATCTACCGCCAGCGCGCCGGCCGGCTCCAATACGATACCCTCGATATTGAGCATTTCGATCATCGTGGTGCAGAGGCGATCCTCATTGATAGTTACGACTTGGCCGGGGTCCAAATGGGCAAGCCTTGCAAAGGTTCGCGCACCAATCTGTGCCACCGCGGCGCCATCAGCAAAGGTATTCACATAGTCTAGGCGCACAGGTGTGCCGGCCAGCAGCGCTGCCTGCAAACAAGCACCTCCCTGTGGCTCGACCAGCGTAATCTCGGCGCGGTCGCCGATATAGCTGGTCACGCCAGCCGAAAGACCGCCACCGCCAACGGGCATCACGATATGATCGGGCATACCGCCCAGATCGCGCTCAACCTCGACCATGACAGATGCTTGCCCCTCGATCACATCCTCGTCGTCGAAGGGCGAAAGAAAATGACCGCCAGTCTGTGCGCAATACTGCTGCGCCGCTGCCAGCGTCACGTCGAAATAATCACCCGTCAATTCGACCCGAATGTTGTCGCCACCAAATATGCAGGTCTTGCCGATCTTTTGCTGCGGCGTGGTCACGGGCATAAAAATGACGCCCTCCACCCCAAAGTGGCGGCACATAAATGCGACGCCCTGCGCGTGATTGCCCGCGCTAGCGCAGACAAAAGTGGGCGCATCCCCGCCCCGCGCCAGCACTTTGCGCATGGCGTTGAACGCGCCCCGCAGTTTGTAAGAGCGGACGGGCGTCAGATCCTCCCGCTTTAGCAGGATGTTGGCGTCGTAGCGCTCGGACAGGTGTTCGTTTCGCTGAAGCGGTGTCGCGTCAAAGACGCCGCGCATCGCTGCCTCGGCGGCTTGGGCATTTTGCTGAAAATCACTCATGCTGATATGCCTGCCTTAAGAAAACAGCCTGTGCAAGGGGCGCACCACGTTCGCCCGATCATTCGCGCGCGTCGCTCAGCGGGCGCCCGTCGACGTAATGACCATAGATCGTCGTGAGGATACTGGCGTTAAGCTGGCCCAGCGCTGCCGCCAGCAGGATCGACAGGATGGCCCCGAAGACGGGGACAGACCCTGCCAGCAGCACAACGATCACGCTGGCCAGTTGGGCTACGACCATCGAGAGGATGATGATAAGCGGTGCCAATTGACCAGCATCCAGATCATTGCAACCACCGCAATCAGGATTGAGATCAGCCCTGTCAGGATCATGGGCCCGCGCGCCGCCGCCTCGCCAACCGCCGCCTGCAACTGAGGCAGCGCAAACCCAGCCACCACGAGGGCCACGGACCATAGGGCGGTGGGCACAAGCGCGATGTGCAGCGCCTCCCGCCAATTGCGCACCAGCATGCTCAGCGCATGTACAAAAATCTTCCAGCCCTTTATGCTGATCTACCTTTTTCCCAAGCTCGGCCATTCAGCACGGCGCACCGCCGCACGCACTCCCAGCGCCTTGCCTGCCAATGCAAAACCCGCTAAGCCCCGCCGGACTCTGACAAAGGAACATGACGATGTCCGCGCCCAAGAAAGTCGTGCTGGCCTATTCCGGCGGCCTCGATACCTCGATCATCCTGAAGTGGCTGCAAACCGAATATGGCTGCGAGGTGGTGACCTTTACCGCCGATCTGGGCCAGGGCGAGGAGCTGGAGCCGGCGCGGCAGAAGGCGATCACCCTCGGTATCAAGCCTGAGAATATTCATGTCGAGGACGTGCGCGAAGAATTCGTGCGCGATTTCGTGTTCCCGATGTTCCGCGCCAATGCGCTCTATGAAGGGCTGTATCTGCTCGGCACATCCATCGCGCGCCCGCTGATCTCCAAGCGTCTGGTCGAAATCGCGGGAGAGGTCGGCGCCGACGCTGTCGCTCACGGTGCTACCGGCAAGGGCAACGATCAGGTCCGGTTTGAGCTGGCAGCCTATGCCCTCAACCCCGATATCAAAGTGATTGCGCCCTGGCGTGAGTGGGATCTGACCAGCCGCACCCGGCTGCTGGCCTTTGCAGAAGCAAACCAGATTCCCATCGCCAAAGACAAGCGCGGCGAGGCGCCCTTTTCGGTCGATGCGAACCTTTTGCACACCTCGTCTGAGGGCAAGGTGCTGGAAGATCCCGCTGAAATGGCGCCTGATTACGTTTATCAGCGCACCGTCGCCCCCGAGGATGCGCCCAATACGCCTGAATTCATCGAAGTCGGATTCGAGCAGGGTGATGCAGTATCTATAAATGGCGAAGCGCTCAGCCCCGCCACCATTTTGACCCGGTTAAACGAACTGGGCGGCAAGCATGGCATCGGCAGGCTTGATTTTGTCGAGAACCGTTTCGTGGGCATGAAATCGCGCGGCATCTACGAGACGCCCGGCGGCACCATACTGCTGGAGGCCCATCGCGGCATTGAGCAGATCACACTCGATTCAGGTGCGGGCCACCTCAAGGACAGCCTGATGCCCCGCTACGCCGAGCTGATCTATAACGGCTTCTGGTTCTCGCCCGAGCGCGAAATGCTGCAAGCGGCCATCGACAAAAGCCAAGAACACGTCACCGGCACCGTCAAGCTGAAGCTGTACAAAGGCGCTGCTACCTGCGTCGGTCGCTGGTCCGATCACTCGCTTTATTCCGAGGCGCATGTCACGTTTGAGGATGACGCGGGCGCATACGATCAGAAGGACGCAGCAGGCTTCATCCAGCTGAACGCGCTTCGGCTCAAGCTACTGGCCGCGCGAAACCGCCGCATTAAAGGCTGATCGCCAGACGTGAAAGGGTGGGGAAAATACCGCCCTTTCAGCGGCCTAAGAAACAATCACGTACCCGTACTGCGCCCAGAGCATCGTCTATCTCGGCGATCGCTTGGCCAGTATGCGCTGCAGTGTCCGCCGGTGCATATTCAGGCGCCGTGCCGTCTCGGATACGTTGCGATCGCACAGCTCAAACACACGCTGGATATGCTCCCATCTCACGCGATCAGCGCTCATCGGGTTTTCAGGTGGTGGGGGCAATTCAGCGCCCGTCGCCATGAGTGCGTTGATGATGTCCATCGCGTCCGCTGGTTTTGACAGGTAGTCGATCGCACCGATCTTGACCGCCGCGACGGCGGTCGCGATAGCCCCATAGCCGGTTAGAACGATCACCCGGCTTTCGGGACGGCGTTCGCGGATAACCTCGACGACATCCAAGCCATTGCCATCCTCCAGCCGCAGGTCGCAGACAGCATAGGCTGGCGGGTGGGCGCTGGCTGCGGCGCGTCCCTCAGCAACGGACATTGCAACCTCGACAACAAACCCGCGTTTTTCCATCGCCCTGCCCAGGCGGCGCACAAATGCTTCGTCGTCATCGACCAACAGCAGCGAGGGGTCGTCGCCCAGAACCAGCTCCGTGTCGGCCATCACGCATCCTCCAGTTGATCGTTTCAGAATAGCCTAGAGGTAGGTCACTGTCGCCCCTGCGTCAAACCGGAGCGAATCTGTCAACTCGCATTCAGGAAGCACGAGACTTTCTCGGCCATCTGCTCACCAGTCAGGTCGCGCCGAAAAAACTCGACAAAGCCGCGGCCGGGCAGAGTCAAATAGGTGAATGTCGAATGATCGACGAGGTAGTAATCCTCCTCGCCTTCCTCCGGCTCATGCGCTTTGTAGAACGTGCGGTAGGCCTTGCTTGCCGCCTTGACCTGCTCGGGCGAGCCGGTAAGGCCCAGCATCCGGGGGTGCATCGCGTCAGTGAAATCTGCAACCACCTCGGGTGTGTCGCGCTCCGGATCGATCGAGATAAAGATCGGCTTCACGATTTCGCCGCGCGCCTCTAGGATCTCGGTCGCTTCGGCGTTGCGGGCCACGTCCAGCGGGCAAACATCGGGGCAAAACGTATAGCCGAAATAGATCAACGCTGGCTGGTCCAACACCTCAGCGCTGGTCACGGTCTTGCCGGTCTCATCGACCAGTGTGAAGTCGCCGCCAATGCTGGCGCCGCCATCTGCAACTGCGGTGCTACGGCACTCGGCAAACTCGCCGCCGCCACCCCGCCCAGCAGTTATCAGGTATATACCGCCCAGCACGGCGATCAGCGCCCCCCCGGCAGCGATGGCAAAGATGCGGGTCATGTGAGGTTCCTTCCAGCTAGGCAAGTGCACGTCGTTGTGCCACATCTAACCTATGCCGCATCGCACGCAACAGGACGAAATATCGCACAAGGGCGCGGGCGCACAGATTCAGGTCGCGCCGCGCGGGCGCGGTGCTTGGATTCGGCTACGCACGCTGATCTTGCTGCGGTGGTGGGCGATTATAGGCCAGTTGTCCGCGTTAATAGTCGCCCAGCGCGCGCTGGGGATCCAGATCGAGGCGGGGCTGTGCTACCTCGTTATCGGCGCTTCCATCGTCAGCAATCTGGTTGCCTCGCTGGTCTTTCCCGCGACCAAACGCTTGAATGAGACTGAAAATCTGGCGATGGTCCTCTTTGACCTGCTGCAATTGGGGCTGCTACTCTATCTGACGGGAGGACTGAACAATCCGTTTTCAGTGCTGATCGTCGGGCCAGTCGTCGTTTCGGCTTCGTCCTTGTCGTCCCGTTCGACTCTGTTTCTGGGAATGACCGCTATCGTGATCGTGACGGTGCTTGCGCGCTTTCACCTTGATCTGCGCAGTGATGCCGGTTTCGTCATGCAAAGGCCGGCGATTTTTTTGTTCGGCACGTGGGTCGCCATCGTCATCGGTATCGTATTTCTGGGCGTCTACTCGCGCTGGATCGTGACCGAAATGCGCGCCATGTCAGGCGCGCTTCAGGCCACGCAGATGGCACTGGCGCGCGAGCAGAAGCTGACCGATCTAGGCGGTGTGGTTGCGGCGGCCGCCCACGAGTTGGGCACCCCCCTTGCCACGATCAAGCTGACGAGTTCGGAGTTGGCCAGCGATCTGCCCGAAGGCAGCGAGGCACAGGCCGATGCCGTGCTGATCAGCGCTCAAGCCGACAGATGCCGCGATATCCTGCGCTCGATGGGCCGCGCCGGAAAGGACGATCTACATCTGCGCAGCGCGCCCTTTACGGCAGTCGTCGAAGAGGCAGCCGAACCTCATATCGAACGCGGCAAACTGCTATTGTTTGACAATGGCCCGGCACACGGCGCCTCTCAGGCACCGCCCGTTATATTGCGCCGCCCCGAGATTATTCATGGTCTGCGCAACCTCATCCAGAATGCTGTCGATTTTGCCGAGACCCGCGTCTGGATAGAGGCGCGTTGGTCCGGCGCTGCGATTACATTGCGCATCATGGATGACGGGCCGGGATATCCTACAAATATGTTGAGCCGGATCGGTGATCCACAAATGCCGCGCCTGGCGCGCAACAATTCCGCACTTGGCGCGCAGAGGCCCGAATATGATGGAATGGGCCTCGGCCTTTTCATCGCCAAGACGCTGCTGGAGCGATCCGGCGCAGAGCTGAGCTTTGCCAACGGATCCGACAGCTTTCGTGGCGATTCGGCCCGCCGTGAACGTATTGGCGCGGTCGTCGAAGTGGCATGGCCCCGCTCGGCCCTAGAAGTCAGCGGCGACAACTCCCTGGGCGGGATAGGGCCAAACAAACCGATAATGCCGTAACCTTGATGCGCGAATGCCACCCTCAATACCTTTCGAGATCAGGCTTAACTGTCTGTTAACTAAGGCGAGCGCTATTGTAATGCTCCGTTAAGATCGAAAGGGGCGCCAATGGCCGCGACATCACTCATGCTCTGGCTTCAGCTGGGCGCCTTGGCTGCGCTGATCTCATTCGCGGTGCTTTGGTGCGTGGGCCGCTTCATCCCAAGCCCGCCGCGTGCTGTGGCGCCGTGGCATTCGGGCGATGCAGAGGCGAGCTATCTGTTTCAGGACGATCTGATGTTCGATCATGACGCAGGCGCACTTCCCACTGCCGAGGATGGCGCGCAGACTTGGGCAGCCATGCGAACATGGCTGGACCATCGCTTTGCCGATTTGCCGGCCAGCCTTGAGGGACTGATCGAGGATACACCGTTCCTTGCGGCACCGCGCGAGGCAGGCGACACTGCGGTCCTACGCTTGACGCGCACCGTCCATGGAACACGCGTCACCCTCACCGATCCGCCCCACGCCGCCCCTGCTGAGCGGCATGATATGCGGGCCAGCGCCGCGCGGATGACTGATATCACCGACACATTCAACGCCGCGCCGCACCCTATCTGGAAGACGGGGACAGATGGCACGATCCTATGGAGAAACGCAGCCTGCGAGGCCGCGTTTGACCCTGCCTTGCATCCGGGCGAGCATACCGCACAAGGCGATAGTCCCACGAGCCGCTTCTGCGTGACGCCCCAAGGGGGGTCGCGGCCCAAATGGTACGAATTATGTACGACCGAACATAACTGGGGCGGGCTGCATTACGCGACCGATGTCAGCCAAGTCGTCAGTGCCGAAAGGATGCAAAAGGATTTTGTCCAGACCCTGACGAAAACCTTTGCCTACCTGCCAACCGGCCTTGCCGTGTTCGATCGCAACCGCAAGCTGGTTTTGTTCAATCCCGCGCTAATCGACCTTACTTCTTTGGGCGCGGAGTTTCTTATTGCCCAGCCTAACTTGATGGCCTTTTTCGACAGCCTGCGCGACCGCCACGTCATGCCTGAGCCGCGCAGCTATTCCTCATGGCGCACCCAGATTGGCGAGGTCATCGATGCAGCAGAGGGCGGCCACTACCAAGAGACATGGTCCCTGCCCAACGACGTAACATACCGCGTGACCGGACGGCCACATCCCGACGGTGCAGTCGCTTTTCTGTTCGATGATATCTCGGCCGAGGTGATGGCAGAGCGGCGTTTCAGGGCTGAACTGGATCTGCGGCAATCTGCGCTGGATTGCCTGCCAGAGGCCGTTATTGTCATCGGACCAAACAACGTGCTGGCCTTCTGCAATACCGCCGCAACCGAGTTGCTGAATATCGATCCCGACGCCAGTTTTGCCGATATGACTGTGCCCGATCTGATGCGCGCCTGTGCAACTGCCCTGCCTGCCCCATCGGTCTGGAGCGAGGTCGAGCGCCGCCTGCGCCAGCGCCAGCCGGATGCCCCATTGCGTAAATCGGCCGAGATTGCGCCGAACCATTGCCTGACCTACCGGGCCGAGGCGCTATCAGGCGGGGCACGGATGCTGATGCTGCGCAGCACCATAGACGCGGCCCAGCAAATCCCGGCGCGGCTGGTCGCAGGCTGATCGCGGTTGCAGGTGGCGGCGGCGCGTGTAGTGTCGCGCCATGCACAGCCATCCCGACACACTCACAATCACGTCCAGCAGCCCGGGCGATACATGCACCATGGGACGCCGCCTCGGCGCGCACCTATGCGCGGGCGACGTCCTGCTGCTCAGCGGCGATATTGGCGCGGGCAAGACGCATTTTGCGCGCTGTCTGATACAGTCGGTCTTGGCGCAGCCCGAAGACGTTCCGTCGCCGACCTATACAATCGTTCAGACCTATCCCGGCCCCACATGCGAGATTTGGCACGCTGATCTATATCGCCTGCCGGGACCAAATGAGGTGGTCGAACTGGGCCTTATCGAAGCCTTCGATACTGCGATCTGCCTAGTTGAATGGCCTGATCGGTTAGGCAATCTCGCGCCGCCGTCGGCCCTGAAAATGGATTTCGTCCTCGATGGAAATAATGACACCCGCAAAGTGACACTGCACTGGCAGGGCGGGGACTGGCAGACCAAGCTGACGGAGGCGCTGCATGACTGATCGCATGGCTCTGGCAAGGGACTTCTTGCGCGGCACGGACTGGGCGGGCGCCGATACCGCACCGTTGGCTGGGGACGCGTCAAACCGTCGTTACCTCCGCGTCTCGCGGGGCATGGAAACGGCGGTGCTGATGGACGCACCACCAGAGCGCGGCGAGGATGTCCGCCCGTTCATCGCCGTCGGCCAACGTCTGCTCGCAGCGGGCCTAAGCCCGCCGCGAATTCTCGCCCAAGATACGGATCACGGATTTCTATTGCTCGAAGATTTGGGCGACGATTTATTTGCGCGGATTATCCCGCAAAAGCCAAAGATCGAGCCTGACCTGTACCGCGCCGCGACCGACGTCCTGGTCCATCTGCATAGGCAACCTCTGCCTGAAGAGCTCGCCACTTATGATGCAGGCATGATGGCGGACAAAGCGGCGCTGGCCTTTGAATGGTACGCGGGCGCGGCACAGTGCAGTGCCGCGCATGAAGCCGTCCTCACCGCATTGTCGGCACATGCAGATGATAGCGTTCTGATACAGCGCGACTACCACGCAGAAAATCTGCTGTGGCTGCCCGGCCGTGATGGCGTGGCACGCGTTGGGCTGCTGGATTTTCAGGACGCGATGCGCGGTCATCCGGCCTACGATCTCGTCTCGCTTTTGCAGGACGCACGGCGCGATGTACCGCCCGCAATCGCGGCCGACATGCTGGCCTATTATATTGCGCAGACCGGGCAAGAACAGGACCGCTTTACTGCCGCCTATCATGTGCTGGGCGCACAGCGTAATCTGCGGATCATCGGCGTTTTCGCGCGTCTGTGCCTGCGCGACGGCAAGGCACATTACATCGATTTAATACCACGTGTCTGGGGACACCTCATGCATGATCTGGACCATCCAGCATTGGCGGACGTGGCCCCATTTATAATTGATGGACTGCCCGCGCCGTCCGACGCATTCTTAAGGGATCTGAAAAACCGATGCGCAACGTCCCCACTTCTCTGATGCTCTTTGCCGCCGGTTTCGGCACGCGCATGGGCAGCTTGACCGCGGACCGCCCCAAGCCTTTGATCGAGGTCGCCGGGCGCGCCCTATTGGATCATGCGCTTGATATCGGGGCAGACGCGGGCGTGCCGCGCATCGTGGTTAACGCCCATTACAAGGCCGAGCAAATTGCCGCCCATCTGGCGGGGCGCGATATCGCCATCTCGCGAGAGGCACCCGATATCCTTGATACGGGCGGCGGTTTGCGCGCCGCCATGCCGCTGCTGGGTCGGTCGCCAGTTTTTACCATGAATTCAGACGCTATTTGGCACGGACCGAATCCGCTGGCACTGCTGGCCGAGGCGTGGCGCGACGACATGGATGCCCTCCTGCTATGCGTGCCACCTGCACACGCGATCGGCCATGCCGGCCAAGGCGACTTCGTGATGGACGCGGACGGGCGCGCCACACGGGGGGCGGGCCGTGGCCTGATCTATTCTGGTGCCCAGATCATCCGCACTGACGCGCTTGCCGAAATGCCGGATAGTGCGTTCTCGCTAAATGTAGTCTGGGACAAGATGCTGGCAGACGCGCGCCTCTTTGGCATTTCGTACCCCGGCAACTGGTGCGATGTCGGACACCCCGGCGGCATCAAATTGGCCGAGGATATGTTGGAACACCGCGATGTTTGACCCGCAGGAAGCCCCACGTGTTTTCGGCCTGCCGCCGGGCGTCGACTTTCCCGCTGCTCTGGTGGATGGCATTTTGGGGCGGCTCAAGGATCAGCCACCCGAGGCAATGGGCCGCGTGCATCTAATCGTCAACACGCAGCGCATGGCGCGGCGCATTCAATCACTGTTGGCGCAAGGGGACGCGCGCCTTATGCCGCGCATATCGCTGGTGACAGAGCTTGGGCAAGACTGGACGATGGCCGATATTGCGCCGCCGGCGCCACCTCTACGCCGTCGGTTGGAGCTGATCCAGCTGATCTCGTCCCTGCTTGATGCCCAGCCCGACCTTGCGCCCCGCACCGCGCTTTACGATTTGGCCTCCAGCCTCGCGACCCTTATGGACGAGATGGAGGGCGAAGGCGTATCGCCGGACGTTATCGACACGCTGGATATCAGCGATCAATCCGGCCATTGGGAGCGTATTCGCGCGTTTTTGAACATTGTGCGCCACTTCACTGAAGGACGCGGCGCACCGGGTGTCGAGGCGCGGCAAAGGCAGGTAATTGAGCGCACCATCCAACGTTGGGCAGCCGCGCCGCCGCAGTATCCTGTCTTGCTGGCCGGGTCGACCGGGTCGCGCGGGACAACGCAGATGCTGATGCAAGCAGTTGCGCGACTGCCTCAGGGCGCGGTAGTCCTGCCGGGCTACGACTTCGACACGCCAGATCATGTCTGGGTGTCAATGAACGATGCGTCGATGCTGAGCGAGGATCATCCGCAATACCGTTTTCAGGCACTACGCATGGCGTTGGACCTGGGGCGTGTTCCACCTTGGACAGGGGCGCTGCCCCCCAGCCCCGCACGCGCAAAGCTGGTATCGCTGGCGCTGCGCCCTGCGCCGATCACCGATCAATGGCTGGACGAGGGTCCAAAACTGGACGCGATCGCAGAAGCGATGGCTGGCGTCACACTGATCGAGGCCCCGTCGCACCGGATAGAGGCGCTGACCATCGCCATGCGCCTTCGAGAGGCGGCTGAGACAGGCCAGACCGCTGCGTTGATCACACCTGACCGCAGCCTGACACGCCGTGTCGCCGCCGCGCTGGACCGGTGGGGCATCATCCCCGACGACAGCGCTGGTATCCCGCTACACCTATCGCCGCCGGGCCGGTTCCTGCGCCATGTGGCCGAGCTTGCCCTCGGGCCTCTCACTGCCGAGGCGCTGCTGACGCTGCTGAAACATCCGTTGACGCATACGGGCGGCGACCGGGGCACACATCTGCTGCTGACCCATGAGCTGGAGCTGCACCTGCGCCGCAACGGCCCGCCATTTCCAAAAGCGGGCGACATCGTCGATTGGGCAGCCGAACTGACACAACCAATGGCGCGAGACTGGGCAAACTGGATCGGCGGCCACATCGCGGCGCAGGACGCGCCAGAGGCGAGCCCGCTTGAGGCGCGCGTTGCTGCGCATCTGGCCACCGCCGAGGCGATTGCTCAGGGCTGCACTGCCGAGCATACCAGCGAGCTATGGAGCGCGGACGCAGGCAAACCGGCGCGCGAGATTTGCGATTTGCTTAGCGCCGAGGCGGTACATGGCGGCGATATGACGGCCACCGATTACGCCACGCTATTTGCCGCGATTTTGCGCGGACAGCAGGTGCGTAGCGCTGCGCAGCCCCATCCTGGAATTCTCATCTGGGGCACGTTGGAGGCCCGCGTTCAGGGCGCGGATATGCTAATCCTTGCTGGCCTGAATGAGGGCAGCTGGCCTGAATCGCAAACGCCTGACCCATGGCTTAACCGCGCGCTGCGTCATCAAGCGGGCCTCTTGCTGCCTGAGCGGCGCATCGGACTGGCGGCGCATGATTTTCAGCAAGCGGTCCTGGCGGGCGAGGTATGGCTGACGCGCAGTGCGCGCTCGGACGAGGCCGAGACGGTCGTGTCACGCTGGCTGAACCGGATGCAGAATTTGCTATCAGGTCTGCCGCAGCAGGGTGGCGACGATGCGCTAAATGCGATGCGGCAACGCGGGCAGGATTGGCTGGACCGCGCCGCCCAACTAGAGGCGGTCGAGGCGATCACCCCTGCCCCGCGACCGGCGCCCTGCCCGCCCGTCGATCTACGCCCAAACCGCCTGTCAGTGACTGAGATCAAGCGGCTCATCCGCGATCCCTATGCGATCTACGCCAAACATGTGCTGGGCCTACGTCCACTGGACCCATTAATGCGCGCGCCCGATGCGTTGCTGCGCGGGATCGTTCTGCATGAGGTGCTGGAACGCTTTGTCAAAGACAGTGTAGCCGCCCCCGAGCGCCTGACGCGCGAGGTGCTGATGACCTTGGCCGAAGAGGTGCTGACCAGTAAAGTGCCATGGGCGGAGGCACGCGCGCTATGGCTTGCACGGCTGGAGCGGGTCGCTGATTGGTTCATCGAGACTGAGGAGGCGCGCCGCGACTTAGCCACGCCCACAGCATTCGAGGCGCGCGGACAGGCGCAGATGGCCGATTTGGGATTTACCCTCGTGGCGACTGCAGACCGCATTGATATCGACGACCGCGGCTGCTTGCATATCTATGATTACAAAACGGGAAAACCGCCGGGCAAAAAGGAACAGATCCACTTCGACAAGCAATTGCTGCTGGAGGCAGCCATCGCCCAGCGCGCTGGCTTTGGCGATTTGGCGCCCTGCGATGTGGCCCGTGCGGTCTATATCGGCCTTGGCAGCGAGCCGACAGAAATGCCCGCACCGCTGGAGGACGAGCCAGCCAGCAAGGTTTGGCAGCAGCTGCACGATCTGATCGCCGCCTACCGCGACCTGCGTCAGGGTTATGTTGCGCGCCGCGCGATGCAGGGCAAAAAAGACGCGGGCGACTATGATCAGCTTTCGCGGTTTGGCGAGTGGGACATCACCGATGATCCTGTCCCGCAGGAGATGACATGATGCAGCGCGACGATGCGACACTGGCCCAAATTGCAGCCGCTCAACCGGGCCGCTCCACTTGGCTGGGGGCAAATGCCGGATCGGGCAAGACGCGGGTTCTGACCGATCGGGTGGCACGGCTGCTGCTGAACGATGTCGACCCGCAACATATCCTTTGCCTGACGTATACCAAGGCCGCGGCCAGCGAGATGCAGAACCGTCTGTTCAAGCGGCTGGGCGAATGGGCGATGTTGGATAGCGTCAAGCTGGCATCGGCCCTGCAGGAGCTTGGGATTGAGAGTCGGTTGGACGACGAGGCGCTACGCGGTGCCCGGCGCCTCTTTGCTCGTGCGATCGAGGCACCGGGCGGGCTCAAGATCCAGACGATCCACTCGTTCTGCGCGTCCCTGCTAAGGCGTTTTCCGCTAGAGGCGGGGGTCAGCCCCCAGTTCGTCGAGATGGAGGAGCGAACGGCGCAACTGTTGCGGACCGAAATAGTTGAGCAGATCGGGGCAGGACCGCATGCGGCCAAACTGACGGCGCTGGCGAAATATCACACTGGCGAGACGCTGGACGAGCTAACGCGCGAAATCGCCAGTCGCGCGCCGATGTTCGATGCGCCGCGCACCGAGGCGGGGCTGGCGCATGCGCTGGGTCTGCGCCCCGATGTCAGCCGCCGCAGCGTCGAGGAAGAGGTTTTCCTTGGCGGCGAAACGGGTCTTTTAGGCAAGTTAGTGACTGCTTTAGCATCTGGCAGTCCCAATGATATCAGGGCAGCGGCCAAGCTGCGCCGCATCTCGTGTCTGGATTTTGGTGCGCTTCCGATTTTGGAGGATGTCTTTCTGACCAAATCGGGCAAGGCGCCTTTCACTGTGTCGAGCCGCACGCCAACCAAGCCAACGCGAACCGCGCTTGGCCCCACTATGGACCTCATAGACGCATGGATGCACCGTGTTCAGGATGCGCGCCCCAAACGCGTGGCGCTACAGGCGCTTAACTTAGGCATCGCGCTACAGGATTTCGCTCAAGTGTTCCTACCTGCGTATGCGCGCGCCAAACAGCTGCGTGGCTGGCTGGATTTTGACGATCTGATCCTGCGCGCCCGTGCGCTGCTGACCCGGTCGGATGTGGCGGCATGGGTGCTGTTCCGCCTTGATGGTGGGATTGACCACATTCTGGTGGACGAGGCGCAGGACACCAGCCCGGTCCAATGGCAGGTTATTGACCGCCTCGCGCAGGAATTCACCGCCGGGCAGGGCGCCCGCGACGGCACCGAGCGCACCATCTTCGTTGTTGGCGACAAAAAACAGTCGATCTATTCCTTTCAGGGGGCTGATCCGCGCGAATTCGACCGAATGCAGCGCGATTTTGCCGAGCGGTTGGAGGCGGCAGGAACGCCCCTGCAAAGCCAGCGGCTGGAGCACTCATTTCGCTCGTCCAGCGCCGTCCTTGACGTGGTCGACGCCACATTCAGGGAGCTTGAGGCATCAGGTTTTGCCGCGGATCAGAGCCACATACCGTTTTTTCCTGATATGCCCGGCCGCGTCGATCTGTGGCCGATAAACCCCGAGGCGCCCGAGGCCGAGGCGCCGCCTTGGCATGCGCCCGTCGACATCAAGGCCAAGGACGATCCAAGCGTTATTCTGGCGACGCAAATTGCCGATAACATTGCGCACATGATCGAAACCCGCCAACCGATCCCAGACAAAGGCGGCATGAGGCCAGTGCGCGCGGGCGATTTTCTGATCCTCGTGCAGTCGCGCAGCGATATTTTTCATGAGATCATCAGCGCCTGCAAGGCGCGCAATCTGCCTATAGCAGGGGCCGACCGGATGAAGGTCGCCGCCGAACTGGCGGTCAAGGATCTGGCGGCGGTCCTCTCATTTTTGTCCACACCCGAGGATGATCTGTCGCTCGCCATCGCGCTGCGCTCGCCGCTGATTGGCTGGGACGAGAGGCAGCTCTACGATCTGGCGCAGGGGCGCGCGCGCAAATACCTGTGGGAGGCGCTGCGCAAACGTGCAGCGGAATTCCCCGAGACGATGGAGATCCTGAACGACCTTCGCAATCAGGCAGATTACCTGCGGCCCTATGATTTGATCGAGCGTATTTTGACGCGCCATGACGGGCGCCGCCGGATGCTGGCCCGCCTGGGCGCCGAGGCAGAGGATGGCATTGACGCGCTGCTATCTCAGGCGCTTGCGTATGAGCAAAAGGCGGTCGATAGCCTCACCGGTTTTCTCGTCTGGTTGGAGACCGACGATCTGGAGATCAAGCGCCAGATGGACGCAGCGGGCAACCTGATCCGCGTGATGACAGTGCATGGCGCCAAGGGGCTGGAGGCGCCCATCGTGATCCTGCCAGAGACGGGCAAGCGCAAGAACGATGTGCGAGCGCAGGTGCTGGACGTCGGCGGTGCGCCGCTGTGGCGGGCCAAATCCGGCGTCATTCCAGACGCCCAAAGCGAGGTGATTGACCGGATCAAACTGGCCCAAAGCGCCGAGCGGGACCGCCTGCTATATGTCGCGATGACCCGCGCCGAAAAGTGGCTGATCGTGGCTTCGGCCAAGAAGCCGGGCGATAGCGGGGATAGCTGGTATGAGAAGGTCGCAGCCGGGCTGACGCGCATGGACGCGGTACCCTACCGTATCAACGGCGCCGATGGCCTGCGGCTGGAGCGGGGTGACTGGACAGCCGCGCCGTCAGCCCCGGACCATAGCGCGCCGCCCAAAGTTGCCGTCCTCCCCTCCTACTTCCAAACTCATGCGCCAATTCCAGTGGATACGCCCAAGCCCCGCAGCCCGTCGGACTTGGGCGGTGCCAAGGCGCTGCCGGGCGATACCGGCCTTGTTGAAGAAGCGGCGATGCTGCGAGGCAGCCGCATCCACGCCTTGCTTGAGTTTTTGCCCGCCTTGCCCTCGCATAGCTGGCCCGGCGCTGCCGCGCATATCCTACCGGGCGCCCCCGATCTGGACGCGCTTCTGGACGAGGCGTCGCGCAACATCGCGTCCAAAGATCTGACGGTGCTATGGGGCGCAGGCGCCCTGCCAGAGGTAGGCATCACCGCCGATCTGCCCGGTTTGGGACGCCTTCAGGGCGTGATCGACCGCCTGATTGTGACGGCTGATACGGTGCTGATCGTCGATTTCAAATCGAACGCGCTCGTCCCAGATACGCCTGCGGGCTGCCCAGAGGGCCTTTTGCGCCAGATGGGCGCCTATGCTGCTATGGCCGCGCAGGTCTGGCCCGAAAGGCGGATCGACACCGCTATATTATGGACGCGCGATGCCATCCTTATGCCAATTCCACACGATCTTGTGTCAGACGCGCTCCACCGGGCTGCGGCAACTTGACCTCAGCGGCGCCGCTACTTACGTATCCTTAGAACCCAATTCAGGAGATGACCCATGGCCACAGTTGCCGTCACAGACGATACCTTCGACGCCGAAGTAAAGAATTCCGATATCCCCGTTGTTGTGGATTTCTGGGCAGAATGGTGCGGACCTTGCAAGCAGATCGGCCCGGCACTGGAAGAGCTGTCGAACGAGATGGATGGCAAGATTAAAGTGGTCAAGGTCGACATTGATAGCAATCAGGGCATGGCCAGCAATCTAGGCGTGCGCGGCATTCCGGCGCTGTTCATCTTCAAGAATGGTGAAGTCGTATCGAACCTTTCGGGCGCAAAACCCAAGGCTGCGCTGCAGAAATGGATCGAAGACGCGATCTGATCTTGCTGATCAATTAGATTTAAAAGGGCGCCCAATACGGCGCCCTTTTTGCTGCACCCCGTGGAACTTGCAGTCGGGCCTTGCGGCTTACATATTGCCTGCAGAGGCACAAGGAGTGACAAAATGGCGAGCGAACAATTCCCTGGCTGGCATGGCACCACCATCATCGGCGTGCGTAAGGGCGGCGAAGTGGTTATCGCTGGTGACGGACAGGTCAGCTTGGGCCAGACAGTGATCAAGGGCACCGCCCGCAAGGTGCGACGCCTGAGTCCTGGAGGGATCGACGTGGTCGCTGGCTTTGCCGGGTCAACCGCCGACGCCTTTACACTGCTGGAACGGCTAGAGACCAAGCTGGAGGCGACGCCCGGCCAACTGCAACGCGCTTGCGTCGATCTGGCCAAAGACTGGCGCACCGACAAGTACCTACAGAAGCTGGAAGCGATGCTGATCGTCACAGACGGGCGCGACCTATACGTTATTACCGGCGCCGGCGACGTGCTGGAGCCCGAGCATGACGTGGCCGCAATCGGATCGGGCGGAAACTACGCGCTGGCCGCCGCACGCGGCATGATAGATACGGACCGCGATGCGGAGGCTATTGCCCGTGCCGCCATGGCGATCGCCGCTGATATTTGCGTTTATACCAACGGCAAGCTGACGGTTGAGAAGATTAAGGGCTAAGCCAACATCCGCGAAAGGGACCGCGCCCGATGCCGTCGGACTGGCGCCACGCCATAGCGCCGCTTGCGTTTCCGCCGCTCATGCTTAGGTTTCGTTCAGACCGCAAAAGGAAACCGAATGACCGACCTCACTCCGCGCGAAATTGTCAGCGAACTGGATCGTTTTATCATCGGGCAGAGCGATGCCAAAAGGGCCGTCGCGGTCGCCCTGCGCAGTCGTTGGCGGCGCAGGCAGTTGCCGGACGATCTGCGCGACGAAGTTTATCCGAAAAATATCCTGATGATCGGCCCCACCGGCGTCGGCAAGACCGAGATCAGCCGCCGCTTGGCGAAATTGGCCCGCGCGCCCTTTATCAAGATTGAGGCGACGAAATTTACTGAGGTCGGATATGTCGGCCGCGACGTTGAGCAAATAATCCGCGATCTGGTGGATAGCGCCATTGCCATGATCCGCGAGCAGATGCGCGAGGACGTGACTGCCGCTGCACGTACCGCTGCAGAGGAACGCGTCATCACCGCCATCGCAGGCGAGGATGCCCGCGAGGGCACGCGTGATCTGTTCCGCAAAAAGCTGAAGACTGGCGAGCTGGACGATACAGTGATTGAGCTGGAGTTGGCCGACAATTCCAGTCCGATGGGCATGATGGAAATCCCCGGTCAGCCCGGCGGCGGCCAGATGGGCGGTGTGAACCTTGGCGATATATTCGGCAAGGCGTTCGGCGGTCGCACAGTCAAGCGCAAGATGACCGTGGCCGAAAGCTATGAGACCCTCATCGGCGAGGAGGCCGACAAGCTGCTGGACGACGAGGCAGTCAATCGCGCCGCGCTAGAGGCGGTCGAGCAGAATGGCATCGTTTTTCTGGATGAAATCGACAAAGTCTGCGCCCGCCACGATGCGCGCGGCGGAGAGGTTAGCCGCGAGGGCGTGCAGCGCGATCTGCTACCGTTGATCGAAGGTACCAGCGTCAGCACCAAACACGGCGCGGTCAAAACCGATCATATCCTGTTCATCGCGTCGGGGGCATTCCACATTGCCAAGCCGTCGGACCTGCTGCCCGAGTTGCAAGGTCGCCTGCCCATTCGGGTCGAACTGCGCGCGTTGACCGAAGAGGATTTCGTCCGAATCCTGACCGAAACTGACAACGCCCTGACGCGGCAATACACCGCCCTCATGGGCACCGAGGAGGTTACGGTCGATTTTACCGAGGACGGGATCAGAGCGCTTGCCCACATCGCCGCCGAGGTGAACGCGTCGGTGGAAAATATTGGCGCGCGCCGACTCTATACAGTTATGGAGCGGGTGTTTGAGGAGCTTAGCTTTAACGCCCCCGACCGAGGCGGCGAGTCCGTGACAGTCGATGCCGCCTTCGTCGAAAAGAACTTGGGCGAACTATCTAGATCCGCCGATCTCAGCCGCTATGTGCTTTAAGATGCCAACCGCTTTCTCAGTCTAGCTTCAGATACGGCCAGCTTCTTCACGCGCGCCGCCTGACTTTTGCACGTTGCCGCAATGAGTAGAGTCCCAGCGCACCGGTGTATCACGCATCGGTTTGTTGCTTTTCTTTTTGCGCGTTTCACGCCACCAACAGCGGATGCAAACGCTGACCTTCATACGCGACAATGCACGCTGGCTTGCCGCTGGTGTTTTGCTGACGTTTCTCAGCAGCTTTGGGCAGACCTTCTTTATCTCGATCTTTGCCGGGGAAATCCGCGAGGGGTTTGGTCTTAGCCATGGGCAATGGGGCGGGATCTATTCGCTGGGCACAACCGTGTCGGCAATTGTGATGGTCTGGGCCGGCGGGCTTACAGATATCTTTCGCGTGCGTGCTATTGGGGCGGTCATCCTCGTGATGTTGGCGCTGGCCTGTGTTGCCATGGCATTAAATCCCGTGTGGTGGCTGCTGCCACCCGTGATCTTTGCGTTGCGGTTCACCGGGCAGGGGATGAGCAGCCATATAGCGACCGTCGCCATGGCCCGCTGGTTCATCGCAGCGCGGGGCCGCGCGCTATCAGTCTCTATACTGGGCTTTTCGCTGGGCGAGGCGGTGCTGCCTATCCTCTTTGTCGCGCTCATGCTGGTGATGGACTGGCATCTGCTGTGGCTGGTCGCGGCCGCAATCGCACTCATTGGCGCGCCTATCTTGCTGCTTTTGCTGCGCCAAGAGCGAACTCCGCAAAGCCATGCGCAATCAGGCCAAAGTATGGGGATGGAGGCGCGATACTGGACGCGTAATCAGACATTCCGGCACTGGCTTTTCTGGTTCATGATCCCCTCGCTGCTGGGGCCGTCCGCTTTCAATACCGCCTTCTTCTTTCATCAGGTCCACATCGCCGAGGTTAAATCGTTGTCCCATGTCGAGTTGGTGGCAATGTTCCCGATCTACACCGCCGTTAGCATCGCCGCGATGATGCTCAGCGGTTGGGCGCTGGACAAGGTTGGGACAGCGCGCCTGATACCGTGGATGCAATTACCGATGGTGGCGGCCTTCGTCCTCTTTGCCTATGCGAACGGCACATGGGGGATGCTGGTCGGCTTTCTGTTTCTTGGGATGAACACCGGGATGAACAATACGCTGCCCGCAGCCTTCTGGGCCGAATTCTATGGTACGCGCCATATCGGCTCTATCAAGGCAATGGCAGCGGCGGTCATGGTACTGGGATCAGCCATCGGACCCGGTATTTCAGGGCTGGCGATCGATTTAGGCGTGCGAATCGAGGTGCAGTTTTTGTGGATCGCAGTCTTCTTTGTGATCTCAACAGTGTCCATGGCGATAGGCGTCAACCGCGCCAAGGGTCTGCTACCTGGGGCGCCTTAGATAAACGTAGTAGGCACCGCCACCGCCATGGCGGTTATGCGCGTTCGTGACCTGCATCACGAGGCCCGCGAGCGGCGGAAGGCTTAACCAATGCGGCACGTTATGGCGTAGCACACCCTGCCGCACCGGGATCGGGCCGCCTGCGTCGCTGCGCCGCCCCTTGCCCGTTATGACCAGCACCAGCCGCTTGCCGTCGCTATGGGTGCGCATGATGAAGCCCGATAGCGCCCCATGAGCGCGGTCAACCGTCATTCCGTGCAGGTCGATGCGCGCCTCTGGCGCCAACTTGCCGCGCTTTAGCTTGTCATAGGCCTTGCGATCCATCGTGACAGGCTGCGCCTGCATCCTATCGGTGAGGCCAGGCAGCACGTCATGCGACGGGCCACCGCGCGCCGACGTTTGTCCCACGGTGAAATGCTGGATTGGCGCAGGGCCGACGCGCTCGGGGGGTTCCGGCCGGGCGCCCACAGGAAGCGTGGCCTTGGGGCGGGCCTGCGCAGGGTGTAGCGGCTCGGCTGTGCGGGCAACCTGTCGCCACAGGTCAAGCTCGTCGGGTCTCAGGCGCCTGCGGCTCATCAGATCGCGTCCGGCGCCAGCGCATACGCCCGCTGAATCGGCATAAGAACCAGCATCCGGCCCGAATCGCGCATGCGGCCCGCAATGCGGCCCGCCTCATCACCCGTTCCCATGAAAAGGTCCGCCCGCTGCGCGCCTTTGATCGCCGATCCGGTATCTTGGGCGATCATCAGGCGCCGCACTGGGTCCTCGCCATCCTTTTCGACCCAGACAGGCGCGCCCAGAGTGACAAACGCCGGATCGACCGCCACTGACCTGCCGGCCGTGATGGACCTGTTCATGGCCCCGCGTGGGCCGTTTTCGGGTGCCAAATCATCAATCCGGCGAAAGAAGACATACGAGGGATTAAACAGCAGCAACTCCGCCCCCTCGACGGGGTTTCGCCGGACCCAATTTTTAATAACCTGCGCTGAAACCTGATGGATGTTGTAGACACCGCGTCGCACTAACTCCGCCCCGATAGACCGATAATCATGACCATTCGATCCCCCATATCCGACGCGGATGGTGCGGCCGTCCGGCAAACGCACACGCCCTGACCCTTGGATTTGCAGAAAGAACAGTTCGACCGGGTCATCGACCCACGCTATCTCTAGCCCCCGGTTCTTCATCGTTTCGCCCGTCTCAATCTCGCGGCGGGATATCCACGGATCGTTCGCGAGGGACTCGGGCGGTTCGCGATAGAGGGGATAGCGATAACGCCCGCCAGAGTGTAATGCGCCATTCAATTCAGGCTCAAAATAGCCGGTAAACAGCGCGGGCCGCCCCTCGCTAATCAAGACGGGGCGAAAAAACAGTTCGAAAAAATTGCGCGCGCTTGGGTTTTGCTGCGCAAGCGCACAGAGCGAGCGCCAATCGATATCGTCCATATCAGGACATGTTTCGTTAAAGACACGCAGCGCGCTGGCGTGATCGTCCGCAGCCCAGCCCTCAAGATCGGCAAAATCCACGATGTCATAGCGCGCCTCGGCCAGTGCGGCGGGACCGATAAACGGCACCGCGAGCGCTATGGCAGACAGCGCAGCTCTGATCATTCGCCGGTGGCGACGAGCCGCCAATTGGGGTCGTCCGCGCCCATGCTCCGCTCGAACGTCCAGACGTCCTTTTGGCGCTTGGCCTTGCTCGGCTCGCCCTCGACAATCTCGCCGTCTTTGCCGCGCACCACAGATACCAGCTCGCCTACGAACTTGACCGTTATTTCAGCCACACTGTTCTCAAAGCTGGCATTGGCGAGGGTCATATCACGGATACCGATAAACTCGGCCTCAATGGTCAAGCCTTGTTTCTCGCGATCAGCCACGACCTCGGCAAAGGAGGCATAGACGTCCTCGGACAAGAAATCCTTGACCCCCTCCATATCCCCGCGTTCGAAAGCCATCAGGATCATCTCATACGCGCCGCGCGCACCGCTCAGAAAATCGCCAACGCCGAATGATGGCTCGGCACGCTTCATCTCGGCCAGTGCAGCGGCGGTTTCGCCATCCTCTGGGACGTGGTCGGTAATGTCGCGGTCCGGCCCGCCCTCAATAACCTCAAGTTTATGGGGCCGGGGGGACGGTCCGGTCTTTGAGCTGGGTGCTGGTTCGTGACCGTCACGTGTGCCCAGCACACTCCTCAGCCTGAGGATCAGGAAGACAGCAATGCCGGCGAGAACCAAAAGCTGCAAAATAGGCGAGTTCATGAGTACCTCATCGGGGCAAAGCGTTGAAATCTGCGGGTCTGCAGCCTTATGTAGGGGGCGAGGCTGGCCAAGTCCACCTTGGCGCACGGCAAACCCGAAGGACAAGACCAGATGTGGCTACTCATTGCATTCATGATCATCCCGATTATCGAGATCGGCCTTTTCATTCAGGTCGGCGGGCTGATCGGGTTGTGGCCCACGCTGGCCATTGTAATCCTGACCGCAATCTTGGGGACGTGGCTGGTAAGAACGCAAGGTGCGCTGGCCCTGAGTGAGCTACGCGGCTCATTTTCGGGCCAAAGCGATCCGACAGAGGCCTTGGCGCATGGTGCGATGATCCTGATTGCGGGCGTATTGCTTGTCACGCCCGGATTTTTCACCGACGCACTGGGATTTGCGCTGCTGACGCCGCCTTTTCGGCGGGCCGCATTCGCCTATTTGCGCAAGCGGGTCAAAGTTCAGAGCTTTAGCACCGGCGCTGCCCCGCGCCGCAGCCAGGATCCGAATACGATTGAGGGCGATTTTACCGAGGTGTCACCCGACGATAAGCCGAGGAAGCCGTCTGGATGGACCAGGGATTGAGGCGCATCCGACGACCTGATAGACCGCTGCGCAAACTCATACTCAGGAGATGACGATGGCCGAACAGGAAAATGGCGCAGCAAGCGCAGAGCAACCCCAGATCAAGATGCAGGTTCTGACGCAATTCGTACGCGATCTGTCGTTCGAAAACATCCTTGCCCAGCGCGGCGCAGGCGGCGAAGTGCAGCCTGATGTGACCGTCAACGTCAATCTGGACGCCAAGAAGCGCGCCGCCGACCATCAGTACGAAGTGATCGCCAAGCTGCGCATCCACTCCAAGAACAAAGGGACCGAGGACGATCTGTTCCTGCTGGAGCTGGAATACGCTGGCGTGTTCCACGTCGAAAACGTGCCCGAAGATCAACTGCATCCGTTCCTGATGATCGAATGCCCGCGCCTGATGTTCCCATTCTTTCGCCGAATCGTATCAGACGTCACGCGCGATGGTGGTTTCCCGCCGCTGAACATGGAGAACATTGATTTCGTGTCGATTTACCGCAATGAGATCGCGCGCCGCCAAGCCGAGCAGGAGCAGCAGCCCAGCGGCACTGCCTAAACTTTGGCTAGGACGTTCGGCGCCACACTGGCGCATCGCCCAGCGTCCCAACAAAAGCGTCATGCGCGGCGGCCTCATCAGGGGTAAGCCGCGCGGGCAACGGTACAGGGCGCGGGGCCGGGCGCCATGCTTCTTGTGTCTCTGATCGGCCCATTTGGCTCTGACTTTGACCAAGTATCAATCCGGGCTGGCGCCCGCCAATCAGTTCCAGATAGACCTCTGCTAGAATCTCGGAATCCAGCAGCGCGCCGTGCAGCGTACGCGCGCCATTGTCGATATTGAACCGGCGGCACAGCGCGTCTAACGAAGCAGGCGAGCCGGGAAATTTCTTGCGCGCTATGGCCAAGGTATCAATAGCCTGCTCCCACGGTAATTGCGGCTTGTTCAGCCAGCGCAGCTCCGCGTTTAGAAACTTCATATCGAATGCAGCGTTATGAATCACCAGCTTGGCGTCGCCCACGAATTCCAGAAATGCTTCTGCAATCTCGGCAAAGATCGGCTTGCCACGTAGAAAATCATCACCCAAGCCGTGCACCTTGAACGCGTCTTCGGGCATGGCGCGTTTGGGGTCGATGTATTGGTGATAGGTGCGACCCGTCGGCATGTGATTAAGAAGTTCGACACCGCCGATCTCGACGATACGGTCGCCTTGATCAGGCTCGAAACCAGTGGTTTCGGTGTCTAGCACGATCTCACGCATGGGGCATGTCCTGTCTGATAGCGTCAACAACAGCCTGCACCTGCGCGCGGGCGTGTTCAAGGGTATCGGTAGTGATGACCCATGTGGCGCGGGCACGTTTCTCTGCGTCAGGCATCTGTTTTGCGAGGATCGCATTAAATTGCGCCTCGCTCATCGTGTCTCTCTCTAGGACGCGGGCGCGTTGCATGTGCGCGGGCGCGGTCACGCAAACGGTTGCGTCCATTTCGGCGTCATAGCCGTTTTCAAAAAGAAGCGGAATGTCTAGCACGGCGATATCAGTCTCTATTCCGGCCAAAAACGCTTGTCTGTCTGCGGCGACAAGCGGATGCACGATAGCTTCAATTCGCGCCAACGCGGTTTTGTCATCGGCGATAATCTTCTTTAATGCATCGCGTGACACGCTGCCGTCTTCGATTGCGGCGGGAAATTCCGCAGACATCGCCGCGACAGCCGCACCTCCCGGAGCATAAAGACGATGTACGGCGGCATCTGCATCCCAGACGGCGCACCCCAGATCTGCGAACATCGCGGCCGTTGTCGACTTTCCCATGCCAATGGAGCCAGTCAGACCCAAAAGGTAGCTCATCTAAGCGCGGCGGCGCGGGTCGCGCTGTCGACCTCTGGCCGCTCGCCAAACCACCGCTCGAACCCTGGAACAGCCTGATGCAAAAGCATGCCAAGGCCGTCAACGGTATGGCACCCCATCTGCTCGGCGACCTCCAGCAGCTTGGTGCGCAAAGGCGCATAGACCAGATCTGTCACGACCGCGCCCTTTTGCAAGCCATCCAGCGGCACGCGCAATGGCTGCTGTCCTATCATGCCCAGCGACGTGGTGTTCACGACCGTTGCCGCATAATCCATCATATTTCCTGCCTGAACCCAATCGAACACCCGCACCCGCTTGCCAAATTCCTGCGCCAGCGCATCAGCGCGAACGCGCGTACGGTTCGAGAGCAGCAATTCCGGAACGCCAGCATCCAGCAGCGCCGCGATAACCGCGCGCGATGCACCGCCCGCGCCCAGCACAGCGGCGGGCCCTGCCTTGGCATTCCACGCGCAAGGCGCGCTTTGCAGGTTTTTGATAAAGCCATATCCATCGGTGTTGTCGGCGTGAATCTTGCCATCTTTGCGAAAGATGAGCGTGTTCGCAGCCCCAATCAGCGTGGCGCGATCAGTGACCAGATCGGCGATATCGAGCACTTTTTCCTTGTGCGGGATCGTCACGTTCACCCCGACAAAGCCTGCCTTGGGCAGCGTGCGCAGCACAGTCTCCAGATCCTCGGCAGCGACATTCATTGGAATGTAGTGCCCGGCAAGGCCGCGCGTTTTCAGCCAATGCCTGTGGATCTGCGGCGAGCGAGAATGGGCGATAGGCGAGCCGATAACGCCGGCCAGCGGGATTGTATGTGCGCTCATGACTTCAACTCTCCTCTGGCGGCGAGGAAAGTAATAATTTCCAGTAGGGGTAGGCCCATGACATGGAAATGATCGCCGATGATGCGCTGAAACAGCCGCACGCCCTCTTCCTCCAGTTTATACGCGCCAACCGAATGCTGGATACTATCCCAGTTGCGCGCGATGTAATCATCCAGATATGCATCCGATACATCACGCATCTGCATCTGCACAACACCCACATGGCGCCAGACCGGTGAGGCTCCGTCAGAAATCACCGCAGCTGAAATCAGCTTGTGCGTCCGGCCACGCATTGCAATGAGGTTTTCGCGCGCCTCGCTTTGCTTCTCGGCCTTGGATAGGATCGCGCCCTCCAGATCCAGAACTTGGTCGCAGCCGATAACCAGTGCGCCGGGATGCCGCTCACCAACTTTGCGGGCTTTCATTTCTGCCAGCGCATCCGCGATATCGCGAGGTGGTGCGCCCTCCGCCAACAGGGCAGACTTCACGGCATCCTCATCAATGCGCGCAGGATGGACATCAACAGCAATACCCGCGTTCTCCAGCAACGTGCGGCGAATGGCAGATTGGGACGCCAGAATGATGCGGACAGTCATGTGGAAAACCCGTTGGCAAGTGGTGGTAGATCCGCCCGAGTTATCCCCATTCGCACGCCATTGCCAATGCCAGGCGGATAGCCCACGGTTTTCACGCTGGCGCCACGGCAAAAATCCCATGGTGGATTGTATAAAATTTTGCGCGGGAGGAATCGGTTGGGGTCGAGGGTTATCCCAAGGCCGAGCAGCAAGAGCCGGATGGATTCTACGGGCATTATGCTGATATATAGCAGACTGACTGACATACGCACAAAGGTATCCACATCTCTTCAGGCTGTTGCCAGATCTGTGGATGACCTAATAATCCACAGCATTGGCAATCCCTACTTCATCATCATCCTTTCCTATATTTCTATATTATTATTAGGAAGACAGGCGCAGACAGGACACGTTCATGATTCAATTTCTTGCAGAGATATATCTATGGACGAAGGCGCTGCACATCGTGTCCGTCATCTCTTGGATGGCGGGCTTGTTCTATTTGCCACGCCTCTTTGTCTATCACATTGAGGCGGCGACGCCCGGCGATAGCCGCGACGAGATATTTCAGGTGATGGAGCGTAGGTTGCTGCGGGCGATCATGAACCCGGCAATGATCGCAACATGGGTGTTTGGCCTAATGCTAGTGTTCACACCTGGGATTGTGGACTGGGGGTCCGTTTGGCCATGGACCAAGGCGACAGGCGTTTTAGGAATGACGTGGTTTCATCATTGGCTGGGCGCGCGCCGTAAGGAGCTGAATAACGGCACATGCAAGGTCAGTGGGCGCGGTTTTCGCCTCATGAACGAGGTGCCGACCATTTTGCTAATCGTGATCGTCTTTTCTGTCGTCCTGCGATTTTAACCGGTGATTGACTCGGGCGCGCGTCGCTTGTAATTAGCGGTGAGCCGCCCGTCCGGGATGCGCATTTTCATATTCAATTCTATCTATTCCGCGCCGATCCTGCGCGCTTGAGGTTTCCAATGTCCGAAGACCGTCTGAACCTGTCCGATCTCAAGGCGCACACCGCCAAGGATCTTTTGTCCATGGCAGAAGAGTTGGAGATCGAGAACGCCTCGACCATGCGCAAGGGTGAGATGATGTTCTCGATCCTGAAAGAGCGAGCGGAAGAAGGTTGGACTGTATTTGGTGATGGGGTGCTTGAAGTTATGCAGGATGGTTTCGGCTTTCTGCGCTCAACTGGGGCAAATTATCTGTCTGGCCCCGACGATATCTATGTCTCGCCCGACATGATCAGGCAGTTTTCGCTGCGCACAGGCGATACCATCGACGGAGAAATGAAGCAGCCCGACGACACTGAGCGTTATTTTGCCCTGACCAGCGTGACCCAGATCAACTACGAAGATCCTGAGAAAGCCCGTCATAAGATCGCGTTCGATAACCTAACGCCGCTCTATCCGGACGAGCGCCTGACGCTGGAAATCGATGATCCGACGATCAAGGACAAATCGGCGCGTATCATTGATCTGGTCGCGCCCATCGGCAAAGGCCAGCGCTCGCTGATCGTCGCGCCCCCGCGTACGGGTAAGACGATGATCATGCAAAACATCGCGGCTAGCATCGAGCGCAACCATCCGGAATGCTATTTGATCGTTCTGCTAATCGACGAGCGGCCTGAGGAGGTCACTGACATGCAGCGGTCCGTCAAAGGTGAGGTCGTTAGCTCGACCTTCGACGAGCCTGCGACGCGGCACGTGGCGGTTAGTGAAATGGTGATCGAAAAGGCCAAGCGCCTGGTCGAGCATAAGCGAGATGTGGTGATCCTTCTGGATTCGATCACAAGACTTGGTAGGGCATACAATACTGTCGTTCCATCGTCGGGCAAGGTTTTGACCGGTGGTGTGGATGCGAATGCACTTCAACGACCTAAACGATTCTTTGGCGCAGCGCGCAATATCGAAGAAGGTGGCTCGCTCACAATCATTTCGACAGCGCTGATTGATACAGGCAGCCGGATGGACGAGGTCATCTTTGAAGAATTCAAAGGTACTGGTAACTCTGAGTTGGTCCTGGATCGCAAGATCGCTGACAAGCGCGTATTCCCCGCGATCGATATTCTGAAATCAGGCACACGCAAAGAAGAGCTGCTGGTCGACAAGCTGGACTTGCAAAAGACGTTTGTACTTCGCCGCATCCTTAACCCAATGGGTACAACCGATGCCGTGGAGTTCCTGATTTCCAAACTCAAGCAAACCAAGACAAACGCCGAATTCTTTGACTCGATGAATACCTGACAACTAACTGGCGATCCCGATTGGCATACAATGCCCCATCGGACAACGGAGGCGGGCATGGATACGATCTACGCAATGTCCTCAGCACAGGGCAGGGCCGGGGTTTCGATTATCCGCGTGTCCGGAGCTGATGCGTGGTTTGCGTGTGAGGTCATCTGCGGGGATGTGCCATCGGCGCGCCTGGCGTCAGTACGTACCTTGCGGAATTCAGAAGGCGATGTTCTTGATCAGGCGCTGGTTCTGACATTCGCCGAGGGCGCAAGCTTCACTGGCGAAGAATCTGTTGAATTTCAGGTGCATGGTAGTACCGCAGTGGTTTCGGCAATGCTTGAGACGCTGTCCAGTATCAAAGGCCTTAGGCCGGCCGACCCAGGTGAGTTCACGCGGCGCGCACTAGACAACGGCTGTCTTGATCTAGCGCAGGTTGAGGGTTTGGCGGACTTGATCGACGCTGAAACTGAGGCTCAACGCAAGCAAGCTCTGAGGGTGTTTTCTGGCGAATTGGGAAGTCGCGCCGACGAATGGCGCCGGAAGCTGATACGGTCCGCAGCGCTGATGGAAGCGACGATCGACTTTGCAGATGAAGAAGTCCCGGTCGACGTGTCGCCAGAAGTTAGCAGCTTGATATCCAGTGTGATTGCCGATCTTAAGCATGAGATTTCAGGAACGCACGCTGCCGAGCGTATACGTGCAGGCTTTGAAGTCGCGATCATCGGTTCGCCGAACGTAGGCAAATCGACGTTGCTAAATAGACTGGCCGGTCGCGATGCAGCTATTACCTCTGATATTGCGGGCACAACGCGTGATGTTATCGAGGTACGGATGGATATCGTTGGCCTGCCCGTAACGTTGCTGGACACCGCCGGGTTGCGGGATACAGATGATCGAATTGAGGCGTTGGGAGTCGACCTGGCCCGAAAGCGCGCTACCGCCGCCGATTTGAGAGTTTTTCTTGTTTCGCCTAACTGCCCTCTGCCGTTTGAGCCAGAGAAGGACGATATCGTCCTTGTAGCGAAATGTGACGTTCAAACAGGCGAGTATCCCGGCATTTCGGGGAAAACCGGTGCAGGCGTTGATGATCTGATCGGATGGATTGCAAAGGTACTGTCGACTCGCGCTTCGAACGCGGGCATCGCTACACGTGCGCGTCATCGGGAGGCAATGACGCGCGGCGCGGCTTCATTAGAGGCGGCGTTAGAGCTCATGCGCGATGGGGAGGATTCCGCCGATTTGGCAGCGGAGGAGTTGCGAAGCGCTGTTCGGGGCCTCGATTCTCTGGTAGGGTGTGTTGATGTAGAAAGCGTGCTAGACGAAATCTTTGCTAGTTTTTGCCTAGGTAAGTAAGGAGTGTTTCACGTGAAACATTGCGATTTTGATGTTTTGGTCATCGGTGGCGGGCATGCAGGCGCGGATGCTGCGCATGCATCCGCACGTACTGGTACAAGAACAGCGCTGATCACTCTGTCTCGCAACAGTATTGGCGTCATGTCATGCAATCCGGCAATCGGCGGTCTAGGCAAAGGCCACCTGGTGCGCGAAATTGATGCGCTTGATGGTGTTATGGGGCGCGTTGCAGACGCGGCGGGTATCCAATTTCGCCTTTTGAATCGCCGAAAAGGTCCTGCAGTCCAGGGCCCTCGAGCTCAGGCCGACCGTCACATTTACCGGATGAAGATGCTCGCTGAACTGGAAGCGCAAGAGAACCTTACGATCATTGAGGGCGAAGCTGCTGACTTTATGATGCGAAGTGGCAGCGTCTGCGGTGTGGTTCTCGCCGACGGCTCCGAGGTAGCGAGCAAAGCAGTCGTTCTGACGACGGGCACTTTCTTGCGGGGCGTTATTCACATCGGCGATGTCTCGCGACCTGGCGGGCGATTGGGCGACAAGCCTTCGGTGAAGTTAGCCGAACGTCTCGACAGTTTTGACCTCAGAATGGGACGGTTGAAAACTGGCACTCCGCCGCGGCTTGACGCGCGGACGATCAACTGGGATTGCCTTGAATCGCAGCCGGGTGACTCTGAGCCAGTGATGTTTTCGTTTCTGTCGAAAGGCGTCCAGGCTCGTCAGATCTCCTGCGGCATTACCCACACGAATGAGAATACGCATGAAATTATTCGTGCGAATCTTGAACGATCCGCGATGTATGGAGGGCAGATAGATGGAGTCGGACCGCGATACTGCCCATCTATCGAAGATAAAGTGGTACGGTTCGCCGACAAAACGTCGCATCAAATTTTCTTAGAACCGGAAAGCCTGACTGATCATTTGATCTATCCAAACGGCATTTCAACATCCCTGCCCGAGGATGTGCAGGTTAAGTATGTCCGATCGATCCATGGACTTGAGAATGCAGAAATTCGTCAGCCGGGGTATGCTATCGAATACGACTACATCGATCCGCGCGTTTTAGATGCCAGCCTCATGGTTCGGGACGTGCCCGGGCTATATCTTGCCGGCCAAATCAATGGAACTACAGGGTACGAAGAGGCAGCCGCGCAGGGGCTGGTGGCTGGTCTAAATGCGAGTTTGGCTGCATCGGGGCAGGCGCCTGCGCTTTTTAGTCGGTCCAGCAGCTACATCGGGGTCATGATTGATGATCTTATAACCCGTGGCGTTAGCGAACCCTATCGAATGTTCACATCACGAGCCGAGTTCCGGCTGTCGCTGCGCGCAGATAATGCCGACCAACGATTGACTGGTCAGGGGATATCGTGGGGCTGCGTTTCGGACGTGCGCCGTATCGTGTTTGATCGCAAAATGGCAGACCTCAACTCTGCACGCAACCTAATCACGGAACATACGTATACTCCTCAGCAACTGTTGGCGCTCGGGCTGAAGATCAATCAAGATGGGAGCAGACGGAATGGCTATCAGGTTCTTTCTCTTCCAGAAGCCAAATTTGAACATTTGATCCGACTCAATCCAAAGCTCGATGAGATTGAGGATGAGGTCCGGTCGCAGTTAGAAAAAGATGCGCTCTACTCAACTTACATCGCGCGGCAGGAGCGGGACGTAGCGCTGATGCGTCGGGATGAGGCGCATGTAATTCCCAAAAGCTTCGATTATCAAGTCCTTGACGGACTTTCGAACGAACTGAAGGTAAAGTTGCAGGCAGTTCGCCCGGCGAATTTGGCTCATGCTGCGCGGATTGACGGAATGACCCCAGCGGCCCTTACTTTGCTTCTTACTAGATTGCGATCGGGTGATCGGGTGCGGGCGGTGTGAGTTCTATGCTGGATAATGTTTCACGTGAAACATTAGACCGACTGCGCGCGTTGGAAAACATAACGCTTAAGTGGACAAAAAAGATCAACCTTATATCCCGTGAAAGTGCGGAAATGCTGTGGGAGCGGCATATTTTGGATTCGATCCAAGTATACAGAATAGCACCTAGCCAGATTGATCACTGGGCAGATTTGGGGTCCGGCGGAGGATATCCTGGCCTCGTCGTGGCAATTCTTGCTCACGCTACAAACGCGCCGCCGCGGATTACTCTTGTCGAGAGTGACGAACGGAAATGCGCTTTCTTGCGCGCGGCACTACGGGAGGTTGGGGTGGTTGCGACCGTAATTAATGACCGAATTGAAGCAGTCCCACCGTTGACTGCGGATATTCTGTCGGCCCGCGCACTGGCGGATCTGCCTACTTTGTTGGCGTATGCAGAACAGCATCTGGCCGCGAACGGAACTGCAATTTTTCCAAAGGGCGCGCAGTGGGAAAATGAGCTTAACACCGCAAGAACTGAGTGGAAGTTTGATTGCACTGCGACTAAAAGTGAACTGAAAGCTGACGCCGCGATTCTCAGCATTAAAGGAGTGTCCCGTGTCTGATTTAGCCCGCCCATACGGGCCACGAATTATAGCGGTCGCAAACCAGAAAGGTGGAGTCGGTAAGACGACCACGACAATAAATCTTGGCGCGGCCTTGGCCGAACAAGGTTTGCGCGTACTGATCGTCGATCTGGACCCACAGGGAAATGCGTCGACGGGTCTTGGGATTGAGGTGGATGATCGCGAGTTTACGACGTACGAGTTGTTGCTCGAAGATATCGACCTAGGGCAGGTCGTACAGCCCACCAACAGAGAAAATCTGATGATAATCCCAGCAACGGTTGATCTTAGCTCTGCTGATATCGAGCTGATTTCGAACGAAAAGCGCAGCTTCCTTCTGCATGATGCATTGCGCCAGACAGCAATGGATCGCTACGATCTCGATTATGTGCTCATCGATTGCCCGCCATCACTTAACTTGTTGACCGTAAATGCGATGGTGGCCTCTCATTCGGTCTTGGTACCGCTACAGAGCGAATTTTTTGCGCTTGAGGGGTTGTCACAGCTCATGTTGACGATCAGGGAGGTACGTCAATCGGCCAATCCAAATCTGCGGATCGAGGGTGTGGTCCTGACGATGTTCGATGCGCGAAATAATCTATCAGGCCAGGTTGAGCGGGACGCTCGGGAAAACCTTGGCGATTTGGTTTTTAAGACGATGATACCCAGAAACGTTAGGTTAAGCGAAGCACCGTCATATGCGATGTCCGTGCTGGAATATGACTCGCAGTCACGCGGCGCGAACGCTTATCGCGCGCTGGCAAAGGAATTGGTCAAAAACAGGACGCCGGTGGCGGCTTAGACAAGGGGCAGAACAATTGGCTGACAAGGGACAAAAACAACGGGGATTGGGCCGTGGCCTATCCGCATTGATGGCAGACGTGAATGATCGGTCGGACCTGAGCGCGTCTGCTCCGCGTGCCCCAGATATGATGGTCCCGGTCGAACAGGTGGTCGCAAACCCTGATCAGCCGCGCCGTCGGTTCGACGCTGATTTGCTGGATGACTTGGCGGCGTCGATCAAAGAAAAAGGGATCATTCAGCCCTTAATCGTCCGAAGAAAGGGCGACGGTTACGAGATTGTCGCCGGTGAACGGCGGTGGCGCGCCGCACAGAAGGCGGGCCTACATCGCATTCCAGTAGTCATTCGCGATTTTGACGATACCGAAGTCTTGGAAATCGCGATTATCGAGAATATCCAGCGCGCTGACCTAAACCCCGTCGAAGAAGCGGCTGGATACGTCCAGTTGATGAACAAATTCGGTCACACTCAAGAAAAGCTAGCAGAAGCACTGGGCAAGAGCCGGAGCCATATCGCGAACACGATGCGGCTGATGCAATTACCTGAGGCTGTTCAGACGTTCGTAACCGAAGGCAAGCTGTCAGCGGGGCACGCGCGCAGCCTAATCACGGCGAAGGACCCCATCGCACTCGCCAAGAAGGTAATCGCTGGCGATCTATCGGTACGAGATACCGAGAAATTGGTTCGAAAGGCAGCCGCGGTCCCCTCAGATAATGATAGCACCAGTCGCAAACCGGCCCGGAAAGTCTCCGAAAAGACGGCTGATACTCGCGCGTTGGAAGGTGATTTGTCAGCTAACCTAGGGATGAAGGTCTCGGTTGATCATCAAGATGGTGAAGAAAGTGGCGTTATTACAATTACTTACAAGACGCTTGATGAGCTTGATGAGCTTTGCAGAATTTTGACGACGGGTTAGCACTGTTTAGTCTGGCAAAAGCTCGGTAATCACCGCGTTTAACACCATGCGCCCTTTTGGCGTCGCCGCAATTGTTACGCCATCGGTACGGATCATCCCTAACGCAGCAAGGTCCTCGATCTTTGTGGCGTTCAACTCCGCCCCTGCAAGATCACGATAGCGCTTCAAGTCGATCCCGCCCTCGATGCGCAGCCCCATCATCAAATACTCGCCGGCCTGGTCTTTGGGGGCGATTGCGAAGCGGGGCTTTTCCGTCAGGCCGTTGTCGCTACGAGGTAGCCACGCTGCGGGATGAGCATACGCCTCGGTTGCCCATCGCGTGTCATCGAGGGTCAGCCTCCCATGCGCGCCAGGGCCAATTCCGATATAATCCCCATGACGCCAATAGATCATGTTGTGCCTTGATTCCCCGCCCTTTGCAGCGTGGTTTGACACCTCATATGCTGGCATTCCGGCAGCCTCACACAACTCTTGCGTCGCCTCGAACATATCCACGGCCAGATCGTCGGTGGGCAATCCTTTAAGCCCGCCGGCGTCAAAGCGGGCACCGAACGCCGTGCCCGGCTCAATCGTCAGCTGATAAAGTGATAGGTGGTCGACGGCCATGGCCAGCGCTTGAGACAGTTCGCTGCGCCAATCGGCCAGTGTCTGGTCCTGCCGCGCATAGATGAGATCAAAGCTGACGCGGTCAAACTGAGCGCGCGCTACGTCAAAGGCGGCGCGTGCCTCGGATGCTGTGTGAATACGGCCAAGACGCCGCAAGTCTGTATCGTTAAGCGCTTGGATCCCCATAGAAATACGGTCCACGCCAGCGGAGGCATAGCCCGCGAATCTGCCCGCCTCGACCGAACCGGGGTTGGCTTCAAGCGTGATCTCCAAGTCGTTGGCAAGTGTCCAGTGTTGCCGGACCCGGTCGAGAATGGCGTGGACTGTCTCGGGCGGCATCAAGCTGGGCGTACCGCCGCCGAAGAAAACAGAGTTCAGCACGCGTCCTTGGGTTAATTCTGCGTAACGATCAATCTCGCGCAGAAAGGCATCACGCCAAGCTGCGTGGTCGACATCGTTACTAACGTGGCTGTTAAAGTCACAATACGGGCATTTGGCGGCGCAGAACGGCCAATGCAGATACAGGCCAAAGCCGCCAAGGCGCCAATCCTCAGTCAAGGCAGCCCTTCACAAACTTGGCAAACGCATCTGCCCTATGGCTGATGCGGTTCTTTTCAGCCGGGTCCATCTGGGCAAAGCTAACATCGTACCCTTTTGGTTGGAATATTGGATCGTATCCGTGCCCGTTATCCCCGCGCATCGGCCAAATGATCTTGCCCTCCGCCGTACCGGGAAAAATCTCGTCGTGACCATCAGGCCATGCGAGGGCCAATGTGCAGCAAAATCGTGCTGTCCACGGTTGCGGCGTATTCGATAAAACCAGCTTGTCATGCGCCTTAGTCATTGCCATGGCAAAGTTGCGGCCAGTCGGTGTCTCTGCCCAGTCAGCGGTATAGACACCAGGCGCGCCATTCAGCGCATCGATCTCAATACCCGAATCGTCGGATAGCGCCGGTAGGCCAGTGGCCTGCGCGGCGGCGTGCGCCTTGATCCGGGCGTTTCCAGCAAAGGTGGTTTCAGTTTCTTCCGGTTCAGGCAAACCGCGATCGGCGGCGCCGACCACAGTGATGCCATAGGGACGCAAAAGATCAGCGATCTCGGCCAGTTTGCCCGCGTTATGCGTGGCAACCAGCAGGGTATCGCCGGTCAGCTTACGCATTGACAGCGGCCAGTTGCAGCGCGGCCAATTCGCCGACGCCCTTTTCAGCCAGATCCATAAGCTGATTCATCTGCTCGCGGTTGAACGTCGCGCCCTCAGCCGACATCTGGACTTCAATCAGCTTGCCCGACTGGGTCATGATGAAATTTCCGTCGACGCCAGCTTCGCTATCCTCGGGATAATCCAGATCAAGGACAGTTTGCCCGGCGTAGAGGCCGCAAGACACGGCGCCGACCGGATCGATCAGCGGATCGGATGTGACTTCGCCGGTCTTCATCAGCTTGTTTACCGCCAGCTTTAGCGCGACCCATCCACCAGTGATTGACGCGCAACGTGTGCCGCCATCGGCCTGAATGACGTCGCAATCAACTGTGATCTGGCGCTCGCCCAATGCCACACGGTCAATGCCTGCGCGCAAAGACCGCCCGATTAGTCTCTGAATCTCTACTGTGCGACCGCCCTGCTTGCCTGCTGTCGCCTCGCGGCGCATGCGCGACGTGGTCGAGCGGGGAAGCATCCCGTATTCCGCCGTGACCCATCCCAGACCCGACCCCTTAATAAAGGGTGGCACCCGGTCCTCGATGGTGGCTGTGCACAGAACGTGCGTGTCGCCAACGCGGATCATGCACGACCCTTCGGCATGTTTCGTGACGCCCGTTTCGATTGAAACGGCGCGCATTTCGCTTAACTCTCTACCAGAGGGGCGCATGACTAATCCTTTATGTCGGTTGCCCGCGGGAATACAGGTGGCCGGGCCGGGATGGCAACCCCGATTGACCGCACGCACCGCAGCCTCTTAGATAGTCCAGCAAGGCGAGGAGCCATTCATGACTGACGCGCGGAAGCTGCTGGAGGAGATGAACGAGCGCTCGCGCGAGGTTTTTCGCCGCGTAGTGGAGGGATATTTGCTGACCGGCGCACCCGTTGGATCACGCAGCCTTACGCGCGATATGAGCGAAAAGATCAGCGCCGCAACCGTGCGCAACGTCATGCAGGATCTAGAATATATGGGTCTGCTCGACAGCCCCCATATCAGCGCTGGCCGCGTGCCCACGCAAAGCGGCCTGCGCATGTTCGTCGATGGCCTGCTTGAGGTTGGCGATCTGCAAAGCGCGGACCGCGCTTTGATGGACAGCACGATGTCGTCAAACTCCACGGATGTTGCTGGCGTCTTGGACCGCATTGGTCAGACATTGTCTGGGGTCACCCAAGGTGCATCGCTGGTCTTGGCGCCAAAGCATGAGGCGCCCATCAAGCATATCGAATTCGTCAGCCTGGGCCATGATCGTGCCTTGGTGGTGCTGGTCTTTGGCGACGGGCACGTAGAAAACCGCATCTTTACCCCGCCGCCGGGGCAGACACCCAGCTCAATGCGGGAGGCGGCGAACTTCCTAAATTCGTTGGTTGAGGGCCGCACACTTAGCGATGTGCAGACTGTGATCGCCAGCCAGATCAACGCGCGCCGACAAGAGATCGACCAGTTGGCTCACGCGATGATCGAAAGTGGCCTCGCCGTTTGGGCGGGCGAGGGTGAGGGGCCAGAACGCCTCATTGTTCGGGGCCGGTCGCATTTGCTGAACGCGAGTACCGATGAGGTCGATCTGGAGCGTATCCGCACCCTTTTTGACGACTTGGAGCGTAAGCGAGACATCGCTAACTTCCTCGAACTGACGGATGAGGGCGAGGGGGTTCGCATCTTTATTGGCTCTGAGAACAAACTTTTCTCACTTTCGGGTTCCTCTTTGGTGGTCTCTCCTTATATGAACGCAGACCGGAAGATCGTCGGCGCCGTGGGGGTCATTGGACCCACTCGGCTGAACTACGGGCGCATCGTTCCGATCGTGGATTATACGGCGCAGCTGGTGGGCAAGCTGATCGCCGATAGAAGTTGAAGGGCTTATAAAATGGCAGAGCGCGAAAACGAAGATTTCCTTGACGATATCGAACAGGCCGAGGCCGAGGCGTATCACGAGGAAATGACAGAGATTTCCGATGAGGACGCCGAGCTGGACACCGTCCGCGCCGAACGCGACGCGTTTCACGACAAATTCCTGCGGGCGCTGGCTGACGCCGAAAATGCGCGCAAGCGTGCCGACAAGGACCGCCGCGAGGCCGAAAATTACGGTGGCTCTAAACTGGCGCGCGATTTGCTGCCAGTTTATGACAACATGAAGCGCGCCGTAGATTCCATTAGCGAAGACCAGCGCGAGGCGAATGCCGCGCTGATTGAGGGGATTGAGCTGACAATGCGCGAGCTGATCAGCGTCTTTGCCAAACATGGCGTACGCATCGTGTCGCCGCAGGTGGGCGACCGATTCGACCCGCAACACCATGAGGCGATGTTCGAAGCGCCGCTGCCCGGCACCAAGGCTGGCGAAATCATACAGGTCTCGGCAGAAGGCTTCATGCTGCACGATCGCATTTTGCGCCCGGCGCAGGTGGGCGTGTCATCAATGCCAAGTTAGACTAGCCTAAGGACGCTGTGAAACGTTAACGCCACGGATAAGTTTTCGTGGCGTTTCGCGTTATTCAGTGCCGCTTTGTGGTAGTTTTGACTTTAACTCATAAATTAGCGCCAGTGCGTCGCGGGGGCTTAGCTCATCCGGTAACACCGCGCTCAGCGCCGTCTCAATCTCGGACGGGCCCCGGGGCGGGATCGGCGGCGCCATCGGGCGGGACGAGAATAACGGCAGATCGTCGATAAGCGCCTCCCGCGCACTGCCGCCCTCGCGTTCGCCGCGCTCCAGCGCATCCAGCACGACGCGCGCGCGGTTGATCACCGCCGTCGGCAGTCCGGCCAATTTTGCGACTTGCACCCCGTAGGACCGGTCGGCCGCGCCGCGCCGCACCTCATGCAGGAAAATGACGTCGCCCTCATGTTCTTTCACCGCCACGGTCGCATTGTCGACGCGGGCCAGCTTATCGGTCAGGTTTGTAAGCTCATGATAATGCGTAGCAAATAACGCGCGGCAGCCATTTACTTCGTGCAAATGCTCCAGCGTGGCCCATGCGATTGAAAGGCCGTCATAGGTGGCGGTGCCGCGACCGATCTCGTCCAGAATAACCAGCGCGCCTGCATCGGCCTGATTGAGGATCGCAGCCGTTTCGACCATTTCGACCATGAAGGTCGAGCGTCCGCGCGCCAGATCGTCGGATGCGCCGACACGGCTGAACAGTTGGCTGACGATGCCGATATGCGCGGTGGTCGCAGGCACAAAACTGCCCATCTGAGCCAACAGCGCTATCAATGCATTTTGCCGCAAAAAGGTAGATTTGCCTGCCATGTTCGGACCGGTCAGCAGCCAGATGTCAGTCGCACCTCCAAGGTTGCAATCGTTGGCGACGAATGGCCCGCCCCCTTGGGTGCGAAGCGCCTGCTCCACTACGGGATGCCTTCCGCCCGTGATGGCCAGAGCGCGGCTGTCATCGACCTTTGGGCGGCACCAATTTGCCTCTATCGCCAGATCGGCCAGTGCCGTGGTTAGATCCATCTGGGACAAGGCCCGCGCAACTTGGGTCAATACAGGCGCCTCAGCCAAAGTAGCGGACTTAAGCCCTTCATAGAGACGCTTTTCAATCTCAAGCGCGCGTCCGCCCGCGTTCAGAATGCGCGTTTCCATCTCAGAAAGTGGAATTGTGGTAAAGCGCACTTGGTTGGCAGTCGTCTGGCGATGTTTGAACGTATCGCTATGCGGTGGCGAAAGCATTTTTTCCGCATGAGTCGCGGTGACTTCGATGAAGTAGCCCAATACATTGTTGTGCTTAATCTTGAGGGTCGAGATGCCCGTCTGCTGCGCATATTCGGCCTGCATCTTGGCGATGATGCCGCGACCCTCATCGCGCAGTTGCCGCGCCTCGTCCAACTCGGCGTCATGCCCCTCGGCTATGAAGCCACCGTCGCGGATCAGCAGAGGCGGCTCGGCAACCAAAGACTGATCCAGTAACGTCATAAGGGCGTCATGGCCGATCAAATCCTTGGCCTGATCCGCTAGAGCGTCCGGCAGATCAAAGCCCTCCATCAGTCTCGCAATCTCTTCTGCTCCTTCCAGCGCATTGCGTATCGCGGCCAGATCGCGGGGTCCGCCCCGGTCCAGCGCCAGACGTGACAACGCGCGATCAAGGTCGGGCACCTTACGCAGGTGGGCGCGCAAATCGGCCCGGAATCGAGACTGTTCAACGGCGAAACTGATCATGTCGAGGCGGGTTTGTATGATATCAAGGCTTCGCGATGGGCTGGACAGGCGCCGCTCAAGAAGGCGGCCGCCGCCTGCAGTCACGGTACGATCCATGACCGATAGCAGTGATCCGGCGCGTCCGCCCGACAGCGCATAGGTCAGTTCCAGATTGCGGCGTGTGGCCGCGTCGATCTGCATAACGCCCGCCAGATTTTCACGTTGGGGCGGCTGCAAAAGGGGCAGTTTCCCTTTTTGCGTGATTTCCAGATATTCAACGACTGCCCCCATCGCCGCGACTTCGGCCCGCTCAAACGTGCCGAACGCATCCAGGGTTTGAACGCTGAACAGCGCGCAGAGCCGTTTACTTGCGCTGCCGCTATCAAAGGCGGAGCGACCAAGTGGCGTCATGGATGCACCTGATTCAGTCACTACGCTGGCAATTTCTTCGCCTACGCCATCGACGACCAGTACTTCACTGGGGCTGAGCCGGGCCAGCTCCGGCCCGATCCGCGCGGGCGGCAATGACAACACATGCAGGGCCCCGGTGGATATGTCGGTCCACGCCAGCGCATGCTCCCCGCGCACCTCGGCGATGGCGGCAAGGTAATTGTGGCGCCGCGCCTCCAGCAGCGATTCCTCGGTAAGCGTGCCGGGCGTGACCAGCCGGACGACACCGCGCTTGACCACCGATTTCGACCCGCGCTTCTTGGCCTCCGCAGGGTTTTCTAACTGCTCACAGACAGCGACGCGAAACCCCTTGCGGATAAGGGTCAACAGATACCCCTCGGCCGCATGAAATGGCACACCGCACATGGCGATATCCTGCCCCAGATGCTTGCCCCGTTTGGTCAGCGCGATATCCAGCGCCTCGGCGGCGGCGGCGGCATCGTCAAAGAACAGCTCATAGAAATCGCCCATGCGATAGAACAGGAGGGCGCCGGGATACTCGGCCTTAATCTCTTGGTATTGTGCCATCATTGGCGTGACTGTGTCGCTGGTCATGAAAGGCCCCCATCGCTGGCGCGAACCTACAAACCATCGCCCAGCGGCGAAAGCCCCAATGCTCGCTACCCGCGCGCAGAACTGTTGAGGCGTCGCCGATAGCCAGCTATGCAGGGATAAACGCATTTTCAGGACGCATCCGCACATGGCAAATCCCAAATTCACCCCCGAAGAGGCGCTGGCATTTCACCTAGAGCCGACACCGGGCAAGTTCGAGATCACCGCGACCGTGCCGATGACCACCCAGCGCGATCTGAGTCTGGCGTATTCGCCGGGCGTCGCTGTGCCATGTCTCGCTATTCAGGAAAACCCTGAGACGGCATATGACTATACGAACAAGGGTAATCTCGTCGCCGTCATCTCGAACGGTACGGCTGTTCTGGGCCTCGGTAACCTGGGTGCGCTTGCGTCCAAGCCGGTGATGGAAGGCAAGGCAGTGCTGTTCAAGCGGTTTGCCGATGTGAACAGCATCGACATTGAGCTGGATACCGAAGATGCCGACGCATTTTGCAATGCCGTTCGCCTGATGGGGCCGACATTTGGCGGTATCAACCTTGAGGATATCAAGGCGCCTGAGTGTTTTATCATTGAGCAGCGGCTGAAAGAGGAAATGGACATTCCGGTGTTCCACGACGACCAGCACGGCACGGCTGTGATCTGCGCCGCTGGGTTGATTAATGCGCTGCATCTGTCGGGCAAGAAGATCGGGGATGTGCGTATCGTGTTGAATGGTGCGGGCGCGGCGGGCATCGCCTGCCTTGAATTGCTGAAGACAATGGGCGCGCGGCATGAGAACACTATGATGTGTGACACAAAAGGCGTGATCTATCAGGGCCGCACCGAGGGCATGAACCAATGGAAATCGGCCCACGCGGTGGTGACGGACCGCCGCACGCTGGCCGATGCGATGAAGGATGCCGACGTGTTTCTAGGCGTGTCCGCCAAGGGCGCAGTGACGCAGGATATGGTCGCTAGCATGGCGCCGGATCCGGTGATTTTTGCCATGGCAAACCCTGATCCCGAGATCACGCCCGAAGAGGCACACGAGGTGCGCCCCGATGCGATCGTCGCCACCGGGCGCAGCGACTACCCCAACCAAGTGAACAACGTGCTCGGATTTCCCTACCTTTTCCGCGGCGCGCTGGATGTCCATGCCCGCGCGATCAACGACGAGATGAAGATCGCCTGCGCCGAGGCGCTAGCCGCGCTTGCACGCGAGGATGTGCCGGACGAAGTGGGCATGGCCTACGGACGCAAGCTATCCTTTGGCCGTGATTATATCATTCCCGCTCCTTTCGATCCGCGGCTGATCCACGTGATTCCGCCAGCCGTGGCGCGCGCTTGCATGGATACCGGGGCTGCGCGGCGGCCAATCGTAGATATGGAGGCATATGAGGCGTCGCTAAAGGCGCGGATGGATCCGACTGCCAGCATAATGCGGCTGATCAGCGCGCGGGCGCGTAATGCGCAGGCGAGGATGATCTTTGCCGAGGGCGATGATCTGCGCGTGCTGCGCGCGGCCGTTCAGTACCAACGTGCAGGCATGGGCAAGGCGCTGGTCGTTGGCCGCGAGGCCGATATTAAGGCAAAGCTGGAGGGCGCCGGTATGGCTGACGCCGTCGCAGAGCTGGAGGTCGTAAATGCGGCCAACACCCCGCATTTGGAAGAATATCGCGCGTTCTTATATGGGCGGCTTCAACGTAAGGGCTTCGACAGGCATGACATTCACAAACTTGCCTCGCGCGATCGGCATGTCTTTGCTGCGCTGATGCTGGCGCATGGTCACGGGGATGGTCTTATCACAGGCGCCACGCGCAAGTCGGCGCATGTGCTGAAGTTGATTAACCACGTATTTGACGCCGATTCCGAACATGGCGTCGCGGGTGTCACTGCGGTGATGCACAAAGGCCGAATTGTTTTCGTCGCCGATACATTGGTGCAAGAGTGGCCGGATGAAAACGATCTGGCCGACATCGCTGAGCGCGCGGCGACCGTCGCGCGCAATCTGGGGCTGGAGCCGCGCGTCGCATTCGTCAGCTTTTCGACGTTCGGCTATCCGCGCAGCGAGCGGGCCGAAAAGATGCACCGCGCCGTCACTGTACTGGAGGCACGGGGTGTCGATTTCGAATTCGAAGGCGAGATGACGGTGGATGTAGCGCTGAATACCTCCGCGCAGGAGGCGTATCCGTTTCAGCGCCTGTCAGGCCCAGCCAACATTCTGGTGATGCCCGCGCGGCACTCGGCCTCGATCTCGGTCAAGCTGGTACAGGAAATGGCAGGCGCGACCGTGATCGGCCCAATCCTGTCGGGTTTGGACAAGTCGGTGCAGATCTGTTCATCCAGTTCGACGGCGACGGATATTGTGAACATGGCTGTGCTGGCCGCGTGCAGGGTAGGGTAGGGCGCGCGTGCCGCTAAGCCTTAGACCGGCGCGATAGCTGCACTGCAAGAATACCGGCCATAATAATCGCGACGCCGATCAGGTCCGTGGGATGCAACGCTTCGCCCAGCACGGCGGCGGCGATTGCGACGCCAAGGAACGGATTAAGAAAGTGAAACGTGGCGGCGCGAGTGGCAGTGATCCGCTGAACCAGCTTGAACCACAGCAGCGTCGCACCGAGGCCAGGCACCAACAAGGTCCAGACAAACGCGGCGATCAGTGTCCATGACCATTCGACAATCAGCGTTTCGGTGGCAAAAGCCACGACTGATAGAATTGCGCCACCAATCAGCATCTGTAGGCCGACCACCATCATGAAATTACCGCCCGACGTCGCGCCCTTGACGCTGAGCGTCGCAACGGCCAGCGCGGCGGCGCCTATGATGCAAAGGGTCAGGCCATACAAGTCGACCCCGCCGGAAAACCGCGTGCCCATCACCAAAGCGACACCTGTGAATCCGGCAAAAAGACCGAAAAGCGCCAAAGGCTTCAGCCTTTCGCCGAGGAACATCCAAGAGGCAAGTGCAACGAGCAGCGGCATGGTGGAGGCGATGATGGCCGCCAGTGACGCCTCAATTGTCTGCATCGCGACAAAGTATAGCCCGAGATAGAGCGCGTTCTGGCAAATCCCCAGAATGATACAGGCGCGCCATTGAGGCCGGGTCAAGCGCCAAGTCTGGCCCAATATCCGGGCGATCACGACGGCGAGTATGCCCGAAATGATGAACCGCAGCGCCAGCGCGCTAACGGGCGGCGCCGCCGCCACGATGATCCGGGCCGAAGTGAACGCGCTGGACCACATCACGGCAAAGCAAACGCCCATCACGATACTGCGCAGATCCATCGTCGGCTTACCCTTAACTGCAACCACCCAAATGCAAAAGGGCCGCCTAGTGGCGACCCTTTCGGAAACTCATGCAAGATGCAAGATCAGCCGTTGACGCTGTCTTTCAGTGCCTTGGCGATGGTCATCTTGACGACCTTGTCGGCATCCTTTTTGATCTGCTCGCCCGTGGCGGGGTTGCGGACCATACGCTCGGGACGCTCACGGCAATAGATCTTGCCGACGCCGGGCAGTGTGACGGCGCCGCCGCCGGACACTTCGCGTGTGATGACGCCAATAATTGAATCGAGCGCAGTGCCCGCTGTCTTCTTGTCGCTACCCATTTCTTCGGCCAGTGCGGCCACGAGCTGGGTCTTTGTCATCGGTTTCGCCATCGGGTGATCTCCTTAATACTGCCCGTTCATTGGGCCTCACGATAAGGTGTAACGTCATTTTAATGGGCATTACAACGTATACTGGCGCAGTGAACGTGAATTATGGGCAAAAATGTGCCTGTCAAAGAAACGCGGTTTCGTCAAAGGCGCGCAACTTGCGGCTGTGCAGCCTATCGAGAGGCATTTCTGACAATGCCTCCATCGCGCGAATTCCGATCATCAGGTGGCGGGCGACCTGATCGTTATAGAACTCACTGGCCATGCCCGGCAGCTTCAATTCACCGTGTAACGGCTTGTCCGAGACGCACAAAAGCGTCCCGTATGGTACGCGAAACCGAAACCCATTGGCGGCGATGGTCGCGCTTTCCATGTCCAGCGCGATTGCGCGGCTCTGGCTAAGGCGGCGCACCGGGCCAGATTGATCGCGCAATTCCCAGTTACGATTGTCGACGCTGGCGACGGTGCCGGTGCGCATAATACGTTTTAGCGCAAACCCCTCTAGCTGGGTGACATCCTCGACCGCCTCCTCCAGCGCTATCTGGATTTCGGCCAGCGCGGGAATCGGCACCCATGTGGGCAGATCCGCATCCAACACGCCATCCTCGCGCAGATAGGCATGGGCCAGCACATAATCGCCCAGACGCTGCGAATTGCGCAAACCGGCGCAGTGGCCGACCATGATCCAAGCGTGCGGGCGCAGCACCGCGATATGATCGGTCGCCGTCTTTGCATTGGATGGGCCGATGCCGATATTGACCAGCGTGATGCCGGACCCATCGGGTTTCTTCAGATGATAGGTAGGCATTTGCGGCATCTTGGTGGGCGCATCTATTGGCGTGTCCGGTGATGTGATCTCGGTATCGAATGTAGAGACGAAGCTGGTGTAGCCGCTTGCCGGATCGGCCAGCGCGCTGCGGGCGTATGTTTCAAACTCGGATACGTAGAACTGGTAATTGGTGAACAATACATGGTTCTGGAAATGCGCGGGCGAGGTGGCGGTGTAGTGCGCGAGCCGGGCTAGTGAATAATCTACGCGCTGTGCCGTAAATGGCGCTAGGGCTGCGGCGCCGTCCGGCGTGCGCTTGGCCAGGCCATTGATGATGTCGTCGTCCATCGTGCCGAGGTTTGGCACATCAAACACGTCGCGCAGGGTGAACCCGGCAGCGCCCTCGTGCGGTACGGTCATGCGCGCATCCTGCGCGACCGCAAAATGTACAGGCATCGGCGTGCGGGATGCCGCAATGAGGATCGGCACACCGTGATTTTCCAGCAGTAAATCGAGTTGTTGGATCAGATAGTTGCGAAACAGGTCAGGCCGCGTCACCGTCGTTGCGTATGTGCCCGGCCCCGCGACATGCCCAAAGGCCAGCCGCGTGTCGATCCCGGCAAAGCTGGAGGTGGTCAGGCGAATTTCGGGATAGAACGCCCGGATGCGATGTGTCGGCGCCGGGCCGGGAAGCGCGGCCTTGAAACCAGCGCGCAGAAAATCCACCGCCTGATCGTAGAGCATGCAGAGATGATCGACCGCCGGTTTGGCTTCGGTGAACGCTCGTGCTGGCAAAGCCGGAGGGCTGCTGATCGTCTCGTCACTGGCTTGCATTTTGCCCTCTTCATTATTGCCCGTACTGGTGCGACGGCAGGATGCACGGCCCTGCCGCCCTTGCCAAGCGTATAGGCGCGGCGCATATCGGGGACATGACAAAGACGCTTCTTTCCTTCGGTCACGGCTATTCGGCCCGCGCGCTAAGCGATGTTCTGCAAGCGGAGGGTGGATGGCGCGTTATCGGCACAACGCGCAGCGCAGAAAACGTGGATGCGGTGCGCGCCAGTGGGGCCGAGCCACTGATATGGCCCGGCGATGATTTGCGTCTGGTGCTTAAGGCGGCGACGCATCTGCTGATTTCCGCCGGACCGGGCGAGGGCGGCGATCCTGTGCTGGCAGCGATTGCAGACGGCATCGCGCGTGCCGCGCCGCATCTGGAATGGGCAGGGTACCTGTCGACGACCGGCGTTTATGGCGATCACGATGGCGGCTGGGTCGATGAGCAGACACCCCTTGCCCCGACCACGCAGCGCGGCAGGCTGCGGCAAGAGGCCGAAGCCGCGTGGCAGGCTATCCCAGCGCTGCCGCTGCATATCTTTCGCCTTGCCGGCATATACGGGCCGGGCCGCGGCCCCTTTGCCAAGGTACGGGCCGGGCGGGCGCGGCGCATTATCAAGCCGGGCCAGGTGTTCAGCCGGATCCATGTCGACGATATTGCGCAGGTGCTGGCTGCATCGATGCATGCGCCCGATCCCGGTGCGATCTATAACCTGTGCGATGACGATCCGGCCCCGCCGCAAGACGTAATCGGTTTCGCGGCCAAGCTGCTTGGTTTGCCTATTCCAGAGGCTGTGGCATTTGAGGATGCCGAGATGTCGGAAATGGCACGCAGCTTCTACGCGGAATCCAAGCGGGTCAGAAATGACCGGATAAAGGATGAGCTAGGCGTTCGCCTGCGCTATCCCAGCTATCGCGAGGGGCTGGCTGCCATGGCCAAGGTCGGCGGCTAGCTCTGTCCGCCTGCGCGCAGCAAGCCTTGCCAATCCTGCCCTGCCCCTGCTTTAACCATGCCAACCTATTCCCCGGAGCCTGACATGGTCGATATCGCCTCGCGCGTCCACAATCACAAATGGAAGATCGACCCCATCGTGCGGTCGCTGATCGATACCGACTTTTACAAGCTGTTGATGTGCCAGTCCGTATTTCGCAACAATCCGGACACTCAGGTCACGTTCAGCCTGATCAACCGGGCCACGCATATCCCGCTTGCCGATCTGGTGGATGAGGGCGAATTGCGCGAGCAGCTGGATTACATCCGCTCGCTTTCGCTGTCGCGCGGTGAAAGCACGTGGATGCGCGGCAATATGTTCTACGGCAAGCGGCAAATGTTTACCCCCGAATTCATGGATTGGTTCGATAAATTGCGGCTTCCGCCCTACCATCTGGAGCGGGTTGGCGACCAATACGAGCTGACGTTCGAGGGCTCGTGGCCCGAAGTTATGCTGTGGGAAATTCCCGCGCTTGCCGTGATAATGGAGCTGCGCTCCCGCTCGGTCCTGCACCGGATGGAGAAGTTTGAACTGCAAGTTCTCTATGCTCGCGCGATGACCAAACTGTGGGAAAAGGTCGAGACACTGCGCAACATTCCCGATCTGCGCATTGCCGATTTCGGCACGCGTCGCCGTCATTCATTCCTATGGCAGGATTGGTGTGTGCGTGCGATGCACGAGGGGCTGGGCGAGAAATTCGTTGGCACGTCGAACTGCCTTATCGCCAAGAACCGCGATCTGGAGGCGATCGGCACCAACGCACATGAGTTGCCCATGGTTTACGCCGCGCTGGCCGAGGATGACGAAGCGCTGGCGCGCGCGCCCTATGATGTTCTTAGCGACTGGCACGAAGAACATGAGGGAAATCTGCGCATCATCTTGCCCGACACCTACGGCACCCAAGGGTTTCTGGACAAAGCTCCTGATTGGCTGACCCGGTGGACCGGCATTCGCGTCGATTCGGGCGACCCGGCCAAGGCGGCGGACATGGCGATAGAGTGGTGGACTGCGCGCGGCGAGGACCCGGCAAAGAAACTGATCATCTTCTCCGATGGTCTAGACGAGGCCAAGATTGCCCAGCTTCACACTCAATTCTCTGGACGGGTGCGGGTGTCATTCGGCTGGGGCACTTACCTGACCAATGACTTTCGCGGGCTGGTGCCTGAGGACGCTCTTGCGCCCTTTTCGCTGGTTTGTAAGCCAGTGGCAGCCAATGGGCGGCCCACGGTCAAGCTGTCGGACAACCCGAAGAAAGCGATGGGCCCGGCCGACCAGATCGCGCGGTACAAACGCGTCTTTGGCGTCGGCGATCAGGATGCGGTCGAGGTCGAGGTTTGATTTTGGCGGACCGCGCATGACAGAGATCATTCTTGTCCGCCATGGGCAGGCCAACTCGAACGCTACCGATGAGGCGGGCTATGATCGCCTGTCTGATTTGGGGCGCCGCCAGGCTGGTTGGTTGGGTGAATGGCTGGCCTTGACCGACCCGCATTTCGACCGCATCGTTACTGGCACGCTGACACGCCAGCGCCAGACAGCCACCGCGATGGGATATACCGCAACGGGCGAGGATGCGCGCCTGAATGAGCTAACGTATTTTGATCTGGCACACGCTATGGAGGCGCAGCATGGCATCAAAGCGCCTGACGCCGCGCATGATTTTGCCCGGTATCTGCCGGATGTGATTGGCCGCTGGTCCGAAGACAAGCTGACGGGCGTGCCCGAAACATTTGGCAGCTTTAACACCCGCATCATCACCATGATTGATGAGATTTCTGCGCAGCATGGCCGCAGCCTTCTGGTCACGTCTGGCGGTGTAATTGGGATAGTAATGCGGCATGTCTTAGGGCTCGACACGGATTCGATGACGCGCATGATGCTGCGCACACACAACAGCTCGGTCCACCGGCTGCGTCACATTCACGGGCAGTTGGTGCTGGACAGCTTCAATGCGACGCCGCACCTTGACGCTGCTGACCGGGCGCATGCCCGTACTTTTATTTGATCTGGCAGGAGCCTCGCCATGAAACTCTACTACGCCCCCGGTACCGTATCCGTCGCGGTTGCCATCGCCCTACACGAGGCTGGGTTGGACTTTGACACACATAAGCTCAGCTTTGCGGACGCCGAACAGACCAAGCCGGAATATCATAGCGTCAATCCTAAGGGCCGCGTGCCCGCGCTGGACACCGGAGATGGCGTTGTGACGGAAACGGGCGCGATCCTTGACTACATCGCTGCAATTGCGCCGGATGCGGGCCTGATGCCTGATGCGCCGATTGACGCCGCACGGGTGCGGTCGGTCATCCAGTACCTTGCCAGTACAATGCAGGTAAACCACGCGCACGGCCCGCGCGCCTCGCGCTGGGCAATGGAGGAGGCGTCGCAAGCCGATATGCGCGCTCAAGTTCCCAAGACCATGACCGCCAGTGCGGCCTTTGTCGAAGAGCATTGCCTGACAGGCCCATTCGTGATGGGCGACCGCGTCACGATTGCGGATGCGCACCTATTCATCATGTGTACATGGCTAAAAGGCGACCGCGTCGAAGTTTCGGCGTTTCCGCGCATCATCGCGTTTCTGGACGCGATGGAGGCGCGCGAGTCGGTCAAGGCGGTACGCGCCGCCGGTATGCTGTAGGAGCGCCGCAATGACACATCTGTGGGTCCGCGCCGAGCAGCGCCCGAATGAAGAACGCGTCGGCCTGACACCCGAGGGCGCGGCGGATCTGATCGGCGCCGGAATGAAAGTCACGGTCGAGCAGAGCGATCAGCGCGCCATTCCGCTGGACGGCTATCGAAGCGCAGGATGCGATATCGCCCCCTCTGCCAGCTGGCCTGATGCGCCCGAGGATGCCATCATTTTTGGCCTCAAGGAATTGCCCGACGATGGCACGCCTCTACCGCATCGCCACATCATGTTCGGCCACGCGTTCAAGGGGCAGCACTCCGGACGCGCCTTGCTACAGCGATTTCAGGCTGGGGGCGGCACGCTATTTGATCTGGAGTATCTGGTGGATGAGGATGGCCGCCGCGTCGCTGCCTTTGGCTATTGGGCCGGGTATGCGGGCGCGGCTGTCACGCTAAAATCTTGGGCGGCTCAGCAGCGCGGCGGCATTTGCCCGGCTGTCGGCACCTATCCGGGCAAGGACGCGCTGCTAGCCGATTTGGCCCGTGATTTGGACGGGCTGGGCCTGCCATCGGCGATTATCATCGGTGCGCTGGGCCGTGTCGGCACCGGGGCCGCTGACCTTTGCACTGCGATGGGGCTGGCCCCCACCCTCTGGGATCAGGCCGAGACTGAAGGCGGCGGGCCATTCCCCGAAATTCTCAGCCATGACATGTTTCTCAATTGCATCTTTGCCCGTCCCGGTACGCCAGTGTTCGTGCCGCGCAGCGCGCTGGACGCGGCCCGCGATTTGACCGTGATCGGCGATGTCGCGTGTGATCCAGATAGTGACTATAATCCCGTGCCAGTCTATGACGCCGCTACCGACTGGGCCGCGCCTGCACGCAGGGTTCACGATGCGCCCCCTATGGACGTGATGGCGATCGACAATCTGCCCTCGCTTCTGCCAGTGGAATCGTCGCAGGACTTTGCTGCCCTCCTCTTGCCCTCCCTGCGCGGTCTGGGCAATCTGGACGGGGGCGTCTGGGGACGGGCGCGCACGACATTTGATACTGCCATGAAAGGCCTCGAAACATGACGATACATTGGTGCGGCACCGGCCTTTCGGCCATTCCCGGTCTTAGGCGGCTGATTGAGGCGGGCCACGAAGTCACGGTCTGGAACCGTAGCCTCGATAAGGCCAAAAATGCGGTTGGGGACATCACGCAGCGTATTCAGGCGTTCGACATGGACGCGCTGACCGCCGAGGTGCAGGCAGGTGACCTGGTCGTCTCTATGCTGCCGGGCGAGTGGCACGTTCCAGTAGCCGAGATGTGCCTCGCTAAGGGCGCACATTTCGCCAGCTCGTCCTACATATCGCCAGAGATGCGGGCATTACATGCCCGCGCCGAGGCCGCGAACCTTTGCTTCGTCAATGAGATCGGCCTTGATCCTGGCATCGATCACCTGATGGCCCATGCCCTGATCGCCGACTACCGCGACAGTGGTACGGTTCAGGCTGAGAACGATCTGACATTCATCTCTTATTGCGGTGGCATCCCCAAGCACCCCAATGCGTTTCGCTATAAATTCAGCTGGTCGCCTCTTGGGGTGCTGAAGGCGCTGCGGTCACCCTCCCGCTCGATCAAGGATCATGCGGAACTGAACGTTGATCGCCCGTGGAATGCGATCAGCAGTTATTCTGCACCCCTGCCCACGCCCGAGACGTTTGAGGTCTATCCAAACCGCGATAGCGTTCCATTCATTCAAGATTACGGCTTTGACCCCGATTGGCGGGTCAAAGAGTTCGTGCGCGGCACCTTGCGGTTGAATGGCTGGACGGATGCGTGGGCAGATGTCTTTGCCGAGGTCGAGACGCTCAAGGGCCCCGAAGGGGATGCGCGTCTGCGCGAGATGTCCGATACTTTTTGGGCCGAACATGCCTATGACGAAGGCGAGCCTGATCGCGTTCTGATGTGCGTATCGCTGATGGCAGAGCGGGATGGTGCGCCGGTTTGGCACAAAACTTTTGTGATGGACGCATGGGGCGACGGGCGCGGTACGGCAATGGCGCGGCTGGTGTCTATCCCACTTTCGCTGATGATCGAATCGGTGCTGGCAGGCGAAATTCCCGCTGGCGTTAGCCCTGCGCCCAGCGATCCTGCGCTGGTCGAACGCTACCTTGGCGAGGTCAATAAGTTGGCGCAGCACCTGCAAGTCGTCAACCACATGGCAGGGTAGGACGCTGCCGGGCTTCATATTGCTCTAAATAGTCATATCGCGCGGCCTGCCACATCAGGCCGCGCGCCATTTAAGGGGCGCTATGCCGCGCAAATCGACCAAACTGCCAGCCGCTTCGCTGTTTCGCCGTCTGGGGACGTGGGCGATCTGGGCGCTTGCGACAGGCGCGCTTTGCGTTTGCCTTGCGGCACTTGCGCACCGGACCCTCGCCCCCGGTCCGACATTTTACATGAAGCAGGAGGCCCGCCGTCTGGGCCAGATCGCCCATGACTGGACGCCCATAGCAGCGATTGCGCCCGTAATGGCCCGGTCCGCCGTCGCGGCCGAGGATGCGGATTTTTGTAATCACTGGGGCTTTGACATGCGCGCCATCCGCCAAGTGCTGGAGCGCGGTGGCGCACGCGGGGCGTCAACCATAAGCCAGCAGACGGTCAAAAACGTTTATCTGTGGCAAGGCCGCTCGTGGTTGCGCAAGGCGCTGGAGGCCCTGATGACGCCCGTGGTTGAGGCCGTATGGTCCAAACAGCGTATCATCGAAGTCTATCTGAACATCGCCGAATTTGACGAGGGAATTTTCGGCGTCGGTGCCGCCGCGCGACACTACTTTGGCGTCAATGCGAGTGAGCTAACCGCGCAGCAGGCTGCGCGACTGGCTGCTGTGTTGCCTGATCCCAAGGATCGCTCGGCCAGCAAGCCATCAAGCTGGCTGCGAAAACATGCCGCTGGTATCATGGACGGCGCGGCCACGATCCGCCGGGATGGACGCGCCGCGTGTTTCGAGGATTGAAAACCTTTGCCTGAGCAGGCATTGAAGGGCACCCACCGCAACAAAGGTTTGCCGCGTCATGGCCAAGCTCTATCACGTTCCACTATCGCCGTTTTGCCGCAAGGTCCGTCTCAGCCTGGCTGAGAAGAAGATTGAGTGCGAGCTGATCGAAGAGCGGTATTGGGAAGAGAACCCTGATTTTCATCGTCGTAATCCCGCGCGCAAGGTTCCGGTCCTGCGGATCGATGGGCGCATCATGCCCGAAAGCGCGGCGATCTGCGAATACCTTGAGGAAAAGCATCCCGAACCGCCTTTGATGCCCCGCAGCGCAGAAGGCCGCTATGAGGTGCGCCGCATTGTGACTTGGTTTGATGACAAGTTTCACCACGAAGTCACGTCCAAGCTTCTTTATGAGCGCGTGAACAAGAAAATGATGGGCAAGGGATTTCCCGACAGCGGCAATGTCAAATCTGGTGCCAAGGCGATCAAGTATCACTTGGATTATATGGCCTTCCTGCTGGATCATCGCCGCTGGCTGGCGGGCGACGTAATGACGCTTGCCGATTTTGCGGCTGCGGCCCATCTCAGCTCGCTTGATTATATCTCGGATGTGGATTGGAATCGCAGCGAGGCGGTCAAGGATTGGTACGCCAAGATCAAGTCCCGTCCGGCCTTTCGCAGCATTCTGGCTGATCAGGTTTCGGGCTTTCCGCCGCCTAAACACTATTCGAACCTCGATTTTTGATACCAGATGCCCAACAGGTATCTCGCCCGCGAAGCAACATGAACGCGCTAAAGGAAAAGCTGGTCGCGCAGGCCCATGCTGAGGGATTTGAACTAGCGCGGATTTGCCGCCCTTCGGATGTGCCGCAGGTGCCCGATCGCCTTGCCGAGTTTCTGGCCGAGGGGCATCACGGGCAGATGGGGTGGCTGGCCGAACGTAGCCATTGGCGCGGCGATCCGGCGGCCCTGTGGCCCGAAGCGCGGTCGGTCATCATGCTGGGCGAGATCTACACGCCGCAGCATGATCCGCTGGAGGTGCTGCGCTATCCCGACAAGGGTGCGATCAGCGTTTATGCGCAGAACAAGGACTATCATGATCTGGTCAAGAAGCGGCTGAAACGATTGGCACGGTGGTTGATTGCGCAGACCTCCGACGAGACGAGCGTAAAGGTTTTCGTCGATACCGCCCCTGTGCCAGAGAAGCCGCTAGGCGAGGCGGCGGGCCTTGGATGGCAAGGCAAGCACACCAATCTGGTCAGCCGCGATATGGGCAGCTGGTTCTTCATCGGGTCAATCTTTACAACGCTAGAATTCGAAACTGATCCAGCGGAAAAGGACCATTGCGGCAGTTGCCGCGCGTGTCTGGACATCTGCCCGACGGATGCCTTTCCCGCGCCCTATCAGCTGGATGCGCGGCGCTGCATCTCTTACCTAACAATTGAGCATGACGGGCCGGTCGACGTTGAACTGCGTAGCCTGATGGGGAACCGCATCTACGGCTGCGACGACTGTCTGGCCGTTTGTCCGTGGAACAAGTTTGCGCAGGAAGCACGAGAGGTCCGGTATCACGCGCGGCCTGATCTGGTTGCGCCGCCGCTGGCCGAATTGGCGCAGCTTGACGATGCCGCCTTTCGCGAGAAATTCTCCGGTAGCCCGATCAAGCGGATCGGACGGGACCGTTTTTTGCGCAACGTCCTTTATGCCATCGGCAATTCTGGGCAGGCATCGCTGATGGATGCCGCGCGCCAGCATGTCGGCGCGCCGGACGCGACGGTTGCCGACGCCGCATGCTGGGCCGTAGAGCGCTTGCAAGATGCCGCAAAAGGGATGGAATAGCCGCCAGATCCGGCATATCCCAATAGGTGCGTCAGGCAGGAGAAATGATATGGCGATCTTGTTGGGCGTCGATACGGGCGGGACTTATACGGATGCGGTGTTGATCCGCGACGAGGCCGAAGTGATCGCCAGCGCGAAGGCGCTGACCACCCGGCATGATCTGGCCATCGGTATTGGCGAGGCTGTGGCGAACGTGCTGGCCTCCAGCGGCACTGCGCCAGAGCAAATCGCGCTCGCGTCGCTATCGACCACCCTTGCGACGAACGCGTTGGTCGAGGGGCAAGGTGGGCGCGCTGGTCTGATCTACATCGGTTTTCGAGAGCAGGATCTGGATGGTCAGGGCCTGCGCGCTGCGCTGGGCGGGGATCCGGCGCTGATCCTGTCGGGCGGGCATAATCATGCCGGATATGAGGCGCGCCCGCTGGACCGCGCTGCGCTAGAGGATTGGCTAAGCGTGGATCGCGGCATTTCCGCTTTTGCTGTCGCGTCGCAATTCGCCACGCGCAACCCCGAGCATGAGCTGGAGGTCGCGCGCATCATCGGACAGATTACAGGGCGGCCTGTGTCCTGTTCCCATCATCTATCGGCCAAGCTGAATGGGCCAAAACGGGCGTTGACCGCGCTATTGAATGCGCGGCTGATTGGAATGATTGCGCGCCTGATCGAAAAGGCCGAGGGCAAGCTGACAGATTTGGGCATAACCGCACCCCTGATGGTGGTGCGCGGCGACGGGGCACTGATCAGCGCAAAGCAGGCGCAAGAGCGCCCTATAGAGACTATTTTAAGCGGGCCTGCTGCGTCTATTGTGGGCGCGCGTTGGCTGACGGGTGCGGATACGGCGCTGGTGTCTGATATCGGCGGTACGACCACTGATGTCGCTGTCCTGCGAGGTGGCAAGCCGATGATCGACCCGGCAGGCGCGCAAGTAGGTCCGTGGCGCACGATGGTCGAAGCGGTGGGGATGCGCACGACCGGCCTTGGCGGTGATAGCGAGGTGCATGTGCAGGACGGCGGTTTGACGGGCGGCGTTATGCTGGGTCCTCGCCGCGTGCTGCCCGTCTGCCTGATCGCGCAGGAGGCACCCGAGATTGTTCATCGGACGCTGGACGCCCAGTTGCGCGCTACTGCCCCCGGCGAACATGACGCCAGCTTTGTGCGCGCTGTGCCGGGGATTGAGGCGGGCGGTTTGCAGGATCGCGACGCAGAGCTATTGCAGCGCATCGTGGATGGCGGCGTGCAGCCTGTCGGCTCGGTACTACGCACGCGGCTAGAGGGTCAGGCGCTGCGCCGCTTGGTTGGTCGTGGATTGATACAGGTTTCGGGGGTAACGCCGTCGGATGCCAGCCACGTCCTTGGGGCTACGTCCAATTGGGATGCAAGTGCGGCGCAAAAGGCGATGGCCCTCCTGGCCCGCAAGCGTATCGGATCTGGCAACATGCTGGCAGATAACGCCGTAGAAATGGCTCAGATGATTGTGGACCAACTTACGCACCAGACCGTATTGGTCATATTAGAGACTGCTTTTGCCGAAGAGGCCGATCAGTTCGGCCTGCCGCCCGATCAGCTGGCGCGCCACGTGCTGACGCGGCGCGGCCTTGACCGGCATCAGGGTTTGATGCGGTTGGATATCGGCTTGAACGTCCCTGTGGTCGGGCTTGGCGCATCGGCCGGTACATATTATCCTGCGGTCGGTGCCCGTCTGGGATGCCAGATGATCCTGCCGGAACATGCGGGCGTCGCAAACGCAATCGGTGCCGTCGTAGGGCGTGTGACCATCAGGCGCAGTGGCACTGTCACCAGCCCTTCCGAGGGACTTTTTCGTGTGCATCTGGAAACGGGACCGGAGGATCATGGCGAAGCGGGCACTGCGCTGGATGCGCTTCAGTCTGCGTTAGAGGCCGCTGCCCGCAGCGATGCCATTGCCGCTGGGGCCGTGGATATTCAGATTACTGCAGTGCGCGACCTGCGTACCGCGCAAGCCGAGGCGCGGCAGGTATTCTTGGAGGGCGAGATCACCGTCGAGGCATCGGGCAGACCCCGCATCGCGACGTGACGACATGCATGTTCCGGCGCGTTGGAATGCGCTAGGCTCGTCCATAATCCGAAAAAGAAGGGTATGGACATGAACGCTTCCAAGGAATTCAACGCCGATATTTCTGCCCGGCTGGAAGGGCTAAGGGACGAAGGTCTCTACAAGACCGAGCGCGTCATCACTTCGCCGCAGGCTGGCCGCGTCTCGCTGGAGGGCGGCGCAGAGGTAATCAACCTTTGTGCCAATAATTATCTTGGGCTGGCGGATAATGCGCAGATTATTGAGGCGGCCCAGGGGGCGCTGGATCGCTACGGCTTTGGCATGGCATCCGTGCGATTCATCTGCGGCACAGGCGAAGAGCACAAGGCGCTGGAGGCACGCATCGCAGCGTTTCTGGGGACGGAGGATTGCATCCTTTATCCCAGCTGCTTCGACGCTAACGCTGGGCTATTCGAGACTATTCTAGGTTCTGAGGATGCTATCATCAGTGACGCGCTTAACCATGCCAGCATCATCGACGGCGTGCGCCTGTGCAAGGCTCAGCGATACCGCTACGCCAACAGCGACATGGACGATCTGGAGCGTTGCCTCAAAGAGGCGCAGGGCGCGCGCCATCGGTTGATCGCCACAGACGGCGTATTTTCAATGGATGGCTATTACGCCAAACTGGACCAGATTTGCGATCTGGCTGACAAATATGATGCGCTGGTGATGGTCGACGACTGCCACGCCACCGGCTTTGTCGGCGCGACTGGACGCGGCAGTATCGAGCATTGCGGCGTGATGGGCCGGGTCGATATCCTGACTGGTACGCTGGGCAAGGCGCTGGGCGGCGCGTCGGGCGGCTATACCGCAGCGTCCGCATCTGTAGTCGATTGGCTGCGCCAACGCTCGCGCCCGTACCTTTTTTCCAATTCGCTGGCGCCAGTGATCGCCGCCGCCTCGCTCAAGATGTTTGATCTGGTTGAGGACGGCGATGACCTGCGCGCACAGCTTTGGGATAATGCCGCACATTTTCGCACACGCATGACCGAGTTGGGGTTTGAATTGCTGCCGGGTGAACATGCGATCATCCCGGTTATGCTACGTGATCCCAAGTTGGCGCAGCAGATGGCAGCCAAACTGGGCGAGCATGGGGTATACGTCACCGCCTTCAGCTTCCCTGTCGTGCCAAAGGACAAAGACCGTATCCGCACGCAGATGAGCGCTGGACTGACCCGCGAAATGCTGGACGAGGCGATCAACGCATTTGAAGTTGTCGGGCGCGACCTGGGGGTGATCTGATGGAAAATCGCATGAAGGCGCTGGTCAAGTCACGTCCTGAGCCGGGCCTCTGGATGAAGTACGTTCCGGTGCCCGAAGCAGGGCCGAAGGACGTTCTGATCAAGGTCCGTAAATCCGCGATATGCGGCACTGATGTGCATATTTGGAAGTGGGACGAGTTCAGCGCCAAGACAGTGCCGGTTCCCATGGTCGTCGGCCATGAGTTCGTCGGGGAGGTCGCCGATACCGGCGCCGCCGCAACCCGTTACAAGATCGGGCAGCGTGTGTCGGGCGAGGGGCATATTGTCTGCGGCACCTGCCGCAATTGCCGCGCCGGGCGTGGACAGCTTTGCCGGAATACCAAGGGCGTCGGTGTTAATCGGCCCGGTAGTTTCGCCGAATATGTCTGCATTCCCGAGATGAATGTGATCCCAATTCCCGAGGATGTACCGGACGAGATCGCGGCCATCTTTGATCCGTTCGGCAACGCGGTGCACACAGCGCTTAGCTTTGATCTTGTCGGTGAGGACGTCCTTGTCACAGGCGCCGGGCCGATCGGCATCATGGGGGCGCTGGTCGCGCAAAAGGTCGGCGCGCGCAAAGTCGTGATTACTGATATCAACCCTTACCGTCTGGATCTGGCGCGCAAGATGGGCGTGCAGCACGTCGTCGACGTCTCTAAGGAGCACCTTAGTGACGTGATGGACCGCATTGGAATGTATGAAGGGTTCGATGTGGGCCTCGAGATGTCGGGTGCGGCTGCCGCCATGCAGCAGATGATCAGCCGCATGAATAATGGCGGCAAGATCGCGCTGCTGGGAATCGCCCCAACCGAATTTGCGGTCGACTGGAACACCATCATATTTAAGATGCTGCACGTCAAAGGTATCTATGGCCGTGAAATGTTTGAGACATGGTACAAGATGATCGCGCTGGTGCAGAGCGGCTTGGACGTGTCTGGTCTGATCACACACCGTATCGGTATTGATGACTTTGAGGCGGGGTTTGCCGCGATGATATCTGGCAACTCAGGCAAGGTAGTGATGGATTGGGATGCGGCATGACTGATATCGGAACGAAATTTCGTGCGCTGCATCGCAAGGGTGATCCGTTCTTGCTCGTCAATGCATGGGACAGGGGATCGGCGCGTATGATGCAGGCGCTCGGCGCGGCCGCGATTGCCACAACGTCGGCTGGCCATGCGTTCAGCATGGGCCGCGTCGATGGCGGAACTCTGACGCGTGACGAGGCGCTGGCGCATGCGCAGGACATCGTTTCCGCTGTAACAGTGCCTGTTTCAGGCGATTTCGAGAACGGATTTGGCGACGCGCCCGAAACGGTCGCCCAGACCATACGGCTGGCATATGAGGCTGGTTTGGCAGGCTGCTCGATCGAGGATACGGCCCTGCCGGATTTCACCGCATACGGCTTTGATCTGGCGGTAGAGCGTATTCGCGCCGCTGCCAGCGCCGCTCGTGCGCTACCCGGTGATTTCGTTCTAGTCGCGCGGGCGGATGGTGTGATGCTGGGCCAATATGACACCGACGAGGCGATCCTACGCATTCAGGCCTTCGAGGCCGCTGGCGCGGATTGCGTCTACGTGCCTGTGCCGCCGGATGCGAAGTCACTGAGACGAATTATAGACAGCGTGTCGGTGCCTGTGAATGTGCTGGCATCTGGCAGTTACGCCAATACGCTGCGCGCGGAGGTCGCCCAAATGGGCGCGGCGCGTATTTCTGTCGGTGGCGCATTGGCGCGCGTCGCCTATGGCGCGGCGATTTCCACGGCCAAAGACATGCTTGGTGGTGATTTCTCGGGGCTAGCACGCGGCGCCGCCGAGGAAGAGATCGAAAACCTACTGACAAAGTGAGAACGGCGAGCCTGCGGTTCAAAAAGACGCCCAAGCCGGGGGCAAAAAGCTGCCCAGCCACGTAAGTGCCGCGACAATCGGGGGCGGTGTCGTCGGGTGTTAGATCCTCTGTCATCTGGAAAAGTTCGGCTGGAAGGATGCGTTAATGTATCCGGCTGAGGTGCTATGCGCGGCAAGCCATGTTCCCGGCGGGGTCAAAATGAGAGGCTAGGTTCCTGTGGCGGCCGCCGATCTTCGGGGGTTTGAGCCTAGGAAAATGCCGCGCTGGTATCAAGCTGCAGTGAAGCATGTGAAATATCAGTTGGCTTTTGGCGCAGCACGCCCATTTATGCCTGCAAGAGCTAACAAAAGATAGGAGCCTGCCATGACCCGATTCAGCAAAGATCCAGATGCCATCGCACGCCTCACGCCCGAAGAGTACCACGTGACCCAACAAAGCGGCACAGAGCGGCCCGGTACTGGCAAGTATTTGGGCAACAAAGAGGTGGGTATCTACGTCGATATCGTTTCAGGCGAGCCGCTGTTCGCATCATCGGACAAATACGAGAGCGGATGCGGCTGGCCTAGCTTCACCAAGCCGATTGAGCCTGCGCATGTCGCTGAGTTGCATGACGACACACTTGGGATGGCCCGCGTCGAGGTCCGTAGCAAGCATGGCGACAGCCACCTCGGCCACGTCTTTCGCGATGGACCACGCGACCGGGGCGGGCTGCGCTATTGCATCAATTCGGCGTCGCTGCGTTTCGTGCCCAAAGGCGAAATGGATGCAGAAGGCTACGGCGAATATTTGGACCAAGTGGAGGATGTGGCATGAGCGAAGAGCGCGCAGTTCTAGCCGGCGGATGTTTCTGGGGGATGGAGGATCTGATCCGTAAGCGCGATGGGGTCCTGTCCACCCGCGTTGGATATACCGGCGGTGATGTGCCCAATGCGACGTACCGCGATCATGGCACGCATGCCGAGGCAATCGAGATTACGTTTGACCCTGCAAAGATCAGCTATCGCGAGATCCTTGAGCTGTTTTTTCAGATCCATGATCCGACTACATTGAACCGGCAGGGCAATGATGTGGGACTCGGTTATCGCTCCGCCATTTACTACGTCAATGACGCGCAGAAACTGGAAGCGCGCAGTACAATCAAGGATGTCGAGGCCAGTGGCAATTGGCCGGGCAAGGTCGTGACGGAGGTAGAGCCCGTGGGCGATTTCTGGCAAGCTGAGCCTGAGCATCAAGATTACCTGGAGCGTGTACCGAACGGATATACCTGCCATTTCCCGCGCGCAGACTGGGTTCTGCCGCGCAGCTAGGCGGGCGCTAAACTAGGTTGCGGTCCGGCCCTTGACCTTGGGCTGGACCGGGCGCATGGAGGCGGCAAAGGAGCCATGCCATGCAGCCGGTCAAGGCGATTTCGCTAAAATTATGCGCGGTCATTCTCTTCATCATCATGTCGTCGCTAATCAAGGCGGCATCCGACGACGTCCCGCCGGGTGAGGCGGTCTTTTTTCGCTCGTTTTTCGCCGTTCCGGTGACGATTGTCTGGCTGGTGATGCTGGGCCAGCTATCGACTGGCCTGCGCGTCAAGTCGATTTGGGGTCATCTGCGCCGGGGTGTTGCGGGTACGGTCGCGATGGCATTGATGTTTGCAGGACTGGCCTTGCTGCCGCTGCCTGAGGTGACCGCGCTGGGTTATACATCCTCCCTGCTCATCGTCATTTTCGCCGCGGTTTTTTTAGGTGAAAAGGTGGGCTTCTTCCGCATCAGCGCCGTCTGCGCCGGATTGATTGGCGTTCTGATCATTCTCGCGCCAAAGCTAAGCGTTTTTGGCGGTGCGCCGGTCGAGACGTCTCAGATAATTGGCGCGGTTGTGGTTCTGATCGGCGCGACCTGCGCCGCCATTGCGCAGATCACCATTCGCAAACTGGTCCAGACCGAGCATCCGGCAGCCATAGCGTTCTATTTTTCGGTCACGGCGACGGTTCTGTCGGCTTTGACATTTCCGTTTGGCTGGGTGCTGCCAACTGGCTGGCTTGTGATACAGTTGGTGCTGGCAGGTGTGCTGGGCGGGGCCGCTCAAATATTCCTGACGCTGTCCTATCGCTATGCAGATGCCAGTATAGTGGCGCCTTTTGACTATGCCTCAATGCTGTTCGCGCTGGGCATCGGCTATTTTATATTCGATGAGGCGCCGACCGGGCCGATGCTGGTCGGGGCTGGAATGATCGCTGCTGCAGGCATCGCAATCATCTTGCGCGAACATCATTTGGGCCTCAAGCGGGGCCGCGCCCGCGCGCTGCGCACGCCGCAGGGCTAACACTTAGGCCCCAGTCGCCCACATCGCCGCATAGACCGGCCAAAACCACGCACGCCGGAATCGGCCCAACGGCCAGTGCTTGGGGGGTGTTTGCATAACCTTTGGGTAGCAACGGCGCGGCGCACGGTCCTGCGCCAAATCTGCCAGCAGTGCGCCGGCATAAGTCCCCATAGCCACCCCGTTGCCGTGATAAGATATGGCGGTGAACGCGCCGGGCATGGTGTCTATTGGCCCTGCATATGGGGTCAGATCACGCGAGATGCTGAGCAGGCCATGCCAGCTATGCGGCGTCTCGACATGCTGCCACGCGGGGAACATCGTCTCAAAATGCTGGCGGATATTGGCGTGCATTCGTTCGTCTGCCCAAGGCGCGCTAAAGAGGCCACCGCGCATGCCGAACAGCATCCTGTTGTTCGGCATCAGGCGGAAGTAGTGCAGGAAAAAGCGGTCGTCATAGCAGGCCTGCCGACTGGTCCAGCCTTGGGCGGCAAGCTCGGCGTCGGTCATCTCGCGGGTAACCAGCACGTTTGATTGCGTGGGCAGGTAGCGGCCCTTCATCCAAGCGGGCAGATCGTCCGAGCTGTAGCCGTTGGTTGCCACGATCAGGCGGCGGGCCTGCACGCGGGCCTCCGGAGTTTGCAGGTTAAAGCTGGCCCCTTGGTCAATGCGCTGAACAGGGCTGTGCGCGCGAATACGAACGCCAGCGGCACGGGCGGCATCGGCCAGCCCCTGAATGTATTTCATCGGGTTCAGGGCAAATCCTATGGGCGTGCTCATCGCGCCATGAAACGGCCCTGTCATGCCGTTTTGTGCCTGCTTTTCGGCCGGAATGATTGCGGGTGTGACGCCATAGTCCCGCTCAATCTCTTGGGCGCGCGCGTCAAAGCCGTCGAACGCGGCAGGTGTATGCGCCATTACCGTCTCGCCATTTGAGTGGCGATCGACCTGCATCCCATGCCCTTCTATCAGGTCCGCTGCCAGTTCAACGGCGCGGCGCTCGGCCGTGCGAAAATCGCGTCGCGCGTCCTCGCCGTACATTCGCGTCAGCGCCTTGTCCGAGGCGGCCGATCCGCCAAGGCAGCAAAAGCCGCCATTGCGCCCAGATGCGCCCCATCCGACATCCTGCGCCTCCAGTACAATCACGTCCGCGCCGTCCTGGGCCAGATGCAGCGCCGCCGACAGCCCGGTAAAGCCTGCACCGATGATTGCCACATCTGCCGTCAGCGTGCCGCGCGCCCGCGGATTCGCCTCGCCTTCCATTGTCGTGGGCCAGTAGCAGGCAGCGCGCGGTGCCTCGCCATAGGCGTGATCGGGATAGATGCGCCTCATGTGCCTGCTGCGCGCTCGTCTGCTTGGCGCTTGAGGCTGCTGCGCTTGCTGATCAGTGATGCGGTAATGACGCCAACCGCGACAACCGAGATCATCAGGGTCGACAGGGCGTTAATCTCGGGGCTGAGGCCGAGGCGGATCGATGACCAGATCTTGATAGGCAGTGTGGTCGACGAAGGTCCAGCTGTGAAGCTCGCGATTACCAGATCATCGAGGCTGAGCGTGAAGGCCAAGAGCCAGCCGGAGATGACTGCAGGCGCAATGATCGGAAGTGTGACCAAAAGGAACGCCTGTAGTTGCGAACAGCCCAGATCCAGTGCTGCCTCCTCTAGCGATTGGTCAAAAGTGACGAGGCGCGAGGATACCACGACCGATACGTAGCACATCGAAAACGTCGTGTGTGCCAGCACGATGGTCACGATTCCCCTGTCGACGTTCATCCCAATGAACAGCAGCAACAGCGACAGGCCGGTGATGACCTCGGGCATGACAAGGGGGGCATATATCATACCCGAAAACAGCGTCCGGCCCGAAAAGCGCCCGGCACGCACCAGCACCAGCGCGGCCATCGTTCCCAGCACTGTGGCAATGGACGATGATATAACCGCCACCTTGATCGTGACCCAAGCCGCGTCTAGAAACGCCTCGTTCTGTAGCAATTCGCCATACCAGCGGGTGGAGAATCCTGCCCAGACCGTCACCAGCTTGCTGTCGTTGAAGCTGTAGATGATGAGGATCACCATCGGCAGGTAAAGAAAGGCAAAGCCCAGCGTGAGGGAAGTGGCGTTAAACCATGTGACGCGTCTCATCCTTCGGCCTCCCGCTGCTTCTGCTCGTTGCGTTGGAACAAGATGATGGGGATGATTAGGATCAGCAGAAGGATGACAGCCACGGCGCTAGCCACTGGCCAGTCACGGTTGTTAAAGAACTCCTCCCAGAGGACCTTGCCGATCATCAGCGTCCGCGAGCCGCCCAGTAGCGACGGGATCACAAATTCTCCGATCGTGGGGATGAAGACTAGGAAACAGCCCGCGATGATGCCGTTTTTTGACAGCGGAAACGTGACCAGCCAGAACGCAGTTATGCGGCTGCACCCCAGATCTTCGGCGGCCTCCAGCAGGGACGCGTCCATCCGCTCCAGCGCTGCATAGATCGGCAGGATCATGAATGGCAGGTAGGTATAGACGATGCCGATATAGACGGCGACGTTGGTATTCAGGATCGTCAAAGGCTCGGAAATCAGGCCAAGGGACAGCAGAAGCTGGTTCAGATACCCCTCGTTCGAGAGGATTCCGACCCACGAATAGACCCTAATAAGGAAGCTGGTCCAAAATGGCAGGATCACCAGCATCATCAGCGTCGGGCGCCAGTGATCGGGTGCGCTGGCCATGCCGTAGGCGATCGGATAGGCGACAATCAGCGTGAGAAGAGTGGCGACGAAGGCGATTTTCAAGGACGATAGATAGGCCTTCCAATAAAGGTCATCGGTCGTCAGGAATTCAAAATTCTCAAAGTCGAGATTGCCGAAGAACTCCTTGATCCCTGCCCAGCCGCCACCTAGGTCAAGCGTCGGCGTGTAGGGCGGTATCGCAAGTGCAATGTCACTGAGGCTGATTTTTAGCACGATCAGGAACGGGACGAGGAAAAGCGCCACGAGCCACAGATACGGGACAGCGATCAAAAAAATGCGGCGCATATCCTATCCCTCCAGCAGAACGCCGGCAGAATCGGTCCAGCTCAGCCAGACGGTATCCTCCCAGCTGAAACTGCGGCGTGACAGGCGGCGGGTATTGGCCGTCTGCGCCTTGACCATCTGGCCGGTCTCAAGCTTGACGTGGTAGGTCGACAAATTGCCCAGATAGGCGATATCGAGGATCGTACCCTTTAGCGCGTTGGCCGCGTCGGGTTTGTCCGCCGTGATCGTCACCTTTTCTGGGCGGATCGCCAGATGGACGGCCTGCCCATTCTGAAACTGCTTTTCCGACTCGGCGTGCAGGACAGGCTGTCCCTCCGCAAACGCGATGTCGTAGCCGTTGCCCCTCTTGGTCGCGCGGCCCTCAATGATGGTTACGTCACCGATGAAATCGGCGACATAAACCGAACTTGGCACTTCATAGATGTTGGCGGGTGTATCCGCCTGCATGATTTTGCCATCGTCCATCACGGCGACGCGGGTCGCGACGGTCATCGCCTCTTCTTGGTCGTGGGTCACGATAACGAAAGTTGTGCCCGTCTTTTCTTGAATATCCACCAGCTCGAACTGTGTGTCCTGCCGCAGCTTGGCGTCCAGTGCGCCAAGCGGTTCGTCCAGAAGCAGCAGCTTGGGCGCCTTGGCGAGGCTGCGGGCAAGGGCGACACGCTGGCGTTGGCCGCCTGATATCTGGTGGGGTTTACGCTGAGCGAATTTTTCCAACCGGACCAGTTTCAGCATCTGCTCCACGCGCTCAGCGATCTGGTCCTTGGGCATCTTGTCGCGTTTGAGGCCAAAGGCGATGTTGTCATAGACCGAGAGGTGCGGGAACAGCGCGTAGGACTGAAACATCATGTTTACCGCCCGCTTGTTCGGGGGGATCGGGGCCAGATCAACACCGTCCAGAATGATGCTGCCCTCGGTTACCTTTTCGAACCCGGCCAACATCCGCATCAGCGTAGTTTTGCCGCAGCCCGATGGCCCGAGTAGCGCAAAAAACTCGCGCTCGTAGATATCGAAGGTCTGGTTGTCGATGGCGGTAAATTCGCCAAAACGCTTGGTGACATTCTTGAACTGGATCAGCGGTTTGGCCGCTGGGTCGTTCCACGGCTCGAAAACGGTCTGGCTCATCATAGCTCCCGGTCGGGGGTGTCAAAAAAGCCCGCGCAAACCATGTTGCGCGGGCTGTGGTCTGGTTTTAGGTACCGGACTTAATCTTGGTCCAGAGGCGCGTGACAACACGCTGAACCTTTGGCTCAAAGGGCGTGGTGGTGAACAGGTTCTCCAACGTTTCCTCATCTGGATAGATCGCCGGATCGCCGATCACGTCCTCGACCAAAAACTCTTGGCTCGCCTTGTTGCCGTTGGCATAATAAACATAGTTCGATGCGGTGGCGGCGTTCTGGGCGTCCATGATGAAGTTCAGGAACTTGTGCGCACCGTCGGGGTTCGGCGCGTCCACTGGGATCGCCATTTGGTCAAACCACATCTGCGCACCTTCCTTGGCGGCGTGATACGCGATCTCGACGCCGTTGTCGGCCTCAGCGGCGCGGTCGCGCGCTTGCAGGATGTCACCGGACCAGCCGATTGCGACGCAGATATCACCATTTGCCAGCGCGTTGATATACTCGCTAGAGTGGAATTTGGCGATATAGGGGCGAATTGCCATCAGGACGGGCTCGACCTTTTCGATGACTTCGGGGTCGTGGCTGTCGGGATCCTCGCCAATAAACTTCAATGCCATCGGGATCATCTCGGCAGGGGCGTCCAGCATATGCACGCCGCACGCGGCCAGCTTTTCCATATTCTCAGGCTTAAAGATCAGGTCGAGCGATCCGACAGGCGCATCCTCGCCCAGCGCCTCTTTGACCTTGCCCAGGTTCACGCCAATGCCGGTCGTGCCCCACATGTAGTTAATTGAATACGCGTTTTCTGGGTCATACTGCTCGGTGCGCTCTTTGATCAGGTCCCACATGTTAGCTGCGTTGGGCAGCTTGTCCATGTCCAGTTTTTGAAAGGCGCCTGCGGTGATCTGGCGTTGCAGGAAAGTGCCCGATGGGACGACGACGTCATAGCCCGATCCGCCGGCCAGCATCTTTGTCTCTAGAACTTCGTTACTGTCAAAGACGTCATAGGTCAGGTCGATGCCGGTTTCTGTCTCAAATTTTTCCAGCAGCGATTCATCAATATAATCGGACCAGTTGTAGACGCGCACCTCTTCGGCGGTGGCGGTGGTCGCCATCAGCGCAAAGGCGGCTGTGGTGGTCAGAATGGTATTTCTCATTATCTTCTCCCGTTGGACTCGGTGATCAGTGTCACCGCTATCGCGAATTTGATCAAGTTTTTCCTCACCTAGCAATATGGTAATGTTTCCATGGGGCGGGTAAACTCGCAATATTGGACACCCTAAACCCCCGGAGTGCCGCGTGCTATGCCGCAACTTGCCCAAAAATTCAGCACAATCGACACGGCGATGCCCGCACATGCGCAAGTTTATCTGCGGCTGCGCGATATGATCTTGTATGGCGATTTGACGCCGGGACAGGCTGTCACGATCCAGGGCCTAACCGCACAACTCAGCGCCGGTATGACTCCGGTGCGCGAGGCGATCCGAAGGTTGATTTCACAAGGTGCCCTGGAGTTTCAGGGCAATCGCCGGGTCAGTGTGCCGCAGTTGGATGCAGACGACATCAGCGAAATCATTGTTGCGCGCGAATGGCTTGACCCGCATCTGGCGCGGCAAGCCATAGCACGTGCAACGGATGCAGATATCGCAGCGCTCACGCATCTGGATGGTGCGCTCGACGGCGCAATTATGAAGGGCGATCTGCGCGCGTATCTGCACCTGAACCATCAGTTCCACCTCTACCTTTATCGCTTGGCTGCGTCGCCGATTCTGGCCGATCTTGCGGCGGGTCTCTGGCTGCGGTTCGGCCCATCGATGCGGGTCCTGTGCGGGCGTTTGGGCACGCAGAATCTGCCGGACAATCACAAGGAACTGTTGACCGCGATGCGAGCGAACGATCCAGACGCAGCCGCTGCAGCCATCGCAGCAGATGTGCGCCAAGGCATGGACCAACTTCGCGCCTCCCTTGATGAAGCGGCCCAAGCCAGCGATTCGATTGACAAAGCATAATTTGATCATATTCTATCCGGCATAGCGCCAAGCGCCGCCCCACCGCACCCAAACCTACGAAAGGCCAGCCCATGAACATGATCGCCAACCATCCGCCTACAGCCGACCTTCAGGCGCTGGACGCCGCTCACCACATGCACCCTTTCACAGATAATTCCGAGCTGGCGAAAAAAGGCGTGCGCGTCATTGCCCGCGCCAATGGCGTGACCCTGACCGACACGGATGGTAATGATTATCTCGATGCCATGGCGGGCCTGTGGTGCGTCAACATTGGCTATGGCCGCCCCGAAATGGCCGAGGCCGCAGCGCGCCAGATGCGCGAGCTGCCGTACTACAACACTTTTTTCCAGACGACCCACGTGCCTGCCATCGCGCTGTCGTCCAAACTGGCCGAGCTGGCGCCGCGCGATCTTAACCACGTATTCTTTGCCGGATCTGGATCCGAGGCGAATGACACCAACATTCGTATGGTCCGCACCTATTGGGCGCAAAAGGGCAAGCCGGAAAAGACCGTCATCATCAGCCGCAAGAATGCATATCATGGATCGTCAATGGGCAGCGGTAGCCTTGGTGGCATGACATTTATGCACGAACAGGGCGGTCTGCCGATCCCTGATATCTGCCACATCGACCAGCCGCATTGGTGGCAAGAGGGCGGCGATATGTCCCCCGAAGAGTTCGGGCTGGAGCGCGCGCGCCAACTTGAGAAGAAGATCGAAGAACTGGGCGAGAACCGCGTCGCCGCCTTTATCGCCGAGCCTATTCAGGGTGCGGGCGGCGTTGTTATCCCGCCCAGCACATACTGGCCAGAAATTCAGCGTATTTGCGATGCGCACGACATCTTGCTGATCGCCGATGAAGTGATCTGCGGATTTGGCCGTACCGGCAGCTGGTTTGGCTCAGAGACGTTGGGCATCCGTCCGCATATCATGACGATCGCCAAGGGTCTTAGCAGTGGCTATGCGCCTATCGGCGGCTCGATCGTGTGCGACGAGGTGGCCGATGTCATCAACAATTGCGAATTCGCGCATGGTTACACGTATTCGGGCCACCCCATGACTTGCGCCGTCGCGCTCGAAAATCTGCGCATCCTACAGGAAGAGGGCATCGTCGACCGCGTTGCTGACCACTCCGCTGCATATCTGGCAAAGAAGTGGGGCACATTGGCCGATCACCCACTGGTGGGTGAGGCGACGACCATCGGTATGATGGGGTCCATCGTGCTGACGCCTGATGCGTCCAGCCGCGCCGCCTTTGCCGGCACCGAGGGCGATGTGGGTCTTATCACCCGTGAACATTGCTTCAAAAACGGTCTGGTGATGCGCCATGTTGGCGACCGCATGATTATCTCGCCCCCGTTGGTTATCACGGACGGCGAGATGGACACGCTGGTCGAGCGTGCATGGAAGGCGCTGGATCTGGCGCACAAGCAGCTGAAAGACGAAGGCAAGATGAAGGCGGCCTAAAACGGCGTTCAACGGTATCCGGTGCGGGCGCGGCCATTGGCTGCGCCCGTTTTCGTTCTGCGTGGGCGTTGAGGCATTCGTGACCAGCTCGGCGAGTCATCCCTTCTGCAATACCGCCGCCCTCATGCGACCCATTTCCTGCACAAAGCGGGCTTTGCTATTTCGTATTGTCACCTGCATATTCGACCTTGCACCGGCAGTGCGCGCAGCCTTTCGAGCGGATAGCAGATGAATAGACGCAAGCAGACTGACAAACATACGACTTTCGCGGTCATCGGCCTCGGCAATTTCGGCAGTACGGTGGCAAGCGAGCTGATCCGCTTTGGCAATCACGTCATCGGGATGGACCATGACGAACGTGCGGTGAACGCGCAGGTCGAAACCCTTAGCCAGGCGCTGATCGTCGATGCCCGCGATGAGGCTGCCCTGCGCGAGGCGGGCGTGGGCGAATGCGGCGTCGCGGTTGTTGCTATTGGTGATGATCTGGAATCCAGTATCCTTGCCTCGATCAACCTCAAGACCATCGGGGTTAAAACGGTCTGGGCCAAAGCGATGAGCAAGACGCATCACCGCATCCTGAGCAAACTCAAGGTTGACCGCATTATTCATCCCGAAGTGGAGGTTGGCCAGCATATCGCTCAGGTCCTGCATAATCCTCTGGTGCGTGATTATGTCAGCCTCGGCAACGGCTTCATCGTGGTGAACTTCCGTATTCCCCAATCGCTGGAAGGGCGGAAACTGACCGATATCCCATACGATTCAAAATACGATCTGCGCTGTGTCGGGGCCATGCGCGGCACCGAATGGCTGGGGTGCGATGGCAGCGATTGCACTTTGCAAAAGGATGATCTGCTGCTGCTTTTGGGCCAACGGTCTAATCTGCGCAACTTTGCGGCCAGTCTTTGATGCCACATAAGCAGGCGCGCTCGCTCTCTACGGGCGGTTGGCGATTGCCGCCGCCTGCGACGCTGGGACTAATTTATCTAACGTTTATCTTGCTGGGCGGTGGCGTGTTGTGGCTGCCGGTATCTAACGCAGGCGACGTCACGCTTTGGGATGCGCTGTTTACTTCGACGTCGGCGGTGACTGTGACAGGACTGATCGTAGCAGATACCGGCAGCGCCTTTACTCCTTTCGGGCAGGCGGTGATCGCGCTGTTGATCCAGTTGGGGGGCCTAGGCCTGATGGTCTTTGCTGTTATGTTGCTGACGGTATTGGGCATCCCTATCGGTTTGCCCTACCGCGCCGTGCTGCGCGAGGAGGTCAACCAAAAGACCCTGCACAACCTGACTGATATCGCGCGGGTGATCATTGCCGTGTCCCTATCCTGCGAGTTGATCGGCGCTGCGATCCTCAGCTTTGTGTTTGTGCCGGAATTTGGCTGGGCCAAGGGGATTGGCCATGCGCTGTTTCATTCTGTGTCGGCGTTTAACAATGCTGGATTCGCGCTCTATCCAGACAGCCTTATGAGCTGGGTGGATGATCCGGTGATCAATACGGTACTTCCAGCGCTTTTCATCATAGGTGGGCTAGGATTCATTGTGTTGGCGGATATTTACCGCGTGCAGACTTGGCGCATGCTGACGCTGCATAGCAAGCTGATGATTGTCGGCACGTTGGCCCTGATCGGGTTTTCATGGCCGATGTTCGCGGCCCTTGAATGGACAAATCCCGGCACGTTGGGCGGTCTGCCTGACACCGCGTCACGTGTCTGGGCTAGCTGGTTTCAGGCGGTAACGACGCGTACGGCCGGTTTCAACTCGGTCGATACAAGCGCGATGCATGACAGCACAACATTGATGACGATGGCGCTGATGCTGATTGGCGGCGGCAGCACGTCGACCGCAGGCGGGATAAAAGTGACAACGGCAATCGTGTTGGTGGTCGCGACGATTGCGTTTTTCAAGCGGCAGACGCAGATGCATATCTTTGGCCGCAGCCTTGGCTCTGAGGAGGTGCTGAAGGTGCTCGCGCTGACGACAGTATCGATGCTGCTGGTGATGACAGGAATCTTCGTCACATCAATCTCGCATGACGGCGATTTTTTGGACCTCGCGTTTGAGATCACATCGGCCTTTGGCACAGTCGGTCTTTCGCGCGGCACCACGGGCGAGCTGGATACGATAGGCCGAATCACTGTCATGCTCATCATGTTCTTGGGCCGTGTCGGCCCGCTGAGCCTGGGATTCTTCCTCGCGACGCGCAGTGTACCGCGCGTGCGTTACCCCAAAGGCCAGATTTATCTAGGCTGACGCAAGTTGTGCCCACTATTGGCCAAGTCGGACAGCTTGCATACTTTATGTGCACTAGAGCCTTAAAAAGCAGTGAGAATATGAGGTAATCGAGTATTGAGCGAAAAAAATTAGCAAGGTTGTTGCATTGATATCCGTTTGTCGGTTTAGTCCCCGTTCAACGCGGCGCATGATCGCGAACAAACGATAACACAACAGGGAGACTCATTTGTCCGAGTCTAAGACCAGCGACGCGTTCGTCGAGTTTGATCGCGTACAAAAAAGCTATGATGGCGAAACTCTGGTCGTCAAAGACCTGAACCTGTCCGTTCCCAAAGGTGAATTTCTGACGATGCTTGGCCCCTCCGGCTCGGGCAAGACGACGTGCCTGATGATGCTAGCTGGGTTTGAGACGGCGACGCACGGCGATATCCGCCTTGGCGGCACGTCGATCAATAACATCCCCCCGCACAAGCGCGGCATCGGCATGGTATTTCAGAACTACGCCCTTTTTCCGCATATGACGATCGCCGAAAACCTGTCGTTCCCTCTTGAGGTGCGCAAGATCGGCAAATCAGACCGCGAGGCCAAGGTGATGCGCGCGCTCGATATGGTCGAGATGGGCAGTTTCGGCGGTCGCCGTCCATCGCAGCTCTCCGGTGGCCAGCAGCAGCGCGTCGCGCTGGCCCGCGCACTGGTGTTCGAGCCTGAGCTGGTCCTGATGGATGAGCCGCTGGGAGCGTTGGACAAGCAGCTGCGCGAAAAGATGCAGTTCGAGATCACCGATTTGGCCCACAATTTGGGCATCACCACAGTCTATGTGACACATGACCAAACCGAGGCGCTGACCATGTCAGACCGCGTTGCCGTGTTCGACGATGGCCGAATTCAGCAAATTGCCGCGCCTGACGTGCTTTACGAGCAGCCCGAGAACAGCTTTGTCGCGCAGTTCATTGGTGAGAACAACACGCTGCAAGGCGTCGTCAAAGAGATCAAAGGCGATCTTGCTCTGGTCCAGCTGGACGGTGGCGGTCTGATCGACTGCAAGCCAATAAACGTGTCCAAGGTAGGCGACCGGACGCAGGTTTCGATCCGTCCAGAGCGTGTCGAGTTTGACAAAAAGCGTCTGCAAGAGGGCGTGCATACGCTGAAGGCGGAAGTGCTGGAATTCGTCTATATGGGCGACATTTTCCGCACCCGGCTACGCGTGGCCGGTACCGACGATTTCATCATCAAGACGCGCAATGCCCCAGACCAGAAGCGCCTGCAACCGGGCCAGCAGCTGGAAATCGGCTGGCTTCCGCAGGATTGCCGCGCACTGGACGCATGACGTTAGGAATATCGCGGCCGCACACGGCCCGATGAATAGAGGGAAAGGTGGACAGGCCCGTGCCGCCCCCTCAAACGAAAAAAACGGGTCTAACTAGGGAGAATAACATGAAACTAACTAAAACACTTCTGGCCTCAACGGCATTGACGGCCGTGGCTGGCTTGGCATCCGCTGAAGTCAAAGAACTGACCATCGTCAGCTGGGGCGGCGCCTACTCGGAATCGCAGAAAAACGCGTATCACCTGCCCTATACCGAAAAAACCGGCATCACGATCATCAACGATGACAGCTCGAACGAGGCCGTGGCCAAGCTGCGCGCGATGAACGAGGCCGATAACATCACGTGGGATGTGGTCGATGTGGTCGCCTCTGACGCCATTCGTCTTTGCGACGAAGGTCTGGCAATTGAAATCGATCCTGACACCATGCTGGCCGACGGCGACGACGGCTCAAAGGCGGCGGATGATTTCGGCGATCTGCTGGTCTCGGACTGCTACGTTCCCAGCATCGTTTATTCGACGACCTTTGGTTATCGCACCGATCTAGTCGGCGACACGCCCCCCAGCACCGTCTGTGACGTGTTTGACCTAGAGAAATACCCCGGCAAGCGTTCGCTGGAAAAGCGCCCGATCAACAACATGGAATGGGCACTGCTCTGCGACGGCGTGGAAAAGGCCGAAGTCTATGACGTGCTGGCCACCGAAGAAGGTCAGCAGCAAGCGCTAGACAAGCTGGACACCATCAAGGACAGCGTCGTTTGGTGGAATGCCGGTGCTGATACGCCCCAGCTGCTCGCCGATGGCGAAGTCGTCATGGGCTCCACCTATAATGGCCGTCTGTTCAGCCTGATCGAAGAGCAGGACCAGCCCGTTGGCATGCTGTGGGACGCTCAGGTGTTCGACATTGATGGCTGGATCATTCCCGCCGGCCTTAGCGAAGAGCGTCAGGCAGCTGCGTTGGAGTATCTGAAGTTCGCGACAGACACTCAGCGTCTGGCCGATCAAGCCGCCTACATCAGCTACGGCCCCGCACGCAAGTCGTCGGCCCCGCTGGTCGGCAAGCACGCGACGCTGGGCATCGACATGGCGCCGCACATGCCGACAGACCCCGAGAACGCCAAGAACACGTTCCTCTATAACTACGAGTTCTGGGCAGATTACCGCGATGACATCGACGCCAAATTCCAGGCGTGGTTGGCTCAATAAGATATTGGTTTGAGGCGGGAGTGCCCGCCTCGCGCCTACCAATAAGTGCGGCCCGCAATGTACGGGCCGCACGCTACCAACCGGGGACGAAATGCGTATGCCCAAGGGCTTTCTGATAGGCCACATCACGGTGAAAGACGCAGGCGCGTATGCTGAATACGTCCAGCGCGATACACCGATCCTTGAGCGGCATGGCGGACGCTTTATCGTTCGTGCAGGCCAATCCGAAACGCTTGAGGGCGCGGCAGAAGAGCGGCACGTCGTGATTGAATTCCCCAGCTATGCGGCCGCGCGCGGCGCCTATGACGACCCCGAATACCAAGCCGTCGCAGACATTCGCAGACGGACCGCGGACAGTACGATCATTCTGGTCGAAGGGACTTGAAGACATGAGCGATACCGCCACCAACGGGCCTGTCCTGGCCGCAGATGGAACCCCGCTAAAGCGCAGTTTGTCGCGCGCCCTGCGTGTGCAAAAGCTGCGTGCGCTGGCCCTGATCGCGCCATTGCTGCTGTTCGTCCTCATCTCCTTTATCTTTCCCATCGGCGATATGCTGTTCCGCTCGGTCGAGAACCAGATCGTCGAAAATACGCTGCCATACACTGTCGAGGAGTTGTCCAAATGGGATGGCACCGATGACGCGCTGCCGCCTGAGGCCGTCTTTCGCGACATGTATTTCGATCTGTATCTCGCAACCGAGATGAAGCGTCACACCCGCCTCGGCTCGCGCTTGAACTACGAGGCCAGTGGTATGTCGTCGCTGTTTCGGCAGGCGGGCCGCAAGCTGGACGATCCGGGCAAAGATGCCCAAAAAACGCTAGAGGCGATTGATCCACGATGGGGCGATCGCGAAACTTACTTTGCTTTGTTCAATGCCGCTGAAGGCAAGTCTGTCGACAAAGACCTGCTAGCCAAACAGGAAAAGCGCATTCGTTGGCTGTCAGATGAATTACCCACTGGCGAGATGAATTTCGCCCCGTCCGCGACTGTATCGAACCTGCTCCCGCTCAGCGCGCGCGTCTACACCTCATCGGCTGTAATAACTGGGCTAATCAAGAACAAGACCGTGGCCGACGCCAAGCCGATGGATTCGCTATATCTCGCGCTGGTGCAGGACGTAACGCGCCCCGGTTTCTTGGATGATCTGGCAAGCTATGACGGACCGCAAAAGGATGCGCTGACTGCGCTCGCAAACGCCGGTCTGAAAGCGCCTGACTATACCGCCATCTTTGAGGATATCGACCGCGACTGGGCGAGTATTGAGACGTGGCGCATCATTCAGACGCATAGCGGCCCCTATACCAGCGGTTATTTCCTGAATGCCGTAGACATGATGAAAACGCCCGATGGCGCCGCAGTTCAGCCCGAAAATAAACGGGTATTGATCCAATTGTTCATCCGCACCCTTATCATGTCGATGACTATTATGGGCGCGTGTATCCTGTTGGGTTATCCTGTCGCGTGGCTGCTGGCTAACTTGCCATCGCGCAAGGCGAACGTGCTGATGATTTTCGTTCTGCTGCCCTTCTGGACGTCGCTTCTGGTGCGTACCTCGGCGTGGAAGGTAATGCTGCAACAGCAAGGCGTCATAAACGACGTGCTGGTCTGGATTGGCCTCGTTGCTGATAATGACCGCCTTGTGCTGATCAATAACCAGTTCGGCACGATAACAGCGATGACGCACATCCTGCTGCCCTTCATGATCCTGCCGATGTATTCGGTAATGCAGACGATCAACCCGACCTATCTTCGTGCCGCAAAATCGCTGGGCGCGACGAACTGGACAGCGTTCTGGCGCGTTTACTTCCCGCAATCCATTCCGGGCATCGGTGCGGGCTCGATCCTCGTCTTTATCCTCTCGATTGGCTACTATATCACGCCCGAGATCGTCGGCGGCACCAAGGGTGTCTTTATCTCTAACCGGATTGCCTATCACATCTCGTCCAGTCTGAACTGGGGCCTTGCCGCCGCGCTGGGTACCATCCTGCTTGCCGTCGTGCTGGCACTCTACTGGTGCTACGACAAGATCGTCGGCATCGATAACGTGAAACTGGGGTAACGCGACATGAGCCTTCCAATCTACGCCACGTTCGGCCAGCGCGTCTGGTACTACACCTTCCGCATCATCTGTGCGCTGATCTTCATCTTCTTGATCACGCCGATCCTTGTGGTCATTCCACTGTCGTTCAACGCCGAGAACTTCTTTACCTTCACGCCCAAAATGCTCAGCTTTGATCCTGAGGGTTACTCGCTGAAGCACTACCGCGATTTTTTCAGCAACAACGAATGGCAGCGGAGTTTTAAGAACTCGCTGATCATCGCGCCTATTGCCACGGTTATCTCGGTTAGCCTTGGCACGCTGGCGGCAATCGGTCTGTCGCAATCGCATGTGCCGTTCCGGCGCGCGATTATGGCGATCCTGATCTCGCCGATGATCGTGCCGCTGATCATCTCGGCGACAGGCATGTTCTTCTTCTACTCGAAGATCGGCAATTTCATGGAAAACTCCATTGGCCTCGACAAGAACCTCGTCGGCTACATCAAGGTTGTCCTCGCCCACGCGGTGCTGGGTATCCCGTTCGTGATCATCACGGTGACTGCAACACTTGTCGGCTTTGACCGCTCACTAACCCGCGCGGCCGCGAATATGGGCGCAAACCCGGTGACTACGTTCTTTAAGGTGCAGATGCCGCTGATCCTGCCGGGCGTCATCTCCGGTGGCCTCTTTGCTTTCATCACGTCCTTTGACGAAGTGGTCGTGGTGCTGTTCGTCGGCTCGGCCAGCCAAAAGACGCTGCCGTGGCAGATGTTCACTGGCCTACGCGAGCAAATCTCGCCGACGATCCTTGCGGTTGCGACGATCCTGGTTGGCATTTCGATCCTGCTGCTCACAACGGTCGAGCTGCTCAGGCGGAGGTCCGAGAGGCTCAGGGGCATGTCACCCGGCTGATACGAAAAAGGGGCGCCATCCGCTGGAGGCGCCTCTTTTCATTCGTACATCGTTTCGGTGTTTAGCTGCGCACCAGCGCCTCATATGCAGCGCCGATCTCCTGCGTCAGCGCGCCAACTTCGAATGTGTAATCCCCGATCATTCCCACTGGCGTCACCTCTGCGGCGGTCCCGGTCAACCAGCACTGCTCAAACCCTTCCATCTCGTCAGGCATGATATGACGCTCGTGTACCGCGATCCCGCGCTCTTTCAGGATCCCAATGACGGTCTGCCGCGTCAGTCCGTTTAGAAAGCAATCTGCAAGCGGCGTGTGCACCTCGCCATCCTTAACGAAGAAGATGTTGGCTCCCGTCGCCTCGGCCACGTAGCCGCGATAGTCCATAAACAGCGCGTCCGAACAGCCTTTGGCCTCGGCCGCATGCTTTGACGTGGTGCAGATCATGTAAAGGCCTGCCGCCTTGGCGTGAACCGGGATCGTCTCGGGGCTGGGCCGCTTCCACTTCGAGATGTCCAATTTGGCGCCCTTGGTCTTGGCGTCGCCGTAATAGGCACCCCACTCCCACGCCGCGATGGCCAGATGCACGGGATTGTGCGAGCTGGCGACACCCATGTCCGGCCCCGCGCCGCGCCACGCGATGCAGCGCACATAAGCGTCTGTCAGACCCGCCTCAGCCAGCACTTGCATCTTGGCCGCCTCGATCTGGTCGACCGTGTATGGCACTTCGAAATCCAGCTCTCCGGCAGAAAAATGCAGGCGCTCAGAATGCTCGCGGCTCTTGAATATCTTGCCATTATACGCGCGCTCCCCCTCAAAGACTGAGCTGGCATAATGCATCGCGTGGGTCAAAATGTGGACGTTGGCATCGCGCCAATCGACCATCGTGCCATCCATCCATATCTTGCCGTCGCGGTCGTCGTAGCCAGCCATATCGTGCCCTCCAAGGTGCAGCTTTTGCATTTGTTGCGCATTATACGTCCGAAACGGACGTTAAATTGCGTAGAAACTGCGATTCGCTACCAGTTGAAACTTGGAAAGTCAATAAAGCTGACGTAAGTTGATCAAAGGCAGCAAAAGGGGGGACATATGGCTGAGGTGCAAGGCGGGGAGGCACTGCTTTTCCTGACGGATGAACAGTTGCAGCAGGGGATTGAGGCGATGTTCTTTGCCTATCAAGGCTTCACCGCTGATCCTGATCGCATACTTAGCACCATGGCCTACGGACGCGCCCATCACCGCGCGATCCATTTTATTGCGCGCAAGCCGGGCACAACGGTGACGAACCTGCTAAACATCCTTGGCGTGACAAAACAATCGCTGAACCGTGTCCTGCGCACGCTGGTTGAGGATGGCCTCGTTGCCAGCCGCGTCGGCAAATCGGATAAGCGCGAGCGCAACCTGCATCTGACGCAGGAGGGCGCCGCGTTGGAGCGCGAATTAAGCGATGCGCAGCGCGCCCGGATGCGCGCGGCCTACCGTGCGGCAGGGCCAGGGGCGGTGACAGGCTTCAGGCAGGTGCTTGAGGCGATGATGGATCCCGACATGCGCCGCCGTTACCAGACATTGCGAGAGGCACAATCATGAGCGATCCAGCCCCCCACCTGCTGATCGTCGACGACGACGAACGCATCCGCGGCCTCCTGCGTAAATTTCTGGCGCGGCACGGCTTCCTCGTGTCTGTCGCGCGTGATGCGGCTCATGCCCGCCGCGTTCTGGCGGGGCTTGAATTCGATCTGATCGTGATGGACGTGATGATGCCAGGCGAGGACGGCGTTGCGCTCACCCGCGCTCTGCGCGAGACGCTCACGACTCCCATTTTACTGTTGACCGCACGCGGCGAGACGGATGACCGCATCGCGGGGTTCGAGGCCGGCGCAGATGATTACCTTCCCAAGCCCTTCGAGCCAAAGGAATTGCTGCTGCGTATAAATGCCATTCTGCGCCGCATGCCCGAGCCTGAGCCAGAGGGCGCCGCGCCCAAGGTCCTCGCGCTTGGCCCAGTACGCTACGATATGGAGCGGGCGGAGCTTACGCAGGATGGCACGCCCATCCGGCTGACCGCGACCGAGACGCAACTGATGCGCATTTTCTCGCAGAACCTGCGGCAGGCGGTTAGCCGCGCAAAATTGGTCATCGACTTGGGCCGCGATCAGGGCCAGGCGCAGGAACGCGCTGTTGACGTTCAAATCACCCGCCTGCGTCGCAAGATCGAAGCAGACCCCAAGCAGCCCCGTTACCTGCAAACAGTGCGCGGCGAGGGCTACATGCTGGCTCCGGACTGATGCCCTTTTCTTTTTGCTAAAAATATCCTCGCCGAAGGCATAAAATCTCTTTGTGCGAACCCAGCGTCTCACTCATATCGTCGCCCTTGCGGGATGCAGGCGCAGGTAGTATTCCATCCCCATGAAAAAGATTATCGACATTGATGACCGATCGCGCCTGCCTTGGCGCTTCTTTGGTGCGTCGCTGTCCGTGCTTGCGCACCTATAACAGGCGCTTGCCTGCCCGATACAAATTCATTCTGACAATACGGGAGAGGACCTATGTCCCCCAAGACGCTCTATGACAAAATCTGGGATGCCCACATGGTGCATGAGGCCGATGACGGCACCTGCCTTCTCTACATCGACCGGCATCTGGTGCATGAAGTGACCAGCCCGCAGGCCTTCGAGGGCTTGCGAATGACGGGCCGCACTGTGCGCGCGCCCGACAAGACGATTGCCGTGCCCGACCATAACGTGCCCACCACGCTGGACCGTGCCAAGGGAATTGAGAACCCCGAAAGCAAGATCCAAGTCGAGGCGCTGGACAAGAACGCCGCAGACTTCGGCATCCATTATTATCCCGTTTCGGACGTTCGCCAAGGTATCGTGCACATCGTCGGCCCCGAGCAGGGGTGGACGCTGCCCGGCATGACCGTGGTGTGCGGCGACAGCCATACCGCCACGCACGGTGCATTCGGCGCGCTGGCGCATGGCATCGGCACGTCCGAGGTAGAGCATGTTCTGGCGACCCAGACGCTGATCCAGCGCAAGGGCAAGAATATGAAGGTCGAGATCACTGGCAAGCTGTCCAAGGGCGTCACCGCCAAGGACATCACGCTGAGCGTCATCGCGAAAACCGGGACCGCCGGCGGTACTGGATATGTCATCGAATATTGCGGCGAGGCTATTCGCGATCTGTCGATGGAAGGCCGCATGACTGTCTGCAATATGGCCATCGAGGGCGGCGCACGCGCAGGCCTGATTGCGCCGGATGAAAAGACCTATGAATATTGCAAGGGTCGCCCCCACGCACCAAAGGGAGAGCAGTGGGATGCCGCACTGACATGGTGGATGACGCTCTACTCTGATGACGACGCACATTGGGACAAGGTTATCACGCTCAAGGGCGAGGATATTGCGCCCGTCGTCACATGGGGCACCAGCCCAGAGGATGTTCTGCCAATCACGGCGCGCGTTCCTGCCTCAACCGATTTCACCGGCGGCAAGGTTGCAGCCGCGCAGCGTTCGCTCGACTATATGGGCCTGACCGCAGGAACACCCTTGAGTGAGGTAGAGATCGACACTGTGTTCATCGGGTCCTGCACCAATGGCCGGATTGAAGATCTACGTGCAGCTGCCGCGATCCTGAAAGGCAAGAAGGTTAAGGAAGGTCTGCGCGCTATGATCGTCCCCGGCTCTGGTCTCGTCCGGGCTCAGGCCGAGGAGGAGGGGCTCGCCGATATCTTTATCGAGGCCGGCTTTGAATGGCGCCTCGCTGGCTGCTCGATGTGCCTCGCGATGAACCCCGATCAGCTATCACCGGGCGAGCGTTGCGCCGCGACCAGTAACCGCAACTTTGAGGGTCGTCAGGGCCGGGGTGGCCGCACGCATCTGATGTCGCCCGCCATGGCAGCGGCCGCAGCGATCACGGGCCGTCTGACCGATGTGCGCGAGATGATGTGATGGCTTGCGGTGCGCCCCTAGGATTTGCGCAGCTCGATGTGCGATTTCAGCACCTCATCCCCGTCTTGCTGCTCAATGCGGTAGGCGGGGCTGTCCTCGGACGCATCGCGCGTCACCTCAGTGCCCTTGATCGTCAGCGTAATTTTTTGCGTATAGACCTTGGTCACCTCGCCGGTTCCAGTGCCATTGCCCCAGTCCCATTCGACTGTCGTGCCCTCATTGTATGACATGATGCTCTCTCCCTTAGCGTTCGCATGATGAACGCGCGCTGCGCAGGCTTGGTTCCGGGCGCGCGGCACCCGACAAAGGATACTACGATGGAAAAATTTACCAAGATTAGCGGTATCGCCGCGCCCATGCCGATGATCAACATCGACACCGACATGATCATCCCCAAGCAATTCCTCAAAACGATCAAGCGGACCGGCCTCGGCGTGAACCTCTTTGACGAGATGCGCTATGGCGACGACGGTCAGGAACTTCCCGATTTCGTATTGAACAAACCGGCCTACCGCGAGGCGGAAATCCTCGTCGCGGGTGACAACTTTGGCTGCGGATCGTCGCGAGAACATGCGCCTTGGGCAATCAACGATTTCGGTATTCGCTGTGTCATCGCGCCCAGCTTTGCCGACATCTTTTACAACAACTGTTTCAAGAACGGCATTCTGCCCATCGCCCTGCCGCAAGAGCAGGTCGATCTGCTAATGACAGAGGCGCAAAAGGGCGCAAACGCCCGGATTGAGGTGGATCTGGAAGCGCAGACTGTCACGACGTCGGATGGAGAAGCGATCCCGTTTGAGGTGGACGCGTTCAAGAAACATTGCCTGCTTGAGGGTCTCGACGATATTGGGCTGACCATGGAAAAGGCCGCGTCCATCGACACGTTTGAGGCGAGCGCCAGCGCAGAGCGCCCTTGGGTATAAACCCTGCCAAGCAACATTCGGCCCACTGAAACAGGGCCGAATGTTGCGGACTTGTGCCCAGATTGCGCGCGTCAACCATATCTAGTGGTACGCACATTCCCTGCCGCATCGCCCCATTATATTGATGCAATAGCGCATCAGTCGGCCGCGCCATCGCGCCACATGAGTCTAAAGGCTTACCAAATTCTTGAGCATCGGTTCGAAACAAGGCACGATTGCGAGAGAGCTGAGGCGTACCGCCATAAAGTGCGGGATCAAGTTGGAACAAAGTCGCGGCATCGTATCGCGGCAGGCCAAGTTGAAGAGGGATTGGGAAGTGATATCACATGTCGCCGGCGCAGCTATACGCGCTATAATGATTGCAGTTCTTATCGCGCTTCCGTCACTGATGGTGGCGCAGGGCACCCAAGAAGCGAGCCAGATCATTCTGCTCATCGCCTTCGTTGCCGGGATGCTGGTTTTCGCCGAATACTCTGCCCAATCACCCACCATCATTGAATTTCGATTTGCCGCGCCATTTAACCGGATCAAGTTCTTCGGCTTGGCGTTGACCGTGTTGATCCTGTCGTCAATCGCGCGCGGCGCAGGTAATCCTGGCTCACTGACCCTTTTGCTGATGGATCTGGGCCGCGCGCTCGGCGCTTCGCTGGACTTCCCCTATTCCCCAGTGCGGCAAGTGCTTCTGCTTGTGCCTGTGCATACCTCAATGGAGCTGGCCGATTTCATCGCGATTGCTGCTGGATATAGCTACACGATATCTCTGGTCATGATCGTGATTTTCGCGCTTTTAGTGCGACTACTGGGTTGGCCAGTGCGTCGCGGCGCCTTTAATGTCTGGATGAATCTGCCGATGTTCGACCCCACGCGCGGCGGTGATGTGGTTCAAAAACTTCATCGCGAGGCTGGCATTAACATTTCCTTAGGGTTTGTCCTGCCATTCTTGCTTCCAGTCGCGGTGGCGCTGCTTGACGGCATAGTCGAGCCCGCCTCGCTGTTGCATCCGCAGCGGTCAATCTGGGTGATTTCGGCATGGGCCTTCCTTCCTGCGACATTGGTGATGCGCGGTATCGCGATGCACCGCGTGGCCGAACTGATTACGGCCAAGCGGCGGCGCGTATATGCGCAGGCCGAGGATGCGTTGCAAACGGTCTGATTGCGCTGAGCCTGTGCTGGCTGTGGCTGGCACTGCCTGCATCGGCCGACACGTTACGCGTCGCAACCTTCAACATCGAATTATCACGGGATGGACCGGGTCTGCTGCTGCGCGATCTGGCACGCGGTGACGCGCAGGCAGACGCGGCGGCGCAGGTGATTGCGGACGTGGCGCCTGATATTATCCTGCTTCAGAATGTCGATTATGACCTTGAGTTGCGCGCGCTGGGCGCGCTGCGTGATCTGATTGCCCAAAAAGGGCTGAACTATCCGGCGATGTTTGCCCTGACACCAAATACCGGCATGGCGACTGGCCTCGATATGGACGGCGACGGGCGGCTGGCTGAGCCTGAGGATGCCCAAGGCCACGGTGCGTTTACGGGTCAGGGCGGCATGGCTATTCTGTCGCGCTGGCCGGTGGATACTGGCGCTGTTCAAGACCTGAGCGGGCTCTTATGGCGCGATATGCCAGACGCAATGTTGCCGACTGTGGACGGCGCCCCCTTCCCGTCCGCCGCCGCGCAGGACGTGTTACGGCTAGCAGATGTGGCGCATTGGGCTGTGCCTGTGCTCCATCCTAGCGGGCCGGTTACGCTGCTGGCCTTCCACGCCAGTCCGCCTGTTTTTGACGGTCCAGAGGATCGAAATGGGCGGCGCAATCACGACCAGTTGCTATTTTGGCGACACTATTTGAATGGCACATTCGGCCCGGCGCCAGACCGCAGATTCATTGTACTGGGCCATGCCAATCAGGATCCGAACCGGGGCGACGGGATAAAGGCCGGTATTCGCGGCCTGCTGTCGGACCCCCGCTTGCAGGACCTTATCCCGCAGCGGCGCATGGGCGACCCGCCCGATGCGACAGTCCACTGGCCGCGTGTTAGCCCGTCCTACATGCGGGTCAGCCATGTTTTGCCATCGCTTGACTGGACGGTGACGAATTCAGGTGTTCATTGGCCAATGGACGGCGCAAACGCCGAACTGGTGGCGACCGCTAGCAGGCACCGCATCGTCTGGGTCGATCTGGAGGTGGACTAAATCCACTTTGCCATCGGCGGCAATGACATCAGCACTGCGTTCGCATCGTGCCCGGTGGCGAGGCCGAATTTAGTGCCCCGATCATAAACTAGATTGTATTCGGCGTAGAGGCCGCGATGCACAAGTTGCGCATCCTTGTCGGCGTCGGTCCAGTCTTGCACGCGGCGCTTCTCGATCAGAGGGATGAACGCTGGCAGAAACGCCCGGCCAATATCTTGGGTCAGGGAAAAATCCGCCTCCCAATCGCCGGAGTTCTGATCGTCCATAAAAATCCCGCCGACGCCGCGCGCCCTCTTGCGATGCGGGATATAGAAATACTCATCCGCCCAAGCCTTGAGCCGGGGGTAGTGATCGGTGCCGTGCGGGTCCAGATGTGCCTGCTGCTGGGCGTGAAAATGGGCAGTGTCGCCTTCGTATTCAATGCAAGGGTTCAGGTCTGACCCGCCGCCGAACCACCACGCATGTGGCGTCCAGAACATCCGCGTGTTCATGTGCACGGCCGGGCAGTGCGGGTTTTGCATGTGCGCGACCAGGCTGATGCCGCTCGCCCAAAAGCTGGGATCGCCGTCCATGCCTGGCACACCGCGCGCGGCCATCGCTTTTTGCGCCGCCTCGCCAAGCTGGCCGTGCACTTCGGACACGTTCACACCGACCTTTTCGAATACACGGCCGCCGCGCATGACGCTCATCAGGCCGCCGCCAGCATCGCCGCCATCGCCGTCATCGCGGCGGGTCTCATTCACCTCAAACCGGCCTACGCCTGCCTCCGATAACGGCCCGGTGTCGTGACTTTCCTCCAGCCCCTCGAACGTATCGACGATTTCGTCCCGCAGGCTGCGAAACCATTCGGCGGCGCGGCGCTTTTCGTTGGTGAAATCCTCGGTCATGGATGACCCTTTCCGCAGGTTCAGTGAGCTGGCGACGCCACCGGATCAACCAGAGAGCGGCCCCCGTCGAGGGTCACGATCTGTCCCGTCATAAAGCTAGCGCCGTCACTGGCCAGAAACTGAACCGCATCTACCAGCTCGCTACAGGCGGCAATGCGGCCCAGCGGTGTATTTTGCTCGATATCGCTGCGATAGTCGCCATGGTCCTTGAGGGTTTCCTGCAACGACCGGCTCATCACTGAGCCAAATGCGAGGGCGTTTACCCGGATGCGGTGCGGCGCCAACGTGACTGCCAGCGAGCGTGTCATCTGGTCGATGGCCGCCGACGATATGCCGTAGGCAAGCAATTCGGGATGGGCGCGGCCTGCCGCGATGGATGACAGGTTGATGATCGCTCCGCCGGGGGGCGTTTCTTGCCCCTCGGCCTGCTTGATCATGCGTTTCGCGACCAGCTGGCTCAGGCGCAGGGCGGTCATCAGGTTCTGGTCTAGCAGCATGCTTACCGCGTCGTCGTCTGGATTAAGCGGGTCCGACGTGACCACCTGACGTGAGGCATTGACCAGAATATCGACCGAATCGAAGGCGTCGATGGTGGCTGACAGCAGGTTGGCCAGCGTCAGTTTTTCGCGCAGGTCGCCTGCGAAGTAGCGGATGGGGCCGTCGTCACTAGCCTCGCCCAGTTGATCGGCCAGCGCATCCTCGTCCATGTCGGCGAACATGACGTTTGCGCCCTTGTCAGCCAGATGCCGCCCGATGGCGAGGCCGATGCCGTTGGCCCCGCCGGTGACGATGGCCGTCTTGCCGGAGATCGAAAATGACATTGTGTTGCGTCCTTAGTGAGGGGGGTCTTAGCGCTTTTTGCGCATTGGGCGGCGGGCGTGCAGTAGCTTGAAGCGTGCGTCGCCGCCCGGCACCTCGGAGACGTCGGCAAACAGCCCCGCCAGCGTTTGCTCGTACGGTAGATGGCGATTGGCGACCATCCACAGCTGGCCCGCAGGTTTCAGCATTTCGGCGGCTGCGGCAATAAAGGCCCGGCCCAGAGCCGGATCGGCCTTGCGTGCGGTATGAAAGGGTGGATTCATCAGCACGGTATCGGCGAGGGTCTCAGGACGCCAGCGCAGGGCATCCTCCCAATGAAGGCGGGCGCGGGGGTCGGTCACGTTTAGCCGTGCGCAGGCCAGCGCCGCATGATCCGCCTCAATTGCGTCGATCTGCTTGATGCTCTCGCGCTCTAGCGCGCGGTGCGTAAGGTAGCCCCAGCCGGCGCCCAGATCGATCACATGCGCGCCCAGTTTTTCGGGCAGATTATCCGCCAGCGCGCGTGACGCAGGGTCGATCCCATCGGCAGAGAAGACACCGGGCGCGGTAACGTATCCCTCTTCGATTTCGGAGGGCTCGCCTGTGCGCCAATCATCCAATGCTGGCGCTGGGTCCATCCAGAACAGCTTGCCATGGGCCTTGCTGATGGGGCCGGACACGCCGTCCGCTTGCTTGCGGCAACCCTTGAGCGCCGATTCGATGCCGTCGGTTTTCAGCCCGTCGACGATGACCGGCCCGTCCGTGACGTCCGCTGCCTCTGCGATCAAGCCGCGCGCGCGACCTTTGGCGCGTGGCAGGCAAACGATAGACGCGCCATATCGCCCCTCGGGCGCGGTATTGCATGCATAGCCAAGCGCGGCAAAGTAATCGCGGTCCGGCTTGTTGCCGGTAATGACGTGGCACAGATCCTGCGATAGCGCCGTCAGGTCCGTGTCTGCCGTCGGCGCAAAGATAGCGATACGTGCGCCGCCGGGCAGGGAAAGACCGTCGCTCGCAAGCGCCAGAGAAAGCCGAATACCTGTCATAGGGTCTATTCCCGTTCCATCGTGCATTGCAGGGGGTGTTGATGTTGGCGCGCAAAATCCATCACTTGCGACACCTTGGTCTCGGCAATCTCGGCGCTGAAGACACCAACGACGGCAACACCTTTTTTGTGGACCGTAAGCATAATCTCAAATGATTGCGCGCTGGTCAGATTAAAGAATCGCTCTAGCACAGCGACTACAAATTCCATCGGGGTGTAGTCGTCATTCAGCAGTAAAACCTTGTATAGCGGCGGGCGCTTAGTCTTGGGGCGCGTCGCGACGACGACGGATGTGTCATCATCATCGTCCTGTCCGGCCATTGTCCAATACTGCGATGTCATGAGGTTTGCGGGTCCGTTTCACGAGTCGATTGTTAGGGCGTCTATATAGCCTTTGTAGTTTGTTTTGAAAGGGGGGTGACGGCGGTGCGCTTCGAGGCCCGGATAGGGCCGGCAGAGTGATGCGGGGGCTGCCCGATGGGGCGGCCTGACGATCGCCTGGCTTAGGGTTGGGCGCGCTCGCTCCACCCTTCTGACTGCATTTCTCGCAATCTGCTTGCTGTGCGCTCGAACTCAAAGCTACCTTCGCCCTCAACATAGAGAAATTCCGGCTCAGCGGCGGCCGAGCAGATCAGGCGCACGCGCGCCTCGTATAACGCGTCAATCAGCGTAACAAAGCGTTTCGCCTCGTTAAAGTTCTGTCGGCTCAGCAGAGGTATCTCCTCTAGCACGAGTACGCGCGCGGCATCCGCGAGTGCCAGGTAGTCAGCAGCGCCCAACATTCGGCCGCACAGGTGGTAGAAGCTGGCCCTCGCAACCCCATTGTGGAACGCAGGAATCTCAAGCTGGCGTTTCTGCACTGTCAGGGTATGGGGCTGCGCCGCGCCGTGTGTCAGGCTTTGCCACACTTCCTCTATCTTAGCGCGCGCATCGGCGTTGATCGGCGTGAAATACGTCTGGCTGCCTGCGATCTTGTCCTGTCTGTAGTCGGTAGGCGAGGTCAGCTCACGCACCACCATCCGCTCCTTGAGCAGGTCAATGAACGGCAGGAAAATTTGCCGGTTTAGGCCATTTTTATACAGGTCGTCGGGAATCCGGTTCGATGTGGTCACCACCACAACGCCTGCATCGAAAAGCGCCTGAAAGAGGCGCCCGACGATCATCGCATCGGTGATGTCGCTGATCTGCATTTCGTCAAAGGCCAGCAGTCGGACCTCTTCGGCCACCTTGGCGGCAACGGGTGCCACCGCATCCTGCGCGCCGTCCTGACGGGCAGCGTGGATACCGGCGTGGATTTCCTGCATAAAGGCATGAAAATGCACGCGGCGGTTTGGCACGTCCAATGAGGCGGTGAACATATCCATCAGCATGGATTTCCCGCGCCCCACACCGCCCCACATATATAGGCCCTTGGGCGGCTCGGATGCCTTGCGAAACCATCCTTTGGGCGATGCCTCGGCCAAAGCGGCGCGCATCCGTTCGAATTCGGGCAGGATGGCCTCCTGCGCGGGGTCGGCGGTCAGTTCGCCAGCGGCGACCATATCGGCGTAGATATCGGGCATGGTTTTCATGGCCTGCGGGATACCTCGCATTTGAGTAGTTTGGAAGCGGCCAAGGCACCCATCAGGCGCGCGCGTCCTTGGGCGAGCCCATGACAACATACGACGTGATCGCATTCACCTGCGGCAGCACGCCCATGACATCGGTATGAAACGCCTTATAGCTGGGTAGATCTGCCACCTCGATTCGCAAAAGGTATTCTACTGATCCGGTGATGTTATGGCACTCGACCACCTCGGGGGCGGTAGCCATAGCGCGCTCGAACGCTTCCTGACTTGCCTTGGTATGGCTGTTCAGTCCTACGGTGGCATAGGCGATAAATCCGACGCCGATTGCGCTGCGGTTCAGCACGGCGCGATAGCCCGCGATGACGCCGCGCCGCTCCAGATCCTGAACGCGGCGCAGACAGGCGCTGGGCGACAGACCGCAGCGATCGGCCAGCTCAATATTGCTGATACGGCCGTTACGAGAAAGCTCTTGCAATATGCGGTCGGTTATTCTGTCCATAGCGCCGCGATATTGCAGATAAAAGCGAGTCAGTGCAAACAAACGCAATTTCAATTCAGCTCAATCCGAATAATGTTGCGCGCATTACACTGGATATTCTCATAGCGCTGGTCGCCTTCTGTTTTGTCGGGGTGATTACCCCCGGCCCGAACAACCTGATGCTGATGGCGTCTGGTGCCAATTTCGGATTTCGCCGGACAGTGCCGCATATGCTTGGCGTAGGGCTGGGTATGCCTGTTCTGGTCACGCTTGTCGGCGTCGGCATCATTCGTATTTTTGAGGCTTTTCCAATCGTCCAGACCATTTTGACGGTGCTGAGTGTCGCGTACCTGCTCTATCTGGCGTGGAAGATCGCGAATGCAGCCCCGCCGCGAAAGGCGAGCGAGGACGAAGCAGGCACGCCTTTGACCTTCCTTCAGGCCGCTGCGTTTCAGTGGGTCAATCCCAAGGCTTGGTTCATGGCGCTTTCAGCCATCACGCTCTACGCCGGTGGGCGCGATTTGATGGCGATCTTGTGGGTCGCGGGCAGCTATTGCGCCGTGTCGACCGTCAGCGTCACCAGTTGGACCGCGCTGGGCCAGCAAATGCGGCGGTTTCTAAATAGCCCCGGCCGATTGCGGGCATTCAACTGGATCATGGCCGCGTTGCTGGTGACGACGCTGGTCCCCGTGCTATGGCCTGCGGATCAGTCGGAAAAGGGCCTGCCACATGACGCTGACACTGCTGCATACCAGTGAGGTTCACTGCGCCACTTTTGACACGCTGAGGACGCGTATCGCGCCTGATGCCACGCTGACGCATGTGGTGCGACCTGATTGGCTGGCCCGCGCGCAGGACGGCATAGATGCCGCGCTTATGGCCGAGATGACGCAAGCGGTGCAGGGCGCGGCAGGTCCGGTATTGTGCACCTGCACGACGCTGGGGTCGGTGGCCGCAGCCTTGGGCGCAACGCGTATCGACGCGCCGATGATGCAGGCGGCAGCGCGCATCGCGGCCAAGGCTGGCGGCGCGATCGTCATGGCCTATTGCCTCGATAGTACGCTGGCACCCTCATGCGCGCTTTTGGACGCGGCGCTGGAGGCCGAAGGATACGCCGCGCGCGTTCATACGCTGAACCTTTGCCAGTTCTGGCCGCTCTTTGAGGCGGGCGAGGTTGCGGCGTTTCACGCTGTCGTCGCCGCCGCGATTCGTGAAAACCTGCCCAGCGTGCCGGACGCGGCCTGCGCTGTGCTGGCGCAGGCCTCAATGGCAGGCGCGGCGCCGTTGCTGGACGGTTTGGCTATCCCTATGCTTGCCTCGCCCGAGATGGCCCTGCGCGCGATGCTGGATATCGCGACCTGATTGCATTTCTGCGCGCACAGGGCCATATAACGCGGGCATCAGACGGAGCCTCGCAGATGACCCACTACCTCGACTTTGAAAAGCCGCTTGCCGAAATCGAAGGCAAGGCCGAAGAGCTGCGCGCGATGGCCCGCTCTGGTGAGGGCGTCGACGTCGATGAAGAGGCCGCCGCGCTGGACAAGAAGGCTGGCGTCATGCTGCGCGATCTTTACAAGGATCTGACGCCGTGGCGCAAATGCCAGGTGGCGCGCCACCCAGAACGGCCCCATTGCACCGATTACATCAAAGCATTGTTTACCGAATACACGCCGCTGGCCGGCGATCGCAACTTTGCCGATGACCATGCCGTCATGGGCGGCCTTGCGCGGCTAAACGACCGCCCCGTCATGGTGATCGGCCATGAAAAGGGTAACGACACCAAATCGCGGATTGAGCGTAATTTCGGTATGGCCCGTCCCGAGGGGTATCGTAAGGCGATTCGCCTGATGGAGATGGCGGCGAAGTTCAATCTGCCGGTGATCACGCTGGTCGACACGCCCGGCGCCTATCCCGGCAAGGGCGCCGAAGAGCGTGGCCAGTCCGAAGCGATTGCCCGTTCGACCGAAACATGCCTGCAAATCGGCGTGCCACTGGTCAGCGTAGTGATCGGCGAGGGCGGCTCGGGCGGGGCAGTTGCCTTCGCCAGCGCGAACCGCGTCGCGATGCTGGAACATTCCGTCTATTCCGTGATTTCGCCCGAAGGCTGCGCCTCGATCCTGTGGAAGAACGCCGAGAAGATGCGCGAAGCCGCCGAGGCGCTGCGCCTGACGGCCCAGGACCTGCTTAAGCTGGGTGTCGCCGACCGCCTGATAGAAGAGCCGCTGGGCGGCGCGCATCGCGACCCCAAGAAGGCGATGTCGAATGTCGCCGCCGCGCTGGGCGAGATGCTGAAAGAGCTGGATGGCAAGAGCCCAAAGGCGCTAATTAGCGACCGCCGCGAGAAATTTCTGAATATGGGCACCAAGGGACTTGCGGCCTAAGCTGCCAGCATTCTGAGGCCTTGGGTCACGTCCGAGCGGACGGCGAGGCGCAGCGCAGGCTCGTCCCCCGCCTTTAGCGCGCCAATAATGAGACGGTGATAGGGAGGCGGCTCTTTCTGGCGCAGCTTGCCGTATAGCTTGCGCATCGTTGGACCCATTTGCAGCCATACGGTTTCGGCCATTGCCAGCATCGCGGGCGCCTGCGCGCGCAGGTAAAGCGTGCGGTGAAATTCTAGGTTGCGACGAATATAGGCGACAGCATCATGGCGCGCGATATCCTCGGCGATGGCGGCGTTGATCGTGGTCAGCCTGTCGATCAGTGCGATATGTGCGCGAGGCAAGGCGCGGCTGGCCAGCTCAACTTCCAGCAGGGAGCGTAGCGCCGCCAACTCCTCTATCCGGTCATTGCTAAGCTCGGGCGTGGCAACGCGGCCCGATTGGCTGAGCGTCAGAGCGCCCTCAGCCACCAGCCTGCGCAACGCCTCGCGGGCCGGTGTCATCGACACGTCAAATTCGCGGCCTATGCCGCGCAGTGTCAGCGCTTGGCCCGGCGCAATCTCGCCGTGCATGATACGAGTGCGCAGGCCGCGGTAAACGCGGTCATGGGCGGGGGCGGCCGGATCGGGTCGGGGGTTCATCAACATGACGCTGTTGTGATCACAAATGCCGCCCGCGTCAATCGAAGCGATAGCGATGTAGACCAGTGCCATGAGTGCGAAGCCAGCCACGGTGCGTCTCGTACTCCGGCATCAGCATGGCGACGACCGCCCAAAAGGCGGGCGAGTGGTTCATCTGCTCCAGATGCGCGACCTCATGCGCGGCGACATAGTCCAGCACATCAGGCGGCGCCATGATCAGCCGCCACGAATAGCTGAGGCCGGCGGTGGAAGAGCATGATCCCCAGCGGGAGCGCGTATCGCGCAGTGTGATACGGCTGTAGGGGCGCCCTAGCGCGGCTGAATAGCGATCAGAGGCGGTGACCAGCCGGTCATGCGCTAGCGTCTTTAGCCACGCTTGCAGGCGCGCTGGTTGGCCGCCCGGCACGAGCAGAGTGTCATGGGTCACAGTGACGCGGCGTCCAGTGCCTGTCTCCAGCCGGTAGACTTGCCCTTCGACGGGAATGTCCGCGCCGGGCGCGGCGCGCACGTGCGGCGCGCGGTCCTCCAGATGGCCCTGAAGCCAGCGCTGTTTCGAACGGGCGAAGTCCAGTGCCTCACGCTCCGGCAGGCCGCGCGGCAGGGTCAGCGTTACCCTTCCGTCCACCGACGACACGCGCAATGAGATGCGCCGTGCCCGCGCCGAACGGCGCAGCGTGACCGCGATTGGGGGGTCACCGGGAAGGATATGCTCGCCCATATGCCTTGCTGCCTATTGGGGTGTTTGACTTAAAGGCTTTGACACCTTTGCCCTGTTATGGCAGGTGGCGCAGATCGCATGCAAGGCACCATATTTGAAAGGGACGCACATGCCCAAGGAAGAATGGGGCGTCAAGCGCCTGTGCCCGACCACTGGCCAGCGCTTCTACGACCTGAACAAGGATCCGATCGTCAGCCCTTACACGGGCGAAGTCGTCGAGCTGAACACCGGCAAGAGCCGGTCGATCAAGGCCGACGCCGAGGATGCCGAGACGAAGAAGATGAAAGAGGCCAACACCGACGACGGCGCGGTCCTGGACGACGATGATGACGATGATGTCGAGGTCAATCTGGGCGATGACGTGCTCGAGGATGACGACGACGACGACGTGTCTCTGGATGAGATCGCCGACGTTGCCGCAGACGACGACGATAGCTGATACGCATAGTCTGTACAGACTGGCCGGGCCGGATTTTTCGCTTGATCCTGCCCGGCGCTTTGCCTAATCAGCACCCAGCGGCCCACGGGCCGCTGTTCGGGGCCTTAGCTCAGCTGGGAGAGCGCCTGCATGGCATGCAGGAGGTCAGGGGTTCGATCCCCCTAGGCTCCACCAACTTTCCTATTTTTTGATACGCTGCAACGGAATCGTAAATGCGATGAACGCGCCGCGCGCGTGGCCTTCAGTCCTGCGTGCGGCTCTGATCCGTGCCGGCTGGTTCATCATCGTCCAGCAGCATTCGCGCGGCAGCGCCTTCGGCGTCATCATACTGCCCACTGCGAATCGTCCACAGAAACGCACAGAGGCCAAGCGCGCCCAGCGTGATCGAAACTGGTATCAGGATAAGTAGGATGTTCATTTCACGCGCCTCACTCGCATCGCGTTTAGCAGCACGGTGATTGACGACGTCGACATAGCGATGGCAGCGATCAGGGGGGTAGCATAGCCCATCAGCGCGACGGGCACCGCGATAGCGTTGTAAGCGGCGGCGATGGCAAAGTTCTGCTTGGATAGCCGGGTTGCAGCGCGGGCGATTAAAATCAGCAGCGGGAAATCTTCTAGGCTATCGCGCAGCAGCACAACATCGGCGGCATTGCGCGAGGCGTCCAGCGCGGACGACGGCGCGACTGACGCGTGGGCCGCCGCAAGCGCAGCCGTATCGTTCAGCCCGTCGCCGACCATTACGACGCGGTGGCCGTCCGCTTGGAGCGCGGTCAAATAATCGTGCTTTTGGGTGGCGCTGACTTCGGCCTGCATGTCTGCGATCCCCAGATGTTCGGCCATGCGTTGAACCGCGCCTTGCCTGTCACCGCTGAGGATGCGGGGCGTGATGCCTTGCGCGCGCAAACCGGCCAGTGCCGCCGCAACACCGGGGCGCGGCTCCTCGGCCAAGTGGAGCGGGATCGCAGCGCCAGCGCCGATTTGCAGACCCGGCCCGTTGAAGCCTGCGTCCAGCCACGCACCTCGGCCCAGCCGGACGATTCGCGTGTCCAATCGCGCCTGCATCCCGTCTCCAGCCACTTCCTGAATCTCGCTTAACCGCGCGGGGGCACCCGGCGGCAGCGCATCCAACAGCGCGCGCGAAACGGGGTGGCTCGACGCCTGCGCCAGCGCCCTTGCGACCGCAATTTGGCTATCCGTTAGGTGCGCCAGCTGGCGCCCACCGGTCGATAGCGTCAGCGTCCCTGTCTTGTCAAAGACGGCCAGATCGACCTCGGCCAACCGCTCTAGCGCCGTGCCTGATTTGACCAGAAAACCCATGGAATAGAGCCGCGCGATCGCTGCAGTCGCGACCGCAGGCACGGCAAGGCCCAGCGCGCAGGGGCAGGTGATGATCAGCACGGCCACAGCGATGTTTAGCGCGAGGCGCACATCGCCGCTGACCCAGACCCATCCGGTGAAGGCAAATAATGCCAGCAGATGCACCGCAGGCGCATAGATTCGCGCCGCGCGATCAGCGAGGTTGGTATAGCTGCTTCGGCTGTTCTCGGCCATCTCGACGAGTGTCGCGACACGGCGCAGGGCTGTATCCTCGCCCACCGCCGTTGCCGTCATCTCGAACGGGGCGCCCAGATTGATCTCGCCCGCCTGCACCCCGTCCCCATGAGCGAGCTGCGCGGCAGCGGACTCGCCGGTGATGAAGGACCGGTCTGATAGCGCCTTGGGGCTGTCTAGCGTGCCATCCACCGGCACGCGCACGCCTGCGGGGATCAGGAGGCGGTCGCCTACGGCCAAGTCGCTGACCGCCACCGTGGTTGCGCCGCCGGTGCCTAACCGCTGGGCAGTTTGGACCTCAAGTGCGGCTAGTTCCTTGGCGGCGGAGTGCGCGGATGCGCGCGCGCGGTGGTCAAGGAACCGGCCAATCAGTAGGAAAAACGTCAATGAAAGCGCCGCATCGAAATAGGCATGCGCGCCGCCGTTCATCACCTCATAGAGTGACATGCCACCGGCCAGCAGAATCGCCAGCGAAATGGGTACGTCCATGTTCAGCCTGCCCACCCGCAGAGCAGTCCATGCGTTCGCAAAGAAGGGCTGGCCGCAATAAAGGACAGCGGGCAGCGAGATCAGGGCTGAGATCAGGTGAAACAACTCGCGCGTCGCGCCGCTCGCGCCAGACCAGACGGCAACCGACAGGAGCATCACGTTCATCATCGCAAACCCCGCGACGGCAATACGGATCATCAGGCCCCGCCCGACGTGGTCCTGCCGCGCGTCCAGCACGGCCATATCTAGCGGATGCGCCTCAAAGCCAATGCCATTGAGGGCGGCAACGACCCCCTCGCGATTAGCGCCGTTTGTATGGACAGCAACGCGCTTGAGCGACAGGTTAACGCGTGCGGCGTCGACGCCGGGCAGGGCGCGCAGCGTGCGCTCAACCGATGCAATGCATGCAGCGCAGTGGATGCCTGGCAGGGACAGCACAATGTCGGGTGGACCTGCCTGCCGTGCCGCCCGCTCTGCCATGGGCGCCGCTGCGCAAGCGGGGCAGGCAGAGGCGTGTGTCATGGCGCAGCCCGCACGATGATGCGCTGCTGAAAGAGCGTGCCGTCGCCTGCGCGCGCCTTTAGCCGCAGGTTCCAGTTGCCCGCGCCTGCCATAACCGGCGCGGTAAATGCGGTACCGTCGAAGGTGAGTACCAATTCTTGGTCGCGTGCGACGCTGGTGGCGCGCCCAAAGGTGGCCTGCTCAATGGCAGGCGCCTGCGCGATGCCGTCGCGCATGATGATTAGCCTCAGGGTATCGCCCGCGATATTGGCCGACACGTCCCACTCTAGCGCCTCTTGCGCGTCGCGATCCGCGTCAAAGCTTTGCGAGGCGACGTAGGAGTTGCCGACCTCTAGCCCCGGAAAGGTCCGCACCGCATTGAAGGCTAGCGTCAGGTTCACTGCGATAATGATGCCAAACGCCAGCGCAAAGCCTGCGAAAACGTGCCGTCCGGTGATCTCCCTTGGCATTTATTCACCCCTGCCGTTGAAAGTGGTCGCCTTGGAGGCGCGGGTATCTGCCACTACGTCCTCGACCCAGAGGCGCAATGCGGTCATGTCGCCATCTGCCGCCGGTGTGCCGGGGCGCGCGGTCACATATACGCGTTGTAGCGTCGTCGTATCGGCGGGAACGACGAGGGTGCCCGCCTGCTGTCCCGCCAGTTCGATCCCCAGAGCGGCGTCGCTGCTGAGGCTGAGCGTAAAGGTACGCTCCTCACCCAGTTTGTTGCGCAGTCGCACGTCATAGATGTTTCTGATCGCGCCATCCGAAAGCGTCACGTAGGTCGGGTTGCGCACCGGGCTTACCGTCAACTCTATATCAGACCGGATGAACAGCGCATAGATGAGGCCGGCACCGATCAGCGACCAGACGGTCGTATAGAGAATCGTCCGAGGGCGCAGGATATGCTTCCAGAGCGGCTTGGTCGGAGTGCCTGCGCGCTCTGCCGCGTCGTCGGAGAGGGCCATATAGTCGATCAGGCCGCGCGGCTTGCCGATCTTGGCCATCACGTCGTCGCATGCGTCGATGCAAAGCGCGCAGGTGATGCACTCCATCTGCTGGCCGTTGCGAATATCAATGCCCATTGGGCAGACGTTAACGCAGGCCATACAATCAATGCAATCGCCCGGTCCCGCATCTGACAACGCCGGAATTTCGCCGCCCATCTGCAGCGCGTTGCCGGGATAGGGCGTGCCGGGATAGCGCGCGGCGCCCGGCCCAGCGGCTTGTGCGTCGGCCTCGGCAGTAATTGCCTCGGCCTTGCTTCGGCGGCGGACGTTGCCTTTGCCGCGCGGTTCACCGCGCCAGTCGCGGTACGCCACGGTGATGGTATCGGGGTCCATCATCGCGGCCTGAATGCGCGGCCAAGGGCACATGTAGATGCAGATTTGCTCGCGCAGGAAGCCGCCAAAGATGAACGTCGTCGCCGTCAGGATCGCGATGGTGATGTAGGCTGCGGGATGTGCGGTCCCAGTCACAAGGTCGCGCGCCAGCGTGGGCGCGTCGGTGAAATAGAATACCCAAGCGCCCCCTGTGGCGATCGCGATCGCCATCCATACTGCCCATTTGGTCAGTCGCAGTCGGATCTTGTGCGCAGTCCACGTACCCTTGTGCAGACGAACACGCGCATTGCGGTCGCCCTCGATCCAGCGTTCGACAAGGATGAAAAGGTCGGTCCACACTGTTTGCGGGCAGGTATAGCCACACCAGACACGCCCCAGTGCGGAGGTGAACAAAAACAGGCCAAGGCCTGCCATAATCAGCAAACCAGCCACGAAATAGAATTCATGCGGCCAGATCTCGATCCAGAAGAAATAGAACCGCCGGCTCGCCAGATCCACCAGCACGGCCTGATCGGGCAGGCTGGGTCCTCGGTCCCACCTGATCCACGGCGTCAGATAATAGATGCCCAGCGTCACGATCATAATCCACCACTTGAAGCGGCGGAAAAAACCAGAGACGCGGCGCGGAAAAATAGGTTCCCGCGCGGCGTAGAGGGATGGGGGTGACTGATTGGTCATATGATTTGTCCTGTTCGCAGGCCCTCAGTAACGGGGCGACGGCAAGCAAACGTTGATCTGGGTCAAGAACATCCCCGAAGCGGCGCGTTTTGCGAACAGGTCCGCTTCGGGGGCGGATCACCGGCCCCCGGCTGTTGCGCGGGGGGTTGCGGCGATCTTTTCCGCTCTATTCGCCTCCCCCGAGGGAGTGGACGTAGGCGGAAACGGCCCGGATATCGGCCTCGCTCAGGCGCGGGCCCCATGGGGGCATTACGCCAAAGCGTGCCTTCTCGACGGTGGTGTGCAACGCGGCGCGGTCGCCGCCATAAAGCCAGATGGCGTCGGCAATGTTGGGCGCGCCCAATTCCCGGTCGCCAAGACCGGCATCGCCGTGGCAGACGGCACAGTTGTCGGCAAAAACTACGGCACCTGCACCTGCCAAATTGCCGTCAAACTCAGCGTTGGATAGGGACACGACGTGTTCTACCACTGCGTCTATCTGAGCGCCGTCTAAGATATCGCCAAAGGCCGGCATCTGCGAATAACGCGCGTCATCGTCCAGATCGTTCCGGATGCCGTGGCGCACGGTGTACTCGATTGCGGCCATGTCGCCGCCCCATAGCCAGTCGTCGTCCAAGAGATTGGGATACCCCTTGGCACCCGCCGCGCCCGATCCGTGACATTGCGAGCAGTTGGCGCGGAAAACTGCACCGCCGCGCGCGATGGCATAGCGGTTCAGGTCGGCGTCGGCGGGCAGGGTCTGCATGTCTGCGCTTACCAGCGATGCCACCAGATCGGCATTCTGGCCCTCATGCGCCACGATGTCGGCGGCGATGTTGGCGCGGGTCGACCAGCCCATTAGACCAGTGGTCGCGCCCGAAATCATCGGCCATGCAGGGTATGCGATCGTATAGCCGATCGCCCAGATGATAGTCAGGTAGAGCGTCCAAAGCCACCAGCGCGGCAATGGGGTATTCAGCTCTTGGATGCCGTCCCAGCTGTGGCCAGTCGTCTCGATCCCGGTGACGTCGTCTTTCTTGCGCTCAGTCATTCTGTTTCTCCTTGCGCGTGCCATCTTGGGCGGCGGGGTCGTCATGGGGGAGGGTATCGTCGTCCTTCAGCGGAATGTTCGCGATCTCATCGTAGGTCTTGGATCCGCCGGGCCGAAAGGCCCAGAGGACGATACCCACGAAGATGCCAAACATCACTAACAGCACCCAGCTATCGGCGAGTTGGCGCAGGATTGAATAGGTGTCCATTCCTTGGGCCTCCTATCGGCTGGCGTCGGGCGTGAAGGTCGAGAAATCGACCATCGTGCCGAGCACTTGGAGGTAGGAAATCAGCGCGTCCATTTCCGTCAACGCGGCCTGCCCGTCGAAGTTGGATATGGCGGCACCGGGATAACGCTCCAGCATGGCGTCGTAATCGCCATCGGGGTTGGCCTGCACGCGGAAGTCGCGGCTTGCCTCCTCGATCTGCTCATCGCTGTAGGGCACACCGACGAAACGGTGGGTTTTCAGCAGGGCCTCGATATGGGTTGGCTCAATCTTGGTGCGTGCCAGAAAGGCATATTTGGGCATGATCGATTCGGGCACAACAGATTGCGGATCGCTCATGTGGTCCACATGCCACGCGTCCGAATACCGCCCGCCGACGCGCGCCACGTCGGGGCCCGTCCGCTTGGACCCCCACTGAAACGGGTGATCATACATAGATTCCGCAGCCAGCGAGTAGTGGCCATAGCGCTCTACCTCGTCGCGCATGGGACGGATCATCTGGCTGTGGCAGTTATAGCACCCCTCGCGCACATAAATATCGCGCCCCGTCAGTTCCAGCGGGGAGTAGGGTCGCACGCCCTCTACCTTCTCGATGGTGTTCTCCAGCCAGAAAAGCGGCGCGATCTCGACGATACCGCCGATGCTGACGACGAGCAGCGAAAGGATCAGCAGCAAGGTCGGGCTTCGCTCGATTATGGCGTGCCGGTTTAGAAATGCCGTCTGATGAGGCAGCTCGTTCGGGATCTCGCCCGGCAGGTCTGACAGTGTCGAGACGTTCGGATCTTTTTCCGAGTCGGTGATTTTCTCGTTATTGGCCATGTCAGGTTCTTTCTATTCTGCCGGGACGCCCACGGGGGCGGTGCTGCGCGCGCCTCCGCGGATTGTCATCCACATGTTCCAGACCATCAGCAGCCCGCCCGAGAGGTAGAGGACGCCGCCCAAGCCGCGCACGACATACATCGGAAATTTCGCCGCCACGGTGTCGGCGAAGGAGTTGACGAGGAAGCCCTGATCATCGACTTCGCGCCACATCAGGCCCTCCATGATGCCAGTCACCCACATCGACGATGCGTAGAGAACGATGCCAATCGTCGCGAGCCAGAAGTGCCAACTGATCGCCGACATGGAGTGCATCCGTTCGCGGCCCCACAGACGCGGCGTCAGGAAGTAGAGCGCGCCGAAAGTTATCATGCCATTCCAGCCAAGCGCGCCGGAATGAACGTGCCCGATCGTCCAGTCGGTGTAATGCGACAGCGAGTTGACCGCGCGGATCGACATCATCGGCCCCTCAAAGGTGGACATGCCGTAGAACCCTAGCGAGATAACGAAAATACGCAGGATCGGATCGGTGCGCAGCTTGTCCCACGCGCCTTGCAGCGTCATCAGCCCGTTGATCATGCCGCCCCAACTGGGCATCCACAGAACGATTGAGAAGACCATACCCAGCGTCGCAGCCCAGTCGGGCAGTGCGGTATAATGCAGGTGGTGCGGTCCGGCCCAGATATAGAGAAAGATCAGCGCCCAAAAGTGGATGATGCTGAGTTTGTATGAATAAATCGGGCGGTTCGCCTGCTTTGGGACGAAGTAATACATCATGCCAAGGAAGCCTGCGGTCAGGAAGAATCCGACCGCGTTATGGCCATACCACCACTGTGTCATGGCGTCCTGAACACCCGCGAACACCTGCACCGATTTGGAGCCCCAGAAGCTGACAGGGATGGACAGGTTGTTGATCACGTGCAGCATCGCGACGGTGATGATGAAGCTAAGGTAGAACCAGTTGGCGACGTAGATGTGACGCTCGCGCCGTTTGAACAGCGTGCCCATGAAGACGGCCAGATAGGCCAGCCAGACGATGGTCAGCCAGATGTCGATGTACCATTCCGGCTCAGCGTATTCTTTGGACTGAGTCGCGCCCAGCAGATAGCCGGTTGCGGCCAGCACGATGAAGAGCTGATAGCCCCAGAACACGAACCACGCCGTATTGCCGCCCCATAGCCGCGCCGAGCAGGTGCGCTGCACTACGTAGAACGACGTGGCGATCAGGGCGTTGCCGCCAAAGGCAAAGATGACCGCCGAGGTATGCAGCGGACGCAGGCGGCCAAAATTCGTATAGGGCTGGGCCCAGTCAAAGTTGAGCTCAGGGAAGGCGAGCTGAAAGGCGATGAAGGTGCCGACCAGAAATCCGGTGACACCCCAGAACGCGGTGGCGATCACGCCCGCGCGGATAACGCCGTCTGCATAGCCGGTGGGCGCGGGGGCAGGAACGGCCTGCTCCTCCATGTTGCGCAGCACCCAGATAAACAAGCCTGCCGATACTCCGACGATCAGAAGCGCATGGACCCTATAGGCCAGATCGTGGCCCCAATCGGCCCCAATTGCCGCAATGAGGGCAATGACTGCCAAAGCTGTAAGTTTGAAATATTCCATGTCGCACCTTTTCGTTGGCGCAGCCTTGGACGGGGCGCGCACACCTGTTCGCAGGGTGTGATTAGCGGGCGCTGGCAGGTCATACCTTGATCTGGGTCAAGTTATCAGGCCGGGCCACGAAGGCTTGGGGATATTCATGGACGCGTTGGGAAAAAGAGGAGACTGGAATAGCAGGGGATTACAATCAGTAGACCAAAGTGTCCTCTGAATCGTCGCCTGTCGCCAGATGAAGTGCCGCCAAATCAGCGATCTCGAACCGGCGGCGATCGGTAAAGCGCAGGATACCTTCCTTCTTCATCGCGTTCAGTTGGCGGCTGACCGTTTCCAGCGTAAGGCCGATATAGTCAGCAATCTCATCACGCGTCAGCGGTAGTATCAAGGGGCCGTCGGTGCCGGCCGAGCCCTCGATATCCTGCCTCCGCACCAGCATCTCGACGAAAGTAGCAATCTTCTCGCGCGCTGTCTTGCGGCCCAGCAAAACCATCCAGTCGCGCGCGGCGTCCAATTCGTCTAACGACATTTCAAGCAGGCGCTGTGCAATGTGAGGCGTTGTCTCGATCAGGCTCTCGAATGGCTTGCGTTGAAAACAGCACAGTGTCACGTCTGTTACCGCAACTACGTCGAAATCGATCTTGGCGCGTCCCGGCCGCCCGATGAAATCAGATGGAAACAGCATACCGACCATCTGGGTGCGCCCGTCTTCCATTGTTTTGTTCAGGGTTGCGACGCCGCGCACCACCGATGCCACATAGGTCAGCGGATCGCCCCGCCGCAGGATGGGATCGCCTGCCGCAAACGATCTGTAGGCCTTAATCCCTTCCAGCGTGGTCAGCTCGCTATCGTCACAGCGCGCACAGACGGCGCGGTGCCGGATTGGGCACTCGCTGCATTTGGGGCGCATTTTGGCTGTGAAACGCATGAGTTGATCTGCATCAAGGAAAATTACTGAGAATATCCTTAACATATCTGCCCCGCGCGCATCCTACAACTGCGCGTCTGCCGTAGCGGCGGGACAACCGTAGAGGGAACAAAACATGGGCCTCGGAGCAGGTCAGTGATCAGGCCGCGTCGAAGGCGGCCTGCATAGCGTCGACAAATCGCTCTGCCTCGCTCTGGCCCAGGATAAGCGGCGGGCGAATCTTGAGAATATTCGCGCCCGGACCCGTCGCGCTGATCAACACGCCGTTCTGGCGTAGGTGGTTCACAACCTTAGCTGCCAGAGCCGCATCGGGTGCATTCGTCGCCTTATCAGTCACGCATTCGACTGCCAGAAACAGGCCCGCGCCACGCACGTCGCCGATGTCGCTGCGCCCGTCCGCAATGCCTTGTAGCCCGGTTTTCATGAATGCGCCAATGGTGCGGGAATTTTCCTGCAGCCCTTCGTCCTCAATTACGTCCAGCACGGCCATACCGGCGGCAGCTGCCACCGGATTGCCTCCGAACGTGTTAAAGTAGCGGGCCTTTTCGCCGAATTCCTGCACCAGATGCGGCTGCATCGCCGTGCCCGACACAGGAAATCCATTCCCCATCGGTTTGCCCATCGTGACCATGTCGGGCACAAGCCCGTGCCGCTGAAAGCCCCAGAAGGCGTCGCCGGTGCGGGCAAAGCCCGGCTGCACCTCGTCGGCGATGAAAATGCCGCCCTCGGCGCGGATCAAATCAACGGCAGGTTTCAGAAAGCCTGCCGGATCGGGGTAGAGGCCATCGCTGGAGAAGACGGTATCGATGATGAATGCCGCAGGCTCGATCCCGTCGGCGCGCATTTCGGCAATTGCGGTGGCCAGATCGGCGGCAAGGCGCGCGCCCTGCTGCTCGGGCGGTACGGTCAATGCATTGGGTGCATCAATCAGGCGCACGCGCGGGCCGCGCGTGACAAATGCGCCCAAGGACGGCGACAGTTCCGACACGGATTCTGTCAGCCCATGATAGGCGAGGCGCGTAACGATCACCCCCTGGCGCCGGGTGTAAGAGCGCGCGATGCGCAGCGCCAGATCGTTCGCTTCGGACCCTGTGCAAGTGAACATAACGTGGCCCAGCGCATCTGGCATTGTGGCCAACAAACGCTCGGCATAATTGACCACGCCGTCATGCAAGTAGCGTGTGTGGGTGTTCAGTATGCCCAACTGCTCACTGATTGCGCGCACTACGCGCGGGTGGCAATGGCCCAGCGAGGCGACGTTATTATAGGCGTCCAGATACTTGTTGCCAGCCTTGTCCCAAACCCAAGCGCCCTCGCCGCGCACCAAATGCAACGGCTGTTCGTAGAAAAGGCGATAGGCCGGTCCCAGCACCTTGGATCTGCGCGCGATAAGGTCGCGATCCTCGGGGTCCAGCTGCGTGCCTGACGCGGCGTCGAAGGCATTGACCATGCTCATGAAGGGTGCCTTTCCATGGCGGTGTGCGCGGTAGTCCGCAGCGCGGATTGGACAGCACCTATGCCAATACTGTCGATGGTATCCAGGCCGCGCAGTGAGGTTGCCGTGTTGCGCAGAATATATTCTGCATTGGCCGGATAGCGCCGGGCGCGCCATGCGCCGATAGTCAACGTCGTGGCGTGGCGCAGGCGCATCAAATCTGGCAGCAGATCCAGCTCATCCTCTTCAAGCGGCATTTTGGCTGCAAAACCTTGGATCATTTGCGCGATGCGCGCCAGTGGGTCCGCGCCATCCGTCACCTGATACGAGCAGGCAACCGCCAGATCGCACGCAACGGGAGTATAGACCATATCGCCGAAGTCGATGATGCCCGTGGCGCGCGTCGCTTTGGGACCATCGACCAGCAGGTTGTGGGGGTTGAAATCATTATGCACCACCTGCGCGCGCAGTAGCGGCAGGCGTGGCGCAATTTCTGCGTCAAAGTGGTCGATGGTGGCGGTCACGCGGGCCCGTAGATCAGTGTCAGCAATCGCGTCCAGCATCGGGCGCAGGCGGTGGGCCTGTTTGATATCCCACTGCAGGACATGGCCAGCCGATGGGTGAAAAAACCCGCGCAGTCCCAATGTCAGCCGCGCCAGCAGCATGCCAAGTGCCGGGTATAGGCCCGCCCCCGGCTTTGCAGTGCTTAGGATCGTGCCGTCCAGATAGCTCATCAACCGAACGACGTGCGCATCGCCGGAGGGGCCGGTGATGATGGCCGATGATGCACCGCTGAGCGTTTGGCAAATCCGCTGTACCGGTAGCGTGGGATCGGTGCTGGCCAGATGCATCAGCGCGGCGGTCTGCATATGCGTCACCCCGCGATCTTCGACGGCGTTTGTAACCTTCAGCAGGGCCTGCTCGCCGCCCGGCAGGCGGATGTGAAAATTCGCATCCTTCTCGGCGCTAAGTGGCCGGATGTTGCCGCTTACGCCATAGATGTCCCGGGCCAAATCAGCGGCCATGTCCGACGTGATCTCGGGCGCAGCCTGGGCCAGCAGATCGGCCAGATCAGGCGCCGCCTCATTCGCGGTGCTAAAGGGAGGCAGTCCAGCCATCGCCGCCAGCATCAGCCGTCCAACGCCTCGGTCCCGCACCATTCGGCAATAAAGAGAGCCATGGTTTGGGTGATCTTCCGAACGGAATCCAGACTGACGCATTCGTCGATGCCGTGGATGTTACGCGATTTCGGGCCGTAGCACAGCGCCGGAATGTCGTTGTAGAGCGCATAGACCCTCGTATCCAGATAGCCCGCTGTCATGAATGATTTCATCGGCGCGCCGATGGCGGCCTCATGCGCGCGGCCCAGTACAGCCTCGGCCTCGCCGCCTTCCTCCAGCACGTAGCCCTCGGCGTAGAAGCCGTTGAAGACTACCTTGGGCGGGTTGTTCGCAAGGAAGCTGTCGGCCTCTGCAAAAACTCTAACCCGCTCGGTGATTTCTGCTGCTGCTTTCTCGGCGGTGACGCCCGGATAAATACCAATGCGGCAATCCACGTTGCACCATGACGGCACCGAAGACGCCCAATCGCCACCCTCAATCTTGCCTATATTGAGGTTAATCGGATGCGCTTCATTCTCGAAATGGGGGCGACCCGCCTTGTCTGCATTCCACTCCTCTTCGACCTCGCGTACCGCTCCGATGATGCGGTAGGCGGCGTCGATGGCGTTGGCGCCCTCGCCCATTTCTCGCACGTGGACCGGTACGCCGCGAACTTGGATTTCGAACCACAATACTCCCAAATTGGCACGCACCAGCATCTCCTCCTCCGGCTCGGGGATGAAGACGGCGTCGGCGGTGTAGCCTTGGAGGAACGTTTGCAGCGCGCCGTTACCTGTGGACTCCTCCTCAACGACTGATTGCACATAGACCGTCGCGGCAGGTTGCAGTCCGATGCGGCGCAGCGCATCCAGTGCAAAGAGGTTTGCGGCGGCACCGGCCTTCATGTCGCCCGCGCCGCGGCCATACATCCAATCGCCTTCGATCTTGCCCGAAAATGGCGGGTCCGACCACATATCGTGCAGACCCTCGGGGACTACATCCAGATGGGACTGCAGGATCAGCGAGCGGCCTGTCTCGCTGCGCGGTCGATGGATGCCGACAACGATGGGTGCGTCAGAATGGTCCTCGGATATTTTCGAACCACCGGGATGGGCGGCAATCGCTGCGTGGTCCATTTTGAACCGGTCCATGGCATAGCCGCGACCCTGCAATTCACGGAACAAAAGATCCTGAATACTATGTTCGTGCCCGCGTAGTGACGGATTTTGAACCAGTTTTTGCGTAAAGGCGATTTGTTCGTCAAAGCCGTCGGCGACGGCCTGTTTGATACGGTCCTTCAGATCTGCATCCATTGCCATGTCGTGTCCTTTTCAAAAGGGTTAAAGCATCGCCTCAATCAAGTAGGGGCCCGGCTCTTTTGCTGCATCCTCAATGGCGCGCATCAGGTCCGCCACATCCTCGACCCGGCGGCCGGGCACACCCATGCCGCGTGCCAATGCGACGAAGTCCAGATGCGGCCGGTCCAGGTTAAGCATGTCCAGTGCGTCCTGACCCGGCTGCGCACCCACGTTATGCAGCTCATGCTTGAGGATCTCATAGCTTTGGTTGGCAAGGATGACGGTCGTGACGTTTGACCCCTCGCGCGCCTGCGTCCAGAGGCCCTGAATGGTGTACATTGCCGATCCGTCGCCTTGGATCGTAATAACGGGCCGCTGTGGGCAGGCGATAGCCGCGCCCGCCGATAGTGGGATGCCGATACCGATAGAGCCGCCGGTGAGCGCCAGCCAAGAGTTCGGCCTTGCGCCGTCGCCTGCGGCGAATGTCGCGCCGCCAGACGATACCGCCTCGTCTACGACGATGGCATCCTCGGGCAAGGCGTTCGCCAGCGCTGCGCCGATGTTGGCCAGCGTGATCGCACCAGACTGCGGACGCGCAGGCATGGCGGTGCCCTTGCCGGTGCCGGGTTTTGCCCCGATGCGGTCTGCCAATGCGGCGACGGCGGCCTGTCCGTCACCGTCCACACCGACCAGCGTGACTTGCGCGCAGTCTTCGGGCAGCAGCAGGCTTGGCTTGCCAGGATAGGCGAAAAAGGCGACGGGCGGCAGCGTCTCGATCAGGATCGCACGGCTGTATGGCGCGAGGCACGCGATCGCCTCGTTGATCGGATACGGCACCTTGGCCATCGCTGCGCGGCCCTGTCCCCGCTCGATCCGGCGGCTGGACGTGGGCGCGAGGATCGTCGCGCCTGTCGTTTCGGCAATGCCTTGCAGCAGGGCGAGGGTTGCTACGTCCTCCAGCACCGAATTGCTGACGAGGATCGTGGTTTTCTCGCCCGATTCCAGCGCGGCGACGGCATCCGTCAATGCAGCCTCGTCCAACGGCGCGGGGCCGTCGGGGGTGATTTCCTTAGCTATCTGTCCGCCCTCGTCCCAGCCGATATCGGCGGGTGCGATCAACGTGGCGATGCGGCGGGGTTTGCCTTTGGCAACGCGCAGCGCCTCCATCGCGTCGGCGGCAAAGCTTCCGGCGTCAGTGCCGGACTTCACCCAGTCGCTGAACGGCTTGCACGCCCCCTCGACATCTGCCGATAGAGGGGCGTCGTATTGCTGGTGGCGCAGTGCGTGATCGCCGACGAGGTTGACCATCGGCACGCGTGCCTTGCGCGCGTTGTGCAGGTTGGCCGCCGCATTGGCAAAGCCGGGGGCGAGGTGCAGCAGCGTCACCGCAGGCTTGCCTGTCATACGGGCATAGCCATCGGCAGCGCCAGTCACGACCCCCTCAAACAGGCCCAGAACGCAGTGCATCAGCTTGGTCCGGTCCAGCGCATCGACGAATTGCATCTCGGACGTGCCGGGGTTGGCAAAGCAGACATCAACGCCCGCCGCATGGAGGCTGCGCACGACACTTTCGGCGCCATTCATTTGCTTGGGAGCGCTCGTCATGCTGTCGCCTCGCGGAAAGTGGTAAGGAATGATTTGGCATTATCGGCAAGCGAAGGGCCAAGGTAGCCGCCCTCTTGCACAAGCACGGTCGGGATGTTCAGCGCAGCCAGGCGGCGCGCCATTTCGGCAAAACCCTCAGGGTAGACATTGACCGCGGCCAGCGGATCGTCGGCGGCCATGTCAAAGCCAAGCGAGACGACCAGCGCCTCGGCCCCGAAATCCTTGATCGCGGCCAATCCTTTGTCCAGTGCGGCCATTACATCGTCCTCGCTGGCGCCCTGCTGGAGCAGGACGTTCAGAGACTTGCCCGCACCCTCGCCCTCGCCCGTCTCGTCCGCGTGGCCCAGATAGAAGGTGGGGTAAGTCGCCGGGTCGGGATGCAGCGAGCAAAAGAAGATATCGCCCCGCTCGTACAGAATATCTAGCGAGCCGTTACCTGTGTGTACGTCGACGTCGATCAGCGCGACCTTCTTGAATTTCGACGTCAGGTGGTTCGCCACAACACAGGCGTTGTTAAAGAAACAGAACCCGTTGGAGCAGTCGCGCATCGCATGATGTCCCGGCGGACGGCAGAGAGCATAGGCCGATTTCGCGCCCGACAGCACTTCTTCGGCGGCTTCAATGGCGGTCTGTGCGGACCAATAGACAGCCTCCCAAGTGCCCTCCGTCAGGGGGGTGGAGGTGTCGGTCATCCACCAACCCATCTGGCCATGAATATCCTTCGGCTCCTTGCCACGACGGCGGCCGGGATGCATCGTTGGAATAGCCAGCGCCTCGGTGCCCGCGCTTTCGACAAAACGGGCATGGGCGGTGGGCAGGAAATCGACGTAGTCGGTATTATGCACAGCCTTGACCGGGTCCAGACCGTGATCGCGCGGTTTTGCGATCTCAAAGCCTTCGCCTGCCAGCATGTCGCGCAGGATCTCGGCCCTCTGTGGTTGTTCCTGATGCGGCATGGCAGCGCCGCGGCGGAAATAGAACGTGGGCGCATGGCGCAATTGGCGTTCGTCAAAGAAGGCTTTCATCAGTGATCCTTTCGCATGATGCGCACCCGATACCGTTCGGGGGTTCAACGATGTTTTGGGCTGCGAGCGCCGCATCGTCAACATCGCCGCGCGGACCATCGCAAATTTCAGTTTGCAGTTCAACGACAATGATGCATGATGCACCAAAATGAATTCACGCTGATGAAACGGGCTGAATCGACGCTACGGCGCACGCTAAAAGTGTAGTATCGAGGGGTAGAAATCCGGAACCATTCCGGTATTCTGCTTCTATAATAAAAATAAGCAAAACCAACCAACGGGGAAACAATTATGCTTCGAAAAATCAAATTCGCTGCCGCCGCTTTGGCGCTGGCCCTTGCCGGCCCGCTGGCCGCGCAGGACGGCACACCGCAGGCGGGCGGCACGCTGAACGTCGTGATTCAGCCCGAACCACCCGGATTGATGATCGGCCTCATTCAAAATGGCCCGACGCAGATGGTCGCGGGCGAAATCTATGAAAGCCTGCTGCGCTACGATCACGAATTGACGCCGTCGCCGCAACTGGCCAAATCGTGGGAGATTTCCGAGGACGGACTGACCTACACGTTCACGCTGCAGGACGGCGTGACCTTCCATGACGGCGAGCCGTTCACATCCGCGGACGTCAAGTTTTCAGTCGATGTGTTTCTACGCGAATCGCACTCGCGGATGCGCACGTATCTGACCCATGTCGAAAGCATTGAGACGCCCGACGACCTTACCGTTGTCTTCAAACTGAAGCAGCCGTTTGGCCCCTTCATTGGTATCTTTGAGCCGGGCACCGCGCCGATGATACCCAAGCACATCTATGAGGGCACCGATTTCGCCAGCAACGAGGCGAACAACACGCCAATCGGTACTGGCCCCTTCAAGTTCGACAAATGGGAGAAGGGTAGCTTCATCCATCTGGTCAAGAACGAAGCCTACTACATGGAGGGCAAGCCTTACCTTGATGAGATCTATTACCATGTGATCCCGGATGCCGCATCGCGTGCCGTAGCGTACGAGACTGGCAAAGTCGACGTTTTGCCTGGTGGCTCGATCGAGAACTTCGAAGTGCCGCGCGTGCGCGACATGGAGAATACATGCATCACCGATAAGGGCTGGGAATTCTTTGGTCCGCTGTCGTGGATGTGGGTCAACAGCAACAACAAGCCGCTGGATGACGTGAATGTGCGCAAAGCAATCATGCATGCTGTCGATCGCGAATTTGCCAAGTCTGCGCTGTGGAATGACCTGGGCAAGGTTGCGACTGGTCCCGTCTCTTCCTCGACACGTTTCTATGCTAGTGACACGCCAGACATCAGCTACAACCCCGAAGAGGCCAAGAAGCTACTAGCCGACTCGAGCTATGACGGTGAAACCATCCGTATCCTTGGCCTGCCTTACGGCGAGACATGGACGCGCTGGGCCGAAGCGGTCAAACAGAACCTGGCCGAAATTGGCATGAACGCCGAGCTGATCCCGGCTGACGTCGCGGGCTGGAACCAGAAGATCAGTGATCGTGACTTCGATCTGGCCTTTACATACCTCTACCAGTACGGCGATCCGGCCTTGGGAGTTTCGCGGACCTACCTTGGCGACAACGCTGAGCCCGGCTCGCCTTGGAACAACGTGTCGAACTATCAGAACCCCGAAGTCGATGCGATGTGGAACGAGGCCGCTCTGATGGCCAACCCCGAAGATCGCAAGGCTGCCTACAAAAAGATCCAAGACCAGATCGTGTCGGACGTTCCGAACATCTGGCTGTTGGAGCTGGGCTTCCCCACGATCTATCGCTGCAACGTCAAGAACCCGGTCAGCACCGCGCTGGGCGTCAATGACGGCTTCCGCGATACGTGGATTGCCAAAGAGTAAGGGCATCTGCCCAGTGGTCCGGGGCGCGGTTGGCGCCCCGGACGCACCTAAAAAACGATTCATAAAATGAGATCGACAACAGGGGCAAACAAAACGTGACACGTTTTATCCTGGGCAGGCTGGTCAAGGCGGTGTTTATCCTGCTGGCCATTCTCGTCTTTAACTTCTTTTTGATCCACGCCGCGCCCGGCGATCCCGCCGCCGTCATGGCAGGCGAGGCCGGCGCCGCAGACGCCAAGTTTCTTGCAGACTTGCGCGCGCGTTTCGGTCTGGATCAGCCTCTTTATGTTCAGTTGTGGATCTACCTCAAGGGCGCTGTTCAGATGGACCTTGGATATTCCTTCCGCCAGCAGATGCCGGTGGCCGAGCTGATCGGCGACCGCCTGCCTGCAACGCTGCTTCTGACGGGTGTCGCCTTCGTGCTGTCGCTGGTGCTGGGTGTAATCGCAGGCGTCGCGGCATCCGCCCGTCAGGGCAGCTGGGGCGATACGATCATCTCCACCCTCGCGCTGCTTTTTTACGCAACACCCCTTTTCTGGGTCGCGCTGATGGCTGCGCTGGTGTTTTCAGTCTGGCTGGGCTGGTTGCCCGGTTTCGGTTATTCGACCATCGGCGCGGGCTACACCGGCATGGCGCATGTGATGGACGTGGCCAAACATCTGGTACTGCCAGCCTCGACCCTCGGCCTGTTTTTTATGGCAATTTACATGCGCATGACCCGCGCCTCGATGTTAGAGGTGTCCCGCCTCGATTTTGTCAAGACAGCCCGTGCCAAGGGTCTGAAGCGCAGCGTGATTCAGCGCCGCCACATCCTTCGCAACGCGCTCTTGCCGGTCATCACGCTGGCAGGACTTCAGGCGGGCCAGATCTTTGGCGGCGCGATCCTGACCGAAACGGTGTTTGCCTGGCCTGGCATCGGGCGGCTGATGTTCGAGGCAATCAATCAGCGCGATTATAACGTAATCCTTGGTGTCTTTTACATTTCTGCGGCCATGGTGCTGCTGTTCAACCTGATTACCGATGTCGTCTACGTTATCATCGACCCGCGCATAAGGCTGACGGCATGAAGGATTTTTGGAAACGTTACCGCTATAATCGCGGCGCCGTCATCGGCCTGTTCATTCTGGCTCTTGTGATCCTTGCAGCCATCCTTGCCCCTGTCGTTTACCCGCAAAGTCCATGGAAAATGGTGCAGCGCCCGTTCTTGGCCCCGTTCGAGTATACTGGCCTGCCGCTAGGCACCGACGCGCTTGGCCGGGACGTGCTGTCGGGGCTGTTCCACGGCGCGTATGTCAGCCTGCTGGTCGGTCTTGTGTCGACCATCGTGGCGCTGGCTATTGGTGTGCCCGTTGGCGCGATGGCTGGATATTTTGCCGGACGTACCGACGATGCGCTGATGCGCTTTACCGAGTTTTTCCAGACGATCCCCAGCTTTGCGCTGGCCATTGTCCTCTTGGCGATCTTTCAACCTAGCCTAACATTTGTCATCATCGCCATTGCGGTGGTTAGCTGGCCCCCCGTCGCGCGATTGGTGCGCGGCGAAGTCCTGAGCCTGCGCACGCGCGAATTCGTTGAGGCGGCTACCCTTTCTGGCCTTGGCAATACGCAGATCATCCTGCGCCATGTGCTGCCAAACGCGTTGCCGCCGATCATCGTGCTGGCGTCGCTGATGGTGGCCCAAGCGATCTTGCTGGAAAGTTCACTGTCCTTCCTCGGGCTTGGCGATCCGAACGTGATGTCATGGGGCTATATGATCGGCGCTGCGCGCACCGTAATTCGCACCGCGTGGTGGCTTTCGTTCCTACCGGGCATGGCGATTCTTCTGACCGTGCTGGCGCTGAACCTGATCGGCGAGGGCCTGAACGACGCGCTCAATCCGCGCCTGACGAGGAAATCCGAATGAGCCTGCTCAGCATCCGCAACCTTGCCATCGCCCTGCCTGTCGGGGCCGATCGCCTCTATGCGGCCAAGAACATCAATTTCGATTTAGCCGCGGGCGAAATCCTATGTATCGTCGGCGAAAGCGGTTCGGGGAAATCCATGTCCGCCAACGCGGTGATGGGCCTCTTGCCGCAAGGGGTGGAGCCTGTGGAAGGCACTATCACGTTTGACGGGCGCGAAATTCTAGGGCTGTCCGAAAAGGAAATGCTAAAGCTGCGGGGCAGCCGCATTTCGATGATCTTTCAGGAGCCGCTGAGCGCGCTGAACCCGCTGATGCGCGTCGGCGCGCAAATCGCCGAAGTTTTTGAGGCGCATGGCGTGCTGAAAGGCCCCGAGCGTCGCGCACGCGCGTTGGAGTTGCTGGGCGAAGTTGGTATTCCCGATCCACAATCGGCAATCCGCGCCTACCCCTTTCAGCTGTCGGGCGGGCAGCGCCAGCGCGTGATGATCGCGATGGCGCTGGCGCTGGAGCCTGACATCCTGATCGCGGACGAGCCGACGACGGCGCTGGACGTGACAACACAAGCGCAGATCCTGACGCTCATCGAAAACCTGCGTAAGTCGCGCGGTATGGGGGTTATCTTTATCACGCATGATTTCGGTGTGGTCGCCGATATCGCGGACCGCGTGATCGTCATGCAGACCGGCGAGATTGTGGAGACAGGCACCGCCGACGAGGTTCTGCTGAAGCCGCAGCATCCCTACACCCGCGCGCTGATCGATGCGATCCCGCGTTTGACACAGCGTGCAGAGGCCGCCGAGCAAACGCGCGAGCCGATCATGTCCATCGAGGGTCTGAACAAGACCTTTTCTACCGGGTCCGGCACGTTTTTTGGCAAGCGCCGCGTGGTAAAGGCCGTACAGGACGTCAGCTTTCAGCTCTACGCAGGCGAGACGATCGGCATCGTGGGTGAAAGCGGCTCGGGCAAGTCGACGGTGGGCAGGTGCCTCGTGCGCCTTTTGAATCCCGACAGCGGCCGCGTGATGGTCGATGGCGCGGATATTGCGCACATGTCCGGTGCCGAATTGCGCGATCAGCGGCGCAAATTGCAGATGATATTTCAGGACCCGTTTTCGTCACTGAACCCGCGCGCACGGGTCTCGCGTATCCTGACCGAAGGACTGATTGCCTACGGCACACCCAAGGCGCAGGCGCTGGCCCGCGCCCGCGAGTTGCTGGATCTGGTCGGGCTGGATGCCTCTGCGATGAACCGGTTTCCACACGAATTCTCGGGCGGGCAACGTCAGCGGATCGGCATAGCCCGCGCACTGGCGCTGGAGCCCAAGATTATCATCGCGGACGAGGCTGTATCGGCGTTGGACGTGTCAATTCAGGCCCAAGTGCTGGATCTGCTGGCCGATCTTAAGTCGCGGCTGGACTTGTCGATGCTGTTTATCACCCACGACCTACGCGTCGCGGCGCGCATCTGCGACCGGATCATTGTCATGCAAAAGGGCCGCATTGTTGAGGCGGGGCCAGCCGGCAAGGTGCTGCACAACCCCGATACCGAGTACACGCAATCCCTGCTGGACGCGATTCCAGGGCAGGAGTACGAGCGCGCGCTGGCCAACGCCGAGTAGCGAATTTTATTTGGCTTGTGTCGCCGAGCGGGCCTAGCCCGGCGCGGCACACCTCTTTGGGAACTGCCTCATGTCCAGCCTTGCCAGTATTTGCGCGATACTGATCGTAGGGTTTGCCCGCGCCATTACCGCTGTGCGCGGTATCTGGGCGGGGGCCCCTCCCACGCCAGTGCAACGCATCTACTACGCCAATCATGCAAGCCATGGCGACTTCGTCCTGATCTGGACCGTGCTGCCACGCGCCATGCGTGCCCGAACGCGGCCTGTCGCCGGATCCGACTATTGGCTGACGTCCAAGCTGAAGGGGTTTATCGGGCGCGAGGTGTTTAACGCAGTGCTGATCGACCGAAACCCGGCCACGCGGCAGGGCGATCCCGTCACGGACATGAGCGAGGCGCTAACCGGCGGCGATAGTCTGATCCTCTTCCCGGAGGGTACGCGCAATACCGGCGATGAGGTGCTGTTGCCGTTCAAGTCGGGCCTCTATCATTTGGCGGCAGCGAACCCCGAGATTGATATGGTGCCCGTCTGGATTGCGAACCTGAACCGCGTCATGCCTAAAGGTGCGTTAGTGCCGATCCCCTTGATCTGCACCGTCACTTTTGGCGCGCCTATCCGACTGATACCGGACCAGGGCAAAGCCGACTTTTTGGCGCGCGCGCAAGCTGCGCTACGCGATCTGTCACCTGATGGAGGGGCCTGAGGCATGGACACACATTTTCTGATCTTGGCCATATGCGTGCTGGCCGTGCTGGGCGCCGCCACGGTCGCGGGGCAGCTACTAAAACGCCGGGCAGGGCCGGGTGATCTGACCATTCAGAACCTGACAGCGCGGATCAACGCATGGTGGGTCATGGCGGGCGTCATCGCATTGGCATTCATCGCGGGGCAGGTGGGTGTCGTCATTCTATTCGCGCTTTGCTCTTTCGCGGCGCTGCGCGAATTTTTAACGCTGACCAATACGCGCGCCGCCGATCACTGGGCGCTGGTTGCCGCCGTGTTTGTCGTGCTGCCAGTGCAATATGTGCTGGTCGGCATCGGCTGGTACGGACTCTACTCGATCTTTATCCCGGTCTATGCGTTTTTGTTGATGCCGATCCTGTCGGCACTACGCGGGCAGACCGATAACTTCCTGATCCGCGTGTCCGAAGCGCAATGGGCGCTGATGATTGCTGTTTTCTGCGTTAGCCACGTGCCTGCGCTGCTCAGCCTGCAAATCCCCGGCTACGAGGGGCGCGGCCTCTTTTTAATCTTTTTCCTGATTGTCGTCGTACAGTTTAGCGACGTGATGCAATACGTCTGGGGCAAAATGCTGGGCCGCCGCAAGATCGCGCCCCGCCTGTCTCCGTCCAAGACGCTGGAGGGCCTGGTGGGCGGTGTCCTCAGTGCTAGTCTGCTGGGTGCCGCGCTCTTTTGGATAACGCCGTTCACGCCTGTCCAGGCGTTTGGCATATCGCTTGTGATCACGCTGATGGGCTTTTTCGGCGGGCTGGTCATGTCGGCGATCAAGCGCGACCGGGGCGTCAAGGATTGGGGCCACCTGATTGCGGGGCATGGCGGATTTATCGACCGGCTGGATTCGGTGATCTTTTCGGCGCCGATCTTTTTCCACATCGTGCGGTTTTATTGGAGCGCGGTGTGAGCTTTGCGCGTCTTGCAGCCAGTACGCCGGTCCATGTCGCCATCGGTTTTGCCGCGATGGGCGGTTGGGCAGTCTGGGCCAATGCGGGCCACGGGATGCACGCGGCGCTGCTGGCCGGGTTGGTGCAGGGCGCGCTTTCGGGCGCGCTGACGCTGGGCCTGAAGCGGTCGGTCGACTGGATGCGGCCGCGGTTTGCGGGGCTGCTGGCCTATCTGCTGCCGCCGATCATCGCGGGGGGATGCTCGGCCATGCTGCTGATTATCGCTCATCGGCTGGCAGGCACACCCGAGCTTCTGGCGACCATTGCGGTGCCGCTGTTTGTGTCGCTGACCTATATTTTTGCCTACAATAGCCTGCGCCAATGCAGGGCCGAAAGGATGCGCAATGCCTGATCTGACCAGCCGCCGCCCGCTAAGCAGCCGCGACACCAAATGGGCCGCGCGCGTCACCCGCGCGCTGGCGGCAAGAGGCGCGACGCCTAATGGGATTTCGCAGGCCAGCATGGTCGCCGCACTAATCGCGGGCCTCGCATTCTGGGCCCTCGCGGCGACGTCGGGCGGCGTGCTCACCGCTCTCTTGCTGATCATTGCCGCGCTGGGATGCCAGATGCGTCTTTTGTGCAATCTGTTTGACGGCATGGTCGCGGTAGAGGCGGGCCGCGCTGCGCCTGATGGCCCTCTCTGGAACGAGTTTCCCGACCGCGTGTCTGACATCTTAATCTTCACGGGTGCCGGTCTTGGCGTTGGCCTGCCTTGGCTGGGAATTGCGGCGGCTGCGATGGCCGTGCTCACCGCCTACACGCGCGAGTTGGGGGCCAGCATCGGTGTTGCGCCCGATTTTTGCGGACCAATGGCCAAGCAGCACCGCATGGCGGCAATCACGCTGGCCGCATTCCTTGCGCTGTTCGAGACTGCGATCGTACCCATGGGCACCGCGCTGATTACGGCGCTCTGGCTGATCATGCTAGGGGCTGCTGCTACGTCGCTGCGCCGGGCATGGCGTATTAGTGCAGCCCTTTTAGCGCGCGGCTGATGCTGGGTATGCCGAGGGAGGGCGCCTGCGCAAAAGGGCCCCGGACATGCACATGCAGGACCCCGCGGCTACTTCACACCTAGCAGGGCGCGCCGCGGGGACAGTACTAACACCTGAGCTTTGGCAAGAGACGCTCTGACCAGAGTTCGATGATCTACAGGCACTTTGTCATCAATGTGTATGCATGTTCCGTCCACGTTCCAATTCAAGCCGCGCCGAATTAGACGCCGCGCTGATGTCAGCACTTCGCGGCCCATCTTTTTCACCTCGCAACGGCAGAGTAATTTCGAACCCGGCACCGGATCCGTGCAGAGGGCTCAGAGTACCGTCCAGCTTTTCCACTGCTGAGGTAATGATTGTCATCCCCAAGCCGTCCTGTGTGTGAAGGGAGAACCCCGCGGGCAGTCCGCGTCCATTATCGCGCAGCGTGATCCGCAACTGGTCGCGTCCACTGTGCACGGCTTCCAGCGACAGGATGACGGATTCATCATCATGGCCGCCGTGCTTGACCGCATTCATCGCCAGTTCGTTCAAAATGATACAGACTTGCGTCGCCTTATCAGCGCGCAGAGTCACGTCTTTGGCCTGAACCTCGATAATTGCGCCAATGCTTTGCGTGATGTCTGAGCAGAACGGAGTGAGAAACCGTGCCAGATCGACCTCGCTGTCCGGCAAGTCCTGACTAAGTTGCCGATGCATTCTGGCGATTGCCGTCAAACGCGACATCGCACTTGCAAGTGCATCGCGCGCCGAGGCGACATCGGTAATCCCGCGGCTCGCATGTTTCACCATCGCGGCGGCGATCTGGATACTGTTGGCGATCCGGTGATCGATCTCTCTCGCTTGCGCCTCAAGTTCGGTCGCACGGGAATGTCTGACCGGCCGGGGCCGGACATCAGCACATCGCTCTCTCGCTGATGTCGACCTGTTCAGGCGCCTGATACCGTCCTCAATTACTTCCAACGGAAGATTGGCCGCTCTGCTCATTTCACGCGGATTGAGACCAAGATCGACAAACATCTTCAGGCTATTCTGCAGGAGCTTTTCACTCACCAGCCTAGATTGCACTTTCCAGGGTGCCTCAGACCGGAGTGGCGCGACTTCGATATCTGACATGGTAGCTCTAGAACTGTGAAACTTCATCATTGTGACAACACCTCTCAAAAACCGAGACAATTAGCACCCCGCGAATATAAGGTTGGGATGCCGACGCAACAACCGGCCACATTAGATTTGCAATGGTTCAGTTTTGGGCAGTGAACCAGTGGAAGGGACGGAACTCGTTACGCTGGAACACCCCCGCCCATACCAATATCCATTCGGCGGAGGTTGCGAATATGCACCAAGTAGGCTCTCAGCAGGTGCATGATTTTGTAGAAACTCACTTCTGGCCGACATCAAGAATATGAATTCGATCAATCAGCCTTCCAAGTTTCGGCCATACATAAAGAAGCGACCTTGGAATCTCCTTTGTATCATTGTTGCAATCGCGCTAACTGGGTCGCGCGATGCCGTACCGGGCGCGCAGATCACAGACATCAATGCGGCTGATCGCAAAATGCTTGGCAATCTGGGCGTAGGGCATTCCCATGGAAATCAGTGCGCGCAGCGGCGCAGGACCTAGCGGCCATTTCGCGCCTTCCAGGAATGCAAGTCTAAGCACTTCTTCACGCGGATCTGTTTGTGTACTGTTTGGCATGTCAAAAACCCCCCTTTTGTGGACGGCGATACAGGTATTCCAATCAATTCAATGATCTGGTGCCGGGCGTTTGGCGGCGGCGGTTATCATGGCGACTGTCCGCTCTGATATGTTCTGGGCATGTTCGGAGTATTGCGCCGTCGCGTTTTCCATAAACTCGCGCTGGTGTCCCGCCAGTTCCGCTGGATCATGGCAAGACGAAAGCGAGCGGCATGCCTCAATATTTGCCTGCAGACGAGCCTGCGTAAACTGATGCACCGTCTTTGCCGTCTCGCTCATCTGGGTCAAAAGCGCAGCATTGGACTGCGCCCAGATATTGACAGCAGGATTAATGGCGTCGAACCAATTCTTAGTCTCTTGTGTGGCACGGGTCGGCGCCTCGGGTGATTTCCGCATCGGTGTCTGATCATTCGGCATATTTTCATCCTCATTTAAAAGTGTCGACTTTGCACAAAGAGGGACATCGCTACGATTGCGCATCTAATCCAATGTGGCCTTAGCGCGGCACCCACCCCCAAGCATCGCCTCCCGATTAAGTTAACGTCGGAACAACCTGAGGGTGAGACTCGGAAACTACGTAGAGACCTCAAAACTCAGCGGGATTTCGCCGTTTGAAGATAGTATAGTGCTGTTGCAGCCTCTCGGGTTTAATCTGCCGGTGGGCGTTGGTCGCGCGCCCCTGCGGTCATTTCACCCAGAGGTGTAGCGCGACAGGTGAACCGATGGAAAACGAAAGCAACCCAAACACAGCGCATACACAACGGTCTGATAAATCGGCACTATTTCCAATTGTGGCGATTGGCGCCTCTGCAGGCGGGCTTGAGGTGATCCGAAAGTTGCTGAACCTCATGCCAGCTAACACTGGTTGTGCTTTTGTCATCATCCAGCATCTCGACCCAAACCACAAAAGCATGATGGTAGATTTGTTGGCGCGCGATACGACCATGGCGATCGTTCAGGCGACGCATGGCATGGTGATTGAACCCAATTGCATCTACGTCATTCCGCCGCAACATTTTCTGTCTGTGTGCGATGGGGAGCTTCGGCTTTTGCAGCCAGAGCCGCCGCACAGGGTGCATTTGCCGTTCGATTTCTTTCTGAGGTCGCTGGCGGCGGAATCTGGGCCACGCGCCATCGGGATCGTCCTGTCAGGAACCGGGGCAGATGGCAGTGTCGGACTAACAGCGGTCGATGAGGCGGGCGGGCTTGTTATTGCGCAGGTGCCAAGCGAGGCCGCTTATGACGGAATGCCCCTTAATGCGATTGAGACCGGTGTGGTGGCCCAGATATTGCCGTTGGCGGACATCCCTGCTGCGCTGATCGAATACGCGGCTAACGTCGCTATCGATCCTCATCGCGGGCCTGGCCCGTCGCAACCGGTTGATGATGAACCGCTGGCAGCGATCGTTGAGCTGCTGCGAGGCCGTACATCGCAAGATTTTAGCCACTACAAGAAGGGTACATTGATGCGCCGCATAGGGCGCAGGATGTCGATTTTGGCAATCGATTCGATCAATAACTACATCGACAAATTGCGCCATGACCGTTCAGAATGCCAAGTTTTGGCAAAGTACCTGCTAATCCATGTGACGCGTTTCTTTCGCGATACAGACCATTTTCAGGATTTCGCCCGGTATGTCAGTCCGGAATTGGTGCGCAAAAGCACGCAAGGCGGGCCAATTCGTGTCTGGGTGCCTGCATGCAGCACCGGAGAAGAGGCATATTCCATTGCGATGTTACTTCTAGACGAATTCGCCGCCGCCGGGCGCCGTCCCGAACTCAAGATTTTCGCGTCCGATGTCAGCCCGGAGGCCATCGCCTTTTGTCGCAGCGGTCTATACCCGCCTTCCATCGCGGCAGATGTCCCGCCCGAGAGGCTGGCAAAGTATTTCGCGCGCGAAAGCGGCGGCTATCAGGTAACCGAAGCGTTGCGCAATACGGTTACCTTTACCGTGCAGGATTTGCTTTCCGATCCGCCATTCTCGCGGCTCGACCTCGTCTCGTGCCGTAATATGCTGATCTATCTTGAGGCAGGCGAACAAGAGAAAGTACTGCACCTTTTGCACTACGCATTGCGGGAGGACGGATACTTATGGCTCGGGTCGGCGGAGTCGATTGGCAACCTTGCACAACACTATCAGCGCGTTCAGGGCACGAAACACATCTATCGCCGCATCGGCCACGGCCGCCTAAGGGCGCGCGACACCGCGCTATCGATCAGCAGCTTTGCGCGTGCCTTTCTGCCGCGCAGCGCGCGAACGGGCGACAGCGACCGATCCAGTCTTGGCGCGGCGGTCCAGCGGCGTCTGCTTGAAATCAGCGCGCCCGCTACTGTTGTCGTGGATTCCATGGGTCAGGCCCTGTATTTCTTTGGGCCGACAGATCGATATCTGCGCATCGCCGAGGGTATTCCCGGCGATAACATCAGCACGATGCTGCGAAACGGTCTGTCAATCAAGTACCACGCGGCGATCCGGCAGGCCAAACGAGATCAAGACACTACCATCGTAATGGGTGCACGGATGCGGCTCGACGGCGCTGATTTCGCAGTTCAGATCACAGTGCGTCCAATGGAGCATAAGGGTGACGCGCTCCTGCTGGTCAGCTTTTCTGACGAGCCGGCCGACCAAGCCCCGCAAAGTTCCGAGCCGCCGGTATTGGCGCGTCACGACGACGACTTGAAACAAGAGCTGGAAATTACCCGTAGGGAACTTGACGAAGCTCTACGAGATCTTGAGGCCTCAAATCAGGATCTAGTCGAATTCACCGAAGAAGCTGGCATGCTGAACGAAGAATTCATGTCGACCAACGAAGAGCTGGAGGCGACGCGCGAAGAGCTTCAGTCGCTAAACGAGGAGTTGACGACCTCGAACAACCAGCTTCAGGAAACCCTTGAGGAGCGCGACAAGACCGCAAGCGACCTGCACAACATTCTGACCAGTTCCGACATTGCCACCCTGTTTCTGGACGCTGATCTGAACATCCGCTATTTTACACCTGCCGCAGTGCCGTTGTTTAAGTTGATCCCGTCCGATATCGGACGGCCGCTTGCTGATCTTTCGATCAGCTTTGGCGGTGTCGATCTGATCGCAGATGCAAGGCGGGTACTGGCCGGTCAAACGTCGGTCAAGCGCGATGTCGTCAACTCTATGGATGTGTGGTTCCTGTGCAGCCTGTCGCCAATGCGCTCGCAGGGCGACAGCATAGACGGGGTTGTGGTCAACCTTGCAGACATCTCGGATCTGGCCGCAGCGAAGGAAAAGGCCGAATTGGCCAACGTAGGCAAATCCCGCTTTCTGGCCGCCACCAGCCACAATTTACGCCAACCATTACAGACGCTCAGCCTAGTGCTGGGTGCAATGAAACGGCAGATTAGAAATAACAAAGCGCTGGCACTGCTAAACCGTGCAGAGGCCTCTCTTAGCGTGATGGCGACCATGCTGAACACGCTGCTAAACATCAATCAACTCGAAGCCGGTGTCATATCTCCAAAATTTGCCGAGTTCCCGGTCAACGGCTTACTCGATACTATCAAGGAGGAATTCGCCGAAGAGATGGCCGACAAGGGCCTCAAATGGCGGGTCGTCCCTTGCGGTCTGACTATCCGCAGCGACCGGCTTCTGCTGACCGACATGGTGCGTAATCTGGTCTCGAACGCGATACGATATACCGAAACGGGATCGGTGCTGCTGGGTTGCCGCCGACACGGCGACCGAATTTCAATAGAGGTCTGGGACACCGGCATCGGCATCGCCGAGGATATGCTGTCCTCGATATTCGACGACTATTTTCGCGCGTCGGGCGGACCGACGAACGGCAGCTTCGGGCTTGGTCTATCCATAGCGCACCAGATCGGGACTTTGCTGGGAAGTCCGCCGGCTTTGCGCTCAACGCTGGGCAAGGGGTCGGTCTTCTACATCGAAGTCCCCTGCGCGCGCGCCGCCAAACCCCGGCCAAAGCGACGAGAGGAACCGGCCGACAATGGCGGCGCGTGCCGTCCCGCCCGCGTCTTGCTGATCGAGGACGATATTTCCGTACACGAGGCGATCACCCTTTTGCTGAGCGCGGAGGGACATGACGTTTTCCCGGTCCGCACTCCAAAGGCGGCTCTGGAGCTGGTCACCATAGGTAAGCTGCACCCCGATCTGTTGATTTCGGACTACAATCTGCCCGGCAATATGAACGGCGTTCAGGCGGCCAAGGCCCTTTGCAAAAAGGTGGATCGCGCTGTCCCGGTGATTATCCTAACGGGCGATCTCAGGCTCACGGTCACGCGCGATATAGCCGAGAGCGGGTTCATGAAACGGGAAAAACCGTTGAAGGCAGATAAGCTGCTGTCCGACATCCGCAAAATTTGCGCCAAGCTTGAGCGGTCGCCGCCACCCACTGCGCCCGGCGCCGCGCCTGCCGCCGCCATGGTTTACGTGGTTGACGATGATCGGGCCGCGCGGGAGGCCATGCAGGTGTTGCTGGAACAGGCCGGATACAGTGTCGACGCCTTCGCCGATGCGCCGGCGTTCCTTGCATCTTACAAGCCGCGCAGCAGATGCTGTATCATCACAGATGTCCGCATGCCCGGCATGACGGGGCTCGAACTTCTCGCACAGATCGGGCAGACGGCAGGCGGCCCGCCGACAATCGTCGTGACGGGCAAAGGCGATATCTCGATGGCAGTCCAAGCGATCCGGGCAGGTGCAATCGACTTTATCGAAAAGCCGACCGCGCCGGATGCGCTCCTCGCCGCGGTTGACCGGGCGCTACGGCAGGCGGCAAGCCCTGCCGAAAAGTCAGCCCGGCAAATCGCCGCCGCCAGTCGGTTTTCGCGCCTCACAAAGCGCGAGCGCGAGGTCGCACAACTTGTCGTGGCCGGCCACGCCAACAAGGAGATTGCAGCACGACTTGGTATCAGCCAACGTACCGTCGAAACCCATCGCGCGGCTGCTATGAAAAAAGTGGGCGTCGAGACGATCTCTGACCTTGTCCGGCTGGAGATGGCGGCGCAAGGCAACTGACGGCGCAGGATAACGTCCAGACCAAAACGGCTCGACACATGAATTTCACCGGGACCAATGAGATGCGGCCCGACGAGACCTCATCTCAGGCCCCTTAAGATAATACCGGTCGTGGCCGTCTACGTTCGCGATGCCGAACAGGCATCGGATGAACGCGACGTGGGCCTTTGCCGGTGCCGCTGCGGATTTGGCTTCATTGCGCTCTTTGTCGAGAAACGCGGTGTTGATGGCTTCAAAGGTGTTCTCGACCGCCTAGCGCGGTCAGTCCCTCACCTTTTGGAAATCCTCAGTGTGCGGGATGACAAGGGAGCCAGCCTGCACATCCTTGGCACGGGAATAGATACCGCGACGCCGACGGGAAAGCTCGTGCTGACAGTCTTAGGGGGGATCGCGGTGTTTGTGCGCGAGATGATGCTGGAACGTCAACGAGAGGGTATCGCGGTGGGAATAGGGCCGACGATCATTGCCAAGGAGCTAGGGATAGGCCGTGCATCGGTCTGCCGGATAGTAGGTGACCGCGCGGAGCAGGCAAAGTAATAAGCTGGGCTAAATGGTTTTGGTAAAGGTTAGCTAGGCAGACCTAGATGGTGTCGGCACGAAGTGATCGTAAGATTACTGGTGACCTCAGGTGCACCAGAACTGGGGTCATTCTCAAGGCGAGCCCCTGCTCGCCCGCGTCCCAACTCCCGCAGGCTCGTCCTATTCACCAATTGCCGGGATTGAAAACCTAACCCCTGTCCGAACACTGCCCCAAATTTGACAAGATGTATTTCTAGCCTGTCGGCAAGCCAATCAAAGGTGGGCGCAGGCTAAGATTCCGGCGCGTGCCTTGTTAAAAGCAATTAGTTTTGGCACGAGGCAAAGCGAATGAACAAAATGACGTCGAATAATGCGATTGCAACTGAGTGGATTGTCGAGGAAACAGACTGCCCTCTCTGCGGCAGTTCCAGCGCCAAGGACACCCCCTACAAACAGCCACCCTTTGCAATCAAGACCTGCCGCACTTGCACGCTGTCGTTCCTCAGCCCGCGCCTTGCCGCCGAGGAAGCCCACCGGTTTTACCAAAACGACGCCTATTTTTCGGGTGGCGACGGCACATCGGGATATGAAGACTACGAGGTGCAGGAAGATAGCCTGAGAGCGACGTTCAGAAAGCTTCTCAAGACGCTTGATAGTCAAGGAGCCTGTGGCGGTACGTTGCTCGAGGTCGGATGCGGGCCTGGATACCTTCTGGACGAAGCGCGGGACTATTTCATAGATCGTGCTGGGGTCGAACTTTCAAATGCTGCGGCGCTCAAGGCGCAAGCGCGTTCGAATGCCAAAATTTACCTTAGCGTCGACGAGATTGACGATTTACCAGCTTTCGACTGTATTATCGCAACTCATGTCATTGAGCACATCTACGAACCGGTAGAGTTTGTGCAAAGCCTTGCAAGACGCCTTAACCCAGGTGGCAGTCTCATACTGGCCGCCCCTCATATGGGCAGCATTTTTCGGCATGTAATGGGGCGGCGCTGGCCATCTTTCAAATACCCCGAACATGTTACGTTTTATGACCAGAAAACGCTGCCGGACCTTTTGCGCCGCGCCGGACTTGAGGTAGTGGAACAAGTGTCTTACCCGCATGTGTTCCCGCTGTCGTTGGTCCTGTCAAAATTAGGCATCAGTGCAGGTCCTTGGGCTGACAAAGTCAGCGTCACGCTGCCTGCAACCACGATCAGCTTCAGAGCTCAACTCCAGAGCGTGAGATGACCGTAATGCCGATATTGTCGATCATCATCCCTGCCTATCATGAGCAAGAGGGTATTGAGGAGGCGCTTAGACATATCCGCGCTTGCGCTGAGCCGCTCTGCACCGTTGAATACATCATTGTGGATGACGGATCGACGGATCAGACATGGGATGTAATCGAGTCTCTGGCCGCTACTCAAGATCGTGTGCGTGGGGTTCGGCTGTCGCGCAACTTTGGCAAAGAAGCCGCAATTTCGGCCGGCCTGAATGCTGCGCACGGGGATGTGGTTGTCACGATTGATGCAGACCTACAGCATCCACCGAGTTTGCTACCGGAAATGTTCTCCTGTTGGCAGGCGGGTGCAAAAGTCGTCAATACCGTCAAGCGGACGCGTGAAAGCGAAGGGCGGATAAAGGCGTGGATGACACAACGCTATTTCGGGCTGTTCCAGCGTTTAGCCGGTATCGATGTTGGAAATGCGTCCGACTACAAGATGCTTGACCGTGAAGTGGTCGAGTGTCTTAAACAACTTCCCGAGCGCGAACGTTTTTATCGCGGCCTAGTTGGCTGGGTCGGATTTGAACAAAAGACATTGATGTTTGACGTGGCACCGCGCATTGCGGGTAGCGGTAAATGGTCCGCAACCAAGCTGATTGGTCTCGCGTTGGACTCCATCGTCTCGTTCAGCACGGTGCCCATGCATCTGATGACTATTCTCGGTACGGGTTTTGCTGCACTTGCTATCGCGCTTGGAGCGCGTACCACATGGCTGTGGTTATCCGGTAGCGCCGTGCCCGGATTTGCGACCGTCATTCTGCTCTTGATCGTCATCGGCTCAGTACTGATGATCGGTCTGGGCATCATTGGGGTCTATATTGCCAAGATATATGAAGAAGTTAAGCAGCGTCCGGGCTTTATCGTCCAGCAATCGACGCCGTTGAATTCTCTAAACTACGATAGCGATAGAGATCAAATGGCCCCACAGAAACGGGCACGTCGGAGCGGTCCCGAACTTGTTCAAGAAGCATCTTGCTAAGGGGCGTCAGATATTTGTCCTGACGCCGATGCACCACGAAAAGCGGTGCCGCGGTGTCCAGTGCGCGAACGGTCGTGCGCAGGTCCTCAGCACTTCGCAAACCCAAAGGCGTGCCGTAAAAGCGTACTGGTGATTTGCGTCCTGTCATAAAATTTAACTCGGGATCCATGGGCAGCGTCATCAGCGGTTCATCCACTCTCGCCACCGTGTCGATGGTTTGGACCATGCGTCGGTATGTTTCGGCGTCTGACGGCTGTATCCGGAGGCCAACGCGCGGCAGGGCCGCAGGTTCATTTGCGGGCGCGCGCAGGCCTGCAACCGTTCCTGAAAGGCCACGCTCCAACGGCTGCCCGGCTTGGAACACTACCATATACGCGGACAAAGCAATCAGCGTCACAGTCATTACCTGCCCTGGTCGCGCCATAAGAAGTGCCAGGAAAACGGCAGGTAGAGCAAAAAAGAGATAGATGGGGATCTGATAATGCAGCGCGCTTACAGACCAAAACACGGCCAGGATGACAGGCGCTGGCACTTTTTTGTCGCGCCACATCAGCCATGTTGCGAGCACACCAAGAAAGGGGACCGACGCGACCAACGCAATCCAAGCACCGCCAGACAGAACTGATGTAAAAAATGCACCCTGCGTTACATTCTGCCAGCCCAAGCTAAGCACCTGGCCGAAACTTGCTTGATTGATGAATTCCTGTCCATTGATTATCAGAGCCGTAAAGAAGATGTCTGAAATCCAATAGGAAAAGGCACCTTGCTGCATGGCTACGACGGCGAGTGGTAGACCGGACATTAAAAATCCCACGGCAACCAGTGCGCTTGTGCGACCCGCAACGGCCCACGTCATGCGCGCTCTAAATGTGACAAGTATTAGTAAGGCCAATGGCCAGATGCCCGCCCAGATCATTCCGAACATTTGCTGCTTTGATGCGATATAGACTAGCACCCCGATAAACGCTGTCGAGCCGATCAATAGTCCGGGGAGACGTCCACCACTTTCGTCCTCGGCGTTTTCCGACAAAAGCACGCAGATCAGGCCAAGCGCTAGAAAAACGCCGCTGAGTTGCCGTGTAAAAAAGCATAAGCCAAGAATTGCTCCAGCAACCAGTAAGCGGGTCGCTGATTTGATAGAGCTCTTCTCAAGAAGCAAGCATAGCAGAAAAAACGATCCCAACGCGTGCCAGTTGGCACTAGGGTTGGGAAACTGGATAAACGAGAATGCGGCGACCGTGATTGCGCCTGTTAGGGCCACGGTGCTGCCTGCTGGAGCCAGAAGTTTATAGGCGACCGCACATTGTAGCACCGCTATGGCGACCAACGGATACCGGAGGCTCAGTAGGTCTTCTCCAAAAAGTTGGAATGCCCAGATATTAAGAAGGTTTCCATAGCCTCCATGCAGGTCAATCAGGTCACGGTGTAGGACATCGCCGGCAAGGGCACGCTGCGCGACATAAGCGTAAACGCCTTCGTCCACTGGCCACCAAAACTGATCATGGTACCAGTATAGCAACGCGCCAATACTCGCGATAGCAACAAGCAATGGGCCGACATGTGCGCGTGCGTCAGTCATACTGCTTTTCTTTTCTACGGCTTTGCAAAACGAAAAATGCCGTGCCCAACCCGGCTGCGATTGTTTGCGTGACCCCGAACATAAAGGCCATAGCAATGGCGGTAGACGCACCAAGACCAACCGTTGCAAAAGCACCGATGGCTGCAAGTTCACGCGTTCCCCAACCACCGACGGAAACTGGCACAGAAGCGGCAAGCAGCACAGCAGGAAAGAGAACAAACAGAGCACCAATACTGACAGACACCGGTTGATCTTGCAGGAAGATAAACGCAATACCAATCGAGACGAGGTGCGCGGCTACCGAGAGCGCGATAGCCTCGCTAACAAGAGCCTTGGGCCGTGACCCGTTGGCAGAAAGGACACGTTCTCCTCTCCGCCACCTCACCAGCGAAAAGACGACAAGCCCCGAACACATGGCACATAAAAGGAAGACGCCCCACAAGGGAATAAGCTGTGGTGCAATAAATGTGCCAATAAGAACGACCGAACCGAGTGATGCAAGGCCTATCACGCGGTCAAAAACACCGACGGTGACCGCGGACTTTAGCGAAAGCCCGTATCTGCGCACCAGCCATACGCGCCCCACATCGCCGGCCAGAGATGTCGGGAAAAGCATGTTTGCGAGGGTTGCGCCAAAGGTAAGGCGGTTTGCATCCTGCAGCGATATCGCTGCGCCAGCAGCGTGCGTAATGCGCGCAAAACGCCAGGACGTCAGTAAGATGATAACTAGATGCAACGCCGTCATCACGGCCAATGTGTATGCCGACATTTGGGCGAGATGGCTTTGGACTTGAGACGTATCAACAATGCTGAGTACACAGACAACGAGCGCCAAAAACGCCACTAGACGCAAGACGGTCCGCCAGTGTGTGGACGATTTTGGCTTTGCATTTGCTGATGCAGTTGGCAGGCCAGATCCGAAAAGCGACAGCCCCAGCTGCCGCTTCTTGGAATTTTTCTGATCCTCTGACATGCAGGACGTACACATTCTACGCTCAATCGTTCGGTGCGATGTCCAGCGTCTTTTGTATCTTTGGTTTGCGCAACTTCCAGATCTTGCTGTCGATCATATAGTGGTGGAAGTTCACGATCTGATAAAGCACGATCGTCGCGGATAGCCCGGCAAAGAAAAGCCAGTCCAGTGTGCGCAGTATACCCCAGTAGATGACACCAGTAATCGCAACACCCACCAGCAGATAAAGCCAGATCCGCCCGTTTTGTGAGATATAGGACAGGAATCTAGCATTCGGATCGACCCCATCGGCAAAGCGCTTGTTATTATACATCCACACAAAGAGAATATACTGCGCGTTGTGCCAGATGTTGATCATCAGCCAACCAAGCGTGATGTCGCTTGTGGCAATATAGGCCAGATAGAAAATCGCGAAATGCGTCATCATGTACATCGTGTGCACGATCGCCAGACGCCCTTCGACCGCAGCCCTCAGACGAGAAAGTATCCAGTAGGTCAGCAAACCAACCGCGATATAGCCAGAGGCATCAGCGATTTGTGTTGGTACTGGTAGAGACCATAACTCCATCCCGATGAAAGTTGGGTGCTGTTCTGCGGAACGTGCAAGGATACCGAAAACCGGAATTGAGTAAAAAATAGCCTGATCCAGCCAGCCATCTTCGTATAGGCCGTTTTTATCCCGACCACGGTATGCGCGGGAGATACCCCAGCTTTGACGCGTGTAGTGATACCACTGCCAATAAAAATAGATTGTCACCACTACCCACAGACCAAAGACCCACACGACGCCTAAAGTCGCAACAATCACAATCGGCAACAACCCTACCATCAGGAACCTGTGCTCCTGAAAGCTTTCCTTGTCGAAACATATACGTGTGAAGGTCGAGATTACGTGGTGATAGCCCAAGAACCACAGATCAAGGACTAGGATTGGATAAAAGAGCGAAGGTTCGTACGTTATAACCAAACCGGTTATGCATGAGAGAGCCAATAGTCCAAAAATGAAAACGGCATCGAACTTCGCGTTACGAATCCATGGAAGATCCGCGTAGAAATTTGTCGGCGTTGCTGTATCGGTCACTGTTAATTTTCCTGCAATTTTGTGCCGTTTTTCGACACGTCTTTGTGCCGTTGTTCGACACGATTATCTAGAGCATAGCGGTAAAAAGCGGCAAATTTTGGGCAGCAAGTAGCGTGCTGAGAAACTTAATTTCGGTTTTTCGACTTCTTTCAGCCAATGCATTCGCCAGTCTCTTCGCCCATTCAAACTGGCCACTGACACCTACTAGATGTTTGACCCCACGGTTTTATGGCACGAACCTTTCAAAGGAGTGTAAGGAAGCCGTGCAGCAAAAGTGGACCTGTCCCATTTGAGTGCCGCCCAAAGTGCATGTTTAAGCCACCTTCCGTTCGAAAGCGGCAGGGCTTTTCCAGTTCAGTACTGAGTGCTCAGTGCCTTCGGCGCGGATTGTAAAGCCGTCTATGTATTCGAAGATTGCCATATCAGTTGACCGGCGTGTCTCCGAAGTATGACGCCAGATCAGTTCAGCCTTGATAGTTTTGAAGAACGTCTCAACAGCAGCGTTATCGTAGCAATTGCCTTTGCCACTCATCGGTGCCCTTGAACCCATGCTGGCGCAAGACCTTCTGATAGTCATGCGAACAATATTGGGCTGCCACGATCGGTGTGGTGGATGCAGCCTTTCTGCGGTGAACGGAAGGCTATGACCCTCTTTAGTGCTCGAGTCGCCAAATCACGCTTCTTCCAGTTGCTGACCGCCCAACCAATGACGCACCGGGAATGCAAATCCAGGATCACAGCAAGATGGAGGCAGCCTTACCGCGTTCAGATATAGGTGATGTCACCAACTCACTTCTGGTTGGGACCATCAGCAACAAAGGTTACGGTCCAGCGAGTAAGGCGCGAAATTGAACTTATGATTGTGTCTGACGTAGCCTTGTGTTTGCGCGTTCTGACCACGGATACCGGTCTACCGGATGCTGAGTGATCGCGCCGAGCAGGCAAAGCAGTCACCTTTGGGGGTAATCCCCCCATTTTTAATGGGGTCCAGCCGTAGAATTCAGGCGGCTGTCTTTAGTTTCATGGCAGGTGTCATGCCGCCGATTCCCATGTTGGGTCGCTCGTTGTTGTAAGTCCAGAGCCATTCAGTTGCTTGGTCCTGTGCCTCCTCGATGGTTTCAAGGATGTATTGCCCCAGCCATTCACCGCGAACGGTACGATTGTAGCGTTCGATGTAAGCGTTCTGTTGTGGCTTGCCCGGCTGGATATATTCCAGCCGAACATTGCGTTTCTCGGCCCATTCCATCAGCTTACCACTGATATATTCTGGGCCATTATCGACGCGAATTGTCTGCGGTTGTCCGCGCCATTCAATGATCTGGTTTAAGCTTCTGACAACTCTCCCTGCGGGCAGCGAAAAGTCCACTTCGATGCATAGACCCTCGCGGTTAAAGTCATCCAGCACGTTTAATGTCCTAATCGAGCGCCCGTCTGCCAGCTGATCCGCCATGAAATCCATGGACCATGTCTCATTGGGCTTATCAGGCACCGCCGAGGCTCCGGCTTGTCCCGCTTCAAGCGTTTCTTCGGCTTGATACGCAGGTTTAGCTCCATTGCGCAGTAGATCCGGTAAACCCGCTTGTGGTTCCAGCCGTAACCACGGACGTTGCGCAGATACAGGAAGCACAGGCCGAAGCCCCAGTTGCGCTTGTTTGCTGTCAGACGTTCCAGCCAATCGGCGATCTCTTCATTCTCATCGCTCATAACAGGGCTGTATCTGTAGCAGGTCTCGCTGATCTGGAACGCCCGGCACGCCGACGCGATGCTTACGCCGTGTCGTGCGACCGCATTCATGGCCATCTCTCGTCGCAGAGACGGCCTTAACGCTTTCCAAGGGCTTCCTTCAGCAGATCATTTTGCATGCTCATCTCAGCATACATGCGCTTCAGACGGCGGTTCTCCTCCGCCATATCCTTCATCTCAGACATCAAAGACGCATCCATGCCGCCAAACTTGGCGCGCCACTTATAGAAACTGGCGCTGCTCATGCCATGCTCACGGCAAAGCTCAGAGACCGGCACACCGCCCTCCGCCTGCTTCAACACGGCCATGATCTGCGCGTCGCTGTATCGTCCGTTCTTCATCGTAAATCTCCTCAGATACCTTGCCGAGAAAATGCTACTTTTGAACACCACTAATTTTAGGGGGGAATACCTGGGTAGATGGCTTTGGTAAATGTTAGCTAGATTGACTTACCGGAAGAGGCACTGCCATCGGCAAAAAAAGATAGTTGCAGTTCGTCATAACTCATGTCTGACAAATGGCGCGCGATCTTGGAAAATATTACCTTCCGCTGTGCGTAGATCTTTCTCATCGCGCTTTGGTAGATGTCTCCGAGTGGAAGGATGTCGTCCGCGTCTGGTGGAACAAACATACCATCGCCAAGTTGCATAAGAATTCTTGGCACAAAAATACTGCGGTCGAACGGCTCTTGGTCTGTCACGGTACCCTCGGGCCCTTTCAAACTAGAGCTGGTGTATTATTTAATGTGCAAACCGTCGTTTTGGATGCTACCGAGATAGCCCCCCTGATGGTGAGCCTCACCTCACAGGTGTAGCTGTCTATAGTCAGGCTCATAAGCGCCTCCAGCACACGTTTCATCTCGACTCTTCATCTGGGTCGTGAGACAAATTCAGCATAATGAACCGTATCGTTCGTGCCTCTCTCCGAGTTCTTGGGATTAGTCTCATTCCAGTTGCTTGGTTAGCTATGGTCGTAGGCGTTTGGCAGGATACTGTCGGCGGAGGCGGAGTGATTCCGGTTTCAGGCGACACTTTGATAAACTACGGAATACTCATTTTCTCCATTGGCGTGGGAATTTCGATAATGCGCCATGAAATGATGTTGAGTGATTCTCACATACTTGCAGGCAACGAACCACTACGAAAGCTTCTCGAAGATGGTATTTGGCTGACCGAAGACGAATACTTTCGTCGTGTTTCGTCTGGTGATTTGGGTGTGGCGCGCCGTTTCTGGAGTGCAGGCATTGTAAATAAAAAGAATTCCAGCGGCGAGTCTGATCTTCAAATGGCATGTATCTCGGAAAATTATCTACTGATAAAGGGTATTTTGGAGCGCGGGGCTGACCTTAACGGTACAGACCGACAGGGTAGAACCCCACTGCATTATGCCATCGAAAGGGGCAATCCGGTTTCAGCAAAAAAGCTGATTGAGATTGGTGCAAAAGTTAACGTCCAGACGCTGGAGGGAATAACGCCATTACATTGCGCAGCAGCGAAGCGAGATGCTGATAGTATGCAGGCATTGCTTGATGCTGGAGCGCGCATAGACAGCACGGACAGTGACAACATGACCCCCATGATAACTGCTGCCTGCCAGAGCAGGTGGGAGTCAGTTCGCATCCTTCTAGATGCGGGCGCAAATGCTAAGCATAAGGACTGTCACGGAGCCACTGTTCTTGATTATGCCTACCATCGGAACGCTGATGGAAGCCTGATCGATCTGTTGTTGGTTGCTGGCGTTGAGAGCAATCCTTTGCTCGTCAATCGTGGTCACTGCAGCAGTTCTTCCGGTAAAGCCACTGCGAATTGGGAGTTGAAGCATGGCCCCGCTGCGCCGTAGTTGCTGATTGCTCGGCCACCGGCTTCCACATCCAAGTAGTAGACGTCGGGGTTTCTGCCTGCCTGGAGGTCCAGACGAGCATAGTTTAGCTTTGCCCGGTCTTGCGGTACTATTGCGAGTGAATCATTCTCTGGATCGGAATGATCTGACTACGCCAGTCCACCGCAACCAAGCCAAAGGGTGGCTAGAAGTTGAACGATAAACGTTAACTAACTGTAAATACCAACAAAAAAAATACTTTGATGGTGCCCCCACACGGCGTCTAAACGCTATATAGTGATGCACTGCAATACACCAATCGGACAGTAAAATAGAGACAATTAAGGGATTATCTATTCCACCTCGCTTCACAATGCCCCATAGCATACCATATGTTGAGGGGGATTGAGAGGGGGATAGAAAATGGGTCGTGCCTTGAATCGTCTGAGCGCATCCGCAGTCAAAACCGCCAGCATTGGCAAACACGCTGATGGCGGGGGCCTATGGCTGGTCAAGCGGGAGGATGGCGGCGCGCAATGGGTGCTGCGCGTCACAATGCATGGCAGGCGGCGCGAAATGGGCCTTGGTGCCTATCCTGACCGCTCCCTAAAAGAGGCGCGCGAGGTGGCCGACACTTGGCGAATGGTGGCGCGGCAGGGTTTAGACCCGATCAAGGAACGCGACCGCCAGAGGCGCGAGGCGGCGCGCAATATCCACATGCTAGCCGATGTCGCGCTGGACGCGTTCAACAGCCGCAAGGCCGAACTTAAAGGCGACGGCAAGGCGGGGCGCTGGTTCTCGCCACTTGAGCTGCACGTCCTGCCAAAGCTGGGCAAGGTGCCTGTCGCCGATATCGACCAAAAGGATATCCGCGACACGCTGGCCCCTATCTGGCACAGCAAGGCCGATACTGCGCGCAAGGCGATGAACCGATTAGGCATCGTTCTGCGCCACGCGGCGGCGTTGGGGTTGGAGGTGGATCTGCAAGCGACGGACAAGGCCAAGGCGCTGCTCGGCAAGCAACGCCATACCGTGACGAACGTGCCCGCGATGAACTGGCGAGATGTGCCCGCCTTCTATCAATCACTGGACGGGGGCAGCATCACGGAATTGGCCCTGCGGCTTTTGATCCTGACGGCGGTGCGGTCCTACCCATTGCGGTTCATGCACGTTGACCAGATCGACGGCGACGTGTGGACTATACCCGCAGCGGCGATGAAGGGCCGTCTGGGCGCGACAAGCGATTTTCGGGTGCCGCTATCGGTCGAGGCGCAGGGCGTCATCGCAAAGGCCCGTAAGTTTGCCCGCGACGGTTTTTTGTTCCCTGGCATGAAGCGGGGCGTGATATCCGATATGACCATGACTGCCCTTATGGATCGGCGCGGGCTGAAAGAGCGCCCGCACGGGTTCCGATCCTCGTTCCGTGACTGGACGGCAGAAGTGCCATCCAATCGGTCTGAGAAAACAGAAGGGGAAAGCGCAGCAGACTACGAGAGGGAGGCGACGTATACTGCGCATGAGGTGGCCGAGACCTGCCTTGGTCATATAACGGGCGGCGCAGTCGAGCGGGCTTATCGGCGCACGGACTTTCTGGAACAACGCCGAGCGCTGATGGAACGGTGGGGAATGTGGTTAGTTGCGCCATGTAGCGTTGATGAACATTTGGAGGTCGCTCATGTTCTATAAGAAAGGCTGGATACCTCTTCTGCGAGCCTTCTATGATACCAACAATTTTTTTCTAGAGCAGCGTTACGAAAATGCTGTGCTAACTCAACCTGAAATCTCAGAACCAGACATCGAGCGCTCAGAGTATTCCCTCCAGTCTGATAGATTGGATTTAGAGGAAACAGAAGCGTTAACAAGAGCTTATATGGCTCCAATTTATTCGCGTCTCTGGGCGCTACTAGAAGATGAAGTTGAAAAACAAAACATCGGTGTCACGACTCAGGATGGGGGGACCGCCTTAATTGACAAGGAAATAGTCAGGTACTTCGATCCCGAGCGAGAGAGCGGCTATCATATTTGCTTGTCAATCTGCACAGTTGGCTCTTCGCCTTTGATGATGCGGGAGCTTGACTCTAGGAGAGTACAGCCACTGGAGAAACACCGATATGGTGCCTTCTTGTTTAGTCCAATTGTTGTGAGGGAAGCTAGCTATCGGAAATACATAGGCAACTTGGGATTATCAGATTCCATGGCAGAGGTTACGAGCAGACATGAAAAGATCGCTAATGAAATCGTTTCTAGGTTCGACAAAGGCCAAGGAATTACAAAAAGATGGGTAAGAGAAAATCTCGCCCCCAATATGAAGGTCGCGGAGTTTCAGGCTACTTGGAGAATGGCGTCGGGCGAGCGGCCCGAGCTATCAAAGTCCGGTCCGAAGGGCCCGAGGGAACATCTCTAATTCGAAAACAATAATTCGAATTCGAAAACGGTTCGTAATTCGGATTCGATCGCGCAGATTGTGAATCATGCAAACACATGGAGCACAGCTATGCGTTACCTTTCCTTCCCTGAATTACAAACAAAAATTGGCGGTCGCAGCCGCTCGTCTATTTACCGTGATTTAGAATTGGGCCGCTTGCCCGCGCCGATCAAATTCGGCGCACGCCTCTATTGGGTCGAGGCCGACATAGACGCGGCCTTGGCCGAGGCCCGGAACTGAAAACACCCCCACACTTGCGGATACCGCAGGCGCTGGGGGTGCCGTCTTCAGTCTAAGCAACTCAGACATACGCCTAGCGCCTTTCTTTTTCAACAGAAAGGCTCACCAATGACCCAAGACAAATCCTACTCCAGCGACTCGCAGGTACTCTGGACCTGCAAAGCATTACTGAACCGGCGCACGATCAGCCACGAATCCGAAATCCGCGAAGTGCGCGGCTGGCGGCTAAGCGCAATAATCCATCGTCTGCGGCACGATTACGGATGGCCGATTCAAACGGAGTATCGGGGACCGCAGAACGTCGCGCACTATTTCCTGAAAGCAGGTATCGACCGGACCGCGCTGCGGTTCCCCAGATCCGCGCGCACCTTAGCCGATAGCGAGGCCGCGCAATGACCGCCGCGCGAATCCGTCGTCTTCGCCGTCTCTTCGGCCTGACCGAAACCCAAGCCCGTCTTATCGCGATGCTGCACTATGGGGCCACTCATGACTGACACACAAACCCGCTTGGTCCGCGATAACGGCAGATGGCACATCATGGCCCGCAAGGGCGCTGAGGGGGCCGCTGAGGCCGTCTGGATATCCCTTGGTGGCTGTCCCTGCCAAACGACCGCCATTCGCGTCTGGCTGGCGTGCCTGACGATGGGAAAACGCTGATGGCTGGCGCGTTTTACAAACGGGAAAAAAGGGGGCTTGGGCGTTTCGTCCAACTTCCCGAATGGGTGCAGGCGTCCGAGGCGTGGGCAACCCTGCCTCCTGGCCCCCGCGCCCTCTACATCGAATTGAAACGGCGCTTTAACGGCACGAACAACGGCGCGATCTATCTCAGCCACAGAGACGCGGCGGCGGCGCTGAACGTGCATCGTAACACGGTTGGCCCGTGGTTTAAGTTGCTGGAGGAACGCGGCTTCATCTACATGACGCAAGGTCCGCACCTGGGGCCGTCTGGCATCGGGCGCGCGTCAATCTGGGGGTTGGCCGAGGAATCCACGCCTGACGGTCGGCCTGCTCGCAAAACCTTCATGCAATTTCGGAACCCCCGCACAAAATCTGTGCATGCCCGTCACAAAAAGCAGGCCATATCTACATCTAGCCATAGGCTGCCTATCAGTTGAATACAGCCTTTTGGAGGTGTCCCTGCCGACGACCGTCAAGGCCACTGCCCAATGTAAACAGATAGACGGGATTGACGGTAAGTGTTTCATCCCAGAAGCTAATGCTAAACTATTGGGACCAAACATGCTTCGCCTCATCAAACGACTTATCCTTATGTTTGCCCTAGTCGCCAGCCCGTGCAGCGTTGGGGCACAAGATTATTCCAAGCTGTTAGAAGATTTCGACGCTCATGCACTGACCCAAACGGACAAACGGTTCTTGCAAGCAGCTTTGGCGTTCGAAGGTTACTACTACGGCCTTCTAGATGGCGACTGGGGAGCGAAGAGCCGCGATGCAATGAGCAGATACAGTCGGGTAAAGTTTAAAGGTGCGCCCGAAGACTGGCATATGGCAGTTTTAGCTCTTTCTCTTTTTGAACGGATAGACCGCGACGGATGGAGGATGGATTACTTTGATGGCTTGGGCATGTCTTTTCTATTTCCCGTCGACAGCGCAATCGCGGACCCCCCGACCAAAGATTTCGTAAATTGGCGTCATAGAAACAGTAGCCTGTCATACTCTCTGGGTATTCATGACAAAGTTACCACGCAAAATTTGCATGATTTCACTGTTCGCCAGCATGAGATTTCGGGAGGGCCCTATACGGTTAGGAAAACTAATTTCGCCGTCACATCCTCAACAAGTCGGGACGGCTCCTCGCTCTACACGAGGTCGAATTTCGTAAACGGACATTGGTCGACTGTGATGTTGTCTGCGAGTAACCACGATGGCTCTATTCTCGCTGCTGTCTCATCAAGCATCAGCGCGGGCAATGCACCTTCACTTATGGTTTCCGAGAATGGGCGCTTAGAAGCTGCAATTTTGCAAATGATTGCCTTTATCGACGAAGATCGAGAAAAAACAGAAGAAGGCAACAGTCTCGCTAATTCAAATCAACAGGATGCCCCATCTGGTGGGTCAGGTTCAGGATTCTTTGTATCAAGTGGCGGATACGTTCTGACCAACGAGCATGTAGTCTCCGACTGTAGAAAAATCGAAGTGAACGGCGAAGTTGCTGAGCTAGTTGAAGTTTCCGAAGTATTTGACCTTGCAATTCTTAAAACAACGCTTGGCCCCCACGATGTTGTTGCCGAGTTTTCTGTAAGGCCTGCCAAACTGAATTCTGACGTTACGGTTATGGGTTATCCTTACGCCGGTCTTCTTAGCGGATTGAATGTGACCCGTGGCTCAGTGTCAGCCTTGAAAGGCTTGCGCGGCGAACTCACTCAAATGCAAATCTCAGCGCCAGTGCAGGCTGGGAACTCCGGTGGGCCAGTATTGGCTACCAACGGCGAAGTCGTCGGCGTGGTCGTGTCCAAACTGGACGCCAAGTTGATTTCAGACGCAATTGGAGATGTGCCGCAGAACGTGAACTTCGCCATTCGTGGGGAAATAGCCAAACTATTCTTGTCTCAGAACGGGGTTGATCCGACTCTTGGTGCTTCAAGTCAACACTTACTGCCAGAGCAGCTTGCTGAAAAGGCTAGTTTTTTCACTGCCTTTATAGAATGCAAACGATAAGGTGCCTCCATCCTTTTGGACAAAATGAACCAGAAGCGATGGGTGGAATTGGCAGCAGCACAGAATGGATGGCCCGTGGTTCAGGGAACTGGAGGGGCGCGGTTTTTCTTCCTGACTCAAGGCCCGCATCTGGGGCCGTCCAGGATCGGGCGCGCATCAAGCTGGGGTTTGGTCGAGGAAGCCACGCCAGACGGTTGGCCCGCGCGAAAGACCTTCATGAATTGCAGAACCCCCGCACAAAAACTGTGCATGCCCGTCACAAAAAGCAGGACACTTGATGAGGTTTATTATGGTCGAGGGCGTGAACCGTCCTGTTTTTTGTGCCGCTAAACCCGGGAATCGGCACTGGGGCGTCACAATAACCCGGACATATATACATCTAGCCATAGGTAGGGCGATTGGTAGACGCTGTTCAGGGGATCTACCAGCCAGTCAGTCAATGCGCTTATCTGAAGGTCAGGACCGCTTGAAGCACTGACAAATTGCGGATCTATCTCGGATCGGCTCTTTGACCGCGCGCAACTATCGATAGGCTTCCATGCGGCAATGGGACTTGTAGGCTCAATGCCGCCTCTGTCGGCTCAGTCAGCCATGCATCCACCTGAGCCGCAGTGGTCAAAATGACTGGCATCGCCTTGGGGTGAATCGGCTTCACTATCTCATTCGCATCTGTGGTCAGAAATCCAAACAGGTTGTTAGTGGTTTCGCCTTCGGCAAGTTTGCGTACTGACGTCCATTCGGTCCAGATCCCCGCGAAAAATGCCAGCGGGCGCGTCTCATTCAAGGCAAACCAAACTGGCTCTTTGTTCTTGCCGGGGCGGGTATCGTATTCGCAAAAGCTCGTGACCGGCACAACGCATCGGTTTTCTGGACCCAGCCACCGCCGCCAATGGGGCGACTTGGTGTTGCGAACATTGGTTACGCCCGTATCAGTCTTACGATTTTTCAACGCGAATGCGGGCGATGGCATACCCCACCGCATGATGGTTAATTCCCGACCGCCTTCAATGCTGCGCACCACGGGCGCAAACTGGTCAGGGAATATGCTGGGGGATGGCTCTAGGTTGCCGACCGCATCTGCCACGGTCATAGCCCGCGCCACATCGACTATCGCTTGGCGGTTAGAGGTCATGCTGTAGAGGTTACACATGAACAAACGCTAGAGCCGAAATCGTGCTTGGACAAGCACTCCAGTGTGTTCTATTTTTGTTCTCATAATGCCAGCATCGATTCTTCCCATACGCGCCCACCCGGCGAAGCCTTTTCGCACCATCGCGGATGCCGCCCGATCGCATCAGTTGCTGACCCTGCGCTGCAACGTTTGTCGGCGGCGCATGTCGTATCTCGCCAGTGACCTTGTGCAGGTGATCGATCCGCATTGGCCTGTCCACCTCCCGCCATTCGGCTGTGGCAGATGCGGCAAAGATTACATCAACGTCACATGCTGGTCGCCAAAGTCTGAGGACTTAGGAAAGGTCGCGGTTAGACGTCCTTATAAGCTCATCCAGACGTGGCGGACGGTTATGTTGGGAGACTGAAGCTAGACCAGCGCAGCCATGGATAGGGGTGGCGGGCGAACGTGGCGAGAGGGTTGACGGCTAAAAAGGAAATCGGTTCAGTGGCCAATCTGGTGCTCATATTCGACATTTACGATCAAGATATTCCACAATCATTTCAACCACAGATGATAAACTTTCCTAATGATTTCGGAAAAAACAGGAGGCCACACATGGGTGGATACGGCTCAGGACGACTTAGCTATCGACAAAAGGCAGAGGACTGTCGCTCACTGGACGTTAACCGCTTTCACCGTGACGGTTGTCTACGTCCCGGCAGACAGGGCAATTGGGTTTGGTCCCGCGATGGCGAGGAAGTCGGGCGAATAGGATACAAGGCAAAGGGCGGACGACTGGTCCTAGACTACCGTGTGCGCCAGTATGGCGGCGACTGGGAGCCTATAACCGAAACCATCCGCATCACATACGCAGATTGCAACTATGGCAATGTACGTCCCTATTTTATGTGCCCGGGTGTGGTGAATGGTCGGCATTGCGGTCGGCGCGTCGGCAAGCTGTTTTCAGGCGGTCGCTATTTCCTATGCCGTCACTGCTACAACGTCAGCTATTCTAGTCAGTCAGAGGCGCGCTATGACCGCGCTCTGAGACGCGCGAACAAAACTCGCATGGCGCTGGGTGGCGAACCTGGCACAGCAAGCTGGATTGCGCCAAAGCCAAAAGGGATGTGGCAACGGACCTATGAACGCCGCTGCGAGCAGATTGAGAGCGACGAAAGCGAAGCGGACCACCTTTTTTTCAGCAGGTTTGAAGGACTTCTCAACGCGGACGAGCTCGAGATTTATAGCATGGCGAGCGCACTCAGATCCTAGTCCACGTCATGGACAGGTTTACAGCTTTATGTAGCTTCTCAAAATCTTCCTGAGTTTGACTTGGAAAAGACGAACTCGGCACTTAGCCCGAGAACGTCGAAACTAGGAAAGATGAAGATATACCTATGAAGAAACTTTATTCAAACGCAGCACTTGTTCTGATGACCGCTCTTGCTGCTGGCTGTGCGAAGCCGCCCGGCAGCATTCCTCCTGTTGCCGTTTCGACGCAGAACTACGAGAGACACTCGTGTTCAAAGCTTGCCGCAGAAATTAATGTCAACTCGAGTGAACTGTCCGACGCTGAGCGTAGACAAAAAAACGCAGTTGCAGGTGACGCTGTCGGTGTGTTCCTTGTTCTTATTCCGCCAAGCGCGTTTACAGGCGATGCTTCGGCAGACGTGGCATTGAACAAAGGTGAGGATATCGCAATGCGTCAAGCTTTCGCATCACGCTGTGTGAGCGGTTAAGGCAACTATGCGCCCGAATTTCAAAGCAGTGCTTTGAGAGCCATTTAAGGCATGACCGGGGTCGGCTACGGCGTTGAGGCCGACGACCTCGGTTTAACAGGCTGTGAGATTGTTAGTTTGCGAGACCCGCATAGTCGAAGCCGGTCTGGCCTAAAACTGGCTGCGAGTAAGAGTTAGTCACAATGGAGCAAAGCTGACACATGAAGCTGAAAGCCATCATCACTGCAACCACAGTCGCCATTTTCTTCATGGGAACAATGGTCAGCGCAAACGAGGTCAAAGGTAAAGTTACCCATGTCAGGGATGCAGACACGATTGAAGTCCGTGGCGTTCCAATTCGCTTTGACGGTGTAGATGCTCCTGACAAAGGCCAAGCGGGTTTCAACGAAGGCAAGGATTGGATGAAGCGCAACTATGCTAACCGGATGGTCCGCTGTGTCTTGACCGGTGCAAAAACGTATGACCGTTACGTTGGAACTTGCTTTGGCAGCAAAGGCGAAAATATCAGTGCTGCGGTTATAAGCGCTGGCTGGGCCAGAGATTGTCCAAGGTATTCGAGCGGTAAGTATCGCAAATACGAAACAGCAAGGTCGCGTTCCGTTGCCATGAAAGACTATTGCAGGTGAAGACTTGTAAGGTCTTATCTTTGACGGATCTAGCGGCGGCGAACCCAAGCACATGCACTACGCGACCAAGCAGAGACTAGTTGCTGAATATGAAAAAAGCGAGGTTGAGGTGTCGAGCACTTTGCTGAATTGGTTGCTATCGTATGAGGATCGAACTGAAAGATAGAACCAGTGACCGCCGTGAGCGAGGGGGATTCGCAGGGGGACTAGATAGTAAGGTTATCGCTTATCTATTTGATAAATATAGCGAATATTGTCTTAAATGGTGCCCCCACACGGACTCGAACCGCGGACCTACTGATTACAAATCAGTTGCTCTACCAGCTGAGCTATAGGGGCGCCGACGCGGCATTTAGCAGGGTGCCGCGGTGTTGGCAAGCGTGTCCGGCGACGTATCAGGGTGATAGTAGCGTGATGCCGGGGATGCGTCCGATATTGTACAGGTCGTCGTCATATAGATCGCTCAACTCGTCGACGGTTTCGTCTGTCCAACCGGGTAGGTCAAGTTCTTCTTCGATGGCATCCTCGTTGGCGAACTTGTCGAGAAAGGCCGAGATCACGCGACGTTTTTGCATCTCGGTCATGCCGGGATGCTTCTCAAGATAGCTGTCAAAGCGGGACATGCCTACGGGCGTCATGATCTCGCGCAGCAGCGCATGTTCGCCGGCCAGCGGGACGCCCGGTTCAACTCCTGCCATCTCGCGCAGAATCTGGCCCCAGATCAGCGGCGTATCTTCGTTGCACCAAACGGTGATCGGTATATCGGGGATCGAGCTACGTACGTGCCGGATCATATCAGACCAGCGCATTTCGCGCGGATCCGTGCCGCCCAGATAGGCCGCCAGACTGTCGTATTTCGTTTGCGCCATAATCGCGGGCAGGAACGTAGCGGGACTGCAGATGGCAAAGAACATCTCAATCTCGTCATGTGCGAAAATATCCCGGAATATCTGGGTGCGGCCTGCGGCGGCAGTATAGAACTTGCCGCCCGATGCCGCCATCTTTGGCGTGCCAAAGAAGCCGGGGTTTGACAGGATCAGCCTGTCCGGCGTGCCATCAAAGCCCAGCGCATCCATCAGGACATCGCGCGTGTCGTCTGCGACGCCAGTATTTGCGGCGGCGTGCAGGACGTCGCGCATCAATCGGCGATATTCCTTGGGATAAGGCACTTGGGTCCCGCGTTCGGCCAGCATGTCCCGATTGGCCGTCAGGCATCTCAGCAGGCGGTCCTCGTCGGTAATGTGGGCGCCTGCGTGAAGAACGAGCTGCATGAGCGGTATGTCTCGGTTTGGGTATCCTTGGTCTGTATATGGCGCATTGCAGGGCAGATAAACCGGTTTCGATGCGTGGCGCTGGGCTGCCTTGGGTTGAACGGCGCGGAAAAAACATCAAATGTGTGGCCAGCCCCCGAAGGATGCCCCCGCAATGCCCTACGCCCATTCCGACAGCCAACCAGCCGTCCTGTCCAATCCTGCCCCCGACATACGCGAACGCCTTAAGCTGGAGGGTGGCAAGCGGTTCGAGATGGTTAGCGATTTTGAGCCTGCAGGGGACCAGCCGACGGCGATTGCCGAGATCTCTCAGGCGATCAAGGATGGCGACCGCGATCAGGTGCTGCTGGGCGCGACCGGGACGGGCAAGACGTATACGATGGCGATGGTGATTGAGGAAACGCAGCGCCCTGCGATTATTCTGGCCCCGAACAAGACACTGGCGGCCCAGCTATACGGCGAGTTCAAGGGGTTCTTTCCGAACAACGCGGTCGAGTATTTCGTCAGTTATTACGATTATTACCAGCCCGAGGCCTATGTCGCACGCAGCGATACCTTCATCGAGAAGGAGAGCCAAATCAACGAGCAGATTGACCGCATGCGCCACTCGGCCACGCGTGCCCTGCTTGAGCGAGACGATGTGATTATCGTCGCATCGGTCAGCTGCATCTACGGTATCGGTAGCGTCGAAACATATGGCGCGATGACCCAAGACCTGAAGGTCGGCTCTGATTACGACCAGCGCCAAGTGATGGCTGATCTGGTCGCGCAGCAGTACAAGCGCAATGACGCGGCATTCCAGCGCGGCAGTTTTAGGGTCCGTGGCGACAGCCTTGAGATTTTCCCGGCTCACCTTGAGGATCGCGCGTGGCGGCTGTCCTTCTTTGGTAATGAGCTGGAGGCGATCATCGAGTTTGATCCGCTGACCGGCGAAAAGACCGGCAGTTTCGAGCAGATTCGCGTTTATGCCAACAGTCACTATGTGACACCGAAACCCACGATGAATCAGGCCATTATAGGGATCAAGAAGGAGCTGCGCATCCGGCTGGATCAATTGGTCGCCGAAGGCAAGCTATTAGAGGCGCAGCGGCTGGAGCAGCGCACGAAGTTCGATCTGGAAATGTTGGAGGCCACAGGCGTCTGCAACGGGATCGAGAACTATTCGCGCTACCTAACAGGCCGCGCCCCCGGTGAGCCGCCCCCCACGCTTTTTGAATTCATCCCCGACAATGCCATCGTGTTCGCTGACGAATCTCACGTGTCAGTGCCGCAGATCGGCGCGATGTACAAAGGCGACTATCGCCGCAAATTCACGCTGGCCGAGCATGGTTTTCGCCTGCCGTCCTGCATGGATAACAGGCCCCTCAAATTTGAGGAATGGGATGCGATGCGGCCCCAATCAGTGTTCGTATCTGCGACCCCCGCCAAGTGGGAGATTGAGCAGACAGGCGGCGTCTTTACCGAACAGGTGATCCGCCCCACCGGCCTTTTGGACCCGATGATTGAGGTGCGCCCCGTCGGCACGCAGGTTGACGATCTGCTGGACGAGGTGCGCCGCGTCACGGCCGCAGGCTACCGCACACTGGTGACGACCCTGACGAAACGCATGTCCGAGGACCTGACTGAATACATGCACGAGCAAGGCATCAAGGTCCGCTACATGCACTCAGAGATCGACACGATCGAGCGGATCGAAATTTTGCGCGATCTGCGTCTGGGCGCGTTCGATGTGCTGATCGGGATCAACCTGCTGCGGGAGGGTTTGGATATTCCTGAATGTGGCCTCGTCGCGATCCTTGATGCAGACAAGGAAGGCTTTTTGAGATCCGAAACTTCGCTGATTCAGACAATTGGCCGCGCGGCCCGAAACTCTGACGGTCGCGTCATCATGTATGCAGACCGCATAACGGGCAGTATGGAACGCGCGATAGGCGAGACGGATCGCCGCCGAGACAAGCAGATCGCCTATAACGAAAAGCACGGGATCACCCCAGCGACGGTCAAAAAGAACGTCGAGGACATCCTTGCGGGTCTCTACAAAGGCGACGTCGATATGGCCCGCGTCACAGCCAAGATTGACAAGCCGATGCATGGCGCCAATCTAGCGGCGCATCTGGACGGCTTGCGCGTCGACATGCGAAAGGCCGCCGAGAACCTCGAATTCGAAGAGGCCGCGCGCCTGCGCGACGAGGTAAAGCGTCTGGAGGCCGTCGATCTGGCTATCTCGGACGATCCAATGGCACATCAGTCGGCTGTAGAGGAGGCTGTGTCAGCCGGGTCCAAGATGCGCGGACGCTCCACAGCGGGCAAGCCGGGTCAGCGCGGTGGAAATGTCAAGCGGCGGAGGAAGTGAGGAACCCTTAGGGCGATTGCTACGTTGCATGTCCAAGTTATTTAAAAAAGGGAATGCACGTCATGGAATATGGTCTATTCGGAATTTTGGTTCTGATCGCAGACATATACGCGATCTACCAGACACTCACCTCCTCCGCATCGACGGGGAAAAAGGTCGTCTGGACATTGGCGATCCTGATCTTGCCGGTGCTCGGCTTCATCGCTTGGCTGATCTTTGGCCCGCGCGGCAACAAGGCGGCTGTATAGCACCTGTTTTATGTTCAGCTGCGAAAAGAGCGGGCGTATCTGCCCGCTCTTTTATTCGTCTGACGTAAGTTGGACAAACCTGCCGGACGTCCGATATCGAAGGTTTGGCTGGGAGAGCCCCCACGACATTCTGAGAAACAGCCCATCGCAAACCCCGAACGTTACTTGCTCTTTGCGTGCTCCGTATCGCTGATTGTCGATTGGCGCAGGCTGGCCGTAGCGCTATGGTTTGGAAATGACCAATACCATCTCTGCACCGCCACTACGGCCCGCCGCATGAGCCTGCTTTTGCTAGCCGGGACGGGCGAGGCGCGCGAACTGGCGGACGCGATGGCGGCCAATGGGCTACCTTTCACCGTCTGGCTGCCCGAAGGCGGACGAGTAGCGCCCGATTGGCCGTGCGATATTCATCGCAGCCCGTTGGCAGAGTGTCTGGCGGTATCGGTGCCAACCGCAATCCTAGATGCCAGCCATCCATTTGCCGTGCAAATATCGCGCGTTGCCGCCGATCATTGCGCGCAAAGAGGCCTGCCCTATTGCCTGCTGCGCCGCCCCGAATGGCGTGCGCAGTCCGGCGATCTATGGGTTCATGTGAGTAGCGAAGCGGAGGCGGCGCAAAAGATCGCGCCCGGTAGCCGGGTGCTGGTCGCGTCGGGGCGCGAGGGTCTAGCGGATTTTGCGGCGCTGAATGAATGCTATGTATACTGCCGCCAGATTGGCGGCGCGCCCGATGCACCCTTTCCGCTCCCCAATGGTGAGTGGTTGGTCCAGCAGCCCCCCTTTCCGGTCGAGGAGGAGATTGCGCTATTCCGCCGTCTGAGGATCGACTGGTTGGTATTGCGCAATGCAGGCAGTAGGCGGGCGGATTCCAAATTGACAGCCGCGCGCCGCGCGGGTGTCCAGGTCGCGATGATAGGCCGCCCCGCGCCGCCAGACGCACCTTGCGTGAGTACGGTTGAGGCGGCGCTGGAATGGGCGCAATCGCTGTGAGCGTGCGTATCATCGAAACGGACGCCGACGTGGCAAAGGACGCAATCGCACTTTGCGCGATGTGCTCGCGTCTGGCCGATGCCTTCACCCAGACCGGGCAATTGCCCCTGCGGCGCAAGCCAGACGGCTTTGCCGAACTCCTCAGCGCAATTGTCAGCCAGCAGGTCAGTGTCGCGTCGGCCAATGCCATCTGGGCGCGGATGCAGGAGGCGGGCCTAACCGCCCCTGCGCCCGTCTTGCGGGCGGGCGAAGGTGGTCTGCGCGCCGCTGGCCTTAGCCGTCAAAAGATTCGGTATGCTCAGGAACTGGCTCGCGCCGGGATTGATTGGGTCGCGCTGCGCGCCATGCCCACGGATGCGGTGCTGAAAACGCTGACACAGGTACCCGGCATTGGCACATGGACTGCGGAAATTTATGCGATGTTCAGCCTCGGCCATGCCGATGTGTTCGCCCATGGCGATCTGGCCCTGCAGGAAGCGGCGCGCATTCTATACGATCTGCCCGAGCGCCCGGACGAGCGCGCGATGCGCGTCATTGCCGCAGAATGGAGCCCCTATAGGTCGGTTGCTGCCCGCCTGCTTTGGGCCTACTACCGGGTAGCGAAACAAAGAGAAGGCATCAGATGACGCGCGTACTTAACGCTGGCCGCAAAGAGCCGATTTCGGGCGAGACGAAGTCAATCGTGGTGTTTCTGCATGGGTATGGCGCCAATGGGCCTGACCTCTTGGGCCTTGCCGACCCGCTGGCCGATCACTTGCCAGATACGTTGTTCGTAGCGCCTGACGCACCTGAAAACGTTCCGGGGATGCCGAACGGGTTTCAATGGTTTCCCATCCCGTGGATCGACAACAGCAGCGAGGAGGAGGCCGAGCGCGGATTGCTGGCCGCCTCGGACGATCTGAACGCGTTTCTGGATGCGCTGATGGTGGACGAGGACGTGCTGCCCGAGCAAGTCGTGCTCTTCGGCTTTTCCCAAGGGTCGATGATGGCCCTGCACGTCGCGCCCCGGAGGGAGGACGCGCTTGCCGGGATCGTCGCCTTTTCGGGCCGCCTTTTGCGCCCAGAATTGCTGGAGGATGAGGCCGTCTCGCGTTTGCCTATCCTGCTGGTGCATGGCGACGCCGATGAGGTGGTTCCTGCCAAGTCACTGCCCGAAGCCGCCGAGGCGCTGCAAACGGCCGGTTGGAAGGATGTCTATGCCCACGTGATGAAGGGTACTGGCCACGGCATCGCGCCCGATGGGCTAGAGGTAGCGCTGGCCTTTATGGCGGATAAGCTGGGGCTGGGTTAAGCCGCTTCGCGGCGTTGCCGCAGCACCAGCCAGATCAGCGCGCCAGCCGCCAGCACCAAGAAAGGCGCCATCGCCAGATTGACCGATGTCCAACCCGTTTGCGCATCGCCGCCCGAGCAATTCATTAAGCCGCCCGATGCCAGTGACGCGACGGTGACGCCGCCGAAAACCAGCAAATCGTTCAATCCTTGCATCCGCCCCCGCTCGTGCGGCTCATGCGCGCTGGTCAGCATCGACGTGGCCCCGATAAAGCCAAAGTTCCATCCCAGGCCCAGCAGCACCAGCGCGACAAAGAAGTTGGGAAGCTCGACCCCCTGAAGGGCAACCACACCTGCCGCAGCAAGGATCGCGATTCCCGCGCCCATGATCCTCTCGGAGCCAAAGCGCGCGATCAGGTGCCCGGTAAAGAAGGACGGCGCATACATCGCCAGGACATGCGCAGTCACCACGTCCGCCGCGCGCCCCGGACCAAATCCGCACCCGACCACTGCCAGCGGTGTCGATGTCATCACAAGGTTCATCAACGCATAGGACACCATCGCGCAGATCACCGCGACTGCAATACGCGGCGTCTTGAGCAGCTCTAGCCGGGTGCGCCCGCGCGGCGCATTCTCAGACGGGACCGGCGGCTTGGGGATACTGAGGAATAAAAACAGGGTGGATCCGGTGACGTTTAGCGCGATCACCGCCAGATAGGTGCCGAGGAAAGGCACGACCATCGCCTCTGCCGTCACCTTGACCAGCTGAGGGCCGATGATCGCGCTCATCAAGCCGCCCGCGAGGACGTATGAAATTGCTTTGGGACGGAATGCGTCGCTGGCTGTGTCGGCTGCGGCAAAGCGGTAGAAACCTTGCGCGCTCATGTAGATGCCGGTCAGAAAGCTGCCGAACAAAAACAGCGGGAAGGACGCGGTATATAGACCATAAGCCCCCACAGCCCCGCCGATCGCGCCGCCCGTTGTCCCGACGAGAAAGCCGACCCTGCGGCCATACCGCTGCATGATCGCCGACACCGGCGTCGCCGACAGCATTGAGCCGATGACGATCAGCGAGATGGGAAGTGTGGCGAAACAAGCGTTCGCAGCCAGCCCGCCGCCCGCCAGACCTGCGACGACGAATATCATCGGCATTTGCGCACCAAGGATCGCCTGCGCCAAAACCAGAACGGTGACGTTTCGGCGGGCGCGTGCGTCGTCGATGAGGGGGGCTGCTTGTGTCATGCGGCAAACTGCTAGACTTGTTGCGGTGCCTTAGCAAGAGGCGGGCAACGGCGGAATGTTTGCCTAAGGAATCCCTATTCTTCCCAAGAGCGAGCGAACTAAGACACTCCTTGTCAGACGCTTACTCTACTCAGGCCACCTCGGCTGCCAGCCCCCGGCACAGCGGATCCATGTCGCGCACCGAATCGCCAGCCATCTGGCCCTGCCAATCCAGCACTTGGCGCATCAGCACCGATCGTCCGATGCACAGCAGGGCAGGCGGCTCCAGCCCGCTGGCCTCAATATCGGATGCCATGCGGCTAAGTGTCGTTTCAATGACTTGCTGCTGCGGCGTTGTCGCGTTGCAGACCACGGCGCAAGGCTCGTCCGGGTCGCGGCCGTGCGTTATCAGCGAGGCTGAGATTTGCGCCGCGTGTTTCATACCCATGTAGATCACCAGCAGTTGACTGCCCTCTGCCAGCGCCTTCCAGTTCAGCGAAGAGGGCGCGTTGCCCGACTGATCATGGCCGGTCACGAAGGTCACGGACTGATTCACGTCGCGGTGCGTCACCGGGATGCCGGCATAGGCCAGCCCGCCGATACCCGCGCTAATGCCTGGAATAATCCGCACTGGCACGCCATGCTGCACCAGCGTCTGTGCCTCTTCGCCGCCGCGTCCAAAGACGAAGGGATCACCTCCCTTGAGGCGCAGCACCCGCTTGCCCGCGCGGGCGAGGTCGACGAGGCGAAGAGATATGTCGCGTTGCACAGTGGACGGTTTCCCGCCGCGCTTGCCAGCATAAATCTTCTCGGCCTGAGGCGCCCAATCGAGGATGACCTCCTGCACCAGCGCGTCATAAACCACTACATCAGCCTGCCGCAGTGCGTTCAGCGCGTGAATCGTCAGCAAGCCCGGATCACCGGGGCCAGCACCGCACAGCCAGACCCATCCGGGCTGAATCGTGGGCCACTGATGGGCAGGGAGGGGAAGTGCATCAAACATGTATGTAGATATGGCGCAGGATTTTGCAGACGAAAAGAGGTGGGCACTGCGCGAAGCAGGACCAGCGTAAAACGCTGTTCGGCGCTCTGGGCCGTAAGGAGCGTCTTTGTTCGCGCTTCCATGGATGGCGATGGTTTTGGCCTGCTTTTAACCGCTATCGCGGAACAAGGTTTTAATTCTCTAGGGACGACGCCGTGGCTGCTGGAACACTGTTCCTACCATCTTCCCGTCACTGAGCGAGCCATCAAGCCCAGAGATGACCGAATCGGCGACGGCTCCAGCCCCCCATCCGGCACTAATTGAGGCTGGGCAAAGGCGTGCCGCAAAACGCCCTCGGCCTGCCAAGAGGCGAGCAGGGCGGGCCGCGCCTGAGCGCTAATGTCATTGCGCCGTGCGCGCGCCGCAGCAAGGCGGCGCAGCCCGTCCTGGGCCAACGCACGGATCCCCTCGGGGCGGCCATCCAGCAGCGGTATGCGTCCGGCCTCCTCCAGCGCTGGAATGGCGCGCAGCCATCCTGCGACGCCAGTGGCGTATCCCGCGTCCATAACGACAGCGGCATCGGCTTGCCCTAATGCGCGCGCGGCGGCCAGCATCAGGTTGCCGCTGGTATGTTCAAGATAGCGGGTCAAATGCGCCTCATCCTCGAACGGGTCGCGGTAGATGTCCCACTGCCGCGACACGATCAGCGCATCCAGTAACGCGGCGCCTTCGGCGTCCAGCACTTCGGCGAGAGGTGTGACGACCTCGTGCCGCCGCACCTTGCCGCCCTGCGCGATCTCATCCAGCGCGTCGCGCCACCATTGCAAGCGCATTTCGGCAATGATGGATTCCTGCGTCAGCCATGGGGCGCGCGACACTTCGACGTTGAAGGCATAGACCGGAAACAGCACCCGGCGCGCCGCCACCGGCGCCGCCATCGCCGCACGAAAGCGGTCGGGATCGCCCCGGCGCAGCAAGTCGGCGCAACCTGTCAGGTCATCGCCTAGATCACTCACCTTGCAGCAGCTTCCAGTTGATTGCGTCCAGCAGCGCATCGAATGATGCATCGACTATGTTCGCGCTGACGCCCACGGTCGACCATTGGCGACCCTGCTCGTCCTCGCTGTCGATGATGACGCGGGTCACGGCCTCGGTTCCGCCTTGCGTGATGCGGACCTTGAAATCGACCAGCCGCATGTCGTCTATTGCGCTTTGGTAGCGGCCCAGATCCTTGGCCAGCGCCTTTGCCAGGGCGTTGACCGGGCCGCGGTCGCAGCCGTCTGCATCCATCGACTCGCTGACCGACAGCTTTTTCTCGCCGTCGACCTTCACCACGACGACAGCCTCGGACAGGCTGACCATCTGGTCATACTTGTTCTTGCGCCGCTCGACGGTGACCTTGTAGCGCTTGACCTCAAAGAACTGGGGTAGTTGGCCTAAGGCGCGCCGCGCCAACAACTCGAAACTGGCCTGCGCGCTGTCGTAGGTATAGCCAGCCGCCTCACGTTCCTTGATCTGCTCGAGGATGAGGGCAAGGGCGGGATCGCCCGGCGCCACGTCGATCCCTGCCTCCATCAGGCGCTGGCGCAGGTTCGACTGGCCGGCCTGATTGGACATTGGGATGATGCGCGCGTTGCCGACCAGCGCTGGGTCGATATGCTCGTAGGTCGACGGGTCCTTGAGGATCGCGCTGGCGTGCAGGCCGGCCTTGTGGGCAAAGGCCGACGCGCCGACATAGGCGGCCTGCCGCATTGGCACGCGGTTCAGGATATCGTCCAGCTTGCGTGACACGCGGCTGAGGTTTTGCAGGGCATCCAAGTTGACGCCGATCTCGTAGGTGCTGGCGTATGGCTCCTTCAGCAGCAGGGTCGGGATCAGCGTGGTCAGGTTGGCGTTGCCGCACCGCTCGCCCAGCCCGTTCAGCGTGCCTTGGATCTGGCGCGCTCCTGCATCGACAGCGGCCAGCGCGCCTGCGACGGCATTTTCGGTGTCGTTATGGGTGTGGATGCCAAGGCGGTCGCCGGGGATGCCGGCCGCGATTACCTCGGCGGTGACGCGCCCGATTTCGGTAGGCAGGGTGCCGCCATTGGTGTCGCATAGCACGATCCAGCGGGCGCCGGCGCTCAGCGCGGCATGGCACACCTCCAGCGCATAGGCCGGGTTCGCCTTGTAACCGTCAAAGAAATGTTCAGCGTCCAGCAGCGCCTCGCGACCGCTAGCGACAAGGTGTTTGATCGAGGCTGCGACGTTTTCCGTATTCTCGGCCAGCGTTATGCCCAGCGCCCGCTCCACATGGAAATCATGCGCCTTGCCGACCAAGCAGACGGAGGCGGTGCCTGCGTTCATCACGGCAGCCAGCACATCGTCATTGGCCGCGCTGCGGCCCGCACGCTTGGTCATGCCAAAGGCGGTCATGCGAGCGCGCGTCTTGGGGCCCGCGTCGAAAAAAGCGCTGTCGGTCGGGTTCGCGCCGGGCCAGCCGCCCTCAATATAGTCGACGCCGAGGCTGTCCAGCATTTCCGCAATGCGCTGCTTTTCAGCGGTCGAGAATTGGACGCCCTGCGTCTGCTGCCCGTCGCGCAGAGTGGTGTCGTAGAGAGAGAGGCGGGTGCGGGTCATGCCCTCGCCACCGAATGTGATGCGCTGTGCTTGAGGTGTTCTGCCCGTGGGAACCACGGGCAGCCCCCGACCGCCCCCACGGGCGGGGGCTTTGGCCCCACCCTCGGTCGGGGGCTGCCTTTGTATTGGAGGACGGTCATTCGAGGGCTTCCAGTTTTGCCATGTCTACTTCTTTGGTAAACTCCCAATGTCTCCCATCAGATGCAAAATCCACCTTGATGCCCAAATCAGCAAGACCATCTCGCAACCGGTCTGCAACCGACCAATCTTTCTTGCTGCGCGCCATCCGCCATTTCGCGATTTTCTCCCGCACCAATGCGTCTATCATTTCGTCAGTTCGGGCCGCTTCGTCGTCGCCTAGCACATCCTTTATCGCCTTGCTGATATGGTAGGCTGGATGCAGCCGGTGCATATCGAGATTTTCAAAACCTAGAAACCGCAATGACGCTAAAAAACTTGATGCTGCTTCAACGCCGAAAGTGCGTACGGACATCGCCTCACCTGCAAGCTTATGCAACCTCGTCAACGCCAACGGTGCATTTAGATCGTTCGTCAGAGCCTGGAATATCTCTGGATCTAATTCGCCGGTCCGAGCTGACAGATCTGGGTACGTATTCAGCAGCTGACGCTGCAACGTCTGATACTTGCTCAAACGCCCGATCGCCTCCTTCGCCTTCTCCGCTGTCCAATCCATTGGCTTCCGATAATGCGTGCTTAAAAACACAAACCGGATCACTTCCCCCGGCACGCCCTGATCCAGCAGATCCCGCACGGTAAAGAAATTGCCCAAGCTCTTGGACATCTTCTTGCCTTCGACCTGTAGCATCTCGTTATGCATCCAGACCTGCGCAAAGCCGCCCTCGGGATGGGCGCAGCAGCTTTGCGCGATTTCGTTCTCGTGGTGCGGAAACATCAGGTCGTTGCCGCCACCGTGAATGTCGAACGAAGCACCCAGTAATTCATACGCCATGGCCGAGCATTCGATATGCCAGCCGGGGCGGCCATAGCCCCACGGGCTGTCCCATCCGGGCTGCTCGCCCGACGATGGCTTCCACAGAACGAAGTCCATCGGGTTGCGTTTGTATGGCGCAACCTCGACCCGCGCGCCGGCGATCATGTCGTCGATGCTGCGGCCTGACAGGGCGCCGTATTCGGAGTAGCTCTCGACCGCGAATAGCACATGCCCCTCGGCCTCATAGGCGTGGCCCTTGGCAATCAGATCTTCGATCATCGTAACCATCTGGGGGATGAATTCAGTCGCGCGCGGCATCAAGTTTGGCTGCAGGGCGCCAAGGCTGCCCATATCGTCCAGAAACCACTGGATTGTCTCATCCGTGATCTCGCCTATCTTGCGACCGCTCTGGGCTGCCCGCGCGTTGATCTTGTCATCGACGTCGGTAAAGTTGCGCACGTAGGTCACGGCGCTCTCTCCATAGACATGGCGCAGAAGGCGATAGAGCACGTCGAACACCACCACAGGCCGCGCATTGCCCAGATGCGCGCGGTCATAGACAGTTGGCCCGCACACATACATCCGCACGTTTTCGTCGTCCAAGGGTGTGAACACTTCTTTTTGGCGCGTGCGGGTGTTGTGCAGCTTGATCTGGGTCATGGCGGGCCTCGCGGGGCTGGGATGGCTTTGGTTTGCGCTGGGCTTATCAATTCCGCGTCGGCTTTGAAATAGTGCAGATAGCCGCGATTTGCGCTGATGCGGATGAGGGCCCGAAGGCGCGGGCGCCTTATTTATGGTGCAAAAGCGACATAGGTCGCAATCAGGACAGACGGCGCGCACCCCTCATGCTGAGTTTAAGGTGTCACTAGCGGAGAGATGGCCATGACGCCATTCAGCAAGATCGCCCTCGTCGTGCGCACCATCGGCGCTGAGAGGGGCCGTGCGGCACGGGGCGGGCCGGTGGATCGCTGCTGACTGCTCGCCGATTTCCCTTTGACCTCTCGCAAATGAGGCCCCTGACATGAACGATATCTCTCCACGCCGCTCTGGTGGACGCGCCGCGCGCCGCGCTGTCCGGTCTGCACCACCATCCGATGCCATGCGCTCAATCCGGCCCGGAATGGAAGGGGGGCGGTATAATCCCCTGACGGATGCTGAGGTGCTGCGCATCCACAATACCGCGCTAGACGCGCTGGAGCAGATTGGCCTTGCCGATGCGCCTGCCAGCGGGGTGGCCTATCTGACGGGTGCAGGTGCTATTCTGGGCGATGACGGGCGCATTCGTTTCCCCCGAGCGCTGGTTGAGGATGTGATTGCACGTGCCAATCGCAGCGTGACCTTGATGGGCCGCGATGCGCGGCACGATTTGCACCTATCCGGCAGCCGCGTCCATTATGGCACCGCCGGCGCGGCGGTAAACATGATCGATGTAGACGGCCGCAATTACCGCGAGTGTACCGTGCAGGATCTGCACGATGCCGCACGGATTGCTGACGTGCTGGATAATATCCACTTTTTGCAGCGCCCGATGGTGTGCCGCGACATTCCCGACAACCTCGAGATGGACCTGAACACGATCTATGCCTGCTGTGCCGGCACGACCAAGCATGTCGGTGTGTCCTTCACCGAGCGCGATTTCGCCCGTAAGGGGATCGAAATGCTGCACCTGATCGCAGGCGGCGAGGCGGCATGGCGCGAACGGCCATTTGTGTCGAACTCCAACTGTTTCGTCGTGCCGCCGATGAAATTTGCCACCGAAGCGTGCGAGGTGATGGAGGAGTGCATCAAGGGCGGCATGCCCGTCCTGCTGCTGAGTGCGGGCATGGCGGGCGCGACTGCGCCGTCGACGATCGCGGGCGCTATTGTGCAAGCGACCGCTGAATGCCTTGCTGGTCTCGTTTATGTCGATGCGGTAAAGCCGGGGCATCCGGCGATTTTTGGGACTTGGCCTTTTGGCCTCGACCTGCGCACGGGCGCTATGACTGGCGGCTCGGGCGAGCAGGCATTGCTGACGGCCGGCTGTGCGCAGATGCACCGCTTTTACGATGTGCCCGGCGGGGCAGCGGCAGGCATTACGGATGCCAAGCTGCCCGACATGCAAGCCGGGTGGGAGCAGATGTGCTCGAACGTGATGGCGGGCCTGTCGGGGCTAAATATGGTTTACGAGGCGGCGGGAATGCACGCTTCGCTACTTGGTTTTTGCCTCGAGTCGCTGATTTTGGGGAACGACCTGATCGGACACGCCCAGCGCTGTGTCCGCGGTATCGAGGTTGATGACGAGACGTTGGCGCTGGAACAGATCCGCTCGGTCTGTATCGGCGGCCCCGGTCATTATCTGGGCACGCCTCAGACTCTGGCCCGGATGGAGAGTGACTATCAATACCCTCAGACCGGTAACCGGATGAGCCCCAAGCAATGGGCCGAAGAGAACAAGCCAGACCTCAATACCGATGCGACAACTCGCAAGGAAGCAATCCTGGCTGAACGGTCGGCGGCGCGCTTTGCCCCCGATGTCGATGCGGCGATACGGGCAGCGTACAACATACACCTTCCGTCCTGAGGCGCTTCTGCGTTAGCGTGGCCGCGATTAGGAGCCGCGCATGAGCCTAACTGTATTCCTCGCCGTCATCGGCGCCGCGATCCTGCACGCCGTTTGGAACGCGGCGGTCAAGGGTAGCACGGACAAGCGGACGGCCATGGGGGCGGTGGTGATTGGCCACGCGCCTCTGGCGGCGCTCGCGTTATGCTTTGCGCCGATGCCCAGCCTCGCTAGCCTGCCATGGATGGCGGCGGGACTGGCGTTGCATTTTGGCTATCAGCTGTTTTTGATGCACGCATACGAGCATGGCGATCTGAGCCAAGTCTATCCCATTGCGCGCGGGTCTGCACCTTTGATCGTCGCGGTCGTTTCGGTCACCGCGCTGGGCGTGCATCTAAAAGGCGCCGAGATGCTGGCGGTCGCGGTTATCGCTGCCGGTATCCTCAGCCTCGTTCTGGTGCGCCGGGCTGACGGGATGCGCAATGGGCGCGCCGCAGGGCTGGCATTGGTCACCGGCATGTTTATCGCATCCTATTCGCTGGTCGATGGATATGGCGCGCGGATTGCAGGCACTTCTTTGGGTTTCTACGGGTGGGTCGCGTTGATCAATGCGCCGCTGATGGCGATCTATCTTGGGACGCGAGAACCGGGGATACTGCGGCGCATCGCAGGAACGGGGCGCGTTACCGCCATATTCGGCGGCTCCGCGTCGTTTGTCGCGTATGCAATAGTGACGTGGGCGTTCACGCAGGCGCCGATCGCGCTGGTCACAGCATTGCGCGAAACCAGCGTTGTGTTTGCACTGTTGATTGGCGTTTTTTGCCTGAAGGAGCGTCTGGATCTGGCCAAGGTGCTGGCCACGTCTGCCACGCTCGTCGGTGCGGTCCTTCTGCGCTATGCGCGGCAGTCCTGATCCTATGCGCCTCCTCGCCTTTTCCGATTTGCACCGCGACACGAACGCCGCCCGCAAGATCGTGGAGGCAAGCGAAGAGGCAGACGTCGTAATTGGCGCGGGCGATTTCGCCACGAAAGGCATCGGCGCGTCGGAGACGCTGAAGATCCTCGCAACCTGTCATGCGCCAGTGCTGATCGTGCATGGCAACCACGACGCGCCCGGTGAGATTGCCGCGCTGTGCGCGCGCTGGCCGAACGTGACCTACCTACATGGCACGGGTGTCCGCATCGGGGGCGTCGATTTTTTCGGCGTCGGCGGCGAGGTGCCCAAGCGAAAAGCGTATGATTGGAACACCGCCCATTCCGAGGATGAGGCCGCCCGGATGCTAACCGCCTGCCCAGCAGGGGCCGTGCTGATCACCCACACCCCGCCACTCGGCACCGCCGATCTGCAAAAGAATGGCGCGCATGAGGGCAGCGCGGCGATCCGTGATGCGATCACTGCACATAATGCGGTGCTGTGCCTGTGCGGCCATATTCATGCGTCTTGGGGTGCGGGTGGACAGGTGGGCTGCGCGCACGTGCGCAATCTGGGGCCGGTGCCAAACTGGTTCGACATCGGGGCCCGGGCAGGGCAATAAAAGTCCAAGCGGGTAGGGGGCGCGCCATTCAACCGGGCCATCTGGTGATCAACACGGCCTTGCGATGGACGGCGCTGCCGCAATTTTCCGCCATTCAGGCTTTTACATAACGCCGGGACTTGTCTGGCGGGACGAGTGGCTGAGCCACCCAAACGGATTGGTGCGGCACACTCCAGATGCCATTTCGCGGATATGAGTTGCACGAGGTACCGCCAAACGGGCAGGGCATTGCCGCGCTCATCGCGCTGGGGCTCGTCGATCGCACGGGCGTCGTGGGGGCAGGACCCGCAGGCAGCCAGCGACGCACCGCGGTGGCAGGTGGTGTCAGGCCGCAAAGTTGCGGTTGAGAATGCTATGCCCGAGCCGACTGTCGAGGCGTTGCGCGCCATGGGGCATAATGTGGTGCGCGAAGGGACGGCAGCCGAGTTCGGTTTTGGCGGGGCGCAGCTGATCCGCCGTATGGAGGATGGCTATATCGGTGGGTCGGACCATCGCAAGGATGGCGGCGTGGTTGGGTTCTAAGGCGCTTCGACGCGGGAGAACGCCAAGCGCACATTCAACGTCACCTCCCCTCAGGCGAGGATGAAGTAGACCTTGCGCACATGCGTCAGGTTTTCCCACGTCCCGTCAAAGCCTGCAGCAACGACAAAGGTATCACCGGCGCCAAACCGGCGCTGTACGCCTGCACTGTCGGTCAGGCACACTTCACCCTCAAGGATATGGCACATCTCGTCAAAATCGCACTTGCACCGTTCCAGATGTGGCTCCGCCTCCCATATCCCGGCAGTCGCGCCTTTGCCCTCGTTCTGGAAATGTTGCCAACTGGTCGCGTGATAGGGTGTGTCGACGGCGGCAGGATCGTCTGTGATGCTCTCGCTGGCGGGAACAGACTTGTCGAACGGGATGACGTGGGCGGGATTGGTCATGATACTACCTTATGAGCCAAAGCCGATGTTGAACCGGTCCAGCGTTTTAAGAAAGACTGAGCGATGCCCTGTTGCGTCCTCGCGCGCAAGGTCGCGCTGCGCCCATTTTATGCCAAGACTGCGCAGAGGCTCGGGTGGGAAAGGTATAGCAATGCTGCGCAGCATTTTGAGTTCTGTGCGTTCCGTCTTGCGCTCTTGCAGGCGGTCCAGCATCGTCAGCGCGCCAAAGCGCGTCGCAGCCACGCCCTGCCCGGAAAAACCGGCGGCATACGCGACGCGCCCGCCCATGGCCGTGCCGACAAAGGCGGTCAGGCGCGCGGACGTGTCGATGATGCCGCCCCAGCGGTGAGTGAACCCAATATCACCAAGCGCGGGAAACGCGTCGCGAAAGTTCGCCTCAATCCGCGAGTAGGTGATATCGCGGTGATGCAATTCCTCGCCCCGTCCGCTGCCGTAGTGATAGACAGCGTCATACCCACCCCAGAGGATGCGGTTATCCGCCGTTTTGCGAAAATAGTGAAACTGGTTGCCGCTGTCTGCGATGCCGTAGCGCCCCTGCCAGCCGATGGACTTTAGCTGCGTGTCCGTCAGCGGCTCGCTCATCAAAGTGTAGTCGAAAACCGGGATGATTAAGGGCCGCACCCGGCGCAGCAGCGGCACGGCGGCATTGGTCGCAAGGATCGCCTGCGCTGCCGTGATGATACCAGCGGCGGTCGTTAGGCCCACATTTTCCTGCGCATTTGCGATGCCTGTAACCTTGGTATCCTCAAAGACCTGCACGCCCTGCGCGATCGCTGCCTTGGCCAGCCCATCCACCAGCTTGGCGGGGTTCACCAGCGCATAGTTCGGCTCAAAAAGGCCAGCATGATAGCGCGGCGTGTCAAATCGCGCATCGAGCGCCGCACCCTCCAGCAGCTCTGTCTTGATCCCGAAGCGTGCGTAGGTCGCCTGCATGTCCCGCAATCCAGCTACCTGCCAAGGCGCCGCGGCGACGTTCAGCTTGCCCTCACGCTCAAACTCGGCGTCGATGGCGTAAGTGTCCAGATCGGCCTCTAGTTCGTCGAGGTTTTCGCGTCCCAGCCGGACCAGCGCCTCGGCCTCACCGGGCCAGCGCGCAACCGCATTACTCACCCCATGCGAGATGCTGGGTGCGCAAAATCCGCCGTTGCGCCCGCTGGCGGCGTTGCCCATCTGGCCGCCCTCCAGCACCACGATACGGGCATCTGGCATCCGCTCGCGCGCCTTTAGGGCCGACCAGAGGCCCGAAAAGCCGCCCCCGACGATTGCCAGATCGCAGGTGATATCGCCGTCCAGCGGCGCGGCAGTCACCGGATTGGTAACGGTCTCGCGCCAGTAAGGCGCGGATTTCGCGGCGGCGAATTTGGTCATAAGACCAGCCTACACATGCTTGCGACCACCTTCGTCAAGGAACCAGTCGTCGTCGTAGGGATACCACCAGTCGTGGCGTTGTGGCTTGTGGTCCATGATGACCATTTTTGTACGGCGGAACGTGTCTAGGCCCATGCGCCCCAACTCTCGCCCGATGCCGGAGTTTTTCCAGCCGCCGAACGGCAGCGCGTCATTGTCGATCATCGGATTGTTGATCCAGACCATGCCAGCCTCCAGTCGCTCATACGCTTCATGCGCCTCATTTAGGTCAGTGGTGAACACCGACGCGCCAAGGCCGAACTCGCTGTCATTGGCCATAGCTATGGCCGTGTCAAAGTCGGGGACGCGAACGATGGCGGCGACGGGGCCGAACACCTCTTCGTTAAGGATTGCCATGTCGGGTGTGCAATTCGTGAGGATCGTGGGGGCGTAAAACCAGCCGGTTTCAAGCCCTTCAGGGACGCCGCCGCCGCATTCGACTACTGCGCCTTGCGCGACTGCGTCATCGACCAGACGTGCCACCTTGTCACGGGCGGCCTCACTGACCAATGGGCCGATCTCGGACTTTTGCAGGCCATTTCCGATGCGCAGGCGCTGCGTCTCGGTCACGAATGCGGCGACAAATTCGTCATGTACTGCGTCCACGACATACATCCGTTCGGTCGAAGTGCAGACTTGGCCGCTCATGTGGAATGCGCCAGTAACGGCTCCGGCTGCTGCGATGGCTATGGGGGCATGCGCGGTGATTATCATCGGGTCCGATCCACCCGCCTCAATCACCGCGGGTTTCAGGCGCCGTGCCGCGGCCTCGGCCACGGCGCGGCCCGCCTTGACCGATCCGGTAAAGGCGATGGCGTGGGTTTTGGGGCTATCGACCAGCGCCGTGCCCACATCCACGCCGCCGGGCAGGCAGGCGACGAGGCCTTCGGGCAGGCCCGAGAATACCTTCATGAATTCCAGCGTCGATAGGGTTGTCGCCTCGGCGGGCTTGATAATTGCCCCATTGCCTGCGGCAAGTGACGCGGCGACGGTCCAGCACATCAGCAGGATGGGAAAGTTGAAGGGCATAATATGGACAGACACGCCCAAAGGCTCGTACCGAGCAAATTGCAGTGATCCCATCTGCGTGGTGCCCGCCACCTTCCCCGCCTCGTCGCGGGCCATTTCGGCATAGTACCGGAAAATAGGCGCGCAGTTGGCGACCTCACCGATGGCCTCTGGGTAGGGCTTGCCCATCTCGCGGCTCATCAGGATTGCGCAGTCTGTCATGTCATGCGCCTCAATTGCGCTGGCTAGTTTGTGTAAGGTCGCGGCGCGAGACTTGGCGTCGGTATGTGCCCAGATTTTCTGCGCAGCATTGACCGAGGCAAGGACGGTCTCAATCTCACTTTCCCTGACCTCTGCGCGCTGGCCGACGACTTCTAGGGTGGCAGGATCAACCACGTCGCGCGGTGTGCCTTGGCTAGCGTGAAAGCCGGGGGCGAGATAGTAGACGGATGAGGGGGCGCTAGACATTAACATGCCCTTTCAGTGTGCTGGGTAGAGGTGATCCGAGCGGCGGCAGCCTGCCAATCGGGCAGATGTGTCTCCAGCAGCGCTGTGATGTCGCGTAACTGCGCGGCTTCTAGCGCTGTGCGCAATTGCTCCGCGACGCGGGGTATCCACTTGAGGTAGGCCTGCTTGCCATTCAGGCGGTCCAACCGCACAAAAACGCCCAGAATGCGCGCGTGTCGCTGCGCAGCGAGGATGTGATAGCGTTGGCGAATATCCGCAGCATTGCCCAACCCAGCGGGTGCATTTTCGATATAGCGCGCCAGCATTTCATCCTCCAGACCCGGCGCCAGATCGCGGCGCGCATCTTGCAAGAGTGACATCAGGTCATACTCGCACGGGCCGATGACGGCATCCTGAAAATCCAGCAGACCGCAGCGAGCCACACCGCTGCGCGCGCTCAGCAGAAGCAGGTTATCGACGTGGAAATCGCGCATAACCAGCGTGTCATGACGTTCTGCAATCGGTGCTAGCGCGCCTTGCCAACGGGCGCGCCAGTCGCGCGCGAAATCGTCGCTTAGGCCCGGTGCGATGGCGGGCGCAAACCATTCGGCAAAGATCGCCAGCTCGTTCAAGTGCGTGTCCAAATCATAGAGCGGCTGAACCACCTCGGCGCTGCGGGGATCGTGGTGCAGGTGCAGCAGCGCATCAACGGCGAGGCAGTATAGCGCGTGCTCGTCCTCGCCCGTCCTGAGGCATTGCGCATAGGTCGCATCGCCCAGATCCTCGATCAGGGCGAGCCCATTTTCCGGATCATTCGCCAACACCCGTGGGGCCGACAATCCAAGCTGGTTCAGGTGCGCCGACAGACGCAAATAGGCGGCATACCCGACTGGATCGGTTGGATCCTCCATTAGGATCAGGCCGCACCCCTCCAGCCTGTGATACCGCCGGGGGGAGGCGTCTGCAGTGAACGGCGTCAAGATTGCCCCGCCATAGCCCTCCGATGCCAGAAAGGCGGCGGAAGTGGTACTGAGCGTCGTGGCGGGCGCGGCGGTCATCGGATCATGTAGACCTTCTTGATTGTCTCATGGACGGTGCAGACCCCCTTCCAATCCTTTGGGAAGAACGCCGCCGTGTCGGGCGCTATTTCGATCACATCGCCGGATTCGTGGACATAGGTGCAGCGCCCCTCAATGAAGTGACAGAATTCGTCCGACGTCACGTGGCAGTCCCATTTACCGGGGGTGCAGATCCAGAGGCCACATTCACTCTGCCCATCCGGCCCCTTGTGCAGGACCTTGCCCGATACGTGGCTCTCTCCTTCTATCATGGTGGGGATGATGCCCCAGTCGACAGTGTCGGTGATCTCTAGCGGGTTTCGCATCACAGGTGCTTTCATCGGCTTTCTCCTTCAGACCAGCATGTAAATGTTGCGCAGTGTCTCGGTGATCTCTGCGGTGCCTTCCCAGCCTGCGGGGAACATGACGCAAATTCCGGGGCCTGCCTCGACCACCTCATCGCTGCCGTCGCGGCGGTAGGTGACGCGGCCCGCTACGAAGTGGCAGAATTCGTCTCGCGGCACGCAGATGCGCCAAGTGCCCGGGGAGCAGACCCAGACGCCCGTTTCGGGTGAGTTGCCGGGCCCCTTGTGCAAGAGCCGCCCGGTCGAGTGCGACTGGCCTGCGATCATATCCGGCTGCGGGCCCCAATCGGCCAGATCGTCATAGGTCGTGGCATCATGGATATGCGGCGCAGATGATTTGAGATCGGTCATTATTGCGCCTCTGCCAGGTCGCAAAGCAGCTTGGCCGCTTTTTCCTGACCGTTCTGCGACTGCATATGCGCGCTGGTCTTGGCCAGCCGCGCGGCCATATCCGCATCCGTCAGACAGGCCTCAATTTTGGCCGTCAGATCCTCGTCCGTCCACTCATAGCGGTCCGAGCGGAAGCCGTGACCCGTCTCCTGCACGCGCATCGCGTTATCGTGCCCGTCCCAGACGTAGGACATGATGATCGCCGGTTTGCCGAAGTAGAGGCATTCGGTGAACGAGTTGTTTCCGCCGTGGTGGATGACAACATCGACCTGCGGAATGACCGAGGGCTGGGGGAACCAGCTGCCGATTATGACATTGTCTGGGATGTCCGAATACTCAGTCTCGTAATCGCCCACGTTAACCAGCGCGCGGTAGCGGCTTCCGCCGATCAGTTTAATGATCCGTTTCAGCAGGTCTGTATCGCCAGCACCCAGTGAGCCGAACGAGACATAAAGGAGGGGGCCGTCGTTGTTCTCCTTGAACGTCGGAACCTCATACGGCTTGTCCTGCCGCACACAGCCTTCGAGATATTGGAAGCGCTTAGGGTCAAGCGATTGCGCGCGGTCGTATTTCATCTGCTCAGGATAAAGCAGCAGGTTCAGATACGGCGACGGCTCAAAGAATTCGCCTGTGGGGTAAGGGTCTTCGCCGGTGGTCTTAAGGAAAGCGTTGAAATCGTCGTGTATCGGCTTGATGACCTCATTGAATTTCTTGCGAAAGGCCGCGTGACCCTCGGTATCGTTGACCGACATGCCCGACAGGTGTGGCGGGATGTCCGCATCCTCAATCTCGTTTTCCGAGCATGAAATGATGCGCACCCACGGCACGCCGAACTGCTTGATCGCGGGGAACAGGATCACATTATCGACGGCGATCACATCCGGCTTAATCTTGGCGAGGATGCCCGGCAGGTCCTTTTCGGCCCATTTTGCGCTGTCGACGATCGCCTCCCAGCATTCCTTGACGTAGTTGTCGATCTGGTCGATCGGCGTTTTGCGAAAGTTGGGGATGTGTCCGTTGATAAAATCCTCCCAGAACTTGGCCATTTTCTCGGGGGGCATCGGCTCGCTCAGGTTTACGGGATACGCCTCAAAGCCATAGTCCTTGTAGATATCGACAAAGCCGGGATCGGATAGGAACACCACCTTATGACCCTTCCGCTCGACCGCTTGCGCGATACCGACGGAATTGAGGGCAGGGCCAAAGGCGGCCTCGGGAAAGAAGGCGAAGGTTTTCTGGGTCATTGGGTGGTCTCCTTGTCGGTTTGGTCTGCTGCCGCTTGGACGCGGTCATTGGTGTGTCAGAGGGGGAATGCACGGGTGTCGCGCGCAGCCCAGTAAACGATGATTTCGTCGCCCTCGGCCACTGGGCGGGCCTCGGCATCACCAGCCGTCAGGCGCATCAGGATTGGCTCGGGCGCGGCAGGGGTTTTCAGGTGCACTTGCAGATCAAGCCCGTGATAGGCGGTCGCGACTACCCTGCCGGTGGTGCTGTTCTCGGCCTTAGGAATCAGGCTCAGACGTTCGGGGCGCACGGCCGCCACGCCTTGCTGGCCATCGCTCAGCGGCGTTCCGGCGGCAATGACGCTGCCATCCTCGGCGAAAAGCTGGCCGGCATTCTCGCGTACAGGAAAGAAGTTCATCACGCCAATAAAGTCCGCGGCAAAGCGGCTGCCGGGATGCTCGTAAATCTCGCGCGGTGTGCCTGATTGCAGTAACTTGCCATCCTTCAGGATCGCGACGCGGTCGGCCATCACCAGCGCTTCCTCCTGGTCGTGCGTCACGATGATGAAGGTGATGCCGAACTCATGCTGAATGCGCTTGAGCTCCAATTGCATTTCGCCGCGCAGCTTCTTGTCCAGCGCGCCCAGCGGCTCGTCCAATAGCAGCACACGGGGCCGTTTGACCAGCGCACGCGCCAACGCCACACGCTGGCGCTGGCCGCCCGATAGTTGGTCGGGCTTGCGCTTGGCCAGATGGCTTAGCTGGATCACTTCGAGGATCTCATCAACGCGGGATTTGATCTGGACCTTTGGCAGCTTCTCCATCTCCAGCCCGTAGGCGATGTTCTGCGCTACGCTCATATGCGGGAACAGCGCGTAGGACTGAAACATCAGGTTGACGGGGCGGTGATTGGGCGGAACGTTGGACACATCCTTGCCGTCGAGAATGATTTGCCCCGCATCGGGTATCTCAAAGCCGGCCAGCATCCGCAGCAACGTTGTTTTGCCACTACCGGACGCACCCAAGAGGGCGAAGAACTCGTTCTCATGGATGTCGAGGTCGATCCCGTCGATGGCGCGGACCGCACCAAAATGCTTCGAGGCGCCCTTGATCGATAGCAATGCGTCGGTCATTGGCCCGGTAGCCCCCCACGGTTCAGACGTTGCGACAGGGCCAGGATGATAACCGAGACGGTCATGACAATAGCGGCGAGCGCGTTGATTTCAGGGGTGACGCCGAAACGGATCATGGCAAAGATTTGCATCGGTAGTGTGATGGAATCTCGGCCCGCGCCTGCGGTAAAGAACGCGATGATGAATTCGTCCAGCGACAGGGTGAATGCCAGCAGCGCACCGGCGATCACGGCGGGCAGCATGACGGGTAGCACCACGCGCCAGAGTGTGACGATCATCGGCGCCCCCAGATCAGCGGACGCCTCGACGATAGCCCAGTCGAACGTTTTCAGCCGTGCGCGCACGACCGAGCAGACAAAGGCGAGATTAAAGACGACATGGCTGACGATCACAGTGTGCAGGCCCATCGTGAAGTTAAGCAACGAGAAAAAGCTGAGCAACGCGATCGCCAGTACAATGTCGGGGATAATCATGGGGGCAAAGATTATCGTCTCAAGGAACCGTCCCTTGCGGCGGCGGATTTCGACACCAACGGCAAGCAGCGTGCCGAGGATTGTCGCGAGAATGGTGGACACTATGGCAACGATCAGCGTGTTTAGGGCGGCGCCCATGATGTCGCCATTGCGGAACAACTCGCCGTACCATTTGACCGAAAATCCTGTCCATACGGTGGGCAACCCGCCCTCATTGAACGACAGCGCGAAGAGAACGGAAATCGGGATATAGAGGAACGCAAAAACCGCCGAGAGGATCATCAGCATCAGTTTCGGGTTGGCGGTGCCGCGCATGATCTAGTCCTCCCGCCGCGCGCCAGAGGCACGCTCGGTCGCGAAGGTCTGAAGGGTTAGCAGGCCCATCATGATCGCAATCAGGAACATCGACAGCGCGGCGCCAAAGGGCCAGTCATTCGCGGTAAGAAACTGCGCATAGACGAGGTTGCCGATCATCTGGAATTGCCCTCCTCCTAGAAGTGCCGGTGTCACGAAATTGCCGATGCTGAGGACAAAGACAAAGACAAAGCCCGTCGCGATCCCCGGCACTGTCATAGGCAGGATCACCCGGCGGAACGTGGTCCAGCCACCGCCACCCAGATCGCGCGACGCCTCTGCGATCTCGGGGTTGAGGCGCGACAGCGGCGCGTAGCAGGCCAGAATGACGAAAGGCAGGTAGTTATAGACCAGCCCGATCACCACGGCGGTTTCGGTATAGAGCATCTTGGGCAAGTCCCCGTCATAGCCCAGCCAAACAGCGACGCCGGCGATCAGCCCTTCGCGATTCAACATCACGATCCATGCGTAGGTGCGCACGAGATAATTCGACCAAAACGGCAGCACTGCGAAAAAGAGCAGCGTTGCCTGACGGCGGGATGGCGCGGCGGCGATGGCGTAGGCGGCAGCGTAGCCGATCACAACGGCAATGGTCGCTGACAGCCCCGCGATCCACGCCGATTTCAGGAAAATCCCCGCATAGAGAGGGTCGAACACCAGCGCGATATTTTCCATCGTAAAGGTATATTCGATGCCGCCATAAATACCGCGCCGAAAAAACGCCAGCGCAAGGACAAGCAAGCACGGCACCACCATGAAAGCAGTGAGCCACACCAGCGCCGGCGTCATCAGGTATAGCGGTTTGCGGTCGGTCATCTGCTCGCTTTGGTCAGGTGAGCGAAGCGCGAGTGCGCCTCCCTCCGAGGTCTTGTCAGGTGGCGGATCAGTTGGCTTTGATCTCGGACACGATGCGCGAATACGCGCGCTGGGCCTCGCCCACATCGCGCAGCTGCTCATACTTCAGCAGCTGGTCGGGGGTGATGCCCATGTTCGGGTACTGCGCGACGAAATCCTCGGATAATGCCTCCATCGCCGACTTGTTCGGCACCTTGTAGAGGATATTCTCGGCGGCCCAGCCGTGGTTCGCGGGTTCGAGGATAAAGTCGACGAAGGCGTAGGCGGCCTCCTTGTGCTCGGAATTTTTGAGGATCACCATGGTATCGACCCAGAGGTCTGATCCCTCGCTGGGGACGATATATTTGATGTCAGCATTTTCCGCGATGCCGTAGTTGCACCATCCGTCCCATGCCTGCACCAGCTCGGCCTCGCCCGACACCAGCTTGGCGTAAAAGGTAGTATCATCATAGGCCAGCAGGGTGCCTTTGGTTTCGATCAGTTGGTCGCGGACGGTGGCCAATTCATCCGCGTCGGTGGTGTTGACCGAATAGCCGTTTGCCAGCATCGCGGCGCCTAGCAGCCAGCGGTCGGTGGCCAGCATGGTGGTCTTGCCGCTCAGCGCCTCCGTTGGTTTCAGCAGGTCGCTCCAGCTATCCGGCGTGCCTTCGACTAAATCCGAGCGATAGCAGAGGCCCGTCGTACCCCACGCATAGGGCAGCGAAAATGTGTTGCCTTCATCGTGCGACAGCTGTGTCGCCTGCTCGTAAAGGTTTGTAATATTGGGGATCTTGTCGTGGTCCAATTCCTCGGCCAGCCCCAGATTGTGCAGCACCTCGGCGAAGGGGGACGACACGAATACCACGTCATAGCCCTTGCCCTTGGACGCGATCAGCTTGCCCATGATCTCCTCATTGGTGCCGTGCAGCACCAGTTCGGCCTCGTTGCCGGTGGCCTCATTGAAAGCGTCGATAGCCCCGGGTGCCATGTAGCCGTCCCAATTGGACACCACCAGTTTTTCGGCCCCCGCGACGGTGGCCGAAAGGGCCAGCGCTGTGCCAAGCGCTGCGGCACCAATAACCTTGAGTTTACTAAACATCGTATTCCTCCGCTTTTGCTGTCAGTGCGCGGGGCATCATGGCCGCCGCGTCATTTTTGGTATTGGTGGACATTATAGATCAATTTCCGCAACAGTATTAAGATTAGTAAAAATACGTCAAACTGTATTCGGTGTTCTTTTGTGCCTTTGGCCCGAACCTGCTGCTCGCCCCGCAGGCGGTAAGGTATGAACGTGCTGATTTGATCAAGCGGGCGGCGACCCGAACCCCGCTGCAGTATGCTCAAGAGGGTTGATCCAAGCGCAAAACAGCGACAGCATGGGCGACGAGGCATTCTATCTGGGGAATGCCATTTAGAAATTGAGGTTGCTCATGCGTTTGATCACATTCATGTCCACAGCATTGCTCGTGGTGGTGGGTTTTGCCGCGCCGGTAGCGGCAGCCCAATGCGGCAACAATTCTGGCGGTTTCAACGCGTGGAAATCGGCCTTCGCGCAAGAGGCCGAAAATGCGGGTGTCGGGCAGCGCGGATTGAACGCTCTTGCACAAGCGCAATATGCGTCCGGCACCATCGCGGCAGATCGCAATCAAAAGTCGTTCAAATACACGCTGAGCAAGTTTATGCAGGTTCGCGGGGCTGATACGATTGTGGCCCAAGGCCGCAAGCGCAAGGCGCGTGACGCCGCCTTTTATCAGTCCCTAGAAGCCCGCTTTGGCGTCCCTGCAGGTGTCATTATTGCGATCCACGGAATGGAAACCGGATTTGGCGGCTTTATGGGCGATAGCGCTGTCGTGTCGGCGATTAGCACACTCGCCTATGATTGCCGCCGGTCAGACTTTTTCAAACCGCACGCTATCGGCGCGCTGAAACTGGTCGATACCGGCGCCATTACCGGAGCTACCAAGGGGGCAAAACACGGCGAGCTGGGCCATACTCAGTTTCTACCCGGCAACGCGCTACGCTACGGCATTGATGCCAATGGCGACGGGCGTGTTGATTTCTACAATCAGGCCGACGCGCTGGCGTCCACGGCGAATTTTCTGCGCCAGAAGGGCTGGCAACCGGGAAAGGGGTACGGTGAAGGTCAGGCCAACTATGCCGTGATCAAGCAGTGGAATGCCGCTGGCGTTTATCAAAAGGCGATTGCCATCATGGCCGCGCGGATCGACGGCTAGAGGCGGTTCTGTCCGGGCTCTGATCATGGGGCGCAATGGCGGGCGCGCGCCAGAGGGATGCCTATTGCAAGGTAGGCATTAGTTAACTCTGCACAGGGTCGATCGGCCCCAGCGGTCCGCCCATCGCCATCTCGACAAACCGTGCAGCAGCCAACAACCGGGCCTCGCCGCGCGGCTTGCCCACTAGTTGCAAACCGATGGGCATGTTGCGGGGGCCAAGCCCCACTGGCACCGATATCGCGGGAAGGCCCGCCGTCGTCGCAAGGAAGGCGAAGCGCAGCCAATCCATGTAGCCGGTAAGGGTCTGGCCGCCGATCTCGCTCACCCATTCCTCGGATTGAGGATGCGGCATGCAGCCGACCACGGGCAGGGCCAGCACATCGAACCGCCCAAAGAAGGCCTGCATTGCGTTAAAGATGGTCATGCGGCCGACCTGTGCTTCAGCCACGTCCTGAATTGTCAGGCTCTCGCCGAAACGGGTGTTTTCCTCCAGCGTCGGTTTGAAGTGCTGGCGCACCGCCGGGTCTACTGTGCGCGCGCCGGTGACCCAGCTGATTCCGCGTAGGATGTGATAGGTCCGGTCCAGTCCGGCAACATCGGGGCAGGCCTCTTCGACGGTGGCACCGCTCCGCTCTAGCTGCTGCATCGCGGCGCTCAGATGATCTGCCATCTCGGCATCCACCGGGCAGAGGCCGCCCAGATCAAGCGCGAAACCGATACGCAGCTTGCCGTTGGCCCGTTGCACAGCCTCCTGAAACGGCACGTCTGGGGCGGGATATGAGATGGGAAATCTCGCCTCGAACCCAGCCATTGTATCGAGAAAGAGCGCGCAATCGGTGACCGAGCGCGCCATCGGACCCTGCGCGCTTTCGATCATGAATCCGGCTTTGGGCGATGCCCCCCCTGCGCGTCCGGGGCTGGGACGCATTCCGACGACGCCGCAATATGCCGCTGGCGTGCGCAGCGAGCCGCCGTGGTCGGACCCGTGGCTGAGCCATACCTCGCCCGTCGCCAGACCTGCCGCTGCTCCGCCAGAAGAGCCGCCTGCGTTCATCGACGTGTTCCACGGGTTCACCGTCGCACCAAATACATCGTTGAACGTATTTGCCCCTGCGCCCATTTCGGGTGTGTTGGTTTTGCCCACCACCAGTGCGCCGCGCGCCTCCAGCCGCTCTACCAGCGGATCGCTGGCATCGGGGACGAAGTCCGCCAGGCCCCGCGTGCCGAAGGTCGTGCGTACGCCAGCGACCGGCATCAGGTCCTTTATGCCAATTGGCAGCCCGGCCAACCAGCCGGGCGCGCCGCGCTCACCGTTGGGCAGCGCAGAAATTGCAGCCTCCGCGCGGTCCCAGCAGGTCGTGGGCATAGCATTGACGATTGGATCAACAGCCTCTGTGCGGGCGCGCGATGCCATGATCAGGTCGCGCGGCTCAATCTCGCCCTTGCGCAGGAGTGCAACAACTTCGTGAGCCTCGAACGCGCACAGGTCCGGTCCGGTAAAAGGATGTGATTCAGACGATTTCATTGCGTCCTCCCGGCTGCTTGCGCGTTTTGAAGGCGCTCGCAAAAAAGTAAACAAGGGAAGGCGTCCAAGTGCAAGAAAACTTGGTTACGGTTCCTCGGGTTCTGGTTTGCACCCACGGCCAGCTCAGGTACCTCTGACGCCTCCCGCTCGCGTTATCTGTTCACTTTTACATCACGCGTTTGCTCGGCAAATGCGCTAGATAACTACTTCAAATGCAGCAAGAAAAGGCTGAATAGCTCAGCCTGAGAGGATATGTTTAGCTTGCTGTAAGCATTGCGCCTATGGCTTTTCACCGTTGGCAGCGAAACGCCCAGAGTCAAAGCGATCGATCTGCTGCTGTGACCAATGAGAACAAGCTGTACGATCTCTCGCTCCCTCTCGGTAAGGATGTCTGCACCAAAATCATGAAACCGGGTTTCTTGGTTCATACCGCTGTTGATGGCATCCAAGCTACTGGGATTCAGTGAAAATTGTCGTTGCAGTACAGAGTTCAAAATTGGAAACAGCTTCTTGATCGACGCATAACACGCCTGTGTTTCGGCGCTCCCTAATGGGGTGAGAAAACTCAGGTCGAGCGCTGTGCCGTCGGGTAGATTCACGAGGGCGATTACCTCGGCCATGTTCTTGGGCCAGCCCGGCGTGCAGTATCCGATCGCCTCAGAATCCTCAATATGCACGTCGAGTTCGTTTTCGTCCGGCATGTGCTGGTTGGATCGCGCGCACGATCGTGGCGCAGACATATGCGCCCTATGAAATCTTCATCTCGCTGGCGATCATCTACATGATCATCACGTTTTTCATCCAGAAATTAATGGCCCGGATCGAACGCTGGCTGGGCCGCTACACGGTAAGGACGGGCTGAGTATGACCGTATCGCAACCCCTCATCCGCATGGAGAATGTCGGCAAGCATTTCGGCAACTTCAAGGCGTTAAACGACATCAACCTTGCCGTTGCCAAGGGCGAACGGATTGTGGTTTGTGGCCCCTCCGGGTCGGGAAAATCGACCATGATACGCTGTATTAACCGGCTGGAAAAACACGACGAGGGCCGGATATTTATCGGCGATATCGAGTTAGCGGACAAACTAAAAGACCTCAACGCGGTACGCCGCGAGGTTGGCATGGTCTTTCAGAGCTTCAACCTGTTCCCGCATATGACGATCCTCAAGAACCTGATGTTGGCACAGAAACTGGTGCGCAAGACCCCCAAGGTCGAGGCACGAGAGGTGGCGATGCACTACCTTGAGCGCGTCAAAATCCCAGAACAGGCCGATAAATACCCGATCCAGCTGTCTGGCGGGCAGCAACAGCGCGTCGCCATTGCCCGCGCCTTGTGCATGAAGCCTGAGGTGATGCTGTTTGACGAGCCGACATCGGCGCTAGACCCCGAAATGATCAGCGAGGTGCTGGAGGTGATGACCAGCCTTGCCAGCGATGGAATGACGATGGTCTGCGTGACGCATGAGATGGGCTTTGCCAGGTCGGTCGCCGACCGCGTAATCTTTATGGACGGCGGCGAGATCGTGGAAGAGGGCCCGCCAGACACATTTTTCAGCGCGCCCAAGCATGCCCGCACACAGCTTTTCCTTAGCCAAATCCTCAGCCATTAGGACGCCCAAGAATGACCCAATCCCTCCCGCCGCATGAAACTTTCCTGAGCTTTGCCGAGACGCTGGCCGACGTCAGCCGCGCCATGCTGCGCGAGGCGAGCGAGCAGGTTCCGCAAGTTGAGATCAAACCAGACGCGTCCTTTGTTACCACCACCGATAAGGCGGTCGAAACGGCACTGCGCGATCGGATCATTGATGCCTACCCAAGCCACGGTATCCTGGGTGAGGAATTTGAGAACGTAAATACCGATGCCGAATTCGTCTGGGTGCTGGACCCGATTGACGGCACCGCACCCTTTATTGCCGGGATTCCGATTTACGGCACGTTGATTGGGCTTGCCTGGAATGGCGCGCCATTTCTGGGCGTGATCGACCAGCCTGTTACCGCTGACCGTTGGACGGGCGTCGCCCACAGCTTCGCTCTTCATAACAACAGGCCCGTTCATGTGCGCCCTTGTGCGTCACTTGAAACCGCCTTTGTTACCTGCAGCAACAGTGACTTTATGTCAAACAGCGAGCGCCCGCGCTTTGATCGCATCCGAAAGCGCGCGCAGTACGTGCAATACGGAGGGTCATGCTTTGCCTACGGTGCGATGGCATCAGGCCGTACAGACATGGCCGTGGACAGTGGGCTGGACCCCTTTGACGTTTATGCCTGCGCAGCCGTCATACTGGGCGCCGGTGGGCAATTCGGCGATTGGACTGGCGCGCCGCTCAGCTTCGAAATGGCGGGTCACGTTCTCGCCGCAGGTGACAAAGCGCGGTTTGACGAGGCAATATCAATCCTCGGATCTGCCCACGCTTAGAGAGAGCCTAAGAACGCCGATCGACAATGCTGCAGACTTGGATGCGTGGCGCCAAAATAAGATGGCCCACCGTTCTGACCATGAGGGAACTTGCAACTGATCAGGCCCATGCAGAGCCAAAACCGCCTTGCATGGGCTAGGGTAAGATTGCCGATGACCTATTTGCAGTTTTAGCCAGAAACAGACCCTTTTATTCTGCATTTTCCTCAGGCCCGTCTTTGAGCGGTGTATCGTCTCGAAGCGATATTGCCTGCCGTTCAATCATACGATGCACCTTGGGCCGTTCCTTGCCGCGATGCAGCTTCAGAACGCTCTTGTAGGACTCGGCGTCTGCTTGGGTTCGACGCTCGTGGTGGCGAACATACTCGACCCAAGTGGGGACATGATACGTCTCGGTCCAGACGTCGGGGTTTTCAAGATCACGCAACAGCGCCCATTGCTGCGCGCCGTCTCGGATTCTGATGCGCCGTCTCACGTTCATCACAGCCAGAAATTCGGTTACGTCCGCTTGGGCAATCGTGTAGTCAACCATGATCATTATAGGCCCGCTGCGTTGTTTCAGGTCGAGCCGCAACGACGGCTCGGTGAAGGTATTTAGCGGATTGAGGTCAAGCTCGGTGGAATCTGGCAATGGCACGCTAAAGCCGATCAAAGCCCCAAAGATCAGCATAGCGGCTGCCACAAACATCGCGCGGTCCGCACCGAAGTTTTCAGCTATAGCGCCCCACGCCCAACTTCCCCCGGCCATGCCGCCGAATACGCCGGTCTGATAGAGTGCAAGGGCCCTGCCGACGACCCAGCGCGGCGTCGACAACTGCACCGTGACATTGAACAACGACAAAGCAATGACCCAGCTGCCCCCAGCTAGCAGCAAGGCGCCGCCGCTGAACACGTAGTCGCGGCTTAGGGCCAGAGTGATGCTGCTGATCGCGAAGGCGAGGAACGCGGCTTGTGTAATACGCTCGTTCTGAAACCGAGCGCGCAGGCGAGCGTTCAGCAGCGCGCCGAACACTGCCCCCATACCGAAGCAGCCTAATAGCACACCATAGACAAAGGCCCCGCCCTGCAGCAACTCCCTGACGATCAGGGGCAGAAGCGCCAGTATCGCAATGGCAGAGAGGCCAAACAGGAAGCCGCGAAAGATCACTTTCATGAGGTTGGGCGACATCGCGACATAGCGCAGGCCCGCCGAAAACGCGCTGCCCATCCGCTCGCGCGGCAAGCGCCGCTGCGGCGTCGCGGGTCGCCACAGCCAAAGGGCAGTAATGATGCCGAAATAACTGAACGCATTTACCGTAAACGCAGCCGCAGCACCGGCGATGGCCACGATTGCGCCGCCAGCAGCAGGCCCAATGCTGCGCATCAAATTGAAGCCCATACTGTTGAGCGACACCGCCGCCGACAGCTCGTCACGCGAAACTATATCGCCCATCGATGCCTGCCATGACGGATTGTGCAACGCCGTGCCGCACCCGATCAGAAACGTGAACCCTAGTAAGAGCCAAGGTGACAGCAGTCCCTCATAGGCCATAATAGCAAGCGCGATCGACACGATGAGCATGAAGGATTGCGCGATGAGCATAACCTTGCGGCGGTCAAAATTGTCGGCAAACACCCCTGCCAGCAAAGAGAATATCATGATGGGAAGCGTCACGGAGGATTGGACGAGCGCGACCATGCTTTGGGACTGGGTCAACGATGTCATCATCCAAGCTGCCCCAACGGCCTGCACGAGGCCCCCAAAGTTCGAGGCAAGGGCTGCAATCCACAGCATACGAAACGTCTGATTTCGAAAAAGCGTCAGTGTGGACGTACTTTGCGGCACGAGGCGCTCCCTTACTCGACCAGACCCTGCCGTGATTGATATCGCTGTCAAACGTTACGGGCAACATGGAGGTCACCTTTCGGCAAGACCGCCTTTACCCACGCGCCAACGATTTCCGACGGGCAAAGTTTCGCGCGGCCAATGATTAGCTGCCTTTATAGGCTGCGGCATAGCCCGGTCTGTCGCCGACGCCTCTAGCTTTTTCTTCGTCAATTTTTGACGTGTATCTTGCGGCAAGCGCAGCGTTCGGCGCGACGGCTGCTTGGGCGCATTTGAAATTCCTACGGCCCAGCCGGGCCCCAGTAGCACACCGGCTACTGCGGAATCACGACAAGTCTCTGAATAAAGTGGTGAGCCCTACAGGATTCGAACCTGTGACCCACTGATTAAAAGTCAGTTGCTCTACCAACTGAGCTAAGGGCCCACTGCGGGCGTAAGTAGAAAGAGCGCCGCCTAGGGTCAACCCCAATTCCGCCGGCGCGGGTGTGCAAACTCTGGATTCATTTCTGGCGGGGGGGTATAGCGCGCAGCATGGATACGCGCCGCGATACGGGTTTGCCCTTCATGAAGATGCATGGGCTGGGAAACGACTTTGTCGTGCTGGACGCGCGCGAGTTGGGTGTGCTGGATGCGCGCGCGCAGGATATGGCGATGACGCCGGCGCTGGCGATCCTGCTGGGCGACCGGCATCGCGGCATCGGATTTGACCAATTGGCAGTGATTAGCGCCGGTGCTGGCGACGCACATCTGACTTTTTGGAACAGCGATGGCAGCATGGCGGGCGCGTGTGGCAACGCCACCCGCTGTATAGCGCGCTACCTGATGGACGAGGCCGGCACTGATACGCTTCACCTTACCACGCAGCGAGGCGATCTTTATGCGCAGGATGCGGGCGATGGATTGACGTCGGTGAATATGGGCGCGCCTCAGCTTGACTGGCAGGACATTCCGCTAGCCGAGGAGATGGACACGCTGGAATTGCCCATCGAGGGCGGCCCCGTCGCTACCGGGATGGGCAATCCGCACTGCACGTTTTTCGTCGCCGATGCCGAGGCTATCCCGCTGGAGCAGTTCGGCCCGCGGTATGAGCATCATCCACTGTTTCCCCAGCGTACCAATGTACAGGTCGCCAGTGTCATAGGCGCCGATCACATTCGCATGCGCGTGTGGGAGCGGGGGGTCGGCGTGACGCTCGCCTCTGGCTCCTCCTCTTGCGCGGTTGCTGTGGCGGCGGCGCGGCGGGGGCTGACCGGGCGCGCGGTGCGCGTTGATCTGGATGGCGGCACGTTGATGATCGATTGGCGCGGCGACGGCGTCTGGATGACTGGTCCGACGATGCATGTGGCCAGCGGAGTGCTGACGCCCGCATTTCTGGCAGGTGCGACATGAACGCACCGATTTTCTCCAATCACGGTTGCCGCCTGAACGCTTATGAGACGGAAGCGATGAAGGAACTGGCCGCCAGCGCCGGGCTGCAAGGCGCTGTCGTGGTCAACACCTGCGCCGTGACGTCCGAGGCCGTGCGCAAAGCGCGCCAAGACATTCGCCGCCTGCGCCGCGACAACCCGGACGCGCGTATCATTGTCACCGGCTGCGCAGCCCAGACCGAGCCTGCGACGTTTTCCGCCATGCCCGAAGTCGATACCGTCATCGGCAACACCGAGAAGATGCAGGCCAGCACATGGGCGGCCCTTGCCGGTGATTTCGGGACCGAGCCTGTGCAGGTCGACGATATCATGTCCGTGACCGAGACGGCGGGCCACCTGATCGACGGGTTCGGCACGCGGTCGCGCGCCTATGTGCAGGTGCAAAACGGGTGCGATCATCGCTGCACGTTTTGCATTATCCCCTATGGCCGCGGCAATTCGCGCAGCGTGCCTGCAGGTGTCATCATCGACCAGATCAAGCGTTTGGTCGATGCGGGCTATAATGAGGTGGTGCTGACGGGGGTGGACCTGACCAGCTGGGGCGCGGATCTGCCCGCCACGCCAAAACTGGGCGATCTGGTCATGCGCATCCTGCGTCTGGTGCAGGATCTGCCGCGCCTGCGCATCAGCTCGATCGATTCAATTGAGGTGGATGAAAACTTGCTGGCCGCCATTGCGACCGAGCCGCGCCTGATGCCGCATCTGCATCTGAGCCTGCAACACGGTGATGATTTGATCCTAAAACGGATGAAGCGGCGGCATTTGCGTGATGACGCTATCGCCTTCGCCGAGGAGGCGCGGCGACTGCGCCCCGACATGACATTCGGCGCTGATATTATTGCCGGATTCCCGACCGAGACTGAGGCGCATTTTGAGAATTCCCTCGCGCTCGTACGGGAATGTGATCTTACATGGCTGCACGTCTTTCCCTATTCGCCCCGCCCCGGCACGCCTGCCGCGCGGATGCCGCAAGTGGACGGCCGGGCGATCAAGGATCGCGCGGCGCGGCTGCGAAGCGTTGGCACGGCGCAGGTGGAGCGTCACTTGAGCGCGCAAGTAGGTCGCAACCATGCTGTGCTAATGGAGAGCCCACATATGGGCCGGACTGAGCAATTTACCGAAGTCACGTTTGACACGCCCCGTCCTGAGGGCCAAATCGTCGCTGCGTGTATCAATGGCGTACGCGGCACGCAGCTAGTGGCAGCCTGACATGCATCCCAACCCCGTCTACCGCGGCGCGACTACAGATTTTAACCTCGATTTCGCGCGGCAGCAGGGATTTGGGATGTTGGCGGTGGCGGGAGATGGTGCACCGCTCATCAGCCACATCCCTTTCGTGCTGAACGATGCGGGCGACAGCGCGGATTTTCACCTCGTCCGCTCTAATCCCATCGCGCGGTTGGTTCAGGTGCCGACGCTTGCGCGGCTAGCCGTCCAAGGGCCCCATTCCTACATATCGCCCGATTGGTACGGGGCCGAGGAACAGGTGCCGACGTGGAACTATATCGCCGTGCATCTGATCGGCGAGATTGAGCTGCGCCCTGCTGATGAATTGCGCGCGCTACTGGATCGCCAGACCGAGACGTATGAGGCAAGCCTCGCGCCGAAAGCGCCATGGACCGCCGCCAAGATGACGCCCGAGGTTCTGGACCGCATGATGCGCCAGATCGTGCCCTGCCGGATGCGTGTGGCCGAGGTGCATGGAACTTGGAAGCTGAACCAGAACAAGCCGGGCGATGTGCGCCTGCGCGCCGCCGATCACGTCGATGCCTATGGCATGGGCCAAGAGGTGCGGCTGCTGGCCGCCCTCATGCGCAGCGCCTGAGATGCCTGCACTCTGGACAGCGCCCGCGCCCGTCCATACGCTGCATCAGACACCCTGAGAGGAGCAATCTTGATGAAACTTCTGACTGGCTCAACCTCGCCCTTTGGCCGCAAAGTTGTGGTCGTACTGCACGAGTTGGGCATGATCGATTCGGTAGAGGTGGCCAATATCCCCACCAGCCCAGTCAAGACCGACCCCGCTGTTGCCGCAGCCAACCCGCTGGGTAAGGTTCCTGCGTTGATCCGCGACGGCGGGTCGGCACTATATGACAGCCGGGTGATCTGCCAATATCTGGATGCGCAGGCGGGCGGCACGCTCTATCCCAAAGCGCGCCTGTGGGAGACGCTGACGCTGGAGGCGACAGGCGATGCGATCATGGATGCGGGCGTATCGATGATCTATGAGGTCCGCCTGAGACCAGAAGACAAACAATGGGACGGCTGGATTGATGCCCAATGGGGCAAGATCACGTCAGCGATGGACGCGCTGGAGGCGCGCTGGATCAGCCATCTGGCGGGCCCGCTGGACATAGGCCAAATCGCCGTGGGCTGCGCGCTGAGCTATATCAGCTTTCGCCAGCCGGACCGCGAATGGCGCGGCACACGTCCACAGCTAAGCGCATGGCACGCGACGTTCGATCAGTGCGAATCAATGAAAAAGACCCGGCCTGAATAGGCCGGGCCGTATGCGCGCCTGTGTAAGTCGCGACTAGAAACTGTAGCTGATGCCGATGTTTACGGCGTGAGTCAGTAGCTCAGTGCGCAGCTTGCCGTCGGGTTGGCCGGGCACGCCGGGATCGGCATTGATCGTCACGTCATTATCGGACCACACGATCTGATACTCACCAAAGAGCGACCAGTTTTCGTTCAACTCGTATTTCATGCCCGCGATGCCGCGCAGGGCCAGCCCTGTCATCTCAAAGTCATGTGTGCGGTTACTCGCGCCGATGACCTGAATATCGACATGCGGAACGGCTATGCCGACGCCCGCGCCCGCATAGGGGGTAAAGCGACTGCCGCCGAACGCTCCCGGATAACGCTTCATCACGTTAGCAGTGAAGATGTTATGCCCGTCCGTGAATTCCAATCGGCTAACACCAAAAGCGGCGCGGTCGCCGGCGCTGGCATATGCCTTGGTGTGAGTGCCTTCGATGCCGAACCCGAGGTCACTATTGGTCCACCACATCGCGCGGCCACCATAGTAATAGGGGTTGTCGAGCGATTTGCCCTGCCAGTCCACGTTGCGATTAAATGCGGTGCCGTCTGGCAACGTACCTGACGCGTCGCTGTCTGTGACGGTCTGGGTACCCAGATAAAAGCTCAGCTCCAGCTCGGCGGCAGCGGGGGAGGCGGCCATCAGCAAGGCGGCGGCGATGGCGGTTTTCGATATGATGGACATGGGCAAGGCTTTCACATGAGGCGGCAGTTATAATCTTTACTACACCGCACGGCGCACCGCCTCAAGCGCCGCAGAGTCGCATGTTTCTGGCTGTTGCCGTTAGCACGCCTCTGGCGCCGGGAAGTTAACGCACCTTTTGCAACCAGCAGTGGGCGCGCCTCTGGCGCGACACATCCGCGCCCTTGCCCGATATAAGGCATTGCGCACTGGACGGGCTGGAAAACCCTCGCTAAAACGCGTTCCTGAACGGTCGCGGAAATCCTGTGGCCTGTAACCCCCGTATGGGACTGACCAGACAGCCCCTGAGATTGGAGTAAACCTCGTGTCCCACGCAGACGATCACGAAGGCACCCGGAGGGATTTCCTCTATTACGCGACCGCCGGCGCCGCCACCGTCGCGACCGGTGCCGCCGTTTGGCCGCTAGTCAATCAGATGAATCCTTCGGCGGATGTTCAGGCCCTCAGCTCGATCCGGGTCGATGTCGCGGACGTCGCCGTCGGCACTCAGATCACTGTCAAATATTTGGGCAAGCCGGTGTTTGTTCGCCGCCGGACCCAGGCCGAGATTGATGCGGCCAAAGACGTGCCGATGAGCGAATTGATTGATGCCAAGTCGGAGAATCCCAACAAGCCGGATACCGATGCCTCGGACATCAACCGCGTTATTGGTGACAACGAGGAATGGCTGGTAATGATCGGGGTTTGCACGCATCTTGGCTGCGTTCCCATCGGTGATGGTGCCGGCGATTTTGGTGGATGGTTCTGCCCCTGCCACGGCTCGCACTACGATACCGCCGGGCGTATCCGCAAGGGGCCGGCCCCGGAGAATCTGCACATCCCGGTGGCAGAGTTCGCCGACGAATCAACGATCAAATTGGGATAAGGACACGAATAGATGAGTGGTATTCCGCACGATCATTACGAGCCGGGCTCGCGGGGCGAAAAGTGGCTGCATCAGCGCTTGCCCATTGTCGGTCTGCTCTACAGCACGTTGACGATTCCGACGCCCAAGAACCTTAACTGGATGTGGATCTGGGGCATCGTCCTGACGTTTTGCCTGGCGCTTCAAATCATTACAGGCATCGTCCTGGCGATGCACTACACGCCGCATGTCGATCTTGCCTTTGCGTCCATCGAACACATCATGCGCGACGTGAACGGCGGGCATTTCATCCGTTATCTGCACATGAACGGCGCCTCACTGTTCTTTGTCGCGGTTTATGCGCACATCTTCCGCGGGCTCTACTACGGCTCGTACAAAGCACCGCGCGAGGTTACGTGGATCATCGGCATGCTCATCTATCTGATGATGATGGGCACGGCATTCATGGGCTACGTCCTGCCTTGGGGCCAGATGTCATTCTGGGGCGCCACGGTCATCACCGGCCTCTTTGGTGCGATTCCGTTTATCGGTGAGCCTATTCAAACATGGCTGCTGGGCGGACCAGCGGTAGACAATGCCACGCTGAACCGGTTCTTCAGCCTGCATTACCTGCTGCCGTTCATCATCTCTGCGCTGGTGGCCGTGCATATCTGGGCGTTCCACACGACGGGCAATAATAACCCGACAGGCGTCGAAGTGCGCCGTACTTCCAAGGCAGAGGCCGAAAAAGACACCGTTCCATTCTGGCCGTATTTCGTGATCAAGGATCTGTTTGCGCTGGCGATCATCCTGATCGTTTTCTTTGCCATCGTTGGCTTCATGCCGAACTATCTGGGCCACCCTGACAACTACATTGAGGCCAATGCGCTCTCCACGCCTGCGCACATCGTGCCGGAATGGTACTTCTTGCCCTTCTACGCAATTTTGCGTGCCTTCACGTCTGACGTGTGGGTCGTGATGATCGCCAGCTGGATCACCGGCGGCATCGTGGACGCCAAATTCTTTGGCGTGTTGGCGATGTTCGGCGCGATTGCTGTCATGGCGCTGGCGCCGTGGCTCGACACCTCCTCCGTACGTTCGGGACGGTATCGCCCGATGTTCAAGTGGTGGTTCGGGCTGTTGGTACTCGATTTCTTTGTCCTGATGTGGGCGGGGGCAATGCCGGCCGAAGGTATCTATGGCATCATCTCATTGACCGCCTCGGCCTATTGGTTCGCGTATTTCCTGATCTTGCTACCGCTATTGGGCGTGATTGAGAAACCGCTGCCGATCCCGGCGACGATCGAAGAAGACTTTAACGCGCATTACTCCGAAACCGGTGGTACGCAAACCATCGTCAAACCGGCCGAATGAGGGGCAGAATGATGAACGCAATGTTCCGTAAAATTGGCGCACCTGCCGCTATCGCGCTATCGCTTGCGCTGCCTGGAGGCGCTGCCTTGGCAGCGGGGGATGTCCATGTAGAGGATATAGACTTCTCCTTTGAGGGTCCGTTTGGCAGCTTTGATCCGCTTCAGCTTCAGCGCGGGCTCAAGGTCTACACCGAGGTCTGCTCGGCCTGCCACGGCTTGCAATACGTGCCGATCCGCACGTTGCATGACGATGGCGGACCGCAACTGCCCGAGGATCAAGTGCGCGCGTATGCGAGCCAATACGAAGTATTCGACGGCGAGCTGGATGATTTCCGTCCTGCGACACCGGCTGACCACTTTCCCAAATCGTCGCTGGAAAACGCGCCTGACTTGTCATTGATGGCAAAAAAGCGTGCTGGATTTCATGGCCCCTACGGCACCGGCATCAACCAGTTCCTCAAGGGGATGGGCGGCCCTGAGTACATCTATACTCTGCTGACCAGCTATCACGAGGCACCCGATTGCGCGCCCGAAGACTTCCCGGGTAGTTATAACTCCGCCTTCGCTACTGGCGGTTATCCCGAAGAGTGCAAGGATGAGCACGGTCACACGACCGTGCCCGGCAGCTGGATCGCGATGGCGCAGCCTCTCTACGAGGATTCGGTCGAATTCGATGATGGCCACCCCGCCGATCTGGAAAACTCGGCCAAGGATGTCGCGGCCTTCCTGACATGGACGGCCGAACCCAAGATGATGGCGCGCAAGTTCGCGGGCCTAACTGGCGTTATCTTTCTGACGCTTTTGTCGGTCCTGCTTTATCTGACGAACAAGCGGATCTGGGCGCCTCTAAAGGGCAAGAAAAAGCATTAGTAGCTTTCTCATTGTCTATATATTCACTATCAAACCCCGCCCGGAAACGAGCGGGGTTTTTCAATTGCCAGGCACGGCAAATGCGTTCCATCCCGCACTATCAAGCATCCTATTTCGCCTGAGATCTAGGGCCCTGCCGGAACCGGAAGGCTATAGAAGTGCATGGTCGTTGGTCGGCAGATCGGCCTGAGATGAGTGCTTCTCTACGGCCTGCGCAGTGTATCGCCGTAGCTGATTGTCGGCTCCAGCGCGATGCGCTGCGGCGACTGGTCTGCGCCCGGTTGCGCCCGGTCCGCGATGATCTGCGCCGCCTGCCGCCCGATCTCGTACCGGCATGCATCCATAGTTGCCAAGGTGCGCGGCAGTCCCTTGAGGATATCAAGACCATTGAAGCCCGCAAGACCGATCTTGCCGGGTATATCATAGCCCTGCTCCAGCAGCCACAAAAGGCCGCCCGCGCCGATCATGTCATTGGAATAATATAGAAAGTCCAGATCTGGATCACGCGCCAGCATGGCTTGCGTCATCTCGCGTCCCTTGAGCAATGCAGACCCGCCAGAATAAAACTCCTTCTCCGCAATTTCTACGCCGGACTTCGCTAAAACGTCGGTCAGACCCTCAAACCGTTTGCGCGCCCGGTGGTCGCGCGGCATTGTGGTGCCCATAAAGCCGATGCGCCGATAGCCCCCCTTGAGGATCGCGCGCCCCATCTGCTCGCCCGCGCGGCGGTGCGATATACCTACCACCGAATCGACCGGCGTGCCGTCCACATCCATGATCTCGACCACCGGAATACCCGATGCACGTAGCATCGCGCGCGCCGCCTCGGAATGCTCTAGCCCCGCAATTATGACGCCCGAGGGCCGCCAAGACAGCATCTCGTAAAGGACCTTTTCTTCCTTCTCTCGGGTGTAGTCCGTCAGGCCCATAACGGGCTGTAGCTCTGTCTGCTCCAATACCTGAGTAATGCCGGTCATAACCTCAGGGAAGACCATGTTGGACATGGACGGTATGATGACCGCGACCAAATTGACCCGGTTCGAGGCCAACGCGCCTGCGATCTTGTTCGGGACATACCCTAGTGCTTTGGCGCTATCCAAAACCTTTTGCCGCGTCGCGTCCGACACATCGCCCTGCTTGCGGAGCACGCGGCTGACGGTCATCTCCGACACGCCCGAAGCCTCGGACACGTCTCTGAGGGTCAGCGGACGATTTGATTTCTCGTTCAATTTGATAATCCTAGGTAAACTTGCCAAACGTTACCGCGAACATCCAAGCCGGATCAAGAGAGATGCCGCCCGCGAATTCCCCGATGACAAGCCCGCCGACCCACGTTATTCAGACCGCGTGGCCCCGTGGCTCAACTGGATAGAGCAGCCCCCTCCTAAGGGGCAGGTTACTGGTTCGAATCCAGTCGGGGTCACCAAGCCGTTATAGATAGCCCTCACTGCGAAAGCTTAGCTCGCAGGACTTTCCGATGATCAGATGGTCGTGGAGGGTGATGCCCATGACTTCGGCGGCGTCCTTGATCTTTTGGGTCATGACGATGTCGGCTTCGCTGGGCGTCGGATCCCCTGATGGGTGGTTATGGACAAGGATCAGCGCCGATGCGTTCAGCTCTAGTGCGCGTTTAACGACCTCTCGCGGATAGACGGGGACATGATCGACAGTACCACTTGCCTGCGCCTCGTCAGCGATCAGAGTGTTTTTTGTGTCTAGGAAAAACAGGCGAAACTGCTCGGTGTCGCGGTGGGCCATCGTGGTGTGGCAGTAATCCAGCAAGGCGTCCCATGACGAGATGACCTGCCGCTGCAAAACACGCGCGCGGGACAGGCGCTGGCTGGCGGCCTCGATGATCTTTAATTCGGTGATGACGGCCTCGCCGACGCCGCTTATCGATTCCAGCCGCGAAATTGATGCCGACACGACGCCGTTGAAGTCGCCAAACTGGTCCAGCAAGGTGCGCGCCAGCGGCTTGACATCGCGGCGCGGTATCGCGCGAAAAAGGACCAGTTCAAGCAGTTCGTAATCCGGCATTGGCCCCGCGCCGCCCTGCATAAAGCGACTGCGAAGCCGCGCGCGGTGATCACGGATGTAGGACGGTTGGGCCGCACCGTTTGGGACAGCGGCGGCCTGAGCCTCGTCACCGCCGAAAAGGGGCAGGGACGCCTCGCTGAAATGGGAATAACCGCTCATACAAGCTAGATTCCACGAGAATGCTTAACAGCGCGTTAAGAGGCTCAGGATTTGCCCCATCCACCACCGCCCGGCGTCTCTATTCCGAAAATGGCACCAATAGGTAAATCGATCTCGTCACAGCCTTTTAGGTCGCGCCGCGTGCCGTCCGGCATTTCGGCCCAATTGACCCCAACCTTACCGGGCGCACCGCCATCGACGCCGAAGGGGGGAATGATGCGGTGCGAGCACAGCGTCGTGACTGTGACCGGCCTGAGGAACCGCATTTTTCGGATCACTCCATTGCCGCCGCGCCATTTGCCAGTGCCACCGGATGCACTGCGAACCGTGAATTCTTCCAGCCGGACGGGAAACCGCTTTTCCAAGATTTCGGGATCGGTCATGCGGGTGTTTGTCATGTGGCTTTGTACCGCGTCGCAGCCATTAAAACCGGGGCCTGCGCCAGTGCCGCCTGCAATGGTCTCATAATTCTGAAATTCGTCGTTGCCCCAAACGAAATTGTTCATCGTGCCCTGACTGCACGCGATCACCCCCAGCGCCCCATACAGCGCGTTGCAGGTCGCCTGAGATACCTCCGTATTGCCGGCTATGACTGCTGCTGGATAGATCGGATTCAGCATGGAGCCATCCGGTACGATCACGCGCAATGGCTTGAGGCAGCCTTGGTTCAGCGGAATGTCGGCGCCGACCATCGTGCGAAATACGTAGAGGACGACGGCGTCGCAGATCGACCTTGGCGCGTTGTAATTGCCGCTGTGCTGCGGTGACGTGCCGGTAAAGTCGATGACCGCCTCGCGCGCTTCGCGATCAACAGTCACGGCGACCTCAATTGTTGCGCCGTGGTCCATCGGGTAGGTGAACCGCCCGTCCGCGAGCTTGTCTATCACGCGGCGCACCGATTCCTCGGCGTTGTCCTGCACATGGGCCATGTAAGCCTGCACCACGTCGAGGCCATACGTCTCTATAACGCCGGATAGAGCCTGTTTTCCCGTCTCATTTGCAGCGACCTGCGCCTTGAGATCCGCCATGTTTTGACGCACGTTCCGGCATGGGTAGTGGCCAGAGCGTAGGACGACTTCGGCCTCTTCCTCCAGAAAATCACCTTCGCGAACCAATTGAACATTGTCGATCAGCACGCCTTCTTCATCTATGTGAGTGCTGTCGGGCGGGGCGCTTCCGGGGGTACGTCCACCGATGTCGGCGTGGTGACCGCGGCTTCCTAGCCACATAACCGGGCGACCCTTGGCAAAAAGCGGCGTGATAACCGTCACGTCAGGCAGGTGGGTGCCGCCGGCATAGGGTGAGTTCAACATGTAGGCGTCGCCGGGGCGGGCATTAGGATTGAGCCGCATGATCGTTTTTACGCTGTCGGACATAGACCCCAAATGAACTGGTACATGTGGGGCGTTCGCAACCAAATCGCCACGTTCGTCAAATATTGCGCAACTGAAATCGAGCCTCTCTTTGATGTTCACGGACCAGGACGTGTTGGCCAGCGTTGCGCCCATTTGGTCGGCGACAGACATAAACAGGTTGTTGAACACTTCCAGCAAGATTGGATCAGCCTCAGTTCTCGCGACCTCTGCGCGTAAGGCGATGTGACGCTCGATTATGAGGTTCGCACGCGTGTCCAATTGGGCGGACCATCCGGACTCAATCACATTGGTCCCCGTCGGCTCTGTGATAATTGCGGGGCCTTGGATGCGGCTAGCCGCGTTCAGAGTATCGCGGGGATGGACCGGTACGTCGGACCAAGCGCCGCCTTGAAACATTGGGAGATGTGCGGTGGGCGTGCCGTCACCATCTGGCAGAATTGGCGCCACATCGTCGCGGCTGGTGCCGTTTGCCTCAACACTAATCATATCGATGATAATGTCGCGGCCCGGCGAGATGAAGCCATAGCGCTGCTTATGTGCCGCCTCGAACAACTCGCGCGCATTGGCCTCGGCGCTGCCCTCAACCGGGATCGTCTGGTGCGAGCCGTCATAGCGAAGGTGGAGGCGGTGGGTGGCAGCAGGATCATCACCGCCCTGCGCTGCAACTTCGGCCAGCGTGTCAGCGCTGAGGGTTTTGACCGTCTGCATCGCCGCACCAAACGCGGCGAGCGGCACATCCATCTGCGCCTCTTTCATCGCAGTAATTGGCGCGAGGCCCATGCCGTAGGCTGACAGAACGCCCGCGTAAGGATGAACCAGAACGCGCGTCATCCCCAGCGCATCGGCCACGCCGCAAGCGTGTTGGCCGCCCGCGCCGCCAAAGCATTGCAGGGTGTAACGTGTCACGTCATGGCCGCGCTGGACGCTGATCTTCTTGATCGCGTTTGCCATGTTGTCGATGGCGATCCGGAGGAAGCCGTGCGCCATATCCTCAGGCGTGCGGGGGGCATCGCCGGTTTCGGTGGCAACAATCTGTGCCAGCTCAGCGAACTTGCCGCGCACGACATCCACGTCCAGCGGCTGATTGCCATCCGCGCCAAAGACCTGCGGGAAATGATTTGGATTCAACTTGCCCAGCATGACATTGCAATCAGTCACGGTCAGCGGGCCGCCCCGGCGATAGCAGGCAGGGCCGGGATCGGCGCCGGCGCTGTCCGGTCCAACTTGAAATCGGCCATCCTCAAATTTGCAAATGCTGCCGCCGCCAGCGGCCACCGTGTGAATGTCCATCATAGGCGCACGCATCCGCACGCCCGCCACCTCCGTCTCAAAGCTGCGCTCGTATTCGCCTGCGTAGTGACTGACATCGGTGCTGGTGCCGCCCATGTCGAAACCGATCAGGCGGTCGGCGCCAGCTGCGCGGCCCGTATGGACCATGCCCACAATGCCGCCTGCGGGCCCGGACAGAATCGCGTCCTTTCCTTGAAAGCGGCGGGCCTCCGTCAGGCCGCCGTTTGACTGCATGAATAGCAACCGCTCGCACGCTGTCCCAAGGTCCAGCGCATCTGCCACGCGGTCGACATAGCGGCGCAGGATGGGCGAAAGATAAGCATCTACGACGGTGGTATCGCCGCGCCCGACCAGTTTGGCCAGGCGACTGACCTCGTGGCTGACGCTAATTTGGGAATAGCCGATCTCTGCTGCGATCTCGGCCACGCGGGCCTCATGTACGGGATTGAGGTAGGCGTGAAGCCCGGCAATGGCGACAGCACGAATGCCGCTCTCATAGGCCGATTGCAGCGCGGCGCGCGCGGCATCCTCGTCCAGCGGGCGAATTATTCCGCCATCCGCATCCAGCCGCTCATCCAACTCTGCTACCTCGTGATAAAGCAGATCGGGCCGCTTGATATGCAGATCAAACAGACGGGGCCGCGTCTGGTAGCCGATCAGCAGCAGGTCGCGAAATCCTTTGGTGATCATCAGCAGAACGCGCTCGCCCTTACGCTCCAGCAGTGCGTTGGTAGCGACGGTTGTGCCCATCTTGACCGCTGCGATGCTGTTCGGCGCGAACTCCTTGGTTCCGATCAGGTCCGCGATGCCCTGCACGGCGGCGTCCTCATACCGCTCGGGGTTTTCTGACAGCAGCTTGTGTGTGTGCATCTTGCCCGCCGGATCCAGCGCAACGATGTCGGTGAATGTGCCGCCCCGGTCGATCCAGAATTCCCAACGCTTGTCCATCGACGCCCCCAGCTGTGCAGTCGCCACGTTTGGCGGCGCGCCGCTAAATGTCAACGGGCGGGGGCCATTGAAACAGGGGCGGCATTGGGGCCATATGGGGTGCAAATTCACAAGGAGTGGCCACATGGACCTGCGCAAAATCACCGACACTTTCAGCGTCTCGCCCCAGATCGAGGTGGCCGACGTGCCCGCCATCAAGCAGGCAGGCTTTCGCGCTATCGTGTGCAACCGGCCCGATGGCGAGGATGCAGGCCAGCCAGACAGCGCCGCGATTGAGGCGGCAGCGACGGCGGCGGGGCTGGAGTTTCGGGCTGTGCCGATCATATCGGGCGCGCTGAGCGGCTCCGATATTGAGAGCTTCAATGCGGCGCTGGACGAGTTGCCTGCGCCCGTGCTGGCCTATTGCCGCAGTGGCACGCGCAGCACAACGATGTGGAGCATTTCGCAAGTCGGCCAAATGCCCGAGGACGAGATTATCGCCGCCGCTGCGGACGCGGGCTATGACGTGCGCGGTATCGTGGCGCAGATGTCCGCGCAGAAGGATGATCGCGGCTGATGAGGATCCCATGGGGCGCATTGCTGGCCGAGGGCGGGCGCGTCACGCTTTATGCGGTGCAGGACGACGCGATAGGTGCGCATGACTTCGCATCGCTTGACGAGGCTGTGAGCCAGTGCGGTATCCCTGCTGCGCGGTTGGTGAAGCTGGACGATACGTCGCATGTATTGCCGCCCGCGCCGACGTTGATCGATAAGCCCGGTGTGCTGAGCGCAATTCAGCAGGCATCGCCCGCAGCCGTGCTTCCCGCCGCTGCGCGTGTGCTGATCGCCGGGGCCCTTGCGGCGCAGCCGGACTGGGACGGCATATTGGTGTTGCCGGAGCGGGACGTGACCCACTGGGTCCATGTCAGTGCGCGTGAGATCGTCAGCTTTCAGGGTGCCGCGACAGGCAGACTGGCGTCTGCGCTGGGCGCTACTGCTCATGCGTTCGACGAAGGCGCGCTAAGCGATACAATGTCGCGCCCTGAACGGTTGGCGGCGCAGTTGAATGCAGCTTCGCTTACCGGTGGCAGCGCGGTGGTGCTGGGTCATCTCTTGGGCGCAGAGTTGGCGTCGATGAAGATGTACTGGCTGGGGCAGGATGTGCGGATCATCGGTGATCCTGCACCCTACGCCGCGGCGCTGGTATCGCAGGGCATCACTGCCGAGGCCGTTCCGCGCGCGCAGGCGTGGCAGGCCGGGCTGCTGGCGCTGGGGCAGGCAGCGGGTCTGAATGGCTGATACCGCGTGTGTGACCTGTCGAGAAATGGGGATGCTCGACCCAAGGAAAATCCAAGCGGCGTGACTGAAGACCGGGCCACGATGGGCGGCCCGATCACGCGTCACCAAATGAATTCAATGCCCCTTGGCGAATGGTGCGGCATCACCCCAGAGCTGGCGAACACGCTTGTCGCGACTGCAGGCGCTGCGATAGCGCTTGTAGGCTTCGGCCTGGTTTTTAATGCCAAAGCGGGTGACTTGCAGATCGTCGCCCTTGTAGTAATTCTGGTGATAATCCTCGGCTTTGTAGAATGTTTGCGCGGGTAGGACGGGGGTTACAATCTTTTGCCCCAGTTCCTTTTGCGCCTGCGCGATGGATTGCTTGGCTTCTTGCGCTGCTGCGCCGCTGGCAAAGATTGCCGTGCGATAGCTGTCGCCGCGATCGCAGAACTGGCCGCCTGCATCCGTCACATCAACCGAGCGTAGAAACATGTGCAGCAGTTGGGGCCGCGTGACCTGCGCAGGATCATACATGATCTGAACCGCCTCATAGTGACCAGTGCCGCCGCGGGTGACGTCCTTGTAGGTCGGGTTCTTGCTGGTGCCGCCCGTATAGCCCGAAACGACTTCGCCGACGCCCTTTACAGCCTCGAAATCGGCCTCGACGCACCAAAAGCAGCCACCAGCGACGGTGAGAGTTTCGGTTGCCGCCGCATCAGCGTTTGTGCCGTGCGCGGCAAATCCGACAGCGATCAACCCTCCCAGCAGAAGTGTCTTGAAGTTGGTCATGGCTTTGCTCACCGCATATCCTCCTGAGGTTAGAAAATAGCATGACGCAAGGACGGATGCGCGCCAACCCGTCGCAACACCGGCTCACGCAAGGGTGAGAAGCGGTGATCAGCCGCCACTAGATATCATAGCGCTTGAGGACTTTGTCGACCCGGCTGCCCGAGGCTAGGGCGACGCCTTCGCGGCGGCCATAATCGCGAAAGCCCCTGCTCTGATAGTAGATCAGTCCGCCGTCATTATCGGCGCGGATATCGGCATTGATCCAGACATAGCCCAGCAATTTTGCCGCCTTGGCGGTGGCAGCAAAGAGGGCCGATCCGATACCAAGCCCGGTGCGCCCGATCTGAACGAATGTTGCGATGCTGCACGCCTCTGGCGGCAGGTGATCCGACGGCTCAATGTACTGAAAGCCGCGCAATGCACCGTCTGCGTTTAGCGCCGCGTGCCAGACGGATCGGTCTGGCGCCGTCTGCATCATCCGGGCCATGTCGCGCGTGGTCACCGGGCGGGTGAGCGCAGTGGTGCCGCCTTCTGCAATGATCTCGTTCAGCAGCTCCGCCATGGGCGGTGCGTCCAGCGGGGTGGCGCGGCGCACGGTTATCATCCCATTGCCTCCAGCAATTCATTTGTGCGCGCTGTGTAGTCGGCGCGCGCCTCCAGCGGGGGACGTAGCCAGATAGCGAGGCCGTCCATCAGTGCGGGATCAGGCTTGCCAAAGAAACGTCCGGCCTCGACGGCGTCAAAGCCGGCGATTTGCGTGGCCTCCATCCAGGCGCTGATTTTGTCGGCCTTCTTGATCTGCCGCTTGACCGCCACGGGTATCGCGGCAGGCAGGCCAAAGCGAATGTGAATCGCCGCCGCCAGCCTCTGGTCCAGCTCGTCATACCCTGGACCCACCGCGTTTTTGACAGGCGATATCATATCGCCGATCACATATTCCGGGGCGTCGTGCAGCAGCGCGGCCAGATGCCATTTCGGCGGCGCCTTGGGCGCGATGCGCGCAAAAATGCGTTCGACCAGCAGAGAATGTTCTGCCACCGAATAGGCGTAATCGCCCAACGTCTGGCCGTTCCATCGCGCCACAAAGGCGAGGCCGTGCGCAATATCTGTAATTTCTATGTCCACCGGGGTCGGGTCCAGCAAGTCAAGCCTGCGTCCCGATAGCATCTTTTGCCATGCCCGGGGTTGCGGGCTTCGGGGCGTCTTTGCGCTGGGTTTTGCCATGTTCGGGTCTCCGGGTATTGCTGATGTATCTCATACCCGGCGCAGGCCAGCCATGCCAGCATTGCCGCACGTGCGCCTTGGTGCTATCTGCCCCTCAAACCTAATTTTTAAGGAGCCGACCGAGATGGCACAGGACTATATCGTCAAAGACATTAACCTAGCCGCCTTTGGCCGCAAGGAACTAAACATTGCCGAGACTGAAATGCCGGGCCTGATGGCCCTGCGCGAGGAATTTGGTGCGGCGCAGCCGTTGAGCGGCGCGCGCATCGTTGGCAGTTTGCACATGACGATCCAGACCGCCGTGCTGATCGAGACACTGAATGCGCTCGGCGCAGATGTGCGCTGGGCGTCGTGCAATATCTTTTCCACGCAAGACCACGCAGCGGCGGCGATTGCTGAGGGCGGCACGCCCGTATTCGCGATCAAGGGCCAGACCCTGACTGAGCATTGGGATTACCTTGATCGGTCATTCCAGTTTGCCGAGGGGGCCAATATGATCCTCGACGATGGCGGCGATGCGACGCTTTATGTCCTGCTGGGCGCGCGCGTCGAGGCCGGCGAGACGGATCTGATCGAAACACCCACCTCGGAAGAGGAAGAGGCCGTGTTCGCCCAGATCAAGAAGCGCATGGGCGAGACCCCCGGTTGGTTCACCAAAACACGCGACGCAATCAAGGGCGTATCGGAGGAGACGACGACTGGCGTTCATCGCCTCTATGATTTGCACAAGAAGGGCCAGCTGCCCTTCCCGGCGATCAACGTGAACGACTCGGTGACCAAATCGAAGTTTGACAACAAGTATGGTTGCAAGGAATCGCTGGTCGACGGTATCCGCCGCGCGACCGACACAATGATGGCCGGCAAGGTCGCCGTCGTCTTGGGCTACGGCGATGTTGGCAAAGGCAGCGCTGCGTCACTGTCGGGCGCCGGTGCGCGCGTAAAAGTAACCGAGGTCGATCCGATCTGCGCGCTTCAGGCTGCGATGGACGGGTTCGAGGTGGTCCTGCTAGAGGATGTGCTGGCCTCTGCCGACATCTTTATCACCACGACCGGCAACAAGGACGTGATCCGCATCGAGCATATGCGCGAGATGAAGGACATGGCGATCGTCGGCAACATCGGCCATTTCGATAACGAAATTCAGGTCGCCAGCCTGAAGAATCACAAGTGGACCAACATCAAAGAGCAGGTGGACATGATCGAGATGCCATCGGGCAATCGGTTGATCCTTCTGTCTGAGGGACGCTTGCTGAACCTTGGAAATGCCACCGGGCATCCCAGTTTCGTCATGTCAGCTAGCTTTACCAACCAAGTGCTGGCTCAGATTGAGCTGTGGAAGAACGGCGGAGAATACGAAAATCAGGTCTATATTCTGCCCAAGCATCTGGACGAGAAAGTCGCCCGCCTGCATCTGGACCGGATCGGAGTGAAGCTGACGCCCCTATCGCCGGAACAAGCGGCCTACATCGGCGTATCACCCGAAGGCCCGTTCAAACCTGAGCATTACCGGTACTGATTTATCGCTAAAAAAGCAGGGGAACCGACAGTTTTCCGCCGAAGCAGGCAAGGCCCTCAGCGGGTTCTTGCCTGTCGCGCGCCCGGGATGTCCACGGCCGGGAACCAACAACCTCTCCTGTGACTTTTCTCCTCGTAACTGACTGTTAAGGAGGAAACCAAAGTGAAACTCAATACATTCATGATGACTGCCGCCGCTTCTGCATTGATTGCGAGCGGTGCAATCGCTCAAGATACCACTGCAACCACAGGCTCTGACGCCACCATCGGAACTGGGACGACCGCTGATGCACCCGCAATGGCGCCGCAGTTCACGTCGATCAGTGAAATGACCGTCGGCGATATTGTGGGCAAAAAAGTGTATGAGCCAAACGGCGACACCATTGGCGATGTTGATTATGTCATTGGCCGCGGTGGTGGAGCAGACGCTGTTATCGGGATCGGCGGTTTCCTAGGCCTCGGTGAGTATACCGTTGCGTTGCCGCTGTCCGAATTCACCTTTGATGCAGAGCAGCAAATGGTGAAGTTGGACACAACGAAGGACGCTTTGAAAGAGCAGCCGGAGTTCGACGAGTCAGGTGCAGAGAGCCTGCCCGACGAGACGCCACTTGCTGATCTGGTGGTAAGTGCCGCCACGTCCGCTACGACTTCGACAGCAGATGACGGCGCTATGAAGTCGGATGACACCGCTGTTGAGGGCGACGCAGCCGTTGAGGGCGACGCGGCCGTTGAGGCCGACACAGCCGTTGAGGCAGACACAGCCGTTGAGGCCGACACCACGATGAGCGACGACGCGGCTACGAGCGAAAGCACGGATATGGACGAAGAGCCTGCCACCGAAGAGCCTGCCACCGAAGGTGCCACTTCGACCGAGGGCGGCGCTACAGTTGACACCGAAACATCGGGTGATGCGGCTATGGACACCGAAGCAACCGATGACACTACATCCACCGAAGAAGGTGCAGCTGACGAAGAAAAGAAAACTGAGTAAGTTACTCATTCAGAATAACGACAGTTTAGAATAGCCAACATTACCCCCGATCTTTTTGGTCGGGGGTTTTTCTTTGGCTGGACGCCTATCGCACAGCTGACCGGATTTTTTCATTGTCAAACCGGGCGCACCCGATACTCTTTGCACCGCGGCCGCTGCAGGCGGCTTGAAAGATTGAAAACTGCGGGGCTACAGCCGCGAAAAGGAGATTTGAAATGGGTAAACGCGATGATTTGATTGCACGGTATGCAGAAGATCTGAAATCAAAGTGTGGCATGACGCCAGATATGGCACTGCTGACAAAGGTCACGATCGCTTGTGGGCCATCAATTTATAACGCTGATGCGTCGACCGTCGCCTCAAGCCAAACTGCCGAATTGGAGACGGTCAAAGAAAATTTCCTGATCAAGAAGCTGGGCCTCTCTGATGGCCCCGAACTGATGGGCGGAATCCAGAAAGTGTTGGAGACGTATGGTCGCGCCGAGCGAAACAAGTACCGCGCGGTCGTCTATTACATGCTGACCAAGCATTTCGGAAAAGAAGCCGTCTACGGCTAATCTGGCCTCGTTCTATTGGCGCCCGCCCGGTATGGTACTGCGGCGGGCGTTTTCATTGGGCCATGGCAATCGCCAATTGCGGCCCTAAATTATAACCGCAGCCACCAAGGTAAGGAGCCGCAGGATGACACACCAAACGGGCAATATACACCCAGCACCGGACCGAGATGATGCGCAGGACGCGCTAGACCTGCTGCGCCGCTGGGCCTCTGGTGCAACCCCCGAAGAGGTGGCCGATCTTGACCCGTCCATTGCGCGCCTGCTGCCGGGGGGCGAAGTGTCGAACTATCCGGCGCTGTCGCGTGTTTATCCCGAAGGTTTTGACGCGAATGCCGCCCACCGCGCTACGATGCCCGATTTACAAAATGGCCCGGCGTCGCTGATCAAGGGCGCGCATCAGCAGCTCCAGCATGTTGGCATTTCGAATTTCCGCCTGCCCATCCGGTTTCACACGCGCGGTGGCGGCGATCTGACACTTGAGACGTCGGTAACTGGCACCGTCAGCCTTGAGGCGAACAAAAAAGGCATCAACATGTCCCGCATCATGCGCAGCTTTTACAAGCACGCTGAAAAGACGTTCAGCTTTGAGGTGATCGCGGACGCGCTGGATGACTACATCTCAGATCTGGGATCAGTCGACGCGCGCATTCAGATGCGATTTTCCTACCCTGCCAAGGTGCAATCACTGCGTTCGGGATTAGAGGGCTATCAGTATTATGACATCGCGCTTGAGCTGGTCGAGACGGCTGGCGTGCGGCGCAAATTCATGCATCTGGACTACGTATATTCCTCCACCTGCCCCTGCTCGCTGGAGCTAAGCGAACATGCGCGGCAGTCGCGCGGGCAGTTGGCGACGCCCCATTCGCAGCGTTCTGTTGCGCGCATCTCGGTCGAGGTGACGTGCGAGGATTGTTTGTGGTTCGAGGATCTGATTGATCTGGCCCGCGATGCCGTGCCGACAGAGACGCAAGTCATGGTCAAGCGTGAGGACGAGCAGGCATTCGCCGAACTGAACGCCGCAAATCCGATATTTGTCGAGGATGCCGCGAGGCTATTCTGCGAGGGACTTCTGGCTAACGAGCGCATCGGTGATTTTCGCGTGATTGCCAGCCATCAAGAGAGCCTGCACAGCCATGATGCCGTCAGCGTGCTGACCGAGGGAGAAACGTTTGCCGCGCAAAGCCTTGATCCCAAGCTGTTCACAACGCTCTTTCACGTTGGTTAAGTCATAGCTTGAGGTTTCGAAGTGGCTCCCGGCGGATTTCCGAGCATATCAGTTGCCGGATGCCATGCCGCTTGGCGACTCGCCACACGTCATGCGATAGTCAGGTTGGTTTAACCCTCTGCCAAGGGAGGCGAACAATGTATCGCTCATATACACCTATCCATTATTCGGCTGTCGGTATCCAGATGATGGGTCAGATATTCGAGCAGCAGGTGCGCATTGCGCAGGCGCTGGGGATGGTGGCATTTGCGACTAACCCATTGCTATCGTCCGCACCTTCTGCTGCGCCGCAACGGACTATTCGGTCAGCCGCCAAAATTGACGCGTCGACTGATCGGCACACCCGTGTTCCGTTTGCGCTGCCGCGCATGACGGAATGTGTCAAGCGCACCCACTCGATGCCTGTCTGACTGAGATTAGAGTCTGATCCAGAACAGTTTGGACCACCCCTAATGCAGGGTTGGTCTGAAGTGCTGCTCGCTAAGGGCAATTGGTGAGGTTCAGCCGCGCCAGATCGTATCAGCCAGAGGCGCTGCCATATCAGGCGTCGCGGGCATCAGCGGTGGGCGCAGATTCAACCAGCGAACGTCGCCCGTCTGCTGTGCCTTCAGCGCCTTGAGGGCAGGGATCAGTCCGCCCGAGAATACGGCGTCGCGGTGTGCGTCAATCTCAGGTCTCAGCGCTGCGGCGCCCGACATATCGCCCGCGCGGGCAAGGTCATAGAGCCTGCGAATACCAGCCGCATTAGAATTGCAGCTGGCCGAGATGCATCCCCCGCCGCCCAGCGCCATCGCCTCTAGCATTGCGCCCTCGCTACCGGGAAAGACGGAAATGCCCGGTGCGGCCTCAATCACAGCGCGTGTATTTTCCCATACGCCAGAGCTATCCTTCAGCGCTGTCACGACCTCGGGGAACGCCTGATTTAGGCGCGCCGCCAATGCGGGCGTGAAGCCAATGCCGGCATATTGCGGAATGTGGTAGAGGCAAATGGTCAAATCGTCACTGGCAACGCTCTCAATCAGGGCGCTGAAGTAGCGGTATAGCCCCTCGTCGTTGGCAGTGACAAAGAAGAAGGGCGGCAGCGTCATGACCGCCGTGCAGCCAATATCGACGGCATGGCGACAGAGCGTCGCCGTTTCTTCCAGATTGCAGAGGCCCGTGCCGGGAATCAGCTGATCGGGGCGCGCCGCGCCGCTGGACACGAGGAGCTCTACCAACCGCATCCGCTCGGCTACCGAGTGGCTCAGCGCCTCGCTGGTGGTTCCGAAGGGCGATAGATAGTGCGAGCCGTCGGCCAGACAGGTGGCCGCGTGGGCAGTATAAAGATCGTCCGCGACGGTGAAGTCATCGTTGAAGGGCGTCAGCAGCGGGGTGACGATGCCGCTAAGTCTGTCAGTCATTTTGGCGTCTCCTAAGTCGTTACACCGCGTCCAGCGCCTGCCGGATATCGGCGATCAAATCACCCTCATCCTCTATGCCCAGTGACAGACGCACAAGCCCCGCCGTGATACCCAGCGTCGCGCGCTGCGCCTCGGGCAGGCGTTGATGAGTCGTGGTTGCTGGGTGGGTGACGATGGACTTCGTATCGCCCAGGTTGTTGGATATCAGCACGATCTTAAGCGCATTGAGAAAGCGAAACGCCTCGGGCTGGCCAGCCAGTTCCAGCGCAACGACGGTGCCGCCCTTACCCATCTGCCGCGTGTTCAGATCATGTTGCGGGTGGCTGGCGTGGCCGGGATAGACGGCGCGCGACAGCTTTGGGTGGCCTTGCAGCGCCTCAATCAGCGCCAGAGCGGTCGCGGCTTGGGCCCGCACGCGAAGGTCCATCGTCTCTAGGCCCTTCAGCATGATCCACGCGGTGAAGGGCGACATGGAGCCGCCGGTATGCTTCATGTAAGGCTCGACAGTGCCGCGAATGAACTCCCGCGAGCCAAGGATCACGCCACCGAGGGCGCGGCCCTGACCGTCGATATGCTTGGTCGCTGAATAGACGACAACATCGGCGCCCTGACTGATCGCACGGGAAAAGACGGGCGTCGCAAACACGTTATCGACCACGACCAGCGCGTCATGTGCATGGGCCAGCTTGGCCACTGCCTCGATATCGACGACCTCAAGCGTGGGGTTCGCGATAGTCTCAAAAAAGACAGCGGTGGTATCCGGGCGGATGGCCTGCTCCCACTGGTCCAGATCGGTGCCGTCGACAAATGTCACCTCAACGCCATACCGCGTCAGGATTTCGCTAAGTACGTATAGGCACGACCCGAAAAGTGCGCGCGCGGCGACCACATGATCGCCAGCCTTTAACATTGATGTCAGCGCGCCCGAAACGGCGGCCATGCCGCTGGCGGTGGCAAAGGCATCCTCGGCCCCCTCGATCATCGCGATGCGTTTTTCAAACATGGCGACGGTCGGGTTCCCGTAACGGGCATAGATGTATTCGTCTGGCCCGGTCTCGATGAACCGCGCCTCGGCAGCCTCGGCTGTGTCATAGACGAACCCTTGGGTCAGAAAGATGGCTTCGCTGACCTCGCCCCATTGGCTGCGCGCAGTGCCGCCATGCACCATCGCCGTGCGTGTGTTCCAGTCATTTGTCATGGTCGACCTCCGGGGGCATGCGCCCCATAAAAACCCCGTGCCGGTCATGCGAAAAGGGGGGCCTTTCCCGTGACCTTTTAGCGAATTATTTAACGTGGCCCGCAATCCGGTAACAAATCGCCACGAGTGCTGGCTTACTCCCGCGCCCCGCTTGCGTCAACTGGGGGAGCCTCCGGCGGGGATATTTAGCGGCAAGAAGAATGGGCAATCACTCTTTTGGCTCAGAGCTGTACTGGCTGAACAACTTGGACTGAGTGATGAAGAAAACGAAGATCGCCGCCGTAAGCCCGAAGGTCTTGAAATAGACCCACGTTTCCTCGGACTGGGTGCGCCAGATGATTTCGTTCAATATTGCGAGGCCAAAGAAAAACAGCATGATGCGGCGGGTAAGGATCATCCAGCCCTCGTGCGTCAGTGGCATCATCGTGTCCATGACGGTCTGTAGGTAGGATTTGCCTTGTAATAGGCCCACGCCCAGGATGCCGCCAAAGAGTAGGTAGATCATCGTTGGTTTCATCTTGAAGAACTTTGGATCGTTGAACCAGATACTGAGACCGCCAAAAACGGTAATCAGGATCGCTGTCATCGCTTGCATTTTTGACAGATGGCCGGTTAGCGCCCAGAGGATGCCGATCGATAGCAGGAAAATGGGGATGAACCCTGCCGTGACGATGATAAAGCCGTCGTATTCGGTGCCGCCGATGGTAAAAACCCGGTCCTTGAGCCAGATATAGGCGACAAAGAACGCGAGGATCGGCCCGAATTCCAGCGCGGTCTTCAGGCCGCCATTGATCTTGCGTTCGTTCATGGTCTGCTCCCTCTAGCTTTAGCCGCCCATTTCAACGATGACGGCGCCGATGGCAATAAGCGACATCAGCGCAGTGCGCCGGGGTCCGACAGTATCGCCCAGAAAAAGCCAGCCGATAAGCGCTGCAAAGACGGTGGACGTCTCGCGCAGAACCGCGGCCTCGCCGACGTTGCCCACGCGCGTCGCTAGCATGATCGCGCCGAACGAGAGCAGCGCGACGCCGCCGCCGATCACGCCGCGCAGCATCAGAGGGCCGGGGGTGGGGCGCGCATCCATCTGCCGCCAGCGGCGGAGCGCCACCAGGGGCATGACCAGCCCGTCGATGAAAAAGAACCAGGCAAGGAATGTAAACGGATCAGCCGTGGCGCGAATGCCATAGGCGTCAAATGTGGTATAGGCCGCGACCAGCAGTCCGGTCATAACGGCGAGCGTCAGGGCAGCAGGCAGCGTATCGCGTGCGGCCGTCAGGTACATCAAGTTATAGGCCGCGAGCCCAAAGATGCCGCATAGCAGGACGCTGACGCCTGCCCATTGCACCGCATTAAACGTCTCACCAAATATCAGGTAGGCGCCGATCACCGCAAAGAGCGGCCCGGTGCCACGCACCACGGGATAGACAACCGTGAAGGCGCCGCGCGAATAGGCCATCGCCTGCAGAAACTTATAGACGGTATGGATCGCCCATGCGCCTGCAAAGATCGCCCACATGTGCGGCTCGGGCCACGGCACCACCAAAAGAGTAAAGGGCGCGGCCATAACTGCATAGCTGACATCGACCGCCCCGCGCGTCAGCCACGGATCGTGCCGCCCCTTTTGGATCGCGCCAAAAACGGCGTGCAGGATCGCGGCAAAAATGGCCAACGCGAGGGCGAGGTGATGGCCGGACGCCGTGCCTTCCAGCGATACCAGCCAGTCGCTCACTCCGTGTCGAGGCCAGTCAGAGCCGCCGCAAACTCCTCGGGGTCGAAGGGGGCCAAGTCATCAATCTGCTCGCCCACGCCAATGGCGTGGATAGGCAGGCCGAATTTGTCGGCCAGCGCTACCAGAACGCCGCCGCGCGCCGTTCCGTCGAGTTTTGTCATAACGAGACCCGACACGTCAGCCAGCTTCTGAAACGTCTCAACTTGGCTCAGGGCGTTCTGGCCGGTGGTCGCGTCTAGAACTAGCAGTGTGTTATGCGGCGCAGTCGGGTCCTTCTTGCGGATGACGCGGACGATCTTGGCCAGCTCCTCCATCAGGTCGGCGCGGTTTTGCAAGCGCCCGGCAGTGTCGATCATCAGCAGGTCGGTGCCATCACGTTCCGCCTGCGCCATCGCGTCCCACGCGAGGCTTGCCGGATCGCTGCCCTCGGGGGCGGTCAGTACGGGCACGCCGGCGCGGTCGCCCCAGATTTGCAACTGCTCAACTGCGGCAGCGCGGAACGTATCGCCAGCGGCGATCACCACCGACTTTCCCGCGGCCTTAAACTGACTTGCTAGTTTGCCGATGGTCGTCGTCTTGCCTGAGCCGTTGACGCCAACAACGAGCACCACCTGCGGCTTGCGCGGATATAATGGCATAGGGCGCGCAACAGGCTCCATGATGCGGGCAATCTCGCCTGCCAGCAGCTGCTTGATCTCGGTCGCTGACAGGCGCTTGCCCATGCGGCCCTCGGCCATGTTGGCAGTGACGCGCAGGGCTGTGTCGACACCCATGTCGGCCGTGATCAGTAGCTCCTCCAGTTGCTCCAGCATGTCGTCGTCCAGCACGCGGCGCGGCGCGCGGTCCTGTTCGCTTCGGCCCAGAAGGCGGCCCAGAAGGCCGGTGCGCGGGGCCGTATCCTGCGGCGCGGGATCGTCCAGAGGGATTTCGAGCGGAGCAGGCGTGGGCGCGGGGCGCGATGGCGCAGTAGGGATCTCGACCGGGGCCTCTGGGGGAAGTTCGCTGATCGGAGGCGGGATTTCCTGCGGAATAGGATCAGGCGTGGTTTCAGGGGTTGGACCGGGCGCGGGTCTGGGCGGCGTCTTCTGCTCAGATTGTTCAGATTGTTCAGTCTGATCAGCCTGTTCGTCCAACTGTGGCGGCGCGTCTGCTTCGGCGCCGTCCTGCATGATGGCGTCCAAGCCTTCGTCCAGCTTACTGGACGAATTGAACAGCCGATCCTTAAGTTTCTTGAAAAAGGCCATGGTGCCCTCATGTTATCTGACCACAACCATCTAGTCGGCTTGGCGCCCAGATGGAAGGGACCGGTACGGTCGCGGGATTTGGGATGATATGGGCGCTCGGTTCCTATATTGCATGGGCGAGTTGCGGCGGCGCGAAATGGAGGCGGTAGATGATCTTGTTCTCATGCGCCACGCTGGCGCCACTGGTGCTGATCCTGCTTGGTGCAGGTCAGGGCGGACTATGGCCTGCGGCGGCTCTGATTTACATGACCGCTTTGACCTTTGCGCTTGACCGGTTGGTCGCCGCTGCGCCCGGCGCTGTAGGTGAGACCGAGGAGTTTCCAGCCGCACCCGTCCTGCTGGCTGTGCTGGGCACCTTGTATTTCGCGGTGCTGCCCGCGGCGGTCTGGGCGACTTCGGGGCACGGAGGCCTTGCGATCTGGCAGCGCCTTTGCCTTGGGATCGCGGCGGGCCTCATCTTTGGCCAGATCGCGCATCCTGTCGCGCATGAGTTGATACACAAGCGCCCCCGCGCGCTACGCATTATGGGGCGGGCCATCTATACGAGCCTGCTCATTGGCCACCATGCCAGCGCGCATTTGCTGGTGCATCATGTTCATGTCGCCAGCGCGGATGATCCCAGCTCTGCGCGCCGCGGCGAAGGATTCTATCGTTTCGCCCTGCGGGCAGGTCGCGGCAGTTTTTATGGTGGCTTGCGCGCTGAGACTGCGATGCTGCGCCGCGCTGGCCGGCCCATGTGGCGCCATCCCTATCTGTTCTACGTCTTGGGCGGTATTGCGTGCGTGGCCGCAGCTTTTGCGCTGGGGGGGGCGGCGGGCGTAATAGTCTACGTTGCAATATGCCTCTATGCGCAGATGCAAATCTTGATGTCCGACTACGTCCAGCACTATGGCCTGCGCCGGGAAGTGTTGCCGAGCGGTAAGCTGGAGCCCGTGGGTCCGGGCCATTCGTGGAATGCGCCGCACCGATTCTCGTCCGCGCTGACGTTGAACGCCCCGCGCCATTCGGACCACCACATTGCGCCGTTGCGCGCCTACCCGGCGTTGCGCCTGAATCCCGGTGAGATGCCGTGCCTGCCCTATCCGCTGCCGCTGATGGCGGCTTTGTCGCTGGCGCCGCCGATCTGGCGCAGGGTCATGGACCGCCGGGTTGATAACTGGGCGGCCCCCCGCGCAACCCCAATGCCGGACAGATGAAACGGGTGGCCGGAATGTTTGTGCCGTGCCATGATCGCAGGATGCGCATTCTTAGCTTGCTTTTGACCCTCACCGCACTGCCTGCCGCCGCCCAGGGCATGATGACGGCGAGTGAATTTGACGCCTATACCCAAGGCAAGACATTCACCTACGGCAGTATGGGCGCGCCCTATGGCACTGAGCAGTACTTGAAGGATCGCCGGGTCCGGTGGGCCTTTGAGAACGGACAATGCCAAGAGGGGGGCTGGTATGAGCAGGACGGCCTCATCTGCTTTACCTACGATACCGAACCCGAACCGCAATGCTGGAGCTTTAGGCGCAGCGCGGCGGGGCTGATTGCGCAGTTCGAAAACGATCCGTCGATGACCGAATTATATGAGGTCGAACGTAGCAATGTGCCGCTAACTTGCTCTGGGCCTGACGTGGGTGTCTGACGCCCGGGCCTATGTGCGCCCTCGGGTGCGCAACACCCGAAATCTCATATCCTCAGGAACGGCTGCGCGAGTCTGGGTATCCAGCTTAGAAACCTTAGAGGCGCGTCGGTGGCGGCCAGGCAGATGCAGTCTATCCCAGTATCGGCGACGGGCGTGTGCTCCAGATCCTCGTTCGCGATCTCGATATCGCCCCGCCCAAACCGGCCGCCATCGTCGGCAAACGCCCCTTGCAGAACCAGCGTCAGCTCGATGCCGCGATGGCCGTGGTCAGGCACAGCTGCTCCGGCCTTGATGTGCAGCAGGCGCGCGGTGGCGCCGCCCTTGGTGGGCAATAGTGCCTGCCGCACGCCCATGCCGACGGGGCGCCAACTCACTGCGTCCAGATCGCCGCCCACATATTCCTGCAAGGGGGCGGGCAGAATACCTGCTTTGCGTGATGGCCAGACTGGCGCGGTGCCGCCGGATTTCGCTGCCGCCAGCGCTGCCTCCATGCTGCCGCCACCCATTTGGGGTGCGTCGCCATTCTCTAGAATTTCGCCGCCGATACTGTCGAATGCACCCAGCCGCGCGCGGCACCCGTCGCAAAGCGATATGTGCGCCGCGACGGTCAGGTTAAATGCCTCTGGCAACGTGCCGACCGAATAGGCCATTAGCAGAGAATCTGTCAGGTGATGTGCAATGTGATGTGTCATAAATGCTTCAATTCATTGTGTGGCGCAGGCGATCCAGCGCCAGACGGATGCGGGATTTAATCGTTCCAAGGGGCAGGCCTGTCTGATCGGCGATCTCGGAATGACTGAGGTCGCCGAAATACGCGGCCTCAATAAGGGTCTTTTGTTTGGCGGGCAGGGCGGCGATAGCGTCGGCCAGTTGCGCGATATCCTCCTCCAGCGCTAGAATGTCGGACTGGTCAGGGGCGGCGCCCGGTCCCCAATCAATATCCTCAGGCTCGGGGCGGCGCGCCTTGCGCAGGGCGTCGATGCGGCGATTGCGCGCGATGGTAAAGATCCACGTGGCCACACTGGCGCGCGACGGATCGAACAAATGGGCCTTTTGCCAAAGCGTCGCCATCACGTCCTGTGCACATTCCTCGGCCAGTGCTGCGCTGGCGCCTGATTTCATCAAGAAGCCCTTCACGCGCGGCGCAAAGTGACCGAAAATCTGAGCGAACGCCGCCTCGTCCGCGTCAACGCGTATCCGCGCAATGCAAGCGATCCAGAGGCTATTTTCGCTTTGCCGGTCATGATCGGGCCGGTCTGTTGGCACGGGGCAGGGTCCTGACGTCTGGCTTCTTAACGTACGCGGGCGCGGCACTATTGCCGCATGCGCACATTGGAACGATGCCAATCTATCGCCAGAGGTGTCAATCATACAAACCATGTGTCCAATACGCTGGACAACGCGAACTGGATCACCGACGCGTGAAAATCAATCTTGATGGCGATAATTTGCATCCGAAACGACGCCGGATGCGTAGTTACTCCTAACGGCCCGAACAAAACGGACAAATTTACATATGCCATTTGAATTGCAGCCTGCCCCGAGGCGCAAAATAGCGATCATCGGAGCAGGCATCTCAGGCATGGGCGCGGCCCATCGTCTGTCACCGGATAACGACGTCACGTTATATGAGGCCGAACCGCGACTTGGCGGTCATGCGCGTACTATCATGGCCGGCAAGCGGGGCGATCAGCCGGTCGATACCGGCTTTATCGTGTTCAACTATGCCAACTATCCGCATCTGGCTGATCTGTTTGCAGAACTTGAGGTACCTGTCGTGCCCAGTGATATGAGCTTTGGCGCGTCTATAGATGGTGGTCGGCTGGAATACGGGCTGTCGGGTGCACGCGCGGCGTTTGCACAGTGGCGCAATGCTGCGCGACCTGCGTTTTTGAGGATGCTCCGCGATATATTTCACTTCAACGCCAATGCCGCCCAAGCCGCGCGCGGTAGCGAGATGACGATCGGCGACTTGCTATCGCACCTGCGCACCGGGTCGTGGTTTCGCGAGTACTATCTCTTGCCATTGTCCGGCGCGATCTGGTCAACGCCAACCGACAAGATAATGGATTTTCCGGCCGAGACGATGATGCGCTTTTTTGAGAATCACGCGCTACTGGGCTATGAGGGCCAGCATCAGTGGTACACGGTTCAGGGCGGATCGGTACAGTATGTCACCCGGCTGGAGGCGCACCTGCGCCGCATTGGCGCGCGTCTGCGCACCGGTTGTCCCGTTCAGGCAGTACGGCGGACGCCGGGCGGCGTTCAGATAAAGGCCCACGGCGATTGGGAGCGATTCGACGAGGTCATAATGGCCACCCATTCAGACGACAGCTTGCGCCTGCTGGATGATCCGACAGCCGACGAACGGCGCTACTTGGGGGCCATCGCCTACCAGCCGAACGATATCGTGCTGCATTCGGACGCCTCTGTCATGCCGCGCCGCCGCGCCGTCTGGTCGTCGTGGAATTACACCGAGGACCGGGCAAAGGAGGACAGCCGGATTGATCTGACCTACTGGATGAACAAGCTGCAGGCGATCCCCATGGACGATCCGCATTTCGTCACGCTGAACACCACACGCCGTATCCGCGAGGATCTAATCCATGATCGCGTGACACTGCGCCATCCCGTCTATGACCATGCTGCGCTGGCAGCGCAGGGGCGCATCGCCGCGATGAACGGGGCGCAGAATACGTGGTATTGCGGTGCATGGATGAAGAACGGCTTTCACGAGGATGGCCTTGGCAGCGCCGTCGACGTGGCGGTTGCGTTATCGGCGCGCGGAGTGTTGGCAGCGGCATGAGCCGGGTCCGCCATATCGCGGGCCACACGTGGCATGGGCGCAAGGGGGCGGTGCGCAATGCCTTCAAGTACTCGATTGATTATATGCTGCTTGACGCCGAAGGGCAGGATACTGCGCCGCGCCTCTTTGGCCGCAACGCGCGCGGACTAGCCAGCGTGCACGACATTGATCATGGCGGCGCGCCGCATCAAGGGATCGGCGCTGCATGGGTGCGGCAGGTGCTGGAGCAATACCAGCTGCCCTCGCCCGCGCAGATCGAGCTGTTGGCGCAGCCGCGTATTCTGGGCCATGTGTTTAACCCCGTCTCGTTCTGGCTGTGCCGCGACAATCAGGGCGGTCTGCGGCAAGTGATCGCGGAGGTCAGCAACACCTTTGGCGACCGGCACAGCTATCTATGTCACAAGGCTGATGGTTCGGTGATCGAAGCTAGCGACACTCTGACGGCCGCCAAGATATTCCACGTCTCGCCCTTTCAGCAGGTCGATGGCGGGTACGAGTTCCGCTTCAATCTGTGCGAAGATCATATCGACATCCGCATTGACATGACCGGCGGCAATGGCGGCGTTGTCGCCACGTTGGTCGGGCCCATTCGCGCGCTAACCAATCGCAGTCTGCTGGCGGCTATGCTGCGTCGGCCCTTGGGGTCACGCCGGGTGCTGGCGCTTATCCATTGGCAGGCGCTCAAGCTGTGGTGGAAAGGCGCCGCATATCACCCACGGCCGGAGCCGCCGGAGCAAGAAGTGTCAAAGTGAGCGCTGCCCCGCGCCTGCCTGCCTATTCACTGTTTGCTGCATTTTTGGCGGCGGCCGGCCTGCCGATCTACATTCACGCACCCAAATTTTACGTCGATGAATATGGGGTGTCGTTGGCGTTGCTGGGGACCGTTCTGTTCGCGCTTCGGCTGATCGACGTGGTGCAGGACCCCCTGCTAGGCAGGCTTGCCGCGCGCACGCAGCGATGGCGTGCGCTGATGGTTTGCATCGCTGGCGCCGCGATGGCTGCCTCTATGGTCGGCCTCTTTGCGATGACGCCGCCCATCGCACCGATCTGGTGGTTTGCGTTGATGCTGACAGTGGTGTTTTCCGGCTTTAGCTATCTAACGATCTGTTTCTATGCTCAAGGTGTGTCGACCGCTGGCACGCTGGCGCAATCGGGGCACCTGCGGCTGGCCCGCTGGCGTGAGACAGGCGCTCTTTTGGGTGTCTGTGCCGCGTCCGTGGTGCCGATACTGTTGGGCGGGTACGGCGCGTTCGCGTTCGCATTTGTCGCGCTGGGGGCGGCAGCGCTGATCGTGATGTGGGGCCAATGGGGGCGCGCATCCATCCCGTCCGATGGGTTTGGCCCGGTCCTGCGCGACGGTATTTCGCGGCGTCTGCTATTGATAGCGCTGGTCAATGCGGCGCCTGTTGCCGTCAGCTCGACCCTCTTTTTATTCTTTGTCGAGAGCCGTCTGGGCGCACCGGGATGGGAGGGACCATTGCTGCTGCTGTTTTTCCTATCGGCGGCGGTAGCCACCCCGTTCTGGGGCCGCGCGGCCGAGCGGTGGGGCGCCAAGCGCGTCCTGCTGGTCGCAATGGTGCTTGCCATCGCCGCGTTCGGCTGCGCCGCGCTGCTAGGAACGGGCGATACATGGGCGTTCGCCGCCGTCTGCGTGGTGTCGGGCGCCGCCGTCGGCGCCGACATGACGCTGCTACCCGCCATGTTCGCGCGGCGCATGGCCGAGATTGCTCCGGGTGCGAGCGAGGGATTTGGCCTCTGGTCATTTGTGTCCAAATTGACGCTGGCGCTGGCTGCCGTGGCCTTGCTTCCGGCATTGGCCGCCGGGGGATTTCAGGCGGGCACACAGAATGACGAGGATGCGCTGCGTCTGTTAACGTTGCTCTATTGCGCGCTGCCTTGCGTGCTGAAGGTAGTGGCGATTGCCCTGCTGGCCGGTATAGAGATGCCCGAGGAGACGGCAGCATGAGCGCGGTTTGGCAATCCTTCGCTGGCGCGCTAGGTTCTGCCCGAGCACTGCGGGGCGCGTTCTGAGTTGCCAGTCTGAGTTGCCAGCGCGGAACCACCGCTAATTACCGCGAGTTTTGTAAACACGGTATTAAGGTAGCCGTACTGGTCGCCGCGATGAAAAGGATAGACACCCAATGATCGAATGGACCGGGAAACGCTACTGGATGATCGGGGCCAGCGACGGTCTGGGCGAGGCGCTGGCGCGCAAGTTGAGCGCAGCTGGCGCCGAGGTTATTGTATCATCGCGCAGCGAGGACAAGCTGAAGGCTGTGGCGGATAGTCTGCCGGGCCGTGCGCATGTCGTCACTGTGGACGTCGCCGATCTGGATAGCGTGCGCCGCGCCGCCGAGCAGGTGGGCGAGATTGACGGTATGGTCTATACCGCCGGAGTATATTGGCCCTTTGCCGCGCAAGACTGGAACGCCGAGCAGGCAGTGGCGATGGGCAACATCAATTTTGTCGGCGCCTTGCGCGCCGTGGGCGAAGTGGTCCCCAAAATGGTCGCGCGCGATGCAGGCCATATAGTGTTGACCGGCTCGCTGTCAGGCTTTCGCGGGCTGCCGGGGGCCGTCGGCTATGCCGCGTCAAAGGCCGGCGTGATGGCGCTGGGCGAGAGCCTTCAGGTCGATCTGTTCAAGACCGGTGTGCGGGTACAGATCGCCAATCCCGGCTTTATCAAGACGCGACTTACGGAAAAAAATGATTTCAACATGCCATTCCTGATGACACCGGAAGAGGCCGCCCAAGAAATGTTCGAGATGATGTGCGACGACGGTGCGACTGTGCGTCACTTTCCGCGCCTGTTTAGTTACCTTTTTCGGTTCAGTCGGGTCTGGCCTGACTGGCTGTACAACCGCTTTTTTGGTAAGTAGGCGTTTGGTCGCATGCGTCGGAATTAGGCATTTTCCCCAAGAAAAGCCATGGCGGAGAGTGCAATGTCACCTGCGGTCCGCAAAGAACTGGACAATCGCGGCGTAGCTTCGCAGGATCGCGCCGGGCGCATCGGGCGCGATAAGAGGGTATGGCAATGACCAGAACAACGCTAACACGGCGCAAGGCGCTGACCACGATCGCAGGCGGCGCAGCCGCGCTACCGCTCTGGGCGCGTTATACCCATGCGCAGACCGCTGAACCGATCAAGGTGGGATTTCAGGTTCACCGCACTGGCATCGGCGCCGCATATGGCCGCTGGTACGAGCGCACGGCAAATGCCGCTGCCAAATTCATCAACGATGGCGGTGGCATCAATGGCCGCATGGTTGAGTTGGTGCCGGAGGACGATGGCACAAACCCCAAACGCGGCGCAGAGCTGATCGAGAAATTCGCCAACCAGCATAAGTGTGACATCGCCTATGGCACGCTGTTCAGCCACGTCGTTATCGGCTCCGCGCCGCGCGCGGGTGAGTTGAAGCTGCCCTATTTTGTGGTGTCCGAGGGGCATCATGTCGCCAGTGGGATGCTGAACCGCTACACGCTGCAGCCCGGCATCACGGATGTGAAGAGCCAGGTTCTGTCCATGGCCCCCTATGTGGCCGAAAATATGGGCAAGAAGGTCACGATGATTTTCCCTGACTATGCTTTTGGGCACGATCATCGCGACTTCTTTAGCCAGGCGATTGAGGCGCAGGGGGGCGAGGTGCTGGCGCAGATCGCCATCCCGCCCAGCGAGACATCATTTACCCGCTATTTCCCCAAGATCCCGCGCGAGACCGAGGTGGTATACCACGTCCTGGTCGGGCCATCCGTGTTGACCTTCGTCAAGGAGCTGGGCGAATTCTTTGGTGGGTCGGGGCCTCAGCTGTTCGGCTTTGTCGACAGCCTCGAGGCGATTGACATTGGCAGCCCCGGTTTGGAATTCCTAGAAGGCTCGCATTTCTGGGAGGGGATGTGCCGCTATGCGCAGCCTGACCAGACAGAAGCCAAGGCATTCTACCGGGCTGCTGTGGGTGTGAATGATGAGGGTGCATCGCTGGACGATCCGCGCGACGTATCGGCATATGGACACATGTTCGGCTGCTGGACCACGCTGAGCGCGATCAAGGAGGGGATGGAGGCCGCCGACTATCGCGGCCCGCAAGACCGCGGCGCGCTGATCGAGGCGGTTGAGGCAATTGACGAGATGCCGCATAGCAAAGCTTATCCGCAAGGGCCTATGCGCTTTAACGGTCGTACCCATCAGGTATTTGGTGAGCAACATATCAGCCGGGTAGAAGGCGGCCGCCTCGTGCGGGTGCATACTGCAAGCATCGACGAGACGCTGTATCCTGATGAGGTGGATTACACCAAGCAGCCACTGTGACGGAGCGTCGGGCATGAAGCTAAGCGATTACAAGGCGCTAACATTCGACGTCTATGGCACGTTGATTGACTGGGAATCGGGCATGATCGCGGGGCTGGCGCCGCTAACAGATCAGCTGGACCTTGGCCGCGACGCGGTGCTCGAGGCGCATGCCTTTCACGAAAGCACATGCCAGCGGGTAACACCGGGAAAGAATTACCGCGATGTTCTGGCCACCGTCTACAAACGGCTGGCCGAGGAATGGGCGCTGCCCGCGACATGGGAGGAGGCTCAGGTCTATGGCCGCTCGGTGGAGCAATGGCCCGCATTCCCCGATAGTGCAGAGGCGCTGGCGTATCTAAAGGACCACTTCAAGCTGATCGTATTGTCGAACGTGGATAACGCCAGCTTTGCCTATAGCGACGCGAAGCTGGGGCGTCCCTTTACGGCCAGCTACGTGGCCGAGGACGTCGGCAGCTACAAGCCGGATGCGCGAAATTTCGATTATATGCTGGAGCAAATGACGCGCTTGGGACTGGCCAAGGGCGATATCCTGCACACCGCCGAGAGCATGTTTCACGACCACGCCCCGGCCAATCGCCACGGGCTGGCCAATTGCTGGATCTACCGCAGGCATGACAAAGAAGGGTTCGGCGCGACGATGAACCCCGGCGATATGCCGACATATGACTTTATGTTCCATTCTATGGCCGAGCTTGTTCAGGCGCACCGTGCCGAGATGAACGGCTAAAACGGTGGAGCTTGGCCCCTACCTGATGCTCGCCATGCTGGAGGGTGCTGTGATGGCGTCGGTTCTGGCGCTGACGGCGGTGGGACTATCGCTGGTTTTTGGCGTAATGCGGGTGGTCAACATCGCGCATGGCGAATTTTTCATGCTAGGCGCGGTGCTGGCATGGGTCATCACGCAGATGGTGGGCGGGCCGCCTGCCGTAGGGTTCGCCGTGGCGCTGGTAGCTGCTCCGCTGATCGTGGGGGCCATCGCAGTGGCCGCCGATATGACCATTCTCAAGCGTGTCGATTACGACCCCGAGCGGACCATCGTGGCGACCATAGGCCTCCTTTATATTATCCAGCAGTTGACGCTGATGGGTTACGGCCCCGATGCACGCCCCGTCGAAGCACCGTTCAACACGCGCCTCGCGCTGCCGTGGTTTGAATTCAAGGAGGGCGCACTGGCAATGTACTGGCCATGGGGCCTGAGCACGACCAGCTACAAACTGGCGGTCATTGGCGCGGGCGCGGCGGTGCTCTGCGGTGTCTGGGCAATGATGGCGCGCACGCGGATCGGGCTGGTGATGCGCGCGGTGCAGGCGGACCGCGATATGGCGCTGGCCTTTGGTATCCCGGTCGAGCGGGTCTATGCCATGGTCTTTGGCATCGGCGCGGCGCTTGCGGCCCTCGCTGCCGTGCTGATCGTGCCGATCACGCAGGCGCATTACCTGATGGGTGCCGATCCGTTGCTGCTTGCCTTTACGGTGGTTATTATTGGCGGTCTTGGCAGTTTGCCAGGCACTGTGGTCGCGGCCATTCTAATCGGGCTGAGCGATGGCATAATCTCGGTCTTTTTCTCGCCCACACTGGCCAAGATTTTGGCGACGCTGCTGGTGGCACTTGTGCTTGTGTTCCGCCCTCAAGGCTTATTTGGCACGCGGGCGGTATGAACGAGCGCGCCCGCGTTATTGCCCTTCATGGCGGGCTGCTGGCGCTACTTTTGGCAGGCCACTTCGTATTGCCCGCGTATCATCATGGCAATCTGGCACGGATCATGGTGCTGGCGACCTATGCGATGGGGTATAATATCGTCTTCGGCTATACTGGTCTGCTAAGCTTGGGCCATTCGCTGTTCTTTGCCGCCGGCATGTATGGCATGGGGCTGAGCGTCCAGCATCTGGGCTATTCTGCCGGACCTGCGCTGCTGATCGGTGTGCTATCGGCGGCTGTGGTGGCTGCGGGGTCAGGCGTGCTGGCGCTGAGAACGCGCGGCGTGGCATTTATGATCGTTACGCTGATGTTCGCGCAGGCGGGATACCTGACCGTCCTTTATTTCGGTGAGTGGACGCGCGGGGACGAGGGGTTCGTCATCGCGCGCGGCGCTCGCGTGCTGTGGGGCATCGACCTGAGTGATGAAGGCAATCGATATTTAGCGGCGCTGGTGCTGTTCGCGGCCGCGATGATCACCTGTCTCGCGCTGGTGCGCGCGCGGTTCGGGCGGACGCTGGTGGCGATCCGCGAGAACGAGGTGCGCACCCAGATGCTGGGTTATGACACGTTCCGGGCCAAGCTGACGGCGGTAACGATATCCGGCGCAATATCCGGCGCGGCGGGGGCGGCATACGGTCTGCTCTTTGGCTATGCCGGAGCCAGCTTTGCGGGGGTCGAATACTCGATCCTGCCACTACTTTGGGTACTTCTTGGGGGCGCGGGTACGATACTGGGGCCATTCATCGGAACGCTCTTTATGTTCTATCTGATCGACCTCAGCTCGGGCTTTACGACCGCCTATATGCTGATTGCGGGTGTCGCATTGGTGCTGCTGACGCTGTTCGCGCCGCAGGGGATAATGGGCGAGGTGCGCCGCCGCATCTGGGGGTGGCTGCCATGAGCCTGCTCAGTGTGCGCGGCCTGACCAAGACGTATGACGGCGTGCGGGCCGTGGATGATGTCAGCCTCGATATCGAGGTGGGCGAAGTGCGCGGGCTGATCGGCCCCAATGGCGCGGGCAAGACGACGCTGGTGGGCATGATCTGCGGGCGGACCGCGCCCACTGCCGGGCAAGTGATATTTGCGGGCCGCGACATCACCGGGTTGGCCGCGCACCGCCGCACGCGGCTGGGCATGGCTTATACGTTTCAGATCACGTCGATCTACGCCCGGGTGCCACTGGCCGAAAATGTCGCGCTGGCGGCGCGGCCGCACATGGCTGTGGCCCAGGTGCCTGCCGCCGTCGATGCAGCGCTTTCGCAGGTCGGTCTGGACGGGCACAGCGCCGCACTGGCGGGCGATCTGAGCTACGGCCACCAGCGCCTGCTGGAAATCGCGATGGGGCTGGTGCAAAAGCCGCGTCTGCTGATCTTGGACGAGCCTACGCAGGGACTGTCGGAGGCTGAAATTGCGCGGTTCCTCAGCCTAATCCGGGGGCTGCCGGACGACATGACCGTCCTGCTGATTGAGCATAACATGGACGTGGTGATGGCGCTCGCGAACCGGGTGACTGTCCTGAATGCAGGCGAGCTGCTGTTTGAGGGCACGCCGGATCAGGTGCGCGCCGATGCAGGCGTGCAGGCCGCCTATCTGGGGGGCGCGTGATGCTAAAGCTGGAGAGTATCAGTGCCGGTTATGGCGGAGGCCGCGTGCTGCGCGAGGTGTCGCTGGACGTGGCGGCGGGCGATATCGTCTGCCTCATGGGCCGCAACGGCGCGGGCAAGACAACGGCGATGCGCAGCATCATGGGATTGATCCCGCTGATGTCGGGCCGCGTTATGCTGGACGGCGCGGAGGTCAGCGCGCTGCCTGCATATCAAGTGCCGCGAGCCGGGATCGGATATGTGCCGCAGGGAAGGCGCCTGTTTGCCGGACTGTCGGTCGCGCAGAACCTGGAAATCGGCTTGCGCGCGCGGCGCAGCCCGCCAGTGGTGCTGGAGGAGGTGCTCGACCTCTTTCCCCGCCTGCGTGAGCGATACCGCCAGCCCGCGCAGACCCTGTCGGGCGGCGAGCAACAGATGCTGGCGACCGCCCGCGCACTGTGCTTGCAGCCCAAGGCGCTGCTGCTGGACGAGCCGATGGAGGGACTGCAGCCCTCAATGGTGGACGCGATCCGCGATGTGGTCGTGCAAATGCGCGCGCGGGGCGTTGCGATTCTGCTGGTAGAGCAGCGCATTGAAGCGGTGCTGGCCGTCGCGGACCGCGTGGCGTTTATCGAAAATGGGCAACGGGGCGAGGTGGTACCAGTGGACGTTCTGCGTCACGACCGAACGCTGATTTCGCGTTATTTGGGGGTCTAGGCCGTTCCGCCAGCGCACATAGATATTGCGACCGTGAAAATATCCGAGAGTAGCGCCTTACCCACCAATACCCTCGGGTTTGCCAGCGACGACAAAGCTGAGCTTGGCCGGGTCCAGCAATTCGCGCGCGACGCGGTTTATCTGTTCCAGCTTCACAGCCTCGACGAGGTCGTTCCGCGTGGCGATATACTCGGGTGGAAGCCCCTCGATCTGCATCTCCACGGCGATATTGGCGATCGGTGCGTTGCCGTCAAAGCGTAGGGGATAGGCGCCGGTCATATAGGTCTTGGCGTCGTCCAGCTCTGTCTGAGTGACGCCAGTGTCCCGCATCTTGGTCCACTCATCCTTGATCACATCAATGGCTTGAGCCACGCGGTCATTGGCCGAGGCGACCTGCCCCATCCATAGCTGCGCGTCGTCTTTGTCGACGAGGTAGGAGTAGACGCCGTACGTCAGGCCGCGCTTTTCGCGGACCTCCTGCATCAGGCGGCTTTCGAACCCACCACCGCCGAGGATTTGGTTTAGCAAATAGGCGGCAAAGAAGTCGGGATCGTCGCGGTCGATGCCGGGTTGGGCAAAGGTGACGACAGATTGCGGCGTGTCGTAGTCGACAACGAGGGTGCCGCCGGGCAGGTTTAGGGCGGCATCACCCGGCAGGGCAATGTCTGAGCTGTCGGGCAGTCCGGCCGTTAGATCAGCGACAAGCGCGGTCAGCTCATCGGCCGTGATATCGCCGACCGCCGCAATATAGAGGCGATCCTTTACCAGCGCGGTCTTGTGTGCCGCGATCAGATCGTCGCGGGTGATGGCCGCAATGCTGTCCAGCGTGCCATTGATGGGGGTGGCGTATGGATGATCGCCAAATGTTTGCGCGCCAAAGGCGAGCGATGCGAGGGCGCCGGGATCCGTCTCGTCCGAACGGATGATGGACGAAACCTGGCCCTTCACACGGTCGATGGATTTTTGATTGAACACTGGGTCCGTAAGGCTCTGGCGCAGAAGGTCTATCGCCTCATCCCGATTTTCGGTCAGAAAACGGGCCGAGACGGAGATGGTATCATCACCGGCACGGTAGGAAAAGGAGGCGGCCAGCGCCTCTGCCTGCCGGGCAAACTCGCGGCTGTCCATGTCGCCTGCGCCTTCCTCTAGCAGACCTGTCATCAGGTTGGTCGCGCCACGTTTGCCGGGGGCGTCCAACGATGCGCCGCCGCGAAAACGCAGCTCCAGCGCGACAAAGGGTATCTCGTGGCTTTCGACCAGCCACAGACCCGGCTCGCCGGGGGCCGATAGGTCCTGCACCACGATTTCTGCGCGGGCGGGCAGGGCAAATGTGCAGGCGAGCAGCGCAGGCAGCAGCAGGCGGGTCAGCAAGGGGCGGTTCATTGAACAATCTCCATGTCGGACGCGGCTGGAGCGGCAGCGGGCGTCGTCTCGGGCGCGCTCAGATAGCCAGTCACCGAATTTTTTAGCTGAAATACGTCGCGCGCTGCCTGCATTACATCTTCGGCCGTGACTGCCGACAGGATGCCGGGCCAGTCTTGGACGTCCTGAATTGTCAGGCCGGATGCGAGGGCGGCGCCGTATTGATTGGCCAGTCCATTCACGTCGTCGCGGGCATAGATTTGTGCGGCCCGGACCTGCATCTTGATACGTTCCAGCTGTGCGGCGTCGACACCGTTTTTCATGAAGCCTTGTAGGACCGCGTCCATCGCCGCCTCCGCCTCGGGCAGGGTAACGCCGGGGACAGGCACGACCGCCATCTTGAACGTGGTGTCATCGAGTGATTCGCCATCGTACCAGACCGACGATTGCACCGCGATTTGCGTGTCAAACTGCAGCTTTTCGGCCATCAGGGATGTGGTGCCACCGCCCAGTATTTCGGCCAGCACGGTCAACGCTGCGGCGCGCGTCTGATCGCCGCTGTCCCGCTCGGGCGCGAGGTAGGAGCGGACGAGATACGGCTGCGATACGCGCGGGTCTTCCATGCTCAGGCGGCGCGCGGCCATCTGGCGCGGCTCTTGCGGGCGGCTGCGCTGGGGCAGATCAGGGTTGGCGGGGATCACGCCGTAGTATTCTTGCGCCAGCGCCAGCACGTCATCGGGCACCACATCGCCTGCAACCACGACGATGGCGTCGTTGGGGGCGTAATAGGTGCTGTAAAAGCTCTTGGCATCGTCCAGCGTCAGCAGTGGCATCTCGTTCTTCCAGCCGATTACCGGCGTGCCGTAGCGGTGGTTCAGGAACTGCGCCGCGCCCAATTGCTCGCGAAAGAGCGCGCCTGCGTCGTTCTCGACGCGCATGTTGCGTTCTTCGATGATGACGTCGCGCTCGGTTGCAACATTCTGTTCGTCCAGCTTCAGATTTACCATACGGTCGGATTCCATCCGCATCATCAGCTCTAGCCGGTCGGCGGCGATGCGCTGGTAGTAGGCGGTGAAATCATAGCTGGTGAAGGCGTTGTCGTTACCGCCCTGCTTGGCCACTGTGGCCGAAAATTCGCCGGGTGCGAGGGTGTCGGTCCCCTTGAACAAAAGGTGCTCGAGGAAATGCGCGACGCCCGAGCTGCCCGGAGGCTCGTCTGCCGATCCGGCACGATACCAGACCATGTGCGTGACAACGGGTGCGCGATGATCCTCAATCACGACCAGCTGCAGGCCGTTGTCCAGAGTATAGCTGCTGACTTGGTCCAAGCCGGTATCCTGCGCGGCGGCTGTCATGGGTAAAAGAAACATGAAAGCGATCGAAAGGGCGCGCATAAGCAAACTCCGGCTTGGTTCGGTCCTGCGGGCGCAGGCGGCATCTGTTAGATACAGTGCGCCTCGCCCAGTGCAACCCGCGATGCCAGTTCCGTGATCGCCAGAGGCGTAGATTTTGAAGTAACTGCGCCCCGGACCGTGTCGGCCGGGGCGCAGTTGCGCGGAAATCTGGCCGGGCGTCTATTCGGGCGGCGGCGCCGAGGGCGTGATCACGCCGCTGCGCGTCATCCGGCTTTGCTCGGCCTGACTGTCGAGCCATTGTTTCTTGTAGGCGTCGGTGTAGTCATCGTTCGGCCCGATGTTAAAAATGTTTACCCGGCCATGGCGGCGGCGCGTCTGTGCATCCTCGACTGCCAGTTCCTGCCGGACACCAGGCGTCACGCCAAAGCGGCCCGTATGGTTCACGAGGCCGCCGTCACCAGCGCCGACAGAGCCCGGCACAGGTGCTGCAAGACTGCCGCCAAGTGCGGCAACGCCCTCGGCACGCGGATTGGAATCGACCAGATTGACGCCGCCCGGCGTGGGCGCGGGCAGGGCGTTATATGTCTGGGGCGTCTGCAAGGGGCCGGTAGGCAGGACTGTGAATTCGTCCGGCCCGTTACCATCGTTTTTGATGCGGGTCAGCGTGCCATCGCCTCGCCCGCAGGCAGCGACGGCCAATACCATCAGGGAAAGTGTCAGGATGCTGCGGCGCATGGGGTCTGCCCTTCTTTCACAAAGTGTCGCGGGATGTTTACCGCAATAGCGCAGGAAGGTCACGCAGGCTTTTTACTGGGACTAAGGATGACCATACCGATCGCGCCAACAAAGATCGTGATGTCGGCGACATTGAACGCATAGGGATTATTAAACCCGCAGCAGGAGGTGTTTATAAAGTCGGCGACCGCGCCATAGAGCATGCGGTCGACCACGTTGCCGAGCGCCCCGCCCACCAGCATCCCGGCGGCAACTTTTTGCCATTTTCCGCCCGGCTCGTGATGCACCCACCACAGGACAGCGCACGAGATGGCGACCGCGACGGCAATCAAAATCCAGCGCGTCAGGGGCGAATCCCCAGCCAATAGGCCGAAATTAATGCCGTAATTCCACGCCATTCGCAGCGTCAGCAGCGGCGGCGCAACCTCGATCGTGCCCAGAGTGCGCAGGTCCATCCAATGCACGACCAGATACTTGGTGGCCTGATCGACCAAAAATACCCAGAAGGCCGTCCAGAATACGGTTTTCATCGGCGTCCCTCCTCAGGCACAGCAGTATTAGTGACGGAAGTGGCGCATGCCTGTGAGAACCATGGCGAGACCGGCCTCATCGGCGGCGGCAATCACCTCGTCGTCGCGCATAGAGCCGCCGGGATGGATAACGGCAGTCGCGCCCGCCTCGGCTGCGGCCAGCAGGCCATCGGCAAAGGGAAAGAACGCGTCAGAGGCGACCACGCTGCCGTTGGTCAAGGGCGCCTCTAGGCCCAATGCGTCGGCCATGTCCTGCGATTTGCGCGCGGCGATGCGGCTGCTGTCTATCCGGCTCATCTGGCCAGCACCGACGCCGACTGTTGCGCCGTTTTTCACATAGACGATGGCGTTGGATTTAACGTGTTTGGCGACCTTCCATGCAAACAGCATATCGGCCATCTCGGCATTGGTGGGCTGCCGCTTGGTCACGACTTTCAGGTCATCGGTGGCCAAATACCCGTTATCCTTGTCCTGCATCAGATATCCGCCAGATACCTGCCGGATCGTCTGGGCAGCGGCGCGCGGATCGGCCATGCCGTCTGTGATTAGCAGGCGCAGGTTCTTTTTGGCCTCAAAGATCTTGCGCGCATCGTCGTCCGCGCCGGGGGCAATGACGACCTCGGTAAATATCTGCGCGATTTCCTCAGCGGTGGCGCCGTCTAGCGGCTGGTTCAACGCGATGATCCCGCCAAAGGCCGACGTGCGGTCACAGTCGAACGCGCGGAGATAGGCCTCCTTCAGCGTTGGCGCGCGCGCCACACCGCAGGGGTTAGCGTGCTTGATGATTGCGCAGGCAGGGCCGTCCGCGCTGGCAAACTCGCTGGCCAATTCGAACGCGGCATCCGTGTCGTTGATATTGTTATAGCTCAGCGCCTTGCCCTGAAGCTGGCGGGCGGTTGCCACGCCGGGGCGGGCGCTACCGTCCAGGTAAAAGCTGGCCGATTGGTGCGGGTTCTCGCCATAACGCAACTCTTGGGCCAGCGTGCCGGCGACGGTGCGGCGGCGGGGGGCTTTGTCGCCCTGCTGCGCCGCCATCCAAGTCGATACGGCCGAATCGTAGGCGGCGGTGCGCGAATAGGCGGTCATCGCTAGTTTCTGGCGAAAGGCGAGTGCCGTGCCGCCATCGTTCGCGTTCATCTCGGCCAGCAGCGGGGCGTAGTCCTCGACATCGACGACTACAGTCACAAACCCATGGTTCTTGGCAGCGGCGCGGATCATCGCCGGACCGCCGATGTCGATATTCTCGATGCAGGTGTCGTAGTCTGCGCCGCCGGCTACCGTGCTTTCGAACGGATAGAGGTTCACGACCAGCAAATCGATCGCGCCGATGCCGTGCTGCTCCATCGCCTTAACATGATCGCCGTTGTCCCTCAGCGCCAGTAGACCACCATGCACGGCCGGATGCAGCGTCTTGACCCGTCCGTCCATCATTTCGGGAAAACCTGTCACATCGGCCACATCGCGCACCTCTAGGCCCGCATCGCGCAGCGCCTTTGCACTGCCCCCGGTGCTAAGAAGCTCGACACCCTGCGCGGCCAGCGCGCGGCCCAGATCAATCAGCCCCGTTTTGTCCGATACGGATAGAAGGGCGCGGCGGATGGGGGCGATATCGGTCATATGGTGATCCTGCGTGTTGGCGTGTCAATCGTCGTATTGGTCGCCGTTCGGGGCGGGATACAGCGCGTCCTGCGCCAGATCACGGATGCTGATCGGCGTATCTTGAGCCTTGGCCAGCGACCATCTGATGCGGCCCGCATACTCTAGCGCGCGCCCGGATAAAACTATCTGTTTGGCCGCACGGGGGCTAAGTCGCGATTTTTCTAGATAAACTGACGGCTCCAGCGTGATTCGTGCCCGCGCATCGGTGCGAAATACCCAGATTTCGCCACTGCGCAGCGCCAATGATACCGCCGCGCCGCCCATGTCGATGTTCGCATCCACCTCTGGGTGCAGGTGGAAATGGATCTGGTAAGGCACGCCCTGCATGCGGTTTGCATCCATCGCCTTATCAAAGCGGCGCTTGTCCCCATCGCTCAGCGCCAGCAGCATGTCCTCGCCCGCGACGCCACGCCCGTCAAAGGTCATCTCTACCGTGCGCGCGTGGGTCAGGCCAAAGCTGGGCACGTAACCGTCATGCCCGCCCTCAAAGCGCACCCCGTCGGACGCATGGCTCATCTGAACCGGCACGTCGCGCGGTGCTTGCGTCAGCCATTCGGCCTCGGCGCCGGGATTGCCCAAACGGGCGCTTGATTCGCCCCCTACAACGAGGGTGGAGTGCGAGGGTGTTGCACGCCCCGCCCGCCGCCAGTCCGCGCCAAAGCTGGCGCCGGAGCCGCAATTGACAATCACCGGGCGGCGGCCCGACGTCAGCTCAAACGCCATGGTCGAGGCATGCGCGCCCGCCGATGCCGCGCCTTTGGGCGGCGGCGCTGCGTCGATGATAACTGATGTGCGCCCGGCGCTGAGGCGGGCATAGCCCATGGCCAGCCCGTCCTTGCGGCGGCCCTTGGTGCCGCTGGCTGCCAGCGCAGTATCCAGCCGCCCTTCTAGCCCGCGCCCGCCGCCATGAAACCGCGCCAGCCCTCCATCAGCGTGCCGCAGTGTGCGCAGGGTGGGGGCGATGCGTGCGGTCGCAGCGGCCAGCGAGGGCGCCTTGATGCCTGCCTCGCCCAGCGCCGCGGCGGCCCATGTTAGCAAGGTAAATACGTCCAGCAACTCCTCGGGGTTGCGGGTGGGCAGGTGGCCTGCCTCGCCAATATGCGCGTCGCATTCGCGGCTCAGTGCGCGGGCGGCGGGGGCGATGTAGCGGTCCATTCCCTCTAGCGCGATCCCGGCATAGATGAGCCCGGTCAATGCCTCAAAGCGGGGCAGGCCCGGTACAGTCGCGTGCCAGCGTTTGCCCAAAAACAGCGTTTGCTGCGCCATCGAGCGATAGAAGGCATCCGACGCTGGTTTTTCCTGACCGGCGAGGAGAAAGAGCGCGTGATTAATCCAGCGTATCATGCGCCGACCGGTCAAGTCGGGCGACCAGCCGGGGCCGCGCCCTTTTCCGTGCCGCTCAATCCAACTTTGAGTCCAGTTTTGCGCGCAGACCCGCGCGGGCGCGTCCCCAGCGGCGGCCAGATCATCCAGCCAGCCAAATCCGTGCGCCTCGGCGGCAAATGCGGCGCTGGGCGCGTCCAGGTCCCACGGCGCCGTATCGAGGCTATGCACCAGATTCCCGGCAAACATAAAATTGCCCGCCGTCAGCTGCCGCCCGCGGGCAAAGCTGCCGATCGTGCGCGGCTCGGGCGAGGATACGAAAGCGGTCGCAGGTCGCGCCCATGCCGCGCGCCGCGCCGCGATGCGGTTTTGCAGCCTCGTCCATTTCGCGCGGATCGTGCCTTCTGGTGCCATGCGCCTCGTCTCCGGACGCTCTTGGTGGCGCCGCCTCGGGCGGATCATATCGCGCAGCCACGCCCAAGTCACCGAAGGATTGCTAAAATCGGATCAGGTGCGCAGCAGCGCGATGTAGAAGCCATCCATGCCGCCCAGATCGCCCCAGTAATCGGGGCGCAGCCGTAGCCCGCCCTCTTCGGTAATCCAAGCGGGGTCTATCCCGGGCAGATTAAGCGCGGCGCGGTCCACTGATAGCGAGGAATGGCGCACCAGCGCCTCGTCGATCTGGCATTCGCCCTCGTCCGGCAGCAGCGAGCAGGTACAATAGAGCAGTCGGCCTCCCGGCTTTAGCAAGCCCAGCGCGCGGTCCAGCATCGCGGCCTGAAGCGCGATCAGATCGCCGATTTCGGAGCCATCGCGCGCGTAGGGCAGGTCGGGATGCCGCCTAATCGTACCGGTGGCCGAGCACGGCGCGTCCAGCAGGATCGCATCATAGCTGCCCTCATGGGTCAGTGCGTCGCCCGTCACGAGGCCCGCGTTCAGCCCCGTGCGCGCCAGGTTTTCGCGCACCCGCGCCATCCGGGCGTCTGATATATCCAGTGCTGTCACATCTGCGCCAGTCGCCGCCAGTTGCAGCGTTTTGCCGCCCGGCGCGGCGCACATGTCCAGTACAGCCTCGCCCGGCAGGGCGGCCAAGACGCGCGCGGGAATCGCGGCGGCGGCGTCCTGCACCCACCAGTCGCCGGCCTCGTAGCCGGGCAGCGCGCTGATCTGGCCCGCGTCTTGCAGCCGGACCGACCCCGTCGGAAGCGCCGTGCCACCGACAGCCTGCGCCAGTGCGTTTGCATCGCCTTTGGGTGTCAAATCCAGCGGCGCGCCTGCGAAATGTGCAGCCTCAAAGCCTGCCACAGCGGTGGCGTCATACGCCTCAGTCAGGGGGCCGCGCAGCCAGTCGGACAGATGCGGCACCGGTAGATTGGCCCATTCGGCTGGGCCATCGGCCGCCACTTTGCGAAGTACGGCGTTGACCAGCCCCTTTAGCCGGGCAAAGCGCGCATTTCCTGCGATCAGGCCCACACATTCGTTAACGACGCCGTGCGCGTCACCGCCATGGCAAAGCTCTGTCGTGCCCAAACGCAGGATGTTCATCACCGGCAGGGGGGGCGGCTTGCGTAGGTGTTTGGCCAGAAGCGTGTCTGCCCGCTCCATACCTTTGAGGGTTTGCGTCGCGAGGCGCTGGGCGCGGGCGCGGTCCGGCGCCTGCAGCCGGTCCAGCGCGCCGGTGGCCAAAAGTTCGGACATCTGGCGATGCTCGCCCAATATCTGGTCCAGCAGGTGGGCGGCGGCGGCGCGCGGCGATGGCGTGGGCATGTCGTATCCTTGCTGATTGGCGATTGCGGCGTATATCAAGGGTACGCTCGCAAAGGAACCCATGCCATGACAGACCGCCACAATACGATTGCAAAGCAACCCACCGATTTGCCACCCGCTGCGCAGCGCGCGCTGGCCGAGGCAGAAGAGCGCCGATTGAAAGCCGATGCCACCGACCTGCCCACCGAACTGGGCGGTCGCAAGGATGGGCTAGAGGCCGTGCGCTATGGCGATTGGGAGAAGAAGGGTATTGCGATCGATTTCTAGCCCTTGACGCTGCTTGTGCCGCTGCGCATCCTGCCCTTGTAACAGGGGCGCCCGCCGCATGGTGGGCTGAGATGCACCCTTCGAACCTGAACCGGATCATGCCGGCGGAGGAAGTTGCGCGCAGATCGGTCCCGTTTAGGGACAGACTTGCGGCATGTCCCCTGCCTGCGAAGGGGAGCTAAGATGAACGACGCAGGACAGTATCTGGCGCATATGCGCGCCCGCGCGCCGCTGGTGCAAAATATCACAAATTATGTCGCGATGAACGTCATGGCCAACATCATGTTGGCCGCAGGCGCCAGTCCCGCGATGGCCCATGCTCAGCAGGAGGCGGCAGAGTTCGCTGGTCTGGCCGATGCGCTCAGCGTCAATATCGGCACGCTTGACCCTGAATGGGTTGTGTCGATGGAGGACGCCGCGCGCGTAATGAACGCAACAAACAAGCCATGGGTGCTGGACCCCGTTGCCGTCGGCGCGACCGCTTTGCGCCGCGATGCCGGCGCGCGCCTGCTTGCGTTGAAGCCGACCATCATTCGTGGAAACGCCTCTGAGATCATCGCGCTCGCGGGCTTTGAGGCCGCGGGCAAGGGCGCCGATACCGCAGACACGGTCAGCGACGCCGAGGACGCGGCGCGCATTCTGGCCCGCCAGACGGGCGGCGTCGTAGCTGTAACGGGCGAACGCGATTTTATCACAGATGGGCAGGCAGCCTACCGCGTGGCGGGCGGTCATGCGCTGATGCCGCGAATCACGGTTTTAGGCTGTTCGCTGACCGGAATCGTCGCCGCTTTTGCGGTAGACCAACCCGCATTGCCTGCGACGGTCGGCGCGCTGGCCTACTATGGCGTTGCGGGCGAAGTGGCAGGCGAGGTCGCCACTGGCCCGGCCAGCTTCCAGGCCGCCTTCATCGACGCGCTCTATAACCTCGGGCCTGAGGAAGTATCCGACCGCGCGCGAATTGAGGTCGTATGAGGCTAAATAAGCGGCAACTTGGCCCGATTTATTTCGTGACTGACGCGGGCGCGCCTGCGACCGTGCCGGAGCAGGTGCGCGCCGCTCTTGCCGCAGGCGTGCGCATCATTCAACTTCGCGACAAACACGCCAGTGATGCGGAGTTCGAGAAGCTGGCAGCTGCGCTGCTGCGCATCACGAGCGCCGCAGGCGCGGCTCTGATCGTCAATGACCGTGTCGACGCCGCGCTAAAGATCGGGGCGAACGGCGTGCATCTGGGGCAGGGCGACGGGGACGTCGCTGCCATTCGCCGCCGAATCGGGCCTGATATGATCCTGGGGTTGTCGGTGGAAACGCTGGCGCAAATCGGCTCTATACCGCAGGATAGTGTCGATTATCTTGGCGTTGGACCTCTGCGCGCGACAGCGACCAAGCCGGATGCGGCAGAGCCTTTGGGCATTGACGGCATGGCCCGGATAATCGCGGCCACGCCGCTACCATGCGTTGCAATCGGCGGGATAAAGCGCGGCGATGCGGCGGCCATTCGGGCGATAGGTGCGGCGGGCATTGCAGTCGTCTCGGCCATATCGCAGGCGGCCGACATGGAAGGCGCGGCGCGCGCCCTGATCGCAGAATGGGGCCCGGCATGATCCCCAATATCTTGTCCATTGCAGGCTCGGACCCGTCGGGCGGGGCTGGCATTCAAGCCGATATAAAATCCATTTCTGCCAATGGCGGCTATGCCATGGCTGCGATCACAGCGCTGACCGCGCAGAACACACGCGGCGTGCAGGCCGTGCGGTTGATGGATGCAGATATCATCACAGCCCAAATTGCGGCGCTCCGCGAGGATATTCGCATCGACGCGGTCAAGATTGGAATGCTGGGTGGTGCCGTCCTGATTAACGCGGTGGTAGATGCGCTTGCAGGGCTGGACGCGCCCATCGTGCTGGACCCGGTCATGGTGGCCAAGGGCGGTGATCGCCTACTGGAAAGCGATGCGGTTAATGCGCTGCGCAGCCTGCTATTGCCAAAAGCCGCGCTGATCACGCCGAACCTGCCGGAGGCGGCCGATCTACTGGGCTGCGCCGAGGCGCTTAATTTGGATGAAATGACCCGCCAAGCGGACCAGCTATTGGGTCTTGGGGCGCAGGCCGTGTTGCTAAAAGGCGGGCATCTGGACAGTGACGCCAGCCCCGATCTGTTAGTGTGGCACGATGGTCGCGAGTGGCTGCATGGCGCGCGCATCGACACGGTGCGCACCCATGGCACAGGATGCACGCTGTCATCGGCCATCGCGGCGCATCTAGGCGCGGGTTTACCGCTGCTGGAGGCGGTGCAGCGCGGCAAAAAGTACATCACAGAGGCAATCGCCGCCGCACATCTGCTGGATGTGGGCCATGGCCACGGACCCACGCATCACTTTTATCACTGGCAGTAGACTCTATTCCGGCGCAAAAGTGGCTCTATAGGTAGTACCTTGGATGACGGATGACTTAGCATCGTTGGTGTGGTCTCAAGGTGTCCTATGGCGCAGAGGGACACGCAAGGAGACAGCATGACAGGATTACCCGATTTCCGGCTAGAGACGCATTTCGCCAAGTGGGAGTTCAGCGCCCGCTACCACCTGACTGCTTCTGACGCCGAAAGCATGCCGCTGGCGGATTTACTGGCCATGGCGACGCCTGAGGATCGTGCCGCATTTGAGAATATGTGGCTCGGTTACACCGAAACATGGGGCGAGCCTGCCTTGCGGGCTGAGATCGCCGCGACTTATGCCGGGCGGGATGCGGACGATATCCTGTGCTTTGCCGGGGCCAGCGAGGGGATATTTGCCGCCAATTCCGTGCTGCTGGCGCCGGGCGATCATGCCGTCGTCGTTACCCCGAACTATCAGTCGCACGAGACGCTGCCTGCGATGATCTGCGACGTGACCGGCGTGCCGCTGGACGCAGATGATAACTGGTCACTGGATATCGACCGCGTGGCTGCCGCAATTCGGCCCAACACGCGGCTGGTGACGATCAACTTCCCGCATAATCCCACCGGGGCGATCCTGCCGCTGGATCGCTACCGCGCGCTGATCGCGCTGTGCCGCACCCACGGCATCTGGATTCTGCACGATGAGATTTTTCATGGGCTTGGGCCAAGCGGCGCCGCGCATCTGCCGTTTGTTGCGGACGAGTACGAGCGCGGGCTGTCCTTGGGCGTGATGTCCAAATCATACGGTTTGCCGGGCCTGCGCATTGGCTGGATCGCGTGCCAGGATCGCGATGTATTATCCCGCATGGAGCGGATGAAGCACTACTTATCTATCTGTAACTCCGGCCCGTCCGAGCATTTGGCCCGCATCGCGCTGAAGGCGCGCGGGCAGATATTGGCACGTAACAACGCCATTGTGGACGAAAACCTGCCAAAATGGGACGCATTCTTTGACCGCCATGCGGATCTGTTTGAATGGCGGCGACCTGATGGATCCTGCATGGGGTATCCGCGTTATCTGGGCGCGGATGGCGTGGAGACGTTTGCCCGCCGGTTGGTCGAGGAGGCCGGCGTGCTGGTGCTGCCCAGCACGATCTATCGGTCCGATTTGGGCAAGACGCCGACAGATCGCTTCAGGATCGGGTTCGGTCGGACAGGGCTAGATGAGGGGCTTGCGGCGATGGAGGGATGGCTGGAACGGGAGTAGCAGGCGGCTTGAAATGGTGTTTTCAACAGCCAATTGCCTGCCGCGAAGCCGTTCGCTGACGCTTCTTCCTTCTGCATTTGCATTTTTGCAACTATAACTTGCTATAGGCGCTGACACAGGCACGTGATTGGATCTTTGCCCGGTGATGCGTTGTTGAGTAGTTATCTACAGATTCGTGCCGCAACAAAAAGGATCAAAAACCTATGCTGACCAGACGCCACTTCGTGATTTCGACAGCCGCTTTGTTTTCGGCACCCATTCCGACCATCGCAGCAGCGGCCCCGACGTCGGACCAATCGAAATGGTCGAAATGGGATGCTCAGGTCACGCCCGCGAACTATGATCCGGCCACGTCGAACCCTTGGGGATTTAATCCGCGCTTCCTGCCACAGCGTGTCGAGGCGAATGATGGTCTGCGGCCCGGCGATATCCATGTCGATGCAGTGGCGCGGTATCTGTACCATATCGGCGGCGATGGAACGGCGATGCGCTACGGCGTCGCTATTGCGCGCGGCAATCTTTACGAGCCGGGCACGTACACGATCCGGCGCAAGGCAAAATGGCCGACGTGGACGCCGACGGCAGCCATGATCAAGCGCGATCCCAACATTTATACGCAGCATGCAGATGGCATGAACGGCGGGCCGAACAACCCGCTCGGCTCTCGTGCGTTTTATCTATTTGTCGGCAATCGGGATACCTACTTGCGCATTCACGGCTCTCCGCAGCCGCGCTCGATCGGGGGGCGGGCCAGTTCGGGCTGCGTTCGTATGGTTATGGCGCATATCATCGGTTTGTATGGACAGGTTCAGCCCGGATCGACGGCATACCTATATGCGCCCGAGGACCGGATCGCAGCCCAAAGCTGAGGCCACTTTCGCCGCCCTATCAGCAGGGCGGCGTTACCTGTCTGCTTAGGTCTTTGCGACGCGCTGTGTGCAAATCGGCCGGCCGTCTTTGGACCTAAGTGGCAGGAACGTAGTCTCGACCGGACCTGTATATTGATAGACATAGCATCCATCCGCCGGGTTAAGCCGTACAGCGTTCAGATTCTGGTAGGGTGCGGCAAGGGCCACTAGGCTCTCTGGCAACTCGCTTATGAATTGATTGGACGCACCGCCCGTCCCGGTGCCACCCTCCATCTCCTCGCATGCCGCGAGCAGGAATGGTGCGCAGCCCAATAGCCAGACAAACTTATTCATAACAGATATTTCTCCTAGTTCTGGTTAGGATGGTCGATTTTATGTCGAAGGACCAGCGCTTTTGCGCGGGTCTAGGATGGGCGCTTGCCTCACCGCAGCCCCAAGACATCCAGCATGTCATAGGATCCCGGCTCGCGGCCTTGGCCCCATAGCGCCGCCTTAAGCGCGCCGCGCGCAAATACGGCGCGGTCAGTCGCGATGTGGCGCAGGACGATCCTCTCCCCGGCGGCGGCAAAGATGACGTCATGTTCGCCCACCACGTCGCCGCCTCGAATAGCGGAGAAGCCGATGTCGCCGCGCGTCCGTGCGCCCGTGATGCCGTCGCGCCCTCGGTCCGACACGCGGTCCAGCGCGACACCGCGCCCCGTCGCCGCCGCCTCGCCCATCATCAGGGCAGTGCCGGAGGGCGCGTCCACCTTTTGATTGTGATGCGCCTCGACGATCTCGATGTCGAAATCATCGTCCAGCGCGCGTGCGACCTTTTCGGTCAGCATGGTCAGTAGATTGACACCCAGGCTCATGTTGCCTGCGCGGATCTGTACGCAATGGCGGGCGGCGGGCTGTAGCGCCTCAACGTCGGCGTCTGAAAATCCCGTGGTGCCTATAACGTGCACGGCGCGGGCCTGCGCGGCCAACTGGGCAAATGCGATGGTGGCGGCGGGCGCGGTAAAGTCAATGATGGCCTGCGAGGGGGCGAACGCCTCTAGCGCGTCGTCCGTCACGATCACGCCCATTGCCGCGCCGCCCATCGCTTCGCCCACGTCGCGGCCGATCCATGCGTGGCCAGTACGCTCAACCGCGCCAGTAAGGTGGGCGCGCCCGCTATCCATGATGGTGCGGATCAGCATCTGGCCCATTCGGCCAGATGCGCCTGTCACTGCTATGCCCGGTCCTGTGCTCATGATCCTGCCTCTTTGCTGGTTGCAGCCCTCAATAGCGCGGGCATCATCGCTTGGCAAAGGGCGCTATAGGGACTAAATGCTGCGCTATGGCAAAGAACAAATCTCAAGATGGCGCAGGCCCAACGCAACGGCAGCTTCAGGTTGGCGAGAACGTGCGCCGCACGCTGGCCGAAGTTCTGTCGCGCGGCGATATCCACGATCCCGATCTCAGCCGCATGTCGGTGACGGTAGGCGAGGTGCGCATGTCCAACGATCTAAAGATCGCGACAGCCTATGTTATGCCGCTAGGCGGACACGGGCAGGAGGAATTGCCCGCCTTGCTGGCGCGCAACAAGGGTGAGCTGCGCCGCGTGATCGGCAAGAAGCTCGGCCTGAAATTCGCCCCTGATTTGCGGTTTCGGCTAGACCCGACCTTTGACCAGATGGACGAGACGCGCCGCCTCTTTTCCCAAGGTGCGGTGCAGCGTGATCTGGAGGATGGGGCCAGCGATGACTAAGGCGTGGCTGGCGGCCCTGCTGGCGCTGCTGCCTGCGGTGCTGAGCGCGGCAGAGTGCCGAACGGACACGTTTGAGGATGTCCAGTACTCCATCTGCGAGGTCGACATGAGCGTCGCCGACTTGCGCGTTTTCCTCAAATCCCCCGAAGGCGAGACGTTGGGCAGTTTCAGCCGTGTCCGTGTCCAGCTGGCCGAGGATGGCGGCGATCTGGATTTTGCCATGAATGCCGGAATGTATCATTCGGACCGTCGGCCTGTCGGCCTTTATGTCGAGAACGGGCAGGAGCATGCGGGTCTTGTCACGAGCAAGGGCCCTGGCAATTTCGGCTTGCTACCTAACGGTGTCCTATGCGTGCGAGAGGGCCGCGCCGACGTGATCGAGACGCTGCGCTTTGCCGATAGGGCGCCAGAGTGCCGCTATGCAACGCAGTCGGGGCCGATGCTGGTAGTGGACGGTGAATTGCATCCCCGTTTTTTGGTGGATAGCGACAGCCGCTACGTCCGCAACGGCGTCGGCACCAGCAATGACGGCACGCGGGCTGTGTTTGTCATCTCGAACGCGGCTGTGAACTTTCATACGTTTGGGCGCCTCTTTCGCGATCATCTGGACCTGCCTCAGGCGCTTTATTTCGACGGCAATATCTCGCGCCTCTACGCGCCCGAGCTGAACCGCAGCGATATCGGATTTGCCATGGGGCCGATCATTGGCACGGTGGTTCGCGGGCAGCCTGAATAGGCGCAAAATCAATGATGGATTCGGCTTTTTGGTGAAACGCCTTAGGTAGGCGCGTTGGCGGCCCGTCTGGCCGCGCCGATACCTGAGGGCACGCACATTATGACCGCCGAAAAGACACTGAACGATGGCCCTGTAGGTCGCGCGCTATGGTCCGTCAGCGCGCCGATGACGATCGGTATCTTGGGCGTGCTCAGCGTTGGTCTGGCGGATGCGTTCTTTCTGGCGCGCGACGGGGCGACATCCCTGGCCGCGATCGGCTTTGTCTTTCCTGTGATAACTGCGCTGACATCGCTGTCCATCGGGCTGTCTGCAGGCACAAACACTGTCATTAGTCAGGCCATCGGTCGCGGCGAAGACGCAGGTGATCGCCGCCGTATGACCCTACACGCGATGGCGTTGGCGCTGGGGCTGTCCTGCACGATAGCGCTGATCGTATATCTGGTGGCGCCGCATCTCTTTGCTGCGATGGGCGCCGGCGGCGAAGTGCTTGGCGCGATACTCGGGTATATGCGCTTTTGGTGCCTGAGCTTTCCGTTTTTAGTCACTGGTATGGCGCTGAATGCAGTTTTTCGCGCCGGGGGTCGCAGCGGTGTCGCCGCAATGGCAATGCTGGCGCAGGCACTTTTGAATATCGGCCTTGATCCGATGCTGATCTTTGGTTTTGGCCCGATTCCGGCGATAAGTATGGATGGCGCCGGCCTGGCCTCGCTGATCGCGCGGATGGCGTCGTTTTCGGGGCTGGCCTTCTTTGCGTGGCACGCTGGCGTCTTGCAGTTAAACGCGGCGCCATGGCTGGGCGCCGCGACCTCTATCCGCCGCATTGTGCGCGTGGGCGCGCCTGCCGCGATGTCAAATGCGATTAATCCGCTGGGCATGGCCATCGTCACCGGCTTTGTTGCCACCATCGGCGATACGGCCGTCGCGGGATTTGGCGCAGCGACGCGGGTGCAGGGCGTGGTCGTGGTGCCGCTGCTGGCGCTGTCATCTGGCATCGGGCCTGTTGTGGGGCAGGCGTGGGGCGCGGGCGACGAGGCGCGGGCGAAAAAGGGCCTGCGCATCACACATGCCGCCTGCGCGATCTTTGGGCTGGGTGTGGCGGCGCTGCTGCTATTCTCTGCGGTGCCGCTCGCCGCGATCATGACCTCGGGCAGCGAGGCGCAATCCTACACCGCTACCTATCTGCGCATCGCCAGCTGGGGCTTTCTGGGCTATGGCATCCTGATTACGGCCAATGCGGCGATGAACGCGCGCGACCGCGCGCTATGGTCGATGAGCCTGAGCGGAACGCGTATCTTTCTGCTCTATGTACCGATGACGTGGGCGGGCCTTCAATTGGGCGGATATACCGGGATGCTGATCGGCGCGGTGGTTGCCAACCTTTTCAGTGGGTGGATGGCTCTGATTGCCGTCCGCTCTGTCGGTCTTGGGGTGATGGGCTGGGGGCCTGTGCGCTGGCCATCTGACTGGCTGGCGGCGCGGCTGGGTGCGCATGGCACGCCTGCCCGAGATTGACAGACCGCCGGCCTTGGGCTAGCCCCGCCTTTCATCCATCAAAGGCAGGACCGCATGGCACGCAAACGCAAGGGACGCGATATCTCAGGCTGGCTGGTCGTGGACAAGCCTGCTGGCATCACCTCCACCTCCGTCGTGAACAAGGTGCGCTGGGCATTGCAGGCCAAAAAGGCCGGGCATGCCGGCACGCTGGACCCCGAGGCGACAGGCGTTCTGGCCGTGGCGCTGGGCGAGGCGACCAAGACGGTGCCGTACATCACCGATGCGCTCAAGGCCTACAGGTTTGAGGTGCGGTTTGGCACGGCCACCAACACCGACGATGCAGAGGGCGAGGTGATCGCCACTAGCGACACACGCCCCACCGATGATGAGATCAAGGAGGCGCTGCACCGCTTTGCCGGCGATATCATGCAGGTGCCGCCCAAGTTTTCGGCCGTAAAGGTTGATGGCGAGCGTGCCTATAAGCTGGCCCGCGACGGCGAGGATGTGACGCTGGCCGCGCGCCCGCTCTGGGTGGATGAATTGCTGCTGGCCGAGCGGCCCGATGCAGACCGCGCCGTGCTAGAGATGGTGTGCGGCAAAGGCGGCTATGTGCGCGCCATTGCCCGCGATCTGGGCGATGCACTGGGCTGCAAGGGGCACGTCACATGGCTGCGGCGTGTTTGGTCCGGCCCGTTCGAGGCCGAAGAGGGTATCACCTTGGACAAAGTCGAGGAACTGGCGCACGATCCTAGCATCGACGCGCATATCCTGCCGCTGGAAGTGGGTCTTACCGACCTGCCCGAACTACGCTGCACACCCGAAGGTGCGGCCAAGCTGCGAAATGGTAATCCCGGCATGGTCTATCCGGGTGACGCCGAATATGGCGATGAATGCTGGGCCTCACTAGAGGGCCGCGCAGTGGCTGTGGGCATCTACAAGGCGGGCGAATTGCACCCCAGCCGCGTCTTTGCCGCGCCCGAATGATCACGCGCACACATCTGAAGGGCGACGCCGCGTCCACCGCAATCTATTCGCCCTGCGAGAGGTATCGTTACTCTTTGACCCGCATCTGGGACGATACAGCCGGACGCGCGCATTTTATCATGCTGAACCCCTCGACCGCGACCGAGATCCAGAACGACCCGACGGTCGAGCGATGCGAGCGGCGCGCCCGCGCGCTGGGCTTTGGCGCATTTCGTGTCAGCAACATCTTTGCTTGGCGCGACACCGACCCGCGCAAAATGCGCGCCGCCCTTGATCCGGTCGGCCCTGCCAACGACGCGGCCATTTTGGAGGGATGCGACTGGGCGGGGTGCAACATCGCCGCATGGGGCACCCACGGCGCGCATCTGGACCGGGGCGCGCAGGTCGCGGCCTTGCTCATCAACGCTGGCGGCGCGGTACATCATCTGGGCCTGACCAAGGACGGCCATCCGCGCCATCCGCTATATGTCGCGTATGCGCGCCAACCCGAATTGTGGGATATAATGCAGTCGCGTTAACCACTTGCAGGGAATTGTCTGTTATGCACGCGGCAGATCTCGCATGTTGGATGCTGGATCATCAGGATTGACGACATGCTGTTTCTTGCAGGCCTTATGGGAATGATGGCGCTCGGCGCGACCGCCTTTGCAGGTTTGTCGCCTGCGATGGACGATCATGAGGGCGCTGGGCGGGACGACTCGGGCGACGGCGATGACACAGCATCGCAAGACGAACCGAGCAGTGCCGACGAAGCTGGGGTGGAAATCAGCGGGACCAGTATTCTGGATTTTGCGACCCTTGACACGCATCAGGTAGCGACGGGGAATGTCGCGAATGGTGGCGATCAGGACAACACTGCTGGCGACTTGGTTGATCCCACCAATGATGTGACGTCAGTGAGCGACACACTTGCCGATGTCCTCCCTGCGGATAAGCTGCCCAATGACGTTGCGCAGGCCACCAAGGTCAGCGACGCAGAAACTATCCAGCGCGTTGCTGTTGGCACAGTTGAAGACGATCATATGGCCGGAACGAGCGACCGAGATGTCGCCAACGGCTATGATGGAGATGACAAGTTAACTGGTGCGGAGGGCGACGACGAATTGTGGGGTGCGCTCGGCGACGATACGCTTGACGGAGGCGCCGGCAGTGACACACTGCATGGCGGCGCGGGCCAGGACGATGTGAAGGGTGAGGACGGAGAAGACCACGTGTTCGGCCATGGCGGCGACGATACTATGGCAGGCGGTGCAAACGACGACAGCCTCGTCGGAGGGCATGGCAACGACACGCTGGACGGCGGCGACGATGACGACGCCATTCACGGCGGACTGGGCGACGATGTACTGCGCGGTGGAACTGGGGCAGATGTTTTATTTGGCGGCTGGGGCGACGACACATTGTCTGGCCTTGAGGATGATGATGGCACGGATGGCTGGGATGATACAGACGTCAGCGACTTTCTTAACGGCGGCGGCGGCGCCGACCTTATCATCGCTGGGGCAGGCGATATCGTGACCACCGGCGACGGGGCTGATACCGTCCTGCTGGGTGAGTGGCTAAGCATGGAGCATCAGGCGGATATTCTTGACTTCGCCCCTGGCGAGGACAGTTTGTTGGTGGTCTATGACGATATCACCGGAGGCGAGCCTGACGTGGATCTTTCCCCTGATCCCGACAATGCCAGCGTGCAGCATATCATGCTGAACGGGATTCAAATCGCTACGATTAACAATGTGCCGGGGCTGAACGCGGGCCACATCACGCTGGTCGGATCCAGCATGCTGCCAGCCGGTGTGATGCTGTAGCATCCCGGCCCTTCCCAAACGATCCCAATTCGCCTATACGCCCCCAGTGCGCCCGCCATCGGCTTGCGTGCAGATTCTCTATGGACCCTGCTGGACGACATCCCGGCTTGCGCCCGCAACCCCTGTTAAAAGGAGATCCCGATGTCGATTACCGTCGAAGAAAAGCACCGCCTGATGAAGGAATTTGCAACCAAGGAAGGCGACACTGGCTCGCCCGAGGTTCAGGTTGCCATCCTCACATCGCGCATCACTACGCTGACAGAGCATTTCAAGACCCACAAGAAGGACAACCACGGTCGCCGTGGCCTTCTGAAGATGGTCGCGCTGCGCCGCAAGCTGCTGGACTATACCAAGTCCAAGGATGAGGCACGCTACCAAGACCTGATCAAGCGTCTGGGCATCCGCCGCTAAGCGTTTCGAGCTAATTTACAAAACTTTGGCCGCCTTGGTTTTCCCAGGCGGCCTTTGCATTTGTGCACCTGCACCCCGCACAGCGGGCGCGAAACTGGCGATCATTTGTTTCGTTGCCGACCGTTGGGCGTGACGAGCACCTCCAACGTCATGCGTCGGCAGCAGGGCCGCGCCGGTCTTCAGCCAAGAGGCTCCTCGCCGAGGTGCTCCCCGACGACTAGATCAACAGCCGCGGTCATGTTTCCGACGCCCGTAATGCCGCGCGCCCCCGCTGTGCCTCACTACCTTTCAATTCATCCCATTCTGCTGTATGGCCCCCACATCTGAAACTGCGTGCCATGGCCCCGGCACCCAGATGACAAGATTATTGGGGTCGGCGGCAATGGGGCCGCCATTGAAAAATCGGAGGGTCGGGCAGGGGTCCGGTACGCCTCCAGATAGGAAACGATAGATGTTCAACGAAGTGAAAAAATCAATCCAGTGGGGCGAAGAGACGCTGACACTGGAAACGGGCAAGATTGCCCGCCAAGCAGACGGATCGGTCATCGCCACCTTGGGCGAGACCAGCGTCATGGCCAACGTCACGTTTGCGAAATCGCCCAAGCCGGGCATGGATTTCTTTCCGCTGACGGTCCACTACCAAGAAAAATATTACGCGGCTGGCAAAGTACCAGGCGGCTTTTTCAAGCGCGAAGCGCGCCCGTCCGAAAAAGAGACGCTGACCGCGCGTCTGATCGACCGACCCATCCGCCCGCTTTTTGTCCCCGGTTTCAAGAACGAGACACTGGTGATGTGCACAGTGCTTAGCCACGATCTGGTCAACGATCCTGACATGGTTGCTATGATCGCTGCCTCGGCTGCGCTGACGATTTCCGGTGCGCCCTTCCGCGGGCCGATTGCCGCCTGCCGCGTTGGATTTGAGGATGGCGAGTACATTCTGAACCCGACAGTCGACGATATGCACGACCTCAAGAACAATCCCGATCAGCGTTTGGATCTGGTCGTTGCAGGTACGCAAGACGCCGTGATGATGGTCGAATCCGAAGCCTACGAACTGACCGAAGAAGAAATGCTGGGCGCCGTGAACTTCGCCCATGAGCAGATGCAGCCGGTCATCGGCCTGATCATCGACTTGGCCGAGGATGCTGCCAAAGAGCCTTTCGATTTCCAGCCCGCCGATTATTCGGACCTTTATGCTGCTGTGAAAAAGGCTGGCGAGGACAAAATCCGGGCTGCCTATGCGATCACCGACAAGCAGGAACGCACTGGTGCGGTGTCTGCCGCCAAGGACGAGATCAAGGCATCTCTGTCTGATGAGCAACTGGACGATGCAAACCTCGGCGCGGCGCTGAAGAAGCTGGAAGCCACCGTTCTGCGCGGTGATGTCGTGAAAACCGGCAAGCGGATCGACGGCCGGGCATTGGATACCGTGCGCGAAATCGTCAGCCAGACGGGCCTTCTGCCCCGTACGCATGGCTCGGCGCTGTTCACGCGCGGCGAGACGCAAGGCTTGGTCGTGACCACGCTGGGCACCGGCGACGATGAGCAGTTCATCGACGCGCTGCATGGCAACTTCAAATCCAACTTCCTGCTGCACTACAACTTCCCTCCCTATTCGGTTGGCGAAGCTGGGCGCGTGGGCCCTCCCGGTCGCCGCGAAATCGGCCATGGCAAGTTGGCTTGGCGCGCGCTTCAGGCGGTTCTGCCTGCTGCGACGGATTTCCCGTACACCATTCGCGTTGTGTCTGAGATCACCGAATCGAACGGCTCCAGCTCTATGGCGTCGATTTGCGGTGGTTCACTGTCGATGATGGATGCGGGCGTTCCGCTGAAGGCAGCTGTGGCTGGCGTCGCCATGGGCCTGATCATGGAAGAGGATGGCGAATACGCAATCCTGACTGACATTTTGGGCGACGAGGATCACCTCGGCGACATGGATTTCAAGGTCGCAGGCACCGAAAAGGGCATCACGTCCTTGCAGATGGACATCAAGATTGCAGGCATCACGCCTGACATCATGAAAAAGGCGCTCGCACAGGCCAAGGACGGACGGATTCACATCCTGAACGAGATGTCCAAGGCGCTTACTGGCGCTCAGGATTTCTCAATCCATGCGCCGCGTATCGAGACGATGCAGATTCCCACGGACAAAATCCGCGAAGTCATCGGTTCGGGCGGCAAGGTCATCCGCGAGATCGTCGAAGTGTCGGGTGCCAAAGTCGACATCAACGACGAAGGCGTCATCAAGATTGCATCGCCCAACGCCGAGGCCATCAAGAAGGCCTACGACATGATCTATTCGATCGTGGCCGAGCCCGAAGAAGGCCAGGTCTATGATGGCAAAGTCGTCAAGATCGTCGATTTCGGCGCGTTCGTGAACTTCTTTGGCAAGCGTGACGGCCTCGTGCATGTGAGCCAGATCGAGAACCGCCGCCTGAACCATCCCTCGGATGTGTTGAAGGAAGGCCAAGACGTGAAGGTCAAGCTGCTTGGCTTTGACGATCGCGGCAAGGTGCGTCTGTCGATGAAAGTCGTCAATCAGGAAACCGGCGAAGAAGTCGCGGCTGACGGCGACAGCGACTGATAACTGCCTCTAGGCAGCGAAATGCGAGGGCCCCTGCGGATGCGCCGGGGCCTTTTGCGTTCAGACCGGCAGCGCTGTCGTGTTGCACACCGTTCGCAGGGCAAAGCTGCTTTGCATCTTGGCCACGCCGGGCAGGCGCGTCAGGTATTGCCGATGGATACGGGCGAAATCCTCGGTATTTTCGGCGACAATCTTGAGGATGTAATCCGCCGTCCCAGCGGTCAGGTGACATTCCAGCACGTCGGGGACGCGCGCGACGGCCTTCTCAAACGCCTCCAGCACAGAATCGGCCTGCGCAGATAATGTAATTTCCACAAATATCGTAGCCGAGACGCCCATTTTGCGCGCGTCCAGCAGGGCAACGTAGCCCGCGATATACCCCTCGGTCTCTAGCCGTTGCACCCGGCGGTGGCAGGCGCTGGCGGACAGATTGACCTTATCGGCAAGATCCGCGTTCGAGATGCGACCCTGCTTTTGCAAGACGGTCAGCAGGCGGCGATCCATCGCATCGAGGGACATTCTCGCAAATCCTTTCACGTTTTGGGGTAGTCTATCGAAGAATCTTGCCATGAAAAGCGTTCTGACAGGCGAAATTTCAAACGGATTGCGTAGTGCTTGCCTCATATCTGGATGTATCAACAGGAGAGCCAACAATGAAAATCGGATGCCCCACCGAAATCAAGCCACAGGAATTCCGCGTCGGCATTACGCCCAACGCGGCGCAAGAGGCCGTATCGCACGGCCATGACGTTCTGATCCAGTCTGGCGCCGGGATCGGCTCCGGATTTACCGATGACGACTACACCTCTATCGGCGCCAAGATCATCGACACCGCCGAAGAAGTGTTTGCCACCGCCGACATGATCGTCAAGGTCAAAGAGCCACAGGCAGTTGAGCGCAAGATGCTGCGTGAGGGCCAGTTGTTGTTCACCTATCTGCACCTCGCCCCGGACCCTGACCAGACGCGCGATCTGATTGCGTCAGGCTGCACAGCCATCGCGTATGAGACGGTGACAGACCGCAATGGCGGCCTGCCCCTTCTGGCACCGATGTCCGAGGTCGCCGGGCGCCTTGCGCCGCAGACCGGATCATGGGCGCTGCAAAAGGCCAATGGTGGTAGCGGCGTCCTGATGGGCGGCGTGCCGGGCGTTCGACCTGCAAATGTTGCAGTCATCGGCGGCGGCGTAGTGGGCGCCGCCGCGGCCCGCGTGGCCGTGGGTATGGGCGCGAACGTTACCGTGCTTGATCGGTCGATCGCGCGGCTGTCATATCTGGACGATATTTTTATGGGCCGCCTGACGACGCAATATTCCGACAAGGGCGCCGTTGTGGAGCTGCTGCCGCGCATGGATATGATCGTGGGCGCCGTTCTGATACCCGGTGCCGCCGCGCCTAAGCTGGTTAGCCGCGATCAACTATCGCTCATGAAGCCCGGCTCGGTTCTGGTGGATGTTGCCATCGACCAAGGTGGCTGTTTCGAAACGTCCAAGGCCACGACCCACAAAGACCCGATCTATGAGGTCGATGGTATCGTGCATTACTGCGTCGCCAATATGCCGGGCGCGGTCGCGCGCACATCAACCATCGCACTGGGCAACGCCACGATGCCCTTCATGCTGGCGCTTGCCGATAAGGGCTGGAAGAAGGCTTGCGCGGATGATCCGAACCTCTTGAACGGCCTGAATGTCCATGCCGGGCAGCTGACTTATGAGGCAGTCGGTACTGCACTGGGAATTGACACCGTAGACCCTAAGTCGCTGGTTTGACGCCATGGGGCCGCTGCTATGGCGGTGGCCCTATTGCCAAAATCCCTTGAGGGATACGGACCGGGCAGCTAGACCAAGCGGCAAAGGAGCCGCGCCATGAGCCTCAATACTTTCGGACATATGTTTCGCGTCACGACATGGGGCGAAAGCCATGGGCCTGCGTTGGGCGCGACGGTCGATGGCTGCCCGCCGGGCGTGCCAGTGGACGAGGCGATGCTACAACAGTGGCTGGACAAGCGGCGCCCCGGCCAGAACAAAAATATGACCCAGCGGAATGAGGCTGACGCGGTTCGCATTCTGTCGGGTGTGTTTGAGGGGAAAACCACCGGAACATCCATCCAGTTGATGATTGAGAATACCGATCAGCGCAGCCGTGATTATGGCGACATCGCGAATACGTTTCGGCCCGGTCATGCGGATATCACTTATCACCAGAAGTACGGCCTGCGCGACTATCGTGGCGGCGGGCGTAGCAGCGCACGCGAGACGGCATCGCGGGTGGCGGCGGGCGGTATCGCACGCGCGGCCTTGGGCCAGTTGGTCCCCGAAGTGCAGATCAAGGGCTACATGACGCGCATGGGCGCGATGACGCTGGACCGTGCGGCGTTCGACTGGGACGCGATTGAGGGCAACGATTTTTGGCTACCAGACGCCAATGCCGCGCCCGATTGGGAGGCGTATTTGCAAAAACTGCGCAAGGCCCACAACTCGGTCGGCGCAGTCGTTGAGGTGGTTGCGCGGGGCGTGCCTGCGGGGCTGGGCGCGCCGATCTATGCCAAGCTGGATACCGATCTGGCCGCTGCGATGATGTCGATCAACGCTGTGAAGGGCGTCGAGATCGGTGAGGGGATGGCCGCTGCCGAATTGATGGGCACCGATAACGCTGACGAGATTTTCATGGGCAAGGATGGCCCGGTATACAGCAGTAATCATGCGGGCGGCATCCTTGGCGGTATATCGACAGGGCAAGAGGTCGTCGTGCGCTTTGCGGTCAAACCAACGTCGTCGATCCTTAGCCCGCGTGCATCGATCCGAATGGATGGGACGGCGACAGAGGTGGTGACCAAGGGCCGCCATGATCCTTGTGTCGGCATCCGTGCCGTGCCAGTGGGCGAGGCGATGATGGCTTGCGTTTTGCTGGACCATCTGCTGCTGCATCGCGGGCAGACGGGCTGCATCGGGCCTGTGGGGCGCATCGGCTGACGCGCCCCACATTTGCCGATTGGCAGATTAATCCTTCATGTCGCCGGTCATGTAGATCAGCGTCGGCCCGTCCGCTTTGAACGCCGCCGTGACGGCTTTCTTCAGCTCTCCGAGTGATTTCGGCGCCGTCGCCTCGCAGCCGTACGCCTTGGCCAGCGCGACGAAATCGGGATTGTGGGCGATCACCGAATTGGGTGCGATCTGGGCGGCGACCATGCTGTCCTCGATCTCTTTCAGCTTGCCGTTATCCCACAGCAGAATCGGCAGTGGCTGGCCCAGTTCGACGGCTGTTCCCAGCTCTTGCACGGTGTATTGGAAGCCATAATCGCCCGCGATCACGACCGTCGGCAGGCCGGGCCGGGCGGCCGCGCCCCCGATGCCGGCAGGTAGCGCATAGCCCAGCGTGCCAAAGCCGTAGGGGTGGTGCCAGTGGCCGGGCCGGTCCATATCCCAGAATTCCTTACCGGCATAGGCGAACTGAGTCATGTCCGAGTAGAACATCGTGTCCTCGGGCATCACCTCTTTCAGGGCGTCGCAGATGCGCGCAATGCCGGGCCGTTCGGAATCGGCTTCGGCGCGCCAGCGTTTGCGCGCCTTCGTGACCTCGCCCGCGTCCCATGAGGTTTTAGCACTGTGGCCCTCAATGGCGGCGTTCAGCCCGGTGAAAAAATCATTTGCGTCCATCGGCACCGCGATGCTGCGGGGCTCTTGGCCCAGCACTTCGGGGTCGATGTCGACGCGGATCATCTGGCAGGTATGCTCCAGCTTGGCGCGCCAGAGGTCCGTCTCGGACAGCTCGCTGCCAACAACGATGACCAGATCGGCACTTGCCGCGACCTTTGCCGTCTCAGGTCGGCCCAGATAGCCGCCATAGTGCAGCGGATCGCCTTCGACCGAAATAATGCCCCGCCCCGCGTCAGTCGGGAAGCTGGCAGCCTTGAGCGTTGTTAGCGCGCGGCGTGCCTGCTCGGAGGCGCGGACGGCCCCGCCGCCCAGGATAAAGAGCGGGCGATTTGCCGCCATGATCTGGCCTGCGATGCCGTCGGGCAGGACGTGGCGCACCGGCTTCACGCTGGGCGGCGCATCGGGTGCGGCGACGGCCTCACCCTCAAGCGCGGCGATCGGCACCTGAATATGCTTGGTCCGTGCGCGCTTTGTCTGGAATTCGGTCAGCGCACGGTCGATCAGGGTGTAGGCGGCGGCCGCTGTATTTGCGGTGTAGGACCAGTCTGACACGCATCCGCCTGCCGCCTGCTGATCCAGCATCTGGTGCAATTGGCCGCGCGTTGCCGCCGTATCGTCAAGGCACGAGGACAGCACGAGGATCGGCACGCTATCAGAGTAGGCCTGCCCCATCGGGGTCATGGTGTTACAAAGGCCCGGCCCTGTAATCACATAGGCGATGCCCGGCTTGCCACTGGCGCGCGCATAGCCGTCGGCCATGAAGCCTGCGCCCTGTTCGTGCCGCGCCAGAAGGTGGCGGATGCCTGCCTCTTCGATGCCGCGGTACATTTCCTGGTTATGCACGCCGGGGATGCCAAAAATGGTGTCGACACCCCGTGATTTCAGCATATGCGAGATTTGAGCGCCCAAGGGGCGGGTTCGGGATGTATCAGGCATCAGATTCTCCAGAATGTTACGGTAAATATGGCATAAACGACAAGCAGCTCCAAGCGGCCGATCAGCATGGCAGCCGTCAAGATCCATTTCGCCGTGTCATTCAGCGTGACAAAGTTGCCCGAGGGGCCAATGACGTCGCCAAGTCCGGGTCCGATATTTCCCAGCGCGGTTGCGGCGCCCGAAAGTGCGGTGGTGAAATCGAGGCCAGTCATGCCCAGCAGGACTGCGATCAGGCCGAGGCTGACGGTAAAGAAAACAAAGAACGACATGACGGAGTTTAACACGTCGTCACCGACTGCCTTGCCGGAATAGCGCGGCGTGAAGACGCCATGCGGCGTGCGAATCCGGGCCAGTTGTACGCGGATTGACGCAAACAGCAGTTGGTAGCGAAAAATCTTGATGGAGCAGGCGGTCGATCCGGCGCAGCCACCGATCAGCCCGGTAAAGAAGAAGATTGCGACGGCGAACGGCCCCCACAACATATAATCCTCGCTGGCGTAGCCGGTGCCGGTGATGATCGACACCACGTTGAACAGCACCTCGCGAAACGTCTCTTCGGTGAAGTGCGCGCGTTGGACGAATTGCCAGGCGGTCAGCACGCCGACGATGGACGAAATCGTGATGAAAAAGCCGCGCACTTGCGGATCGCGCAGCAGTGGCTTTGCCGTCCCTGATATCATTTGCACGTACCGCACGAAGGGCAGCGCCGACAGAATCATGAAAATGACTGCGACATATTCTGCCGATTTATGAAGCTCGCCAAAGGAGGTGTCGTAATTTGACATGCCGCCTGTCGACACGGTTGTCATGGCATGCACCGTGGCGTCAAAAGCGTTCATGCCGGTTGCGACGTAGGACATGATGCAGGCCAGCGTCATGGCGAGATAAATTACCGATATACGGCTGGCGATCTCAGTGGCGCGGGGCAGGATCTTGCCCATTGTGTCAAAGGCTTCGGCCTTGAAAATCTGCATGCCGCCGACGCGCAATTCTGGCAGGAACACCATGGCGACGACGATGATACCGACCCCGCCCAGCCATTGTGTGATGCCGCGCCACAGCAGCAGCCCCTTGGGTAGCGTATCCAGCCCCTCAATCACCGTCGATCCGGTGGTCGTGAGGCCCGACATCGCCTCAAACACGGCATCGGTAAAATCGAGGCCAGTTGCGCCCAGCATGAACGGCAGCGCACCGAAAAGAGGCAGCACAACCCAGACCCCGGTGGTCAAAAGGAATGTCTGGCGAATGGTTAGCCCCTCGCCCACACCGTTGCGGCAGGCGCCGGCAACAAGGCCGCCGATCATGATGGTCAGGATCGAGGTTTGTGCGAAAACGTGCCAGTGGCCGCGCCCCTCGGCAATATCCACGACAAGCGGCAGCAACATGGCCAGCCCCAGCGCCATGGCCAACAGGCCGACAACATATCCCACCGGGCGCAGATCTAACATCAGGGGAGGGTTGGCCCGCCCTTTGCCTGCTGTCAAGCAGGATCAGGCCAAAAATACTTCCAGCCTCAGACTGTAAGTGGCCCGCTGCGATAGCGAAAGACGCCGCTGGCGGTGGCTGCAACGACGCCGGTCTCATCGGTGATCTGTGCCTCAGCAAAGTAGGTCTTGCGGCCGCCACCTGTGCGCCGGCCCGTGGCGATGATGCGCGTGCCTTGCAACTGGGCCAGATAGTTTACCGTGATCGATAGGGTCAGCGCGTCCTGCTTTGACCCTTTGTCGCCCGTGTAGCAGCCCGCATATCCCATAGCCGTGTCCAGCATCAGCGCGTGAACGCCGCCGTGGAGCAGCCCTTGGCGGTTGTGCAGTTGTGGCGCGAAATCCAGCTCAACTCGCGCGTAATCGCGTGACCACTCGGTCAGTTTGTATCCTAAATGGATTTGCAAGCCGGATGGTGCCTCCAGCAGGGAGGGGTCAATGGGGGCGTCGGTCATGGTCAGGGCCTTTCGTAGCGGTGCGTACTGATTGGTGCCACAATCAGGCGCAGGCCGCAATCGGGCCGGCCTTGACCTTGGGCCGGGTTAGGGCGCATTTAGCCCTCATCAGCCTAACCCCGGAGCCAGCCCATGACATTCGACCGCAAGATCAGGATCGCGCCGTCGATCCTCTCTGCCGATTTCGCCAATTTCGGACAGGAGATCCGCGCAATTGAGGCCGAGGGATGCGACTGGGTGCATGTCGATGTGATGGACGGGCATTTCGTGCCAAACCTCACGTTCGGCCCGCCTCTGCTCAAGGCGATCCGCCCGCATATTCAGACCGTCATGGACGTGCATCTGATGATCTTGCCCGTCGATGCGTATATTGACGCCTACGCAGATGCGGGCGCCGACGTCCTGACCGCGCATCTGGAGGCGGGGCCGCATATCCACCGCACGCTTCAGGCTATTCGCGGGGCGGGTTGCAAGGCCGGACTGGCGTTGAATCCCGGCACAGGGCTGGACGCGGTGCCGCACCTGCTGGACATGATAGACCTCGTATGCGTGATGACAGTAAATCCCGGCTTTGGCGGGCAGAAATTCATCCACAGCCAGATCGAAAAGGTCCGCTCCTTGCGCGCCATGATCGGCGACCGGCCCATCCATATCGAGATTGACGGCGGCATGACGCCCGAAACCGCGCCTTTGATGGCCGAGGCGGGCGCGGATGTGTTCGTCGCCGGATCAGGCGTGTTCAAGGGCGGCAGCGTGGATGACCCTGCGCCTTACGGCGAGAATATTCGGGCTATCCGTGCAGCGGCCGAGGGCGCGCTGGCTTAGGCTGCGTCAATCTAGTCGGATGTTCACCCGCGCGCTACGGCCCAGTGCGTCAATCACTGATATCTGGCTGAAGCCTGCGCCTAGCCCCATGATGTTCGCCTGCGGCACCCGCACGCCTGTCAGCAGCGGCTGGCCGTTTGCCATCCATGTATAAGGCGGCGTACCACCGCGCACTTTGACCGGCAGGCCCGGCACGGCGCTGGCAAAGCGCGCGCCGTCGGGTGGAAAAATCAGCTCGGGCGCACTGGGGTCCTTGGCGAATATGGCGTTTCGCCCGGTAAAGCGGCGCAAAGGCTGCGGCAGTTCGGCGGTGGACACGATCAGCGTCTCTGGCGGGGGGGCGGGCAGCGGATCGGGCTGCGGTTTTAGCCTTTGGAACGCCTCAAATAGGATGGGCGCCGCCAGATCGCCGCCGAATGCGCCCGGCACCGGCGTGCCGTCGGGCCGCCCGATCCATACGCCGGCCACATGCGCGCCGTCATAGCCGAGCGCCCACGCGTCGCGGTGGCCATAAGAGGTGCCCGTCTTGTAGGCGAGCGCGCGGCTGGGCGCATTCTGCGGCGGCGCGAGGCCCGATAGGATATCGCCCACTTGCCAAGCGGCTGATGCGCTGAGGATGCGGGTGGGTACAGGTGCGCCGCCGCCTTGCCGCCAGCGCAGCGGGATCGCATCACCGCCGCGCGGTAGGGCCGCATAAAGCTGCACCATATCCGTTAGCGTAACGCCGACACCGCCCAGCGCGATGGCAAGCCCGGCATGATCGCCGGGCAACTGCGCGTCCATCCCGGCGCGGCGCATGACGTCCATCAGGTGGGCCGGGCCAATCTCGTCCATCAGCCGCACCACAGGGATGTTCAACGATTGGCGCAGCGCGTCTGCCACAGTCACCTCGCCGCGAAAATGGCCGTCGAAATTTTGCGGCGCGTAATCGCCAAAGCGGACGGGCGAATCGTCAATCAGCGTTTGTGGATGCGCGAGGCCGCGATCGAATGCCATGGCATATATCACCGGCTTGAGCGTCGATCCGGGTGAGCGCAGCGCCTGTGTCATATCGACGAAGCCCTGCCGCGCGCCATTGTCAAACCCAGCCGAGCCGACAGAGGCAAGGATGTCGCCGCTGCGATGATCAGCGAGCACGATGGCGACCGACACCGCGCCGGGCAGGCCGCGCACCGCGCGTGCGGCCAGCGTTTCCAACTGGGCCTGTAGGCCGGCGTCGATGGTTAGGTCGTGGCGCAGCGTAGCGGGCGCGTCTGCTATGGCACGGTCTGCCAGATGCGGGGCAAGCGCGGGGAATGGGCGCCGCGCGGTCGGCACCGGGTCCAGCTTGGCGGCGCTCGCGGCCTCAGCGCTCAGCACGCCTTGCTGCGTCATGCGGTCCAGCACGCGGTCGCGGGCGGCGCGTGCTGCGGCGCGGTGGCGATCCGGGCGGCGCGCCTCGGGCGATTGAGGCAGGGCGACCAGCAGCGCCGCCTCGGCGGGGGTCAGGCGTGCAGGCTCCTTGCCGAACCACGACAGAGTAGCGGCGCGAATACCCTCGATATTGCCGCCATAGGGTGCACGGGTCAGGTAGATTTTCAGGATCTGGTACTTGGTTAGCCGCCGCTCCAGCGCCAATGCCAGCCTGACTTGCCGTAGCTTGCCCGCCCATTGCCCGGTGCTGCCATCCTCCATCAGGCGCGCGACTTGCATCGTCAGCGTTGAGCCGCCTGATACGATGCCGCCACTGCGCACGGCCTGCAGTGCGGCGCGTGCAAACGCGCGCAGATCGACACCGGAATGGCTGAGATAGCGGCGATCCTCATAGGCGATCAGCATATCGGTAAATGCAGCATCCACGCGCCCCGGCTCTAGCCGCCAGCGGCCATCGGCAACTGTGTAGATGCGCAAGGTTTGCCCATTGCGGTCCAGCACCTCGGCCCCGGTCGAGGTAAGCATCGCGGGTAGGGGGGTCGCCGCGATCCAGCGGTCCAGCGCATCGCGACCGCCGCCCGCAAGGACCAGCGTCAGAGCGAGCGCAAAGAGCCAGCGATGCGCGCGCATATCCCTACTCGGTCACAGTCAACTGGCCGGTATCCGTGTGGGCGCGGTACTGAGGCCGATACATATCCTCGACCGTGGCGGCGGGGTGGTGATAGCTGCCGGGTGACACGGCGCGCACGATATAAGCAAGGCGAAATGCCTCGTCCTCGCGCCAGTCCACGGCGGCTATGAACCTGTCCGAGCGGAATTCGGTGTGCTGCGCATATGCCGTTTTCAGCCAGTCGAGCGAGCGCACGTCGCCCGACCGCAAGAGGTTCGGGTTGTCGATCTCAAGCCCTGCCGGCAGCGGATCGTCGATGATTAGCCGCGCCTCGCCGTCCTCAAACGGTGTGATGGTCAGAACCGCGACCAACCGCGCGCCCGACGCAACACTTCCCAGTTCAGCGGAATTGCCGTCCATGTCGTAATAGCTGCGCTCAATCCGGTATCCATAGCCATCTGCCGGGCCGGGCACTTGTGGCACACCAAAGGTGGTCAGCGTGATGTCAGTGCTGGTGCTTGCGGTATTCTCAATCCGTTGTGGCACCAGAGTCTGTGCCGCGACCTTGCGGATGAACGGGCCGGTGACAGGCTCGCCATTGAGGGTCAAACCCTGCGAGGACGCATCCTTGATCAGGGCATTTGCAGCCAAAAGACTCCACGCCTCTTCTTGGGTGGACATGTGCGGGCCTTCGGTATTCAGGCGGCGGGCCAACTCATTGGTGTCGCCCACCTCGCTGCCTGCCTCTACCAGCAGGGCTAGTACGCCCGCGCGATCGCGTGCGGCGGTGCCATAGTCCGAGCGCCATACATGACGCTCGTCCGTATCGCGTGCGCTGCTGTCCAGCGCTGCGCGGAACATGCGATCGGCGCGTGACGGGTCCCCGTAGGACGCTAGCGCCGCGCCCAGTTGCGCCTGTGCAAGCGGCGTGGCGAAATCGCCCGCTTTGACGTCGGCGTAGTAGCGCAAATCGCCCATCGCGGCGGCGCCTTCGCGGGCGAGGACCATCAGCGCATAGGCAATATCCTCACCACCGTTATCGAAATCGGGGGCGTAGTTCACGCGGTTGCGCAGGTTGTCCATTGCCATGGTAAAGGCGTGGTCCGGCACGTCGAACCCTTCGGTGCGGGCGCGCGACAGGAAGTCAGCGACATAGGCATCCAGCCAAAAATCACCCGATTCTGCCTGCCAGAGGCCGAACGCGCCGCTGGAGGTCTGCCGCGTCAGCACGCGGGCGACGGCCTGCTCGATGCGCTGTTTAATGGCTGCATCGCCTCCTAGGCCAAGGGCAGAGGCGACCTGATTGAAATAGAGCAGCGGCAGCGCGCGCGATGTCGTCTGTTCGGTGCAGCCGTAGGGGTAGCGATCCAACGATTGCAGCAGCCCCGCCACGTTTAGCCGCGCCAGCGCGCCGGCCGACATCACAGCCTCGCCCGTACCGGGGCGATAGTCGGCAAAGACATCATCCGTCAGCGTGAACGTATCGCCTGCCGCCAGCTCAAATCGGCGGGTTTCGGACACAGCCGGATCGTTGGCGCGCACGGGCAGGGTCAGTGATTTGATCAGTTGTTTGCCGTCCGGCGTCGTCATGGCGATGCGGATCTGATAATCGCCCACCTCCCCTGCAGTGACGGGCAGGCGGAACGTCTTCTTTTGCCGCTCAGCCAAATCAAAGCCTGAGGGCGCGCCATCAAGCGTTAGTCCGGGCGCTGTTATGTCCATCCCGATGCGGCCTGCCGGGCCGGCGGCATGGACAATCTCTAACAGCATAGAGCTACGATCACCCGGCGCGAGGAAGCGGGGCACCGATGCGGTCAGCACTACGGGATCGCGCACCAGCACGTCGCGGTCTGCTTGGCCGACACCTCGCGCGCTCCATGCGATGGCCATCAGCCGGACGGTGCCGTTGAAATCGGGGATGTCGAACTGCGCCTCTGCCGTTCCATCAGTGGCGACTGTGATAGGCCCGGTGAAGTAGGCAACCAGATCCTCGGTCGGGGGTGGCGACTTGCGCTGCATCCCGCTGCCTGCATCCCCGCCTGATCGGACGCGCCCCTCGGCGCCGTCCATCGCGTCGATGAGGCGGCCATAGATGTCACGAATTTCTACCCCCAGGCGGCGCTGGCCGAAGTAGTGATCTGACGGATTGGGGCTGTCAAAGCCAGTCAGGTTCAGGATGCCGACGTCGACAGCCGCAAGCGTGACGTAGCCTGTCTCGCGCTCCAGCCCGTCCACCTTGACGGTGGCGTTCAGCGGTCCGCGCGGATCGGACGCGTCAGATGTGTCGATAGTCACCGCAAGTTGGCGCGCGCCCGGGTCGATCTTGGCGTAGGCCAGCCCCAATGAGCGCGCCGGGTTCTGCCCGGCGGCCACATCCATCGGCCGGATGACCTGAGCGGTGACGTATGCCCCTGCGCCCCAGTCGCCTGTGACTTCGACGGGGATGATATTCTCGCCCTCCGTGACTTCGACGGCCTGCTGCGAGATGACGCGGTTCGACATAACGGTGACCAGCGCGGTGCCAGCATAGCGTGGGACGATGCGCAAGCGGGCGGTGTCGCCGGGGGTGTAGGCCTCGGCGTCCAGCGACAATTCCAGCGTGTCGGGTGTCTGGCTGCTATCGGCGGGCGCATACCAGCCGGCATAGAAATCGGTAGAGGACGCGGTGTAGGAGCCATCCGTACGCTCTACCACGAGCTCGTATTGGCCCCACTCAACGGGCGCCGTGATGGTGAGGGGTGCGTCGCCGAGCATCCCGTCCCCGCTGGCGATGCGGGTGCGGGTGACAATCGGCTCCCAATTCCAGTCGCCATATTGGCGGTACCACTGATAACGGGTGTTAACGCGGTTTAGCGTCCAATTGATGGCCATAGCAGTGCGGGCCAGGTCCGGCGCAATGGCGATCACGTCAAAGCGTGCCTCACCGCCCTCCTGCACCACACCGTCCGACGCGGGCTTGATCCCGATGACGGGAGCGGCGGGGGCGACAGTGCGGGTGATCTGCCGCTCAACCGGGCGGCCCGACCCTTCGCGCAGGCGCACTACGGCGGTGGCAGTATAGGGGCGATCCTCGCCCAGATCCTCGGGCATCTCCAAGGGTAGAGACAACGTGCCGTCCGCCGCAGTTGTCCTCGCGTCCAAAACCGAAACGCGCGGACCCACCGTGCTGTCATAGCGGCCAAAGAGGTAGCCCGGGAAGGCGTCCAGGTTTCGCGCCGGACGCAGCACCAGCTCGCCCTCGGATTTCAGGCCGCCGCCGGGCGCGCCAAAGAGGTATTTCGCCGCGACCTGAACAGGCGCAGGGGCATCGGCGCTCAGCGTGCCTTCGGGTAGGGTCAGGGTAAAATCTATCCGCTCGGGCAGGAAATCCTCGACCAGCACTTGGGTCGAGGCCAGCGCGGGGGCGTCCAGGTCGGCCTTGATATCTAGCGTCCACGTGCCGCGGGGTGCAGTGTCACCTATCGCCAGATTGAACACATGACCGCCAGCCGCACCATCCGGCGACAGCGCGCGCGTATATTCCACGCCATCAGGGCGCGTCAGGATCGCGGTGAGGGGCAGTCCGGCGGTGGCATCTGCGCGATCGTCGCGCGCCAGTGCGGTGGCTTGGATCACCTCGCCCGCGCGATACGCGCCGCGATCGGTGGCGAGAAAGACATCGACGGGCGGCGCAGGCGCGCGGCCTTCAACGCCGCGATCTGACAGATCGAACGCAGGATCGGTCAATGACAGGAACGCTGCATCTTCGTCGCCGCGTTTCGCGATCACCAGCGCGGGGGCTGCGCCGCCCGTGCCACGTGTGAGGCCAGCTTCGAATCGGAGGTTCCCCTCGGCGTCAGTCATTGCCGTGCCGAGCACCGCGTTCGCGCGCGACAGCAGCGTCACCTCGACCCCCTCCAGCGCATCCGCGCTGGCAAGGCTGCGCGCCGACACGTGCAGGCCGTCATTGCCCATAAACGTCGTCAGGCCCAGATCGGTCAGCACAAACCATTGAGTCGCGCCGGCGTCGTCATAGGTATCCACACCCTCAATGCTGGCCGTCAGGGTGTAGATGCCGGTGGGCTGGTCGCTGAGCACGTCGCCCAGCGGCAGGCGCGTGGTCATGTTGCGGTTCAGCTCGTTTTGCACCTCGCCCACGCCGGTCCAGACATCCTGGGCGATGTTTTCCGAAAAGTCGTTTAGCGAATAGCCGTCCAGCGGGCGGCCAAAGTATCCGTCCTGAATGGCGCGCAAGAGGTTGCGGTCACTCACCCGGCGCAGGCTAAGCTGCACGGTGTCCAGATTCACAGTTTCGACCGGCAGGGCGGCATCCGCAGCGCGCGGCAGCACGTAGGCGCGACCCGGAAATGCGACATTAGGCGCGCGGTCGCGCACATACGCGGTTATTGCGATATCTTTCGCAAGCGTCTGGCCATCGGCGGCAGGCAGGCCCTTGCGGAAAGTGATCGTGTATCGCTCTCCATGCTTGACGCCGTCAATGCAGATTTGCCGCTGCTCTGGCTGCACCACGAGGCCGGGATCGGGCAGGCGCACGAAGGGCGCATAGTCTGTGCCTGCGACGATTAGATCCTCAGAGAATTCGGCGCAGATGCGCGGTGCGGCGGTGTCGGCGTCCGTGCTGTTATCGGTCACGCGAAAGCCATACTTTGCGACGGCTGCATCCAGCTTGGTAGTGACATCCTCGCGCGGTTGAATTTCGCTGGCAAGTCGCAGCGCCTGCACCATGTCGCGGCCCCGTTCGGCGCGCTCTAGCGCATCGGCCATGACCAGTAGCGCATTGACGCGTGCGCCATCTGAGGGGGCGCGCAGATAGGCGTTGGTGGCTGCGCTGATCGCTTGCGCCACATACGTACTCTGATCCTCGTTGATGCGCAGCGACAGGCGGGCGTAATCTGTCCAATGCTCGGCGAAATCGCCGGTGGCGACGGCGGCGCCGGTCCAGCGCATGGCATTGACGATATCGCCCGTAGCCTCGCGGTCCTGCGCGGCTGTGATCATCGCCTCAACGGACCAGGCGCCTCCGGAATGGACGCGCCCGATCTTGGCGGCCTGCTCGTACGCGGTGCTCAGCGCGGCGTTGCCTAGAAAACTCAGTTCGTTTGCGCGATCCTGTGAGGCGGCCAAAATCTGCGGGTTGGCGGCGACGATACGGCCCGAATAGGCCCCCTCAAACGGTTGCTCTTCGCTGACGCTGCTCTTGGGAAAGCAAGAGTTTGACTTGGAATTATAGGTAAAGGCGCGGCAATCGGGATAGCCGAGGCACGCATTTTGGCAGGCCTCATAGGTGGTATCAAAGATGGCGGTCAGGTCAGCGCCGTAGAAGTCCACATCGGCGGTGATGATCGCGCGCCGCTCAGGGACGGCCGATTGTGCGGCCGCTTGTGCGGCGAAGCCAATGACAAACAGCGATAAAATGACGTGACGCAGCATCGGAGCCTCCTGAGCATGACCGCATCATCGTGGCATGAGGCCGGCGGCGGGGCAATGATTCACGCGCACAGATTAAGCTGTTGTTCACCTCAATCCGCCAAAGTCACGGCACTTCGTTTGGAACGACGCGGCAGGGAATCGGCATGACGCTCGCCAATAAGCTGGCACAAGAAAGGCGCGCGCGCCTTGGGGCAGAGCGTCTGCTAGAGCAAAAGCAGGCCGAACTGCATGCGGCCAACCGCAAGTTGGGCAAACATGCACGTGCCCTGTCGGACGAAATCGTCGTCACCCGCGCCAAGGTGCAGACCGTCGAGGATGAAAATCAGCGGGTCAAATCGGACCTGCACGTCGCCAACGAAAAGGTGCAGGTGGCCGAGAGGCGCCTCTGGCACTCGATCGAAACAATCCAGGACGGCTTTGCCTTTTTTGACGATAGCGGGCGCATGATCGCCGCCAACCCGGCTTATATGTCGGTGTTCGATGGGCTGGACCTGATCGAGCCCGGAATCAGCTATGTCGAGATCCTGCAACTGGCCACCGAGGAGGGTATCGTCGATATTGGCGACGAGACCCCTGCAGAGTGGCGCGAGTCGATGCTGGACCGCTGGCAAAGCAACGACCCCGAGCCGACAGTGATCCGTCTGTGGAGCGGCGAATACATCAAGCTGATCGACCAGCGCGGCCACGGCGGGGATGTAGTTAGTCTGGCGTTGAACATCACCGAGACGATCCGCTACGAAGAGCGGTTGAAGGATGCCCGCGCCCGCGCGGAGGATGCCAGCCGGGCGAAGTCGTCCTTTCTCGCCAATATGAGCCACGAGATTCGCACGCCGATGAACGGCGTCGTCGGCATGGCCGATCTGCTCAAAGATACCGAGCTGAGCGAAGAACAGCGCCTATACGCCGACACGATCAAGAATTCAGGCGAGGCGCTGCTAGTCATCATCAACGACGTGCTGGATTATTCAAAAATTGAGGCCAAAAAGCTGGTGCTGAAGCCCGAGTCATTTGATTTGGAGCGCTGCATCCACGAGCTAATCATGCTGATGCTGCCCAAGGCGCGCGATCAGGGGTTAGAAATTCTGCTGGATTACGACTTGTTCCTGCCGACGCAGTTCATCGGCGATCCGGGCCGCCTGCGGCAAATACTGACCAATCTGATGGGTAACGCCGTCAAGTTTACCGAAACCGGCCAAGTCCTGATCCGCGTCACGGGTATAGTGGGAACCGACGGCACGGCGCAGGTGCACATCTCGGTTGAGGATACGGGCATCGGCATCCCCGAGGATAAGGTCGATCACGTCTTTGGCGAGTTCAATCAGGTCGATGATGAGCATAACCGCCGCTTCGAGGGGACCGGCCTTGGCCTTGCTATTTCGCAGCAGTTGGTGCGGATGATGGGCGGGCGCATCTGGGTGGAAAGCGTACTGGGCACCGGCTCAACCTTTGGGCTAAAGCTAACGCTGCCAATGGTAGATGAGGGCGAGGACCCCGGCCCCATCGACACTGGCGATCTGCGCCGGGTGATGGTGGTCGACGCAAATGACGCGAACCGTCTGATCATGGAAAAAAGGCTGAAATTGCTGGGGCTCAAAACAGTGTGCTGCGCATCGGGCGACGCCGCGCTGGCGCAGATGGACGGCACTGTCGATCTGGTTCTGACCGATCACGAAATGCCCGGCATGGACGGGCTGGAATTGGCCGAGGCGTTGCGCGCGGGCGGGCACGGTGCACCGATTATCCTGCTGAGCGGCAATACAGGGTATGCAGCGCAAGACCCGGCGCGCGCCCTCGTGCACGCGGTTTTGCAAAAACCTGTCGCACGCCGCGATCTGTGTGCTGTGCTGAAATCCCTTAGCGCCGTTGAGATGCCTGACGGCGAGGCGCCGCAGACATCCGAGCCGGAAACTGCGATCCGTGCGCTGCGGGTGCTGGCCGCCGAAGACAACAAGACGAACCGTCTGGTCTTTAGCAAGATGGTCGGCTCTTTGGATATTGATCTGGTATTTGCCGAAAATGGGGTGGAGGCGGTCGAGTTATACCAGTCTTTTGCGCCGGACATCGTTTTTATTGATATCTCAATGCCCCTGATGGACGGCAAGGAGGCGACCGGGCGCATTCGCGACTTGGAAAAGGCCAGCGGCGCGCATGTGCCGGTGGTGGCGATGACGGCGCACGCCATGGACGGCGACGATACCGACATTCTCGCAGCCGGCCTCGATCATTACCTGACCAAGCCGCTACGAAAGGCCGCGATTCACGAACGCATTATGGATGCCTGTCCGCCGGATGTGCGCCCGCCGGTTGCACCTGTTGCAGAGGCGGGCTAACGCGCTCAGCTTGCGGCGCGCAAATACGCCGGTTTACCCTCTTTTGATAAATCTGGGCTGTGTTTGTAGCCGCCTGTATCGAACTCCAGCAAACTGTCCGCGTCCTTGAGGCGGTTCTGGATTATGAACCGCGCCATCGCACCGCGCGCCTTCTTGGCGTAAAAGCTGACGATTTTGGGCTGGCCACCCTTATCCTCAAGGAATACAGGGGTAATCACGCGAGGCTTTAGCGCGGCAGGGTCCACGGCGCCAAAATATTCCTGACTTGCGCAGTTGACCAGAACACTTGCGTCCACATCCGCGGCATGGCGATTCAGCGCCTCCGATATCCGGACGCCCCAATACTCGTATAGAGATTTGCCACGCTTGGTCTTGAGCTTGCTGCCCATCTCCAGCCGGTACGGCTGGATCGCGTCCAAGGGACGCAACAGGCCGTAAAGGCCCGACAGGATGCGCAAATGATCCTGCGCCCAAGCCATTTCATCTACATCAAGACTTTTGGCCTCTAGCCCCTGATAGGTGTCCCCGGCAAAGGCGAGCGCTGCAGGCTTGCTGTCCATGTCGCCAAAGTTGGCAAAGCGCTCGGCATTTAGCTGGGCCAGATTGGCGCTGATGCTCATCAGTTTTTGCAGCTCTGCTTGGCTCAGCTTTCCCGCGACCTTTGCCAATGCGTTGGCATCCTTGGCAAAGCCGGGGATTGTGGCATGCGTATCCACCGGCGACATGTCCAGTTTTTTGGCGGGTGAAACTACAACGAGCATCGGCAATTCCTTTTCGGTTGCCCCTGATCTAGTCCGCCTCTTGCAAAACGTCCAGAAAGGCGGGGCCGAACCGCTCAGCGCGTTTGTCGCCGAGGATGCGTGCCATTTGCGCGGCGTCGCGCGGACGCTGCTCGGCGATGCGGGTGATCAGCGAGGTCGAACAACTCAGCGGCTTGTCCAGACCATCAGCGCCGCGCGCCAGCTGTGTCTGCGTCTCAATCAACTGGTCGTAGATGCTGCCCGCTGCGCGCCCCGCCAGCTTGCGCCGGGATGGATGCATCTGTGCCGCTTCGCCGTTAATGACCTCCAAGAAAGCGTCGCCATACTGATCCAGCTTTTTCGCGCCAACGCCGCCGATGCGGGCCATGTCATCCAATGTGGCAGGGCGCATCTCGGCCATCTCAATCAGGGTGCGGTCGTTAAAGACGATATAGGCCGGCACGCTTTGGGCCTCGGCAAAGGCGCGGCGCTTGGCCTTGAGCGCCGATAGCAGTGGCGCATCCTCGTCCGATACCAGTGCCTTGACCGCCGGGCGGCGTTCGGTGCTTTGCATCGTATCCTGCCGCAGGGTGATGGTGCCCTCGCCTTTGAGGATCGGTACGGCGGGGTCCGTCATGCGCAACGCGCCGTGCCGCTCGGGGTCGGGGCGGACCAGATCGTGGCCCATCATCTGGCGAAATATTCCTTGCCAGCTTTGCTTAGACATATCTTTGCCAACGCCGAAGGTTGGCAGATCGTCATGGCCGCGCTGGCGGACTTTTTCGGTGGTCTTGCCGGTCAGAATGTCGATGAGATGACCCGCGCCGAAGTATTCGCCAGTGCGCAGGATCGCCGAAAGCGCTTTGCGCACCGCCTCGGTCCCGTCAAATGTGGCGGGGGGCGTATCGCAAAGGTCGCAATTCTTGCATGGCTGGGTATCCTCACCGAAATAGCCCAGTAGTTTGACACGGCGGCACTCCAGTGCCTCGGCCAGACCCAGAAGCGCGTTGAGGCGTGCGTGATCGGCCATGCGGCGCTCGGGTGGGGCCAGCCCCTCGTCGATCTGGCTGCGGCGCAGACGAATGTCGTCGGGGCCATACAGGGTCAGCGTTTCGGCCGGCGCGCCGTCGCGGCCCGAGCGGCCGATTTCCTGATAGTAACTCTCGATGGATTTGGGCAGATCGGCGTGGGCGACCCACCTGATGTCAGGCTTGTCGACGCCCATACCGAAGGCGACGGTGGCCACTACGATCAGCCCGTCCTCGGTGTTAAAGCGCCCCTCAACCTCGCGGCGTAGGCCGGCCTCCATCCCGCCGTTATAGGCCACCGCGTTGTGGCCGCCCTCGCGCAGCGCCTGCGCGAGCGTTTCGGTGCGCGCGCGGGTGCCGCAATAGACGATGCCGCACTGGCCCTTGCGCGCGCCGGCAAAGTCCATGATCTGGCGGCGCGGGCTGTCCTTTGCTGCAAATGCGAGGTGGATGTTGGGCCGGTCAAAGCCGTGCAGGAAACGCTCGGGCGCGGCGCCATCGAACAGCTTTTCGATGATCTCGTCCTGCGTTTCTGCGTCGGCGGTTGCGGTGAACGCGGCCAGCGGCACGCCCAAAGCGCGGCGCAATTCGCCGATCCGCAGATAATCGGGGCGAAAATCGTGACCCCATTGCGACACGCAATGCGCCTCGTCCACCGCGATCAGGGAAACGCCGATGCGGCGCAACATTCCCATCGACGATCCAGCGGCGAGGCGTTCGGGCGCGATATAAAGCAGCTTGAGCCGCCCGGCCTCAAGCGCCTCCCAGACGGCGGCTGTCTCTTCCTCGGTGTTGCCGGAGGTCAACGCACCGGCCTCAACGCCCGCCGCGCGCAGGGCGCGAACCTGATCGCGCATCAGCGCTATAAGGGGCGATATGACGACGGTGACGCCCTCGCGCATGAGGGCGGGCAACTGGAAGCAGAGAGATTTACCGCCGCCCGTGGGCATAATGGCCAGCACGTTGCGGCCCTCTGCCACGGCGGTCACGATGTCCTCCTGCCCGGGCCGGAAGGCATCGAATCCGAAGATATCCCTCAGAAGGGTGGGGGCGGGGGGCATGGAAATATCCTGCAAATTGCTTGGCTGCTCTTACAGAAGTATTTTCACACTAAGATTCGGTGAACAAGTCCCGGCTGGCGCAAAGCCGACGATTGCTGGTCTCAGGCGAAGCCGAAAATTACTGGTAGAATGTAGGCGCGCAGCGAAATGACGACGATCAGCGCGACCAAGGGCGCCAAATCCAGCGCGCCAGTGTTTGGCAGGACGCGGCGGATGGGCTGATAAATCGGCTCAAGCAGGCGGTTCAGACCGTCCCAAATCTGGGCGACCAGCGGCTGGCGCAGGTTCAGCACCTGAAAGTTGATGAGCCAGCTCATGATGATGTGAACGATCATAACGAAATAAATGATGTTCAGGATCAGTTGCAAAGGTCCGTAAATTGCCAGCATGGAAAGTCATTCCTCGAATAAAACCTGCCCTGAGGTAGGCGGAGCGGGCGCAAAGCGCAAGGGCAGCGCTCGGAATGGCTTGCCCCGGCCGCGCGCGCGCTGCCATACCGGGGGCGGACCGCAGCCGGAGTTAGAGGACCTTATGAAGGATATCAGCTATCGCCGCCGGATCTGGGGCTGGTTCTTTTTTGATTGGGCCAGCCAGCCGTATAACACGCTGCTGATTACGTTCATCTTTGCACCCTACATCAATGAGCTGATCGGCGACGGCGCACGGGCACAGACGGTTTGGGCGTTTGGCATCGCGGCGGGCGGCATCATCATCGCGCTGGGCGCGCCTGTCTTGGGGGCGATGGCCGATCATTCGGGCGCGCGCATCCAGTGGATCCAAGGGTTCTCGGCAATGTATGTACTGGGCGCGTTCGGCACGTGGTGGGCGATCCCCGGCGATCTGAACCTAGTGATGGTTCTGACTTTTTTTGTGATCGGCATGATCGGGATGGAGTTTGCAACGATATTCACCAATGCGATGTTGCCCGATCTGGGGACACGGGAGGAGATTGGGCGTATTTCCGGCAATGGCTGGGCGTTCGGCTATGTCGGCGGGTTGGTTGCATTGGTGATTATGCTGCTGTTTTTCGCCGAAGGGGCAGATACAGGCAAAACGCTGATCGGCCTTGACCCGGCTTTTGGTTTCGACGCAGCAAAACGCGAGGGTACGCGCTTTGTCGGGCCGCTGACAGGGTTCTGGTACATCCTCTTTATGATCCCCTTTTTCATGTGGGTGCGCGACCCCAGGCCCGTAGGCGGCGGTGCCCATGCGGTGCGTGATGCGCTGCGCACGGTTATGACGACGATCCAGCATCTGCCGCGCACGCCCTCTATGTTCTCCTACCTGGCGGCGTCGATGTTCTACCGCGATGCGCTGAATGGGATGTATTTCTTTGGCGGTATCTATGCCGCCGGGGTGCTGGGGTGGAGCGTGGTGCACGTCGGTATCTTCGGTATCCTCGCGCTGGTCGCGGGGGCAGTTTTTGCATGGCTGGGCGGATTTGCCGATGACCGTTTCGGGCCAAAGCCGGTGATTGTGGCCGCGATTTTGGTCCTGCTCTTTGTTGCCATATCCATCACCGCAATATCGCGCGGGGCGATCTATGGTGTTGCGCTGGTGCCCGGATCGATCCTGCCGGACGTCTTGTTCTACGGCTGCGGTATCTTGATTGGTGCGGCGGGCGGCGCAGTGCAATCGGCCAGCCGGTCAATGATGGTACGGCAGGCGCGGGCGGGACACATGGCAGAATCCTTTGGCCTCTACGGGCTGGCGGGCAAGGCGACCGCATTCATTGCTCCGACCCTTATCGGGATTGCCACATCGGCGTCGGGTAGCCAACAAATTGGGGTCAGCCCGTTGATCGGGCTTTTCGCGCTGGGCCTTGTACTGCTAATCTGGGTGAAACCGGAAGGAGACCCATCCGAATGAAAAACACTTTTAAGGCATTTCTCGCGGCTTGCGCGCTAGTCTATGCGTTGCCCGCGATGGCACAAAATGTGCCCGCAAATATGCAGGGCAAAGAGGCCAAGCAGTTTTTTGGCGCGGCGAACGTCGGCTCGCGCCAAGGCGCCGCGCCATTTGGCAGCTATGCCAAGGGCTGTATGGCCGGCGGCATGCAACTGCCCCAGACCGGGCCGACATGGCAGGCGATGCGCCTGTCGCGTAATCGCAACTGGGGGCATCCACAGTTGATCGATTTTGTTGCGCAGTTATCGGCCAAAGCGGCGCGCATGCCGGGCTGGCAGGGCCTGTTTTTAGGAGATATGAGCCAGCCGCGCGGCGGCCCGATGTTAAGCGGGCACCGCTCGCACCAGATGGGCCTTGATGCCGATATCTGGCTGATGGCCCCCAGCCGCCTGAACCTCAGCATTCGCGAGCGCGAGAACCTCTCGGCTGTGTCCATGCGCCGCGCGAACGGGGCGTTCGTGAATTCGCGCTGGACCCGTGCCCAGCACGAGTTGCTAAAGGCGGCGGCAAGTGATCCGCGTGTTGCGCGCATATTTATCTTTCCGGGTGCCAAGGTGCAGATGTGCAAGGACGAGACTGGCAACCGCGACTGGCTGCGCAAAATTCGGCCCTGGTGGGGGCATCACTACCATTTCCATGTGCGGCTGGCGTGTCCGTCAGGCGCGACTGGTTGCGTGAATCAGGCCCCGCCGCCGCCCGGCGATGGCTGCGCCGATGCGCAGCAATGGGTCAACAACATCCTCAACCCGCCCAAAGCGAAGCCGCGCGATCCCAACGCGCCCAAGCCTAAGCCGCGCCGCGAATTGACCATGGCAGAGCTGCCCCAGCAATGCGTCGGGGTTCTGCAATCGCAATAGTAGGGGCGCAACATGACGTGGCGAAAACTGCGCGGCCCACATCATTTTGTTTTGACATGTGCAAAATCTGTGTCAGGCTACCCCTAGAGTTCAACAACTGAAAGGAGGTGGCCCAGTGTCTAAAGTGGTATTGGAGCGAGGTGTCGGAACAGTTGGAGGGGCGCGTATCTGAGGCAGCCCTCGGATATTTGAGCTAATCTGATTGGTGAGAGCCTAACTGGCACACCTCCGAAGACTTCTTAAGGGCCGTCCTGTTACAGGGCGGCCCTTTTGATTTCTACCGCAGGTCGATAAACACAGGCATATGTTGCGCATTACAGACACCATCTCGATCGAGGATTGGGAGCTGACCGAGCAGTTCGTGCGCGCCAGTGGTCCCGGCGGGCAGAACGTGAACAAGACCTCCAGTGCGGTTGAGTTGCGCTTTGAGGCTGAGCGTTCTCCCAACCTGCCTGATCCTGTCAAACGTCGGCTCAAGCGGCTCGCCGGGCGGCGCTGGACGAATGACGGCACGCTCATCATCCAGTGCGACGAAACGCGGCATCAGGCGCGCAACCGCGATATCGCCCGCGATCGTCTGGCCGAACTGATCCGCAAGGCGACAGAAAAGCCCAAGCGCCGCATCCCCACCCGCCCCACGCTGGGCAGCAAAAAGCGCCGCCTCAAGGCGAAGAAAGTGCGCGGCGAGGTGAAGGCGATGCGCGGCAAGGTCGAGGGCGAAGGGTAGCGGAAAACTCATTTCTGCCTGCAACATTTCGCACAAGTCAAAGATCAGAGGTCCGCCCGACCGCCAGATACTGGTGGTTCGCGCGTCCGGAACCTATATATCGGATGCGAGAGTGGAGCGAAGAGGAACACCCATGACGAACACGCTATATCAGGGTGACCTGCCGGATGGGCTGGACCTTGGCCCCGTAGTGGCCATTGACTGCGAGACGATGGGTCTGCATCCGCACCGCGACCGCCTGTGCGTGATCCAGATGTCCGGCGGCGACGGCAACGCGCATCTGGTGCAGGTCGCCAAGGGCCAGACCGAGGCGCCAAACCTGTGCGCAATGCTGACAAACCCCGACGTGCTAAAGCTGTTTCATTTCGGCCGTTTTGACATCGCGGCAATGCAAAACGCATTTGGTGCCGTCACCGCGCCCGTCTATTGCACCAAGATCGCCAGCAAGTTGATCCGCACCTATACGGATCGCCATGGCCTGAAGTATCTGTTGCAAGAGTTGCTGGGCGTCGATATCAGCAAGCACCAGCAAAGTAGTGATTGGGGCGCCCCTCAATTGACCGATGCACAGTTGGAATATGCGGCCTCGGACGTGCTGTATCTACACCGGCTGCGCGAGGCGCTGAACAAGCGGCTCGAGCGTGAGGGCCGGATGGAGTTGGCGCAGTCCTGCTTTGATTTCCTGCCGACACGGGCAAATCTTGATCTGGTCGGTTGGCCCGAACAGGATATATTTTCCCATTGATCCGCCGGGGCGACAATTTTCATACCCGGCTGGTCAACTGGGCCAAAATCATCCTACCGCTGGTGGCGCTGGGCCTTTTGTCCACGCTGTTCCTGCTGTCGGACAAGGTCGATATCACCGACAAAATACCGTATGCGGATGTTGATCTGGTCCAGCGTGCGCAGGATCAGGGCGCGACCAAGCCCAGCTTTGCCGGAGTTACATCAGGCGGTGAGGAGGTGTCTTTTCGCGCCGCGACAGTCAGGCCTGATCCGAACGATCAGGAGCTTTTGTTGGCCGACACTGCGGCCGCGTCACTAATTCTGAACGGCGGCGGCGTGGTCGACATCAAGTCATTGCACGGCGCGGCGAGCCAATCGCGCATGACTGCGCGGTTAGAGGGCGACGTGCGTTTCACAACCACGACTGGCTTTGACATCCGCACGGATGCAATCGACGCCCGCTTTGACACGTTGTTCGCTGAAACGGCTGGCCCGATTACGGGCACAGGCCCGCCCGGCAATCTGGACGCGGGGCGCATGATCCTTACCTCTGATCCATATACTGGTGACGCAAATTTGCGGTTCACGGACGGGGTCAAGCTGGTATACATGCCGCCAACGGCGAAGGATTAATTTACGTGTTTCGTTTCATTCAAATAACTGCATTTATTGCATTATCCGGCCTCGCAGGCATGGCCCAGGCGCAGGGGATGCAGGTCGCGTTCGGCGGCGCGCCCCAAGATAGTGGCCTGCCTGTCGAGGTCACTTCTCAAAATCTAGACGTAAACCAAACCGACGGAACCGCGGTTTTCACCGGTGATGTGCTGGTCGGACAGGGCGAAATGCGCTTGGCCGCCCCGCGCGTATTGGTGGTCTATCTGGAGGATCGTTCGGGCATCGCGCGGCTAGAGGCATCCGGCGGCGTCACGTTGGTCAGCGGCGAGGATGCAGCCGAGGCGCGCGACGCAGACTATAACGTGCAAACTGGACTGATCGAAATGTCGGGCGACGTTCTATTGGTGCAGGGACCGAGCGCGCTGACGGCCGATACGATGACGGTCGACACAGTGGCAGGCACTGCACGTATGAATGGCCGGGTCAAAACCGTTCTTCAGCCCGAAAAACAACCGTGATGAAGGCTGATTTAGGCATATCTGAGGCGCCAGTAGCGCCCGATCCGGACGCCGGCCTGACCGTGCTGAACTTGCGCAAAAGCTATAAGAAACGCGTGGTCATTCGCGATGTGTCGCTGCAACTGCGTCAGGGCGAAGTTGCCGCCCTTCTCGGGCCAAACGGATCGGGCAAAACGACGACATTCTACGCCATCGCAGGCCTCGTCTATCCCGAAGGCGGGCGCGTACTGATTGACGGGCGCGATGTCACAAACCTGCCAATGTACCGCCGGGCCAAGCTGGGCGTTGGTTATCTGCCGCAAGAAATGTCGATCTTTCGCGGTTTGTCCGTAGAAGATAATATACTGGCAATCCTTGATATTTCAGTACGCGATACGCACAAGCGGCGCGAACGGCTGGAAGAGCTGCTGGCTGAATTTTCAGTCGAGCATTTGCGCCGCGCACCTGCAATGGCCCTGTCAGGCGGCGAAAGGCGCCGCGTGGAAATCGCGCGCTGCCTTGCCGCCGACCCTAAATATCTGCTGCTGGACGAGCCGTTCGCAGGCGTCGATCCGATCAGCGTGGGGGATATCCGGCACCTTGTTGCTGATCTGAAAAAGCGCGGCATTGGCGTGTTGATCACTGACCACAACGTGCGCGAGACACTGGAAATTATTGACCGGGCATATATTCTGCACGACGGCCAAGTTCTTATGTCCGGCACACCCGAAGAGGTTGTGGCAAATGAAAATGTGCGCCGGGTTTACTTGGGCGAAAACTTTCGTATTTCCTGAAAACGGTCGGCAGATTTCCGGGCCGAAGCAGCGATCATCATTGACAAGTGCGCCACAAAGGGCGTCAATTGATACATGATATTTCTAAACTTCAATCGCCAAGGAGATCCCGTACAGGCTTTGAAATCGTTAATGAAATATCAGTTTCAGCAGCCCTTCCAAGTAGCCCGGAGGGCGTCTATGCGCGATCGGGCACGGGAATGGTGCGCCTTTTTAAAGGAGAGACCATGCGCTATCAAATCACTGGCAAACAAATCGACATCGGTGAAGCCCTACAGACCCATGTGAGGACTGAATTGGGCGAGGCAGTGGCAAAATACGCCCAACGGCCCACGGATGCGAACGTCGTATTTTCCAAAAGCGCTAGTGAATATGTCTGCGAGTTAGTCGTGCATCTTTCGACGGGTCTGACCGCCCAAGCGCGCGGTAAGTCGCACGAGATCTACGCAGCCTTTGATGCTGGGTGCGAAAAAATGGAGAAACAACTGCGCCGATACAAGCGCAGGTTGAAAGATCATCATAAGGACCGCGTGCAACCTGTTGAACTCTTCGGTGGCTCCTCGTATATCCTCGCCTCAGAAGCCGAGGGAGAGGAATCGGAGCCCGAAAGTCTGCAACCCATCATCGTCGCCGAAATGGAGGCGAACATCCCGTCCCTCTCAGTTGGGGAGGCCGTGATGCAGATGGAGTTGGCGGGGGCCCCTGTCCTGGTGTTTCGCAATGAGGCTAAAAGCGGATTGAATGTGGTCTACCGCCGCGACGACGGCAACATCGGGTGGATCGATCCGTAAAACTGGGTCTGGCAGCGCTGTGCTGCCCTGACCTTCGGAGCAGTGAATGGACATTCCCATGATCCTGAGACCCGGGGCAGTGCGCGTTCTCGGCGCAACATCCAGTAAAAAGAGGCTGATGCACGAGCTGGGCGATATTGCCCATGCCGTGTATGGCGTCGAAGCACAGGCCGCCATTGAGGCATTGCAAGAGCGCGAGTCGCTAGGCCCAACTGGCGTGGGGCATGGCGTTGCCCTGCCTCATGCGCGGCTGCTTGATATTGACCGCGTGGTGGGTGCGTTCATCTTGCTGGAGAAGCCAATTAACTTCGACGCGGTTGACCGCCAGCCCGTCGATCTGGCGTTTGCACTCTTTGCACCCAAAGATGCGGGCGTGGAGCATCTCAAGGCGCTTGCGCTGGTGTCCCGCACGCTACGTGATGCGCAGCTTTGTGCCAAGTTGCGGGCGAACCCCGATCCTGCAACGCTTTATACCATTCTGACCGAAGCGCAGGCGATGCTGGCGGCCTGACGCTGGTCAGCGCCAGCGGTTCCATCCGAACATGATGTAATCGCGCTGATAGACATCGGCGACAAGTGTTTCGAGATCGTCGTCATAGATGTCGTCCAATGCGTACGGCGTCTCTGGCGGGGCGGCCTCGGCTGGCGCGGCGCCGGGCCTTCCGATCTGCTTGGCCAGCGCGCCCAGCTGCATCTGCATCTCATTCTCGCGGATTATGACATCGGGCAGACTAAATTGCGCCATACCCTGCAGGATCGCCGTCTGCGTCGCCCAATTGGCATCTACCCGCACGCTTGTCTGGCCGCGCAGATTAGCGCGTAAGAATTCCAGAAACGCGGTGAAGGCCACGTAGTGCGCGCGCTTGTCATAGCTGTCATCGGGGCCGCCACCGGGAATGGGCAGCTTGTGAAAATTGCGCAAAACGCGCCTAATTTCGCCCAATGAACCGGGGCCGGTATGAAGAATGCGCTGGCAAAACGCGGTATGAGCGCGCGCGACGGGATGGCGCAGCACGGTAAAGCTGCGATGCCCGCCCGCCTGCCGCATCCATTGGCGCAGATCCTTTTGGTTCATTTTCGTATGCAGCGCGTCCGGCGCTACATTATCCAAGGCCGCCATCCACGCGGCAACCTCAACATCGGGGCCAGACTTGATCGGCATGTAGATAAGGGGGGCGCTATGTGCCACGACATGCGACGGCACTGCAGGGCCGCGTCGTGGCTCAAACTCGGGCGTGCGGGTCAGGTTGAACCGGTCGAGGCCCGATAGCGCCTTGGTCATCTCGCCGAAATTGGCGACCTTGTCCGACAGCGCCTGTGGATTTTGAATCTTGAGCGAGGAATCCAGCGCCCGCAACCGTTCATCAGTACCCAAATAGGCGGCAAGACCGTTGATGATATCCAAATCATTCAGATCCTCGTAGGAAATGTAGAACGCCGTTTGCCCCGATTTCTGTAGCGTGTTTTGCACCAGAACCTGAAACGCCTGCAGGTTTGTGACATGCTGCTCAAATTCTTTGGCGTCGAACGTAGCCTTGGCATCCCTGCGCCGCTTGATGTTGGTCAGTTTCCACTGGCCGGTTTCCTGCGCGATCTTCCAGCTAATATAGCTCTCAGCGGGATTGCGCGTCAGAACGATCTTAGCGCAGCGCGGATCATTTAGGCAGATGTCCAGCGCGCGGGCGTCGTGATCGTGAAACAGGCGAAAACCGCCCAGGCCGTCGGAATATTCCTTGATGGTGTCGATCAGGCGGGCTGGATCACTCTCGCGCATGGCTTGCGTGACGCCGATAATCTCGGTGCGGTTGGGATAGCCGATAAACGCGGGGTTGAATGCCTCGCCGTGGCACTGGAAGCTCTGAAATGCGTTTATGTTTGTCTCTAACAGGTTGGAGCCGGTGCGCATTTCGGCGAGCACCACGAAATAGTCAAATTTCTGCATATTCTATCGCACCAAGTAGGGTTTGCGCGTGCTAGTTGGCGCCTCGTGCAGATCGTGCGTGACAGGGAAATTCCCCATCAGGTAGGGATGCATCCCCTGATTTTTGAGGTTCTGCAAGAACTGACCAAAGCCGGTGAGATCGGCCATTTTCGGCACCTCCGACAAGCCGCGTTGGGGCTGTCCCGGGCCAATTTCGTCGATTATCGTCTGTAGAGGCTCCATCGGCGCCTCGATAAATTCGGCCATAGTCCAAATGCGCACGCGTGCCTTTGTCCAACTGGAGCGCAAGATTTCAAGATGCTTCGATTCAATCTGTTGCAGGCGCGCGGCCTCGCTGCGGATGTCCGCGAAGTTGCTGTTCGACTGAAATAGTGGCACGGCCCAGGCGCCCGAAATGACCGAAATCTGGGCATTCGGATCCTTTGCGATATCCCAATTGATCTCCTGATTGTCGCGCGGCCCGAATTGAAAGCACTGACGCTCGCCCCGCGTGTTCCAGATCAGATTGGCCAGGAACGCGTGAGGATTGTAGTCGCGCAAGGCGGCACTGTCGCTGAGCGCGCCGTTTATGACCGTCTCGCCCTCGCTAAAATCCGCGCGATCGGGTGCAAAAAGGTGGCCGTGTACGCGTGCGCCCGTCGCACGGGCCAGCCATGGCTCAAAATTCTCAAAAAGGGCGGAAAATCCCTGAAAGACGGAATACTTCGCAGATGTCAGACCATTTTCGCGTGTTTCCACAGGAAAACGGCTTTGCATGTAGAGGCCGGGCCGTCCTCGCGTGCGCCGCTCCACTGCCTTGGAGAAGATGCGGTCAATCTTGGCGGGGTTCGGCTCGGTCCGCTTCATCGCGCCTGCCTCGTCGGTGAGGAACGCATCGTACAGCCTGCTGGCCTGCGGCCATATTTTGCGCGCAACAAAGCAGTCAGAGCGGCGCAGAAGCTGAAGGTGATCATCATAGAAAATGTGTGGTTTGCCCTGATAGTCGAACTTTGACAGCGTCAATGACCGACTTTCAATTTGGCGCGAATACTGCCGTGCGAGCGTCTGGAAATAGCTTTCGTCCGGGATCCACACCTTGGAGAAGTAGCGATCATACGACGCGCGCTCTGGGTCGGACAAAATGGCCGATAGCGTCTGGCGCGTCAGGCACCACCACTGGCTGCCCATATGAGGCACCATGCCGCCGGGCATGCGGCGCTTTATCCGCAGCCTACGTTGCAGCGCGACGTAGCGATCAAAGAGATAGCGGTGCCTACGCCATGAGAAGGGGAAGCGCAGGGTAAACCGCTCGGCATCCAGACCGCCGATCGTCCATGGCACGTCTGCGGTCGTTGCGCTTTCAATGAAATCGGTTTGCGGACGCGCAGCCAGATAGTCTACCAGCTCCTGCACCGGGCGCAGCGGCAGGCACGAGCCAGAGGCGAGATAGACGTGCCGCACCTTTGGGAAATCGGCAAGCATCATCTCGGCCGCGCTTTGGGATGCGGCCACGAGGCCCCAAGTACCCCATTCGCAGCGATGCCGTTTGGAAAAGCGTATATCGGGCAGATCCGCCAGCGATTTCTGAAAAGCCTTGAACGTCTTGGACGGCACAGACACATCGACGTGGATCACCAGTGGACAGCCGGCAGCGGACCAGTGGCGCGCTACCTCCTCGGCGCGGCCGAGGGCTGTGTGGACCAGCATGACGATACCGACGCTCATCGGGTGGATGCCCCTGTTGTCATGCCCAGTTCCCCTTGGACATGAGGCCCAAAATCTCTAGCTGACGCCAGTTTATATACTTTTCTGACCATTTGCACCAAAGCTCTGGCTGGTCCGCCATGTTTTCGACGTAAGCCTTGTATTCCAGTGAGGCGCGGTAGTGCTGCTTGCGCTCCATTTCCTCCTCTGCTTTCTGGGTGAAGGTATCGAGGAATTTCGTATGAAGCAGCACGCCGCTCGCTGTCTCCCCGCCCCATTCGTCATAGACAAGGTTCAGGCCGCGCGGCAGCAGCATGTGGGTTGAGCTGACATAGGCATAGCGCCGGTTCCATTTAACCAGGGGTATTTTGTTCAGGGCAGGTGCCTTTTTCGGGGAGTTAGCAAAGAATACGCGCCCCCGCGGGCCGCCTTGAATCCACAGGTTGCCAAACTTGCGGTTCTTCTGAATCAGGTAGTTGCCGGGATCAAACCACGATGCGATTTCGATCGGGTTCTGGCCGCGGCGGTAGGGCACCGCATCAAGGCGCCCCTTGGGGTACATGTCCAGAAGCATCGCGCCAAAGCTACGGACATTCGATCCGTCCAGCCAATCCGTCAGCGCCCGGATCGGGCGCGTGTCGCAAAATGGGTAGATAAAAAACTCATCAGGGTCGACAACCAGCGTCCAGTGATCGTGGCCGTACTTGGCCTGCAACCCGTTCAGCCAGTCGACGCCAAAGCGCGCATTTTTATAGCTGGCCGAAGTATGCCAGAGCGACACGTCTGGCTGTTCGATAAGGTAATCGCCGCTGCCATCTGTGCTGTCATTGTCCACGATTAGGAAATGATCGACGCCCAAGTTCCGGTAGTAATCCAGAAAATAGGGCAGGCGGACATGCTCGTTTCGCAGGGTTGAGAATAGCAAAACATCGCCGGGCTTGATCTGGGCTGTGCGATCGGCAGCAGGTCGCAGCGACAGCCCCTTGCGCAGCGACCGCATCTTGGCGTGTCGGCGGCGCAGGCGCATACGATAGGACTGCACGATACTCAAACGGACGCTCCCCCAACCCACGAATCGCGGTCACCATAAATGCCGGGGATTAAGGTTCTGTTGCCTCTTGCCCAGCCGGTGCGATACGCGGCGCTATAACGATAAGGCCTTGGGGCGCTTGGGTAAACTGTTATTGCGCCGCTCACAGCCATGTTCCACGCGACATAAGGCCCATCGCCTCTAGTTGCCGCCAGCCCAGATATCGGGTTGAGCCGTCGCACCATAGATCAGGGTCGTCCGTTAAGTCGTCGTAATATCCCTCGTAGAGTTCGGAATTAGCGAAGTGTTCCTGCCGTGCCTTCTCCTCGGCCGATTTGCTGGTGATCATGGGCAAAAACTTGGTGTGCAGCAGGACGCCGCTAGCCAATTCGCCGCCCGTCTCATCATAAACATGGTTCAGATGCCGGGGCAGGGCCGAATGGGCCGAGCTGACATAGGCATAACGGCGGTGCCATTTGACTAATGGTACCTTGCCCATTGTCGGGGCGCGGCGCGGCTCATTTGCAAAGAATATGCGCGCGCGGGGGCCGCCTTGAATCCACAAGTTTTCAAGGCGTTCCTGCTTTTGAATCATATAGTTGCCGCCGTCGAACCATGGTAGCGTATCCACGGGATCACTGCCCGTCTCATAAGTTGCAGCGCTCAGCGCCCCTTTAGGATACATGTCGAGCATCAGCGCACCAAAGGAGCGAACCTCCTTCATATCCAGCCACTGTGTGAGGGCGGGCAGCGGGCGGGTGTCATGGTTGGGGTAGATCATGATCTCATCCGCGTCCAGCGTCAGGCACCAGTGGCCGTGGCCATGGCGTATCTGCAGCCATGTCAGCCAATCGACGCCGAAACGCGCCATTCGATAGCTGTGCGGCGTGCGCCACAGCGACACATCAGACTGATCGGCGAGGTAGTCCCGCGTTTGATCGTCCGAGCCATTGTCCACGATCAGGAAATGATCGACGCCAAGTTTACGGTGGTGGTTCAGCCAGAAGGGTAGGCGCGCCGCCTCGTTCCGCATGGTGGAGAAGCAGAGGATCGCGCCCGGAGTGATCTGCCGGGTACGGTCGGCGACCACGCTTAACTGGCGACGTTTGCGGTAGCTGCGCCACAACAGGCGGCGACGCTTCCAACGAAGGCGATAGGCCATTGCCGCCGCCGCGCCTGCCGCTCTGATTTGCGCGCTCTTGTTCATCGTGTCTCCGCCAGCCCCGCTGCGGGGCAGGCCATCGTCTATTTTTCGTAATGTCCGGTTCGGTGCCAGCGCCACGCATCCTCGATCATGCGGTCCATCGTGCTGCGCGTAGGCGTCCAGCCCAGCTCGGCCTCGGCGCGGGACGAGCCTGAGACCAGTTTAGTGCAGTCACCCGGCCTGCGCGGACCTTCAATCACCGGCACGTCGCGGTTTGTCACAGCGCCCGCATGCCCGATCACCTCGCGTACGGAAAATCCAGCGCCAGTACCAAGGTTAAAGACGCGGCTATCCTCGCCGCGCTCCAGCCATTTGAGGCCTAGAACATGGGCATCGACCAGATCGCAGACATGCACATAATCGCGGATGCAGGTGCCATCGGGGGTGTCGTAATCACTGCCAAAAATTGTCAGGGCGGCGCGCTTGCCGTCGATGGCATCTAACAGTAGTGGCACCAGATGCGTCTCGGGTTGGTGAAACTCGCCCACGTCGCCATCCGGGTCAGCGCCCGCGACGTTGAAATAGCGGAATATGACGTGGCGCAGGTTATGGGCAAACTCAAAATCTGCCAGCATATCCTCGATCGTACGCTTGGATTTGCCATATGCATTGACCGGGTACTGCGCGCTGTCCTCGTCCAGCACCACGTTATCCTGATCGCCGTAAGTCGCGCAGGTCGAGCTGAAGACAAAGTCGAGGCACCCGGCATGAACCGCCGCTTCCATCAGTGTCAGCGATCCGGCGACGTTATTGTGCCAGTAAACCTCGGGCAGGCGCATGGCATCGCCCACTTGGCTTAGCGCGGCAAAATGCATGACGGCGGCAGGGTTGTAGGCGGCAAACACCTGATCCAGCCGCGCCCGGTCTGTCAGCTCGCCTTGCTCAAACGGGCCGAATTTCACGGCGTCTGCCCAGCCCGTGATCAGATTATCGTAGGTCACGGGGGTATATCCCGCCGCCTTCAACGCTTTGCATGCGTGGCTGCCGATGTAGCCGGCGCCGCCTGTCACAAGAATGTTGGTCACGTCTGCGCCCCTTCGGCCCAGATCATTCTGCGGCTTTGTCCACTGCGACCAGCTCATGAATAAAGTTAAGCAAATCGTCGCGCAAATCACTGCGGGCCAACGCAAAGGCTACGGTAGCCTGCAAGAAACCGGCCTTGGAGCCGCAATCATAGCGTGTCCCCTTGAAGCGGAGGCCATAGACCTCTTCGCCGTCGTTGCGCGCGTCGTCTATCGCATCAGTCAGTTGAATTTCGCCGCCCGCGCCAACCGTCTTCTTGTTCAGCTTTTGCAGGACTGTGGGCGTCAGAATGTAGCGCCCGATGACGGCCAGATTAGAGGGCTGTGTGCCGGGGGCGGGCTTCTCGATCATCCCCTTGGTCGAAACCAGCGCGCCCATATCCTCTTTGATGTCCAGGATGCCGTAGGACGACGTCTTGTCATCAGGCACCTCCATCGCGGCCACGATATTGCTCTGAGTTTCCTCAAAGGCTTCAACCATCTGCTGAAGGCACGACTTCTCGGCGGCGATGACATCGTCGGGCAGGATCACGGCAAACGGCTCATTCCCGACGAGGCGGCGGGCGCACCAGACAGCATGGCCCAGCCCTAGCGGCTTGTGCTGGCGCATATAGGCAATCTCGCCCGAATCCATGTTGGTGGATTTCAGAATTTCCAGTAGCTCGGTCTTGCCCTTCTTGCGCAGTTCTTGCTCTAGCTGGGGCGCATTGTCGAAGTAATCCTCTAGTGCGCCTTTGCCGCGCGAGGTGACAAAGATGAATTCCTTGATCCCTGCCGAGCGTGCCTCATCGATGGCGTACTGCACCAGCGGGCGATCAACGAGCGTCATGATTTCCTTGGGCACGGATTTCGTCGCCGGAAGAAAGCGTGTCCCCATGCCTGCGACGGGAAAGATGGCCTTCGTGACCTTGCTCCGCATGATGTCTCTCTCTTTGTGTATCAAGGGGTCTAAAATAGTAACAGATAACGTCCGCGTCTCAAAAGAGGTGGCTTGCACATATCGCTTACCGTGCGTTTACGGCAAGCGATCGCCAAATGGGAGAGACGTGATGCGTTATTTCTTGAAAGGTTTCCATACATAAGCATATTTGAGCGCGGTCTTGCCTATGACGGCCTATGCGGGCTTTAGTGTGACGCCGGGCGCGCATGCGATAAAAAAAGGATTGGCGTAGCCATCCTTGCCGTAGGTCAGCGGCGTGTGATCATCAAAACGGACAACGTGCCCGCCGGCACCGGCCAACACAGCATGACCTGCGGCTGTATCCCATTCCATCGTGCGCCCAACACGCGGATAGATGTCTGCCTCGCCCGTCGCGATCAGGCAAAACTTCAGCGAGCTGCCCGCGCTCTTGCTATCTTTGACGGCATATTTTCCGATGTAGTCGTCGGTCGCCTGATCGCGGTGCGATTTCGAGGCGACGACCATCAGCGCCGAATTATCTGGGTCTGACACGCGGATCGCGGTCTGCGCGCCGATGTCGCCCTTGTCCAGCGGTCCGGTTTCCTCGACCGCCGTGCCGTCTGGCAGTGTATAAAACATGCGGCCCTTGGCTGGCGCATAGACGACACCGCGAGTCGGCACGCCATTTTCGACATATGCGATGTTTACGGTGAAATCGCCGCGCCGATTGATAAATTCCTTGGTCCCGTCCAGCGGGTCGACGATCAGGAATGTATCTGCGCGCAGCGCGTGCGATGCAGCCTGCTCTTCGGTCACCAATGCGACGTCGGGAAACTCAGCGCGCAGCCCGGCCGAGATTAACGCATCTGCGGCCTCATCGGCGGCGGTGACGGGACTGTCGTCGGATTTCGATTTTACGTCGAAATCATCTTGGTCATAGATCTGCATGATTGCATCCCCAGCCTCCAGCGCCAGACGGCGCATCACAATGGTCAGTCTGGCGTGGTCCAAGGTGCGGTACTCCTGCGTAGTTGGGTTCGCAACGCGTTGTTGCGGTAAAAGGTTCAGTTCCTTATGGTGCGATGTCAACGGAACAGCAAGAAATCCGTGATAGACTGCAAGGTCATAGGCGCAGGGCGAGGCGATGTTTCAACAGGTGTACCAACGCAAGTCGAAGCTGCACGCTGCCGTTTCGATCTTGGAACTTATCTATCACGCGACGGTGCGCGATGTGCGCAAGTCGCATGGCAATGCCTTCATGGCGATCGGGCTCAACATTCTTCAGGCGTTGGTCTTTCTCGCAACATTCTACGTCATGTTCAATGTACTGGGCCTGCGCGGTGCTGCGCTGCGCGGCGATTTCCTGTTGTATATCATGTCGGGCATATTTCTCTTTCTGACGCATGTCAAAACGCTGGGCGCCGTCGTTGGCGCCGAGGGGCCATCATCGCCAATGATGAAGCATGCGCCGATGACTACGGCCATCTCGATCACCTCGGCGGCGCTGGGCGCGCTTTATATTCAGGTGCTCACCATGGCGTTAATCCTCTTTGCCTATCATGTGGGCGTTCACGCGTTCGAGGTTGAGTATCCTTTTGCCGCAATCGGCATGCTGCTCTTGGCTTGGTTCACCGGCGGCGCTATTGGATTGGTCCTTTTGGCGGTCAAGCCGTGGTTTCCCACATTCATCGCGACCTTTGCCACCGTCTACCAGAGGGCAAACATGATCGCATCGGGCAAGATGTTCGTGGCCAACATGCTACCCAGCTACATGCTCAAGCTGTTCGATTGGAATCCGCTGTTTCATACGATTGATCAGGCGCGCGGCTTTGTGTTCGTCAACTATTCGCCGCACAATTCTAACGTGACATATCCCATCGTGATCGCTATCGCGTTGACGATGATTGGGCTGATGGGCGAGTTTTACACGCGCCGCCATGCCTCTAGCAGCTGGGACGCGCGGCGCTAGGCACCTTGATCGCCGCTGCCGTCCTTTTCCCCGTTTTTCGGAGCGTACGAAATGATCTACCCGCTGTCCCCGCAACGCGCCGCCCGCTGGGCATGGATCGCCACGTTCCTGCTTGCGGCTCTTCTAGGGGCTTTGACGCTGACGCCTTCGGTGCCATCCGTCGGACCCGCGACAAACGACAAGGTACAGCATTTCATCGGATTCGCCCTTTTGGCTGCGCCATTGGGCGTGGCTTATCCGCGCCGTATTCTGGCAGTTATCTTTGCGGCAGTCTTGTTTGGCGCAATGATCGAATTGGTGCAGCCATTTGTCGGCCGCGAGCGTGAGGGCGCAGATCTTATTGCTGACACACTGGGTGCGGTATTCGGTGGCACCCTCGCCCGCGTCTGGGCGCTGCGCCGGGCCCGCGTCAGATAAGCGTCACGCCCGCGGCCCGCATCCCCGAGAGCGCCGCGTCCATGGACCCGCCCGCGTCGATCCCCCGGCTAAGCGCCGTTTCGACCCGAACGGCGTATCCTAACCGGGCCGCGTCAATGGCCGAAAAGTTGACGCAAAAATCCAAGGCTAGCCCCACCAGCGTCAGCGCCGTGATGCCGCGCGTGCGCAGATATCCGTCCAGTCCGGTTGGCGTCTGTTGATCATTCTCAAAGAACGCTGAATAGCTATCTATCTGAGGGTTCATACCTTTGCGCAGAACCGCATCTGCGCGGTCCGTATTCAGACTTGCATGGAACCGGGCGCCCGCGCTGCCCTGCACGCAATGATCCGGCCACAGAATCTGCGGCCCGTAGGGCATGTCCGTCACATCCATCGCCTGCGCCCCCGGATGAGAGGACGCGAAGGAGGAGTGTCCCGCCGGATGCCAGTCCTGCGTCAGGATTACGGCACTAAAATCGGCCATGCGTGCGTTGATGCCGTCCACAATGTCGTCCCCGCCCGCCACGGCCAGCGCGCCACCGGGGCAAAAATCATTCTGCATGTCGATCACGATTAGGGCGGCTGTCATCAGTCTCTCCTCTTTAGGCGTAAACTGGTAGGTGTCTGCGCCGGGTGCGTCAACATCGCCCACTTGCCGCGCGCGAAACTTGGGCCTAAACCCGCGCGCATGCCTACCATCGCCGCACTCTATCACTTTTGCCGTCTGAACGATCCTGCCGCCTTACAAGCGCCGCTGTTGGATCTATGCCGTGCAAAGGGCATCACTGGCTCGCTTATTTTGGCGGGTGAGGGGATCAACGGCACTATCGCTGGATCGCGGGCGGGCATTGACGCTGTACTTGCGCATCTGCGCAGCTGGCCCGGTTGCGCTGATCTGGAGCATAAAGAGAGCGCGAGCCGACGGCAGCCTTTCGGCCGGCTCAAGGTGCGGCTCAAGGCCGAAATTGTCACCATGGGCCAGCCCGGTGTCGATCCGCGCGCGCGTGCCGGCCACTACATCGCGCCCGCTGATTGGAACGATCTGATCACGCAGCCGGATGTCGCCGTAATCGACACGCGCAACGACTACGAGGTCGCTATCGGCACATTTGAGGGCGCCATTGATCCTGAAACCGCCAGCTTTCGCGAGTTTCCGGCATGGTGGGAGGCGAACAAACATCGCTTTCACAATAAGCGCATAGCGATGTTTTGCACCGGGGGCATCCGCTGCGAAAAATCGACGAACTATCTGCTGGGGCAGGGTGTCGAAGATGTTTATCACCTCAAGGGCGGCATCCTTAAGTACCTAGAGGACGTGCCAGCTGCTGAAAGCACATGGCAGGGCGACTGCTTTGTCTTTGATGGGCGGGTATCGGTTGGCCACGGCCTCACCGAGGGGCCGCACCATCTATGCCATGCCTGCCGCCGCCCAATTCTGCCTGCCGATATGCAGCGGCCAGAGTACGAGCAGGGCGTCGCTTGCCATCAATGCGCGGGCGAGACGGATGAGGCCGCAAAGGATCGCTTTCGCGAGCGGCAGAAACAGATGGCACTGTCCGAGGCGCGCGGCGAGCGACATATGCAAAACATCCCCGAAGGATGATTGGGTGCACGTCGCAGCCCCTTCGCCATTGTAAAAATACTGAAATCCAGACGAAAAAATCCGGCACGATCCCTCATTGAGGTGTCTGCCGGTCCAAAGCCTTATGTTTGCTTGATCCTCCGTCTCGCAGGGCGAGGGGGTAGTTAGCGGCGGCCCTCAGGGAGGAGGAGAAGGGCCACCGCCATGCCCGGATGCTACCGGGAGGAGTAATATGCATCCGGATCTCTGTGCGCCCGCGCGTCTTGCGGGCGAATTCTTTAGGCTTGGCGGCGTGTACCGTAGACGGCCTGCCATGCGTGGCTGGGTATCGTGCTGCGGCTCAGCCCCAGATCAGCCAGCTCATGATCGGACAGCTGCGACAGCGCTGTAATCGTTTGGCGGTATGAGCGGCGGCGCGCTACTTTGTTTTTCATGTCGCCAAATGCTGTTGCCAGTGAATGTGTGCCAGTGGCGCGGCCTGCGTGTGATGCGTAGCTCATTCGAATATTCCTAACTCTTACGTGTGGTGCGGTGGCCCGGATCGGCGCGGCCGCCCTTGTTCGTTTGTTGACCTTACATACGCCTTCGCTGCACGTGCACAATCCCACCCCTTAGCAATGCTGCTATGCAGCAATTGCTTAAGTAAGACTGACCTAGCGTTAAGCAAAATATGAGCTTTTTAGCCGGTTTCCCGATCTCCCTTGCCCTCGCGGTAAAAATCGCCACCTATGAGTCAACGCATTTCAGGAGGTAGGTCATGGCCGTAGCGCGCGCCGATATCGAAGCACAGCTGGCGCAGATCGAACTGCCCGATGGCGGTACCTTGATATCGCGCGACTGGGTGCGTGCGCTCAGCGTCGAGGGCGGCGAAGTGCGCTTTGTCATTGAGGCGCCCAGCCCCGAGATTGCCCGCCAGTTGGAGCCTATGCGCGCGGCCGCAGAGCGCGCAGTCGCGGCCATCCCCGGCGTCACCCGCGTATCGGCCGCGCTAACCGCACATGGCCCTGCGACCAAAGCACCTCCTGCACAGCCGCAACAGCAGCCCCCTAGCCTCAAAATTGGCGGGCATCCCAAACCTCAAGAAGGCTCCATGAAACCGGCAAGTGTAAAGTCGATCATCGCGGTAGGTTCGGGTAAGGGCGGGGTGGGTAAATCGACCGTTGCGTCCAACCTTGCTGTCGCGCTCGCACGCGCGGGCAAAAAGGTGGGCCTCTTGGATGCCGATATTTACGGCCCCAGCCAGCCGCGGATGATGGGCGTCAGCAAGCGGCCCGCCAGCCCCGACGGCAAGATCATCGAGCCGCTGCATGCCCATGGCGTCACGCTGATGTCTATCGGCCTGATGCTGGACCCGGCCAAGGCTGTGATCTGGCGCGGGCCGATGCTGATGGGCGCGCTGCAACAGATGATTTCTCAGGTGAACTGGGGCGAGCTGGATGTGCTGATCGTCGATCTGCCACCGGGCACTGGCGATGTGCAGCTGACGCTATGCCAAAAGGCCGAGCCGTCAGGCGCGATTATCGTGTCGACGCCGCAGGACGTGGCCCTTTTGGATGCGCGTAAGGCGATGGATATGTTCTCCACGCTGAAAACGCCGATCCTTGGTATGATCGAAAATATGAGCACCTATGTCTGCCCTGAATGCGGGCACGAGGCGCAGATATTTGGTCATGGCGGTGTCGAGGCGGAGGCCAAGAAGATGGGCTTGCCCTTCCTTGGGGCGCTTCCCATTGATCTGGAGACGCGGCTGGCCGGGGATTCCGGCACGCCTATCGCCGCGGGCGAAGGGCCAATGGCATCGGCCTATGCCGCACTGGCGCAGAGATTGATCGCGGGGGGTATCGTCTAGCCGCTGAACCGAGCTACCTCCAACTGCGTTGGTCAATATTCGCAATCGGAGATTTCAATGACTCTCGCCATTCTCTACGTCGTCACATTCGCGGTTTTTCTGGGGATCGATTATCTTGGTCTTAGCTACATAATCAAACCCACGTTTGAGCGTGATATAGGCTCGCTGCTAGCGGAAAGTCCGCGTATCGGCCCCGCCGCGATCTTTTACGCGTTCTACGTCGGCGTTTTGCTCTGGTTCGTCAGCTGGCCGGCGCTGGACGGGGACAAATCGCTGCTCTGGGTGTTTGGGTCTGGCGTGCTGATCGGCGCAATGGCCTACGGCACGTATGAGTTTACCAACCTCGCTACGCTCAAGGATTGGACGTGGCGCATGGTGGCGACCGATTTCACTTGGGGTAGCTTCCTGACGGGTGTTTCGGCAACAGCGGGCGTTGCAGTCGCCCGCGCAATTGGCTAGGCGATGGCGGCGATCCGCAGCGCTGGGCTAAATGTAGGGAGGGCCTTGGCCTTCCTACTTACACCAGCCAAAGGCGATCTTTGCATGCTTCTACACCGCTTTCTCTTGTGCTTGATGCTGATCCCGGCAGCCTTTTCTGCGCAGGCAGAGGCGCCGCTGCGCATCCTAGTAATGGGCGATTCGATGATGGCGGCGCACCGTATTTCCGGGCGCGCCGTATCACAGACTGTCGCCCGCGCGCTGAAGGCGGATGTAACAGATCAGTCGACGCTAGGCGCGCGGATCATCTACAACCTTCCGATTTCAGGCACGTTTGGACTGGATATCCGGCGGCAATACCGCACTGGGCAATGGGACTGGATTGTCGTCAACGGCGGGGGCAATGATCTATGGCTGGGCTGCGGATGTAGCCGGTGCCAGCGCAAGATGGACAGGCTCGCCACCCGCGCCAGCACCGGTGGCGAGATCCCCAAGCTATTGATGCGTTTGCGCAAAACCGGCGCACGGGTCGTCTATGTAGGATATCTGCGCAGTCCCGGCGCGGGATCGCCAATCGAGGGATGCCGCAACGAGGGCGATGAGCTGGAGCGCCGGGTAAGCACGTTTACGGCCAAGGTACCGGGCATCTACTATCTGTCGATAGCCAAGATGGTGCCGCACGGCGACCGCAGCCATCACGCTGCTGACATGATCCACCCCTCTATCAAGGGCAGCCGCGAGATCGGGCGCCGCGTTGCAGGCGTCATCGCGCAGGTCGAAAGGGCACGATAGGCGCGCCGCTCACTCGGACTGTAGATCGACCGCAACCAACCCCAGCCGCTGCGCGGCGGCGAGCGACAGGATACCGCTATCCAGACCCTCTGGCCTTTGAAACTTTCGTACGGCGGCGCGAGTGCGCCCGTCCATCTGGCCGTTGATCGCGCCGCGATAAATCGTTCGCGCGCTTAGTGCACGCTGCAGCGAGGCGACAAAGTCGGGGGTCAAATCAGCGGGACATGGGGTTTCGAACCATGTCACTTTGCGTTCGGTCACGATTTCCTGACGCGTTTCAGTTTTATAGACGCCGGGCGCGGTAATGGTGCCATCCTCCAGCGCATTTGGAGGCTGAACGAGAACTTGTTCAGTCACCGTTTCGATCACTGCCGGCGTGACAAGTTTGCCCCAGCATGTGCCTGCCGCAGCGCCCGGCGGTGCCTCAGCCAACGTCTGGACCAAATCAGGCTCGCCCGGGCCGATCACTGGCGCGCCGCAGGCGGTCAGCGCCAGTATCACCAGCAAGGTTAGGGGGCGGAACATTGGGTGCGCGTGCCTCTGAAAGCGGTCTGGTGCCGAGTTGCGCGCACGCTATACGGTTTTGCGCCCCTGCGAAAGGCGACAAGGTTGGCAGGGCGGGCGCACACCCGGCTTCGACTCTTTGCACCTGCCGGGCGCGAATCCTCTGGTCTGAGCATGTCGCGCCAGCTAGGTAGGCGGAAACACTAGATACGGGAGACTGCACGCATGGCCAAGATTACCTATGTCGAGCATAACGGGACCAAGCATGAGATCGAGGTGGCCAATGGCCTGACGGTCATGGAGGGCGCGCGCGATAACAACGTGCCGGGCATTGAGGCCGATTGCGGCGGCGCCTGCGCCTGCTCGACCTGCCACGTCTATATTGATGCGGCGTGGGTCGAAAAGGTGCCCGCCAAGGACGATATGGAAGAGGACATGCTGGATTTCGCGTATGAGCCCGATCCAGTCCGGTCGCGTCTGACGTGCCAGATCAAGGTGACGGACGAGCTGGATGGTCTCATCGTTCAAATGCCCGAAAAGCAGATCTGAAAGTGAACGGGGCGCGGCGTCATCTATTGCGCCTCCTGAGACCTTATGTGCGCCGCGCGCGGTTGGCGCTGTGCCTGTGGCTGGTGTCGCTGGCGCCCGCGTCAGCCGATAATGCTGCCCGGTCCTGCGTCGCTGATTGGAATAGCATCGGTGAGGTTTGTCTGATCCACAGCCCCGATGGGGCGCAATATGGCCATGATGTGTTGGGCGCGACGCCCGAATGGCATATTCTAAGCGTCATGTCCTCTGATCCGCTGCACACGGTTACCGCCATACGCCAGCCCGGCCACATATTCGAGGATATCGCGCCGCGCCTTGCCGATGTCACAGGCGACGGAATTCCCGAAATTATCGTTGTGCAATCCAGCATGGATCGCGGCGCGCGTCTGGCTGTGTTCAGATCGGCGGGCGGCACACTGTCGCTGCTGGCCGCGACGCCATATATTGGACAGCGCAACCGCTGGCTTGCCCCCGTCGCCGTCGGTGATCTGGACGGTGATGGCGCGGTTGAGCTGGCGTATATCGACCGTCCACATCTGACCAAGCGGCTGCGCGTGTGGCGCTATGCAAATGGCGCTCTGGGGCATGTGGCTGATCTGGGCAACCTTACGAATCACCGCATCGGGTGGAATTTCATCGCTGGCGGCTGGCGGCCTTGCGCGTCCGAGATGATCTTGGCCAGTGGCGACTGGAGCCGCGTCATGGCGGTACGGCTGGAGGGCGGCAGTCTGACCGCCCGCGACGTGGGCACATACAGGGCGCCCGGTAGCCTGACCGCGGCAATGGCTTGCCCGCCCTAAGCCGCGCTCAACTTAGATAAAATCGGTCCGCCTTTAGCGGCTTGGGCACAGGAATATCCAGATGCGGGGCCAGGCTGATTTCAACTGTGCGGCACATCGCATCCAGTGGCAGGCCATTTACCGTCTCGCCGAACGGGTGCGCGAGCTCCTCCGTCACCTCTGCCAGACCGATAAAGATGTAGGCCATGATCGCCACGAACATCGGCGACATCCATCCTGCCGTCTCGATCAGGCCAAAGGGGATGAGGCCGCAATAAAGATAGGTCGTGCGAAAAATCAGGAGCGAATAAACGTAGGGCAGAGGCGTCGTCGCGATCCGTTCACAGCCACTTTGCGACTGCACGATTGACTCGAGCCTGTCGGCAAACGCGCGTTTAGCATGGCCATCGGGTGCGGCGGCGGCGATCACTTGGGTCATCTGGTTTAGCTTGGTGCAGGGTGGATGGGGCGTGGCCATATCCGCGGCGCTCAGCCATTTCAGGGGCGCTGAAGCGGGTGGCAGCTGCCTTAGGTTCAGCCGGTGCGCGTGGATGAACCCCAACGCCAATATCAGGATGCGGTGGCGATCTGCGCGCTCGGGTACAAAAATCTCGACCTCGCGCGAGAGGGAGCGCATGTCGGCGATCAAGCGGCCCCACAGTTTGCGCCCCTCCCACCAGCGGTCATGCGCGGCGTTGTTGCGAAAGCCCAAAAACAGCGACAGCGCGATGCCAAAGACGGCGAAAGGCGCGGCATTGGTGTGAGGCAGGGTGACATAATTCTGGTCCAGCCAGACCAGCCCGGTGGCAAAGGCCGTGGCGATCAGAACGCGCGGCAGGATCTTGGGCAGGACCGACCCGCGCACCGAGAAAAGCAGCTGAAGCAGCCCCGGCTTGTCACGGATGATCACAGTGCGCGCCAGCCTATGTCGCGCCGGCAGAAGCCCTCTGGCCAGTCGATATCGTCCACCATCCCATAGGCGCGGTCTGCCGCCTCGCGCAGTGTTGCGCCGCGCGCGGTGATGTTCAGGACGCGCCCGCCTGCAGCGGTGATATGGCCGTCCGTGAATGCGGTTCCGGCGTGGAATACCATATGAAAGCTGTCTGCGGGGCAAGTATCCAAACCGCCAATGACGCTGCCTTTGGCGTAGTCGCCGGGGTATCCGTCTGCGGCCATGACCACGCATAGCGCGTGATCCTCGGCCCAGGTGACGTCACACTCCGCCAGCCGCCCCTCGGCGGCGGCGTGCATTAAGTCGAACGCCTGCGCGCCAAGGCGCATCATCAGCACTTGGCATTCCGGATCGCCAAAGCGGACGTTATATTCGACAAGGCGCGGCTGGCCGTCCTCGATCATCAGACCAACATATAGAACGCCCTGAAAGGGCATGCCCCGCCGGGCCATTTCGTCAATGGTGGGACGCACGATCTGGTCCATCGCGCGCGCCTCGATTTCGGGCGTCAGAACGGGGGCGGGCGAATAGGCGCCCATGCCGCCGGTATTGGGGCCAGTGTCGCCCTCGCCCACGCGTTTGTGATCCTGCGCACTACCGATGGACAGCACGCTGGTGCCATCGCACAGCACAAACAGGGATGCCTCCTCGCCGGTCATGAATTCTTCGATCACCACCTCGGCACCCGCGCCGCCGAAGGCACCACCAAACATGTCGTCGATGGCGGCGTGCGCCTCCTCGACCGTCTCGGCGATGATGACGCCCTTACCGGCGGCCAGCCCGTCGGCCTTGACCACGATGGGCGCGCCTTGGGCGGCGGCGTAGTCGCGGGCGGCGGTGGCATCCGTAAAGTGGCCATAGGCGGCGGTGGGCGCGTTTGAGGCGTCGCAGATTTCCTTGGTAAAGCTTTTGGATGCCTCTAGCTGGGCTGCTGCCGCCGACGGGCCAAAGGTAAGCACACCCGCCTCGCGCAGGCGGTCGGCTACTCCAGCAGCCAATGGCGCTTCTGGCCCGATGATGACGAAATCAATCGCCTCTTCTTCGGCGAAGCGCACCACTGCGCCGGGGTCCATGATGTCGAGCGACGCACATTCAGCTATGGCGCGAATACCCGCATTACCGGGCGCCACGATTAGACGGTCGCATTTGGGGTTTTGCAGCACTGCCCAAGCCAGCGAATGTTCGCGCCCGCCGCTGCCGAGGATCAAGATGTTCATGCTGCTCTCCCATGTCTGCGCCTGAGCGCACTGAATAGGCGCAAGGTGCCGCGCAGGCAAGCGGGCGGCGATGGAACGCTGGGTGCAACTGCGCGTTGTTAGGGCAGAATGCAACAACGCATGAAAGGAAACACTATGGCTGATATTTCAAACCGCAAAGTCGCAATTCTATCCACCCATGGTTTTGAGCAGTCGGAGCTTGAGAAGCCGTTGGAGGAGCTGAAAAAAGCGGGCGCTACCGTCCACGTCATCGCACCCGATAGCGGCGAGATCCGCGGTTGGGACGGCGGAGATTGGGGACAGTCGGTGAAGGTAGACAAAACGCTAGAGTCGGTAGATGCCGCCGATTATGACGCGCTGATGCTACCCGGTGGTCAGATGAACCCCGACACGCTGCGCGCGAACAAGGACGCTGTCGCATTCGTTCGCGCCTTCTGGGATGCCAAAAAGCCAATTGGCGCGATTTGCCATGCACCATGGCTGCTGATTGAAGCGGATATCATTGAGGGCCGCGCTGTCACCTCATACAGTTCGATCCGCAAAGACGTCGAAAATGCAGGCGGCAAGTGGCAGGACAGCGAAGTTGTCTGCGACAAAGCGCTAGTGAACAGCCGCAATCCTGACGATTTGCCCGCGTTTTGCGCTAAGCTGATCGAAGAGATCGCCGAGGGCAAGCATACGTCACGCGCGGCTTAATCGCTGTTGAGCGATCTTTTCAACTGCGCCGGGATCGGGCATTGATGGATCATGTCAGATCTTATTGATGATCCCGATCCCGGCGAAAATGCGCCAGAATTCTCAGTCTCGGACCTTTCGGGCGCGATCAAGCGCCTGATTGAGGGCGAGTTTTCGCATGTGCGGGTCAAGGGCGAAATCGGGCGCGTGTCCCGACCTAAATCGGGACACATCTATCTGGACCTCAAGGATGATCGCGCTGTCATCAACGGCATAATCTGGAAAGGGGTTGCAGGCCGCTTGCCCGTCCAGCCCGAAGAGGGGATGGAGGTGGTCGCAACCGGGCGCCTGACCACGTTCCCCGGACAATCGCGCTATCAAATCGTCATTGAGGATATAAAGCCAGCAGGCGCCGGCGCGCTGATGGCGATGCTGGAGAAGCGCAAGACGGCGCTGGCTTCCGAAGGTCTGTTTGATGCAGACCGCAAGCGACCATTACCCTATCTGCCCGAAATTATCGGCGTCGTCACTTCGCCTTCGGGCGCCGTGATCCGCGATATCCTGCACCGCCTGCGCGACCGCTTCCCGCGCAAGGTGCTGATTTGGCCCGTTGCCGTTCAGGGCGAGCGGTGCGCAGGCGAGGTCACCCGCGCGATTGAGGGGTTCAACGCCATGACGCCCGGCGGCTCGCTGCCCCGGCCTGACCTGATTATCGTCGCGCGTGGTGGCGGCTCGATTGAGGATCTCTGGGGCTTTAACGAGGAATCGGTCGTGCGTGCGGCGGCGGCAAGTGAGATTCCCCTTATCTCTGCCGTTGGACACGAGACGGACACCACCCTCATCGACTTTGCGTCCGACAAGCGCGCACCGACGCCAACCGCTGCTGCCGAGCTGGCCGTGCCTGTGCGGCTAGAGTTGCTGGCGTGGCTGGATGGGCAAGAGGGGCGGCTGATCCAAGCGCTCAGTGGCGGTGTGGCGCAGCGTGGCCAGCGCCTGCGGGATCTGTCCCGTGCGCTGCCGCGAATTGAGGTGCTGCTGGATAGCCCCCGCCAACGGCTGGACGTCTGGGGTGACCGTCTGCCTGCGGCGCTGATCCGCGGCGTTCAGATGCGGCGCGTTGCGCTGTCCGAGGCGGGCGGCGCGCTGCGGCTCGGCGTCCTGCGCCGCATGATCGAGGGCGACAAACGGCGGCTGGCAGCTGCGTCCGAGCGGATGGGCGGCGCATTGCAGCGCCGCACCCGCGATGATCGTCGCCGTTTGGATACCATCGCCGCGCGATTCGCGGCCCGCGTGCCCAGCGACAGCATTGCAGCCAAGCGTGCCGAGCTGGACCGCGTGTCGCAGCGCCTGCCTGTAGCCGGGCAGCGCCAGATCGACGGCTGGAGGACGCGCATCGCTGCGCTGGACCGCCTGCGCGAGACATTGGGGTACAAGGCAACGCTGGAGCGTGGATATGCCGTGATTCGCAGCGCTGGCGACTTAATCACAACGCGCAAGGCGGCTAAGAAGGCTGGCCCGCTGGAAATCGAGTTTGCCGATGGCAGGCTGGCGCTGGACGAAGCGGCACCAAAGGCAAAGCCGAAGCAGACTAAATCGCAGGCGCCCGATCAGGGTAACCTGTTTTAGAAAACTCTACGTATTACCCTGAAAAACAACTGTTTCCATGTTGCCACGCCGCGAACGATCCGCGACAAAACCCCGATATTGTCCGTTAGCCGCCGCTATTGCGCCTGAATTGGCCAGCATACCGACCGTCGAAGTAATAGACGGAAGGATGCGCGAAATGGATCGCCTGACAGAGATGGAAGCCTTCGCCACCGTGGTGGATCAGGGCGGATTCACCGACGCGGCGCGCAAGATGGGCATTTCCAAATCAGCCGTGTCCAAACATGTCTCGTCCCTTGAGGCGCGGCTGGGCGCACGGCTGCTGAATCGCACGACGCGTCGCGTCAGCCCGACCGAAATCGGCCTTGCCTATTACGACCGCGCGCTGCGCGTCCTGAACGATGCAGGAGAGGCAGATGCGCTGGTCAGCTCGATGCAATCCGACCCGTCGGGCTTGCTGCGAATTTCTGTCGCGACGGATTTTGGGGTAAATCACCTCAGTCCCGTGCTGGGCACATTCCTAGATGAATTTCCGGAAATCACCGTCAATATGGTCCTCAACAATCGCTATGTTGAGCTGATTTCCGAAGGCTTTGATATGGCCATCCGTATTGGCGAGTTGGAGGACAGCACCCTTCGGGCCCGCAAGCTGACCGAGACGACCAAGCGCATGATCGCATCACCAGGCTATATTGAAAAATACGGCCGCCCGACCAAGATTGACGATCTGAATGAGCACAAGCTGCTACATTATTCTAGCCAAGCTGGCGGATCGGTATGGAAGCTGACAGCGCCTTCGGGGGAGAAGCGCCAGGTGCGTACAGCCGGGGGCCTGTCGGTCAATGATGGCCAATCGCTGCTGAACGCTGCCATTTCTGGCCTTGGAATCGCGTATTTGCCCAGCTTTCTCTATGCCGGGGCGATGGACAAGGGGCTGGTCGAGGATGTCATTCCTGATCTGCCGGTCGAGACGCAAGGCATCTACGCAGTCTACCCGCCGGGCAGGTTTACCCAGCCTAAGGTGCGCGCGTTCATCGACTTTCTTGTCCACGCCTTTGCGGACAAGGGCCCTGCCGAATGGTAGATCGCCCGAGATATTAAGTTCCTTCCCCGCCAGAAATGGCCGCCTGCCCCGGACGCCTTTCCCCGCGACCGGGGCTTTTTCTTGCGTGCCGCACTGCACAGCTGCTGTGCGCGGCCGTCGCTTGCCTTTGAGCGTTGCGGATGCAGATAAGGGGTCAGATCAAACGTCAAAAGGAAGCCTCACATGAGCAAACCTACCCTTCTAACCCTTTGCGGGTCGCTGCGCGCCGGATCCTACAACCGTATGCTGATCGGCGCGGCGGTGCGTGCCTTTGGTGATGCCGAAATCGTTGAAGGTGATTTGCACCTGCCGCTCTACGATGGTGATGTTGAGGCTAAGGGAATACCCGCAGCCGTCCAAACGCTAATGGATCAGACAGGGCGTGCGGACGCGCTGATCATTGGCGCGCCAGAGTATAACAAAGGCATTTCGGGCGTTTTGAAAAACGCGATCGATTGGCTCAGCCGCGCCAAGCCGAACGTGCTGGCAGACAAGACCGCAGTGATTTTATCCGCCGCCGGCGGGCGCACAGGGGGCGAGACGGCGCATTTTATGACCAATTCCATCCTGACGCAGTTGCAGGTGAACGTGGTCCATGGCCCGTTGATCTTGGTCGCGGCGGCGAACGAAGCATTCGATGAGGATGGCCGTTTGAAGAGCGATTTTCTTCGTGAGCAGATCGATAAACGCATGAAGCGTTTGCGCGGGCTAATCGGCTAAGTGTTCATCTTTCTGCGCCAGCTCGGATCGCTCCTCATTCAAACCGATTGGCGCTAAACGCCTCCAGTTCGGCATTGCCACGCCCACCTATCATATCGGCCACCCAGCGCCCAGTCTTTGGCCCGCCGGTCAGGCCGATATGCTGGTGGCCGAACGCCGCGAATACGCCGCTGGCTCCCATCGGGCCGATCATTGGCAGGCTATCGGGGGTTGAGGGACGGTAGCCCATCCATTCCTCAACGCTCGTGTATTCCAGATCTGGAAACATCTGCGACACGTTGCGGCGCAACAGGTCTAGCGGGCGGCGCGATACCTTGGGGGACGTGCCGCCCAACTCGACCATGCCAGCGCAGCGCAACCCTTGGGCCATCGGATTTATTGCAAATTTGCACGCTGTCATCATCATCGGCATGCGTGGTACCTGCGTGGGGTCTTTGAACTCCAGATGAAAACCGCGCTCGGCGACCAGCGGCACCCGCACCCCCAGCTTGCGCGCCAATTGCTCTGACCAGATACCGGCGGCCAGCACGGCCGCGTCGCAAGGCAGGGTCCCGCCGTCAGTTATAATCTCGGCAATACGTCCGTCCCGCATGGTCACGTCCCGCATTTCAGCGCAGCGATAGATGCCGCCCTCATCGGTCAGCACTGTTGCCAGATCGGCCATGTAGGCACCCGGATTGGTGATATGCCCGCTACCCTTCAGTTGCACCAAGCAGCGCGTGGCGGGGCCTAGCATCGGCTCGGCCTCCTGCACGGCTGGGCCTTCAATGACCTCCGGTACCAATCCAGCCTCGCGCCGCAGCGCCCATGTGTAGGCATCTTTGTCGAACGCGGCGCGGTCTGCATAAGCCCAGCCAAAATCGCTGGAGGCAATCCATTTCGCGGCCCGCGTGCCACGCGTCAATGCGCGGTGCTGGTCAGTGCTGTCATGCAGGAGCTGCGACAGAGCCGTAGATATCTCTCGCGTGCGCGTGTCGGTCGAATTGCGCAAAAATTGCACTAGCCAAGGAGCGAGGCGGGGCAGCTCGCCCCATTGGATCGACAAAGGCGCGTCTCGCGACATGAGGTATTTCAGGCCCGTCCACCCGATGCCCGGCCCACTGATGGGCACGATCCCCCAATCGGCCAGTAGTCCCGCATTGCCGTAGGAGGCGCCTGCGCCCGGCCCATCCTTGTCGATCAGGGTCACGTCATGGCCCGCCCGGCGTAGCCAGATCGCGGCGGACAGCCCACAGATACCTGCGCCGACAACGACGATCTTTTGCGTGCTCATGGACAGCTCCTTGGATGACTTGCGCCAGCTAAACGGCTTTGCGCTGTGCAGGCAAGAGCGGTGCGCGCATCATGAAAAAACCCCGCCTCGGGGTCCGAGACGGGGTTTCAATTTTCAACCACATACGTGGCCAATGCTCGGCTTAGCCCTGGCGGGCCTTAAAGCGGCGCTGGGTCTTGTTGATCACGTAAACGCGGCCTTTGCGGCGCACGACGCGGCAATCCCGGTGCCGGTTCTTCAGCGAGCGGAGCGAGTTGCGAACTTTCATCGTTCATCTCCTGTCTGTCGTGGCGCGGGCCAGCGCCTGAGGTTGCGGGCGGCCCGCCTGAGGGCCAGTGAATTCATGGTGGGCGATACAAGGTTCGAACTTGTGACCCCTTCGATGTCAACGAAGTGCTCTACCACTGAGCTAATCACCCATGAATACCGCCACTTACACAGCACCTTGAATAACATCAAGGCGCGAGTGCACGCGTCGGTCTGGAGGTCTATAAAAGGAGTCGGTCAAAGGATCAAGGGCTTTTGATCGCCGGAAACTTTGCGCTATCATAGGGTTCCTGTCCGGAGCAACCATGCCCAAAGCTGCCTATCACCTGCACACCCCGATTCAACGCGACACCAGCGTCGTGTTTGCGTCGCCGCACAGTTCGCGCGACTACCCGGCGTGGTTTCTGGATCGCGTGCTTCCGGATGCGTTGGCGATGCGCAGCTCCGAGGATGCATTCGTCGATCAGCTCTTTGGCACGGCGCCGCACCATGGCGCATCTTTTCTGCTGGGCGGGGCGCCGCGCGCCTTCGTCGATTTGAACCGCAGCGCGGATGAACTGGACCCGGCCCTGATCGAGGGCGTGCGCCATGCGGGGCATAACCCGCGTGTCGCCTCTGGCCTTGGGGTCATTCCGCGCGTCGTGTCTGGCGGACGAGCAATCTACGGCGGCAAAATTGGGATGCCGGAGGCGCGCCAACGTATTGATCTGTATTGGCGCCCTTATCATGCGGCGCTGACGGCCGAGCTGAACCGCGCGTTTGAGGCGTTCGGCACCGCGATCTTGATCGACTGTCACTCGATGCCGCACGAGGCGCTAGACGGATGCTTGCGCAGCGGTGCTCGCAGGCCCGATGTGGTGCTGGGCGACCGGTTCGGCGCGTCTGCCAGCCGCGAGATTACCGAGAGGATTGAGGCCGCATTTACCCGCGCGGGTCTATGCGTTCTGCGCAACACGCCCTTTGCGGGCGCGTATGTAACGCAGGCCTATGGCCGCCCTCCGCAGGGCCGACACGCAGTTCAAATTGAGATCGACCGCGCGCTATACATGGACGAAAAAACGATCACGCCCAGTGCCAATTTCGAAGCGTTCAGCGCCCTTATGGCCGGTATCGTCGCTGACTTGGCCGATATTGGGCGCCCCATTAGTATGCCGCTGGCCGCCGAATAGCGCGCTAGCGTAGGGCACGGCCCTTGCGAATCGCATCATCGCCAAACTTGGCGCGGATCTGATCGCGCGCCCGCTCGGCCCCACTACGCTGGACTGCGCCGGGATCCAGCAGATCCCCCGACAGGTCCGCGGCGCCTTCATTCACCAGATCTGACAGTCCCACGCCAATCAGGCGAAAGGGCGCCTGATCCGCCGCGCCATCCATCAGCGTGCGCGCGGTTCGATAAATCGTATCGGCCATCTGGCTAGCATCGCGCAAGGATTGGCGGCGCGTCAAGCTGCTGTGATTAGCGCGCTTTAGCTTGAGCGTTACAACACGTCCCGCCAACTGTCGCGCCTTGGCCCGGTCTGACACCTTCTCGGCAAGCCGCCAGATGTGACCGTCGAGGATGTCCAGATCGCCGGTATCGTCGTTAAATGTCGTCTCGTTCGAGATCGACTTGACCGGCGTGCGCGCGTCCACCCGGCGATGATCCTGACCGCGCGCGAGGTGCCACAGACGGTCGCCCATAGCGCCGAACCGGGCATGCAAATCTGTCCGCTCCCATCGCAGGAGATCCGAGAACGTGCGGATTCCTGCCGCCTCCAGGGACGCCTGCGCGGCTTGTCCGACGCCCCAGATCAGTCGCACAGGCTTGCCATGCAGAAACTCTGCCGTCTCAGCCTCGCCGATCACCGAAAATCCGCGCGGTTTGTCCAGATCAGATGCGATTTTCGCCAGAAACTTGTTATGGCTAAGGCCGATTGAGCCTGTCACGCCGATCTCGTCGCGCATCCGGCTTACCAGCCTCGCCAGCATTATGGCGGGCGGTGCACCGTGCAGGCGAGCGGTGCCGCGCAGATCCATAAATGCCTCATCCAGCGACAGTGGCTCAATAGCTGGCGTCAGATCCTCCATCATGGCGCGAATCTGGCGGGAGACGGCGGCATAAACTTCCATTCGCGGTTTAATGACTACAGCGTCGGGGCACAATTTCAGCGCTTGGAACATCGGCATGGCAGACCGCACGCCGCGTATGCGCGCGACATAGCAAGCGGTCGATACCACCCCTCGGCGGCCTCCGCCGATCACGACAGGTTTGCCTTCTAGGGAAGGATCATCGCGCTTCTCAACACTCGCATAAAATGCATCGCAATCCATGTGCGCGATACCCAGATCATATAGCTCGGGATGCGACACGACACGCGGGCGACCGCAGGCCATGCAGCGACGCTGCGCGGGATCATTTTCGGTCAGACAATCGCGGCAAAATGCGGGCATTGGCTATACTAGCATGTCATCTGGCGGGTGCTAATCCCGCCCATTCTTCTTGCGGAAAATATCCTCGCCGAAGGCATAAAACCTCTTTTGACGCCACATTTGTAGGTCAGGGCAGGCTCGCCAAGATATCCGCCGCGGCTGCTGCAGGATCATCCGCCGCCCAAATTGGCCGACCGACGACGATGTGATCAGCGCCGTCTGTGATAGCTTGCGCCGGTGTTGCCACACGTTTTTGATCGCCAAGCGCGCTGCCCGTCGGCCGTACTCCTGGCGTCACGATCAGACGGCCGTTTGCTTCGGGCAGGGCGCGGATCATTGCGGCCTCCTGCGGTGAGGCGATGACACCGTCAGCCCCTGCATCAAACGCGCGTCCCGCGCGTGTCGCAACCAGATCGGGGATGTCGCCGGGCGCTATCAATCCAGCATCCAGATCGGCGCGGTCCAGCGAGGTCAGGATTGTTACTGCGAGGATTTTCATTGTGCTGCCAGCTGCACCCTCAGCGGCAGCGCGCACGACATGCGGATCACCATGAACGGTTAGAAAATCCAAATTGAACTGAGCGAGCCCGCGAACTGCCGCCTCAATGGTGGCACCTATGTCAAATAGCTTAAGGTCAAGGAATATGCGTTTACCATGCTCGTCCTTCAACTCATTGGCGAGGGCAAGGCCTCCGCCCGTCAGCATGCCGAGACCGATCTTGTAAAAGCCCACTTGTGGACCCAGTCGCTCGGCCAGCGCCAGCCCCGATAGGGCGTTTGGTACGTCAAGCGCGACGATAAGGCGGGTGTCGGGGGCGGGATCCATCGGCGCAGCTCCGGTTAAATAGCTCGCCCCCTTCATACGGCGCGGCGGCACCGCGTCAACAGTGCCGCTCGCTGGAAGTTACGCAGCGGCGTTGCCCAAGAGGCGCGTCAGCAGGCTTTGCTGGCTTGCATCAACGGTCGCTGCCCTGAGAGGCGCGGCGTGATGCAACCGCGTGTTGCCGGTCGCTTTCTTGTGAGTGTTCCGCGCGGCCTGCATCAGACCTCGGACAATTATACCGTACTCGGCGTGCAGAGGTGCGGCCACTTGTGCGGGATATGAAAATGTCTCGCCATGATCGTGGATTTTTACCAAGCTCTCGAATGCGCCGAATTCGGGGTTGTAACGCACGTTTTCGAACTGAATTTTGTCGATCTTCATCGGACTGCTCCTACGTTGCACCGGCCTCTCCGGTTGGTGAAGGGCCTGTGGATAACTACGCCCTTCTTAATGTTAACTTAGGAACACCTGTTACGGTTTCATCACAGGTTACGAAAAGTTTACCAAATCGCAGTTTTGGCGGTTGGAGGCCTTGAAGCAATCTCTCCTGTTGCCCAAATACAACTCAAGGTTTCCATCGGCTCATGCCTCCATGAGGGTGCGCCACCGGAATTTCGCTTTAGCAAGGAGACAACACATGGACTTGAACAAGTTCACCGAACGCTCGCGCGGCTTTATTCAGGCTGCCCAGACCATCGCAATGCGCGAAAGCCATCAGCGCCTCACCCCCGAGCATCTGTTAAAAGCGCTAATGGACGACGGCGAGGGCCTTGCCGCCAATCTTATCCGGCGTTCGGGCGGTGATCCTGCACAGGTCGTGCAGGCTAATGAGGCTGCCGTCGCCAAGATCCCCCGCGTCGAGGGCGATGCTGGCCAGACCTATATGGACCAGCAGACCGGCAAGGTTTTGGCCGAGGCCGAGAAGCTGGCAACAAAGGCTAAGGACAGCTTTGTTCCCGTCGAGCGGCTGCTTCAGGCGCTGGCGCTGACGAAGTCTGCGGCGAAGGATGCGCTGGAGGCGGGCGGCGTATCTGCCCAGACGCTGAATGAGGCAATCAACGACATTCGCAAGGGGCGCACAGCCGATAGTGCGAGTGCCGAGGATTCCTACGAGGCGCTGGAAAAATACGCGACCGACCTGACCGCCGCCGCCGAGGAGGGCAAGATTGACCCCATTATCGGCCGCGATGACGAAATTCGCCGCGCGATGCAGGTGCTGTCCCGCCGGACCAAGAATAACCCCGTTCTGATCGGGGAGCCGGGCGTGGGCAAAACCGCGATTGCCGAGGGTTTAGCCCTGCGCATCGTCAACGGTGACGTGCCGGAAAGCCTTGCGCACAAGCGGCTGCTGAGCCTCGACATGGGCGCGCTGATCGCTGGTGCGAAATATCGCGGAGAGTTTGAAGAGCGTTTGAAAGCCGTCCTGAACGAGGTGACGTCCGCTGCGGGCGAGATCATCCTCTTTATCGACGAAATGCACACGCTGATCGGCGCGGGCAAGGGCGATGGTGCAATGGACGCCGCCAACCTGATCAAGCCTGCGCTGGCGCGGGGCGAATTGCACTGCATCGGCGCCACCACGCTGGACGAGTATCGCAAGCATGTGGAAAAAGATGCGGCGCTTGCGCGGCGGTTCCAACCAATCGTGATTGCCGAGCCAACCGTTGAGGACACAATCAGTATCCTGCGCGGGATCAAGGAGAAGTATGAACTTCACCATGGTGTGCGTATCAGCGACGCGGCCCTAGTGGCGGCTGCGACGCTTAGCAATCGCTATATCACCGACCGTTTCCTGCCCGACAAGGCGATTGACCTGATGGACGAGGCCGCCAGCCGTCTACGGATGGAAGTGGACAGCAAGCCCGAAGAGCTGGACGCGCTGGACCGCGAAATCCTGCAAAAGCAGATTGAGGCAGAGGCGCTAAAGAAAGAGGACGATACTGCGTCCAAGGATCGGTTGGATAAGTTGGAGAAAGAGCTGGCCGAGCTTCAGGAACGCAGCGCCGAGATGACCGCAAAGTGGCAGGCTGAGCGTGACAAGCTCGCAGGCGCGCGCGACATCAAGGAGCAGCTGGACCGTGCGCGGATTGATCTGGATCACGCCAAGCGGACGGGCGATCTGGCCAAAGCGGGCGAGCTTTCCTACGGCGTTATTCCTGAACTGGAGAAACAGCTGGCCGCAGCCGAGCAATCCGAATCTGACGGCGTCATGGTCGAAGAGGCCGTGCGCCCTGAGCAGATTGCGCAGGTCGTCGAGCGTTGGACCGGGATACCCGTCGCCAAAATGCTGGAAGGCGAGCGCGAGAAGCTGCTGGGCATGGAGGCCGGGCTGCATAAGCGTGTGATCGGTCAGGATACTGCCGTGCAGGCCGTCGCAAATGCCGTGCGCCGTGCACGTGCGGGGTTAAACGATGAGAATCGCCCGCTTGGTAGTTTCCTATTTCTCGGGCCGACAGGTGTGGGCAAGACCGAGCTGACCAAGGCGGTGGCGGAGTTCCTCTTTGACGACGACAACGCAATGGTGCGTATCGACATGTCTGAGTTCATGGAGAAGCATTCGGTCTCGCGTTTGATCGGCGCCCCTCCGGGTTATGTCGGCTATGACGAGGGCGGCGTTCTGACCGAGGCTGTGCGCCGCCGCCCCTATCAGGTTGTCTTGTTCGACGAGGTCGAAAAGGCGCATCCCGATGTGTTCAACGTGTTGCTGCAAGTGCTGGATGACGGCGTTCTGACTGATGGTCAGGGGCACCGCGTCGACTTTAAGCAGACGTTGATTATTCTGACGTCGAACCTTGGATCGCAGGCGCTGAGCCAGCTTCCCGAAGGGGCGGATGCCGCCGAGGCCAAGCGCAGCGTCAATGAGGCGGTGCGCGCCCACTTCCGGCCCGAGTTCCTGAACCGGCTGGACGAGATCGTTATTTTTGACCGGCTCAGCCGCGATAATATGACGGGCATCGTAGATGTTCAGCTGGAGCGCCTGAAAAAGCGTCTGGCAAGCCGCAAGATCACTCTGGATCTGGACGCGGAGGCCAAGAAATGGCTGGCAGACGAGGGTTACGATCCGGTGTTTGGTGCGCGCCCGCTCAAGAGGGTACTGCAACGGGCTATTCAGGATCCGCTGGCCGAGATGCTGCTATCTGGCGATGTGATGGACGGCGCGGTTGTGACGGTAAGCGTCGGCCCTGACGGCCTGATCATCGGCGACCGCCTCAGTAGCACCAAGCGGCAGCCGCCCGAAGATGCAGTGGTCCACTAATGTAGCTAGGCCGCGCATGGCAACATGCGCGGCCTTATTTATGGCCTTCCCGCAGGTGTTAGCGGCTTTCGACAGACGCCGATGACGGTGCATTGTCTGGGTCAATCGCACGTGTGCGATAGGCTGCTGCCTTGGGCAGCCAGTCGTCCAATAGGTGGCCCATCCTGGCAAGCGGATCGGTGTCGTAATCCACGCGCAGATCCACCTCTCTCAAATCGTCCGCGCCCATGACGACAAGCGATGCTGACTGCAATGGCTCGCGCTCGCTGCCTGCTGTCTCGCCTGCGCGGATTGCGGTCAGCAGGCGTAGGGCCAACGGGCCCTTGCTGCCCTCAAAGGTGTCAACCATGGCAGGCATAACGCGGTCCGTGCCGAGGAAATTACCCAGCGCCATCGAATGTGCGCCAACCAACCCCCCGTAGTGTTCGAGGCACGATGCGCCGGTGTGATGCGCCGCACTCCCGTGCATCGGAAAGACGCCGAGTTGGCGCCAATGGAGAGCGACGGCATGTGCCTTCATTGCGTCCAACGCGCCGGCCGCATCACCGGGCATCTTTCGCCATGCCTCAAGGCCGACCGCATGAAGACGCGGATCGGTGCGGGCCTGCGAGAAGACCACGACGCCGGCCGCGACCGCGCCGACCCGCGCGCCCACGCAGACCGAGGATGTCGCGACGACATAGCCGATCTGCCCGGTTTCGACGCAGCGACCTGCTAGGGAAAACGTCATTCGGGTATCTCCACACCGGTTTGCTGGGTAATCGGGCCGTAATGCTCGATACGGCGATGCCGGGCAAAGTCAAAGACCGAACGGCGGATATATGCGCCCATGTCCAGATCACAGCTATGCGTGATGACCTCGTCATCCTCGCTGGCGGCGCGCGCGACCACCTCGCCGGTAGGTGCGACGATCATTGAGCCACCGATCATCGCGAAGCCGTCCTCTGACCCGCATTTGGCGGCCGCCATAACCCATGCGCCGTTCTGGTAGGCCGCCGATTCCATGCTGAGGCGGTGGTGGAATTCACGCAAATACGCAGGCTCGTGATGGTGAATGTTGCGGGTGGGGGTGTTGTAGCCCAGCATGAACACTTCGGCCCCGCGCAGGGCCATCACGCGAAACGTCTCGGGCCAGCGGCGGTCATTGCAGATGCACATGCCGAACCGGCCAGAGGGCGTGGCGAAGGTGGGAAAACCCATGTCGCCCACCTCGAAATAGCGTTTTTCCAAGTGCTCAAATTCCAAATCGCCAATTGGGTCGACCGTGCCGGGCAGGTGGATTTTGCGGTACTTTCCCAAGATATCACCGTTGGGGCCGACAAGAATGGAGGTGTTGAAACGGCGGGTGCGCCCGCCTTCGTGCACCTTTTCAGCATAGCCGAGGTAAAACCCAACGCCCAGATCCTTGGCCGCATCGAACAGCGGAATCATTGCGGGGGAGGGCAGCCCTTCTTCGTAGAATACGTCGTATTCTTCGGGTGTTTCATAGACATAGCGCGGGAAGAACGTAGTTAGCGCCAGTTCGGGAAAGGTTACCCAAGTCGCGCCGCGCCCATGCGCCTCGCGCAGCATATCGATGAGCCGGGTAACGACCGCAGCCTTGGTGTCGGCCAGATGAACTGGCCCCATCTGGGCGACGGCAAAGACCTCGCTGCGCGACATACGGCTCTCCTGAAAACTGTGGCAGTTGCAAGTTTGCTAGACATGGAGGACATCAGTGTGAAATAAAAATTTAGCTAGGGACCATAAGTTGAGGTTATCGCCGTGATCAATGCCCGCCAGTTGGAGGTGCTCTGCGCCGTGATCGAGTTGGGGACCACAGCCAAAGCGGCCGAGGTGCTGGCCGTCAGTCAGCCGGCTGTTAGCAACATGATCCGACATGTCGAAACACTCGCCGGTTTCGCCCTGTTCGAGCGCGAGAGGGGCCGCCTGACCCCGACGCCCGAGGCGCGCCATATCGCGCAGGAGGCGCAGCACCTTTTTATGCAGCAGCGCCGGGTCTCATCGATTATCGAAGAGTTGCGCGGCGGTATGACTGGGCGGTTGAGCATCGTTGCGACCCCATCAATCGGGCAGCGTATCCTGCCGCAGGTGCTAGCCAAATTTCTCGAATCGCGGCCCAAGCTGAATGTAACGCTGGATCTGGGCCATACCGACCAGATCGCCAATCGACTGGTTAGCGGGCAGGCCGAACTGGGGCTGTCGATTAGCCAGCCACGTCATTCCGCGTTGACGGTGCGGCCGATTGCCGACGCGCAACTGCTATGCGTCTGCCTCGAGGGGCATGAGTTGGCGCTATCGCGGGTGGTACGGATTGAGGCGCTGAACCATGCGCGTCACATTTCGTATTCGTCCGAAACACCTCTCGGCCAGATGATCGACGCCGCGTTTTCCCAGCGCGGACTGGAGCGGCGCTATTTCTTTGAGGTGCGCCATACGATGGCCGCGCTTGAGTTGGTTGCGAACGGTGTGGGCGTGGCTCTGGTCGACAGCTTTGCTCTGGCGGGGCGCGATCTGGCGGGTATGGCACTGCGCCCAATCAATCCGGTGATGGACTTAAAGGCATATTCGGCAACGTCAAAGCTCTTTCCAACCTCAAATGTCGCGCTCCAATTTCAGAGCTTTTTCAGTCAGTATGTGGCCGAGCATCTCCAGATGATCCCGTCACCATCTGATGAGTAAATATAATTTGGTATTATAGATGCGCCCATTTTTTTAATTTCAAAGTTGTTGATGGCTGTGCTTTGCATGAGTTAACTTAGGTTGGCAGCTGCCGGCGGACAAAGTGGGAAGTGCATTCAGACCATGCCAGACACGATCCTCACCATCGCGGACGCAACCAAGCGGTATGGCCCAGTGAATGCCCTCGATAATGTTAACTTAAAAGTTGAAGAGGGCGAATTTCTCACCCTTCTGGGGCCGTCGGGATCGGGTAAAACGACGCTGCTATCAGCTATCGCAGGCTTTGCCCCGCTGACCGAGGGGCGCATAGATCTGCGCGGCCGCGACATTACCGGCGAGCCGCCCGAGCACCGCGATTTCGGCATGGTGTTTCAGGGCTACGCCTTGTTTCCGACGATGACCGTGCGCGATAATATCGCCTTTCCGCTCAAGGTGCGTAAGCGCCCCGCTGCCGAGATCAAGAAGCGTGTCGAATACTGCCTGGGTCTGGTGCAAATGGAAGAGTTTGCCGATCGAATGCCGACGCAGATGTCGGGCGGGCAGCAGCAACGCATTGCACTGGCGCGCGCGCTGTCTTTCGAGCCGCAGGTTTTGCTGCTGGACGAGCCATTGTCGGCGCTAGACAAGAAGCTGCGGGCAGACCTGCAATGGGAGTTGAAGTCCCTGCATGACAAGCTTGGCGTTACATTTATTTACGTCACCCACGATCAGGATGAGGCATTATCGATGTCCGACCGTGTCGTGATTCTCAAGGATGGTCGCATCCAGCAAGAGGGTGTGCCGGATACGCTGTATAATCATCCGCGCAACAGCTTTGTGGCTGATTTTCTGGGCAAGTCCAACTTTCTAGAATTACCAGTCAGCGCACGCGAGGGCGATGCGCTGACATGCACCATTGGTGACACAGAATTCCCGGTGATGGCACCGGGGGCCGCTGCCACTGACGATGTATTGAACGTAGCGCTGCGCCCTGAGCGGATTCGTCTGGATCAACCGGGCCAAGAGATGCTGGACGGCACCATTCGGCAGGTTAGCTATCTGGGCGAGCGGTGCCTCGTGATGGTTGACCATGAGGCGACCGGCACGCTGATGATATCGCAACCTACATGGAAGGCAGGTGTGACGCCGCGCGCTGGCCTGCCCGTCAGCTTTGGCTGGGACGCGGACGCCTGCGTCGTGCTGGAGCCGGGTGGCTGAAAGACCATGATTTCCAACGCGGGGCGGCGCACGGTCGCCCTGGCCACTAAAAACAACGGGGAGTTAAGATATGACCGATTTCAATGATACCACTGACCACGAGGCGAAGGCCGACCTGATCGAGATCGCCGCCTACAGGTACAAAGAAGGCCTGCTGACGCGCCGTGGCTTTGTCGCGGCAATGATGGCGCTGGGCGCGCTGCCCGCGCTCAGCGGCAAGGCGATGGCGCAAGCCAAGGAGATCGTGGTCGTCAACTGGGGCGGAGAAGCCTCGGAGGTGCTGCAGAAGGTGATGGCTGATACCTACACCGCCGAGACCGGCATCCCGGTGATTGTCGACGGCTCCGGCCCCTCGGGCGGCAAGATCCGCGCCATGGTAGAAAGCGGCGCAGTAGTCTGGGATCTGTGCGACAGCGGCATGGGCACCGCGATCATTCTTGAGCAGCAGGGCGTGATCCAGCCAATCAACTACGACATCGTCAAACGCTCCGACGTGCTGGAGCAGGCCGCTTACAAAAGCGCGGTGGGCAATTACGTCTATTCCTATGTGCTGGCTACCAACCCCAAGATGCTGGGTGGCAACGTGCCACAGACATGGGAAGACGTGTGGAACGTCAAGGATTTCCCAGGGATGCGTACCTTCCGCAAGTCGGTCCGCGGGATGCTGGAATCGGCCACCATGGCGCAGGGTGTGCCCATGGAAGAAGTTTACCAAGTGTTGGATACCGAAGACGGCATTGATGCCGCGATCGACAAGTTCCGCCAGATCCGCGACCACATCATCGTCTGGGGATCCGGCAGCGATAGCCAGAACCTGTTTCTTCAGGAGGAGGTCTCGATCGGCAATATCTGGTCGACCCGCGCGCATCTTCTCAAGGACCAAATGGACGAGGAGAGTTTCTCCGCCAGCTTCGATGGAGGCGTTTTGGCCCCAGGTATGTGGGTTGTGCCGAATAACAATCCCGCCGGTAGCGACGAGGTAATGAAATTCATTGCCCACACCCAGAAGCCTGAATTGCAGGTGCAATGGCTGGAATTGATCGGATCGGGCCCGGCTAACCCCGCAGCAGCGCCATTGGTGCCCGAGCATCTGCAAAAGTGGAACCCGACCAGCCCGGAAAACATGGCCAAGCAGATATTCTATAACGATGAATGGTACGGCAAAAACCAAGTCGCAGCCGAAGAGAAATACATCGACGCGCTGATCAACTGATCGCGCTTTGACGCCAGGGTGGGCGCGAACATGCGCCCACCCTGAACCTGCCCTGAATAGCCCCGAGGATGTCATGCCGCGTCTGCCCGACCGCTTAAGATACTGGTTTCTGGTGCTCCCGGCGCTGGCGATCATGATCGTGTTCTACATCTGGCCGCTTTTGGGGATCTGGCAGATCTCATTTACCGAGCCGGAGGCCGGCGTTGCGAATTATACCCGCATGTTCGACTCTAGCGCGGTCACGACCAGCTTTATCATCACATTCCGCATTGCCATCCAGACCACAATAGGATGCCTGATTCTGGGCTATATCGTGGCCTATGTGATCAGCAATTTCGCCCGCCGGGCAAAGCCGCTGATGATCGCGCTGGTATTGCTGCCCTTCTGGGTGTCAGTGCTGATCCGCTCGTTTTCGTGGATTGTCCTCTTGGGCAGGTCGGGCATCGTTAACGACAGTTTGATCGGCGCGGGGCTGATTGATAGCCCCCTGCGCCTGATGCACAATGAATTCGGCGTCGTTCTGGCGATGATCCACGTGATGCTGCCTTTTGCCGTGCTGCCAATGATGGCTAACATGCGCGGCATATCGGGCGCCTATGTCGATGCTGCGCGCGGCCTCGGCGCCAGCGAATTCACCGCCTTTCGCAAAGTCTATTTCCCGCAAACGATGCCGGGCGTTATGTCAGGCGCGCTGTTGGTTTTCGTGCTGTCGCTGGGTTTTTACATCACGCCGGCGCTGCTGGGTGGCGGGCGCGTCCTAATGATCTCGGAATATATCACCTACCAGATTCAGGAATTCCTGAACTGGGGCCTCGGCTCGGCACTGTCGGTGGCGCTGCTGGTGGCAACGGCAATCGTAATCCTCATCGCCGCGCGCTTTGTCAATCTTCGTAGTGCGTTGTTGGAGCGTGGCTCATGAAGACGTCGGGTTTCCGCATCTTCTTTATGACTGGCGCGTGGATGGTTCTGGCGTTCCTTTTGCTGCCGATCCTCGTGGTGATACCGGTATCATTGACCGACACCAGCTATATTGGCCTGCCAAAAGAGGGTCTGTCGCTACAGCATTATGCCGCCTATTTCCAAGATCCCCGCTGGATGGCCGCAACTTGGACAAGTATCTGGATCGGCGTTGTTGTCGCCGTCTGCGCTACGGTGCTGGGCACAGCCTTTGCCATCGGGTGCTGGTTCTTGTCAGACCGCGCGTCGACTGTCGCGCGGTGGATTCTGATCACACCCATTTTGGTGCCGCCAGTGGTCCAGTCGCTAGGCTTCTACCGCTTTTGGGTGACGCTGGGGCTGATCGATACGAATACTGGCGTGATACTGGCGCATACTTTGCTGGCGCTGCCGTATGTGTCGATCTCGGTTTTTGCGGCGCTGGCCAATCTTGATCGCCGTATCCCGCAGGCGGCGCGTAGCCTTGGCGCGTCGGTTTGGCAGACGGTGCGCGCTGTGGTCCTGCCCGCTGCTATGCCGGGTATGGTGACGGGCGGTATATTTGCCTTCATCGTCAGCTTTGACGAGATTGTCGGCGTGCTGTTCATCACCGTGCGCAACGTCTCGACCCTGCCCAAGAAGATATGGGAGGGTATTCAAGAGGACATTGATCCCACCATCGCGTCAGTGGCGACCATGCTGGTGATACTGACGCTGATTGTCACCGCGATTACGATCTGGCGGGGCCGGGCCAGTGCCTGAAATGGCAGGGCGATACCTGCTGAAAAACGCGCTTCATGTCGCGCATGAGGGGCGTGTGCCTGTTCTGCGCACCGGCGCGATCGCGATTGAGGGCGGCCGTATCGCCGCCATCACGGACGATCTGAGCGGGACAAATTTCGACGCATTCGAGCCGATTGATATGACCGGGCGGCTGATCAGCCCCGGCTTTATCAACAGCCACACCCATGCGGTGCTGCTGGCCCTGCGCGGCACGGTCGAGGATATCGAGGGCAACCTCGTCTACCAGTATATGGTGCCCGCATCCTACCTGTTGCAGCCGGACGAACGCGCGGCTATCGCGCGGCTTGCTTGCGCCGAGGCGATCCGCTGCGGCACCACCACAATGGTCGATCCGCTGCGACATGTTGCCGATTATGCGCCTGCGATGATCGCAACGGGGATGCGCCTGTGGCTGGCCGAAAGCTGCGCAGACGCGGTCACCACCGAGGTGGGCAGTGGCACGTACCGATTTGACCGCGAATTCGGCGAGACATTTTTGACGCGCACCCAGCAGCTGATCGAGCGGTTTCACGGGTCCGAGGATGACCGCGTGCGCGTCATCATGGCCGCCCATGCACCCGACAATTGCAGCCCTTGGATGCTGGGGCAGGTGACGGAGCTGGCGCGCAAACATGGCCTGCGCCGTACCATCCATCTGAGCCAGATCATCAGCGAAAAGAGCCAAGTCGAGAAGCTGCACGGCTGCACATCTACAGAGTACCTCGCGCAGAACAATTTTCTGGGCGAGGACTTGCTGGCCGTCCACTGGACATTTTGCAACGACAGCGACGTGAGGACGCTAGCAGATAGCGGCACGCGCCTGATCCATTCACCTGCGTCGATGTCAGCCAAAGGGCCGCATCCGCTTCCGATGAAGGCGATACTGGATGCGGGCGTGCGGATCGCACTGAGTACTGACAACATGACCGAGGATATGTTTCAGTCGATGAAGGCGGCGTTGATGCTGCACAGGGGCGCCTATCAGCGGTCGGTGACGCCCGGCCCCGGTGATGTTTTTAACTATGCGACGCTGAACGGCGCCGAGGCGTTGGACCATGACGGGATTGGCAGCATCGCTGTTGGGAAATGCGCAGATCTGGCGGTGATTGATTTGCAGACACCGGTGATGGCGCCGCGCCTGTCTGCAATCTCGAATCTGGTGCATTACGGACATCCGGGTATTGTGACGGATACGATGGTTGCGGGCCGGTTCTTGATGCGGGATCGGGTCCTGACCACGATGAACGAGGCTGATGCCGTCACCGAGGGGCAGGCGGCGACCGATGCGATGTGGACGCGATTTGCTGCCAGCGGTGCAAGCGTGCCGATGCCATCGCGTGATCCGGTCTGATACCGAAAGGGGTGTATCCATGACATTTTCCATCATCGGCAGGTGCGAGCGGACGGGCGCCTTTGGCGCGGCCATTACCACCTCTGACCTCGCGGTCGGATCGCGCTGTGTGCGCTTGGCTCATGGCAAGGGTGCGGTCCTGTCGCAGCACCGCACAGATAGCCGTCTTGGTGATCTTGGCATCGCACTTTTGAAAGACGGACTTGAGGCTAACGATGCATTGGCCCGCGTCTGCGCCTCTAGCGAACATATCGACTGGCGGCAGGTCGGCGTGCTGGATGCCAGCGGGAGGGCGGCGGTCTATCACGGACGGCGCATGTACTCGATCTATTCGCATACCGCGCGGCCGAACTGCCTCGCGCTGGGAAATATTTTGGATAATGACGGCGTGACTGCGGCGATGGCAGATGCCTTTGGCGCCAATGACGCCAGCCCGCTTGCGGACAAGCTGATGCGCGCGCTGGAGGCGGGCCGCGATGCGGGCGGTGAGGTCATGGGCCAGCTGAAATCTGCCGCGTTGCGCGTGTCGGGCGAGCATGGGATCGACACCTATGATTTGCGCATAGATATATCAGAGGGCGATGCCGTGGCGGATCTGCGCGGGCTCTATACCGCCTATCGCGACCGCGAAGATCGGCTGCGCTGCGTTGCACTTACACCCGATCAGGTGCCAGTCTCGCGCAGCTTGTTTGAGGCGAGCGTGGCGCGCATCTCCAGTTTGGGTCTAGAGGCGCGTTTTCCTGTGGCGCGCAATGCGGATGACTGGACGTTGCAGTAAGGTTTAACAGATTAGAGGCACGCATGACCTTTCGCGGTGAGCAGATTTACTGGATGGAAACGGCGGGCAGCGTTCCAGAGGGGGCGCGTGCCCTGCCCGCGAAGGTCGATGTGGCCATCGTGGGCGCGGGCTATACTGGATTGACCGCAGCGCTGCATCTGGCGCGCGCCGGGCGCAGTGTGGCGGTATTCGATGCCAAAGTGCCGGGCTTTGGCGCGTCGTCGCGCAATGGCGGAATGGTCGGGCCGGGTCTGCACAAGCTGGGGATTACCGGCCTCACCCGCACCTATGGCGAGGACCAAGCGATTGCTATTCTGGGCGAGGGTCTAAAGGCACTAAGCTATCTTGAGGCATTCGTCGCAGATGAGGGCATTGATTGCGATCTGCAAATGACAGGGCGTTTTCGCGGCGCACGCACGGCCGCTCAGTACGAGGCGTCGGGGCGTGAGTGCGACTGGCTTCAGGCTAAGATCGGCCTGCCGTCGCATCACGTCAGCCGCGCAGACCAGCGATCTGAAATTGGCAGCGATTTTTATCGCGGCGGTGTGGTTTATGCGCGTGACGGCGGAGTAAATCCGCGCAAGCTTCTCTTGGGCATTGCTGCACGCGCGGTTGAGGCGGGCGCGCAGATATTTGCGCCCTGCGCGGTTATGGGTCTGCGCCGAGATGGAGCAGGATGCGCCGTGCAGACGGCGCGCGGGACCATCAATGCGCGTGAAGTCGTGCTTGCTACCAATGGCTATTCGGACAGGCGCAGCGCGGCGCTAAACCGGCGGGTCGTCCCTTTGGAAACGGGTGCCTGCGCGGTCGGCCCGCTCAGCCCGGAGCTGATGGCCGAGCTAACGCCCAAGGGCCGGATGCACGCCGAGGCCGCTCGCGTTTTCATGTGGTACCGACCTACGCCCGATGGGCGCTCATTCATCTTTGGCGGCAGGTTCGGTGCGGGCGGCATGGCAGTAGATGCGCGCGCGGCAGCGTTCCGTAAGGCATTTTGCCGTGTTTTCCCTCAGCTGGAGAATGCGCCCATCTCGCATATCTGGTCCGGCCAAATCGCCTATACCACCGATCACTCACCCCACTTGGGATACTACGAGGGCGTTTGGATGGCGGGTGGGTATTGCGGATCGGGCGTAACGCGCAGCATCTATTTCGCCACCAAACTGGCGCGCCGGATGTTGGGGCAGCCCGGCAGCGAGACAGCGTTCGACGATCTGCCATTCAAGCCGGTGCCATTTCGCCCGTTCGCACCATGGGGGGCGGGCATGCTGATGCGAAAGTATCAGATGCAGGACGACCGCGAATTGAAGGCACGGGAGTAGCGCCATGGAGTTTGACACCGTCATTCACGGCGGGACCATCGTCACCGCGTCCGAGCAGTATCGCGGCGATATCGGCATCACAGAAGGCCGCATTGTGGCCGTGGCCGAGCGACTGGACGGCGGGTCGCGCCGCATAGATGCAGGTGGCAGGCTCGTCATGCCGGGCGGTATAGAGGCGCATGCACATATCGCGCAGGAAAGCGCGTCGGGCATCATGACGGCGGATGATTATCTGTCAGGCTCGATCTCGGCGGCGTTTGGCGGCAATTCGTCTTTCATTCCATTCGCCGCGCAACATCGCGGGCAGTCGATTGATGATGTGATCGCCACCTATGATCGACGTGCGGCGCCATCGGTGATCGACTATTCCTACCATCTGATCGTTTCGGACCCGACCGAGGCGGTGCTGACCGATCAACTGCCGCGTGCCTTTGCGCGGGGCATCACGTCGCTCAAGGTGTTCACAACCTACGATTTGCTAAATATTGGCGACGCTGGGATGCTCGATATTCTGAGCGTTGCGCGGGATTACGGCGCTCTGACCATGGTTCACGCGGAAAACCACGCGATGGTTGCGTGGATGAACCGTGAGTTGGCATCGCGCGGTATGATTGCCCCGAAATATCACGCCATATCCCGGCCAGAACAGGCCGAGGAGGAAGCAATCAATCGTGCGATCATGCTGGCGCAGCTAGCGAATGCCCCGCTCTTTGTTGTACATGTGTCCACTGCTGGCGGCGCTGCGCGGGTACAGCGGGCCCGCGCCGAGGGCGCGATGGTGTTTGCCGAGACATGCCCGCAATACATGGCCCTGACGCGCGATGATTTGGACCGGCCCGGAATGGAGGGTGCAAAATACATATGCTCGCCTCCGGTGCGGGATACGGCCACGCAGGATGCGCTATGGCGGCACGTGCAGACGGGCACATTCGACAGCGTCAGCTCGGATCATGCGCCCTATCGCTACGATGAGACTGGCAAGCTGATGCACGGACCGAACGCGCCATACCCCAAGATCGCAAACGGCATGCCGGGGATCGCCGCGCGCCTGCCATGGCTGTTTAGCGAAGGGGTCGTGGCTGGTCGGTTGCGGCCTGAGGATTTTGTCGCGCTGACGTCGACCAATGCGGCACGGATATTTGGCGTAGCCAAAAAGGGCCGGATTGCGCCCAGCATGGATGCCGACATTGCGATCTGGAATCCTGAGACCGTCCGCACCGTCACGCTAAAGGACCAACATGACAATATGGACTATACACCCCTTGAGGGGATGGAACTGACCGGCGTGCCCGAGATCGTGATGAGCCGCGGCGCTGTGATCGTCGAGAATGGACAGTTGCACGCCAAGGAGGGGCAGGGCAGGTTCGTCGCCCGCTCGCGCGTTGATTTGACCGGACGGCCCGGCGCACCAGTCAAAGAGACGGCGCTGATGCGCGCCGCCGAAGGGTCACAATGAACGGGACGATATTGTTCATCAACCCAAACTCGTCGCAGCAGGTGACGGACGGTATCACCCGCGCGTTGGCGCCTATGCAGCTAGCCGATGGCCCCCCGTTCGAGGCGGTCGGCATCCCGCACGGACCGCTCACCATTTCCAGCGCCGAGGATGCTGCGCGCGCCGCCGTCAATGTGGCGGATATGGTGCGGGCGCGGCCAGACTGTAGCGCTTACGTCATCGCCTGCTTTTCTGATCCGGGGCTAGAGGTGGCACGCAGCCTGACATCGCGTCCGGTTCTGGGCTTGCAGGAGGCGGGTATACTGGCCGCGCTGGGCCGCGCCGACCTCTTTGGCATTGTCGCACTGGGACCGGCATCGGTGGCGCGGCACCGCTTGCGAATTCGCCAGATGGGCGTTCTGGGCCGTATAGTAGATGAGCTGCCACTGGATAGCGCCTCGGCCGAAGATGTCGGCCACTCGGACGCTATATTTGAGCAGACGGTGCATTTGGGTCAACAGCTAAAGGATCGTGGCGCGGGCGCGCTGGTACTGGGCTGTGCAGGTTTCGCCCCGCGCCGGGCTGCGCTGGAGGCGCGGCTGGGCATGGCAGTGATCGATCCGGTGCAGGCGGCGGGCGCATTGGCGATCGGCGCCGTGCAGAGCTAGCGCCGGGAGACGGGATCTCACGGCGCCAGCGTTTCGCGAGAAGAGCCTAGATAACCGCGGTTGCCTCAGTAGATTTGGCCCGGCGGCGCACCAGATCTGTCGCAGGTTTGAAGCTGCTTGATTGGGCCGCGGCCCACCAATCTGCATATAACGTGTCTTCAGGCGCGTCGATCAAGATGCCCTTGGGTAGGAACGCGTGGATCAGGTCCATCGGCAGTGCCGCCTCAGGCCCGGTACGGTGCATCATATGATGCGGCTCCAACTCACTGGGATGTTTGAGCCCGGCGGCAGCGACCATATCCACCAGCGCCTCAACCGTTTTTTGATGAAAACGGGCCGAGCGCGGGCCTTGCACCTCGGGGATCAAGCCGCGCTGGCGGGCCGCGTTCTGGGTGGCGACGCCGGTAGGGCAGGTATCCATATGGCAGCGCTGCGACTGGAGGCATCCCACCGACAGCATAAAGGCGCGCGCGGCGTTGCACCAATCAGCCCCCAGCGCAATGTTCTGAGCAAGCCCCATGCCGGAATAAACCTTGCCCCCTGCGACCAGTTTGATGTCATCTTTGAGGCCGCAGCCGACCAGTGCGTTGCGCATGAGGATCAGCCCTTCGGTAAGGGGCATACCGACCCAGTCAGACAGCTCTAGTGGCGCGGCACCCGTGCCACCCTCGCCGCCGTCAACGACGATGAATTCGGGCTTCATGCCTGTTTCTAGAATCGCCTTCATCATGGCGAACACCTCATAGGGCTGCCCGATGCACAGTTTGAGCCCCACAGGCTTGCCGCCCGACAGATCACGCATCTTGGCGGCGAATTCCAGCATTTCGATCGGCGTGGAAAACGCCCTGTGACCGCGCGGAGACAGACAGTCCTTGCCCTGCTCAACCCCGCGCACGCGTGCGATTTCGGCAGTTACTTTGCTGCCCGGCAACATGCCGCCATGGCCGGGCTTGGCGCCCTGACTCAGCTTGATCTCGGTCATCTTTATTTGGTCGCGGATGGCGGTATCGCGGAACATCTCTGGGTCGAAATTGCCGTCCTTCGTGCGCGCACCGAAATACCCCGACCCAATTTCCCATACCAGGTCACCGCCATGTTTGGCGTGGTGATCGCTAACGCCGCCCTCGCCGGTATCGTGATAATAGCCGCCCTTGGCGGCGCCAAGGTTCAGCGCCTGAATAGCATTCGCCGAGAGCGAACCGAAGCTCATGGCCGATACGTTCAAGATCGAAGCGCTATAGGGTTTGCTGGTCTGGTCATTGCCAACATGCACGCGCGGTGCAGGATCGGGATCATTTTCGGGCGTAATAGAATGCATGAGCCAATGGTAGGTGTGGGCGCTGGTGTCCCGCTCGGTTCCAAATGGATGCGTATCCGTCTCGCCCCGGGCGCGTGCATGGACGAGGTTGCGCGCATCAAACGAATAGGGCGTGCCGGACAGGTCATCCTCAACGATATAGGCGCGCAAGTACGGGCGGAGCTTATAGAACACCCAACGCACGCGGCCTGCGACGGGATAGTTGCGGGTGATAGTCCATGTTTTTTGGTTGCGGTCGTAGATACCCAAGGCGACCACTGGCAGAGTGGCGATAAGTACCAGCAGCCAGCGCGCGTCGATGAATGCAAGGCCGATGGCTAGGATCGACAGGGCAAATGCCGTGACGGGAATGATCGCGCGTTTGATGGTGTCCAGCATGAATGCCCCTATGAATGATGTCTGGCAGATAGCGCTCAGTGGTATCCGCGTCGACAGCTGCGGGCAAATATGATGTCGGTGTGGCCAGTATGGTGATCTCTGGAGTGTCGCGCGAGGAAGCATGACCATAAACCATAGATACATTGGCGCTCTGATCCGGTGGCCGCGATCCACTCGCCGCAATGCCCAAAATCGTGCTCAATTTCACTCTCTATATAGGGGCAGGAATTTGACGTGGAATTGCAGGTGTGTTTTCGCCCTTTTTCTAAGACTCTAAACCGTGCGCGGCGCCTCTTTATGACGGTGGACCCCGTTTGAAGGCGAGCGGTGTCAGCGAAACAGCTGAATCAGGAGTGGCTTGGAGACGCATTTGACCCAAGAGCACGTTTTCACGAGACGCGTAGGCGCAGCTGATGGCGCGCCCGTGCGAATCCCTCGGCGATCTTGTGGCAAGAGGATGGCGCGAGTCGGCTTCTGGGGTAGCGATTCCCAGGCACAGGTCGAAAAACACCGAGTCGGCGACGTATTTTTCCACAATTTCATGACCTCTTCCGACACCTGAACTGATTTCTGACCAAGAATCGGACCCCGCAGGGAAGAATCGTGACATTCGATGCCGAGTCGCGGCCGTGATTCACCCGCTTAGTGCTCCGAATCCGGGAATCTTCACGTGGTTAGGCCGATGAGAGCTCCGATTTGCCGCTTTGACCTAGAGGAACCGAAGCAATATAATTGCGCATGAGCGATAATCGCCGAAACAAACGGTACCTAACCCTCTAATTTTATACGAAAATCAGGAAAACGTACAAAAAGTGGGTCTTTGCTGAAAAAAGGGGTTGCGGGTCTGAGCATCAAACCGTAAACCCCACCTCACCGGCGGCGCTGAGGCGCACAACGGGACGCCAGACGGGACAACGGAGCGACGCTCCAGCGGCCTTGACGGCAACGGAATACAGAGTTAGATGAAGCGGACCGCGCAAACGATTTAGCGCAGTCGGTTGATTTTGTCTCTGGGGTCTTGGCCCCAACGTTCTTTGAAACTGATAGTATCTGAAGAGATATGTGGGCGGTTTGGTTCATTCGATGAACAGACAACTGCACATATATCGCGCTAGTAGGGGCAACCCGATGATCTAGTGTCAGCTTCACTGTTTGGACGGCTTTCGGTTTCTGATGAAACCAAAAGCACAACAGACAGTAACGTCCCGGCCTTTGCCGGTTGGGACACATATGTGCAGAGGTTCGAACGTCAAGGATAAGCTAGCAATAGCTTTTCAACTTGAGAGTTTGATCCTGGCTCAGAACGAACGCTGGCGGCAGGCTTAACACATGCAAGTCGAGCGAGACCTTCGGGTCTAGCGGCGGACGGGTTAGTAACGCGTGGGAACGTACCCTTCTCTAAGGAATAGCCACTGGAAACGGTGAGTAATACCTTATACGCCCTTCGGGGGAAAGATTTATCGGAGAAGGATCGGCCCGCGTTAGATTAGATAGTTGGTGGGGTAATGGCCTACCAAGTCTACGATCTATAGCTGGTTTTAGAGGATGATCAGCAACACTGGGACTGAGACACGGCCCAGACTCCTACGGGAGGCAGCAGTGGGGAATCTTAGACAATGGGCGCAAGCCTGATCTAGCCATGCCGCGTGAGTGATGAAGGTCTTAGGATCGTAAAGCTCTTTCGCCAGGGATGATAATGACAGTACCTGGTAAAGAAACCCCGGCTAACTCCGTGCCAGCAGCCGCGGTAATACGGAGGGGGTTAGCGTTGTTCGGAATTACTGGGCGTAAAGCGTACGTAGGCGGATTAGCAAGTATGGGGTGAAATCCCGGGGCTCAACCCCGGAACTGCCTCATAAACTGCTAGTCTAGAGTTCGAGAGAGGTGAGTGGAATTCCGAGTGTAGAGGTGAAATTCGTAGATATTCGGAGGAACACCAGTGGCGAAGGCGGCTCACTGGCTCGATACTGACGCTGAGGTACGAAAGTGTGGGGAGCAAACAGGATTAGATACCCTGGTAGTCCACACCGTAAACGATGAATGCCAGTCGTCGGGCAGTATACTGTTCGGTGACACACCTAACGGATTAAGCATTCCGCCTGGGGAGTACGGTCGCAAGATTAAAACTCAAAGGAATTGACGGGGGCCCGCACAAGCGGTGGAGCATGTGGTTTAATTCGAAGCAACGCGCAGAACCTTACCAACCCTTGACATAGATATCATACTTTCCAGAGATGGATCGGTCAGTTCGGCTGGATATCATACAGGTGCTGCATGGCTGTCGTCAGCTCGTGTCGTGAGATGTTCGGTTAAGTCCGGCAACGAGCGCAACCCACATCCCTAGTTGCCAGCAGGTTAAGCTGGGCACTCTATGGAAACTGCCCGTGATAAGCGGGAGGAAGGTGTGGATGACGTCAAGTCCTCATGGCCCTTACGGGTTGGGCTACACACGTGCTACAATGGTAGTGACAATGGGTTAATCCCCAAAAGCTATCTCAGTTCGGATTGGGGTCTGCAACTCGACCCCATGAAGTCGGAATCGCTAGTAATCGCGTAACAGCATGACGCGGTGAATACGTTCCCGGGCCTTGTACACACCGCCCGTCACACCATGGGAGTTGGTTCTACCCGACGACGCTGCGCTAACCCTTCGGGGAGGCAGGCGGCCACGGTAGGATCAGCGACTGGGGTGAAGTCGTAACAAGGTAGCCGTAGGGGAACCTGCGGCTGGATCACCTCCTTTCTAAGGATGTTTCTAGCAGACTGGCTTGCCAGTTTCGTGAAACACTTAGCACGATCAGCAAACAAAGCTGATCACATCAATCAGGTTCATTCGTGGATCTGATTTGGGCCAATCCGTCCTCATATCTCTTCAGACAGTTTTCAGGCCTACCGGCCTGTATGGGTCGGTAGCTCAGGTGGTTAGAGCGCACGCCTGATAAGCGTGAGGTCGGAGGTTCAAGTCCTCCTCGACCCACCACGTCATTTTGCATTGCAAAATTGACTAACTGGGGCCTTAGCTCAGCTGGGAGAGCGCCTGATTTGCATTCAGGAGGTCAGGAGTTCGATCCTCCTAGGCTCCACCAAGTCATTTCAGCCAAATGACGTACTCGATTGTACCGTTAAGCACTGTGCGCAGTTCTTAACCGTCCAATCGGACGAATTGACATCGTAAAGAGAGATACAAATAACGACATTGTTGATGTCCGCGAGTAAGCGGTACATCTCAGTTCGGTGCTGGAGGATTTCGATCCAAAAGTGAGCGTATGACATGGTTGTTTCCTCGACCATCCATGCGTTTGCCAACTGAAAGAGACAATGTCGTCCAAGTCAAGTATACTAACCCGGATACAGTTCTGCACGGTTCTGTATCCTGTGTAATCCGTAAGGATTGCACATTGTCTGGTCGCATGTCGGCCAGGCGGGAAACAAAGTATGACTTTTGTTCCAGATAAAAGGCCCCTTTAGTTACCAGCTGGGGAGCCGCGTCAGACGCAAGTCTGTCTTTTTCTGGATCAAATCAAGCGCGAAAAGGGCGTTTGGTGAATGCCTTGGCAGTAAGAGGCGATGAAGGACGTGATACTCTGCGATAAGTCATGGGGAGCTGAGAATAAGCTTTGATCCATGAATTTCCGAATGGGGCAACCCACCTGATACTGTGTTATTATTGCTCTTAGGAGCAGCTAATAATGCGGTAAAACAGGTACTTATAGACTGAATACATAGGTTTATAAGAGCAAACCCGGAGAACTGAAACATCTAAGTACCCGGAGGAAAGGACATCAATATGATACTCCCCTAGTAGCGGCGAGCGAACGGGGACCAGCCGAGCCTTGAGTGTGAATAGAACGTGTTGGGAAGCACGGCCATAGAGGGTGATAGCCCCGTATATGAAGCATGATAGGACGTATTAAGTAGGGCGGAACACGTGAAATTCTGTCTGAAGATCGGAGGACCACCTTCGAAGGCTAAGTACTCCTTACTGACCGATAGTGAACCAGTACCGTGAGGGAAAGGTGAAAAGCACCCCGACGAGGGGAGTGAAACAGTACCTGAAACCGAACGCCTACAATCAGTCGGAGCTTGACTGGACTCTAATGACAATCTGCATCACTAAGGTGCAAATTATGACAAGGAAATGAATATGTCGGATCTAGCCGTTGTTACGGATGGTACCTTCGCCGTTGTCGGCCTCGTTTTGGGGCTAATCAACATGGGCATCAATCATTGCCCAAACGAAGGCTGCTTGGCCAAGAATGAGCGCACGCCATATCTTGGACTATCCGTCGGCGACCTGGTGTTTCAAGAGAAACATGTCGGTGAAGAAATCTTCATCAGAAAACAAACAGGGATCGCTCGCGGACCTTTCCAATACACCTACGGTGTTTCTGTCACCGATGAGGGTGGACTTTGGTTGGGAATGGGTAACACGACGACATACTCGACACCGAATGATCGGTGGTACGCACAATTTCACGCGATGCCTGGGCTATATGCTCGTGGTGGCGATGTTGATCTGGGTGGTCCCATCGAATTTCGTTCCGGTATCGAGCTAGGCTATCAAAACCGCGAAGGTGTTCGCATAGGTCTTGGCGCCGACCATAGGTCGAACGCGGGCATCTATTCGAACAACCCCGGGGTTGAGACGGTTCATTTCCGTGTCTCAATACCAATGAAGTGATTGTCATTAGTGTCCAGTCTTGTGACGGCGTACCTTTTGTATAATGGGTCATCGACTTGGTCTATCTAGCAAGCTTAAGCCGTTAGGTGTAGGCGCAGCGAAAGCGAGTCTTAATAGGGCGAATGAGTTAGATGGATCAGACCCGAAACCGAGTGATCTAGGCATGACCAGGATGAAGGTTAGGTAACACTAACTGGAGGTCCGAACCCACACCTGTTGAAAAAGGTCGGGATGAGTTGTGCCTAGGGGTGAAAGGCCAATCAAACTCGGAGATAGCTGGTTCTCTGCGAAATCTATTTAGGTAGAGCGTCATCCGAATACCCTCGGGGGTAGAGCACTGGATGGGTAATGGGGCCTCACCGGCTTACTGATCCTAACCAAACTCCGAATACCGAGGAGTAATAGATGGCAGACAGACTGCGAATGCTAACGTCCGTAGTCGAGAGGGAAACAACCCTGACCTACAGCTAAGGCCCCTAATTCATGGCTAAGTGGGAAAGCAGGTGGGACGACCAAAACAACCAGGAGGTTGGCTTAGAAGCAGCCATCCTTTAAAGATAGCGTAACAGCTCACTGGTCTAAATAAGTTGTCCTGCGGCGAAGATGTAACGGGGCTCAAGCCATGAGCCGAAGCTTAGGATGCCGTAAGGCATGGTAGCAGAGCGTAGTGTGAAACAGTTCCATGTCTCCTTAGCGGGTTCGCCCGCATTGGAGACGCGGAGCTTTCGATGAAGCCGGGGCGTGAGCCATCCGGTGGAGAGATCACTAGTGAGAATGATGACATGAGTAGCGACAAACAGTGTGAGAGACACTGTCGCCGAAAGTCCAAGGGTTCCTGCTTAAAGCTAATCTGAGCAGGGTAAGCCGACCCCTAAGGCGAGGCCGAAAGGCGTAGTCGATGGGAACCAGGTTAATATTCCTGGGCCAGATGGAAGTGACGGATCTCGAGGGTAGTTCATCCTTATCGGATTGAATGGGCTGCTTAGAGGTTCCTGGAAATAGCTCCATCGCTAGATCGTACCCTAAACCAACACAGGTGGACTGGTAGAGAATACCAAGGCGCTTGAGAGAACCACATTTAAGGAACTCGGCAAAATACCTCCGTAAGTTCGCGAGAAGGAGGCCCGGTTTTTACGCAAGTAGAGGCCGGGGGCACAAACCAGGGGGTGGCGACTGTTTACTAAAAACACAGGGCTCTGCGAAGTCGCAAGACGACGTATAGGGTCTGACGCCTGCCCGGTGCCTGAAGGTTAAAAGGAGGGGTGAGAGCTCTGAATTGAAGCCCAGGTAAACGGCGGCCGTAACTATAACGGTCCTAAGGTAGCGAAATTCCTTGTCGGGTAAGTTCCGACCTGCACGAATGGCGTAACGACTTCCCCGCTGTCTCAAATGTGGACTCAGCGAAATTGAATTGCCTGTCAAGATGCAGGCTTCCCGCGGTTAGACGGAAAGACCCCGTGCACCTTTACTACAACTTCGCACTGGCATCAGGATTGTGATGTGCAGGATAGGTGGTAGACTTTGAAGCAGGATCGCCAGATTCTGTGGAGTCATCCTTGAGATACCACTCTTCGCACTCTTGATGTCTAACCGCGGTCCGTTATCCGGATCCGGGACCCTGCGTGGTGGGTAGTTTGACTGGGGCGGTCGCCTCCTAAATCGTAACGGAGGCGCGCGAAGGTTGGCTCAGACCGGTCGGAAATCGGTCGTTGAGTGCAATGGCAGAAGCCAGCCTGACTGCGAGACTGACAAGTCGAGCAGAGACGAAAGTCGGTCATAGTGATCCGGTGGTCCCAAGTGGGAGGGCCATCGCTCAACGGATAAAAGGTACGCCGGGGATAACAGGCTGATACTGCCCAAGAGTCCATATCGACGGCAGTGTTTGGCACCTCGATGTCGGCTCATCTCATCCTGGGGCTGGAGCAGGTCCCAAGGGTACGGCTGTTCGCCGTTTAAAGAGGTACGTGAGCTGGGTTTAGAACGTCGTGAGACAGTTCGGTCCCTATCTGCCGTGGGTGTAGGATACTTGAGAGGAGTTGCCCCTAGTACGAGAGGACCGGGGTGAACGTTCCACTGGTGGACCTGTTGTTGCGCCAGCAGCAGTGCAGGGTAGCTATGAACGGACAGGATAACCGCTGAAGGCATCTAAGCGGGAAGCCCCCCTCAAAACAAGGTATCCCTGAGAGCCGTGGTAGACCACCACGTCGATAGGCTGGAGATGTAAGCGCTGTAAGGCGTTCAGTTGACCAGTACTAATTGCTCGATAGGCTTGATTTGATCCAGTAGAAGTCAGACTTCTGCGGATTTAAGTCATACACACCATCTACACAGTAACTTGACTTGGAATACTGAGGATCTTTCTCGGTTTGGTGATCATAGCGCGAGCAAAACACCCGGTCCCATCCCGAACCCGGCCGTTAAGTGCCGTTGCGCCCATGGTACTGCGTCTTAAGGCGTGGGAGAGTAGGTCGTCGCCAAACCTAGTAAGATCCTTAGTTGATGTATCTCTCTTTCGATGCTGTCTCACTTGACCTGACGTAGGCCTGTGATGCACCATATTGGCGCGGGATGGAGCAGCCCGGTAGCTCGTCAGGCTCATAACCTGAAGGTCGTAGGTTCAAATCCTACTCCCGCAACCAACGCTAATTCTTCAATATCTTCAAAGGCTTGAGTTTTTCCACTCAGGCCTTTTTGGCGTTTGGCCCCCGAGCTGAGGGTAAGCAACGCCGCGAGGGCGCCTTCCAAATGAATGCCCAGCTTGCCGCCCGTCGGTGAGGGCTGAAACACGATCCGGTCAATCAGGCCGCGCAACGCTTCCTTTGCCTCCAGCATCCCGTCGGGGTTTTGAAGCTGTGCGATCAGGATGGTGATCTTATCACGATAGCTATCCGCCATTCTTGGGTGGATCCGGATGGGGGAGGGAGTTACCTCGCGCGCTACCTTGCCTTCCAATTCGATGCGTCGCGCATCAAGCGCCAGCATCCGGTCTTTGACTTGCTCAGCCGGAATCCCAGCTATGATCGCATCGACCAGCTTGGCGTGGTCCTTCTTGGTCTTCGCCAACTCCTTTTCTAAGGCGTTGCGATTGAACGAAGCGTCCGCCTGAAGGCGATTTCGTTCCTTGGCGTATTCCTGACAAAAGATGGTGAGCGCATCCTGATCCATCAGGTTGTTCTGCAACGCATCCAAGACCAAGCGCTCAAGCTCTGCCTGAGCAATTGTAGCCATGTTGTCGCAGACGGCTTTGCCTTGGTTGCGCGCGGTGGAGCAACCGAAACTGGTCTGCGAGACTTTGGAGATTCCGCCGCCGCACTTGCCGCAGGTCATGAGCCCCGAGAACAATGTCCTCGGGCGGCGGCGGTCCCAGATTGCGGTAGTAGTGTTTTTGGTCTTCATCGCACCTTGGCGTGTGCGGGCTGAATCCCAAAGGTCTTGGTCGATGATTCTGAGGTCGGGGATGTCGGTGATCACCACCTGAGATGCAGAGCGATGAAGAATGAACTGAGCTACATGGTAGCACTACCGGGTTCACAGATAGAGTAACGTGCTCTGTCAGAGGAAACCTTGATGACATGCCAGGCGGACCCGGCTGTACAACTCCACAAAATACACCTTCCCACCCTTAGCTCATGCATCAGGTGTCAGACTGCGGAAATTTGCTCTGCGACGGTTAGATTGTCAAACCGCTGCCATGGCCGTTTTGTGTCGGGGATTCACATTGATCCTCTGTACATTGAGATACCAGGTTATTGGTCATAGCGACCCAACAGCTAGAATTGATCGCCGTTGATGGCGGCAGATGACACTGCTTCTTAACGCGTCGACGTGAGTTCTCCGGCGATCTGCAGTCCTTTGCGTGCAATGAATTGCCTTCGTTAGGAGAGTCTAGTGTTCTTTCGCCGTATTATACCCCTCACGAGCGGCCAAACGATGAGCGATACCGTCGCCACGGCGATAACCGCTGAAAGGGGGCGCGTCACCAGTTCAGTCACATCCCCGCGGCTGATCAGCAGCGCGCGGCGCACGCTTTGCTCAGCCATAGGGCCGAGGATCAAGCCGAGGACGATAGGCGCCAGAGGCACTTCGACCTTTTCCAGGAAATAGCCCGCAACACCTGCCGCGAACATCACCCACAAATCGATCGGACGTCCGTTGATAACATAGACGCCGACGACCATCAGCACGAGAATCGTGGGAACCAGCAGAACGCCAGGTAAGCGCTGCACTTGTGCAAAGATTCGCGTCGCCGCCGCGCCGCCAACGGCGAGGATCAGGAGCGAGGTCAGCAGCATTTGCAGCATGAAACCACCGACGAGGCCGGGATTTTGGTGAAAGAGCTGCGGCCCTGGTTGAAGGCCGTGGATCAGGAGCGCGCCCAGCACGAGGGCGGCCACGACATTGCCGGGAATGCCCAAGGTCAGGGCCGGGATCATCGAGGCCGCGTTATCCGCGTTGTTGCCACATTCGGCGGCGGCCACGCCCAGCGGGTTGCCTTTGCCAAAGCTTTCGGGATCGTCGCTGGCGCTTTTGGCGGCATTGTAGCTGAGGAACGCCGCGATATTGCCGCCGGCCCCCGGCAGGATGCCGACACCGATGCCGATCAGGGACGAGCGCAACCATGTGGGCACCATGCCCCGGACCTCGGACCACGGCACCTTGACCGACTCGAGTTTCAGATCGGCGGCGGAGAGGCCCTTGAGATCGGCACTCTCGGCCAGCGCGATTACTGGGGGCAGGGCGTATAGGCCGACGAGGATGACGATCAGATCCACACCGCCTAATAGCCACGGCTCGCCGAAGGTATAGCGCGGCACACCTGAAAGCTGGTCGAGTCCGACAGTCCCGAGCAAAAGGCCCAATACGGCGGCCATAAGGCCTTTGGCGGCGTCCTTGCCGACCAGCACACTAATCGAGGCCATGCCGAACATGGCGATCCAGAAGTACTCGGCCGGGCCGAAGGCGAGTGTGGCGCGGGCCAGAATCGGCCCGATTGTCATAAGTGCAATTGCCGAGGCCGTGCCGCCCAAGGCCGAGGACCAGCAGGCAATCTTGAGCGCGCGCGCGGCTTGGCCCTGCTGCGCCATCGGATAGCCGTCGAATGTGGTGGCAATGGCGGCGGGGGTGCCGGGGATGCGCAAGAGAATTGCAGGTATCGCGCCGCCATACATCGATCCGTTATAGATGCCGGCGACCATGCCGAGCGCAATCAGAGGCTCCATCGAATAGGTCAGTGGTAGGAGCAGTGCGATGGCCATCACCGGGTTGAGCCCCGGCAATGCCCCGATGAAGACGCCAAGGATCGACGCGCCGATCATCGCGGCGATTGGGCCGAGGGCAAACACGTTTCCCAGAATTTCAGTCACGATTTGCATGCCAGGCCCCTATTGTGCCAGCCAGAATTCATCGGGCAGTGGTTTTTCGAGAAGGACCGAAAACACGGCCCAGACGACGAGGGTAAAGATCAGCGCCGCAAGGGCTAGGTAGAACGGTTGGCGAAAACCGAGGACGGCCGGCAGAACGATGACCACCAGCGCGGACGCCGTATAGAAGCCAAGCAGCGGAACGAGCGCGATATAGACCGCAGCCAGCGCCACAGTCAGCGCCGCGCGGCCTTTATGCTCGGTCAGCGGGCGCGCGGTGCTGCGTCCACGGAGCCATGCCTTGCCCGCGACGATGACACCGAGCGCGGTCATGACCAGCCCCAAGATCATCGGATAGGTGCCTGTCGCGCCGGAGTACTCCGCGGCCTTCAAGGCCGCGGAGATGCCGAGCACGGCGAACAAAGCACCCAGAACAAGGTCCTGCCGCCGTTCCATCAGTTGCCAAGGCCGAGGTTTTTGGCGACCTTGGCCAGACCGTCATATTCCGCATTGAGGCGCTGCGTCAGGGCATCGCCTGTCACGACATTCGGGATCTCGCCCTTGGTCGCCAGAAACTCGACATAGCTGGGATCGTTCACCGTCTTTTCCAGCGCGGCGATGAGACGGTCAGCAATGGCCGGGTCCAGACCTGCGGGTGCCAGAACCATCCTCCACAAGAGCGTTTCTTCCGCGCCAAGACCCAGCTCTTCCAGGCCAGCCGCCTTGGGCAGCGCCTCGACGGGGGCCGCAGAGGTGACGATCAGGCATTTGGCCTCGCCGGTATCGGTATAGGGCAGGGCGGGCGAAATGGAGCCGCCATAGATATCGACATGCCCACCGAGGAAGTTCTGCAGAGTCTCGCCCGCACCGCCGAAGGGGATGGCCACGGCTTCGATGCCCTTCACTTGAAAGATGCGCTCAGCCGCCAACTGCATCGTGCCTCCAATGCCGTCGTTGCCGTAGGTATATTTGCCGGGGTTCGCAGCAAGCTCGGCCAGGAACTCCTCGCCCGTCTCGGCAGGGAAATCCGCGCTGACGCACATGGTATAGGCCGTCTCGGAGGTTGAGGCGAGGGGGGTGAAGCTGTCGATGCTGTAGGCAGTGCTCTGCACTTGCGGAACGGTCGTGATCGGGCTGTTCCAAGTTGCCAGCAGTGAATAGCCATTGGGTTTTTCTTGCATGAATTGCGTCACACCAACCGATCCCCCGCCACCGGCGGCGTTCAGGATGGCGATGGACGTGCCCAGCTCTTCCTCCAGCAGGATTGCCAGCTTGCGCGCGCTGGTGTCGGTGCCGCCCCCGGCCGGTGCGGGAATCGTAACCTCGATGGGGCGCTCGGGATATTCGGCAAAGGCCGCGGTGGTGGACAGGGCCACGGCAACGGCTGTTGTAGCTAGATATTTCATGATTTTCCTCCCTAGGTTTTTATAATCAGCCGATGCGGCTGCGGTAACGAAAGTTATCGGCGCGCCCGGCTGCGAGCCGCCATTCGATGGCGTCCCCGGCGATGTCGAAGGCCGTGCGTTCGATCATCGCGACGGGGCCGTCCTGCACCATGCCGAGACGCGCGGCGGTCTGCGCATCGGCAGCGCCGAAATGCACCTCGTCCTCGGCGCGCGCGACGAAGACGCCGAAGCGCTCGAAATAGACGGGGTAGAGGAGCGGGCCTATCTCCGTCTCTGGGATGGCCTCGAACCCTTCAAAGCGGGCTGCCGGAATGTAGATCTCTTCGGAAAGAAGCGGCTGTTCGGACAGGCAGCGCAGGCGCTGGATCTGGATGACATCGCTGGTGCCCAGCGTTTCGGCCACGTGGTCCGGGGCGTTCATGCGCGTGCGCGAAATCAGCCGACTGGTCGGAATGCTGGTGGCCGAGCCATGCTCGCGGATCTGGAAGAAGCGAAAGAGCGTAACATCGAAGGCAGGCTTGCGCAGATAGGTGCCCGATCCTTGGCGCCGCTCAAGCAGCCCCTCATCGACAAGCTGCTGGATCGCCTTACGCACTGTGCCGACGGACAACATATGTTCGGAGGCCAGCCGATTCTCCGAGGGCAGCGCGGCGTCCGGTCCCCATTCGCCCTCGGCGATGCGGTGCGCCAGCGCGTCGCGCAGCCGCTGATAGGCGGGCAGCCGACGATCACTCGTCATACTCGTTTGTGCCATTGGTCCTCCAACCCTTGAAGGATAGGATAAGGCAATTGACCCTGTCAGTCAACTAGTTCTATATAGAACTACATATATAATGGAGGGCAGCGTGATCCAATTCGATTGTCACGCACATGTTTACGAGCGCATTCAATCGGTTGCCGGTGCGCGCTATGTCCCGGACCGGCCCGCCCCCCTGGCGGCATGGCGCGCGCTCCAGGCTGAGCATGGCATCAGGGGCGGCGTAATCGTCCAGGTCAGCTTCCTTGGCACGGACAATTCCCAACTTCTGGCCGCACTTGCCGGATTGGACCGTCGCCACTTTGCCGGGGTGGCAGTGGTCGATTTGGCAACCCCGGAACACAAGTTAGCGGTGCTTGCGGAAAATGGCGTCAAGGCCGTGCGCTGGAACCTTATCTCCGGAGCGCCCCTACCCCATGTGGATGACCCAGCCACACGGCGCTTCGTCGATACGCTGGCCGCCCTCGGGATGCATGTCGAGGTCCAGCTGGAAAGTGGGCGTCTGGCAGACTACTTGGAACCGCTCTCGACCTTACCGGTCCCTGTCGTCATTGACCATCTGGGTCTCCCTGCCTCGCCTGATCCCGCGCGCGAACCTTGGCTGGAGGCACTGAGCATTTGCAGAAACCGCGATCGCTTCTTCGCCAAAATGAGCGCGCCCTATCGCGGCAGAGCGGATCCGCGTCCGCATCTGGAGCGCTTGCTGGAGCTGGTGAGTGCGGACCGCTGCGTCTGGGGAAGTGACTGGCCCCACACCAGGCACGACGACGTCGCGACCTATGCTGGATATCTCGCGGACATCTCGGATCACGTTGACGATGCGACGGCTGCCAAAGTGCTCTATGGTCTTGAGGTCCAGTGAGGGAGTAGGGCTATTATAGGCGGTGTGGTCCCAGCTTTTCCTAGTCCGAGCTTTAACTTCGATTGTAAATATGTCGTTAACCATCGCAGTCTTCCTGCAGAGCAGAATGCTGCCAGTTCGCATCCGCCTTAATCAGACTTGCGTCGACGGCCATGTGCTGACCGCTCACCAAGCCTTCGGAGATGCACGATGCAACAGTGATCTCGAAGAGGTGACGCAGCAACGCACTCTCTCGGAAACGCCTATGTCGGTTCTTCGAAAACATTGAATGATCCGGGATACGGTCGCTCAAATCGGGGCGGCAGAGATGGGGGAGGTGGGCGGTCCGACATGGTCGATCATAGTTCCATCTAAATGCCGATTGGGGGAACAACATGGCACATTAGGTTGCGATCGACCGTTCCCTTGAAACCGTCAACGTTTGCATTCTGGAAGATGAAGGAACTGTCTGCCTGAAAGCAAAATCGAAGCGGAACCAGAGGCGATTGTTGAGCTATTGAAGGATTTCGGGCAGCCGATAGCCTGGCTCGGCTTGGAAGCTGGGCCGACGTCGTCTTGCCTCTCCAGCGGCTTTGTCAGACGAAACCTACTGGAAGCGGGCAGGGCGGTTTCGTAGCCTTTCTGGATGACAAACCACTCCCCATTTCGGAAACCCAAAACCAGTCCTGACATCATCCGCCTCGCGGTGATGACGTATGTCCGCTTTCCGCTTTCGCTTAGAAGTGTTGAGGACCTTCTCGACGAACGCGGCATCGATATCAGCCACGAAACGGTGCGGTTTTGGTGGAACAGATTTGGCCCGATGTTTGCTGCCGAAATCCGGCGGAAACTGGTAGAGCAGTTGCGGTCGTACTCGAACTGGCAGTGGCACCCGGGCGAGGTTTTCGTGAAGATAAACGGCCATCTGCAGAACCAGTTTTTCCGGGCCCGCAAGCTCTTGGCGCAACGACGCCCTTGCACGTAACATCGGGGCTGTCGCCGTCTCAAGCATAGCATTGCCCTCAGCGAGTTCTCGAATGCGATGCTCGAACCTTCCTCGGGAGATCGCCCCGACCTTCAAACCAAAGTTACGCAGGAGCCCGCGCAGTGACATCTCCAGCGCGATCATGTTCTGCTGGATCGCCTTCCGAGCACTCAGAATGGCGCGCACCTCCTGCGCCGAAACTGACTTGCAGCGGACAGGGCGGAACCAACCGAGGTGGAGCAGACGCCCAATGCCTTCGGCATCCCTGCGATCAGTCTTGATGGGCATGGCCTTCAGGGCACCCTTCACCTGCCGCCTCTCCATCAGAACGGCATCCAGCCCGGCATCTGTCAGCCCGCGATACAGCCACTGTGACAAGGGGCCAGCCTCAAGACCCAAAGCGGCAATGTTGCCGTCCAGTGCCTGAAGCCATGCAAGCAGAGGCTCCGGTTCGCTGGCAACCTCAGCTTCCCGAACGATCTTTCCATGCGCGCTGACCACGCAGATCGCGGTCTTGGCCAGTGACACATCCAATCCGATAAACAGTCTCATTCCCTATTACTCCAATCAGGTTTGATACGGGAATGGCGACAGCGCAGCGGTGATCTGGCAAGCGGTAATGATGGTGCGCGACGCAGGACCCGTTACGGCATCTCATAACCAAAATATGACGGTTGCAGCGAGGGCGATCGCTGACAGGAATACTTTTGGACATTGGTCATAGCGGGTTGCGACGCGTCGCCAGTCTTTGAGCCTGCCAAACATTCTCTCAATGAGGTTGCGGCGCTTGTAACGGCGCTTGTCGTATCTAACGACCTTCTTGCGTGACTTGCGACCAGGGATGCAGGGCCTTGTGCCCCTTTCCTGACAAGGCTTCGCGAAACCAATCGGCATCATGACGCCGATCCGCGAGCAACCATTCCGCATCTGGCAAACTGCTCAGCAAAGCCGCTGCACCGGTGTAATCGCTGACCTGAACGGCGGTTATGAAAAAGCGGATTGGGCGACCGCTTTTTATCGGTCACCGCATGCAATTTAGTGTTCATGCCGCCCTTTGTCTGTCCAATCAGACGTCCACGCCCCCCTTTTTGAGCTCTAGGCTTGAGGCCGTGCGGTGCGCTTTGAGTTAGGTCGCATCAATCCAAATTGTTTTGTTATCAGGCGCCTCTGCAGCCAGCCCTGTCATAGTACGAGCGAAAACGCCCATATCGCTCCAGCGATTGTACAACGTCTTCGGAGGGCCATATGCAGCAGGCGCATCACGCCAGCGTAAGCCACTGCGATTGATGAAGAAAATACCACTCAAAACACGTCTATCGTCGACGCGTGGCTTACCTCGACTCCTTAGAAAGTAGTGCCGCAGTCGCAACGTCTGTTCGTTGGTTAGCCCGTAAAGGTTGCTCATCGTACCCCCAAATCATCGGGGGCGGTGAATCATGACGGCAAACCAGCATCAAGGCTTTCTATGGGTCCTGACCCTAGCCTCTTGATGCGAGCAGTCGGTCAAGTTCGCTTTGCATACCGCCCCTAAGAAGTGGCTCCCCCGCGCCTTGTGTGTCGTTGCCCGGACCGCGCAACCGTGTGTCGGCAAGAGGGGATACAGGTCGGCCTTTGACCTGAATTTCGTAGTGAAGATGCGGCGCCGTTGACGTACCTGTCGATCCGACACGGCCGATCTCTGTTCCGGCGCCGACATGCCGACCAACTTGCAACGCCTCGTTTACTGCGCTCAGGTGAGCGTAAAGGGTGCGGGTGCTGCTTTCATGCTCGATCTCGACCAAAAGCCCGTAACCACGTCGCTTGCCCATGAAAGCGATTTTGCCAGATTGTGTCGCCGCGACCACCGCGCCCTGTTTGGCCGCGAAATCCACGCCGTTGTGCATCCGCATATTATCATGAATGGGGTGCATCCGTAGTCCAAAGGCTGAGCTGAGGCGTGCGCCACGGATCGGTTGGACGAACGTCTGCACGAGCTGCCCATTCCTGAAAATCCTAGTCCGCCGGGACTTGTCGTCTGGCCACAGGATTTCATAACGCCCGTCGGCCACATCGAGTTGCGCGAAATCGATGGTCGGTTCACCGACCTCTCGGCCGTTAGAAACGTACTCGCGCCACAGCAGGCGGATGTGCTCACCGCCAGCGAGAGCTGTCCGCAGATCAAATGCCCCGGCAAGGATCAGCTCGAGGTCGGTCGCGAACCTGGTAGGAATGCCTGCATCATCCAGTGCGGCATAGATCGAACTTCCGATTCTTGCCTCTCCCGCTCGGCGGACGCTGTCAAGGTCGGGCGCCACCTTCTGAACCGACGGTGCGGCACCGAAAGTGGCCAAAATGCGCGTGCCATCTTCGATTTCGAGCGTAGCGGTTCGGGGCAAACCATCGGAGGATATCGTCACGGCGATGCTGTGTCCCGGCTTCAGATGCCGCAGATCGTATTCGGACCCGATCGCACCGGTCACTTCGATGCTTGCATCGGTGTCGAGGCCGGCCTCGGCGAGGAGCCCCGAAAGACTGTCGCCAGCGTCCACAACTCGCGTCCAGGTCACGGCGTCATCGGCCTGCGTCGGCATGTCGGCTCCCTCCGCAGCTTGACCAGTCATCGAATCATCGTTTCCCATCGGGGCGCCTGTCGACCCGGTCCGACTCTCCAGTTGGGCCGATGTGATGTCAGGAAGAGCGGCTTGGTCTCGGGGTTGCCTTTCCCATTGCGTCGATAGGCCAAGCACGGTGCCACCGAGGACAATAAGGACGGTCCAGTATCGCAACCTCATCTATTCTCCACCGTCCGTCAGTTTTATGTCTCTTCAGTGCTTACTGGTTCGCGAAGCCGGACTTTGCAATCCCGGCCGATCAATGTCGGCGTTGCCCCGCCGCCATTCTGAAAGCTGACATCTGAGAGGGGCATGTCCTGCACTTCCGATACGGCAGCACCGGGATACTGACTGTCCGGACCGTTGTTACCGATCCAGTGATTAGGTTGCGGTTGCGTCTGTGCCCATCGAACGCGGTCATGTTCATGGTAGGCACCCATGGGTCGCAGGCGGCATCCGTGCCATGAGGCAGCTCTTCGGTTTTGCGGGTTGATTTGCAGGACGAAAAAGGAATACGCGGGCTCTCGCTGATCAATTCAACAGTTTCTGCAATCGCTCTGTTTCGTAAGTTGCGCCGCAGAGAAGGATTGCGGAGGTCTGCCCAGCGTATTTCTTCTTGTCCGCCAGATACCCGGCAAGAGCCAACGTAGCGGCGCCCTCGACCAGCATGTTTTAAGTTCATGTGGGCACCTTGAGCGCGTCTTCGATCTGCGCCTCGCTGCAATGAACAATCTTGTCGATCACTTCGCTCGCCAGTCGATGGGCAGATATTTGAGGATATCAAAGCCGGATTAAATGCGGATCATCCCAAATTCCTAAATGATTTCAATCAGGAATTCTTTGGCCAAGGGCCGTCACTCGTGAGACATTTCCTTTAGCCTCCCAGATTTGGGACGAAGGCGATGTTTATGACGCATCGAAACTTTGCCTATCGCTGGGTCTGTCGCATCGATCTTGCTGATCGTGTGCCAGACCATTCCAGCTGTTCGTAGAACCGACATGGACAGTTCCGGGATAGCAACGTGTTGCAAACGCCCTTTTTACACAAATCGCATTTTCGAACGGACGGCTTAACTTACCTGGTCTTGAAGAATTTCGATGAAAACCTTTGCCGGCTTGGACAATGCCTGCGTTGCTGGGAGAACCAGCTTTAGCTCGCACGGGATGCTTGGGCTAAAGGGCCTGATTTCGATATTTTGGCCGGCATAGGCATCCGCAGTCATTGTATCTATTATCGACACTCCCATGCCGCTGGCCACAAGGCTACAGATGGGGCCGGTGTAGGTGGAATCAACGATGACATTGGGCGTGACACCGGCGTCATTGAAGGCTTGAAGCAAGCGCTTCCTCATCAGGCTGCTTTCCGAAATCAGGAGTAGGGGTATCTGTTCCAGCTCTCGGGGCGTGATCTCTGGCAGCGCAGCGAGAGCGTGACCTTTGGGCATGATGCACACCAGACTGGTTTCCGGCATTTCCTGAATGATGACGCCATGCACATCCAAAGGAAGCAGTGCGAGACCAATGTCGCTTTGGCCTTTTTCAATCAGCTCGACAACCTCCGGCGACAGGCCGCTGCGCAGGGAGATGGTGACTCCCGGGCATCGTTCATGGAAGGCTTTGATGACCTTCGGCAGAAAGAAATATGAATGACCTACCGTCGACGCTACGCGCAGTCTTTGTCTGCGAAATGTCCCGAGATCGGTGGCGAATTTGACCATCTGCTCCATTCCGCCGTAGCAACGTTCGACCTCGACATGCAGTGCAATGGCATCCTTGGTTGGCTCGATTCGACCGGCGTGGCGGGAGAAGAGCTGTAAGCCGTATTGGTCCTCTAGATCCCGGATCAACCTGCTGATCGCTGGCTGGGTAACGCCCAGCATTACACCTGCCTCGGTCATGCTGCCGGTTTCAATTACAGTTCGGAAGGCTTCGATCTGCCGCAGGTTAAAACGCAACATAGTTCAGCTACCCCATCACATTATCTTATGAAGTGATGAAAAATTAGAATTTGCTTTATGCCGCGTCAAGCTCCTAACTGAACGTTAATATCGGCGTGCCAGTCCAAATTGGCCCGCAGATAGGACGTTTTGCATCTGTGACCACGAGGAGGTGGTCAAGGTGGAGCCAAAGCTTTGCTAAGAAAATCCTGATGTCAGGGTATCGAAAGTGCAAGCCCGGCGGCGTTGATAATTTGGTGCGGGAAAATCACAGGTCACAGTCAGATAGAGCCGACAAAATGTGGTGTGGACTTCGCGTTCATTGAAATTTCTGGGAGGAAATACACTATGGTATTGAAGAAATTCGCCCTTGCGGCGGTCCTATTGGCGACGACTGCCATGCCAGGGCTAGCCGGGAAGGCTGATGATACGTTGAACTGGGCCACGGACCGCGAAGTATCGGTCGTTGATCCGTATTATAACACAGCTCGTGAGCTGCTGATTATGGGGCACATGGGTTGGGATGGTCTGATTCTGCTGAACCCCGACAGCGGAGATTATGAGCCGCTACTGGCGACAAGCTGGGAGTGGAAAGGCAACACCGCAGTCGAGTTCGATTTGCGCGAGGGTGTCAAATTTCACGACGGCAGCGACTTTGATGCTGACGATGTGGTCTACACAGTCAATTTCATCTCAAATGAAGACAACGGCGTTTTGACCTTCTCTCAGGCCAGTTGGATGAAGGAGGCAATCAAACTGGATAAGTACAAAGTTCGGATTGAGCTGCACGAACCCTACCCAAATTCCATGGCGTATTTGTCAAACGAAATTTCGATTGTGCCAGAAGGTCACTATGACGACGCGCCCAAAGGACCGGACGGCAAGCCAGATTACGGTGCGGTGGCACCAGTCGGCGCCGGCCCCTACAAAATGACCGAACTGAAGTCGGGTGAATATGTTCTGTGGGAACGGTTTGAAGATTACTACGAAGGCGGTGCCAAGGGCACGCCCCAAATCGGTAAAATCAAGTTCCGCGCGATCAAGGAAAACAACACGCAAATCGCCGAATTGCTGACCGGCGGGCTTGACTGGATTTGGGATGTTCCCAAAGAGCAAGCGCTCCGGATGGCGGACAGCGGCCAGGTTCAGGTCGTCAATGCAAAGACATTGCGCATATCCTACCTGAGCTTTGATGTTGATGGCAGCTCCGGGCAGGACTTCTTCACCAACAAATTGGTGCGCCAAGCGGTCGCTCATGCGATCAATCGTGAGGCCATCGCCGAAAACCTTGTTGGGCCAGCTTCGGTTGTCATCAATTCAGCGTGCCACCCGGAACAGTTCGGCTGTACTGATGATGTGCCAAAATGGGACTATGACCCCGAAAAATCCAAGGCACTGCTTGCCGAGGCGGGATATCCGGACGGGTTCACATTCGACCTCTATGCGTATCGCGAACGTGAATTCACCGAGGCTGTTATCGGCGATCTGGCGAATGTCGGCATCCGGGCTAACCTGAACTACCTGCAGTACAGCAAGTTGGTTGAGCTGGTTTGGGAGGGCGTTCCGCCGCTTCACCACATGACATGGGGGTCAAGCTCGATCCCGGATGTTGCCGCGATCACCAGCCACTTCTTCTCGGGTGGACAGGATGATCCCGCTATGGATCCGCGCACGGCAGAGGCACTGAAACGCGGTGATACCACGATAGATCCCAAAGAGCGCGAGGCAGCCTATGCCGAAGCTCTGAGCATCATTTCCGGAGAGCTCTACTGGTTACCGATGTTCACCTACACGAAGTACTACGCTTTCTCGAATGACCTCGACTTCGTCCCCACGTCGGACGAAATCCCGCGGTTCTATTCGGCAAAGTGGAAGTAACTGACGCGTAGGCAAAGAAGGCTCTCTCCCGGCGCAAGCCGGGAGCTCAGCCAATCTTTACAACGGAGCGATCAAACAGATGTTGAGATTTCTGATAAGGCGTCTTGGGTTGGCAATCTTGGTTGCGCTTTCAGTGTCGGCCATCACCTTCTCGATGACCTATCTTGCAGGCGACCCGGCGATTGCAATGACCAGCGAAAACGCGTCCGAGGCCGAAGTGCAACGTATCCGCGAATTCTATGGCTTTGACCGGCCGGTGCTGGTGCAATACGTTTCTTGGTTGACCAAGGCGGCGACCGGCGATTTCGGCCAGTCACTCTACCTCAAGCAACCGGTTGGCGACGTCATCTTTGATCGGTTGCCCACGACGATGATGCTGGGTGCCTTTGCGTTGATGTTCGCCTTGGCTCTTTCTATCCCGCTAGGTGTCGTTGCCGCGGTCCGGCCTAACAGTTTGATCGACCGGCTGGCGCTGTTGCTGGCGGTAGTTGGACAGGCGATGCCCAGTTTCTGGTTCGCACTGACCATGATCCTCTGGTTCGGAATAAATTGGCGGCTGCTACCTATCTCTGGCACCGACAGCTGGGCCAATTTCATCATGCCGGCGGTTGCGCTGGGATATTACATCACACCCGGCGTAATGCGCCTGACAAGGGCAGGCATGCTGGAAGTGCTGCGCTCGGATTACATCAGGACCGCACGGGCCAAGGGTGTCAGCAGTAGTTCGGTTCTGTTCAAACATGCCTTGCGCAACGCTATAATCCCGGTCGTGTCACTCGCTGCAGTTCAGTTCGGCTTCATGCTCGGCGGGTCCATCGTCATCGAAACAATTTTTGCCATCAACGGCTTGGGCTATCTGGCATGGGAATCCATTCAGCGCGCCGATTTGCCGATGATGCAGGCCATCGTGTTGGTCCTTAGCATTTTTTATATCCTCCTGACTTTCTTGGCGGATGTGATCAACGCTTGGCTCGACCCACGGATCAGGAGCGCTTGAGATGCAGGATACTGAGCTGAAAGTCACAGACACCGCAGGACTTGTCCGCGCGGAAGACGTGAAATCACCCGTGAAACTGATGCTATCGCTTGCTTTGGGCCACCGGGGCTTCTTGATCGGGGCGGTTGTCATTGTCGTAATCATCGTGATTGCCCTGCTGGCACCGATGATTGCCCCGCATGATCCCTACGAACAAATTCTGTCACGCAGCTTGATCCCGCCGGTTTGGTTCGACAGCCCCAAGGTGACATGGGACCACATTCTGGGGACCGACAATTTGGGGCGGGACTACCTCTCGCGTCTGATTTACGGCGCGCGGATCTCTCTGCTGATCGGCTTCTCGGCCATGCTGATTTCAGGTGTGATCGGTACCGCGCTGGGTGTCTGCGCCGGATACTTCGGCGGCCGCGTTGACATGGTGATCAACTTCATCATCACCACGCGCCTGTCGATGCCGGTGGTTTTGGTGGCGCTGGCCGTTGTCAGTCTGGTTGGATCGTCGCTGACGGTTGTGGTCTGGGTCATCGGCTTGCTGATCTGGGATCGCTTTGCCGTGGTCATGCGCAGCGCCACGCAACAGGTGCGCGCCCTTGATTTTGTGGCGTCGGCCCAGGCGCTGGGCAGCTCTACTTTGCGCATCATAATGACCGAGGTACTGCCCAACATCTCGAACCATATTATCGTTATCGCAACTCTGGAGATGGCTCACGCCATTCTGCTCGAGGCCGCACTGTCCTTCCTCGGACTGGGCGTGCAACCGCCCGAGCCAAGCTGGGGGCTGATGATCTCTGACGCCAAGGGTCTGATGTTTTTTGATGGCTGGCTGATTGCCGTGCCCGGGACGGCACTATTCCTGCTGGTCTTGGCGATCAACCTGGTCGGTGACGGTTTACGCGACATCACAGCGCCAGAAGACAACAACTGATGCCGTCCCCGAACATGCAACTCAACATGGCAAGATTGGTAGATCAATGATGGACACGACAAAGCCAATTCTATCGATACGGAATCTGACGGTCGCTCTGCCGGTCAAGATCGAGCGCGCAAACGCTGTAGAGAACCTGACATTCGACGTCCGGCCCAAGGAAATCCTCTGCGTCGTGGGCGAATCCGGATCGGGCAAGTCGATCACCTCGCTCGCCACAATGGGGCTGCTCTCCTCGAACCTCAAGATCACCAGCGGCACCATTGAATTTGACGGTCGAGATGTTCTTTCGCTGTCCCCAAATGAGCACAACCGCTTGCGCGGCGACCGTATGGCGATGATCTTTCAGGAACCGATGACCGCGCTGAACCCTGCCTACACAGTCGGTCAGCAGATCGAAGAGGTCATTCGCGTCCACCGCTCTTTTGGTGCAGCAGAGCGCCGACAGCGGGTGATGAAACTGCTCGAAGAAGTGCGGCTTCCGGACCCGGAGCGGTTGTTCGGATCGTTTCCCCACCAGTTGTCCGGCGGGCAGCGGCAGCGGATCATGATTGCCATGGCACTGGCGCTGGACCCCAAGCTGCTGATCGCGGACGAGCCCACGACCGCACTGGATGTGACGACGCAGGCGCAAATCCTGCATCTGCTCAAACAGTTGAATGCCGAACACGACGCTGGGATCATGTTCATCACACATGACTTTAGTGTGGTCGCGGAAATCGCCGACCGTGTGGTGGTTATGCGTCATGGCCAGATCGTGGAACAGGGCACCGCAGACGAAATTCTGAATAACCCGCAGCACCCTTATACGCGTGCCCTGATCGATGCGGTGCCGCGCCGCGCCGAAGATCGCGAAGAGATCGAATCCACCAGCCCTCCGGTCATTGAAGTCAAGTCACTGAACAAGACGTTTCATTCCTCCGGCGGTATGTTCAAGCAAAGCCGCACCGTCGCAGCCGTTCGTGACGTATCCTTTCAGGTGCGGCGCGGCGAAACGCTGGGCATTGTGGGGGAATCCGGTTCGGGCAAGACCACGCTGGTGCGCTGCCTGATGCGGCTGATTGATCCCGATAGTGGCTCAATCAACATCTCTGGTGTCGATTTTGCGGCGAAAAGCGCGGCAGAACTGCGCCAGCACCGCAAGGACATCCAAATCGTCTTTCAGGACCCTTACGGGTCGCTAAACCCGCGCCGTACCATTGGCAGCCAGCTAATTCAGGGCGCAGTGAACTTCGGTGTATCCCGCAAGGAAGCGTGGGAGCGGGTCTACGAGCTGCTGGATATCGTGCGGATGCCGCGATATTCCATCCACCGATATCCAAGCCAGTTTTCCGGCGGTCAACGTCAGCGGCTTTGCATCGCACGTGCGCTGGTGGTCAAACCAAAGGTTCTGATCGCCGATGAGGCGGTATCGGCGCTGGACGTGTCGATCCAGCGCGAAGTTCTTAAATTAATCAACGATATCCGCGACCAGATGGGGCTGACGGTGATTTTCATCACCCACGATCTGAGGGTCGCAGCGCAGATCTGTGACGATGTCATCGTCATGAAGCACGGTGAGGTTGTCGAGCGCGGCAATGTGAGCCAGATCTTTAACGCGCCGCAGCATGAATACACGAAGGCCCTTATTGCGGCTCAGCCGGGGCAGGGATGGGAAATTCCATCGTTCCCCGAATTCGCCCCGCAGGTCGATGGCAGCGCCGTTCAGGGAGTGCTTGGGCGATGAGCGATGCGGCATACGACTTTATCATTGTGGGGGCAGGTTCGGCCGGCTGTGTGTTGGCTAACCGGCTGTCTGCAATGCCGAATTTGCGTGTGCTGTTGCTTGAGGCAGGGCCAAAAGATTCCAACCCGTGGATTCACATTCCCATCGGCTACTACCGCACGATGGATAATCCCCGGATCAACTGGCGATATGAAACCCAAGCCGTGCCAGAATCCGGGAATCGCAGTTTCGACTGGCCGCGCGGAAAGGTTCTGGGCGGATGCAGTTCGATCAATGGTCTGGTCTATGCTCGCGGTCAGGCCGAGGATTTCGATCATTGGCGCCAGCTAGGTAATGTCGGGTGGAGCTATGACGACGTGTTGCCGTATTTCCGCCGGGCCGAAGGGGCATCTATCGAGGGACTGGATGAGGCCTATCATGGGCGCGAAGGCCCGTTGGGCGTCTCTAGCGCCAGCCAGAATCCCCTATGCGATGCCTATATCAAGGCGGCTGCAGAAGCGGGCATTCCCACTAATCCAGACTATAACGGTCGCGACCAAGAGGGCGCTGGGTATTTTCAGGTCACAACCCGCAATGGCTGGCGCAGCAGCGCGGCAACTGCCTATCTGAATCCGGCCCGCAAACGCGCTAACCTGCGCATCCAGACGGATACGATGGTGCGCCGGTTGATTATCGAAAACCGCCGGGTTGTCGGCGTCGAGACCGAGCGCAACGGCCAGATCGAAACGATCCGCGCCGGTCGTGAGGTGCTGTTGGCGGCTGGCGCAATCAACTCGCCCCAGATCTTGCAAATTTCCGGCATCGGCGCGGCAAAGCATCTGCGCAACCATGGGGTCGAGGTTCTGCACGATCTGCCCGAAGTTGGCGAAAACCTGCAAGACCACTACACCTGCAGCAGCAAATATCGCTGTTCCCAGCCGATCACTGTCAACGACGAGGTGCGCACATTGCCCGGCAAGGTAGCCGTCGCACTGCGCTGGCTAAAAGACCGCAGCGGGCCGATGTCTTTAAGCGCGGGGCAGGTTGGTGTCTTTGCCAAGACTCGGCCAGATTGCGCAACGCCGGATGTACAGTTCCACTTTCTGCGGTTCAGTGCCCAAAAGCGGGGGCGCAGGCTGGATCCGTTTCCCGGATTTACCGTGACAATGTGCCAATTGCGTCCCGAAAGCCGTGGCCATGTGCGGATCAAGTCCCCCGATTACCGCGACAAACCGGTCATTCAGCCCAATTATTTGGACAGCCAAGTGGACCGCGACACGATGGTCGCAGGTATGCGTCTGGTGCGCACCGTCGCCGCTCAGTCGGCATTGACCGACTATATCAGCGAAGAGATGTTGCCGGGTGCCGGCGTGGTCGATGATGAGGCGCTGCTAACTTACGTGCGCAACAATGGCGCGTCCATTTTTCATCCCAGTTCCACCTGCCGGATGGGCACGGATCAGACTGCAGTCGTCGATGCCAGGCTAAAGGTGCACGGGCTCGATGGACTACGCATCGCGGATGCATCGATCATGCCGACGATTGTTTCAGCAAACACCAACGCTTCCTGCATCATGATCGGCGAAAAGGCTGCCGACATGATCCTTGAAGACATCGCTTAAGGGGCCAGACAGAACATGAAAATCAAAGACATCAAAACGTTCGTCGTCGCAAACAAGTCGATCCATCGGGGCGGGCCTTATTGGGTATTTGTTAAGGTCACGACCGATTGTGGCACCGTAGGTTACGGCGAAGTCTATGGCGTGGCGTTTCACCCAAGAGTGCTGACGGCGATGATCGACGATCTGTTCGAACGCCATTTTGTGGGTGCCGATCCGTTCAAGATCGAACGCCATTTCCGACTGGTCTATTCCAGCGGTTTTTCGCAGCGACCCGACCCGACAGTGATGGGTATCTTTAGCGGGATCGAGATTGCCCTGTGGGACATCATCGGCAAGTCGCTGGACAAACCGGTCTATGAACTTCTTGGCGGTCAGGTGCATGAGCGTCTGCGCAGCTACACCTATCTGAACGCCCCGCCCGAGGCCGCATCGAATAACAAGGTCTATGACGATCCGGACGCGGCGGCGGAACGAGCGCTGGAATATGTCGAACAGGGGTTCACAGCGCTCAAGTTTGACCCTGCCCGCCCTTACACAGCCTTTGATCCGCGGCAGTTGTCGATGGAAACGCTGGATCTGGCGGATCGCTATACGGCCCGAGTGCGCGAAGCGGTGGGCACGCGCTGCGACATCTTGATTGGCACGCACGGTGAGATGACCCCGGCGGGCGCAATCCGGCTGGCCAAACGGCTCGAGCGACACGATCCTTTGTGGTTTGAAGAGCCGACCCCGCCGGACAATATTGCCGGCATGGCCCGGGTGGCGCGAGGCACATCAATCCCGGTAGCGACAGGCGAGCGTCTTACCACAAAATACGAATTTGCCGACCTTCTGCGCCAAGACGCTGCCTCAATTCTGCAAATGAACCTTGGCCGTGTCGGTGGCATTCTTGAGGCCAAGAAAATTGCATCAATGGCCGAAGCGTTCCACGGGCAGATCGCGCCGCACCTGTTTTGCGGCCCCATCGTGGGTGCCGCCAACATACAAGTGTCTGCCTGTAGCCCAAATTTCTTGATCATGGAGGGGATCGAACAATGGGGCGGTTTCCACGCCGAGATTCTGAAAACGCCGATCCGTTGGGAAGACGGTTATCTCATTCCGCCAAAAGCGCCGGGGATTGGCGTCGAGTTGAATGAAGAGGTCGCCGAGGCCAACCCCTACGATGGCGATCGATTGCAATTGCGGATGCAGGACACCCCGGCGTGAGCGCGCGGACCTGCCAAAGGACAGTTAGGGAGATGATCCAATGAACAATCCATTTTCGCTGGAAGGCAAGGTTGCCATTGTGACCGGCGGCAGCAAGGGGATCGGCCTTTCCATCGCGCACCACCTTGCCGCGATGGGTGCCAAGGTCGCTATTGCCAGCCGCAAACTTGATGCTTGCGAGGATGCGGTTGCAGAAATCCGCGAGGCTGGAGGAGAGGCGATGGCGGTCGCCTGCAATATCTCGCGGCGTGAAGACTGCGAAAATCTGGTAAAGCAAACCCATGACGCCTGGGGGCAGATCGACATCTTTGTCGCCAACGCGGCGGTCAACCCAGTCTATGGCCCGTTGACGGAGCTTTCGGACGAGGCATTCAACAAGGTGATGACCTCGAACGTGCACAGCGCAATCTGGTTCGCCAACGCCGCTATGCCGCATATGGCCGAGGGCGGAGGCGGCAGTTTCATCATCGTGTCATCGATCGGAGGATTGCGTGGCTCACCGACATTGGGCGCCTACGGCATCTCAAAGACCGCCGATATCGGCGTTGTCCGGTCGCTGGCGGTGGAATGGGGGCCCCGCAACATCACCGTCAACTGCATCATGCCCGGCTTGGTAAAGACCGATTTTGCCCGCGCATTGTGGGAAAACGAGGCAACACGGGATGACCGAATTTCCCGAACCCCGGTCCGCCGCCTTGGCGAACCTGACGACATCGGCGGTGTTGCGGCGTTCCTTGCCGGCCCATCTGCCCGCTTCATAACCGGGGAAGTGATTGTCGTGGACGGGGGCACAACCATCGTGGGCCCGTAAACCAACCACAAAGCGAGAAACCTGAAACGCGCCGAGGCGAGCGGCGTCACGACCGACAGGTCGCGGCTGCTTGCATCCAAACTCTGGCCCAAGATGTGAAAAATATGGAGTAAAAACAATGGATTTTGAATTCAGCCCCAAGGTGAAGGATCTCTGTGAACGTTTGAATGCTTTCATGGAGGAACACATCTACCCCAACCAAGACGTCTACCAGCAGCAGCTGCAAGAGATGGGCTACGGTATCGAGCATTGGCAAAACTGGGGCGCAGTTCCGATCATCGAAGAACTTAAGCCGAAGGCGCGGGAAGCCGGTTTGTGGAATCTTTTCCTGCCCGAGAGCAAACGCGGCGGCGGTCTGACCAACCTGGAATATGCCACCCTGTGCGAGATTATGGGACGCGCTCTGTGGTCGGCCGAAGTCTTTAATTGTTCGGCCCCGGATACTGGCAACATCGAAACGCTGGAACGTTTCGGAACTGACGAACAGAAAAAACTGTGGTTAGAACCGCTTCTGGCTGGTGAAATCCGTTCATGTTTCGCGATGACGGAACCGGCCGTTGCCTCTTCGGATGCGCGCAACATCGGCTCTACCATCATCCGCGATGGCGACGACTACGTGATCAACGGGCGCAAATGGTGGTCCTCAGGGTCGGGCGACTCGCGCTGCAAATTGTTCATCTTCATGGGCAAGACCGACCCCGACGGCGAAGATGCCTATCGCCAGCAATCCATGATCCTGCTGCCGCGCGAAACCCCAGGTATCACGATCAAGCGGATGCTACCTGTCTTCGGGTTTTCCGACGCGCCGCACGGGCATGGGGAAATCCTCTTTGACAACGTGCGTGTACCGGTCAGCAGCATCCTTTTGGGCGAAGGCCGCGGCTTCGAAATTGCGCAAGCCCGTCTTGGGCCCGGGCGCATCCATCATTGCATGCGCCTGATCGGTCAGGCCGAGGTTGCGTTGGAGAAGATGTGCCGCAGGTCGATGGAGCGCGAACCGTTTGGCAAACCTTTGTCCGAACAGGGTGTGACACGCGAACGCATCGCTGAATCGCGCATCCTGATTGATCAAACGCGGCTGCTGGTTCTGAACGCTGCTGACAAGATGGACAAGGTTGGCAATCGCGAAGCACGTAAGGAAATCGGGATGATCAAGGTCGCAGCGCCCAATATGGCCTGCAAGGTCATCGACTGGGCAATTCAGGCGCATGGCGGCGGCGGCGTCTCAAATGATTTCGGCCTGTCCTACGCCTACTCCCGCGCGCGGGCGATCCGCTTGGCTGATGGCCCTGACGAAGTACACCGCGATCAGATCGCGCGGCTAGAACTGCGCAAATATCGCAACTCGTAAACCCGAATTTTTTGAAGGAAACTCGACATGTTGAAACTTCCCACCGTGATCGGATTCGTCGGTCTGGGCCAGATGGGCGAGCCTATGGCAGCCTTCATCGCCAAGGGTGACACCCCATTAGTCTGTTTTGACCGCGAACCGGGCCGTGCGCCCAAAGGATCCACCGAGGCGCGCGACCTTGCCCAAGTCGTCGACCGTTCCGACACTATCTTTCTGTCGCTTCCCGACGGCAAGATCGTAAATGCTGTGGCCGCCGAGATTGCGGCGATGGACAACGTGGCCGGCAAGGTCGTCATTGACATGTCGACCATCGGCCCTGACGCTGCAAAAGAGGCCGCAGCTACCTTAACCGGGGCAGGCATGATCTTTGTTGACGCGCCAGTTAGCGGCGGGCGGCAAGGCGCGCTGAAGGCCTCCATCACGATCATCTGGGCCGGCCCGAAGGCCCAGATGAAGCGGCACCAGCACATCATCGATCTATTCTGCGCAAACAGCTTTCACGTAGGTGATCAGCCGGGGCAAGGGCAGGCGGTGAAGCTCCTGAACAACTTCCTATCGGCCACCGCGATGGCGGCCACGTCCGAGGCGGTGTTGTTCGGCATGTCCCACGGGGTCGAGATGAAGACGATCCTTGACGTGGTTAAGGTCTCTACCGGTAACAACACCGCCGTCGCCGACAAGTTTCCCAACCGCATCCTGACAGGCAGCTATGACGCGGGCTTTTTTGCGGAACTGCTGAACAAGGATGTCCGGCTTTATAGTCAGTTCGTCGAAGACGCCGGAACCTCAAACCTAATGGGCACACGCGTGGCCGAGATCTGGCAGGACGTCGAAGAAAAGCTGCCGCCACAATCGGACTTTACCCGCGTCTTTGAAGTCTTGGAAAAGAGGAGCCGGTCGTGAGTTTCGAGAGACCATACGAGGGACTGAAGGTCGTTGACCTGTCCCAAGGGTTGGCCGGTCCCTACTGCGGGATGCTGATGGCCCAACAAGGCGCCGATGTTATCAAAATTGAGCCGCAGGGCGGCGACTGGGCCCGGCTGATCGGGGGGGTCTACGGCGACCACTCAGCCTATTCAATCGTGGCCAATATGGGCAAACGTGCCATGGCGGTTAACCTCAAACGTGATCCCAGCCGCGAGATTGTGGACAAGCTTATCGCGCAGGCAGATGTCTTTATTGAAGGGTATCGCCCCGGCGTGGCCGAAAGGCTGGGATATGGCTATGAACGGCTGAGCGAAATTAATCCGGGCCTAATCTACGTTTCGGTGTCCGGTTTCGGTCAGTGCGGGCCGATGCGCGACCGTCCAGCTATGGACCCGATGCTGCAGGCGTTCAGCGGGTTCGTGTCTGAAAATACTGGCACGGACGGGACACCGCATCACACCCCTGTCAGCTATTTCGACATGTCCACCGGGCTCTATGCCCAACAGGCCTTGGCGGCGGCGCTATATGCGCGGCGCGATCATGAAAAGGGCCGCAAGATCGAAGTTAGCCTGCTGGAAGCGGCGGCGAGCATCCAGGCCGTCCGGCTTCTTAGTGGCTTCAAGAGTGGCCCCCGCCGATCCTCAACTGCACCCTCGGGCACGTTCAAAACCAGCGACGGTTTCATCCAGATCAACATCGTGCGCGACCCCGAATTTGCAACCCTCTGCAAGCTGCTGGAACTGGATGAGCTGTGGCAGAATGAGGAATACCGCACCATCGGCGGTCGACTGCGAAATATCGAATACCTAAACGACTATCTGCGCAAGATCACTGAGGGCTGGATCGCTGCCGATCTGTCGCTCTTGCTCAGTCAGGCGGGGCTACAGAACGAAGTGGTGCAATCCTATAGCGAGCTGGTGAGCCACCCGCAGTCCGAGGCTGTCGGCGTGTTCGCATGGCTACAGCAGGCCGGCGGCGATGATCCATGGCCGGTGCCGAATATCCCCGGCATGCCGGCCTTCACAGCGGGCGACGTTCTGGCTCAGTCTCCGACGGTCGGCCAACACACCAACCAGATCATGACCGAACTTGGCTATCCAAAAGAACATATTGCCGAGCTCTATGAGCAGGGCGTCATTGCGTAATCGACCTGCGGGTCACACAAAACGGAGAAAAAAACATGGACGAAAATCTGTTCGAACTGGGCCTCAAGCAACGCAAAGCCGTCGTCGGCGCCGAGTATGTCGAAAAGAATCTGGCAGCTGCCGATGACTTCACGCTCCCTTTTCAGGAAGCGATGACCGCGTGGTGCTGGGGATTTGGCTGGGGCGACGAGACGATCGACCTAAAGACCCGGTCGATGTTGAACCTCGTGATGCTGGCGGCATTGGGCAAGATGCACGAATGGGAAATCCACTGCAACGGCGCCATCAACAACGGCGTCACCAAAGAGGAAATCCGGTCGATTATCCACATCGTCGGCATCTATTGCGGCGTGCCGCAATCGTTGGAGTGTTTCCGATCCGCTCGCAAGGTTCTTGAGGAACGCGGCCTTCTTTGAGGGGCGCGATGCGGTAGCGATAGGCAAAGGGCCAGAGCATGAAAACTCTCGACAAATTTTACATTGATGGCGCGTGGACCGCATCGCAGGGGGGGCGTGAATTCCCGATCATGAATCCCGCGACTGAGGGACAGATCGGCACAGTAATGCTGGGCACGGCCGATGATGTAAACCGCGCCGTGGTCGCCGCATCAAAGGCCTTTGTCAGCTATTCCAAAACCACCAAGGCAGAGCGGCTGGCCCTTTTGCGCGCTCTGCAACAGGTGTTGATAGCGCGCAATGACGAAATGGGCGATGCGATCAGTCAAGAGATGGGCGCGCCAATCACCTTGGCCCGTAGCGCGCAGGCTGGCTGCGGGCACCGCCACGCCGCAGCCTTCATCACGGCGCTGGAGGCGCTGGAGGAACAACAGTCACTGCCCAATGGCGATATCGTTCAAATGGATCCCATTGGGGTTTGCGGGCTGATCACGCCATGGAACTGGCCGATCAATCAGATCGCGCAAAAGGTCATGCCTGCACTGGCGGTTGGGGCGACTTGCGTGCTGAAGCCGTCCGAGCACACCCCGTTATCAGCGGCCCTCTTTTCTGAATGCGTGCATGAGGCCGGCTATCCCGCAGGCGTGTTCAATCTGGTGTTCGGAGATGGCCCGACGGTCGGGAGTGCTATGTCCCGCCACCCGGATATTGCGATGATGTCCTTTACAGGTTCGACCCGCGCAGGTGCTTTTGTGTCTTGTGACAGCTCTGAGACGGTCAAACGCGTCGCGCTGGAGCTCGGCGGAAAATCTGCAAATCTCGTCTTTGCAGACTGCGACCTTGAAGCCTGCGTTACAGCATCGGTCAGCCGGTGTTTCCTGAACACGGGACAGGGGTGTAACGCGCCAACCCGGATGCTGGTGGAACGCTCGTGCTACGACGCGGTTCTTGATCTGGCACGGTCCACGGCAGAGAGTCAGGCCATTGGCGACCCGGCCAAAGAAGGTGGTCATATCGGGCCCCTCTTTGATGAGATGCAGTACGACCGCGTGCAGAAAATGATCCAAGTCGGCATCGACGAGGGCGCACGCCTTTTGGCGGGCGGGCTGGGCAGACCGGATGGTCTGGAAACCGGCTGGTTCGTGAAACCGACCGTGTTCGCCGATGTCCACAACGACATGCGGATTGCGCGTGAGGAAATCTTTGGTCCAGTGCTGTCGATAATCCCCTTCGATACCGAAGATGAGGCCGTTCAGATCGCCAACGACTCTGTCTACGGGTTGGCCTCGTATCTGCAGACCGGCAGTGCCACCAGGGCGCGGCGCGTGGCGGCGCAGTTGCAGGCCGGTAATGTGGCGATCAATGGTCAGGGCACCAGCTATGGCTCGCCCTTTGGTGGCTACAAACAGTCCGGCAATGGCCGGGAGGGCGGTGCCTTTGGTCTGGAAGAATATCTTGAGATCAAGGTGATGCCCTCAATCGACGCGATGGAAGAATCAGGCAGGTTCACGCACCCCTGAACCGCGGCTGATAGCGAAACGCAGAAGGAAAAGTACATGCTCGATGCCTATATCTACGACGGAATTCGCAGTCCCTTTGGCCGCCACGGTGGCGTTTTGGCTGGGATTCGTCCGGACGATCTGATGGCACAGGTCATCCAGGTGCTGATGGCGCGCACGTCGTTGTCACCGGAAATGATCGAAGACGTCGTTCTGGGAAATGTCTGCCAATCGGGCGAAGATAGCCGAAACCTTGCCCGGTTTGCGGCCCTCCTAAGTGGTTTGCCGGAAACAGTGGGCGCGCAGACGGTCAACCGGCTCTGCGGGTCAAGCATGGCAGCTGCTCTTGACGTGGCGCGCGCCGTGACCGTGGGTGAGGGCGCCCTGTTCGTTGCCGGCGGCGTCGAAAGCATGACCCGCGCCCCTTTCGTGATGGGTAAATCTGACAAGGCGTGGTCCCGGAAGGCAGAAATTCACGACGCAACCGCCGGCAAACCGTTTCCCAACCCGCGTTTCACGGCGGCCTTCGGCGGCGATACCATGCCGCAGACAGCGGACAATCTGGCGGCCGATTTCAACATCTCGCGCGAAGATTGCGACATCTACGCCGCTGACAGCCAGCGCAAATACGAAGCCGCCCGTGCCGGAGGTTTCTTTCAGGGTGAGATAACGCCAATCACCATAGTGGGCCGCAAGGGCGCCGTAGACACCGCAGACTGCGACGAACATCCCCGTCCAGACAGTACCCTTGAGAAAATTGCAGGATTGCGTGCGCTTGATCCCGCAGGTGTCGTTACTGCGGCCAACGCATCGGGGGTGAATGACGGCGCAGGCGCGTTGCTAATCGGACGCGACGGGTTAGGGCCTGCGCCGCGCGGGCGCATTCTGGCGGGCGCCGTCGCAGGGGTCGCGCCACGCATCATGGGGATCGGACCTGTTTATGCGATCCCCAAGGCGCTGGAACGGGCCGGGATGACCTTAGGCCAAATGGACGTCATCGAGATTAACGAGGCGTTTGCCAGCCAAGTATTGGCCTGCTGTTCGGCGCTGGGGATTGCACACAACGACCCACGCCTGAACCCGAACGGAGGCGCCATCGCGGTTGGCCATCCTCTGGGCGCTTCTGGCGCACGGCTCATTCTGACGGCGCTGCGGCAATTGGAGGCCAGCGGCGGGCGCTATGGCTGTGTGTCGATGTGTATTGGATTTGGGCAGGGCATCGCCCTCATCATCGAACGGCTTGGATAATGCGAGAGGACGCGAAAATGAAAGATGACAATACGGACATAGTGCGCGTCGAAACTGAGGGCGAGATCGGTCTGATTTGCCTAAGCAAGCCACCGGTCAACGCTATCGGTGTCGCCCTGCGCAAAGCCGTACATGATGCCCATACGCGTTTGTTGAGCGATCCTGCGATCAACGCAATCGTGCTTTACGGGGAGGGGCGCTTTTTCTCCGCCGGGGCCGACATACGGGATTTCGGTAAGGCAGCGGTCCAGCCGACCTTGCCCGAAGTTCTTAAGGCTCTGAACGATAGCGCGAAACCTGTGATAACCGTCTTGCATGGTGTCGCGTTCGGCGGCGCGTTGGAGCTGGCCTTAGCCACGCAAGCGCGGGTCGGGATACGAGGGCTGAAAGTTGCTCTGCCCGAGGTCAAGCTGGGCCTGCTGCCGGGGGCGGGGGGATCACAACGGTTGCCGCGATTGGTCGGTCTGGCCGCTGCCATCGACATTATTTGTACCGGGCGCGAAGTCGACGATACAGAGGCGGCCGCTACTGGGATCGTCGATCGCTTGGTCGAGGGTGCGCCGCGCGAGGCCGGAATGGAGGCGGCGCGCGACGTGCTTGCAGGAGTGCTGCACGCGCGCCAAACTGATGCGCAGATGATCACGCCCGACCCGCCCGCGGTCGATGCGGCGCGAGCCAAACTATTGGCAAAGCGCCCATTGCTTGCCGCGCCTCTCAAGGCGTTAGACGCTGTCTGCGCATCGACCCTGCCCGTTGATCAGGGGCTAGCCTATGAACGAACGCTATTTATGGACCTGATGGACAGCCCGGAACGCGCCGGTTTGGTGCATGCATTCTTTGCCGAACGGGCCACTGCCAAGATCCCCGAAAGGGCCAGCGAAGCACGCGAAATTCGCTCGGTCGCCGTGATCGGTGGTGGCACCATGGGGATCGGCATAGCCACTGCTTTCCTTTTGGGGGGATTCCCCGTTCAACTGGTCGAGGGACAAAGCGACCGCGTCGCGCAGGCGCGCGCCGGCGTTGAACAAAACCTTGAAGGCGCGTTGAGACGTGGCAAGTTATCCGGGGCAACCCATGCCGCCGCGTTGAAAAACCTCACATGCACCGACGCGCTGGAAGAGGTGGCGTCGGCTGATCTGATCGTCGAGGCGATTTTTGAGGACATGAACGCCAAGACCGATCTGTTCAAGAAACTAGACGCGATCTGCAAACCCGGTGCGATGCTGGCGACGAATACATCCTATCTGGACGTGAACGCGATTGCTGCGGCTACATCGCGCGCTAATGATGTGATCGGGCTGCACTTCTTTTCGCCTGCGCATATTATGCGCCTGGTCGAGGTGGTTGTCGCCGACAGCACCGCGCCGGAATGGGTTACGACGGCCTTTGCCCTTGCGCGCAAAATCGGCAAGGTTCCGGTGCGCGCGGGGGTCTGTGACGGGTTCATCGGCAATCGCATTCTGACGCAATACCGCAAGGCGAGCGAATATCTGCTGCTGGACGGTGCGGATTTTGACCAGATTGACGCGGCGCTTGAAAGCTTTGGCTTTGCTATGGGCCCGTTTTCCGTGTCCGATCTGGCCGGGCTGGACATCGCCCGGATGACCCGGCAGCGCAAGGCGGCGACGCGGCCACCCGAAGAACGCTACTCCCGCATCTCCGATTTGATCTGCGATCAAGGCTGGTTTGGGCGCAAGACGGGCAAGGGGTACTACCTTTATGATGGGTCCAACGCACCATCCGTTAATCCGGGCGCTACGGAAATTGCCGAGGCTGAGCGGCGCGTCCTCGGGAAAGACCCGGAGCAATTTAGCGACGAAGAGATCGTCGCGCGCTGCTTGACCGCTATGATCGCAGAAGGAGCCCGAGCGCTGCAAGAAGGCATTGCCCTGCGCCCGGCCGATATCGATGCGGTCGAATTATTCGGGTACGGATTTCCCCGTCACCGTGGCGGCCCGATGCATATGGCCGACCAGATCGGCATCGACACGCTGATATGCCGGATCGAAACCTATGCCGCAGAAGACGCCCATTTCTGGCAGGTTCCACAGCTCTTGCGGGACATGCAGAAAAACGGCCAAAGCTTTGCGGATATGAATGCGTAGAGCGCCTAAAAACCCACGAAAGGTATTGAACCAATGACCGAAAACGCAGGCCCAGCCCTGATTGACGTCAGCGCGGCTCTCAGCTTTGACGAAGCGACGTTGCAGACTTATCTTGCCTCTCATCTGTCCGGCTTCTCGGGCGATTTGCGTGTACAACAGTTCAACGCAGGCCAAAGCAACCCGACCTATCAACTGATCGCAGGGGGGCGAAAATACGTGCTGCGCAAGAAGCCACCGGGAACATTACTGCCGTCGGCCCACGCGGTGGATCGCGAATTTCGCGTTATGGATGCGCTGCGTGACACGCCGGTTCCGGTGCCACTGATGCTCCATCTGTGCATGGATCGATCTGTCATCGGCACAGAATTCTATGTTATGGAAATGGTTGAGGGCCGTGTGTTTCATGATCCCAGCCTGCCCGGGATGTCGCCGGACGAACGGCGTGCGTTCTATGACAACCTGATCCGTGCGTTGGCAGCTTTGCATGCCGTCGATCCAGATGCCGCAGGCTTGGGCGATTTTGGCCGTCCAAAGGGGTATCTCAGCCGCCAGATTGCCCGCTGGAGCAAACAATACGCCGCCACTGAAACCGAAACGATCACGGCAATGGACAACCTGATGGAGTGGCTCCCTGAAAACCTGCCGGATGACGATTCCTGCGCCATTGTTCACGGAGATTTCCGGCCCGGCAATGCCATCGTAAGCAACCAGTCACCCGATGTTGTCGCGCTGCTGGACTGGGAGCTTTGCACCCTTGGACACCCATTGGCGGACCTGGGATATGTCTGCGCAAACTACCACGCAGACAGCCTGCCCACCGGCCAGTTCAAAGGGCTGGATTTCAAGGCGCTTGGAATTCCTACTGAGCAGGAGTTTCTTGATCTTTATTGCAAGTACTCTGGCCGTGACAGCATCGACAACCATCTATTCTTTGTCGCGTTCTCGTTTTTCCGCAGCGCCGCCATCATCCAAGGCGTTTACAAGCGCGGCCTTGACGGAAATGCGTCGTCGCAAAAGGCGCTGAAACTTGGTCATATGGCCCGGATCCGTGCCGAGTCCGCGTGGCGGATTGTCGAAGAAAATTTCTAATTAGGCGATGGCCGCACAGTGATCTTCGCAGACTATCTCTGCCAAGAAATTGTGATGGTCATAACTCACCCTCTATTCAAGATTATGCTTAAGAAGCATCATCGGTTGGCCAAGGGCATCCAAACGCAGCCAAAAACATATTCCAGATATCAAAATCTATGCGGTCTTCAAAAGATCATTTCTGGTCGACTATACGGCATTGCCAAGATGTTTACGTCAAATTGTGAAGGTCTTGCAAAGGCGGTCTCATGCCGCCATTTCGGCGATGTAGTCAGCCCCGAGGTTGAAAGCATCGGTGCGGGCGTGGCGGTATAAAACATCGTAAGTCGATACCAGCGCGGCCGGAAGATCAAATTGATCTGGTCATGCGCAGATAGAACCCTCTGAGCCTGCCGGTGGGATTTAAATCGCCCAAATATCTTCTCCCGTTTACGGGTCGGCCGATGCGATACTTCGATCGCGATGTTGAGGCCTTTGTGCGCGCGGTGGCCAGCGTCCCGGGCCAGTGTCTTGGTCGGCTTGATATAGCTGCGGAGCTTGTCTGTGATTGCTACGCGCGGGTCGCCAAATTGGGATATAAGCTGCTGTAGGAAACGTCGCGCGGCTTTCGCGTTTCGCTGTAGCTGAACGAGAATGTCAAAAAAGCCGCCATTTGCGTCGACCGCGCGCCACAACCAATGTGTCACGCCACGACTCGTAATCAGTCGGCAGTGGACGATCTCGCTGGATGCAATCTGCGAACTGCTGTCCAAAGCAATTGACCCAAAGCCGGATCGCTTCCCGGCTGACAATTATGCCCCGCGCAGCCAACAGGTCTTCAACATCAGCCGTGCTTAGGGCTAACCGATGGTACGCCCAGACAGCGTACGCAATGACTTCACGAGGATAACGAAAGCCTTTCAGGCGCGGCATAGTGGTAGGCATGTGCATGGAGATGGCATAACTTCATCAAAGCCAGTCAACAACTTGGCACCACCGCGAGGATGCTTAGTCGAGCGCAATCGGACTCACCGTCCAATGCGAGCTTCCGCAAGTTTTGCGAAACAGTGTCCAAATCAAGCTCTCCCGCAATCAACACTAATTTTTCAATATCTTCAAAGGCTTGAGCTTTTCTCACTCAGGCCTTTTTGGCGTCTGCCCCCCGAGCTGAGGGTAAACAACGCCGCCAGGGCGCCTTCGAAATAAATGCCCAGCTTGCCGCCCGTCGGGGAGGGCTGGAGCACTATTCAATCAATCAGGCCGCGCAACGCTTCCTTTGAGGTGCCCCTAGATTTGCAGACGGTTTGCTTGGTAAGTTTGGAACCAAGGAGAGACAGATATGAGTATGGGAATTCGGTTTACGGATGAGTTTAAGCAGGACGCCGTAGCGCTGGATGTTGAGCGTGGATATGCGGTCAGCGAAGTGGCTGAGCCACTGGGGCTTAGCACCAAGTCGCTGTACACGTGGAAGGCGCAGTTTGCGAAGTCGCCACAGGTCAGATCAGAGGTCGCGGAAGAAGCGGCAGAGATCAGGCGGTTGAAGCGTGAGTCGGCACGGGTCACTGAGGACGGACAATCCTAAACAAGGCGACCGCATACTTCGCGCGCGAGTCTTAGTGAGGTATGCGTCTATTGAGGCTCACCGCACTGAGTTTTCGGTGCGGTCAATGTGCCGCGTGCTGATGGTTCATTTCAGCGGCTTCTACGCATGGCTTAAAGAACCGTTAAGCCCGCGTGCGCTTGAAGATGTGAGGCAGACTGATCTAATGCCATAGGGCATGGGCCGATAGCGGGGAAATATATGGATACCGCAAATTGCATGACGATCTGCGCGATGCAGGTGAGATCTTTTCTGAGAACCGTGTTGCGCGTTTAGCCAGTTTAAGTTTAGCGGGCATAACGGCGCAGATTGGCTACAAACGCCGGCCTGCAGTTAAGTTATCCGGCTGACGCTTTGAGGTGAAAATAAAATAGCATATGACCGCCATATCATAGCATTGACCGTGGCGAGTAACACTGCAAGCGAGCCAAGATCCTTGGCTGCGTCTGAAAGGCGGATGTCGCTCCAGCGAAATGCGGTCAACAATGGATTCGATGGCGGTATTCAGCACCTCGACCAACCAAGCCCAAGTTCCAGGTACTCAAAACGATAGCGGTCTTTAGGTGGTTGCCTGAGATGAGCATGACCGAAACAGGCGCGATTGACGTCAGAAAAAGCTCCAGCCTAAAGGCAGCCTAGTTTTTGCAGGCGTATCGAAACCCTGCCCTGGCAGGCGAGCTTCGCAAGATACAGGCGTCGAAACTTGTTTTGTTCTTTTGGTGGTTCTCAACTGCCATCACTACCTACTGACGCAATCGAGGCTTCATTTGCGACGCGTGCCTGTACGCGGGAATAGTTTATAAATTTCACGATCTGCTCTGCCTCTTCTTCTGTGTAACCAGTGCCGCTGAGTTCAGTTTTATCCCCGTTCAGAGTGATAACGCCCACACGGTCGTCAGAGAAGATACTGAATTGGTTTCTTTGATCGCCTCGGCGTTGAATGATGTAGTCTGCCAACACAGGCTCGTTGCCAAAAACAGCGCCACGCACGGCACTCGTACATATCTCTCCTCGTCCAAGACCTATGAAACTGTTAGCTATGTCCACCTGACTATACGGCGCAGTGACCGTCTTGGATTCGGGAGCCAAGGTATTGCTGACAACAATCGCTGGCACCTGCGTATAGGCCTTTTCAAATCCGAATAATTCGACTTCTTCGCTCACGAGTGGACGCATGGCGCGGTGGTCTCCGATAACAACAAGGTGGCCTGTTTCAAAGAACCCACGCTCATCTAGAGAAGCATGAAGAGACGCAATCTGTTGGTCGACGTATCGGATTACCTGTTCTTCAGAGCGCTCGCCCGTTTCGGGGTGGATGAATGGGTGATGGCTCGAAACGGATTTCACGAAGATCAATTTTTCTTGAGCACTCTCATCAACTACTTGAATAATGCGCTCTACCAGTGCGGCATCAGGTGCGGCATTAAAAGCAAATCGGGGCCATTCGTCATAGATTGAAGCCTCACTGCCCTCAACTTGGCCGAAGCCGATCGAATTCATCCAGTCACCGGTAGAGGAGAATGCGAGATCTGAGGTCGTCAGAAAATAGGTTTCATATCCACGTTCCACCAACACGCTGACAAGAGATGGTTCAACGTGCCAGTAGCCCGTAAATTTAGTGCTGCCCCCGCTTGTCAGCGTGTTTGGCGGATAGATGGGGAAATTAGCCGTGAGAAGAGACAGTTCTCCATCCTCGGTTGTAAAGCCATTTGCAAATAGATTGACCAAAGCCAAGTTGCGCCGTGCGAGTCGGTCAAGTTCCGGCGTCCAGTTGTTTAGCCCGCTGAAAAAGTTCGAGTGATAGGAAGAAAGCGATTCCACCATATAAAATATAATTGGCCCCGCGATGGTCGGCACACTTCTACACGATTGTTCGAAGGGGTTGGACAACGTAGCTTCAAAATTGGCGCTGTAAGGTCTCAATTCTAGGCTTGCGGTATAGTTGTGCGAAAACAGGTTTTGATAAAATCGATAATGAACATACCCTGTATCGCGTGTCTGCCATGCCGCTGCACTGGTTTCGCCCAAGAGCAAAACACACGCGCTGGCTGGTGCCAAGCCAACCTTACTTTGGCGCAGAAGGTGCCAGACTAAGTATTTTATCCCGACAATACCCAGAATGGCAAAGGCAAGAGCGAGCAGAAATTTGAAACCGAGGTCGGTGATATATTTCAGAGCGTAGCTGCCGTATTTCATCGTATCGGCAAAATTCAACCGTGCCGCGAACTGCTCGAACAGCAACACATCCAATATAAGGAAGAGCTGCAGCGATGCAGCCGTGCAAAAGCATACAATCGCCACAGGTTTCCACTGTACCGACACGACGGCGATCAAAAGAGCGAGGATAAGAGCGAGAATGACAAAATCGTTGCGCAATACCTCGACCATGCCTTGCCATTCGGTGCCAAGCAAATCGCGAAGGCGCAGCTCGATATTGTAGCCTCTATACAGGGTTGGTATGAATGCGTAGGCTAGAATAACAGTGACCTTAAGCACACTAACTCTCCACTATTTTGCGACTGCGATATTAAAAAAGCCTAACATCTGATTCCAATAGTTAAAAGGTCGTCCGGCGGCCGAAAAAAGGCCGGATTTTTGTTGTCCGCCATGCCGCAGTGCAACGAAAAACCCTGTTTCGAAGTAACTTTAGCGTCTGCTTCCAATGCCGCGGCATGGCCGGTTCGCGACCGCAGCGAACTTCCTCTTTCCGCCCTTCATGTCGGATGCTGCGTTGCGGCAATGTGATCGAACTGCGTCTGTGTCGTTGTGGAAATATATTCCGATTTCAGTTCCATCTGGCCGGAAGAGACTAAAACCGAAGTTACTAATTGGATTTCAAATAAGTCATCCTAAAGCAGCATCTTTCAATCTGAACACCAAGATGGCGCAGCCACCAGCTACAGAGAATACCGGCCCAGAGAGAACCAATTTACACGATTCCTAGCATGGGCGGTGCTTAAACAAATCTGCGTAACCTTCGAATATAACGAAGAAAATTCTCCTCAATCGGAAAGGGAAAACAGTTTCTTGAGGGTAAGTGGCGGAGGGAACGCGGTCCGCGCCTAACCTTCTATACCACTTATTTTTTTTATTTTTCTATGATGAACTACCGGTTCGAATTCCACCTGATCTAAACGCGACTGAAATCCACACCGCATACTTTCATCCACCCTCTTTTTCGTGATCACGCGCTCGCCACATATCTTAGCGCTCGCCTTTGACGTTTACGAAAACCCGATCGACTTGTCATTGCCATTGGTATCTGACGTGCATGTGCTCTGCACTTCAGCATTAAACTTCGGAAGCGAATGTCGGAGCAAACAACCTGCACCCTCATCAATGCGTAATCGCCCATCATCTCGACAACCGCTACCCCTCTGGCAGCAGGGTCCGCTCCTCAGCCGCCAATGCCTGAAACGTCCAGTAGTGCTCCCCAACTGGCGGACATGCTGCCAAGGGACCCGTTTGAAAACCCGCCGTCGCGCAGGCAGTCCACCAGCTCATTCTTATCACGAGGACTTCGAGCCGCCGCCTGTAACATCCAGCGCTGAACTTTGATGGTCTTATCTCTAGCTTCAAGGCGCTTAGCGATCCGCCCGTGCGCTCACAGGCGCGGTGGATCAACAGCAGGAACATCAGGATAGCGAGGGCGGTGGCAACCACCACGCCGCCCACAGCCCTGCCTGTCACTCCAACCTCGGCGAATAGCCTCCGAACACTCCACACGTGCCACTGCCTACCTCTTCGGGTAGCAAAATTCGGTTTACGGGCGTGTTTAAGCAGACGATCATCTAAGCGCTAATGAAACGGAACAGCATGTCAAAGCGCGAATTCCCTCGGACTTTTGTCATCACGTTCTCAGCGCGACTGCAACATCCTGAAACGAATTGATAACCCGCGATTCTGCGCGTTCCCTGAGAAATGCCAGAAAATATCGGGTCCGAATGTCGGCAACTATGATAGGGATGGCTCTTAAATTCTGGTGTGGTACAAACTCAAAATCTGCCACAAACCCAATTCCTAATCCTTGCTCTACCGCCTTCCAAATGCCTTCTCGACTGCTTAGATCAAGAATAGGCATTACTGTGATGTTGGCGCCGGTCAGTGCCGTTTCAATCGCCATGCGTGTGGTCGATCCCCGTTCCCGCTGGATAACCCTTTGCCTTGCAATTCTGCGATGAAAATACTGTCACGTTCGTAAAATGGATGGTCGGCATTAACGAACACCACAACGGCATGCGTGCTGTAGGGAATCGTTGTGACGCGGGCGTCCGTGGCGACCTCTGCGATCAGTGCGACGTCGACCTCGTAGGCTAGTAAACGCTCGAAGCTGCGCTTTGAGTTGCCAAATTGTACGGTGATGTCGATATTTGGGTATTCCAGTTTATAAGCGACGATGATGTCAGTGGCATGGAGCGGCCCGATGGCAGCTATACGCAGCGATCCTGAATGTAATCCCTTGAACGAGTTCAGCAAATCGGAGGCTTCTTCCTCGATCTGAAAGAGGTGTGGAATGCCCCCACTGAAGTGGTCCACCTTTTGGGATAGAATTATCCCGTTTTCAGGAGGACGACGAGATGGCTGGCAAACGAGAGAAGCCCGAAGATATTGTGCTGAAGCTACGGCAAGTTGAAGTGCTGCAAGGGCAAGGGCGGTCGACGGCGGAAGCGGTGCGTCAGATCGGTGTGACGGTTCAGACTTATTATCGATGGCGCAAAGAATATGGCGGCATGAACCGCAATCAGCTCAAGCGGCTTAAAGAGCTGGAAACAGAGAATACTCGGCTCAGGCGTGCGGTGTCGGATCTGACACTGGACAAGATGATCTTGACTGAGGCCGCACGGGGAAACTTCTAAGCCCTTCCCGCCGCCGTCGGTGCATTGATCATGTGCGGCAGACCCTTGGCGTATCTGAGCGCCGGGTCTGCCGCACACTCGGGCAGCATCGTTCGACACAGCGCAAGGAACCTTGCGGCTTGCCGGACGAAGCGCGGCTAACCGAGGACATCATTGCACTGACGGAAGAGTTCGGACGCTATGCGCTGCCCGGCAGGCGATGCTCGCATCGCCGAGAGGGGGTACCGCATGATCACCGGGATGTTGAACAACAGCGGATGGCATGTGAATCACAAGCGCGTAGAGCGAATTTGGCGGCGCGAAGGGCTGAAAGTTCCACAAAACAACCCAAGAAGGGGCGGCTCTGGCTGAACGACGGATCTTGCGTGAGGCTGCGGCCTGAGCGCCCAAACCACGTTTGGTCGTATGACTTCGTCCAAGATCGCACACACGATGGGCGGGTCTACCGCACACTGAATATCATCGATGAGTTCACGAAGGAGGCGCTTGTGATCAGGGTTAAACGTAAGCTCAATTCAACAGACGTGGTCGACGCCTTGACCGATCTGTTTATCCTGAGAGGGCCGCCAGAATATATCAGATCGGATAATGGCGCGGAATTTATCGCAAAAAAAGTGCGTGCCTGGATCGGGGCAGTTGGCGCGAAAACCGCTTTCATCGCGCCAGGCTCACCATGGGAAAACGGATACTGCGAGAGCTTCAACTCCCGCTTCCGCGACGAGCTGCTGAACGGGGAGGTCTTCTTCACGTTGCGCGAGGCTCAGATCCTGATCGAAAGATGGCGCCGGCACTACAACACAGTCAGGCCACACAGCGCCTTGGATTATCGTCCACCGGCACCAAAAAGCATCGTACCGATAGACCAGAGACCGACCATGCATTAACATTTAAACTGGACCACCCGATGGGGGCACACCATAGAATTAATAAATTTGATTGATACCGGAGAGCGTTTCATGCTCGCTTGAAATTAGCTGACCTGCGATCCGGAGAGCACCGATGTGGACCTATAATAATCCCGTGAACATCAAATTTGGTTCCGGCGCGTTCGATCAGTTGCACTCACTTATCGCAGGCCGTCGGTATGCCTTAGTAACCTATTCCGAGCCACCATTCGTAGCGCTGACGGTTAGGCTAACCGCTGCAGTTGGTGCGCCAGTTCTGACGATTAATGATATTGCCCCCAACCCAGACTACTCCTTGTTGACAGACCAGTGCGCCCGGTTCGCAACTCTTTCTAAAGCACCAAAAGTGATCGTCGCGCTGGGTGGGGGCTCGGTCATAGATTCTGCCAAAGTCGTTGCCATCGCAGAGGGGGATTTTGCACGCGTTCGCGCCTATCTTGAGACAAAAAAAGGTGGCGATGCCCTCACCTTCATTCCGATCATCGCAATTCCGACCACCGCTGGGACCGGTAGCGAAGTTACCAGTTGGGCTACTGTGTGGGACGAGGCGAATAAGCACAAACATTCGCTGGCGCACCCAAACCGCCGCCGCGCAGTAAGGGGCCAGCCCATGACCAAGATCGAGCAACGCCACGAGGGAATGCGCATCGTTGGCGAAATTGTCTTTATCGATGATGTCATCGAGGTGCTCTACCCCTACACCGATAAGGTCGTGGGCACCGTCCCGGCGGGCAAGGCCGAACACGCGCGCCGCGCGTTCGAGATCGCCGAAGCCGACGCCCGTGATGCGCTGATCCGCCCCGATCCGCTCTGATGGCCTGAATGTTCGCCTCCGCATTGACGGTCTGACCGGGCTGGCGCGCCAAATGAGGACTAATCTCGGGGCAGCGGCATGACCCGCGCGAAGGCAGTACCCGACACCGTGACCGGGCACATCCCATTTCGCTTCGTGAAGCGCCGCGGGCGCAAGGAAATGCAACTGCCGGATGGAGTCTCCGACCAGCGCAAGATGGACGACACGCTCATTAAGGCGTTGGCGCGGGCGTTTCGGTGGAAGCGAATGCTGGAGTCGGCGGAGTTCACAGGAAAAAACAAAATGAGATCATCGCTGTGTTCGCAAGGAGTTAACGGTAACCTTCGCCGCCGCAGTTTCTGCATCGCATCGTTATGCGCCCATAACATGAACTGCACTGAGCGTGTCTCGGAGTTCCGTTTTTGTCGCGTCCCAATACGATCTCACCCTTGGCGCCGCAAAACTCACAAGGGATTTGGCCAGTTGCGTGACAACGGTTGCAACGTTGCCTCACCGACTTCTTTGGTTCTTGAGAAGGATGCTTCCACATACTGCCTATGGCCCTCAACAAAAGAAACACGCATTAAGACACCATATTTACGAGCTGTTGTCACGCCTTATGAAACGCGAAAAACCGTGCAGTTGGACGGCGAACGGCGAACGGAAACACAACAACCAATTGGGCTTTGGGGCTGCAGCTGCCGCGTTGAAGCAATGCAAGTAAAGTGAATACGCCAAAAGCTCACTCATGGCCCAAAGCTGACCTTAGTTGGATACACGTCGAATGAGCAGTCCCACCCCGAAACGGACCTTAATTCTCATTCGCATTGCTGAGTGTTTTGAGAAACTTTAGGCAGAGACCGGTATTCCGTTGCACATTCGAAATAATCAAAAATAATTCCCCGAGACGGTCATTTTTCATAACAGGTGGTCCTTACTTACTCCGGTATCCACACGTCCCGCCACAGCTAATGTTCCTTGGCGCGGATTGAGATCACAACTGCATCGAGGAGCCATCTGTCATTCGGCCGTGGACGATCTTGCCGGATGCAATCTGCGAAATGCAGTTCAAAGCGATTAACCCACAATCGGACCGCTTCCGGGCTGACAACTATGTACCGTTCGGCTCACAAATCCTGAATAACTGGCAACTTGAGAAGCTCGCTTGTTTGACTCGGTGTCGCGACTGGCCGGCCCATTGCCTTAGCAAGTCCTGCAACGTGATAAATAAGATCGGCATTCGTGGGTTGCCCAAGTTCAGGATAGAGGTAGTCCCCCAAGCCAATCGAAACATGTCCACCCATTTCGATCGCAATGGCGGCCGGGGCGGTCAGATTTCCGATCTTGTTACATACTGACCATTCCACGGCCCTTCGCGGCAAGAAATCCTGATGCGCAAGAAGCCCGCACGCCGTCCCTGGATGGCCACCCAACATGCCATGATCCGTCAACTCGAAGAGTAAGAAAGGGACATCATCACCCTCGTGCATCTCGGCCAAAGCATCGAAGAGGCGCGTGAAGGCGATTGGCCAACTAATGAATTGCGGTCGGACACCCAAGGTTCGGAACGTAGCGATGAACTCCAGGAGAGTCTCGACCGAGTTGGCATATACGTTGTCTTGAGTTACGAAGCCTTCAGTGGCTCCCGCAAACCTATCGATGTTAGTTGAGCCGGTATCGACCGGCACGAAATCGGGCCTCAAACCCATATCGACAAGCCTGGAAATATGTTTGGTTCGCTGCACGGCGTCGCCTTGGACACTGACCTGACCGAGCGTAGGATTTACCAAAACATCAGATTGAGCGCGGATCAGACGAATGGTCTCGGCATAAAGGGCGATGTCATGTGCGGGCGCACCATCCAAGCCGCGCACATGAAAATGCACGATGGCGGCTCCAGCCTCTCGCGCGCGCGTGGCTGCAGCGGCAATTTCAGCAGGAGGTAGGGCACATTTGAATTGTCCCCACGCATCATATATTCGTTCACTCGCGCCTCAATAATCAGAGGCTTGGTCGAGATCGGATTGCCGCTCATCATGTTATGTAATCTCCGTTCTTATGATGCCAAGCCTTGCATGATTGGAACAGGGTCGGATTTGACCTCGAACCGGTGGTGTCAGATGGATGCGACCTCGTCTCAGTTTTTCAGTATCGGCAATCTGTTATGCTGCAAAAAGGTCGCGCCACTCGGCAAGAGCGGCGTCACGGTTCAGCTTGAAATTCGCCCGGCTGTAGAAGCTGCGCTCTTGGTTGAAATGGTTGCAGACAGAGGTCTGAACGGCAGCAAACATCGGGCCAAATCTGTTCCAACAGAACCGCACCGTTTCGTGGCTGATATCGATGCCGCGTTCGTCGAGGAGGTCCTCCACATTTCTAAGCGAAAGCGGAAAACGGACATATGTCATCACCGCGCGGCGGATGATGTCAGGGCTGGTTTTGAAGGGCCGAAATGGGGAGTGGTTTGTCATCCAGAATGGCTACGAAACCGCCTTGCCCGCTTCAAGACGGTTTCATCTGACAAAGCCCCCCAGATACATCACCAAACGGGGCCTAAATTTCAGCCGTTCACATCCACCACAACCCTGCCTTTTACTTGGCCTTTTAGGATGTCGCGGCCCAGCGCTGGCAGATCGCTCAATGTGGCGGATTGCACAATCGCCTCCAGCTTCTCCATCGGCAGATCGCTGGCGATCCGCTTCCACGCCTCGACGCGCCGTGCATAGGGTTGCATGACCGAGTCGATGCCCAAAAGGTTCACGCCCCGCAGGATAAACGGTGTGATCAGCGCCCCCTCGATCGGCGCGCCTCCGGCAAGCCCTATGGCCGCAACAGACGCGCCATACTTCATCTGCTTCAGCACGCGGCCCAGCATCGCCCCGGCCACCGCGTCGATGCAGCCAGACCACTGCTCTGCCTCCAGCGGCTTCTTGGTCACCTCGCTCAAATCCTCGCGCGGCACGATCTGGGTCGCACCCAGCCCCTTCAGGTAATCGCTGGTTTCAGGCCGCCCTGTGACAGCGGCCACCTTGTAGCCCAACTGCGCAAGGATCGCGACCGCCACGCTGCCCACACCGCCCGCCGCGCCCGTGACCAGAACAGGGTCCGCGCCCGGCTTTAGCCCCGCATCCTCCAGCGCCATGATCGCCAGCATCGCGGTAATTCCGGCCGTGCCCACCGCCATCGCCTGCCGCGTATCCAGACCGTCCGGCAGTGGCACCAGCCAGTCCGCCTTGACCCGCGCCTTTTGCGCATAGCCGCCCCAATGCGCCTCGCCCACGCGCCAGCCGGTCAGAACCACCTTGTCGCCCGGCTTGTAGCGCGCGTCATCCGATGCCTCGACCGTCCCGGCAAAGTCGATGCCCGGAACATGCGGATACTTACGCACCAACCCCGCGCCCGGCCCAATGCAGAGGCCGTCCTTGTAGTTCAGGCCGGAATATTCGACCGCGACCGTCACGTCGCCATTCGGCAGATCGCTCTCGGAAATCTGGGTGACTGCGGCGCTTGTCTTGCCGCTGCCCTCGTCTTTGGTCACGATCAGTGCGTTGAATGACATGTTGCGTCTCCCTTTAGATTGCTGTCAGAGCGCCGTCTGATCATGCGTGCACACCATCGCCGGCGGCGACGATACTATCGCGAAGTACATCTACGAATGTATCGATCTGCTCCGCGCTCAGGATGAGGGGCGGCGACATTACGGCCATCCCACCAAGCGGGCGCACGATCAGCCCACGCTTTTGCGCCTCGCGCGCGACGCGTTTTCCGATATCTGTCTCGTTGCTGAACATTTCCTTCGTTTCTTTGTCTTTGACGAACTCCATTCCGATCATGAAATGGCTGCCACGCACCTCTCCAACAATATCCAGATCGCCCAGCTCCTTTAACTTACGCTCAAAGCGTTTGCCCTCAATCTTCACATGGTCGAAGATGTTTTCCTCTTCCAGAATGCGGATGTTTGCGAGTGCTGCCGCAGCGCAGGCAGGGTGGCCCGAATAAGTCATGCCGTGCAGGAACATGTTATTCTCGCCCGAGATAACGTCATAAATCTCGTCCGAGATAATCGTCGCGGCCATCGGCTGATACCCCGAGGTCATACCTTTGGCGGTGGTGATGATGTCAGGCTGCACGCCAAAGACGTCCTTTGACGCAAACATATGGCCAAGTCGCCCAAAGGCCGTCACCACCTCGTCCGAAATATACTTAATGTCGTTCTCACGGCAGATTTCGGCAGTTGCCTTCTGATAACCTTCGGGCGGGACGATCACGCCGCCCGCGCCCATGATCGGCTCGGCAATGAAGCACGCAATGTTTTCTGCCCCGATGCGCTGGATGCTGCTGCGCATATCATCCAACAGATGGTCGAGGAATTCGGCCTCAGTCATCTCACCGCCCTCGCGGTAGAAACTGGGCGAGGCCATGTGATGCACGAGATCATCGGCGCTATTCCAGTTCTCGCGAAAGCCCGGTGTCGTCATCGCAATCGCCATGTGGGTCGAGCCGTGATAGGCACCGATACGCGACAGGATCATCTTTTTTTCCGGCTGGCCCAGTCGATTGTAATAGTGATGAAGGATACGGATGGCGGTGTCGTTCGCGACCGACCCAGAATTTGAGAAGTAGACACGGTTCAGGCTGCCCGGCGCTAGCGATGCAATCTTTGCGGCCAGTTGCGCAGCCGCAGGGTGGCTGAGATTGTAGAACGTCGAATAGAAGTCCAGTTCGCGCAATTGGTCCGCAATGGCGTCAATGATTTCGTCCCGACCATGACCGACATTGACGCACCATAGCCCGCCGATACCGTCCATCAGCTCGCGGCCTTCGTGGTCGTAGACATAAGCGCCCTTGGCCCGGTTAATGAAGGTCTTGCCGCCATCCTGTTTCAGCGCGTGCAAATCCGCAAAGGAATGGATCAGATGCGCGTCCATTGCGTGCAGATCGTCGAGTGTTGCCGTTTTGGTCATTGGGTCATCTCCTCAATCACGGGGGGTGTTGTGCATGCGTCCGGGCGGATCCTGATGGCCACCCGGACAAAGGCGCAGTTCACTTCTTAACGTTGGTCCAAATCTGGTCGTAGACCGCTTGCGTTTCGGCATCGCAGACCTTGACGAAAACGCCATTTCCGTCCTCAGGCGCGTTCATCTCTGGCTGAGTGCGCAGGCTGTCTTCCATCTCATCCTTGGCGCCTTTGACGCCGGCGTCGTAGCGGGCGTAGTTGCTGACGGCGGCGATGTTCTCGGGCACAAGGAGGAAGTCTAGGAACTTGAGTGCATTTGCGCGGTTCGGTGCGTCCTTAAGCAGCACGCCGTTATCCATCCAGACGATGTATCCTTCCTTGGGGAAGGCATATTCAATGTTCGCCCCTTCCATCCGGGCGCGCGCGCCAAACCCATTCCAGATCATGCTGGCGGCGACATCTCCGGACACAAGAATGTCTTTGGTTGTGTCCGAGTTCATTGAAACCCAGTCACCCTTGGCTTCCTGCAGCAGGGCATTCAGCGATTTCAACTGGTCGCGATCCTGCGTGCATTGCGGGATGTCCAGATAGATCGATGCTAGTGCAAGGACGTCGTTCTGCGCGTCCAGCATGTTGATCTTGCCCTTCAACTCATCAGGCGCGTCGAACAAAATAGCGAGCGAGTTTATATCGCCCTGATAGACGTCACGATTGACGGTGAAGCTGGTCGTACCCCACTGATAGGGAATCGAGTGCTTGCGCCCCGGATCAAATTCGACGTTGAGCCATTGATCCTGAATGTTGTCGAAGTTCGACAGCTCATCAGACGAAAACTCGCCCACAAGGTCCTGATTGGACATGATCTCGACCATGTAGTCGCCCGGGAACGCGATGTCGTATTCACCGATTGCCCCAGCCTTGAGCGAGGCGAGCAGCGCCTCGTTGGAGTCGTAGGTGTCCATCACGACATCGATGCCTGTCTCGGCGGTAAACTTATCCAGCAAATCCTGCGGGATGTATTCGAACCAATGGTAGAGAACGACCTTCTCCTGCGCGGCGACTGAGGTGCCCAGCCCGGCGGCGATGGCCGCGGCGATCAATGTGCTGATATGCAGTTTCATTTTCTTACTCCCTGTTGATTATTTGGTGTTGTCGAATTTTGCTGCGATGAACGATAGCGAGACGATGACCATCGACAGCGCCAGCAGCATCGTCGAAATTGCCATGATGTCCGGCTTGATCCCCTGCTTGACCGCGCCAAAGATGGCCGTCGGCAAGGTCTCGATACCCGCGCCCTTCACAAACTGTGTGATGAGGAAGTCGTCCATCGAGATGATGAACGCCAACAGGAAGCCCGACACGACCCCCGGCAACATCAGCGGCAACAGGATCCTGCGGAACGCCTGAAAGCGCGAGGCGTAGAGATCCATCGCTGCCATCTCGTAACTTTCGTCGACGCCCTGCATCCGCGCGGCGATCGGCATGTAGGCGAAGGGGATGCAGAACGCGATATGCGCGATCAGGATGGTCATGTAGCCGCGTGTAAAGCCGATCGAGTTAAAGAAGATCAGCGTCGCGACGGCAGTCACAATTTCGGGCACCATCAGCGGCAGCGTGACCAGCCCTAGCGACAGGCGGCGGGTGCGATACTCGCCACTGCGAATGACGGCCATCGCGGCCGAGAACGAGATCACCGTGGCCGTCGTCGCCGCAATCAGCGCAATGCTTACCGAATTCCAGGCAGCCGCCTTGAGCTTGTCCGAGTTCGGTCCTGTGAACACCTCACCATACCAATGCAGGCTGAAGCCGTCCCACCGGGTGATCGAAACGGACGAGTTGAACGAATAGATCGCAACGATGATCAGCGGTGCATAGAGCACAACAAGGCAAATGATCGTGATGGGGAGAAAGCCGGGATAGCGGCGCACGTCGGTTTTGGAGCCCCTCATGACTTCACCTCCGCCTTGTTGTTTTTGGTTTGGCGGCGCGCGACTACGATCAGCACCAGCAGAACCATGCTGAGCAGGATCATCGACGCTGCCGCACCGAAGGGCCAATTGCCTGCTTGCCCCTTGAACTGGTCCTCAATAAGCGAGCCGATCATGTAATTGCGCGCCCCTCCCAGAAGGTCCGGCGCCAGAAACGATCCCAGCGAGGGGATGAAAACGAGGATACAGCCCGCGATCACACCCGGGCGCACGGCAGGCAGAATTATCCGGCGCAGCGTGGTCCATCGGCTGGCATAAAGATCGGCTGCCGCCTCTGACAGACGGTGATCATATTGCTCGATCGCCGCATAGATCGGCAGCACCATGAACGGCAGGTAGCTGTAGAAAAGACCTAGTTGTACGGCGATGTTGGTGTTCACGATCTTGAGCGGATCGTCGATCACACCGGTCCAGAGCAGGAATGCGTTAAGTGGTCCCTCGTCGCGCAGAAGGAACTTCATCGAAACGGTCCGGATCAGCAGATTGACCCAATATGGGATCGTGATCAGGAACACCCAAGTTGCGCGGACATGAGGCGCCCGCGTGGCAATGTAATACGCGGTGGGAAATCCGATCAGCAGGCTGATGATCATCGCAATGCTGGCTTGCAGGATCGAGCGGCCATAGATGCCGATATAGGTCCATTCTATGCTGGCTGGCTCGTCTCCGAAAAGACCACGGTTGAAGAAGAATTGGTCGTAGGCCTCCAGCGAGAAACTCCATTCGACGCCGCCGCGGAATTCCTTGGTCAGGAAGGAGTAGACCAACATGATGCAGAGCGGCGCGACTACCACTACGGTCAATACCAGCCATGACGGCAGGAGCAGCCAGCGCCGCGCGCTACGATAGACGTCGGCCTTGACGCCGCCGCCCGGTGCCGCACCGCCCGCCATCAGTCAGCCAACAGACGCGTACCGCCTGCCTCCAGATGCACTTGGACGGGGGCGCCGGGCTGAAAAACAGATTTTAGCCCGAGGCCGGAATTAGGTGTCATCACCCGTATGATCGGACCGTTTTCCAGCTGCACGGAGCACTCGAAATTCGAGCCAGAATAGACCGTGTCGCGCATTGTCGCCTTTAGGCCGCCATCGGATGAAGCGCCCGCTGTCAACGATATCCGCTCGGGGCGGACCGAAATATGCGCCTTTGCGCCTTTCGCCGCTCCCTTGATGGCCGGACAATCTACCATGTGCCCGCCCTCAAGGCGGCATCGGGCGGTTTTGCCATTCACCTCTTCGACGGTAGCGGACAGAAGGTTCGTCTCACCAATGAAATCGGCGACGAACCGATTGAGCGGCTGTTCATAAATCTCGCGAGGGGTGCCAAGCTGCTGAAGCTCGCCCGCCGACATCACGGCGATACGGTCAGACATTGTCAGCGCCTCGTCCTGATCGTGGGTAACAAAGATAAAGGTCACGCCGGTCTGCTGCTGCAAATCCTTCAGCTCGGCACGCATGGCTTGCCGCAGTTTAAGGTCCAGCGCCGAAAGAGGCTCATCAAGTAGCAGCACCTTCGGCTCAGGTGCCAATGCGCGGGCCAGTGCCACACGTTGTTGCTGGCCGCCTGACAATTGCGATGGCTTGCGCGCGGCAAACTGGCTTAGATGAACCAGCTCCAGCATCTCGCCGGCTTTGGTGCGGGCGGCGGATTTCGACATGCCTCGCATCTCTAGACCGAACATAATGTTCTGCAGGATCGTCATGTGCGGAAAGAGCGCATAGTTCTGAAACACCGTATTGACCGGTCGTTTATGCGCTGGCAGCGATTTAATCTCTTCGCCGTAGAGCAGGATTTCGCCCTCGGTAACGCTCTCGAATCCCGCGATCATGCGTAGGAGGGTCGTCTTGCCGCAGCCCGAGGGGCCAAGCAGCGTAAAAAATTCGTTATGTCTGATGGTGAGCGAGATTTTCTGCAGCGCGGTGAAATTGCCGTAGCGTTTAACGACATCTCGCGCATGGACGGCGCCTAATTCGGCGGCATCATTGCGCGTTCTGGCTGTTGCCTGACCGATCATTCTCTTGCTCCCTTCTCCATGCCTTTGCGGCATGTCGGCACGACCAGCGCCGACACGCGGTTTTTCACTCGTCCGTCAACGCGCCATACCTTTTGTCGCGATAATCCAGCGCCTTTCGCAGGCCCTCGCTGCGCACCAGTTCGACAAACTGGGTTTTTTCTGGTGCCTCGGCGGCATTCAGCGTGGCAGCGAGATCGAGGTTAACGTTGACGGCGTTACGCAGCCCCATCGCCTCGTAGGCGCGGTTCAGCGCGGTCTTGGTCAGCCGCAGCGTTACCAGCGGCGTCAGTGCGATCTTTGACGCCAGTTTCTGCACTGTTTCGTCCAGATCCTCAGGCGCGACGACCTTGTTGATCATCCCGATGCGTTCGGCCTCGACCGCATCAATTGTGTCGCCGGTCAGTAGCAGTTCCATCGTCTTTTTCTGGCCCACGATGAACGGCATAAGCAACGTGACCGGACCCGACCCAAAGCGTATTTCAGGCTCGCCAAACTTGGCGCGATCGGTTGCCACGATCATGTCGCAGGCCATTGCCAACTCGCAGGCACCGGCCAGACACCAGCCATCTACGGCGCCAATCACGGGCTTCTTGCAGCCCCAGACAGCCATGCTTAGACCGACATTGTTGGTTAATGCGGCGTGCCAATCCTCGGGGCGAGAAATACCCATCTCGACCTCTTGGGCGATGTCGTAGCCGACCGAGAAATTGCCATTCGCGCCAGTCAGAACGATCACCCGGACATCATCGTCACGCTCAAATGCCTCGACTGCCTCGCGCGCGGCGCCCACGACTTCGCCTGAAAGTGCGTTGATCTTTTTCGGGCGGTTCAGTGTAATCCAGCCGATATTGTCCCTGATCTCGGATTTAACTTCGCTCATCATGCCGCCTCCGCCCTGCGCGTGACGCGTCCGCCTACCGGCACGCCATGGGCCACGGTCATCGCGTTGGGGCTGAATTGCACAGCTGCCTGCTCGATCTCGGCCAGAAGAGCATCGTCAGCGTCGGCATCCACCTCGATATGATAATCGAGGCCCTTCATCTTGACCTCGGCATCGTCGCGAATGTTCATGAAACCGGCCAGATCCAGACTGCCGGTCATCGTCACCTTGAGCGAACGTAGCGCGACCTTCTTGACGGATGTGTTCACCACAAAGCCCACCATGATGCAGGCACCTACACCGGACATCAGATATTCCTGCGGCGTCGGTCCAGTAGACTCGCCCAATAGCTGCGGCGGCTCGTCCACCACCCACGTAAAGTTACGTTCAATCCGTTCGCCGCCAAGGTGCATAGGCAGGGTATTGACCGTGGCGCGCACGCCCTTGTCCCAAGTCAGGCTAACGCCATACTCCGCAATACCCTTGGCTGGGTCCGCCTCAATGGCATCACGCGCCTCAAAGAGGCCCTCGACGTTTACATCATTCAGCATTTTAGTCTCCTTTTTGGTTGTGATTATTGGCCGCTAGGCGGGCCATGTCGCGCAGCGCGGTCTTTTGCACTTTGCCAGTTCCTGAATAGGGAAAACTCTCGACGAACTCGTATCGTTTGGGCCGCTTGAAACCCGGCAACCGCTCGCGGCACCAATCATCAAGCGTGGCTGCGTCCAGCGCGCCACAGGCAGCCTTTAGGCGAACAAAGGCGCATGGCACCTCGCCCCATTTGTCATCAGGCATTGGCACGACGGCGGCCTCCTCGATCATGTCGTGGTGTGCGAGGACCCTCTCAACCTCGACGGATGAAATGTTTTCGCCGCCGGAAATGATGATGTCCTTCGCTCGGTCCAAAATCTCCAGATAGCCGTCCGGATGGAGCACGCCCAAATCGCCCGTGTGCAGCCAGCCGTCCCGAAACGCGGCATCGGTCGCGACAGGATCGTTGAAATACCCGCTCATCACCGTGTTTGAACGGATGCAGACCTCGCCGATGCTCGCTCCGTCATGGGGCAGGATCGCGCCAGTCTTTTGGTCCTGCAGGCACACTTCTTCGACGGCCAGTTGCGGGACACCCTGACGGCTGAGATGCGCCACGCGCGCATCAACACCTTGCGTCTCGAAGTCTTCGGTAGGAGCCGAGTAGATCGAATTGCTTAGCGTTTCCGTCATTCCATAAAGCTGCGTGATGTTGAAGCCGAGCTGCCCCATCCGCGTGATCCACGGCCTGCTAGGCGGCGCGCCGCCTGTCGCCACCTCGACGATGCGCGTCAGGTTTCGCCCGCTCGACGCCGGATCGGCTAGCAGCATTCCCAGAACCGTCGGCGCGCAGGCAAGATGCGTGACGCCTTCCGTCTCGATGGTGTCAAGAATACGCGCCGCGTCCACCTTGCGCTGCAATATGTGCGTGCCCGCCCGCGCAGTAATGGCCCACGACATGCACCATCCGTTGCAGTGAAACAGCGGCACAACCCACAGGAAGACCGGCCAGGTTGGAATATTCCAAAGCAACGCGATACCCAAAGAATTAAGATACGCCGCGCGGTGCGAATGCAGCACACCCTTGGGTGCGCCGGACGTGCCGGAGGTATAATTCAGAACCAATGGATCCGTCTCTGCCAGTGGCCGCGCCGGATGCGATGCAGGGACGGCGCTGGCAAGCGCCTCTTCGTAATCCAAACCCGTCGCGCCAGTTGTGACGCCGGCGGCTTTGTCGGCGGCGTGGATCATCGGGCAATGATGCCCGGCAGCCAGCAGCGCCGCATGCGCCATGTCTGCGTATTCAACATCAGCGATCACGACGGCGGGCCGGGCCGCGCAAAAGATAAACTCCAGATGAGAGGCATCCTGCCGCGTGTTAATTGCGTTCAGCACCGCCCCCAGCATCGGCACTGCAAAATGCGCCTCAAGCATTGCAGGAACATTAGGCGCAATGATCGAAACCGTATCGCCCGCCTTTACCCCCAGCCCTTCTAGCACCGTTGCCAGTCGGCTGCATCGCTCGGCAAAAGCGCGATAGGTCGTACGCCGGCCGCCGTAAACCCAAGCAATGCGTTCGGGATAAGTGCGCGCGGCAAACCTGAGGAAGGATAGCGGCGACAGCGGCACGAAATTGGCGTCGACGGAGGGGGAGGTCATCATCATGTGCTGCTTCTCGGCCAGACGCCAAGCGCGCGAACGACGGTATGACATTTCAGCGCTAACACAAACCGGACCCCCTTTGCCGCTATGCCATTACTGTAAATCTCTCTCTTTTTAATATGCAATATCGTTTTTATGTAGTAAAAACCGATAACACATTTTACTTACTTCATCGGATTTATAATGCCTCAAACTTACAACGTGGACACACCTGACAGGCTGCTCGATTCCGCCGAAAAACTGTTTAGCAAGAAGGGTTACGGCGCGGTCACGCTTTCGGCGCTTGCAAAGGATGCTGGCGCGAACGTTGGCCAGATAGTCTATCACTTCACCACCAAAGAGGCTCTGTTTCACGCTTGCATCCTGCGGCGATCCAACGTGCTGTCACGCGAGCGGCACAGCTTATTGACGAACTACACCCGCCTCGTCGGCCCCGAGAACGTCGCGATTGAGCCGTTGATTCGCGCCTATGTCGATCCATTCTTTGATAAGGTAAGGGGGGGCGACGAGGGCTGGCACAACTATACCCTCCTGCTGGCAAGGGTCGTTTGGCGCGAGAATTCAGCCAATACTTTGGCCGCTGGTTTTAACGAGGTGGCGATCGAATTCCTCAAGAGCTTTCGGATGGCACTGCCGGGCCTCACACAGGACGGCGCGGTGCGCGGATTCCAGTTTCTGCTGGCGACGCTTTACAGTTCGGTCTCAGACGACAGACGCATTGAGCTGTTGACTGACGGCACCTCGCGCGCTGGTGATTATGACGCGTACTACCGTTTCCTGATCCCGTTTATCGCCGCAGGGTTCGAGCGCATTGCGCAATGATGCGCTTGCCCGACGGCGCACGCGGTCAAAACGACTGTAAGGTGCCCTACTACGGCGACACCATGATCAGGTATTGCCAAATTGTGTGTCGGCAAAGGCTGGATCAATTCGCCATTTCAACGGTGTATTCGACCCAGAGGATGAACGCGTCGTTTCGGGCGGGGCGAAATGAGGTTGCGTTGAGTTGGTAGCGGCGGGGAAGGAAGATCAGGTTGATCTGGTGCTGCGCAGACAGAAATCTCTGGGCCTGCCGGTGAGACTTGAACCGGCCGAATATCTTCTCCCGCTCGCGGGCCGGCCTGTGCGACACTTCGATCGCGTTGTTGAAGCCTTCGCGGGTGCGGTGATCAGCGTCGGGAGCTAGTGTTTTAACCGGCTTGATGTAGCTGCGAAGTGGCCTCACGGTTGGCTGATAGTAATGAGCTTGAGCTCAAGGTTAAACTCAGCGAGTTGTCATGTGAGATCTGGCCGATAATGTATCCCATTCGATCAGCATAACCTGTTGGACATCATGAGTATGTCTTTGAAGTCGGCGGCAATGAGGCAATTTACGGTCGATGAATTATATCATCTTTGCGTTCTGGATCCTCTTCAATATACCAATGATGTTATTTATCTCCGTTTCTCCGCCACGCGTATCGGTGTTCGGAACAGCCCGAAGATCTCGCACAAGTCCCGCTCAAACATCCGGTCCCCGCCCTTCTTGTTTCCTTCGATGATATCATCCCGCAACCGTTACTTCACTTCGCACAATCGCAAGAAAGGCGACCGCACCGCAGCCCAAGGGACATTGTCTGGGCAAGCCAGCCTGCCAGTATAGTCAACACCAGAAAGCCCCAGTCATGAATTCCTTTGCCGCAACGCCCGCCCTTCAGACTGTCGTCGATCTTGCCCTGAACCATGAGACTAAGTGGCCCCGAAGTATGTTCTACCCTGGCGGCGCGTATGTGGGGAATGTCGAGTGGGCCGAGAGCGGTCCCTGGACCGAGATCGTAGGCCCCGTCGCAGAGCGCGGCGGACCCGCAGGCGTCATCCTGCACGGCAGCGAGCGGATAGCCGAATGGGGCGACACCAACCGCACCGACATGACGTTTTCCATTGCGAAAAGCTATCTTTCCGTTCTTGCCGGACTGGCCGTGAAGGATGGTTTGATTGCTGATCTGGACGTGCCGGTCGGTGATACGGTGAAGGGGCCGCATTTCTCAAGCCCCCATAATTCCACAATTACGTGGCGACACATGCTTCAAATGAACAGTGAGTGGCGGGGCGAGATCTTTGGCAAGGACGATCAGGTCGATCACTATCGCCAGATAGGCGTGGGCGCCGATAACAGTCGCAAGGGCCAGCTGCGGAACGTTGGCGCGCCGGGCAGCTATTACGAATATAATGACGTGCGCGTGAATGCCCTGGCCTTTGCCCTGTTGTGCCGGTTCGGCAAGCCATTGCCCGAGGTTCTGCGCGAGCGGATCATGGACCCCATCGGTGCCTCGAAGGGCTGGACCTGGGAAGGCTATTCGACCTCATGGGTCGACATCGATGGCCAGCGGGTCCAGTCGGTCACCGGTGGAGGGCACTGGGGCGGGGGGCTGTTCATCAGTGCCAACGATCATGCAAAATTTGGTCTGTTCATTAAACAGAACGGTGCATGGGGCGGCGCCCAGATCCTGCCGGAAAACTGGATGCAGATATCGCGCGAGCCGACACCAACGCTAGACAGGTACGGATTCCTTTGGTGGCTAAACAGGGGGCAGGATGCAAACCCCAAACTGCCGTCGACATCGTTCAGCGCTCTGGGGGCGGGAGGGCATTGCCTATGGATTAGCCCCGATGACGATATCGTGGCAGTCATGAGGTGGCTCGACCCCGCCCATGCCCAAGAATTCCTTGAGGCCCTGATGCGCGCGATCCGATGAAAAAACGTGGGCAAAACGCGCGCAATCTCGCCGATCAAAATATGACGGTAGGCGGCCAATTTTGGCGTTTAACGTTATGATGAGCCATTTGCGTATCCGGCGATGACATTGGCAACGTTCCGGCCCAAAGCCTCCATTGCATAGCCGCCTTCCATGATGAATTGCGTTGACAGACCTGCCTTAGCGATCATGCGGCCTATTGCGACGTAATCTTCGCTTTGCAATTCGAACCCGCCGACGGGATCACCTGCGAAACTGTCGACCCCGAGCGAGACTACCAGAGTGTCTGGCGCGTAGGCTTGGATCCGGGCCAACGCGACTTCTAGTGCCGGGCCCCAAACGCTGAAGTCAGTGCCGCGCGGCATCGGAAGGTTTAGGTTATAGCCCTTGCCCGCATCTGTGCCGACTTCGGTCGCATATCCCATCAGGAATGGATATTCGTCTTCTGGGCGGCAGTGCAGAGAGGCATAAAACACGTCAGCACGGTCATAGAATATGGCCTGCGTACCATTCCCATGATGATAGTCGATGTCCAATATGGCGACGCGCTGGGCCCCGGCATTCAGATGTGCCTGTGCCGCGATCGCTGCGTTGTTAAGGTAGCAATATCCCCCTGCCATATCCCGCGACGCATGATGCCCCGGCGGGCGGCACAGCGAAAATACCGCGCGCTCACCTTGTTGCATCAGGTCGACGCCTGTCAGAGCGGCGTCCTTGGCCGAATTGATAGCTCGCCACGTCCCTTTTACGAAAGGCACGCAGACATCAAAGGTGTAACAGCTAAGCATCGAATGCACCGACTGATTGGGCACCTGATCCATCCCGCGCATCCCAAAGGTATAGGCGGTCGCAAAACCGCCGGGGCCAAACTCGGCCTCCCATAGGGGGTAGCATCGCTCCAGAAAGCTGACGAAGGCGGGGTCATGGACCTGATGCACGGTTTCGAACCCATGCGGTTCGGGCGGTACAATGTCTGCAAAACCCGCGTCTGCCAGCGCCGCCATGATCATATCCATACGCTCGGGGCTTTCGGACATGGGGATCATCTGATCGTATCGCATTTCCTTGGCGCCAGCGTGGTCGCGATGATCGTTTGAATAGATCAGCTTCATGGTTGTCCCTTTGTAACGTGGAGGTGGTAATTGTGTTGCCACGCCTGACAAAACCGGTCGGCGGTAATGGCGATGATCGCCATCCCAATCCCTGCAACGAAACCCTGACCAAAGTTGCCAGCTGACAGCCCGACATACACTTCTTGGCCCAGTCCCGTGGTCCCAACCAGGGCCGCGATGACCAGCATGGCGATGCCGTACATTATGGATTGGTTCAGCCCGAGCATGATGTTCGGCAGCGCCAAGGGCATTTTGACCAGAAACAACATCTGAGCGCGGGATGTACCAAGGCTTGACGCTGCCTCGACGACTGTTTCTGAAACATGCCGCAACCCGTGCTCGGTATAGCGAAACGCGGGGACATAGGCATATCCGATTATGGCAAGCAGCGCTGCAAACTCCCCGATCTTAAAGATCATCACAACTGGGATTAGCAGGACGAATGGGGGAAGCGTCTGCATGGTGTCGTTGATAGGGCGCATAAAATGCGAGAACCCGTTGTACTGGGCAGCCAAAGTGCCCAGTGACGCGCCAATGATAAATGACAGGCTGACTGCAATCGCGCACAGATAGACCGACAGCATCGCTTTATCCCAACTACCCGAGAAGAGTAGAAACAGCACGCCAAGCGCCGTACCGACCGCAAGCTTTCGCCCCCCCAATCGATAGGCAAACCAGGTCAGGATCGACAGGACCGCGATCCACGGCATATCTGTCAGGCCGATGTAGAAAACCAGCCCCGCCAGCACAGCCGTCACAGCCAAACCAGTATGGCCTTTGCGCCATGCGCTCAATGATGCCAAGACGACGAGCGCCGCATAACTGGCCACATGCCAAGCCGTCGGGGTAAAGCCCCAAGTGTATGGCCCCACGGTTTTGTCCAACCCGATCTTAAGCGGAAGCATCACGAAAAACAGGCAGGCTGTCTTGATCGCCTCCACCGCCGGTTTGGACGCGATGACAAACCGTTCAATCACTTGGTTAAGTGGCGCAGCAAAATCAAAGTGCCATGCATCAGGCCATTGCCCCAAAACCGGCACAGCGTCTCGCAATCCCACCAGCAGCCCGGCCACCACCAGCAGCGAGATGGGGAAAATATATCGTTGCAGCAGGGGTTTTCTGACCATCGCGCTGCCCTGCCTTTCGGCCAACCCAAAGGTGATGCGGTCTAGAATCATCGCCATCAGTGCAATGACAATGCCCGCGATCAAGCTTTCGCCAAACTGCGCTTTGCGCATTGTTGACAGAACTTCCCAACCGATGTCGGCTGTGCCGCCAATGATGGAGGCAATGATGACCATCGATAGCGACGCCATAGTGGTCTGGTTGACCCCGATTAGGATCTGTTTCAGCGCCGAGGGAAATCGCACGCGCCAGAATAACTGAGCGCCTGTGGCGCCGGACATAAGTCCAGATTCTACTATTTCCAACGGCACGCCGCGCAGCCCCAACATCGTGTTGCGCACCATTGGGGGAAATGAAAACAAGATTGAAGCCACCAAACCGACAACCGGACCAAAGCCGAACAGCAGCAGAATTGGCAGCAAGTAAGCGAACGCGGGAATGGTTTGCGAGATATCCAAAAGAGGCATGATCAGCCGCTTTGCCCGGTCTGACGTGTCCCCGAGAACTCCCAATAAGAACCCGACTAACACGGCAAGCGGGACAGAGATAAACACCAGTGCAAACGAATTCATGGCCTCGTCCCACAAATCAACCCCCAGCACATAAAGCAGGCTTATCCCGGTAAACCCGGCCAGCCACGCACCGCCCGCGCGGAACGCGATCATGACCAGAATAGCTATAAATGCGCTCCACGGTAGCCAATGTAACAGGGCCCGCATCCAGCCCATCGGATAGCCCAGCAAGAGTGTTATGGCTTTGAAAAACGGCTCAGTATTGGCGACCAGCCAGTTCATTATCGCGTTAAGCAGCCCGCCAATAGGCAGTTGCAGGGCGCTAGGAAATTTAGCGACCCAATCTATGTGACCCATCGCCAAGACGCATAGTGCGGACAGCAAGATGACCGCAGGCCAGCCGAACCGCGATCCCAAGGTTTGACCCGTTCGTTGCGCCATTGCGTTGTTTGCCATGCTAGACGCCGTGCCCGTCGCGAGCCTCATCGACCGAGGCTAGCGTCTGAATCAATGAAACCGGGGTGATCACGCCCAATGCGTGCCCATCTGGGCCATCGACAACCACGCCGGACGGGTTTTGGGCCAGTTCGGACAGTACCGATTCCACAATCATTGATGCAGGCACATGCGCCATGCTGGCGATGTCACCTGTCGCGGGAACCACGCAGGCCCCTGCTCGCAATACGCGGATGCGGGGTACTTCGGAAGTAAACTGCGCGACGTAGTCGTCCACGGGATGTAGGATAAGATCCTCGGGCGTGCCTTCCTGGACGATTTTGCCATCGCGCATGATTGCCATACGGTCCGCGATACGCAGCGCCTCCAGAAAATCATGCGTGATAAAAACGATGGATTTGTGCAGCACCTTCTGGATGCGTAAAAACTCATCCTGCATCTGCCTGCGGATCAACGGGTCAAGCGCCGAGAAAGGCTCGTCCAGGAACCACACCTCCGGCTCTACCGCCAGCGAACGGGCGATCCCGACGCGTTGCTGTTGCCCGCCGGATAACTGGGCGGGAAATGCATCTTCGCGGCCGTCAAGATCGACCAGCGAGATGACACGGTGGGCGCGTTCGCGCTGGTCGCGGAGCGACAATCCCTGCAACTTCAGAGGGAAGGCGACGTTTTCGAGAACCGTCAGGTGGGGCAGCAGGCCGAAGTTCTGAAAAACCATGCCCATCTTGTGACGGCGAATGTCGATCAATTCCTTGTCGCTTTTGGTCAGCAGATTGTCGCTGTCCAAGAGCACCTCGCCATGATTTGCGTCAACCAGCCGTGACAGGCAACGAACAACGGTGGATTTTCCAGACCCCGACAGACCCATGATGACAAAGATTTCGCCCTCATGTACATCAAAACTGACATCGATGGCTGCCGGAATGTGATCCTCGGCGCGCATCCGGGATGCCAAGGCGTCGACGTCTATTTTATAGCCGACGTCATCGAAATAATACCCTGGCTTTGTGCCGTAGACTTTCCACAGATTGCGGCAAGATAATTTCACCGGCCGTTGCGTATCTGCTGTGTTGGTTGCCGACTCTGCCATTCGCGATCCCATCAGGCCAAAAGGCCCGGCGCTGAGCGCCGGACGTCTCATTTTGCGTTTTTCAATTGATCCAGGTTGACCAGCGTTCCTCGTTATCTGTGACCCATTCCTGAACCACATCTTCCAAAGAGCGCCCGGCTTGGTCGACCTCAAAGATCATCGCGTTTTGTTCGTCATTGGTCAGGGTAAACTGCTCGGCGAATTTTGCTGCGTTAGGCCATTTTTGTGCCATCGACTTGGACGCAATCTTATTGACTGAGGCTTGGGAAAAACCGCAAGCGGTTTCGCGGTCTTGATCTTCTTCGATGCATTCTTCGTCCGTGGGGTTCCACTCGACCCAGTTCATGTCGACTTCCGCAAACACCCAATGTGGCTGCCAGAACATCATCAAAATCGGCTCTTTCGACGCCAGCGCGCTTTTTAGTTCGGCGACCATCGCGCCCTCGGACCCGCCGGGGATTGCGTTAAACGGCAGGCCGATTTCGTCGACGACGGATTTCGACCGGGTGCCCCAGTCAGCAGGATATGCAATCAAGCGGCCATTTGGAAAACTCTCGGCCGTGCCAAACGCCTGTGCGCAATCAAACAGCGCCTGATAGCTGGGCAGTCCCGGGCATTTCTCGGTCATGTAGTCGGGATAAATCCAGCCCTCGCGCGGCTCAAGCCCAAGCTCGCCCATGTCGACTATCGCCCCTGACGTGAGGCCGTTGGTATAGGCGTCGGTGATCGAATTGTCCCAGACTTCGGGATTGAAGTGTATTTCGCCCTGCTCAAGCGCGGTGAACTGAGGAAGGCCGCCCGCCGTTACCAACTCTACGTTATAGCCCATTTTCTCAAGCAAGACCGCCGCGATATTTGCCGACAGGTGCTGCCCGGTCCATTCGTTGATGGCGATCTTGATCGGGTCCGGCGACTCGGCCTCAGCCATTGCGCCGGTCGCGCTCACGCCTGCCAGCGTCATGGCAAGCGCCGCAGCGGTATATTTCAAAGACAGTTTCATTGATTTCTCCCTTGGTTTTATTGTTGCGCCGCATTTTTAAGAAGGGCCATGCGCAAACCGGCCCGGTCGGTGGCATAGTCACGCGTAATATGCTCGGATCGTTGGCTGGTCGCCCAGTCCTGCGCCGCCAGCAACGGCGCGTCTTGCGCCGGAGGCAGGCTGCGCCCCCGGATCAGGTCCGACGCGCGCTCGGCGACCATAAGGGTTGGCGCATTCAGATCGCCCGCGGTTGCCTGCGGCATGACCGAACTGTCCACCAGACGAAGGCCGTCCACCCCCTTAACCTTCATTGTGTTGGGATCTACCACAGCGGCATCATCAAGTCCCATGCGGCAAGTGCCACAAGGGTGATATGCGCTCTCGACCTTGTCGGCGATAAACTGGTCGATACATTCGTCGCTCAGGCAGTCGCCGCCGGGTGCAAGCTCGCGACCCCGGTAGGCATCAAACGCAGGCTGCGCAAAAATCTCGCGTGTTAGCCGGACGCAGGCTCGCATTTCCAGCCAATCGTCACCGTGCGTCATGTAGTTGAAGCAGACGCGCGGTAGCTCGCGGGGATCTGAACTGCGCAGGCGCACCCAACCACGGCTCTTGGACCGTTTCGTGCCGACATGCACCTGAAAGCCGTGCCCTTTGGCTAAGGCCTTGCCGTCGTACGAAATAGCCAAAGGTAGAAAATGATACTGAATGTCGGGATACACAATGCCCGCACGGCTGCGAATATGACCGCCGCTTTCAAAATGGTTTGTCGCGCCCAGCCCGCCCTTGGTCAGCAGCCAGCGCGCCCCGATCTTCGTCTTTCCCAATATGCTCATATGGGGAAAGAGTGACACAGGCTGCGTGCATTCTTGCTGCAGATAAATCTCAAGGTGATCCATGAGATTCTCACCCACTTCGGGCCGGTCAACCAGAACCTCGATCTGCTGCGCCTTCAACTCGGCTGCGGGGCCAATGCCTGATCGTTTGAGGATGACAGGCGACATGATCGAGCCGGCGCTGAGTATGATTTCGCGCCCTGCGTGAGCAATCTGTGCGACGCCTTCATGTGTAAACGCCACACCCGTGGCCCGCCCGTTTTCAAACAAGATGCGATCGACCATTGCGTGCGAAATGATCCGCAAATTGCCACGCATAACCGCTGGATAAAGATAACCCACCGCTGCACTGCACCGCTTGCCGCCGCCGACCGACATCTCCATCGGCCCCACACCTTCGTGCTGGCGTTCATTCATATTGGGGCTGGAGGCATAACCGGCCTGCGTGCCGGCCTCGACGAATGCCCCGTATAGCGGGTTCTGTTCGGCCCCGCGCGTGACTGAAATCGGCCCGTCGGTACCACGCAAGGGGCCTCCGCCGTTCACATTCTCGAGCCGTTGGAAATAGGGCAGCACATTCGCCCAGTGCCATCCTTCAGCACCAAGAGCCGACCACAGTTCGTAGTCCATCGGGTTGCCGCGGACATAACACATACCATTAATCGACGACGACCCACCGAGCCCCTTGCCGCGCGGCAGGTTCATGATACGCCCCTGCAATCCCGGTTCGGGCTCGGTACTCATGCCCCAGTTGAATCGGCTGCTGTTCATCGGGATCGACAGCGCCGTGGGCATTTGAACATACAGAGATTTGTCACTGCCGCCTGCTTCTAGCACCAGAATGCGCGCTTCGGGGTCTTCGCCCAAACGATTGGCCAATACGCAGCCCGCTGATCCTGCACCAATGATGACATAGTCATAGCTGCCCAGATCCGTTGAGATTTTGTTAGAAGCAGAACGAGACATAGGAGTTCCAGTGTTGGTGTTGGATCAGTCGATCATCACGTAGTATTTCAACATCGGCTCGGTTTGCTTCCAGTGGCCGCGGAAGCCTTTTGGAACGAGAAACGCATCCCCCTTTTTGTAGGTTTCGCTGAACTCATCGTTCTCTAAGGTTACCGACCCTTCCAGCACGTACATAAATTCAGTGCAGGGATAATCTTCGTAAAACTCGGAATATGCCGTTGAACGCCAGATGCCTGCGCGGATGCCGGATTTTTCATTTTTGAAATAGGCATGATCCAATCCCATTGGCTGGCCCTTAGTCAATTCTGCGGTTTCCAACGCAATATCTGCCGCATCTTTCCATCCGTCAGGACCGCTCATTGAGAATTTTACGGGGTTGCTCATTTGGGGTCCTCTTTCAATGCATCTGCCACACGGCCATGTGCGCAATCCTAAGGACAAAGCATCACGCCTCGAAATTAATAAGTTTACCACAATGTAACCTGAGGTTACCATCTGCACATGGCCCCCTCCCTTTCCCTTACAGCCTTGCGCGCGTTTGACCTCGTTGCGCGGTTAGGTACATTCACCGAAGCCGCGCGGGCCCTCAATGTGACGCGCCCTGCAATCAGCAAGCAGATCAAATGCTTGGAGGCGATGGTCGGATGCCAATTGGTCATTCGAACCCGCCCGAAAGTCACGCTTTCCGAACGCGGGAGCGAGTTGGCGGCGGGATTACGGCAGGGTTTCGATACTATCTCGGCCAGCGTGCAAAGGACGATCGAACATTCTAGTCAGCCGAACACTGTTCGACTGTTAGTTGAGCGGGATTTCGCGTCATCATGGTTGGCAGAGCGGATTGGTGGCTTTTTGCTGAACCACCCGGGCACCTCCGTCGAGGTCAACGCCGAGCGTAATGGGCAGCTGCACCCGGACGAAGATTTCAGCTTTCGGATTTTTTATGGCCCAAAGGGGCGCTACAAAACGGATACACTCGTCGAAGAGTTTTTGTGCGACTGGATCGATATTCCGGTCTGCACGCCAGAATATGAATCAGCGCATATACTTGAATATGGCCGCTATCACGACGCGCATTTTTTGCTCGACAAAAACTACAACCCTTGGTCAGCATGGTTCGAAAATACGGACCTTGAGGATCCGGGCGATCAAGCAACCTATTCAAGCTTCAATGAAACATCTTTGTGCCTTTCCGCCGCTTTGGCAGGATCGGGGATAACGATCGGAGATAGCTTCCTGTGCCTTGATGCCATTGATAGTGGCCGCCTTGTTGCTCCATTTAAAACTGGGCTGCACAGTGTCGAGCGGTATTCAATCTGCTATCCTATCGGTCGAAAATTGTCGTTATCTGAAAGAAATTTTCTCAAATGGTTGTCCCAAACGATTATGGAATATGAACAGAACGTCGTTCAGGTCCTGGCGAGGATTGGCATAAGGGTGATCTCATCGGAGATAAAGCAAGCAGTTTAACCGAGGGCGGGCTGCAATGCCCTCTGTGAAGTCCTTTATCTGTTCAGCCCCCCGCATCCGGTGGATCGGTTTGAAGATGAATAGATCAGTCTCTGAAGTGCAGATCTTGCAGGTGTATTCGTAGGGCGTCAGACCGCTGGCGTCTTCAGTCTGCGGGCGAAATTGTAGGCTGGCATGAAGTCTGCGAGATAGGTGCGCAGCAAATCATGATTGTCGTAGCGATACCATTTGGCGGAAGTGTCTTAATCGTGCGGTTTATCCGTTCGACTTGGCGATTGGTCCAGGGATGGTCAGGCTTCGTCAGTCGGTGTTTTACCCATTGGCATCGCAAATGATGTCGAAGCGCTCGGGCCGGGGAATAGGCCGTATTCCGGTTGCGCGGCTGCCCTGAGAATTGGATGCCATAGCGCACCGAGAAGAAGTGCTTCTGGTAGGCTGTGCACACCGCTGAGGAAAAGCCGGCACTCTAAAGGATGGTTCGTAACGCATAGCTAATGTTTATCTTTTTCGGCTTCTGGAGCTCGATTTGGCCACTGTTGGGCAAATCTTTCAGAAGTTTGCATTGGACGACGAGGCCAACTGCGCTTGGGCTCGACTGCCACGTCCTCATTCAAAACCACCTCATGTGTCGCGATCGAAGCCAGGGCCATCAGACATGGGAACGGGCGCTCGGCCCGAGTCATTATGCGGGCGATTGACAGCGCGACCCCACCTTTGGCCAAGGTAAGTTCCGCGACGATAAGCAAGGCCCATTCATCGTGATGCAGCACTAATGCCAAGATATCCGCAAGTGGATGGACTTCCATAATCACTGCCGCCTTGGCGGCCGGCCACCGGCGGTGGTCTATTCACTGCAAATCGTAGTCAGGCAACCCGATCAGCACGAGCAAAGAAGAGGTTAGAAAGTGCTAGATCCTGTCCAGAGAATGAAGAGTACCTCAGATCTGCTCCTGTCCGGCCGTCCTTTTCCTCTCAAACCTCCAATTTTCCCACGGGTGGCTTGATTTTGTTCACTTTATGTTCTGTATTGACGGCCAGTCAGGGAGGCAGTTCCCCCATCGAAGCACCACAGTCCCCAGCATCTTGCAAGTCGGCCACCTCTTTCATCATCCATCGCTTGAACGCCAGCAACTTAGGGTCTTTGGCACGGCTTTCGGGCCAAACAAGGGAATATCCGAATTCTAACGGGAGCCGAAAATTACAGACCAGTGCCAGTCTGCCGGTTTCCAGATCACCGCTGCATAATGACGATCGCGTCAATGCAACCCCTTGCCCCGCTAACGCCGCCAGAACAACACTGTCGCTTTGCTTGTAAACGCGAAAGTCGAGTTTCATCTTATCGAGCTTCAGCAGTTCCATGGCCTGTTCTGTTGCCAACCCTGTGAGGTCAAGAGAGTTTTCGTCTAACAACCGGCTCCCATCAATGATGAGGGGATGTTTATACAGATTTTCGCGAATGTCCCCAACCGCCTTTGCTACATCGGCGGACGCGACCAGGCAAAGTGAATCCTGCATGATCAACTCATCATGAAGTCCAAGCTCTTTCTTGGCAGCAAGCCGTATGGCGGCATCAATCCCATCGCGATCGAAATCAACCTTTGTTCCCGATGTATGGACATGCAGTGCAATGTCGGGGTGCTTTTCCTGAAATCTCGACAACCGCGGAATGAGCCATCGGGAAGCAAATGATGCTAGGGTCGAAACTGCCAGAACACCCCCTGTTTCCGTATCGGTGATCCGATCAGTTGATTTCTTAATCATGCTCAGCGCGACATTCGTGCTCTTGGCCAAGTCCTGACCTGAAACTGACAATGCCAAGCCTCCCTTCTCTCTTAGAAATAGTTTCACCCCCAGCTCGTCCTCCAGCCGTCGTATCTGTTGGCTGACAGCAGCCTGCGTTACATTGAGTTCACTGGCCGCGACCGTGAAACTAAGGTGTCGCGCAGCCGCTTCAAACATCCGTAACCCGTTGAGAGAATGGTTCTGCATCTAAATAATATCTCCTTATGTGAGTATAACAATGCATGGTTTGAATTCAACATGGCAAGGATATATCCGTTAGTCAGGACAGATTGCGTAAGGAAATGTTATGACTAGCACCTCAAACCCAAAGTTAACCGCATCCATTGCCTCGAAGCATTCTAAATACGGCCTTACATCTCTGCTCGCACAATGGTGGCGAAACCATCACTCCCGTAAGGCGCTGGGTGATATGGAAAAGCACCACCTGCACGATATTGGTGTTGATCCGGCTGAAGCAGAGGCCGAGAGGCGCAAGCCGTTTTGGCGCTAACCGGAGGGATCAGAATGAAACTCTATTATTCGCCGGGGGCATGTTCGTTCGCTGTTCACATTATGCTTGAAGAACTTGGTGTGCCCTATCAGAAGGAATTGGTACTGACAGGCGACGGCTCAACCAGAACGGACCGGCATCTCGCCATCAACCCGAAAGGGCAAGTTCCGGTTTTGGATTTGGGGACAGAGGCTCTCACCGAGGTGCCCGCGATCATGCTTCATCTGATGCTCACCTATGGGGCCAATCTTAAATTGGATACCTCACCGCTTAGGATGGTGCGGGCTGTGGAGTGGATGAATTGGCTATCCAGCGGCGTGCATGCGGGGCCTGTTACCCAATGCTGGAACCCACACCGATTGACAGATGAGCAAAGCCATCAGTCTTCGATACAGGAAAAAGGGCAAAAGAGACTGCGAGAGGCTTATCATCTGATTGAAGGAAAATTCCCAAAAGGGGCTATGCCCTTGGTGATTTCTCGGTGGTTGATCCTTGTTTGCTTGGATATTTTCGATGGGGCAATCGGCTCGGCTTGGATATGCGAGCCAAGTTTCCGAGCTGGACAGGTCATTGCTTGAAAATGCTGGAACGCCGCGCAGTCAATGCTGTTCTTGCAGAGGAGGAACTGTCGGTTTGGGCATGATCTCTGTCCCTGTGCGGTCGGGATGAAATGCCCAAATGCATGCGGCACGATAAACTATTTCTGAGAACGCACATTCTGCGGCTTTACAAGATCCGCTACATAACCCGGTCACTTTGGGCTTAGTGGCGACAAGCGACGACGCGGCACCCATCCTGATTGTCGTGGTCGTATGATAGACGTGCGCAGCCCTTTACAGTTGTTCATTTGGTCGTCCAGTGCCGCATCGCGGCTTCCCCAAAGCCGCTATTTAGTCGGCGCGCAACATTCTATATGCTCAGGGGGTTGGCTGCGCGGGACTTAAAAGACGGTGTTCATTGCCCCAAATTTACCGTGGTTATTAGCTACTACGAGAGCTTCAACCCCAGTTTGGGGACGATGTGCTGGGGTCTTAGGTAGCAGATGCACCAAAGCATTGACGTGGTCACCGGATCAGCCATGGACCTGTCACGGTTTGATGCCGCTCCTTTGATAGCATTTACTGCAACAAAGTAGACTGACTATGGGACTGAAACGGACGGACGAATTCCGCAAAGATCGTTGCGCATCGCGCTGACCAGCGGACTGACGCGCAAGCAGGTTGCTGATGACTTGGGTGTCGGAATGTCCACGCTGAACAAGTGGATCACTTCGCATCGAGACACGGACGTGGTGTCGAAAGAGGATTTGGGGCTGGCCCAAGAGAATGACCGGCTTCGGCGCGAGGTTCGCATCCTCAAGGAGGAGCGGGACATCCTAAAAAAAGCAACGCAGTTCTTCGCGAGCCAAAAGCCGTGAGGTTTAGGTTCGTCGAAGAACACCGGGATGCTTTTCCGGCAGCGCGCCTGTGTCAGGTTATGGATGTCAGCATGCGCGGTTTGCGTGCGTTCCGCAGTCGGCCAGCCAGCCGCAGGCAGCGATCTGATATGGTGACGTTGGCGCACATCAAAGAACAATCCCGTCTCAGCCTGGGCAGCTATGGCAGGCCACGAATGACCGAAGAACTGAAAGAGATCGGTCTGAACATCGGCCATCGACGTGTTGGCCGTTTGATGCGTCAGAACGGCATATCGGTGGTGAGGACGCGGAAACATAAAGTCACAACGGACAGCAATCACAAGTTCAACATTGGGCCCAACCTGCTGGATCGCGACTTTGCGGCTGAGCGCCCGAACCAGAAATGGGCTGGTGACATCAGTTACGTTTGGACCCGTGAAGGTTGGCTGTATTTGGCTGTGATCTTGGATCTGCATTCCAGACGGGTCATCGGCTGGGCCGTCAACAACCGCATGAAGCGGGATCTGGCGATCAGGGCGCTGAAAATGGCCATCGCGTTCCGTTCACCATCCAAAGGCTGCATCCACCACACGGACAGAGGCAGCCAATATTGTTCGCATGACTATCAGAAAGTCCTTCGCCAGCACGGCTTCAAGGTATCAATGAGCGGCAAAGGAAATTGCTATGACAACGCCGCCGTTGAGACGTGCTTCAAAACCATCAAGGCTGAGCTGATCTGGCGGCGGTCATGGGAAACGAGGCGGCAGGCTGAAATGGCCATCATCGAATACATAAACGGGTTCTATAATCCGCGACGCCGCCATTCAGCACTGGGTTGGAAAAGCCCAGTCGCTTTCGAACGGAAGGTGGCTTAAACGAGCACCGGGAGCGGCACGAAAGCGGGACAGTTCCACGTTCGGCGTCAAGACAGTCAGGAAGTTAAATCGAGGTAATCTATGTTTATTTGGGATCTACGCGGTGCTTTTGGCTGGCGCATGATTTTGCTTTTCCATGCACTAGTTTTTTTCAGTGGTTTTGGATTGTACTTGCTGGAAAGCTTAGCGCTCGAGCTACTGGTGTGCGTTTCGATGCTGGCCGCACACATTTATTTCGTTCGGTACATCAGGGCGCATAGGCACAAACTGGAATTTTCGAAACCTAATCAAGAAGCGGCTATTTTTCCTGCAACTAAAGAACAGCGAAGAATTATTCTCATAATTCACGCTCTTTTTTTCTCGCTGCCATTCCCGCTGATGTTGGTCAATTTCGTGATTGATCGGCAATTTCCGGGCGGTTTGCTGCTCGGCATGATGCTCATCTACTACATCGGCAGTTTGGGTTTTGTCGGTCTTATCAATTTGTACTTGCACAGTAAGAGGGGGAATGATGCATGACAGATCAATCAACTAACTCTGGTGGTGTTTTTGGAGACCTCGCGAACCTGGTAGAAGGTGTGATAGGCGCTGGTTGGCCGCACTCGTAGGATTTATCGGGGTGCTGGTAGTCGTTCGCCCTGGCAGCGCGACGTTCCAACTGGTCGCATTGTTCCCAGTGGGCACGGCACTTTTCTACGCCCTGCTGATGATTGGGTCGCGCTGGGTGGACCCGCGCGAAAGCCCTTGGACGGTCATGCTGTATCTGGTCGGTGCCGGTGCATTGATAAACGGCTTCCTTAGCCCGTTTTACTGGGTCCCGATTCGGCCCGACGACATCTGGATGTTCCTCGGGATTGCCGTCTTTGGCACGGCGGGAATGACGATGATAACGCAAGCCTTCCGCTTCACCTCGGCATCAGTCGTCGCGCATTATGAATATACGGGGGTAATCCCCCCTAAAATTAGTGGTGTTCAAAAGTAGCATTTTCTCGGCAAGGTATCTGAGGAGATTTACGATGAAGAACGGACGATACAGCGACGCGCAGATCATGGCCGTGTTGAAGCAGGCGGAGGGCGGTGTGCCGGTCTCTGAGCTTTGCCGTGAGCATGGCATGAGCAGCGCCAGTTTCTATAAGTGGCGCGCCAAGTTTGGCGGCATGGATGCGTCTTTGATGTCTGAGATGAAGGATATGGCGGAGGAGAACCGCCGTCTGAAGCGCATGTATGCTGAGATGAGCATGCAAAATGATCTGCTGAAGGAAGCCCTTGGAAAAAAGCGTTAAGGCCGTCTCTGCGACGAGAGATGGCCATGAATGCGGTCGCACGACACGGCGTAAGCATCGCGTCGGCGTGCCGGGCGTTCCAGATCAGCGAGACCTGCTACAGATACAGCCCTGTTATGAGCGATGAGAATGAAGAGATCGCCGATTGGCTGGAACGTCTGACAGCAAACAAGCGCAACTGGGGCTTCGGCCTGTGCTTCCTGTATCTGCGCAACGTCCAGGGTTACGGCTGGAACCACAAGCGGGTTTACCGGATCTACTGCGCAATGGAGCTAAACCTGCGTATCAAGCCGAAGAAACGCTTGAAGCGGGACAAGCCGGAGCCCCTGGCGGTGCCTGATAAGCCCAATGAGACATGGTCCATGGATTTCATGGCGGATCAGCTGGCAGACGGGCGCTCGATTAGGACATTAAACGTGCTGGATGACTTTAACCGCGAGGGTCTATGCATCGAAGTGGACTTTTCGCTGCCCGCAGGGAGAGTTGTCAGAAGCTTAAACCAGATCATTGAATGGCGCGGACAACCGCAGACAATTCGCGTCGATAATGGCCCAGAATATATCAGTGGTAAGCTGATGGAATGGGCCGAGAAACGCAATGTTCGGCTGGAATATATCCAGCCGGGCAAGCCACAACAGAACGCTTACATCGAACGCTACAATCGTACCGTTCGCGGTGAATGGCTGGGGCAATACATCCTTGAAACCATCGAGGAGGCACAGGACCAAGCAACTGAATGGCTCTGGACTTACAACAACGAGCGACCCAACATGGGAATCGGCGGCATGACACCTGCCATGAAACTAAAGACAGCCGCCTGAATTCTACGGCTGGACCCCATTAAAAATGGGGGGATTACCAGGGTCTCTTATGGGCCATACTGCTGGGATGGCTCATCGGGCGAGATGTGCCTGATTTGGCGACCTTCGTCGGCGCGGGCATCATCGTAGTAAGCGGGCTTTATATAATATTTCGTGAGCGGCAGTTGAAATGACCTCGAAAAATTAACGAGTCAGCAAATTCGAAGATCTCGTTGAAATGACTCCGATCTCTCTGCGTGGAATTCGACACACCATGCGTCAGGTAGCATCAATCACCGAGCGGTCGATTGCAATTACCTGAAAAGCAGTCATCGCGCTGGCGGAGTTTGCGGTGTGCTTTTTTTCCGTAACGCGGCAACCATAGGGACGAAATGCTGCAAGTTGCACGAAGGTCTGCTTTGCAGAAGCTGGGGCGCAGCAGATTCAACTACGAGGAATGTCGGCTTTGGGCCGTTCATATTGGTCGAGATACTGTAAAGTCGAGGTGTCGTAAATATGAGCGACAGCGCAAATATCCAATGAAACTAAACAGCGTGGACATAGTGGGCAACCACGCAAGTTGGCCTGATATGTCTGTCTGGTTTACTGTCGTGCGTTCGCATTTGTAGGATCGTACAGGCTATCATGTACAACTGTAGCTTCGCGCATTTCATTGTGGATTAGAACCTGAAGCTGCGTGCCATGGGCGGATACCTCAGGAGACACTAGTCCCATCGCGATGTCGTGGCCAAAATGATAAGAGAACCCGCCTGACGTCACGCGGCCTACCACGGTACCGTTTACATAGATGCCTTCATCAGCAATCACGGTCGTCTCGCCTGACGGAAGTTTCAACGTGACAAGCACGCGTTTTGCGCCTTGGTCTGCCTGCGTAGCCAAGGCATCGCGGCCCGTGAAATTGCCTTTGTTTAGCTTTACAAACCGGTTCAGCCCCGCCTCCAACGGTGTGATATCCTGCGTCAGTTCGCGGTGCATTGCGCGATAGGATTTCTCGAGCCGCATGGATTCAAGCGCCTTGAGGCCAAAGGGCACAAGCCCGTGAGGCGCGCCTGCCTTCAAAAGAACATCCACCAGATGGCGGTTGTAGGCGCGAGGATGATGCAATTCCCAGCCCAATTCACCAGTGTAGCTCACGCGCAAAAGCTGGACGTCTCTGGCATAGCCGACCTCACCCAGCTGCGCAGATAACCAGGGAAAGGCGTCGTTCGACAGATCGCTGTCCGTTAACGGTTGCAGAATCTTGCGGGATTTGGGGCCTGCAATGGCGATGACTCCTATCAGCTCGGATACATTTTCGAGCGTGACGCTGCCATCCTTCGGCAATTGGCGCGACAGCTGATCGAAGTTATAGACCTCGCCGTTGGGTGTGCTGACCAGATAGAAGTCGTCTTCGCCGTGACGCGCGATGGTGTATTCGGCGTCAATGCCGCCTCTGTCATTGCAGGCCACGCTTAGCGCCAACCGCCCAACTTTGGGCAAACTGTTAGCCATGATGCCGTTCAGCCATTTTTTCGCGCCAGGTCCACGGACCCAGAACTTGGCCATGGGCGACATTTCTATCAGTCCAGCCGCGGACCGCGTCGCGCGCACTTCTTGTTCGACATAGGTCATGTGCTTGGTCTTGCGGAAGCTATACTCGGGCACCGCCAGTTCAGGGGATGGCGCGAACCAACTGGGAAATTCGCAACCATTCAACGTGGTCCAGACAGCGCCTTTGGCCGTCAAAAGGTCATAGGATCCGACCGTCTTGAGAGGACGCGCACCGGGATAGTCTTCCCCCGGTATATGGGCATGCATGTGTCGCCCCCAGACTTCACGCACCTTGTCCGCCGTCCAACGCTTGGTGACGTAGTTACCAAAGCGGCGCGGATCGAGCGAAGCCATCTCTATCCCCGGATCGCCCTCCAAGATCCAACGGCTCAGCCGTTCACCCATGGTGCCGCCCCAAAGAATGCCACCCGGAACTCCCTCTGCCAGCCACAAATCATCATGGCCTGGGGCGGGGCCACATAGGGGCAATTCATCAGGCGTCATCTGGAAAGGGCCACGGGTATTGGACTTGATTCCAACCTCGCCCAACACGGGTACCCGTGCCAACGCCTGCTCCCACTGACCTTCGACGGCGTCAAAATCTTCGGGCAAAAGATCGGCACCAAAATCCTTTGGCACGCCGTCCACGGCAAAAAGTTTGAGGTCCTTTTCGAATTCATAGGGACCAAATTGAAGCGCGCCCACATCTTCGCGAAGGTAAGCGCCGTAATCTTCGTCCCGCAGGATCGGCAATTCCGCTTGCCCATCCGCCTTTCGCTGTTGCAGTTGCGGGACAGTTTCGGTTGTCCAATACTGGTGAACAATCGGAATGCACGGCAAATCCAGACCGACCCGTTTGGCGTTTTCCCGCGCGTAGTTGCCGGTTGCAAAAACCAGATGATCGCAGGTTATTTCGCCGTTTGACGTCGCAACCGTCCAGCCGCCGCTTTGGCGTTTGGTGTAAGACCGCGCTTCGGTATTCTGGTAGACTTTCGCACCCTTCTTGCGGGCCAGACGTATCATCCCCTGGGTGATATCGGCCGGATTGATATAGCCATCTTCGGGGTGCAGAATCCCGCCATAGATATTTTCGCTAGGGGACAGAAATGGGTGCTTTTCCTGAACCTCTTCCGGCGTCAATAACTGCGCAGGAACACCCGCGGCCTCTGCGATGCCAATGTAGCTTTGGAATTCATCCCAACGCTCTTGCGTGTTCGCTACACGCAACTGCCCGACCTTGCGCAGCCCGCAAGAAGTCCCCAGCTTTCGCTCCACCTCGCCATAGATGCGAATGGTCTCCATCGTCATCTGGCTGATGACGTGAGAGCGTACAAAAGTGACCAAGAGCCCGGCCGCATGCCAGGTTGATCCGGCTGTAAGTTGGCTGCGTTCGATCAGGACAGCATCTGAGCAGCCATGTTCTGTCAGGCCATACAAAATAGAAGCCCCGACGCACCCGCCTCCGACAACAACGACTTTTGCATGATCTTGCATGATATTTCCCACGATATAGTTCTCTATTTAACTATAGAAACCTAAGCTGACGCTATGGGTGAACCGGATCTACGGCGATCATACATTGCCGCATAACGAAGTCCATTAGATGGTCACATCATTGATGTTCTCGGGGCATGCGCGAGGCATTTGGCTGCTTCGCCAAACGGCACTGCGTGGACTCGAGCATGTCAGCGCGATTGCAACCTACTTGATCTAAGCGAACTTTTTAGGCCAGAGAGGTTTTCAATACAATCAGCCCGACTGGTCGATTGCTGCGCGGAGCACGAACGGCCGATTTTCTAGACCTTGACCAAAAACGCGGCACGGATAGCCTCTTTCATTGCGTCCTGCGGTCCAGCCTTCTGGGATCCACTTGCCCCCATCACCAGCTTCGAGGCAGGCGTATTTCCGAAGCCAAGATTCTTTCCCGCAACCGACAGGCCAGAATGCAATGACGAGCGGCCCAGCAGACCGATTGCGATGCCTGCTTCGACAGCTGCGATTACGCCTGAGACGCTTTGGCTGGAGTAGGCAATGCGATATGGTTTTCCTCGTGCCTCAAGAGACGCGATAGCCGCATCGCGCCACCAGCAGGCATGATCGAATAAGGCCACTGGCAGGCTTTCATCGGCTGAGAAATCTCGATGCGCTGATGACATCCAACACGTTGGGTCCTCGACCAGCACTTCTTCATGGCGCGACGGACGTTCCACCTCATAGATCGCGAGATCGAGTAATCCCTTGTCCAACGCATCTGGAAAGCACGTGCTCAAAGCGCAGGTCACATCCAATTCGACCTTCGGATGGTGACGGGTGAAAGCCGCGATGATCCCCGCGAGCTTCGCACGGCCGTGATCATCAGGAACACCCAAGCGCAGCTTGCCCGTGACAGCATCTTGAGAAATATTGCGCAGCACGGCGTCGAGGCGTGCAGTCACATCTTGTGCTACCGGGAGCAGCCGGCGTCCCGTGTCGCTCAAGGTGACACCGCGACCGTGCCGTTCGAAAACAGGCTGACCAAGGATGGCTTCAAGGCGCTTGATCTGAAGACTGGTAGCGGATTGCGACCGGTAGATGCGCACCGCGCCGTCTGTAACGCTTCCCGCTTCAGCCACGGCAACAAACGTGCGCAGTAAATCGCTGTCAAGATTTTCCATCTGTTTTTCCAATACCAGAAATTCAATCTATTCGTTTCACATATGCTTAACGACCGGCTATTTTTCAAGGTCAGAGGAGTATCCGATGTCCAATCAAACAGTTGCCCGCCGACAAGCAAACAAGAAAACGATTGTGTGGGGCCTATGCCTTTTCCTGTTGGTAGGCATTGTTCTGGCTTGGCCAGTACACGCTGCGAATGCCGCCATGTTCGTCGTGTGGGGTCTGGTTGCCGTCGCCCCTATCGTTATTCCGGGCATTCTTCTTGCGGCATGGATCATCGCCAGTGGAGCAGATACGCACATTGCTGGCGCGTTCGAGGGCAGGACGCTGCAAACGGTAGTGGTTGCGTCGCTAATTGGGGCCATTACACCGGTCTGCGGCGTCACCGTGTTGCCATTGATGGCTGGGCTGTTGGCTGCGGGCTTGCCGCTGGCTCCGATCATGGCTTTCTGGTTGTCATCCCCGATCACAGACCCAGCGATGCTCGCGACAACAGCCGCGACTCTTGGTCTGAGCTTTGCGATTGGCAAAACGCTCGCGGCGTTCGGATTGGGCCTCTTCGGTGGCGCGGTGACCGGACTGTTCGCCAAGACGCCGTGGGCACTGAACGCGCTGCGCGACACCGGTTTGGCACGCCAAATGAGCGCCGCGCGTTGTCGAGCGGCCCTGACCTTCGACCCATGGGTCTGGAGGACCAAGGCTCGTCGGCGGTCATTTGGCACCCAATTTTGGGCAACGGCGCGGCTCATCCTGATTTGCCTAATTCCCGCATTCGCTGCCGAATATGCTTTGAACGCTGCTCTGACCCCTGGGGCGCTTGCGACATATGTTGGCGAAGATCAATGGTGGGCCATACCCGCCGCCGTCTTTGTCGGCGCACCGGCTTATATCGACGGTTATGGCGCACTCCCACTAACGCGCGGGCTGATTGACAACGGCATGTCCGAGGGCGCTGCCATGGCCTTTCTGGTTTCGGGTGGTGTGGTCAGTATTTGGGGGGCTATGGCCATCGCGCCGATTCTTAAACTGAAGCCCTTTTTGCTGTATCTTACCTTGGCTGTTCTGGGCTCGTTGGCAGCGGGGTATATATTTGAGTGGGTAGTTTAGAGGGCAGCGCCATTCAAGAACGGCCATTGGCGCACCCCAGCGAATGGTAAAAGAGTCTCGCGCTGGCGCCATTGATACATGGAGGATGCTGCGTCAGTCATGAACGGCAGTAATGCGAAAGCTGCAGGGCAGCATCAAAATAACCGGAGAACGGCCGGAAAGCGCCGAGATTGGTCCTTTGAATGAACGGATTGCGTAGATCGCCCGGAATGCTCAGGTCATCAGTCTTCGGCGCAGCTTATCGTCGGGCGTAGCGCACATATCGGACTTGCCGAAGCGATACCGATTGTGCGCTATACGGCGATATATCCATTCGTGGAGCCCTCGCGGGAGAACGCGTAACAGGCTGGCGAGCCTTGCTGCACCGCCCAAGCGCTCGCCAATCCGGATGATCGCTTCCATACCGGACCATGCTTGCCCGTCTTCGATAAAGAGCCAAGTCTCAGGGTCCACGGGGTCCAGTCCGTAATGACGCACGAGAGCATCGCCGGTTTTCGACTGGACGGGGCAGAGACGGAACGTCCCAGCTTTATCCAGTTTCGCGATTGTGCGCGCACCCCAGGAGCAAAGTGCGCAGTCGCCGTCCATGACCGCTATTTGACCACTATCGTCGAAGGCAGGAACGGCTGGATCCGATCGATACGAATAGGCTGTTCTCTCTGCAAGTGCTGCCATTCTACTCTCCACAGTTCTTTGGACCCAGCATGCGTCGCTTCATAAGAAGCGACAACAGTGGGCGAGCGTGATCCGCAAATGGCAGTTTGGCGATACAAACTATAATGGCAGCGTCGTCCGCGTTGCGTGAATTCATCCGTCTCCCAATTTTTGGGGTTGCGACGAATGTCTCCTATGGAGGGCTGCACTGCGGCATCGAAATCCTATGCTGCAGGTCGGTAACGGGCCGTTGATGTCGGTCAGGCGGGCGGAGCATTCAGGATGCATTCCGCGTCTCCTCTGGTCGGCTTCGAGATCAAAGCGCACACGTGAATTAAGACAAACTTCTAATTCACCAAATCTCGAAGTGTAGCGGTCGTGAACCAGCCCCAGTCGATAGTCGATAGCCCCTCATTAGGTTAGTGTTCGCGAATGGCGTCTATATGGCTGGTGCATTCCGCCAGCCATTTGTATTTCTCTTGGTCTGAAATTCAAGACTCCTGCGACGAGAAGACCGAGGCGACGATATAGCAATCGCAGGAGTTTCGCGTCTTGCCCTCGTCCAGCGCGCGCTGGCCTCATCAGCAAAGCCCCAAGCTGAACGCATCTGTTTGATGCTTTGAGTACCTTTGCCGCGGGTGGTCGCGCCGCAACTATCTTGTATCCACGCTGCAGTGGCATACTTGTTTGCCCACTCCGCCGCGCAATGCTGCATTGCAACGGCTTCGGCCTCTCCGCGCGACGAATAGTCCACGAGCGGCCAAATTTGTTACGTTTCAAACTGTAAGCGATGGAACCGAACTGCTCTGCCGCGACTGGTGCAGACAAAAGCGCAAGCGCCGTCGCCGTAATCGTCTACGCCTTATTTAGTCTCCCGTTTCTCTATCTAAGCTTACCGATCGTAAACCTTCGATTCTTAAATACTGACGTCGATTATCGTGCTGGGCAATTTAGAATGGCTGGGCAGTCGCATGCCTGGTGTGCGAACAAGTTGCGCATCGGCTGCGTACGCACCTATGAACATTTTAGGTCTTTTCTTAATTCTTTCGGTCGTTCTTGACGTCTACAGAAACGTATGGGTCTTTATGCAATTGGGCATACCAGAAACCTTTGAAATTCGCTAAAGGCCCAAGTTAAAAGCTAACTGAGCTTCATATATTGAGCGAAATTTTCGATAGCACTAAAATTGTCAACTTTGGCAAGTCTTCGCAAAATTTCCAAAGGAATATGGGCGCTTGGGTTTGTGTCCTTGTTTAAGGATATTTCGTCGAAACTGATACACGCTCTGCTGCCGGTCTATCTTGTCACTGTTATGGGCGTGTCTATGGTCACGGTGGGCATTATCGAAGGCATCGCGGAAGCCACGGCCTCCATCGTTAAGATTTTCTCAGGTGCAATTTCCGACTGGCTTGGGAAGCGCAAGCTGCTGGCGGTCATTGGATATGGCCTTGCAGCTTTCACAAAGCCGATCTTCCCTTTGGCGGGATCCGTCAGTTGGTTGGTAGCTGCGCGTTCTATCGACCGAATCGGCAAAGGCATCCGCGGCACGCCGCGAGATGCACTTGTGGCCGACCTTGCGCCTGCTCATCTGCGTGGAGCCAGTTTTGGACTACGGCAGTCTCTTGATACTGTTGGGGCCTTTCTCGGTCCACTGCTCGCTATTGCTCTGATGTGGATGACTACTAATAACTTTTCAGCTGTTTTCTGGGTCGCCGTCATTCCGGCCTTTCTGGCTCTTGGTCTGCTGGTGTTTTTCGTCCATGAGCCAGAGCGAAGTGTGGCCATGCGCAAAGTTCCTTTTCCCCTGAGCTTACCTGAACTCAAGCGCCTCGGTTCGAGCTACTGGCTGGTTGTCGCGGTCGCGACAATATTCTCGCTCGCGCGCTTCAGCGAGGCGTTTCATTCTAAGGGCTCAAAGCACAGGTTTGCCTCTGGTTCTCATCCCAATGGTTCTGGTGGCTTTCGGCGTGGCCCTATGGGGGTTGCACATGCGATTAACGCAAGGGCTGCTTGCAACACTTGTGGCGGACACCGCACCGCCGGAACTGCGAGGAACAGCCTATGGGATGTTCAACCTTACAGGGGGGCTTGCACTGCTGGCCGCAAGTATCCTTGCTGCCGCACTTTGGGATGGCTTCGGGCCACAGGCGACTTTCTTCGCCCGAGCGAGTCTCACGGCGATTGCCTTGGCAGGGCTAGGTCTCGTACGTTTGCGGCTCCCCGAACTGGGAGCGTCTCACAAAGCTTAATCTTTAAATAAACGCAAACATTGTTCGCTCGTGACTAAGCGGTAAAAACTCGTACGTGTCTGACACCACCCTCGCGGCATCTACTGACGACAGCGCGCGGAACTCTCGGGCCATTGTTCTTTCGACTGAGGGGACGCATCGCGATTTAGGGAGTGTGTATTTGACCTTCTGGTCGGGGAGCGCATGATGCAAAAAACCCCTCAGATGAAGTAGTCGCGCAGACCGTCCTTCCTGCTTCGCCACAATTTGCCTCAAACTTGCCTAACATTGAGTGGAATACCGCCGCAGATGCTCTGTAGCCATTCTGGAAAGACCCCCGCATCTTTTCCAAAGAACCTTGGGGTCAATCAGCACAAGACCGCTGAATGTGATGAGGTAATGCAGGCCATAGTGTCGGCGGGCAGGAGTAACAGAAATGCCGACATATACTGTAGGCTTGTACAACACGAACCCGGCATCGGTGTTCTCCACGGGGATAGGGTCGACCTTCAGCTGGACAGGCTCGTCCGATACGGCGGGCACGGCCACCATCACCGATAACGAACCCAACAATCAGGGCTGGACACTCGACGATGACAACAATGGCGGCGAATCCGCCACGGCCAATGTCACCATCGGCGGCAATACCTCGACTGGCTCCAACGTCGATGCCGAACTGGTTTGGACGATCCGCGATACCGTCACTGGCAAGGTTTTCGAAGTTGTCCAGCTAGATGTCGAAAACGGTGCAGCTTCGGGCTTTTACACGCTTTCTGAAACTCCTCTTATCGCGGGGCGCAGCTACGAGGTTGTGGCGTATAATACCAACCCCAATGTGGCTGCCGGCAATCCGGTCTTCAATTTTACCAACTATGTCGAAGCTGACGATATCGTCAACGGCACCACAGGTGATGACACGATCACCACTTCCTTTACTGATCACGATGATGATGTCGTTGGTAACGGCGCTGATGTCGTCGCGGCCGGCGATGGCAATGACAGCGTTGTCGCGGGCGGCGGCAGCGACACGATCACGGGCGGCGGCGGTAGCGACACCATCGACGGTGGCAACGGTGCCGATACCATCTATGGCGGCGATAACGGTACCCTCCCCGACAGCGCCGAGATCCTGAATTGGGAGGCGGTCGGCAATGATGGTGCCGATCTCACCGCAGGCTTCAGCCAGATCACCGGCGAGATGGAAGTCTCGGTCAGCTTTGCGAATGACGGGAACAACAACCCGACATTCAATGTCGAATCCGGACTGAACATGTATGTCGCCTCGGGCGAGACGTTCAACACAACGTCCAGCCTAGATCTGTATGCAAATGGCGACGGCGCGACGTCGACTACGACAATCGATTTTGCCGCCAAATCGGGCAGCGCCTATAGTGACTCGGTTGGAGGCGTCTCTTTTCGCATCAACGACGTGGATTGGGGGGCCGGAAACCACAGGGATATTCTGACCATCAACGCGTTTGATGCCAATGGCGATCCCGTGACGGTCACACTTACCCCCGGCGGCGGGCAGACTGTATCGGGCAACACTGTTACCTCTGATGATACAAGCACCTCGGAAACCAACCTGAACGGATCGGTTCTGGTCGAAATCGCCGGACCGCTGTCACAGATCGAAATTACCTATTCAAACGGCTTGGGCGGCACCCAAGGGATCTATGTCAGCGATATCCATTTCAATGCGGTCGCCCCAGAAGATGGCGATGACAGCATTCTGGGGGGTGCTGGTCATGACAATATCTTTGGCGAAGCTGGGGATGACACGCTCGACGGGGGCACAGGCAACGACACCTTAACCGGTGGCGCGGGTAACGACAGCCTGACCGGCGGCACAGGGGCAGATCAGCTCTTTGGCGGCGCAGGTGATGACACGTTGTCCGTGGCCCAGGGCGATCAGGCCTTTGGCGGTGACGGTGATGATTATTTTGTCATCGAAGACCTCGGCGAGGCCGGGGCCGGCACGATCAACATCGTGGGCGGCGAAGGCGGCGAGACCGCCGGTGATACGCTCCGCCTCAATAGCGATGTGTCACGGGCCGACATAACTTTCACAAATACCGATGATGCGGCGGGCGGCCTTTCGGGCAACTTCGCTATGGCTGACGGCACGGTTGTGACCTTTTCCGAGATCGAAAACATCATCTGTTTCACTCCCGGGGCGTGTATTCTTACCCCGCATGGCGCGCGAGCAATTGAAACGCTGTGCATCGGCGACATGGTAATTACCCGCGATAACGGACCACAACCGATCCGCTGGGTCGGCAGCCGTACAGTAGCCGGAGTCGACCGGTTTGCCCCGATTTCAATTGCCGCGCATGTGCTTGACTGGGCGACGCGCCCCCTTCTGGTATCACCGCAGCACCGGCTTTTGTTCACCGGCTACAAGGCCGAACTTTTGTTTGGCTGTGACGAGGTTTTGGTCGCCGCCAAGCACCTGCTGGATGGGCGCGATGTGGTCGCGAGCAACCGGGCAGAGGTGACCTATATCCACATGATGCTTGACCAGCATGAGGTGATTTATGCCGATGGCGCCGCCACCGAAAGCTTTCACGCGGGTGATGTCGGGATCTCAGCGATCTCGGACCAATCGCGCGAGGAAATGTTTAGCATTTTCCCAGAGCTGCGTGCCAATCCCAACGCTTTTGGCAAGACTGCCCGCCCATGTCTCAAACGTCACGAGGCGCGGCTTTTGCTGCCAGTTTCGGCCCTTGGTCGGCTCGCCGCATAATCAGATCGGCGCTTCTGCGACAGCGTGGCCTCAGCATGCCCGAATGGCACCAAACTAAAGGCGGCTGCCCTTCAAGCGGGCGTCAGACAGAAATGTCCTAACGCCCGCCCGCTATGCAGCAATTCCAGAGGCGGCTCCTTGGCAAGAAGCTGGTCTATCGGCCGAGAGACTGATGGACCATTCAAGCTTGAAGGAATTGTCCGAAACCCTTGGCTGCAGGTAACTATCGATTTTCTGACGATCAAAAACAGCGCTTAGAGCCTGAATCCAATCACTCGTCCATCGTGACTTCCGGATGCTTGGCGATAATGTCTTCTCGCGTGATGCTGGGAAACAATTCGGCGTACATGTAGCTATAGCCAAGGTTGCCATACTTTGCGATGTCGATGACGGCGGCTGGGACGACTGTAGTAAGATCGTAAAAGTCTTCTGGCCCATAGCCGCGACTTTTAGCAGCATTGCGGCAGATGTGTATCTCGACGCCGAGGTCAGTAAGTTCTTTTAGTGAGGCATAGGCATCCGGATAGGCTTCGCTGTTCAGCCGGGAAAACGCATGAAGATCATTGCCATGGGCCACTATGATAATGTTTGAATTCTCAAGGTCCCCAAATTCCTGCATGGCCTTAATATGGTTCCTAACAAAGCCGAGCGCCCGCAGACCGTCTTCCGGGGTCGGGTAGTTCCAATCGTAGACGACGTTCTGTGCGCCGTAACGAACAGGATCGAAAGCCGACCTGTCTTCTGGGCCAGCAGAGGCTGGTGCCGAGAGTGTGATGGCTAGGGCTGTGCAGGCCGCAGATAAGCATACGAATAGGTGGGATTTCATGATTGAGAGGCCTTTTTGTTGAGTTGTTGAGTGTTGGAGGCAAACCGTAACTATCGACTATATCAATAACAGCGAGCGCATTCTTAACCGCGCCGGGTTTTCCGGAGGCTTGAAACCTGAGAATGATGATAGTCATGGAACAGGACAAGATGGCAAACTGTTATTGACCAAAGGTACGCGCTAGCGGGATGCGGATGTTGCTTGCCGCCGCACCCACGTTTCGTGAACTCTCGGCGCGGTCGTCATGAAGCCATCTGCGTCGAAGCTTTTGTACGGATCCTGATAGGGCCGGCGGCGGCGTGGGACATAGCGTCGGATAGCCGCTGACTGATTTTTGCATTTTATGGCTGGTCGACGATGACAGAAACTCCATGTTTAGAATAAAGGGGTACCGAGAATGATTAACAAAGTAGACGTGGCGATTGTAGGCGCAGGCACCGCGGGGCTGGCTGCGCTGCGCGATGTGCGCCAAAAGACGGACGATTTCGTCCTTATCAACAAGCCGCCTTATGGGACAACATGTGCCCGCGTCGGATGCATGCCCTCCAAGACCCTGATCGCGGCAGCAAACGCCTTTCATGAGCGGACGTTGCTAGACACCTTCGGCATCCGGGGTGCGGAGCATCTAGAGGCTGACATTCCGGCTGTGTTGGCACGGGTCAGACTGCTCAGAGATGATTTCGTCGCGGGTGTGATGAAATCGACCGACGATCTGGGGGAGCGCAACATTGCAGGACATGCGCGTCTTGACGGGGCAAACCGGGTGGTCGTGGATGGCCACGTAATCGAAGCGCGCCAAATCATTCTGGCACCCGGGTCCAGCCCTGTTGTGCCGAAACCGTGGAGATCGTTCAGCGACCGCATTCTTACAACCGATACCCTTTTTGAAGAGCAAGATCTGCCATCCCGGATCGGGGTGATCGGATTGGGTGCGATCGGTGTGGAAATGGCGCAGGCCTTGGCGCGGCTGGGCATAGAGGTTCACGGGTTTGATGGGGCAGATCAAATGGCCGGTATCTCAGACGAAAAGATTGCAGAAACTTTGCGCATCTCTCTGTCACGGGAATTCGCTGTGCATCTCGGGGTGGAAGTTGATCTTGCGGAGGCCGAGGGCGGTATCGAAATTAGGTGGGGCGAGGACAAAGTCGTTGTCGATAAGGTGCTGGTCGCGGTGGGACGGCGGCAGAATGTGCAGGATCTCGGCCTCGAAACTCTCAACGTGCCGCTCGACGACAAGGGGATGCCAGAGGTCGATATGCAGACAATGCGGATCGGGAACACATCGGTCCTGCTTGCCGGTGACGCCAATGGGATACGCCCGCTTCTGCATGAGGGTTCGGATGAAGGCCATATCGCGGGACTTAATGCCACAAGCGACAGCCCCGTGCGGCTTAAACGCCGGACACCGATGAGTATTACATTTTGCGCGCCAGAGGTGGCGTCCGTCGGAAAGCGGTCCAGCGATCTGGATCTTGATGGCTGTGTGGTCGGCGAAGTTGATTTTGGATCACAAGGGCGTGCGCGCGTGATGCAGAAGAATGAAGGGCTTTTGCGCATCTATGCATCGCGCGACGACGGACGGCTGCTTGGGGCCGAGATGGCGGCACCGGCGGCGGAACATCTTGCCCATTTACTGGTGCTGGCGATAGACCAGAACCTCACGGTGCATGAATTGCTGCGGATACCATTCTACCATCCCACTCTCGAAGAAGGGTTGCGCTCCGCACTGCGCGAGATCGCCCGCGAATTGCCTCCTTTCAGTATATCCGATCTGTCGGGCTGCGGCTCTCTGGAGGTGGAAGCGCTTGAATAGATTTGTCTGTCGTCAGCGTTTTTGGAGCCAGTGGCAGCTCGAATAGAAGGTCGTGAAGGACATCCACCGTATAACCGGCAAACAGTGTTAAGCCGAAGAGAAGATCAGAATCGTCCTGGACGGCCTAAATGATTAGGACCGCATTGCTGAATTTTGCGGTCGCGAAGGCACCGCGCATGGCCAGTATTGCAGTCGGTCCAGAGACTTCCTTGAAGGATTCACACACCAGTGCAATTTTCGCAGTTGGGCTGGCGTAGCCGAAGACAAGGTGCTGGCACCGATGCTGCTTGCTATCTGCTGGGGGCATTCCGGTGCCGCCGATCCTAGGGGTCATCGACAGAACTGCACGCATCTACCCCGGACTGGATAAAATAGACACTTCGGACAAGTTGCGCGATTTGATTCACGCCAATCAAGGCGGTGGGCTGTTTGGCAAGATCGTTGACGGGATGGTCAGCCTCGGCGCGTTTCGTGTCGAAAGCGGGGATGCCACTCACCTGAAATGCTCTGGTCACGCCCCGATGACGTATGAAAATTTTCTGTCCGAATTTGTCGGCGACAACGCCTATGTTTTACAACACGTTCTCGTCAATCATAAAGATATTAGTCCTTACGCCTCTGCCCTTGCGACGGTGAGCATGATCAACTTGGTCACTACGGATGGAGTTTTTTGCCCTCAGGCAATCATCAAAATTCCTCAGGTTAGCAATATTGCAGGTGCTTTTTGGCGTTCCGGAAATCTGCCAAGCGAAGTTAATGTCGAAACGGGCATGATTTGCTCGATTGCCGAGCGCGCAGGACAAGAGGTGAGATTTCACGATGAGCACCCGGCGCGTTAGGGCTTATTGGAGCTGAAATTGCCATTTCCGCCAAGGGATTTGGAAACAAATGTGCACTGGCCGTGTCGTCATGTTCTGCAGCTTTGTTTCATTCGCCCAATGCATTGTGTCTGCTACCCGACGCAAAGGTTTTAATCCCAGCTTTTACTTTCAGCACCAAGTTCAACACAGCGCACACCCCGAACACCTCGACAAAAACTTTGCGTTTATGTTTCCAGTCTGGGACGTAATATTCAAAACTTGTCATATGTCCGAAGACGACCGGGATGTGAATTTCGGGATCGGTGACGGCAATTCCGAAGAATTGACCTCTTGCATCCGCCTCTATTGGCGGCACCCTGTTCCGTCAGACTTCGGTCGTGTGGATGTAGACTGCGGCTTCAATCCTCCGGCTTCCACGTGCGCTCCAGCAGGTTTAGCCAATTCTCATGGCATAGCTTAGTCAACAATTCCTCATGAAATCCATGTTGCGAAAGCGCCGAACGCAACGCACCTAGACCCGCAGCATCGTGAAGTGCCGCAGGCACTTGCGCGCCGTCGAAGTCAGAGCCGAAACCGACGTGATCCTCGCCCAGATGCGTTATCAGATGATCCAGGTGCCGCAGGATCGGATCAAAGCCCCGGTCGTCAGATTTTTTCCCGTCAGAATTGAGAAACCCTGTGGCGAAGTTGACGCCAACCATGCCGCCGCTGTCGCGGATCATTGCCAGTTGCCGATCGGTCAGGTTGCGGGAGGACGCGGTGATGGCATGGGCGTTGGAATGTGTGGCGACCAAGGGGGCGTCGCTGAGCGAAGCAACATCGTTGAAGCCCGCTTCGTTCAGATGCGACAGGTCGACCATAATGCCCATGCGATTGCAGAGCTGAACAAGATCCTTGCCCGCCTGAGTGAGTCCGGGCCCGGTATCCGGCGTGGATGGGAAGGCGAAGGGCACGCCATGGCCAAACACGGTCGGCCTACTCCAGACCGGCCCGATGGAACGCAGGCCCATGTCGTGAAACAGATATAGTGCATCTAGGTCGGTGCCGATCGCTTCGGCCCCTTCTATATGCATGATCGCGGCGATGATGCCGTTCGCCAGACAGTCGCGCAATTCGGTGACGGTGCGGCAAATTTTGAAACGACCGCCCGATGCGCGCTCCATCCACTTTAGATGGCCCGCCATCGCCAAAGCCACAGGCTGTGCCTCGGCCACGTCAATCAGGGGTGGCAGGGGTAGGGCGTAGGGTGGATTTTCCATGTCGTCGTCGATGTCATCGGGCAGGCTGGGCGACGAGATATAAATCGCGAAAAAGCCGCCGCCAAAGCCGCCCCGCTGCATGCGCGGCAAGTCCAGATGGCCTTTCGCGGTATCGGTCAGCCAGGTAGCCTCCCGATTGCCGGGGTCGCGCAAAAGACGCAGAAGAAAATCGTTGTGGCCGTCGAATATGAGGGGTGTTTTTGTCACGTCAGATACCTTTGAAACCTTCGCTCGCGATTAACAGATCCTTGGTGTAGGCAGCCCGTGCCTCCCGGTTCTGCAACGCCTCGCGCGACAGTTCCTCGACCTGCGCGCCATGCTGCATCACAGCCAAGCGTTCACACATATGCGCCACTACGGCAAGATCATGACTGACCAACACGTAGGTCAATCCCCGCTCGGCGCGCAGCGCATCCAAGAGATTCAGCACTTCGGCTTGAATTGATGCGTCAAGCGCGGACGTCGGTTCATCCAGCAGCAGGATGCGCGGCTCAAGAATGAGGGCGCGAGCAATCGCAACACGCTGGCGTTGACCGCCAGAGAGCTGGTGCGGAAAGCGAAAGCGAAACTCCTTGCCGAGCCCGACATCCTCCAACGCCTTTTCGATACGCGCCTCTGCATCGTCGAACCCGTGGATCGCCAAGGGTTCTGAAAGCACCTTATCGACGGTGTGACGCGGATGAAGCGAGGCGTAGGGATCTTGAAAAACCATCTGAACCTTGCGGTAAAATGCCCGGTCCCGTGGTGTCTTCAACGTCTTGCCGTCGATGCGGATTTCGCCAGAGGTGACAGGCGCTAGTCCGCAGATAGCTCGCAGCACGGTGGACTTGCCCGATCCGCTTTCACCCACGATGCCAAAGCTTTCACCAACCGCCACCTCAAGGCTAACGCCGCGCACGGCCTGCACCGTATTGGCACCATGGCCAAAGGTGACAGCCAGATCGCGTATCTCGACTAGTGCGCTCATTCCAGCCACGCTGCGTCACGGGTGAGGGTTTCTAGCGGCCTTTGTCCGCCCTCAATCCGGGGAAGGCAGTTAAGCAATCCTTGGGTGTAAGGGTGTTTTGCTGCGTGCAGATCTTTTGCCGCAATCTCCTCAACCACGCGGCCGGCATACATCACCAGTACGCGGTCGCAGAAGGACGACACGAGGCGCAGGTCGTGGCTGATAAAGATCAGACCCATGCCGCGGATGCGCACTAGATCATCGAGTATCTTCAGCACGTCGAGTTGCACCGTTACATCCAACGCCGACGTTGGCTCGTCCGCGATCAGCAAGTCAGGTTCTGCAATCAGCATCATCGCGATCATTGCCCGCTGGCCCATGCCCCCCGATAATTCATGTGGATAGGCGGCAAAAACGCGTTCGGGGTCGCGGATCTGCACGGCCTCCAGCATTTCCAGAGCCTTTGACCGTGCATCTGCGCGCGTGGCATTGCCGCGTCTGCGATAGGCCTCAACGATCTGGCGACCGATGGTCATGACAGGATTGAGTGAGAATTTTGGGTCCTGCATCACCATGCTCATCCGCCGCCCGCGCAAGGAGCGCCAAGTAGAGGCGGACGCGCCGCGCAGGTCGATACCCTCGAATTCCAGTCGTTCTGCGGTGACGCGGCCCGAGGGCGGCGTCAGGCCCAAAATGGCGCGTCCGGTTTGCGATTTGCCCGATCCGGACTCCCCGACAATCCCCAGCCGCTCGCGACCTAGTGTAAAGGATACATCGCGCACCACACGAACCGGACCGTTCCGCGACGGAAAGGCGACGTTCAGCCCTTCGACCTGAAGCATGTCGGTCATTTTTCACCCTTGGGATCAAGCACATCGCGCAACCCGTCGCCCAGCAGGTTAAAGCCCAGCGAGACTACGAAAATGGCGATCCCCGGCATTGTCGCGACCCACCAGAAATCGATCAGGAACCGGCGGCCAGACGCGATCATCGCGCCCCATTCAGGTTGCGGCGGCTGTGCGCCAAGGCCCAGAAACCCGAGGCCTGCCGCCGTTAGGATAATTCCCGCCATATCCAGCGTTACTCGCACGATGACCGACGACATGCATAGCGGCACCACATGCCCCCATATAATACGCGGGCTGCCTGCACCCTGAAGCCGGATCGCCGCGATATAATCAGTGTCGCGGATAGTCATCGTCTCGGCCCGTGCCAGACGCGCGTAGGGCGGCCAAGAGGTGATCGCGATGGCGATGATCGCGTTTTCTATCCCCGGTCCTAATGCTGCGACAAAGGCCAGCGCAAGGATCAACCGCGGGAAAGCGAGGAAAATGTCAGTGATCCGCATCAGAACCGTATCGACCCAGCCGCCGAAATATCCCGCAGTCGTACCTACGGCAAGTCCGATGGGCGTTGCGATAATGGCCACCATGGCGACCACCATGAGCGTCAGACGTGATCCGTGTACGATGCGGCTAAAGATGTCGCGCGCCTGATCGTCAGTGCCCATCAGATGTGCCCACGAGGGGGGCAATAGGCGTTCGGTGCGCAGATCACCGCCGCGCAGGGGATCGAAAGGAGCGATCAGGTTGGCAAAAATGGCCATTAGGATCAGCACCACCACAATGCCGAGGCCGACCATCGCCAGCTTGTTGCGGCGCAATTGCGACCATGTGCGATAGGCCTGACCCAGTTTTGCCTGACGGCGCGATGATGGCTGATCACTCAACAGCCATTCGCGGGTAGAGATATCACTCATCCGCGCCGCCTGACGCGCGGATCTAGCACGGTATAAAGCAGGTCAGACAGCAGGTTCAGCCCGACGAAAACCACGCCGATGACCAGCGTGCCGCCAAGCACGGCGTTCATGTCAGCGTTTTGCAAACTGTTAGTCAAATACTGGCCCAGACCCGGCCATGCAAAGACGGTTTCAGTCAACACAGATCCCTCGAGCAATCCTGCATAGCTAAGCGCGATCACCGTCACCAGCGGCACGGCGGCATTGCGCAGGGCGTGAATCCAGATGATGCGCCACTCAGCAACGCCCTTAACCCGCGCCGCGATGATATATTCCTGCGCAAGCTCGGCCAGCATGAATGACCGTGTCATCCGACTGATATAAGCCATGGAGAAATAGCCCAGCAGCATCGCAGGCAGCGCAAGATGTGCCAGCACGTTCTGGAACGCGGCCCATTGACCCTGCATAGCAGTATCAACCAACAGCAAACCCGTTTTTTGCGTGACCGAATACTCGTAGGCAATGTCGATGCGCCCCGGTCCGGCCACCCAGCCCAGCTTGGCGTAGAACACCAGCAGACCCAGTAAACCCAGCCAAAAGATCGGCGCGGAATATCCCACCAGACCGACAACACGAATGATCTGATCCGGCAGCTTACCCTGCCGGACAGCGCCCCAGATACCAAGCGGAATACCAAAGATGGTGCCAAGAATGATACCAGCCGTTGCCAGTTCCAGCGTTGCGGGAAATACGCGCGCGATGTCCTCGATTATCGGTTTCTTCGTCAGGACAGACGTCCCCAAATCGCCGCTCAGCGCGCCTTTTAGATAGATCCAGAATTGATGATAAAGCGGCTTGTCGAGGCCGAGCGCGAGATAGGCTGCATCATAAGTCGATTTCGACGCGCGATCCCCTACTACGGCCAAAACCGGATCTACCGGGACCACACGGCCGATCAGAAAGGTGACGACAAGCAGGCCCAAAAATGTGATCGCCACCGTGGCGACCAGCTTGCCTGCCTTCATTCCGTAGTATGGAAGGGCGCTCCAGCGCCCTCCCGCGTTGCCAGGTGACGTGGCGGTCATTCGGCCTTGGTCACTTTCCTGAATGAGTTGTCGTTAAACGACGGCCCGATGATAAAGCCGTCCACATCCGAGCGGATACCCAACACTTCGATCTCTTGGAACATGATCACAAAGGGCGAGACTTTCTGATGCTCTTCCTGAAGCGCGATATACATTTCTGCGCGCTTCTCGGTATCTTTTTCCAAGACTGCGGCATCCGCCTCCAACGTCATTTCTGGAATGTCCCACGCGTTGCGCCACGCTAGTGGCTTGCTCTCCGCATCGTCGCTGTTGTCGGGGTTGCGTGCAAAGGTATCGGCGTTTGTGTGCGGGTCCTGATAATCTGGGCCCCAGCGTCCGATGTAGATGTCATGGTTGCGCGCGCGATACTTGGTTAACGTCTGCTGGCCATCGCCGGGGATCAGCTCCATCTTGATGCCAGCTTGCGCCATTGTCTGCTGGATGGCTTCGGCCATCGCTGTGATCTCGGGCGTGTTGCGCGTGTCCATTGTCACGCTGAATCCGTCGGGCAAGCCTGCCTCGGCCAGCAGCTCCTTGGCCTTTTCGACGTTCAATTCATAGGGATTGTCGTTCAACGCACCAAGGAAGCCTTCGGGCAGGAATGCCTGATGAACCTTGACCTTGCCCTTCATGATGGTGTCGGCGATCGTCTGGTAATCCACCAGATATTTCATCGCCTCGCGGACCTGCGGCTTCATCAGGTTCTCGTTCTTCTGGTTCAGACCCATGTAATAGATCGACCCTTTGATCCCGCTCTCAATCTTTAAGTCGGGATTGTCCGCCATCGCCGTCATCTCTTCGGCGCCGAGGTTGCGGGCGATGTCAATATCACCTTTTTCCAGCAGCAAACGTTGGGTGGAGCCTTCGGGAATGTGGCGGTAGATTGCCCGCGCCATGGCGGGTGCGTCGCCAGAGAACCCTTCGTTGCGTTCCAGAACTACAACCTCATTCGCGCGCCAGTCGCGAATGGCGAAGGCGCCGGAGCCGGCATAGTTTGTCTTGAGCCATTCATACCCCAAGTCGTCGCCCGCTGCGTGGCTCATCACCAATTCCTTGTCGACGACAAAGCCGACCGTCGCCGTAAGGCAATAGAGTAGGAGGGTCGGGGCGTAGGCCTTGTCCATCTCAAATTCGAGCGTCATGTCGCCGGTCTGGCGCACCTTCTCTGCCACGTTTTCGGCGCTCAGCCCGAACTGCGTCAGGATAAACGCCGGTGATTTATCCAGCTTTACAGCGCGTTGAATTGAAAACACGGCATCAGCGGCCGTGACGGGATTGCCAGAAGCAAATTTCAGGTCCGGTCTGATGACGAAGGTGAACGTCTTGCCGTCCTCGGACACTTCCCAGCTTTCTGCGATTACGCCGAACACGTCCGAGACATCGTTCACGTCGTAGCCAACCAGCGGTTGATAGCTGTTGCCAAGCAATTCGGAGGCCGTAAATTCGAACACCTCAGCCGGATCGAGTGAAATGATATCGTCCAGTTGCCACGCCTGGATCAGCGTGTCGCCGGGCGTTTCGGCAAATGTCGGTGTCATTGTGATGCCAAGCGCTGCGCTTACCACAGCCGAGGCGATCAGTTTGGGGACGTGTCTCATGTTGAACTCCCTATTTTTGAAATTAGAGTGATTTGAGCGTCTTTTTGAATTTGGCGCTTCTCAATCGTGAGTCCATTCGGTCCGAGCCGCGCAGTTCTGTCAAGAGATATCGGACGCAGCATGCGGCGGCGTTCGCATTGCGTTCATCGCCAAATCCTCGCCGGAGCCCGTGAAGGACTGCATCAGATTTGGGTTTCGCCAAGCTACTTTGCTCAGACCGTCTGACAATACCTTTTGCTACCCGATTTCGACTGCCGCAGATGCCATGCCCATCATGCGGCCTCGCCGCCAAGCGCCTCCCGGAAATCGCTGCCGATTACGGATTCATTCTTCTTGCAGTCTGTCCATTGCCCAACCAACGCTAAGGCCGTGCAAAACCGTTGATATGAGAATTACAAGAGCGATGAGGGACCAAAGCTGGGACTCGTTGAAAAACTCCATATGGCTGCCCGCGTAGCAAAGGTAGTAGATTGAGCCCATGCCGCGAACTCCATAAATGGAAACCACCGCTCTTCCTCGATGGTCGAGGTCCGTCTTTAGCAGAGCGATCCATCCCGACAGCGGACGGATCACAAGGATGAGCAAAATAGCCAACACGAAATGTGTCCATGTTAGATCGACAAACAGGATCGGCATGACGCTTCCCAGTGCGATCAGAAGTAGCGCAGTAAGAGCGTGCTCGATGGATTCAGAAAAGTCATGCAGCCGTCGGTGGAAGTGATGATCCGCCTCAATACGCCGTAATGTCAGCCCCAGAACTGCGACTGATATAAAGCCATAGCCTTCGAGCAGTTCGGTTGAGCCGTAACATAGCAACACACCCGCCAGCGCGATGACTCCAGACCCCGTTTCGGCGAGCACAGAACCCTTGGGCACAGAAAAGAGGATGTATCCCATTGCCCGGCCACCAACCCATCCCATGGCCACACCAAGAGCGATGCGAAAGACGATATCGCGCAGGAACCAGTCCAAGGCCCAAGCACTGGGATTCAGGCCCTCGGCGGCCACGATCAGCCCGAGATAGACAAAGGGAAATGCGAGTCCGTCGTTCAGCCCTGCTTCTGTGGTTAATGTGAAGCGCACAGGGTGCTCCGACCCTTCGTGCGGTGGCCCGACCTGAACATCTGACGCCAACACGGGATCCGTTGGTGCCAGCACTGCTCCCAATAAGATAGCACCGGCGACCGTCAGCCCTGCTAAACCAATCCCCAGAATAGCGACTGCCAGAATGGTCAGTGGCATTGCGATCCCGAGCATGCGAACTGTGGGTATCCAGCGCTTCCAAGGGCGCAAGCTGTCGATCCGCATCCCGGCGCCGAACAGGGCTACAAGAATAGTCAACTCGCTTACCAATTCCCATGGAAGAGGTGACTGGCGTGGGTCCGGCAGCGCCGGCAGTCCCGGTATCAGCAGCGTCGCACCAGCCCCGAACATGATCATCAAGGGGGCGGACACAGGCTCGCGCTTGGAAATCAGACGGGGTAGCCACCGCGCAATGATTACGATCGCTCCAACTACAGCGAGGGCGACGTGATAGGAGTTAAAATCAAAGAATGGTTCGGGCTGCATTTGTTCTTCCTGTGCCAAAAAGTGGCAACTATCGTCATAGAATGAAAACTATTCTGCCGCCTAGTGGCATAAACGCGGCCTGACGCCGATCAATGTTTCTGTGTCGGCGATGAACGGCTGGCCAGACCTCGACTTTGCAATTCTGCAAGCAACGCTTTGAACCCGTTGGAAAGGTCAGCAGTCTGCCGGGACGACCCTGCCGAGATTTCTGACCTGCCTATGCCCCTCACACCCGCTATGTATTTCGGCCCGAGGCAGCTCGCCTACCCGCAATCAATACATCTGATGGAAAACGTCAATGCGCCAACGCCCCAGCGAGGGCCGCGAGGGGGCAAATACAATACTATCCCGCCGGGTCCGTGCGGCCCGCTGGCAGAGCTAAGTGCAGGGTAGGTGCGAACATTAACCCGCCGCAGCAACGCCCTCGCACACACGGGCGTTGCTGAGATTGCTAGGCGGCTTTTAGCCCAGAACGGATTTCACGGCCTCGACTGTGACGCCGACCACGGTGTCAACCTCGGCTCTTGTAATGCAGAATGGCGGCGCGAACCCCGTGATGTCACCCTGAGGCATAGCGCGCGCGATCACGCCGCGCTCTAGCATCGCGGCAGATACCATCGGGCCGATCTTGCGGCTCGGATCAAACAGCGTCGTGTTCGCTTTGTCCTCGACATACTCAACCGCGCAAATCAGTCCTTCGCCGCGCACATCACCGACATTCGCGTGATCCCCCAGCGCCTCTTTCATCGTCTTGTTCAGGTAGGCTCCGACATCTTTGGCATTTGCAATCAGGTCCAAATCGTCAATCAGCTTGAGGTTCGCTACCCCGGCGGCCGCACAAATCGGATGGGCGGAATAGGTCCAGCCGTGGCCAATCGGGCCGTTCTCATCTGTGCCCTGTTCCAGCACTTTCCAGACACGATCCGAAATGATCGATCCAGACAGCGGCGCATAGGCCGACGTCAGCCCCTTTGCGATTGAGATGAAATCGGGCTTCATGTTGTAGTGGTCAGAGCCGAACATCGACCCCAGACGTCCGAAACCGGTGACCACTTCATCGGCAACCAGCAAGATGTCATGACGGTTCAGCACCTCTTGGATCGCGGCCCAGTATCCAGCCGGAGGTGGAACAAGGCCGCCCGTGCCCAAGACCGGCTCACCGATAAACGCCGCGATGGTGTCTGCGCCCTCGACCGCGATCAACGCTTCTAGCTCTGCCGCGCATTGAGCCGAGAATTGCTCTTCGGTCTGGGCGCGGTCCTCGCGGCGATAGTAGTAGGGCGCGCTTGTGTGGATGACATTGCTCAGCGGCAGGTCAAATTTGTTGTGAAACAGAGATAGGCCTGTAAGCGATCCGGTCATCAGGCCCGACCCATGGTATCCACGCCAACGCGAGATGATCTTTTTCTTCTTGGGCCGTCCAAGGATGTTGTTGTAATACCAGATCAGCTTGATGTTCGTCTCGTTCGCGTCCGACCCTGACAGCCCGAAATAGACCTTGGACATGTGGTCCGGCGCGCGGTCCATGATCATCTTGGCCAGTGTGATCGAGGCCTCTGTGCCGTGCCCAACGTAGGAATGGTAATACGCAAGTTTATGGGCCTGTTCGGAAATGGCGTCTGCCACTTCTGTGCGCCCGTAGCCTGCGTTCACGCAGTAAAGCCCTGCAAAGGCGTCCAGCAATTTGGTGCCATCGCGATCCTCGATATGAACGCCCGATGCAGTCGAAATGATCCGCGTCGGGGTCTCGCCGCGTGCGTGCTGTGCAAGGTGGGTGGACGAGTGAAAGAAGTTTTCACGGTCCCATTGAGCGAGTTGGTCGTCATTGCGGAGCATAAGTCAGGCTTTCTTTTTAGAGGTTAGTTAGTGATTTCGGTGGCAAGCACGGCGAGGCAATCACCCGATTGCACCAATCCGGGGTGATGGCGGGCGGTTAGGATACCGTCCATCAATGCGTAAAATTTGCGCGGCTCGATGCCGGTGTGATGCATGTCCCAAATGCGGGCGATCAGATCGCCTTTGGCAACTGTCTGCCCAAGGGTGACGGCAAAATCGACCATCCCGTTATGATTGGTGAAATGGAAACATCCATCGTCCTCTTGGGACAGCATGCGCGACGGCGCAATGATTGGCTCGCCCTGTAGGATACCCGTATGGATCAGCAGATTGCGGACACCCTTTCTGGCAATCTGTGCGCTGGCTGGCGTCGCAGTGCCGCCGCCGCCAATCTCGGTGGTCACAAAGGTTTTGCCTTGGGTTTCGACGGCATCATCGTACATGCCCAAGGCGTCAATCTCGCGCATCTCAATGCTGAACGGGGCATTGAACGCATCACGCGCCGCGCGGCAGCGGGCCTGCTGCTCAGGATCATCCAGCGCATGAGACGCGGCGAACGGGATAAAGTCGAGCGTCTTGCCACCCGAATGAAAATCCAGAACCACATCGGCCATCGGCAATAGAGTGCGCTGGAAATAGTCGGCAATTTTCTGGGTTGGTGTTCCGTCAGGCTGACCCGGAAAGGTACGGTTCATGTTCAGATCGTCGATAGGCGAAACGCGCACGCCTTTCAAAAATGCAGGGTGGTTCATAAACGGAATAATGAGGACGGTGCCGCTGACATCCTCGGCCTTCAAGTCTGTGGCCAGTTCAACGAGGGCAAGCGGCCCCTCATATTCATCGCCGTGGTTCGCGCCCGTGAACAGGGCGCAAGGACCACTGCCATTTTTCACCTGTGTGATCGGGATTTGAATTGATCCCCATGCACTGTCATTGCGGCTATAGGGCAGGCGTAAATAGCCATGCTGAACGCCGTCCAGATCAAAATCGATCGTTGGTGAAATAGGATTATCACGCATTGCCTATTCCGTCACGACTAGCGCGCGGGGCGTGGTGCAGAGACACTCTGCGCCCGTATCGGTGATGACGATTGGCTCAGTAATCTCCAGCCCACCATCATCCAGCCAAAGCGCCGGCATGAAGTGAAAGGTCATGCCGACCTCCAGCACGGATTTGTCGCCCGCACGAAAGGACATGGTGCGCTCGCCCCAATCGGGCGGATAGGACAGACCAATTGCATAGCCGCAGCGGCTGTCCTTCTCAAAGCCCAGCTTATTCAACGTGCGGTTAAACGCATTCGCGATATCCTCGCAAAGGTTACCCGGTTTGGCCTGTGCGAGGCCCGCCTCAACCGCCTCCAGGACGGCCTTTTCGGCGTCCAGATATTTCTGCGGTGGCTTGCCCAAAAAGAGTGTGCGCGACTGCGGACATTGATAGCGGCGGTAGGCGCCGGCGATCTCGAAAAAGGTGCTTTCGCCCGCTTTCATCGGCGTGTCGTCCCACGTCAAATGGGGCGCAGTGGCATCCACGCCGGACGGCGCCATCGGCACAATCGCAGGGTAGTCGCCCCAGTGACCATCAGCGCCTGAAACCGAGGCGTGATAGATGTCGGCGATCAATTCGTTCTTGCGCATCCCGACCTCTGCTTTGTCGCGGATCACGCTGTGCATACGCTCCACTATGCGGGCGGCACGGCGCATATAGGTGATCTCAGTCTGGGATTTCACGGCGCGAAGCCAGTTGACGAGGCCTGTTGCATCGCTGAAGTGAACCGATTTTAGATTTTCTTGCAGCGACAAAAAGGCCGACGCCGTAAAGTAGTAATTGTCCATCTCAAAACCGATACGCGCAGCCTCTAGGCCGCGCGCTGCGATCAACTTTGATAGGTCTTCCATCGGATGCTTGGCCGGGTTTTGCACGTAAGTGTCGTCATACCCAGCAATGTTGTCGTGGCTCAGATACGTCGTGCGCTGTGCACCAATGGCATCCATCGCGCGCCCCCACCAAACCGGCTCACCCTCCTGCGCCAGTAAAACGCCTTGATGCACGTAAAATGACCAGCCGTCATACCCCGTCAGCCACGCCATATTGGATGGGTCAGTTACGAAAATGGCATCCAACCCGCGAGCCGCCATTGCAGCGCGTGTTTTAGCCAGACGGCCAACGTATTCATCGGGCGAGAAGGGGAGGTCTAGCATGGCGGGCAATCCTGCGAAGTTGACACGCGATCTTAGCTTTTTCTAAATATGAATTTATGCAAATATCTGAAAGTTACGCGTAAAAACTGCATACTATAGGTCTGATTGGGGAATTGTGACGTGCTGGATGAGTTCGACAGAAAAATACTGCAACATGTACAGCGCAACAATCAACTAACCAGCACGCAGCTGTCGGATCTTGTCGGCCTGTCGCCAACATCTATCCAGCGGCGCCTGAACAAATTGCGGTCGAGCAGGGTGATTGAGGCAGATATCGCTGTGGTATCGCCAGCCGCAGCTGATCGACCGCTGACGATGTTGGTCGCCGTCGAGCTGGCGCGCGAACGCTCGGATATTATAGACCGGTTCAAACGCGCCGTGCGGGACCGGGCAGAGGTGATGAGCGCATATTACGTGACAGGCGAGACGGATTTTCTGTTGATCGTCAGCGCCAAGGATATGGCAGATTATGAGGCCTTCACGCGCGATTTCTTTTACAACAACGTGGATATAAAGGGCTTCAAAACGACCGTGGTAATGGACCGCATCAAGGCTTCATTTTCGCTGCCGCTATGATTTTCTGCGCGAAACTGCGGGCAGGGGTCACCTACTTCGCGCCGGTTTTCCTTCATGGGCCGCGCGGCAAGTTATCGGCTTGATCGTCTGCAGCCCCGGCGCTGTCCCGGCCGCTACGGGATCATCAGCCGTATAGCGTAGGCGACGATGCCAAGGGCGCCGATCGACAGCAGCCAGATCAGGACGAACCAGCCAAGCCGGCTCCACAGTGTGGAATTGCGCTTGCCCCGGTCCTGTCGCGCGCCGCCGGGCATCAGTGATAGCCCTTTTCCGGGTCGATTTTGCCGCGAAATACCCAATAGGCGTAGGCAGTGTAGGCCAGGATCGTGGGCAGAAGGACAGATGCGCCGACCAGCAGGAAAATCTGGCTGCGCGCAGGGGCTGCGGCCTCATAAATCGTCACCTCGGTCGGAACGATGTAGGGGAACATCGACACACCCAGCCCGACAAAGCACAGCGTGAACAGCGCCAGTGCCAGCACGAAGGGTCGATATTCGTGCCGATGCACCATTAGCGAGCGGAACATCAGCGCCGCGATTATTGCAACCGCCCCGCCGACGCCGATGGCCAGCAAAATGTGCCAGCCCGCGAACCAGCGTGCGTAATATCCGTCCTGCAAGAACGGCGTCCAGAGGCTGACCGCAGCGATAAAGACCAGCGTGACGATACCCAAAGGCCACGCGCGCACGCGCATCCGTTCCTGTAGCTCGCCCGATGTCTTAGCAACGAGCCACGTCGCGCCCAGTAGCATGTAGCCCACCATCACGCCGATACCCACAGTCAGCGAAAAGGGCGTGGCCCAGTCCCACCAGCCGCCTGAATATGCGCGCGCGGCCTTGTCGACTTCGATACCCTGAAGCAACGCGCCAAGGGCGATACCTTGCGACAAGGATGCGACCGCAGATCCACCGATAAATGCGGCATCCCACGCCCAGCGTCGCCGCTCGGACCGCCAGCGGAATTCGAACGCAACCCCGCGAAAGATGAGCGCAAGCAGCATAGCGATAATCGGCGCATAGAGCGCGGGCAGGATCAGCGCATAGGCCAGCGGAAACGCCGCAAGCAGGCCGCCGCCGCCCAGAACCAGCCACGTCTCGTTGCCGTCCCAAACGGGCGCAACCGAGTTCATAATGACGTCCCTGTCGCCTTTGCGCCGCTCAACCGCAAAGAGCATTCCCAGTCCCAGATCAAAGCCATCGAGGATGACATAGACCAGCACGGCAAAGGCAATCAGGAACGCCCAGATCGTCGTCAGGTCCAGCGAAAAGCCTTCTGCGATGGGCATGGCTCAATCCTCCTTCTTGGTAGTGTCGGCGCCGGGTGCATCCTCGTGCGGGGCGGACGCGATGCCTGCGGTGCGCGTCGGGCCGTCGATCGAATCCTTCAGGCGCGCCTCCTGCATCTTGGGCTCTCGGGCCATCAGGCGCATGATATAGTACGTACCAGCGCCAAAGACTGAAAAGTAGATGACGATGAACGCAACCAATGATGCGCCAACGGCTGGTGCGGCCAACGGCGCTGCGCTGTCGACCGTGCGCAAGAGGCCGTAGACGGTAAAGGGCTGGCGGCCAACCTCGGTCGTGACCCATCCGGCCAGCACGGCGATCAGGCCGGATGGCCCCATCGCCAGCGCCGCTCGGTGCAGCCATGGCGCCTCGTACAGCCGCCCGCGCCACCGCGCCAATAGAGACCACATCCCGATTCCCAGCATGGCAAATCCGAGCGCCACCATGATCCGGAACGACCAGAAGACGATGAACACGGGCGGCTGATCGGCATCGGGCACAGTATCGAGGCCCGCAAGCGGCGCGTTCAGATCATGTTTGAGAATGAGCGACGACAGCTTGGGAATGCCGACCGCATAATCCAGCGTCTGTGTCTTTTCATTAGGAATACCAAACAGATACAGCGGCGCGCCGTCTGGGTGACTCTCGTAATGGCCCTCCATCGCCATAATCTTGGCAGGCTGATGTTCCAGCGTGTTGATACCGTGCAGATCCCCGAGGAATATCTGCACCGGCGCCACGATCGCGGCCATCCACATCGCCATCGAAAACATGGTGCGCGTGGCCGGGCTTGCCTCCTCATTCCGGCGGCGGTGGCGCAGCAAGTGATAGGCCCCAACGCCACCAATGATAAACGCAGTCGTCAGATAGGCCGCTGTCACGGTATGCATCAGGCGGTATGGAAAGGACGGGTTGAACACGATCTGCCAGAAATCCTCGGGCATGAACTGTCCGGTGCTGGCGTCAATGCTGAAGCCTGCGGGCGTGTGCATCCAGCTATTCACAGACAGGATCCAGAACGCCGAAAAGAATGTGCCAAAGGCGACGGCAGCGCAGGCGGCCATATGCAACTTCTCGCCGACCTTGTCGCGCCCGAACAGCATGATGCCTAGAAAGCCCGCTTCGAGAAAGAACGCCGACAGCACCTCGTAGGCCATCGGCCCGCCGATGACCGGCCCGGCCTTGTCCGAGAACACCGACCAGTTGGTGCCAAACTGGTAGGACATCACGATGCCCGACACGACGCCCATCGCAAAGGCGAGCGCGAAAATCTTTACCCAGTAGCGAAAGAGATCAAGATACTTGTGCTCGCGCGTCCAGAGCCACAGACCGTTCAGCACTGCCAGATAGCTGGCCAAACCGATGGTGAAGGCGGGGAACAAAAAGTGGAATGAGACGGTAAAGGCGAACTGAATACGCGCCAGCAGCACAGCGTCGAACGATCCGAGCATGAAATACCTCGATAATTGACTTGGCGTGCATGTAGCCCAAGGGGGCGTGGCGGGCAATGTTGCGGCAGGCGCCGGCGAATGTGACATAGGGCCGCGCCGAAGGTAGCAACCGTCTAAACCGGCGGCGCGACGATCTGCGACAGCAGGTCCAGAAACATCGCAAACAGCTCGGCCTGTGATGATACGCCCAGCTTGGCATAAGCGTGGCGGCGATGGACTTTTACCGTGTCCGCGCTGATGTCCAGCGTCATGGCAATCGCCTCGGTCGAGTGGCCTTTTAGCACCAAGGCAACGACCTGCCTCTGGCGCTCTGACAGTACGTCCTCGCCCAAGGCGGCCAGCGCGGCGCCGATAGGATCGGGCGCGCGGCCCGGCCCGGCGTGGGGGCCAAATCCCAGATCGGGCCCGGTCCAGTGCCGGAGTAAGAGCGCCGAGATCAGCGGTGCCAGACTGCGCAGCGTCGCCATTTCGCCGGATGCAAAGACCGCTCCGCCATGGCGCCGCGTGACGCTATAGACCAGCACTGCGCCGTCCGGCAAAGCGCAGAAGATCCCTATCTCGTCTGTGATCCGCGTGCGCCTGTAATGCTGCTCGTAATACTCGGACTTGAAAAATTCGTCTGGTGCGATCTCATAAAGGGAGGCAGTCCCATTGGTGCGGCCTTGCTGCACCTCGCTATAGAACGGGTCCAGCAGGAATGGACCCAGCAGGTACTGCGCCACGACGATGCGCGCCTCAGCCGGATCGGCTATGTCGGTATAAGGGCCGCGCGGGCGCTCGCCGTCCTTGTAGGCAAACAGCATCGCATTGTCGAAGGCTACAGCGCGCGCGATGGCGGCAGTCAGCGCATCCATGAAGTCCGGCGTGCCGATGGCATCCACGGCGCCAGCAAAGCCGACGGCCAAATCGGCGAGGTCGCAGGTATGTCCGTCCATCGGCGGGCGTCTAATCCTTTGGGGTTATTGGGCGCGGCACGCGCTTCAGCCTAACCTTAGCATCAAGAATTAACCAGATACCTCATCGCACCAGGCCAGACAGGGTGAAACGTGAGCAAAACCGAAGAGCAGACAACAGCAGGACAGGGCGCGCCGACCGACCCCGACAATGTGCATATCGGCATCTTTGACGCCAATGGCGTGTTCCGCCACAAAAAGGTCAGCGGCGCCAAGGCTGCCAAACTGGCCAAAACCGGCGGCCCGTTTTGCGATATCCTATACAGCTGGGACACGAACGAGGTGCCGCAAGAGACGGGCGCGTTCATCGACCGGCCCACGGTGATCGACCCTGCATCGATGCGCGCCTATCCCTTTGCCGAAAATGACGCGCTGGCGATTTCCGATTTCGTCCAGCCGTTCGGTGCGAAAAGCGCCCGCAATCAGGCGCAAGCCATGGTGGAGCGTGCGGCCAAAGCTGGCTTTACCGTTCACGCCGCGTTCGAGTTTGAGTTCACCGTGATGGATGAAACGCCCCGCACCCTGCGACAAAAGGGGTTTCGCGGCCTCGACCACTTTGCCGAGGGCAACCGCACATATTCACTTCAGACCGAGGCGCTGCATCACGACCTTCTGGCCGATTTCGAGGCGATGATGACCCGCCTGGGCATCACGCTGGACGCAATGCACACAGAACTGGGGCCGGGCTTCTTTGAGGCGCCGCTGATGCATGCGGAAGGGTTGAAGGCTGCTGACGACGCCGCCCTTTTCAAAAACTTTGCCAAGGCATTTTTTCTGCGCGAGGGGCTGACCGCCGCCTTCATGGCCAAGCTGTCACCGGACCTGCCCGGCCAATCGGGGCACCTGCATATGTCCCTGCGCAAAGATGGCGCGCCCGCCTTTGCGGACACAACCGCCGAGCATGGGCTGTCAGAAAACGCCCGCTATTTTATTGGCGGCGTCGTCACGTTGATGCCCGAAATGCTGGCGCTGTGCAGCCATACGGTCAATGCCTACAAGCGTATGGTGCCGGGCGCTTGGGCGCCCACATGGGCCAGTTGGGGGGTGCAGAACCGCACCGCAGCCTTGCGCGTCATCAACGATGATCCTGCGGCGACGCGTATCGAATTTCGCGTGCCGGCCGCTGATACGAACCCGTTTGCCGCCTACGCCATGTGCCTTGGCGCTGGAATGTATGGTATTGAAAACTGCATTGTGCCGCCCGCGCCCGAGGCCGGGGATTGCTACGCGGTGGACGCTGCCGGCGCGTTGAAATTTCCGCGCACTCTGGCTGATGCGGCAGACCGGCTGGAGGCGTCGCAGGCGGCGCGCGAGATCTTTGGTGATGATTTCGTCGATACCTTCGTAAAGCTGCGCCGTTACGAGGTTGCTGCCCATAATGCCCAAGTCGGCGCGTGGGAGCTCGAACGCTACCTAGAAGTGGTCTGAAGACAAAAAATAAACAATAATCAACAGGGAGAACGACATTATGACACACCCCAAAAAACACCTGACGGACCGCCGCAGCGTGCTGCGAGGCGGGGCGGCAGCACTCGGCGCCGCTGCATTGGGCGGCATCGCGAGCCGCGCCCATGCCGCGACCGACATGCGCTACATGTGCTGGGAGGGCTATGACAAGCCCAGCATCCTCGACCCGTTCGAGGCCGCAAACGATGCAAACGTCGCCGTTGACCTGATCACTGACAGCGCTGGCGGCTTTGCCAAACTAGCGGCAGGCGGCTACCGCGACTTTGACGTGGTATCTTCAGACAGCCCGTGGATTGCGCGGATGGGTCCTGCGGGCATTTGCGACTATTTGGACGATGCGGAATTCGCTGATGTCTACGACGATTTCTACCCGCAGTTTCGGGCGCCATTCGCGCCGCTTCAATACGAGGGCCAGACCACGGGCCTGCCGACGCGCTGGGGCTGGGTCGGCCCCACGGTTAATACCAATTTCGACAAGGTCGAGACATGGGCCAGCTACGATCCCTGCTTTGATCCGGCCTACCGCGACAAGATATGCGTTCTCGACTGGGGTGACTGGCCGATTATGCCGATGGCCCTGCATGCCGGGATCGACCCGTACCAAGAGCTGGGCGATGCCGAGCTGAAGGAAATCCGCATGGTCCTGCGGGCGCTGTTCAAAAACACACGCGCGCTGGTCGGCGATCTGTCCGTCGCGCAAAAGGGCCTGATGGACGGCTCGTTCCGCGCGCTGATCGGCGGAGGCAGTTATTGCACTTCGGCGCTACGCAAGGATGGGCAGGACCACATCCTGTCGATCGTGCCCGAGCCGAAGAATGGCCTGAAACAAGGCATTATCTGGATGGAGGCGACCGGCATCCTGAAGGACACGGACAATCCTGAGCTATCCAAAAAACTGGTCAAGCATATGGTATCGCCCGACGTCGCGGTCGAGTTGGCTTGGACAGAGGCGACCTGCAACCTTGTTCCCAGTCAGGCCGCCGAGGCCAAGTTCACGGACGAACAGAAATCGGCCCTTCAGATGGATTACATGTGGGAGGCGTGGGAAAAGAGCCACTTCCACTCCGTCGCGCCCAATATCGACGACATGCTAGCCATCTTTCAGGAAGAGCTGGCTGCGTCCAACTGATGCAAGCTGCCCACCCGGCCTATCGTCGCCGGGTGGGCGTGCCTTATAATAGCACCTCATAACAAAGAGCCGGAGACAGCCCGCCAGTGACCGATACAGTGACCCAGTCCAAACCGGGCGCCCCCATCATCGACGCCTCTGGCATCGACAAGTTCTACGAGAGCTTTCAGGCGCTTTTCGATATCTCGCTACAGGTGATGGATGGTGAATTTGTCGCCCTTGTCGGCCCGTCAGGCTGTGGCAAGACCTCGCTCTTGAAGATCCTCGCCGGGTTTGAGCAGCCCACAAAGGGCAAGCTGGAGATCATGGGCAAATCCGTCGTCGGCCTGCCACCGTCGCAGCGGCCCACACGGATGGTGTTTCAAAAACTGGCTCTGTTCCCCCACAAGACGGTCCGCGACAACATCGCCTTTCCGCTGAAACTGGCCAAGGTGGACGTAGCCGAGCAGGATGCAAGCGTCACCGAAATGATGCAACTCATGCACCTGCCAGAAGCGTATCGTACCCGCTATCCCGCCCAGCTATCAGGCGGAGAGCAGCAGCGCGTCGCGCTGGCGCGGTCCATGATATCGCGCCCCAGCGTTCTGCTGCTGGACGAGCCGCTCAGCGCGCTGGACGTGAAGCTAAAGAAGGTCCTGCAGACCGAGATCAAGCATCTGCACCGCACCGTGGGCACCAGCTTTGTCCACGTCACGCACGATCTGGAAGAGGCGATGATGCTGGCCGACCGTATCTGCGTGATGCGCAAGGGGCGTATCCTGCAAAACGGCTCGCCCACGGATATCTACTACCGCCCCGCCGATGCCTTCGTTGCTGGATTCATCGGAGAGACGAACCTGATACCGGTCCAGATCAACGGCGCGGCGTTTACCCATCCATCCCTCAACTGCGCCGCGCCCATGCTGGAGGCCGAGCAGTTCAGCCCGGGCCACGCGGGCAGTAGCGGCTTGTTGATGATCCGCCCCGAGCTGATCACGATGCAAACCGCTGCTCCTCAGGCTGGCGACGACACTTGCGTCATGGAAGGCCGCGTCGAGGAGTTCTTTATCAAGGGCGCGTCGATCCAATACCGCGTTATTGTGGATGGTATGCGCGTGCCTATGATCGTCGACGTCCTTGGCACCGCCATCCCGCCTGCGGATGTGGCTCAGCAGGTCTGGCTTAGCTTCGCACGTAACGATCTCTATCTACTGGGCGAGGATTAAGCCCATGCGCATCATCCGCAAATCATGGACGGACCCGGGCCTTTTGCTGGCAACGTTGCCATTGACGGCGATCATGGCGTTCTTCTTTTTGATCCCGCTGGTGATGACCGCGCTGCTCAGCTTCCAAGGCACGCAGTATTACCGCCTGATCTGGACGTGGAGCAGCGACACGTGGGTCGATGTATTCACCCACTGGCACTATTGGTCGATCATCATTCGAACGCTGACAATGGCGCTGATCTGCGTCGTTTTGTGCGTCCTCATCAGCCTGCCTGTGTCCTACGCGATGGTGCACCGCGTTCGGTCGCTGGAGAACCACATCACGATCCTGATCGTCTTCGCCTTCCTTACCGACGCGGTGCTAAAGACGTTCGGGTGGGTGCTGTTTCTGGACCGCACAGGCGTGATGAACGGCGCGCTAAGCGCGCTGGGCTTTGGCCCTCAGGCGACGGATATCCTCTTTACGCCGGTCGCCACAATGCTGGGCATGGTTTACAATCTGCTGCCCTACACGATTTTCTGCATCTATCTGTCGATGAAACGGATCGACCGCGATCTGATGCTGGCCGCCTACGATGCAGGCGCATCGCGGTTTCGCACATTCTGGGAGATTACGTTGCCTTTGGCGCGGCCCGGCATCTTTGCGGGCGCAATCCTAGTATTTGTGCTGGCGCTGGGCGTGTTTTTGGAGCCAAAGGTCATGGGCGGCGGTACGTCCCCGATGGCGGCCGAGCTGATCCGCCAGACTTTCGAGACGCGGGTGAATTGGCCGCTGGGCGCGGCGCTGACGCTGGTCATTATCGTCATCGGCACGGCGACGCTGGCAGTTGCGGGGCTCGCCGCGCACCGCGCGACCAAGGCCGCAGCGGAGAGCACAGAATGACCCGCTATCGCACCGAGGGCGTCATCGCGGGCGTGATCCTTTATGGGTCGGTCGCGGCGGTCCTGATCTTCTTCTACGTACCGATCTTTACGCTGATCGTGTTCTCGTTCTCAGAAAGCCGGTTCCTGAGTTTTCCCATTGAGGGCTTCTCAATCAAGTGGTATTTCGCGTTGTTCGCCTCGCGCGAATTCTGGCCGGCGCTGGGCAACTCGGCCATACTTGCGGGGGTGTCGACTACGATCGCAACGACGCTTGGGACTGGGGGCGCGATTGCGTGGATGCGCTGGCGCTTTCGCTTTCAGCGCAGTTTCCAGATCGTCAGCTTTGCGCCGCTGCTGTTCCCCCAATTGCTCTTGGGCGTTGCGATGCTGCTATGGTTTTCGGTCCTTGGCGGCTGGTTTGATTTCTCGCCTGCGCTGTGGACGGCGATCATAGGACATATCGTTTATATCACGCCCTTTGCGCTGATTATAATTGCGGTTCAGGTCCACGGGTTCGACGATACGCTGGAGGATGCGGCGCGCGATGCGGGCGCGACCAATTGGCAGGTGTTCCGCGAAATTACACTCCCGCTGATCTGGCCGGGCGTGATGTCGGCAGCAATCTTTGCGTTCCTGCTGTCGTGGGGCAATTTCTATGTCACCTATAGCCTTGCTGGCACCGCGCGCACGCTGCCGACGTTCGTCTTTAGTGGCATCGCCGTCGGTTCCTCCCCAGTCTATCCAGCGCTGGCGACGGTCACGTTCGTTCCTGCTCTGCTTCTCTTGGGGCTGGCAGATTGGTTTCGCCGCCGCGCCGCCAAGCGCCAGATGGGCGCCTGGAAGGACACCTAAACGAGAGGTCCGCACACGTCACGCAGGGCAGGGGGCGAGATAGCCCACTTTGCCGCTAATTGCATCGGCTTAGTGGACCACGATACGCAAAGTGCTAAATCGGCATCTAGGCGCCCATCTGCAAATCCATGGGCGGGAACCTGCTGGCGGGAAACGTGTTGTTCCCCTAGACTCGCGAGCTAGTTGTGCCATTTGGCCAGAGATTATAATGATAAGAGGTTGCAGACGTGGTTTTCAGAACAGGCGCGTTCCATTTGCCGACGGTTGCGACCATCGCTGTGCTCACCCTCTGCGCATCGACAGCTGGCGCCCTTGATACATTGCGCTTTGAAATTCCCGCCGACGACAAGGATCTGCGCAAGACATTGGTCGGAGCGTCACTGATCCAGTCCGCGCAGGCCGATGGGCGCACGGATCCTCAGGATATCATTGCAGCGGCCAATGCCGATTACGCCGAGTTGCTGGGCGTCCTATACAAATATGGCTATTATAGCGGCGTCATTAACATATTCATTGATGGCCAAGAGGCGGCGCAACTATCGCCCTTCGCCAAGCCAGCAGGCGTTCGCGAGGTTGTCGTGCGCGTCCTGCCGGGCGCGCCATTCACATTCTCAAAGGCGGGCATCTCTCCGATTGCCCCCGGCACCGAGCTGCCTGAGGAATTTGCCATCAGCAAACGGGCGCGCGCGCCCGTTGTTGGCGCGGCTGCCGAGGCAGGCGTTGAAGGATGGCGCAACCTGGGCCGTGCCAAGGCCGAGGTCGCGGGCCAAGATATTGTTGCAGATCACAGGTCGGATACCCTTGCCGTCCAGCTGGCGCTGCGCCCCGGACCCGTCGTAACGTTCGGCAATCTGGTGCAGGTCAAAGATAGCCGCGTGCGCCCCGAGCGCTTGCGTGCCATCGCAGGCTTGCCCACCGGGGAGCGTTTTTCGCCAGAGGAGCTGGACAAATCGGCCAAGCGTCTGCGTCGCACTGGCGCATTCAAATCCGTGTCCTTGACCGAGGCCGAGCAGTTACGCGCCGGGGACGTCATGGATATCCAGCTGGACACCGCAGACGAGAAGCGCCGACGCTTTGGCTTTGGCGCTGAGGTCAGCAGCAACGAGGGTTTGGGCCTGTCGACCTTCTGGCTGCACAGAAACCTTCTTGGCGGGGCCGAGAGGTTGCGCTTTGACATCGCGATTAGCGGTATCGGAAGCCAGAGCGGCGGCACGAATGGCGGCATCGACTACGAGGTTGGCGGCCGGTTCGAGCGGCCCGCGACATTCGGCGCCGACACGACGCTGTTTGTCTTTGGCAAGGTCGCGCGCGAGGACGAGCCAAACTACCTGTCCGATGAGGTCACGCTGGGCTTCGGCTTTAGCCGGATCGTGACTGAGCAATTGACCGTCGAGGCGGGGCTGGCCCTGCGTTATTCCGATGAGACGGACGCGCTGGGCAATCAAGAATTCTACCACCTGCTGATCCCGCTCAAGGCAACCTATGACAGCCGGGATGAGCCGCTGGACCCGTCCAATGGGTTCTACGCACAGGCCGAATTGACGCCATTCGTATCGCTTAGTGACACCGATTCCGGTGGCCGCCTGCACCTGGACGGCCGCACCTACTACCAGTTGGACGAGGGCGGCATGTTCACCCTTGCCGGGCGCGTTCAGTTCGGCAGTATCCTTGGTGCCAGCCTCGCTGACACACCGCAGGACTTTCTCTTTTACTCCGGCGGCGGCGATAGCGTGCGTGGCCAGCCCTACCAGTCGCTGGGCGTGCCGATCGGCGCGAACGTGACGGGTGGTCGCAGCTTTGTCGGGGCGCAGGCCGAAATGCGCATCGACCTTGCTGGTAACTTTGATCCTGTCGCATTCTTTGACGTGGGCTACATCGGGTCCGAGAGCATCTATGACGACAGCGGTAGCTGGCACAGCGGTGCAGGCATCGGCATAAGGTACGCCACTGGCATCGGCCCCATCCGGTTTGACGTGGGTCTGCCGGTCACTGGTAACACGGATGACGGTGTGCAGATCTATATCGGAATCGGACAGGCGTTTTGAGACCTATAAAAAAGGCACTGACATTGCGTATTTTCCAAACCATTGCGCTCGCCCTTATGTTTGCATTGCCGCAGGTCGCGGCGGCGCAGGATGATCGCGGCCTCTTGCAAGGCTTTATCGAGGATAACCTGTCGGGCGCGGGCCGCGAGGTTCGCATCGAGGGCTTTACGGGCGCGCTTAGCAGCGAGGCGTCGCTGGAGTTGCTCACGGTCGCGGATGCGGACGGTATCTGGCTGACGCTCAAGGATGTGACACTGGATTGGAGCCGCCTCGCGTTGCTGCGCGGCCGCCTTCAGGTAACAAAGCTGTCGGCGGGTGAGATCCTGCTGCCTCGCCTGCCAAAGGCCGAGGCGACGATAGAGGTGCCAGACGCAGAGGCTACCGGATTTTCGCTGCCCGACTTACCAGTTGCAGTGAATGTCGATGAAATCGCGGCGAACAAAATTGTGCTGGGCGCCCCCCTTCTGGGTGAGGAGGTCAGCCTGTCTTTGACTGGATCGCTGCAATTGGATGATGGCGCCGGCAATGCCAAGCTGGATATCCTTCGTCTGGACCGTGCCGGAGACCAGGTGACGCTGGACGTGGCATATGCCAACACGGACCGCAATTTGGCCATTGATCTAGTTGTTGCCGAAGAGGATGGCGGCATCGCGTCCAAGCTATTGGGTATCCCCGGCGCGCCGTCGATCCGTCTGGCGGTGCAGGGCGACGCGCCGCTCGCGGATTTCACCGCCAATATAGCGCTGGACACGGGCGGCGAGCGCCGCCTTGGCGGCACAGTGACCGTCGCGGCCCCAGCACCCAGCGCTGATGCGCCCGAGGGTAGCGCGCCGCTTAGCTTTGCTGCGGATATTCGCGGTGATATCGCACCGGTTTTCGCGCCAGAATACCGCGACTTCTTTGGTACCGAAATGGCGCTGGTCGTCGTTGGGTCCAGGCCCGCGAATGGCGGACTGGGGATTGAAACGCTATCGCTGACCGCCGCCGCGCTGCAACTGAACGGTTCGCTGCAACTGGGCGCTGATGGCTGGCCCGAACGGTTTGATCTGACCGGGCGCATGGCGTCGGGCGACGGCAGCCCTGTCTTGCTGCCCATCGGCGGCGAGCGGACGACGCTGGATGATGTGGGCCTCAGCCTGACCTACGATCTAGCCAAGGGTGAGGAGTGGCGGCTGTCGCTGACTGCCGCCGGGCTGGAGCGTACGGATCTGTCGCTGGCGACCGCATCGCTTACTGGCGGTGGCACCATCGCCAAAGGAGAGGGCACCGTGCCGGGCCGCGTCGATGGCGCACTCGACATGGCAGCGACCGGCCTTGGCCTTGCCGATGCCGATTTGGCGCGCGCTCTGGGAGAGGCGCTTGGTGGCAATATCGTATTCGACTGGGAAGAGGGCAGACCCTTCAACCTTAGCGAGTTGTCGGTCAAAGGCAGCGATTATGATATCGCGGGCGAGGCGTCGATTGATGGCTTGGCCAGTCCGGTTGATCCCCGCATCACTGCCAAAGTGCGGGTGAACGCAGCCGATCTATCACGCTTTGCCGGTGTCGCGGGCGCGGAACTTGCTGGCGCAGCACAAGTTTCGGTCGACGGCGCGATCACCCCCAGCCAAGGTGCGATGGAGGCCTCTGTAACGGGTACAGCGCAGGATCTGGCTGTCGGCCAGCCGCGCCTTGATCCCCTGCTACGCGGGCGGGTTGAACTGGATGTCGCCGCGCGGCGCGGCAAGGACGGCACGTTTCTAGACCGTCTGCGCGTCACCTCTCCTACGACCGATCTGATGGCTAAAGCTATATACAAAAGCGACGGCAGCATGGCCGATCTGGAATTGGCGCTGGCCGATGTATCGCTGGTCGAGCCTAGCCTGCAAGGTCCGGCCAAATTAACGGCACGCGCCGATCAGGCGGGCAACGTCTGGACTATTCGCGCGGGCGCCTCCGGTCCCGGTGAGGCAACTGTCACAGCGGATGGCACGGTGACCGTCACTGGCGGCAAGCCGGGCCTTTTCGATATGCGTGCTAGCGCCGTTGCAAGTGATTTCGCGCCCTATTCGACACTCGCGAAACGCGATTTGGGCGGTGCGGCAAGTGTGGTGGTCGATGCGCAGGGCGATATCGCGACCCTTAGCGGTCAGGCAGATCTGGTGCTGAACGGCCAGGATTTAGCCGTAGATATTTCGCAGCTCGACCCGATCCTGCGCGGCACGTCCAGCGCTGAAATATCGGCGCAGCGCAGCGCCGATGGCGCGCTGACGCTCAGCAAGGGTCTGCTCAAGACGCCAAAGATTGACGCAGATGTTCAGGGCTACATGGGCGCTGACGGCGCCGCCCAAGGCACCGCTGATATTACCGGCACCGATCTGTCTGTTGGCATTGTGCAGGTTGATCGCATCCTGCAGGGACGTTCGCGCGCGCAAGTAGAGGCGCTTCGCAGTGCGGATGGCACTATCACGCTAAAACGCGGCGAGTTTGAGACGCCCATGGTCAATGCGACGGCCACCGGGTTTTACGCGGCGAATGGTAGCGCCGAGGCCGATATCGATGTGACGGGCGATAACCTCAGTCTGGGCATCCCGCAGGTTGACCAGTTGCTGCGCGGCCGCTCCAGCCTCTTGGCCAAGGTTGCGCGCAGTGCAGACGGGACAATTGTTATCGACCGTGCCGATCTGGATACATCGGAACTGACGGCCAAGGCGTCTGGGACACTGGGCACTGACGGATCGTCGGCGGCGACCATTGATGCGCGGCTGGCGAATGTGGCGCTGTTCGCGCCCGGTATCCCCGGCCCCGCGACGGTAAATGGCACTGTTCGCGGCGACGGTAGTGGCTATATCGTCGACGTAGCCGCGACGGGCCCGGCTGGCATCAGCGCCGATATTTCGGGCCGTGCCGGAAATGACGGCAACCTTGATCTGAGCGTTAACGGCAATGCGCCGCTGGCGCTGGCCAATTCATTCATCAGCCCGCGCAGCCTGTCGGGCCTTGCGCAGTTCGACCTGCGGGTAAATGGCCCGCCTGCGCTGTCGTCGGTGACGGGTACAATCACCACGAGTGGCGCCGGGCTGGCATTGCCCAAGGCTAAGCTGGCCCTTGAGGGGATCAACGCAAATATCCGCCTAACAGGTGCTGCCGCGCAGATAGATATCGGCGCGGGCGTCAACACTGGCGGACGGCTGGCCGCAACCGGCAGCATTGACCTGACTGCGCCCTATCAGGCCGACATCGCCGTTGATTTGCGAGAAATCGGCATCACCGATCCGGGCCTGTACACGACCACGGCAAACGGGCGTATCACCTTTAATGGCCCTGCCACTGGCGGCGCCAACATCGCGGGCAACGTCGATTTGGGCGAGGTGAATGTGCGCATCCCTAGCGGCGCCATTGCGTCAGGCGCGGACCTGCCGGGCCTGCGCCACGTGAATGAGCCTGCGGCGGTGCGCCGTACCCGCGCTTTTGCTGATTTGCTGGATACTGGTGGCAACGGCGATGCCAACGGCGGTGATGGTGGCGGCGTGGCCTATGGCCTTAACGTGACGATCAACGCGCCATCGCGTATATTCGTCAGGGGCCGCGGCTTGGACGCCGAGCTGGGCGGATCGCTTCGACTGCGTGGAAGTACGGCGCAGGTCATACCTGAGGGCCGGTTCAGCCTGATCCGTGGCCGCCTTGACCTGCTGGGCAAGCGGCTGGATCTGACCGAAGGCTACATCCAGATGCAGGGCAGTTTTGTGCCCTACCTGCGGCTGGTAGCGCAGACCACGAGCGGCGACGTTCAGGTCATCATATCCATCGAAGGCCCGGCGGATGAGCCGGAAATTACCTTCGCATCTCAGCCAGATCTGCCTGAGGATCAGGTTGTCTCGCAGCTGATCTTTGGTCGCGACCTTAGCCAGATTTCAGCGTTCCAAGCGCTGCAACTCGCCTCGGCCGTGGCCACGCTGGCCGGTAAGGGTAGCGGCGGTGTCGTTGGCAAACTGCGCAGCGGTGTCGGCCTCGACAATCTGGACGTCACAACTGGCGCGGATGACCAGACCGAGGTGCGTGCGGGCAAATACCTGTCTGAGAACCTGTATTCAGAAGTTGAGGTCGATAGCGACGGCCAATCACAGATCAACCTGAACCTGCAGATTAACAAGAGGCTCAAGGCAAAGGGCAGCTTTGGCGCGGGCGGTGACAGCGGTTTGGGGCTGTTCTTTGAGAAAGACTATTGAAAGGCCGGGCGCCGCCACGTCGCGAGGATTTTGCGCGTCGCCCATAACACCAGTGTTGGCGGTTCTCATTTCCTAGGCTAACCTACCTTGAAAACGCCAAGGGAGGACGCCCGATGCAGATGAGCGACACACGCACGATAGAGGCAGACAAGGCTACAGTCTGGGCCGCTCTTCTTAGCCCCGAGGTGTTGAAGGAATGTGTGCCGGGCGCGACCGAGGTGACAGGCAGCGCCGAGGACGGCTTTGAGGCTGTTGTCACCCAAAAGGTCGGCCCTGTTAAGGCGACGTTTCGCGGCGCAGTTACTGTCAGCAACGTCGTAGATCAAACCAGCCTGACCTTAACGGGGGAGGGCAAAGGCGGCGCGGCGGGCTTTGCCAAAGGCGCCGCCGATGTGCGCCTTAATGAGGCGGATGGCGTCACGACCCTCAGCTATGATGTCGAGGCCAAGGTGGGCGGCAAGCTGGCACAGTTGGGCAGCCGCATTGTCGATGGTTTTGCCAAGAAGATGGCCGATCAATTTTTCACTCGGCTAGAGGAAGTGATTGAGGGCCCCAAAGAGGGCGACGACGCGCCTGAGGTTGAGAAAAAGAGCTGGCTCAAGCGGATTATCAGCTGACCTGCGCCACCATCCGCGCGGCCACATCCCGCCCGCTGGCATAGGCGCCATGCGCTGTCGCTTGCCAATTTGGTGAAAATGCCTCGCCTGCAAATGCAACGTTGCCAGTATCACGCGTGATCATATCGCGCCGGAATTGCGCCGACCCCGGCAGGGCGTGCGAATACGAGCCCAGTACTAATGGATCGTTCGTCCAGTTGGTCGTTGCGGCTCCGATGATGCGGTCTTCGATCCGCGTCCCAAAGGCATCAATCAGCGCGCCGCGCGCGTAGTCGGTCATAGCATCCGGCCCCGCCATCACTAGCGCATGCGCGTATGATCCGGCCATGTGACACAGCATCATGGGTGCATCCCCGTGCACAATTTGGAAGTTCGTGGCCATGTCGAGACCGCTTTGTTGCACTGACAAAAAGCGGGTCTGCGCCATTTCCTCGGGCAAGGCATCCATCGCAAATGCGACTTTTTCATAGATCCCGCACGGCACGCGATCCAGTTGGAACACCAGATCCGCGGCGGGGCCGGGGTCGAAATGGATCATGCCGCGCGCCAGCACATTGGTCGAGGCAGTGACAATCACGCCCGCCGCCTCCAGATCGCCCTGATCGGTGGTCACGGTCGCGCCGCCCTGGCGCTGGTGGATCGCCTTCACGGTCACGCCGGTTCGGATATTCAGCCCCTCTGCCATCGCCGTAATCAGCGCGCCGTAGCCCGACAGCACGGGCCAGTTGTGATCGGTATCGACATAATCGGCGTAGGCCGAGGCCGACACGCCCTTGGCATCGTCGCCTGCCATCAACGTCATTATCAAGTTGACCGAAGGCGCCCATCGCCCAGCATCTGGCAACACATCGGGAATAGGCACGTCGCGGCCCGATGTCTCGACCGCCTCAAACGCGCGGGTGATGGCGCCTTCATAGGCCGCTAGCTCCTCAGCATCCGCGAAAGAACCACTGTCCCAAACCTGAAACGGGTTGGTGACTTCTTGCGATCGATAGGTCGCACCCAATTTGTCCGCCCACTCCACCAGCGGATTCGCATCTGCACAATGCAGCCAATGACATCCGTGATCCCAGGCGCTGGGTAATCCTGCCGCCGCCGTGTAGGCCCGCCCGCCGACCCGGTTCGCAGCCTCTAGCACCATGTACGGCACACCGCGCGCCGCGCATTCCAGGGCGGCTCCGATGCCCGCAGCACCTGCGCCGACTATGATGATGGGTGTGTCGCTCATGCTGTGTTCCTCGCTAACGGCCGCAGAATACAGGCCCGCGGCACCTGCGCAAGCTCGCGTTCTGGCAGGTCTGTGCGCAGGTGCAGACCCTGCTCTTGGTTGCTGCACGATTGCCTCTGCGCCCAATTAGGTTAGGTTCCGCCGGACGCGCAACACCCGGAGACCGAACCATGACAGCCATCGTCGACGTGCAGAATATGGGCAAAGTCTATGACGGCGGCTTTACCGCGCTTAAAGATGTCTCGCTTCAGATCGAGGAGGGCGAGATTATCGCGCTGCTTGGTCCCAATGGCGCAGGCAAAACGACGCTGATCTCGGCGCTTTGCGGTATTGTCACGCCCAGCAGCGGGCGCGCAACGGTGGGCGGTCATGACGTGGTCAGCGGCTATCGCAAGGCACGTGCGATGATCGGGCTGGTGCCGCAGGAAATCGCGCTGGAGCCGTTTGAGAAGGTCATCAACACGGTGCGTTTCTCGCGCGGCCTCTTTGGCAAGACGCGCAACGACGCGCTGATTGAGAAAATCCTGCGCCAACTGAGCCTCTGGGACAAGCGCAACGCGCGTATCCGCGAGCTGTCGGGCGGGATGAAGCGCCGTGTGCTGATCGCCAAGGCGCTCTGCCATGAGCCGCGCGTTCTGTTTCTGGACGAGCCGACGGCCGGCGTCGATGTCGAACTGCGCCGCGATATGTGGCAGATCGTCGAGGAGTTGCGCAAATCGGGCGTCACTATCATCCTGACCACGCATTACATCGAAGAGGCCGAGGCGATCGCCGATCGGATTGCTGTTATCAACAAAGGTCAGATCCTACTGGTGGAGCCTAAGGTTGACTTAATGTCGCGCATGGGCAGCAAGACGCTGCGCATTGACCTGACAGAGTCGCTGGACGCCGTGCCGCCCGCGCTGGCGGATTACGATCTGCTGCTGGGCGAGGACGGCAAAAGCCTCAGCTATACCTACGACGCCACCGGCGAGCGGACGGGCATCACCCGTCTGCTGTCGGCGCTGGCGGCCGAAGGACTGGCCCTGCGCGACATTCAGACGACGCAAAGCAGCCTTGAGGAAATTTTTGTCGGGCTGATCAAGGAGGGCGGCGCATGAACCTGCCAGCAATTTGGGCGATCTATCTCTATGAAATGAAGCGGTTTTTCCGCACCCTGATGGAGAGCCTGCTGTCGCCCGTCATCTCTACCTCGCTCTATTTCGTGGTGTTCGGCGCCGCTATAGGCAGCCGCATCGACGAGGTAGAGGGCGTCAGCTATGGCGCGTTCATCGTGCCCGGCCTCATCATGCTCAGCGTGATGACGCAGGCGATCAGCAACGCATCCTTCGGCATCTATTTTCCGAAATTCATCGGCACGATATTTGAGCTACTTTCGGCCCCCGTCAACTTCCTTGAGATCGTGCTGGGCTATGTCGGTGCGGCGGCGACCAAGGCGCTGTTGATCGGTGTCGTGATCCTCGTAACCGCAGGGTTTTTTGTCGACATCCAGATCATGCATCCTTGGGCGATGATCGCATTCCTGCTGCTGACCTGTATCAGCTTTAGCCTCTTTGGCTTTATCATCGGCATCTGGGCGGAAAACTTCCAGCAGCTTCAGCTGATCCCTCTGCTGGTCATCACGCCGCTCGTCTTTCTTGGGGGGGCGTTCTACTCCATCTCGATGCTGCCGGAAAGTTGGCAGAGCGTGGCGCTATTCAATCCTGTCGTGTATCTGGTTTCGGGGTTTCGCTGGTCATTTTTCGGCGTGGCCGATGTAGGTGTCGGCTGGTCGCTACTGGCCATTGCCGCCTTCACCGGCATCTGCATGGGCGTGGTCTGGTGGATCTTCAAGACGGGTTACCGCATCAAATCCTAAACCTTCCGTTGGATATTTTTGCAATAAGGCGGCGGCAGATCTGCGCGCCGCCTTGTTTCATGCGCCCAGCGCTTATACATCGCGGGGATGATAAATTGGTCCGCAATCAAATCCCGCCTCCCCTTTACCAAATCGCACTCGCGCGTCGCAGTCGTCCGGCTATCGGGCTCTATCGGTACAGGACGCAACGCGCTGAATGACGAGGGCCTCGCGCCCATCCTCGAAAAGGCGTTCAAAAAGGGCAAGCCCAAGGCTGTTGCCCTTTTGATCAATTCGCCCGGCGGATCGCCCGTGCAATCGTCGCTGATCGCCGGCCGTATCCGCCGTCTTGCCGAGGATAAGGGCGTGCCGGTCCATGCCTTTGTCGAGGATGTGGCAGCATCAGGCGGCTATTGGCTGGCCGCGTCCGCCGACGATATTTGGGTCGATTTTGGCTCAATCGTTGGGTCCATTGGCGTGATCTCGGCGGGCTTCGGCCTGCCAGTATTCCTTGCCCGTCAGGGGATTGAGAGGCGCGTGCATACGGCTGGCAAGTCAAAGTCGACCTTGGACCCGTTCCTTCCGCAAAAGGAAGAGGACGTGGACCGCCTCAAGGATATTCTTGAGGATATGCACAGCGGATTCATCGCCTACGTCAAGGATCGGCGCGGCAGCAAGTTGGCCGATGATCCAAACATTTTCACCGGCGATTTCTGGTTAGGCCGCCGCGCGGCCAAGCTGGGACTGGTCGACGGCGAGGCGCATATGATGCCCAAGCTGCAAGAACTGTACGGCAAGAACGTGCGCCTGATGCGCTACGGCTCCAAGAAGAGTCTGCTGTCGCGATTTGGTGTCACACTGGCCGAAGATGCGATGGCCGCCGTTGAGACGCGCGCCCACTATGCGCGTTTCGGGCTGTAGCGCGCCGTGATTGTAAAAATCGTCATGCTCTTTCTGGTCGGCATGGTCGTGCTGGCCATGTTCGGCAGGCTGCGCTTTCCGGGGCAAAAGCGGCTGGCAGCGGCCAAATGCAAAAGCTGCGGTAAATTCAGAATCGGCAAGGGACCATGCTCCTGCCAGAAGGGCATAGATAAATGATGGTCTGGGCACTTGTGGCGCTGGGGCTGGTCATCTTGCTGTTGGCTGGTGACGCGCTGGTCAAAGGCGCAGTAAACCTGAGCCTTCGGGTCGGTATCCCCGCGCTAATCGTCAGCCTGACGATCGTGGCGTTCGGCACGTCTGCACCCGAGCTTCTGGTCTCCGTCGGTGCTGTGCTGGCGGACAAGCCGGGGCTGGCACTGGGCAACGTGGTGGGATCGAATATCGCGAACGCACTGTTGGTATTGGGCCTGCCCGCAATTCTGGCCGTGATGCATACTAGCGGGTGTGACACGCGCAAGGCCTACGTGTTTATGCTGATCGGCACAGTGCTGTTCATTGCACTGGCACTCACCGGTACGTTTACCTTCTGGTCAGGCCTGATCCTGTTGGCGGCGCTTGCCGGTATGCTGTTTGACACGGCACGCGATGCCGCCCGCCACCGCCGGGCCGACCGTGCGGCCCCCGCCGATGAGGTGGAGGGCGCGGACCCAGACATGCCGTGGTGGCGGATCGTCGTCTTTCTGGTGCTGGGCCTTGTCGGCCTACCGTTGGGCGCGGATCTGCTGGTCGATAATGCGTCGATCATCGCGCGCGATTACGGCGTCAGTGACAGTGTCATAGGCCTGACGCTGGTGGCGCTGGGCACGTCCCTGCCAGAGCTTGCGACCACCGTTATGGCCGCGCTGCGACGTCAGGCGGACGTGGCGCTGGGCAACGTTATCGGGTCCAACATGTTCAACCTGCTGGCCATAATCGGGATCACGTCGCTAATCGGGCCGATCCCGGTCGATCCCGAATTCCTCCAGATTGATCTGTGGGTCATGCTGGCGGCGTCACTGGCGCTAATCCCGTTCGTCTTCTTCAAGGTCGATGTTGGCCGCGTCTGGGGCATTGCCTTGTCCGTCGCATACCTGGCCTATGTCACCATCATACTGATCTGACATCAGGGGGCAGTTATGGCACGTGCATTGGTAACCGGGGCGGGCAAGAGGCTGGGCCGCGCGATGGCGTTCGAGTTGGCGCGGCAGGGCTATGACGTCGCGGTTCACTATCACAGCTCCGAGGCTGAGGCCGAGGCCGTCGCGGGCGAAATCCGCGCGCTGGGCCGCAGCGCCGTGACCTTGCGAGCCGACCTGCTGGATGAAGGCGCCGTGACGCCGCTGATCCCCGCCGCAGCAGACGCGCTAGGCGGGCCGATGACGGTGCTAGTGAACTCTGCCTCCATCTTTGACCACGATACGCTGGCTAGTGCCACGCGCAATAGCTGGGACCGCCATTTCGAGAGTAATCTGCGTGCGCCGTTCGTGCTGACGCAGGCGCTGGCGGCGCAGGTACCCGATCCCGCACAGGACGAAAATGGCGAACCGGTTGCCCAAGGCCTAGTGGTTAACATGATCGACCAGCGCGTGCGCAAACTGACGCCCGAATTCATGACCTACACATTGGCCAAGATGGGCCTCTGGGCCTTCACCCAGACAGCCGCGCAGGCGCTGGCCCCGCGCGTGCGCGTCAACGGCATTGGTCCCGGCCCCACCTTGCAGGCAGCACGTCAGAGCGACGCGCATTTTGCCGACCAGCGTGCCGCGACGGTGCTCAAGCGGGGGGCGAACCCATCCGACATAACTGGCGCACTGGCGTATTTCCTGAACGCGCCCGCAGTCACTGGGCAGCTGTTGTGCGTGGATGGCGGGCAGCATTTGTGCTGGCAGACACCCGATGTTCTGGGTGTAGAATAGGGGCCGAAACGGACCCTCCGGCAAAAGTTTTGCACTGCGCCGGTCTTCATCACATAACTGTTACAAATTCCTCAATGTTATCAGTATTTTGCACTTCGGCATAAATTTTTGATAATAAAATCAATAGGCTGCACTCTTGCCTAAAAAGTAGGCAAATCAACGAAGCCTGCGGGGCACAAGGAAAATTTCCAAGTGACGCAAAGTTATCCGCAGAGTTATCCACACAAACCGTGGACAGGAATCCTCTTGTGCCCGCGCATCCAAGATTGCAGCAGACCCGCAGAATCATATCTATAGGCCCATGAGCAACGACACACCGCCATCACCCCAGACTGCACCTGTGCCCACGGGCCATAAGGTGATCCAATCCTACCTGCGCACGCTGGACGCGTCGCCGGGAGTGTACCGGATGTTGGATAGCCAAGCGCGCGTACTTTATGTCGGCAAGGCGCGTAATCTGAAGGCGCGGGTCAGCAGCTATGCGCGGCCGGCCGGCCATACTGGCCGGATCATGCGGATGATCGACGCGACCGCGACGATGATGTTCCTGACGACCTCAACCGAGACCGAGGCGCTGCTACTGGAGCAGAACCTGATCAAGCAGTTAAAGCCGAAATATAACGTGCTGTTGCGCGACGATAAATCGTTCCCCAATATCCTTGTGACGAAATCGCATGACTATCCGATGATCAAGAAGCACCGCGGCGCGAAGCGCGAGAAGGGTGCCTATTACGGCCCCTTTGCCAGCGCGGGCGCGGTAAACCGGACGCTGGCCCAGCTTCAGCGCGTGTTCCAGCTGCGCAATTGCAGCGACTCGATGTTCGAGACGCGCACGCGCCCGTGTCTGCAATACCAGATCAAGCGCTGCACGGCGCCCTGCGTCGGCTACATCACCAAGGCCGAGTATGCCGCGCAGGTCGGCGACGCGGAGCGCTACCTCAGCGGCAAATCAACCGAGATTCAAGAAAAGCTGGCCGGCCAGATGGCCGAGGCATCAGAGCAGATGGAGTTTGAGCGCGCTGCCGCCCTGCGCGACCGGATCAAAGCGATGACGCAGGTGCAGACCGCCCAAGGCATCAACCCACGCAGCGTGGATGAGGCGGACATTATCGCACTGCATCTGGAAAACGGGCAGGCCTGCGTTCAGGTCTTTTTCATCCGGGGCGGGCAGAATTGGGGAAACCGTGATTTTTACCCGCGGGTCGGCGTCGACGTTGAGGCGCCTGAGGTTCTGGAGGCCTTCATTGGCCAATTCTACGACACTAAGGACCCGCCCCGCCAACTGATCCTGTCAAATGAGATCGAGAGCCCGGATCTGATGGCCGAGGCGCTGACCGGCAAGCTGGGCCGAAAGGTGACGCTGATGGTGCCCCAGCGCGGTGAAAAGGCCGAACTGGTCGAAAGCGCGCTGAGGAACGCCCGCGAGAGCCTCGCGCGCAAGATGGCCGAGAGCGCGACACAGGCCAAATTGCTGCGCGGTGTCGCAGATGCTTTTGGACTGGACGCGCCGCCGGACCGGATTGAGGTTTATGACAACAGCCATATTCAAGGTGCGCATGCCGTCGGCGCGATGATCGTCGCGGGTCCTGAGGGCATGATGAAAAACCAGTATCGCAAGTTCAACATTCGCGGCGACGACCTGACCCCCGGTGATGATTTCGGCATGATGAAGGAGGTGCTACAGCGCCGCTTCAAGCGTATGCTGAAGGAGGACCCGGACCGTAGCAAAGGCACATGGCCCGCCCTTTTGTTGATTGATGGCGGCGCCGGACAGGTCAGTGCCGTGCGCGGCATTATGAACGAGATGGGCGTCAGCGAGATTCCAATGGTCGGCGTCGCCAAGGGCATCGACCGCGATCTGGGCAAGGAGGAGTTTCACCGCACCGGCCAGCGCCCCATCGCGCTTCCGCGCAACGATCCCGTACTCTACTTCATCCAGCGTCTGCGCGACGAGGCGCACCGCTTTGCCATTGGCACACACCGCGCGAAACGATCCAAGGCAATAAGCGCCACTCCGCTTGACGATGTGCCGGGCGTGGGCGCCGCGCGCAAACGGGCGCTCTTGGCGCATTTCGGCAGTGCCAAGGCTGTGGGCCGTGCTGCGCTTGCCGATCTCAAGGCGGTAGACGGAGTGTCCGAAGGACTGGCGCAGAAGGTTTACGACTACTTTCACGATAGGGGCTAGTTCTGGCCGTGCTGCTGGGGCTTTAACCCGCTTCGCAAGCGGGTTAGAGATATTTCATGACAATGACCGTGCCCAATATCCTGACGCTACTGCGCCTCGTGGCCGCGCCTGGTTTGGCGGTCATGTTCCTATATTTCACGCGCCCATATGCGGATTGGTTCGCGCTGATCCTGTTCATTTCGGCGGCCATCACCGATTGGTTTGACGGCTACCTCGCCCGATCATGGAAACAAGAGACGCGGCTGGGCGCGATGCTGGATCCGATCGCCGACAAGGCGATGGTGGTGATCGCGCTGATGGTGATCGTCGGTTATTCGCCGATGTCGCCATGGCTGGTGCTGCCCGCGACAGTAATCCTATTCCGCGAAGTGTTTGTTTCGGGTCTGCGCGAATTTCTGGGCGATACGGCCGGGACGCTGAGAGTGACCAAGCTGGCCAAGTGGAAGACGACGGCGCAGATGGTAGCGATTGCCACGCTGTTTTCCCAAGGCGTGTTTGAGCATTATTTCGGCATGTCCACTTTTGGCATGGATGAGGCCATGGTGGATGCAATCCTGTCGGGCGCAGAGGAGGACGTGCTGGGCCTGCGCTGGAAATTGGCCGGGATGCATTACACGTGGTATGCTGGGCTGTTGCTGCTGTGGCTTGCCGCAATCCTGACGCTGATTTCCGGCGTCGACTACCTCATGAAGGCGCTGCCATTCCTCAAGGATGATCGCTGATGGATGTTCTCTATTTCGCATGGGTCCGCGAGCGGATCGGCCTGCCGCGCGAGACTGTACAAACGAGTGCGCCGACCGTGGCGGATCTGGTCGTTGAGTTGCGCGCGCGCGAGGCGCGATACGATATGGCCTTCTCCGATTTGAGCGCGCTGCGCGTCGCCGTCGATCAAGAGCTCGCCGAATGGGATGCGCCGCTTGCAGGAGTGCGCGAAGTGGCGTTCTTTCCGCCCATGACGGGTGGCTAGATGCTTGCCGCGTCAGATATCCGCGTGCAGGAGGCCCCATTCGATCTGGGCGCTGAGGCCAATGCCTTTGCCGCGCGCCAGACAGGTATGGGCGCGGTTGTCACCTTCACCGGCATAGTGCGCGATCTGGACGGCTTGCTCGATCATATGCAGATCGAGCATTATCCGGGCATGACCGAAAAGGCACTGCACGCCATCGCCGAGGACGCACACAAGCGCTGGGATCTGGGCGGCAGCCTGATTATCCACCGCCATGGACGGCTGGCGCCAGATGATCTGATTATGATGGTTGCCACGGCCTCTTGCCATCGCAAAGACGCGTTCGACGCTGCGATGTATCTGATGGATTATCTGAAATCGCGCGCGCCATTTTGGAAGAAAGAAGCAAGCGGCAGCGACGCCTCATGGGTAGATCCCCGAGACGAGGACGAAAAGGCGCTGAAGGACTGGAGCTAGCCGTTCGGCGCCGCGAGTCCTAGCGCATCAAATCAGGCAAATCACCGGTCAGCCCTGCCGCGTCGCGCATCAGCGCACGCCGTATCGGGGCAGCGGCCTGCACCACGCCCATACCAATATCGCGCACGGTGCGCAGCAGGGGGTTGTCGCTGGAAAACAGTCGGCTGCTGAGGTCCGTTGTCATCGCCAGTGCGGCGATATCAAAGCGGCGCCAGCGCTGGTATCGCTCCAACACATCGGGTGCGGTCATATCTTCGCCTCGGCCTCGTGCATCGGTTAACACTTGCACCAGCGCCGCTACATCGCGCAGCCCTGCGTTCAAACCTTGGCCGGCGACGGGATGCACGCCATGCGCCGCATCGCCAACCAGCGCCACCCGCGGCGCGACCAGATTGTTCGCAACGCTCAGGACCAGCGGGTAAGTATACCGCGCGCCAACCAGCGAAATCTGCCCCAGAAAATCACCAAATCTGGGACGCAGAACGCTGAGGAAATCTTCGTCGTTCAGTGCTGCAAATGCGGCGGCGGTCTCTGCCCGCTCGCTCCAGACGATGGATGACACGTTGCCGGGCAGCGGTAGGATCGCGAGCGGCCCCGGCGGCATAAAGAACTGATGCGCGATGCCGTGATGCGGTTTCTCATGCGCCACTGCGCAGACCAAAGCGGTCTGGTTATACGCCCACCCCGTACGCTTTATACCCGCCCGCTGGGCCGTACCCGATGCGCGCCCGTCCGATCCCACGATCAGACGCGTGTGCAAAACGCGGCCTGATGCGAGCGTCAGCGTGGCGCCGGTCGCGCCTGCGTCCTGTGCGATCACCGTATCGCCGGATATCGCAGTGACGCCGGGCGCCTCGTCCATCGCAGCGAGCAACGCGGGGCGCAGAACGCGATCCTCGCACATGTGGCCCATCGGGCCTTCTTCTAGTTCGGCGTGGTCAAAATGCAGCGCAAAGGGCGAAAGCGGTCCTGCGCCCGCCCGCCCATCGCTGACCTTGATTTCCAGCATGGGCTGCGTGCGGTCCTTGATGCGGTCCCAGATGCCAATGGCGCGCAGCAGGCGAACCGACGCCATCGCCAGCGCATAAGAGCGCCCATCGAATGCCATATCCGCGCGCGTATCTTGCGGCAAGGCGTCGACTACCACCACGCTGATGCCACGCTGCGCCAGTGCCAAGGCAAGAGCTGAGCCGTTCAGACCGCCACCGACGATCAAGATATCACTGTCCATTTTCATGGCTCTCAATATGGCGGCGCTTGCGGGATTGTCCATGCGCCACCCTGCCGCTACGGTCACTTGGATTTCAGAAAACTTTCGGTGAGGGCGGGCGATGCAAGATTGGCTACAAATGAGTGCGGCGGATCTCGGCCGTGGTATCGGTGCAGGCCGGATCGATCCTGTGGCCTTGACCGAGGCTTACTTGGACGCCATCGACGCGCATCCAATGACGCCGCGCATATACTCCGCTGTCACGCACGGCCGCGCGCGGGCAGAGGCGCATGCAGCCGCCGCACGCGCGCGGCTGGGGCAAAGGCGCGGATTGTTGGACGGCGTCCCGATCAGCTGGAAGGATCTGTTCGACAGCGCAGGCACGGCGACTGAGGCAGGCAGTCGCCTGCTCGCAGGCCGCGTGCCGGACAGCGATGCTGAAGTACTGGCCAATGCCACCGCCGCCGGGATGGTCTGCCTTGGCAAGACGCATATGAGCGAGCTGGCGTTTTCGGGCCTTGGCCTGAACCCTATGACCGCGACGCCGCCTTGTATCAACGACGCGGACGCAGTTGCCGGCGGCTCGTCCTCGGGTGCGGCGGCAAGCGTGGCGCACGGGCTGGCCGCCGCGGGCATTGGCAGTGATACGGGCGGGTCAGTGCGCGTACCTGCGGCGTGGAATGATCTGGTCGGGCTGAAAACAACCGCCGGCCGGGTTTCTGTGCGCGGCTCAGTACCGCTGGCCGCGCGGTTCGACACCGTCGGGCCGCTGACGCGCACTGTCGAGGATGCCGCGTTGCTGCTGGCCGTACTGGAGGGACGCAAAGCCGTCGATTTGCGCGGTGCATCGTTGCGCGGTGTGCGGCTGGCAACGCTGCAAAGTACGGCAATGAATGATCTGCGGGACATGCCCGAACGCGCATACGTGGCCGCAATCGCCAAGCTGGAGGGCGCAGGCGCCCTGATTGAGCCGTTGATTGCGCCTGAGGTCGACGAGGCGATGGGCCTCGCCGCAACGCTGTTTTCAGCCGAGGCATATGGCACCTGGGGGGCAGTGATTGAGGCAGACCCGGACAAGATGTTTGGCCCCATCCGCGACCGCTTTCGCAGCGGTAAGGGCATCACAGCGCCCGAATTCGTCGCGGCTTGGCAGAGGCTCGATGCGCTGCGCAGCATCTGGGCGACGCGTGTAGCTAGTTATGACGCGGTTCTGATGCCGAGCGCACCGAACCTGCCGCCAAACGCGGCGCGATTGATGGAGGGCGGCGATTACTACGCGGCCGAGAACCTGCTGACGCTGCGCAACACCCGCGTCGCAAATCTGATGAGCCTGCCCGCGATCACGCTACCGACGGGCGTTCCCAGCTGCGGTATAATGCTTTGCGGCGCGTCGATGGGCGAGGAACGGCTGCTACGGATTGCCTCTGCGGCAGAGGCAGCGCTGCGCTAAGCCTTTGAATTAGGTATTTTTACCAACAAAAAACACGGTCTGCCAAAAATGCCACAATCGAGTGGTGGCCGATATGGTTTCGCTGGACGGATGCACGTCCAACGCGTAGTTTTGGGCAATACGGGGCGACAATGATCCCGAACCTGAGGCAGTTCACATGTTATCCGAGCGGTTTTTTAACCTTGCGGCAAGTTGTCTGGCGTGCCTGTGCGATCCATCGCGCGGCGCAGCGCCCTTACGCGTTGCGGATACTTTGGCCTTTCAGGATCACGATGAAATCAGCCGGATCATGGGCGCGTTTGCGCCTTTGGCCGGGCAGGCGGGCGCATCGCGCCGGGCTTGCAGGGCGTAAGGACGAGGAACGACATGGCATATCAGACACGCGGGCGCGATCCTTTGCTGGACAGTAACATGGCGCAAGCCATCGAAAAACGCGGCAAGGAACTGCTTGGCCTTGGCCTGCTGGGGATGGCTGTTCTGGCCACGATGCTCTTTGCCTCCTACAGCCCCGAGGATCCCAGCTGGCTCTCGGCGGTTGATACGCCGGTGCAAAATTGGCTGGGCCAGACGGGCGCCACCATCGCTGCGACCCTTTTTATGGTTGTTGGCTGGGGCGGCTGGGGTCTGGCCATCGTGCTGGCGGCGTGGGGCATTCGTTTTGTTCTGCATCGCGGGCAGGAACGGGCGATGGCGCGCGTCATCTTTGCCCCGATTTGGATCGCTGTGCTGTCGCTTTATGCTGCGTCTCTGACGCCGGGCGCAGAATGGTATGCCAGCCACAGCTTTGGTCTGGGCGGTATTTTCGGCGACACGGTTCTGGGCGCGGTACTGGGCGTTCTGCCTATCGGTGCGGCGGCGGGGCTAAAGGTGCTGTCTCTGATACTGGGCCTCTTGATGCTAGCGCTTGGCGCGTTTGTCACTGGATTTGAGCTAAGCGAGATCAAGCGCGGTCTGCGCTACACGGCGCTGGGTGTGATTATGGCCTATTCTGCGCTGGTTGGCCTTGCTTCGCGCGGGGCCTCGGGCGCTGCGATGGCTGCCAATGCAGCGCGCACCAGTGCCGCCGCGCGCCGCAATGCGCCTGCTGCCTCTGCGATGGCCGCGGATGGGCCGCCTGTTAGCCGTAGCGCCCATGCCAAGGTCTATGACGAGGCATCAGCGCCCCCACTGCACGCCCCTGCGCGGGGCGCCCGCCCGGTTGAGGCAGTTCCAGAAAAGCCGATGGAAAAGCAAGGCGGCCTTTTGGCCCGGATGCCATCGCTGATGCGCAAGCCCGAGCCTATGCCGCTGCCCGAACTGGTTGAACCGCAGTCGATCGCGGGCGACCGCCCAATGCCCGGCGAGGACCGCATCAAGGAAAAGATCGCTGATATCATCAAGTCGCGCGTCCGTTCCGGGCCTGCCGCGCCTGTACAGTTGGCCGCAGCCGCCGCTGCCGCACGCGCAGGGCGGCGCGGGCCGATTCCGCTGGTGCTTGACACCGCGCGCGGTGTGCCGCTGCCGCCCGAACCGCCGCTGACGTCAGCAGGCCTGACACTGCCGCCCGAGCCGCGTCTGAGCGCAGCATCGCGCATGCCCGCTCTGGAGGCTATGCAGCAACCCGAGATCACGCAGAACGCGGCTGTGCAGCAACGCCGGGAGATCACTCCGCGCGCCCCTGCCCCCGAGCCGACAGATATAGCCGAGCATGAGGACGAGGACGAAGCGATCATACTCGACGAGACCGCACCGTCCCCCCAGCAGCCAATTTATCGCACGCACACCCCCGAGGCCAAAAGGGTCGTGCAGCATCCCGTTCGCAAGGTGCCCGCGCCCTCGGCCCGTGCCGTGGCAGAGGCTCAACCGGGACTTCAATTCGAGGAGAGGGCCAGCGTGCAGTACGAGCTGCCACCCCTCAGCCTGCTGTCCAGCCCAGAAAACATCACACGCCATCACCTCAGCGACGAGGCGCTGGAGGAAAACGCGAGGATGCTGGAGGTCGTGCTGGACGACTACGGCGTCAAAGGCGAGATCGTATCAGTCCGCCCCGGCCCCGTTGTGACAATGTACGAGTTGGAGCCGGCCGCCGGCCTCAAGGCGTCTCGCGTGATCGGCCTTGCCGACGATATCGCGCGTTCAATGTCGGCGCTATCCGCGCGCGTCAGCACCGTGCCGGGCCGTAGCGTCATCGGTATCGAACTGCCCAATGACAACCGCGAGATGGTGTCGCTGCGCGAGATCCTGTCGAGCCGCGATTTTGGCGACGGCAACCAAAAGCTGCCTCTGGCGCTGGGCAAGGATATCGCCGGCGATCCTATGGTCGCGAACCTTGCCAAGATGCCCCACCTGCTGATTGCCGGTACGACCGGATCGGGCAAATCGGTGGCGATCAATACCATGATCCTGTCACTGCTCTACAAGCTGACACCCGAAGACTGCCGGATGATCATGATCGACCCCAAGATGCTGGAACTCAGCGTTTATGACGGCATCCCGCACCTTCTGAGCCCCGTTGTCACGGACCCCAAAAAGGCGGTTGTCGCCCTGAAATGGACCGTCGCCGAGATGGAAGAGCGCTATCGCAAGATGTCCAAGATGGGCGTGCGCAACATCGACGGCTATAACTCCCGCGTGGCCGACGCGCTGGGCAAGAACGAGATGTTCAGCCGCACGGTGCAAACCGGATTTGATGATGCCACTGGTGAGCCGGTGTTCGAGACTGAGAAATTTGCGCCTGAAAAGATGCCCTACATCGTCGTCATCGTCGACGAGATGGCGGACCTGATGATGGTTGCCGGCAAAGAGATCGAGGCCTGCATTCAGCGCCTTGCGCAGATGGCGCGCGCTTCGGGCATCCACATCATCATGGCCACGCAGCGCCCCTCGGTTGATGTTATCACTGGCACGATCAAGGCGAACTTTCCGACGCGCATCAGCTTTCAGGTGACGTCGAAAATCGACAGCCGCACCATCTTGGGCGAAATGGGGGCCGAGCAGCTCTTGGGCATGGGCGACATGCTTTACATGGCTGGCGGCGCGAAAATCATCCGCTGCCACGGGCCGTTCGTCAGCGATGAGGAGGTCGAAGAGGTCGTCAACCACCTCAAGGCGCAAGGTCCCCCCGTCTATGTCGGCAGCGTGCTGGAAGGCCCCGACGAGGACCAAGCCAGCAACATCGACGCCGTTCTTGGTCTGACGAACGGATCAGAAGGCGAGGATGCGCTATACGATCAGGCTGTGCAGATCGCGATCACAGACCGCAAGTGCAGCACGTCCTATATCCAGCGCAAGCTGGCCATCGGCTATAACAAGGCCGCGCGGCTGGTCGAGCAGATGGAGGATCAGGGCGTAGTATCGGCCGCCAATCACGTGGGTAAGCGCGAGATTCTGGTGCCAGAGCGTTAGGTCGCGGCCATCCGTTAGTTATGAAAATTTGCAAACGGCGTCCTGTCCTAAGGGCGCCGTTTGCCGTAACAGCAACGCGGCAGCGGCGTGCGGGCAACCGCCACCAATGCGCGCCTGCCCTTGATAAGAGCGCGCGGCCGCCTGATATGGAGTGGCAGCACAGGCGCTATCGCATAACAGCGACCATTCCGTGCAAAATAAGGGCGGACCCACTACCGCGCCGAATCGAGGAGGCAGATTTGCCATGAGACCATTCACCGCCATCGCCGCCGCGGCGCTGAGCATTGCGATCGCAATGCCCGCCGCCGCCGAAAAACTGCCTCTCACAGAGCTGTCGCGCTATCTAAACAGCTTCCAAACCGCCACTGGCGCGTTCACGCAGATTAACGATGACGGCACCATCAGCGAGGGCCAGCTATTGATCAAGCGGCCAGGCCGTGTGCGGTTTGAATACAAGCCGCCAGAGCAGATGCTGGTCGTCTCAAACGGCGATACGGTGGGCATAATTGATGGCAAATCGAATGACGGCCCGCAAGGTTATCCGCTGAACCGTACGCCGCTGTCGATCATCCTTGCGCGCAATGTGGACCTGACACGCGCCCGAATGGTTACCGGCCATTCCAGCGACGGCAAGACGACGACGGTGCGCGCGCAGGACCCTGCCAACCCCGAATATGGCAGCATCGATCTGGTGTTCACCTCGAACCCGACCGAGTTGCGTCAATGGGTCATCAACGACGGCGGCGGCAGCCGAACGACGGTAATTCTGGGCGATCTGAAAAAGGGCGTGAGCCTCAGCAACGACAGGTTTGTCATTCCGGGCATCGGCACGGGCGGTGGCAAGGCTAACCGCTAATCAGAAACGGGCGAGGCGGCGCTTTTGCCGCCCCTGACCTCGTTCAATTACAGCGCCGTAGCTGTGCCTGATAGTTTGCGGCGCGCGATTCGACCGTACCAGCGACACGCACGAGCCATGCCTTGCTATTATAGGTGCCGCGGGAATACCCGGTGCGGCCCTCATGATAGGCAAGGTAGTGGTTGCGAGCATCATACATCGGAATGTTCAACGCATCGCGGGATTTGGACATGTACCAACCCATGAAGTCGGTTGCATCGTGGATATTATCGCGCCGCGCACGCCGCGATCCGGCCTCTGAGACATATTCGTCCCATGTGCCGTCCAGTGCCTGGCTGTACCCAAAGGCGGAACTTTGCCGTCCCATCGGGATTATGCCCAGCGTATAGCGGTAAGGAGTGCGCGCGTCCGAGACGAACTTACTCTCTTGATAGATAGTTGCCATTTGGACATGGGTAGGTACGCCCCAGCGCCGCTCGGCGGCGCGGAAGGCGCGTCTGTATTCGGGACGTTCCCGCAAGATGGCGCAGGCATCCTCCATCTGGTTGGGGGAATCCCCATAACCGCCGCCGCGCCCGCAGGCTGCGACCAACACCAGTAGTAGGACCGCGCGAAGCTGTCTGCTCATTGCTGCCTCTGCTCTCATTTTTTTGGGGCAGTCTGCGCTGCCTTTGGTTATCAGATCAGTGTACCCAGTTTTTGCCAAATGGGAAATCACGATTTTAGCCGCATCTGCGGGCTGTTGCCGACAAGCGTCGCTTGCGCCGAAGTCGGTGCGCGCAAAAACCTAACAGACTGTTTCCTAACGGGCATGCATCAGCGTTGGACAAAGCGTGCTTGAAACCACTAGACTCGACGTTTATGGGCTTCAAGCTATGCTAAAAACACGCGCAAAATATCATTTGGGGCAAGTCGTGCGCCACAAGAAGCACCCGTTTCGAGGTGTTGTCTTTGACGTGGACGCAGAGTTTGCCAATACCGAAGAGTGGTATTCCTCAATCCCAGAGGAAAGTCGCCCGGTCAAAGACCAGCCGTTCTATCATCTCTTGGCCGAAAACGATCAAAGCTACTATGTCGCCTATGTCAGCGAGCAAAATTTGATCGCAGATTATTCGGGCGAGCCGGTCGAGCATCCTGATATCGACGACCTGTTTGGCCCCTTCGAGGACGGGCAGTATCCGCTGCATTTCCAGATGAATTGATCTGTACAGGATAGTGGGCAGCCGCCCACCCTGCCGCCTCTAGTATCCCAATGCGCAGCCATCCTTGCGCGGGTCAGACGCCCCCTCCAGTACGCCATCCTCTCGAATTTCGATCGCTTGCGCGCCGCCGATTGCCTCATCGGGGATGACCACTTTGTGGCCCAGATCCGATAGCTCGGCGCGTACGGCATCGCTATAGCCACGCTCGACCCGCAACTCCTTGCCGTCGGCAAAGGCGCGGGGGGCGTCGATTGCGGTCTGCGGGTCCATCCCATAATCCGCCAAGTTGGATACAATGCGCGCATGACCGCATGGCTGGTATCCGCCGCCCATGACACCAAACGGCATGACTGTGCGGCCATTCTTACGCAGCATACCGGGGATGATGGTGTGAAACGGCCGCTTGCCGCCAGCCAATTCATTCGGATGACCCTCTTTGAGGGTGAATCCCGAACCGCGGTTCTGCATCAAGATGCCGAACTTCTCCGATGCGATGCCCGAACCGAAGCCGTGAAAGATCGAATAGATCAGCGACACCGCTATCCGGTCCTTGTCGACGACCGTGATATAGACGGTATCGCGGTGCATCGCCTCCGTCAGCGGCGCGGCGGCGCCAAGCGCGCGTTTGGGATCGATCATCGCGGCAAGGGTCTTCGCGGTGTCCTCGCTCAGCATGAATTCGGTGCGCGCTGTGTGATCGGGATCAGCGATGATGCGGCTTCGCGTATCGTATGCCAGCTTGGTCGCTTCGGCCTCCAGATGGGCGCGGGCGGCGCCGAAGGGGTCCATCGCGGCGATATCGAATTGCGCCAGCATGTTGAGCATCAAGATCGCCGTCGCACCTTGGCCGTTCGGCGGATGCTCAACCAGTTCGCGGCCCTTATAGGTCCCGCTGATTGGCGTGGCGGGATCGCCGCGATGCCCTGCGAAATCGGCAGCCGCGTGCGTGCCGCCGACGTCCGTGAGTGCGGCCACCATGTCGCTTGCGATCTCGCCCTCATAGAATGCTTGCGGACCATTTTTCGCCACGCGGCGCAGCACTTCGGCCTGGCCGGGCGCGCGGAATAGCGCGCCAATCTGGGCCGGTGCGCCGCCGGGCAGGTAATGTGTGCGCGCGTGATCCTTCAGCACGTCGGCGCAGTACACCCAGTCCCGCGCAACGCGCGGCGCGACGGGCACACCCTCATCCGCATACCGGATCGCGGGGGCCAAAAGTGCATCGAGCCCGAGCTTGCCGTGATCTTCGCTAAGTCGGCAGAACGCATCAATCGCACCCGGAATAGTTACCGCGTCTGCGGTGTAGAGGGGCACAGCAGTCAGTCCACGGTCGCGCAGCGCTTGTGCGGTTGCACCCGCAGGCGCCCGGCCCGAGCCATTGAATGCCTGCACCCCCGCGTCGCCCGGACCGGAGAAGAGGACAAAGCAATCGCCACCGATGCCCGCCATTTGCGGCTCGCAAAGACCCAAGAGGACGGCACCCGCGATGGCCGCATCCATGGCGTTTCCGCCACGTTCAAGAATGTCGATAGCCGTCTTGGACGCCAGCGGATGGGACGTGGCGCACATGCCGTTCGCCGCCAGCACCGGCGACCGGCCGGGAAGGTGAAAGTCGCGCATGGCCAGGCTCCTAACTGGGGGGGAAACCAGATGGTAAGCCGCGCCGAACCGATTGCCAAGACATGAAGGTGATGGGAGGAATTCGCTAGCGCGAGGCGCATTTGCGAGAATTTTGGACCTCGGCGCCGCGCACTGGGTGGGGGCTGTTAAACGCGGCGCCGAGAGAAGCTGATGCAGCTACAAAGTTAGTTTTGACGGTGCAGTCTGTCCTCAATGAGATCACATTTGGGCATGTTTGAGGCAGGTAACTTTGCAAGGCGAAATCAATCGTGCCGAAAGGGCAGAGTGCCTGCCTGTCGCCTGATCAGTTCGACCGCGCGCTTAGGCCGAGTGCTGCGGGTTGCTGTGTGCACGGTAAACTCATGCGCAGTCGCAGAATGTTTCGCCCGTCATGACGATCATAGGTCAGCGCTGCCGTCAGCTGGCGGATCAGAAACCAGCCATAGCCACCCTCGGGCAGGTCGCGGCTGGGCCCGTCCAATCTTGGCGGTTTGCCTGCGGGCGCGGACAACCCCGGCAGGGGCGCGCCGGTATCCGTGACTTCAATCAGAGCGCTGCCATCATCCAGTGTTATGGCGACGTTGATATTGCCCACGCCGCTATTCGCGTAAGCGTGTTCGGCGATGTTGTTGAATGCTTCGGCAAGGACGATTTCGGTAGTGCCACATTCGCAGTGGGATAGTCCTGCGGCGCGCAGATGCATCCGTATCTCTGACAGCCCGGCGCGTATCTCGTTCGCAGACGCAATGAGGTCGAACACCTTTGTAGGCTGGCTCTGCGCGGCAGTCATGTCCGGGCCGCCTGCCGGATGCCTTGCCTATGCCAAGCGGGCACTAAATTCATCCAGTTTGTCCAAGGGCAGTATCGTTCAGATCGGTATGAAGGCGAAATATTGAATTCATGCGCGTCAGCCGAAACACTTTTTCCACATCAGGCGTCAAGCATGCCAGCTCTAGCCGCCGGTCCGGGCCAACCAGCTTGAGCGCGGCAACGATGGCACCAAGGCCGCTGGAGTCGATGAACATTACCTGCCGAAGGTCCAGCAGGACATCGCCCGTGCCATCAGATGTGGCTGCTCGCAACGCGTCCTTAAAGGCGATGGCGGCGGCGGCGTCGATCCGTGCGGCGTTAACAGTGATAAGCTGGTAGGCGCCATATTGGCTGCTGGAAAGGTCCATGTTCACTCCGAATGATTCATATCGTTGCGACTCACGCTAGGGCAAATTCCTTACCATTCGGTGTGCGCGAACAAGGCCATTGCACCGGACAAATTTTGGGGGTGAAAGCTATTCGGGAACAGCGCAACTCCAACGTGAGCCAACCTATGAGAAGGGCAACGAAACATGCGGATCAACTATGACGAACTGGCCAAAACCCTTGCCGCGCTGACGCACGGCGAGGAGGACACAATCGCACTGATGGCGACCATGGTGTGCGAGCTGCACCATGCTGATGACCGGTTTGACTGGACCGGTTTTTACCGTGTCACTCAGCCTGAAACGTTGCGAATCGGCCCCTATCAGGGCGGCCATGGCTGCCTATTCATCCCATTTTCACGCGGGGTGTGCGGCGTGGCGGCCCGTACCGGCGAGGTGCAGCTGGTCGATGATGTCGACGCGTTTTCGGGCCATATTGCGTGTGCGAGCAGCACAAAATCCGAAATTGTGTTGCCTGTACGCGATGCCGGTGGCGTGCTGATCGGCGTGCTGGATATCGACAGCGACCGGGTTGCGGCCTTTGACCGTGCTGATGCGGACGGGCTGACGCGGCTCTTGCGGCAGACATTCGGGGGCTGATGTTGTCGTGAAATTCTTCTTGCGTTTTTAACAGCAGCGCAGCATCGTGAAAATATCGACGTTAATTTCATGGCGGGGCCGCGTTTGCTTCATACCGATATCTCTGCGCGCCGAACCATCGGCGCCGATCTGCGCGCCCTTCGCAAGTCGCGCGGTGTCACGCTGGCAGGCTTGGCAGAGCGGTTGGGCCGTTCTGTCGGCTGGTTAAGCCAGGTGGAGCGGGACCTATCGCAACCGAGTGCCGACGATCTGCGTACATTTGCGGCCGCGCTGGACGTCCCGTTATCGCTGTTGATGGTCGATGTGGGCGTCCCTGAGGGTGAGGCCGGTTATATTGTGCGTCGCACCGCGCGCCGCCCTATAGGCAAGGATATGCCCGGCCTGACCGAAGAGTTGCTGTCGCCCGACCTGACCGACGATTTTGAGATGGTCCATTCCACCTTTGCGCCGCACAGCCGCGCACCAGAATTCATGATGCGGCCTACCCAAGAGGTGGGATACATCGTGTCGGGCCAGTTGGACCTGACCATCGCAGGCCACGAGTTTACCGTGACGAGTGGTGACAGTTTCCGCATCCGGGGCGACGCATTTGAATGGCGCAATCCCTATGACCTTCCTGCGACAGCGATCTGGGTGATCGCGCCGCCGGTCTATTGAGGAGCCAGGGATGAGCTGGGAAGCTTGGATCATATTCGCGCTATTTTGGGCGGTATTCGTCACCACGCCAGGGCCGAACGCGGTTAATTGCATCACCACCGGGATGAACCTCGGCTTTCGCCGCGCGCTACCAGGGGTGGCTGCGATCCTGACGCAGGCGGCGCTGTTTCTGGCGCTGTCGGCGCTGGGTATCACGGCGCTGATCGCGGCATCGCCGCAGGTGTTCGAGGTGGCTAAGCTAATCGGCGCGGGCGTGCTGATCTGGCTGGGTATTCGCACGTGGCGACAAGCAAGCAGACCGGTCAGCGCCGGGGCCGTGTCTGGCGGGTCGGTCTATGGCCGCGCATTTCTGATTGCCACGATTAATCCCAAAAGCGTCGCGGGCTATCTGGCCGCGTTCAGCCAGTTCGTTCAGCCTGATGTGCCATTGGGCCAGCAAATGTGGGTGATCGTGCCAACGGCACTGACGCTGACCGCGCTCAGCTATTCGGGCTATACCGCGCTGGGCGTAGGTCTGGGGCGCTCGGCGCTGGGCGCTGTTGCCAGCCGGCCGCTGCGGCGCGCGCTGGCGCTTTGTTTCATCGTTTATGGCGTGCTTCTGGGGTCCAGTACCCTACCGGGAAGGGCGTAGAATGCTGCGCGGTTCCTGCCTCTGCGGCGCTGTCGCCTTTACCGCCGGGCCACCTGAGGGCCGCGCGATCGCGTGCCACTGCATCGAGTGCCGTCGCCAGTCCGGCCACTATTTTGCCGCCGTTCCGGTGGCCAAGGACAGCGTGACATTCGATTGCGACGATGGGCTGACATGGTACCGCGCCTCGGGCATCGCTACGCGCGGCTTTTGCACGCGCTGTGGATCGACGCTGTTCTGGCGGGGCGACGCGGGAGCGAATGTGCATGTCCTGATGGGTAGTCTGGACGGCGAAACGGGCCTCAAGCTGGGCGCGCATGTCTGGGTGCGCGAACAGGGCGATTACTGCGAAATCGGCGGCGATCTGCCGCAACTGCAGGAGAGCTAATCATGCTTAAAGGCCAGTGTCTGTGCGGTGACGTGACGTTCGAGGTGGCAGGCGAGCCGCAACACCTGTCGGTCTGCCATTGCGGGCAGTGCCGCAAGCAGTCGGGCCACACTTGGGCGTCTGCCGCGGTGCCCGAGGCGGATCTGGCAATCGTTGGCACGCCTGAATGGTATCAGGCCAGCGACACAGCCAAGCGTGGATTTTGCGCCCGCTGTGGCAGCTTCCTTTTCTGGAAGGCGCATGACGAGGACACAATCAGCTTTGCCCTCGGGGCACTGGACGCGCCAACGGGGCTAAGACTGGAGCGGCACATCTTTTGCGAGGACAAAGGCGACTACTACGACATCTCAGACGGCCTGCCCCAGTCAGCCCGATCCTGACCAAATAGCGGAGAGCGAGACAATGAGCGATTTTCCCAGCACGGCCCGCGTGGTCATCATCGGCGGCGGCGCGGTGGGCGCGTCCGGCCTCTATCACCTTGCCAAGGCGGGCTGGACCGATTGCGTCCTGCTAGAAAAGAACGAGTTGACCGCCGGCAGCACATGGCACGCCGCGGGCAATTGCCCGACGTTCTCGACCTCTTGGGCGATCATGAACATGCAACGCTATTCGACCGAGCTGTATCGCGGCCTGTCGGATGCGGTGGATTATCCGATGAATTACCACGTCACCGGTTCCTTGCGGCTGGGCCATTCAGACGAGCGTGAACAAGAATTTCAGCGCGCCTGCGGCATGGGCCGCTATCAGGGCATGGACATGCAGATGCTATCGCCGAACGAGGCAAAGCAGATGTACCCCTTTATGGAGACGCATGACCTGAAAGGCGTGCTGTATGACCCCAGCGACGGCGACATCGACCCTAGTCAGCTAACGCAAGCATTGGCCAAGGGCGCGCGCGATCTGGGCGCACGGATAGAACGGTTTTGCCCCGCGACAGGCGTGACGCGGGACGGAGGTGAATGGATCGTCCACACCCACAAGGGCGATATCCGCTGCGAATTTGTGGTGAATGCGGCTGGTTATTATGCGCAGACGGTCGGCGAATGGTTCAAGCCCTATGGCGGGCGCACCGTGCCGATGATGGTGATGAGCCACCAGTATCTGCTGACCGACGAAATCCCTGAAATCGCTGAGTACACAGCCGCGAGTGGCAAGTTGCCGCTGCTGCGCGACGTCGACAGCTCATACTACCTGCGCCAGGAAAAAACCGGCCTGAACCTTGGCCCTTACGAGCGGAACTGCAAGGCACACTGGATCACGCCAGACGATCCCTTTCCCGAGGATTTCAGCTTTCAACTATACCCAGACGATCTGGAGCGGCTGGAATGGTACATCGAGGATGCGATGGCGCGCGTGCCGCTGCTGGGGCATGTGGGCATCAACAAGGTCATCAACGGCCCCATCCCCTATGCGCCCGACGGTCTGCCGTTGCTTGGCCCCATGCCGGGCGTGCCAAACGCCTTTGAGGCTTGCGTTTTCACCTTCGGCATTTCGCAGGCGGGGGGCGCGGGCAAGGTGCTGGCTGAGTGGATCACAGAAGGTGCTACGGAATGGGATATGTGGGCGGTCGATCCGCGCCGCTTTACCGACTACACCGACCCAGAGCACTGCATCGCCAAGGGGATGGAGGTGTACGGCCATGAATACGCCATGCATTTCCCCTGGCACGAATGGCCCGCTGGCCGCGATCGCAAGCGGGGTCCGAATGATGCCATCGTACGCGAACTTGGCGGCGTAATGGGCGCCTATAACGGGTGGGAGCGGGCAAATTGGTTTGCACAGCCCGGCGATGATGTCAGCGAGGAGGCCACCCAGACATGGAACCGCGCAGGCCCATGGGCGCAGCGCATTGCCGAGGAATGCGCAGCCGTCCGCGACCATTGCGGCGTGCTGGATCTGCCGGGATTCACCCGCTTTCATGTGCGGGGGCAGGGCGCGGACGATTGGCTGCGCGGCCTCGTTACCGGCGCGTTGCCCAAGGTGGGGCGCATGAACCTTGTCTATGTCGCCGATGATCGCGGCCGCATCCTGACAGAGCTGTCGTGCATAAGGCTGGCCGAGGACAGCTTTATCCTGATCACTGCCGCGACGGCGCAATGGCATGACGGCGATCTGATCCGGCGCAGCGTGCCGACGGGTGTCACCGTTGAGGAGGCGACGACCGAGCGCAGCGCGCTGATCGTTACTGGCCCTGCTAGCCGCGATCTTTTGGCGTCGCTGACCGACGGCGATTTGTCGCTGCCATGGCTTAGCCACCAGTATTGCACTGTGGCTGGGCATAAGGCGCATATCGCCCGCGTATCCTTCGCAGGGGAGCTGGGATGGGAGGTGCATGCCGCGAACGAGGATATGGCAGATATCTACCGCGCCATTCTAGACGCTGGCGCGAAACCCTTTGGGATGTATGCGTTGAACAGCTTGCGGATTGAAAAAGGCTATCGCGCGTGGAAGGGCGATCTCAGCACCGATTATTCGATGCTGGAGGGCGGGCTGGACCGTTTTGTCAAACTGGACAAGCCGCAGGATTTCCCAGGCAAGGCCGCCCTGCTAAGCGAGCGCCAGCAGGGCAGCGTGAAGCGATTTGTCACTTTGATCGTAGATGCGGGCGAAGCTGACGCGCCCTATATGTCGACGCTCTGGCACGGCGGTGATGTAGTGGGCGAGACGACGAGCGGCGCGTGGGGCTACCGGGTTGATGCCTCTATCGCGCTGGGGATGATCCGCGCCGACCTTGCCGTGCCGGGCACTGAACTTGAGGTCGAAATTTATGGCGAGCGGTTCAAGGCAGTAGTGCAGCCGGACGCCCCCCTTTGGGATGCGAGCAACGAACGGATACGCGCCTGATGCTGACGGATAGCGCCAAAACCCTAATTACCATTTTCACGGCAGCGGGATGCCCGGCTGTCAGTCCCAAAGGCACGTTTCCGGTGCTGGGCGATGCAACAACCAGTTTTGGCAACATCCGCGCGCCCGGTATTTTGGCGACCATTGAGCACACGCAGCCTCGGGAAATCTACCCATGACCGACATCACCCTTCTAGACGGCTCTATCGGGCAGGAACTGGTCAAGCGGGCGGGGGGTGCCCCGACGAACCTGTGGTCGACCGCTGTGATGATGGACCGGCCCGGACTGGCCGCCGAAGTGCACGGCGATTACTTTGTCGCAGGCGCGACCATCGCCAGCACCAACAGTTATGCAGTCCACAGGGACCGTCTGGCGCGCGCCGGGATCGAGGACCAGTTTGGCACATTGATCGAATGCGCACTGACCGAGGCAGCGGCAGCGCGCACCGCACATGGCACGGGCCGCATCGCTGGCACGCTGGGGCCGCTGGGCGCGTCCTATCGCCCAGATATTTGCCCGCCGCCGGACATCGCCGCGCCGTTCTACGCCGAAATTGCCGCGATGATGCGCGGCGGCGTGGACCTGCTGCTAATCGAGAGTGCGGCATCGGTTGAGCAAGCGGCTGGTGCATTATTAGGCTGTGCGGATGCGGGCGTGCCCGTCTGGTTGTCCGTCACGGTAATGGACGATGATGGCACGCGTCTGCGTTCGGGCGAGGATCTGGGCGATCTGGCGCCGCTGATCGCGGGCCATGCGCCGGATGCCGTGCTGATCAACTGCACCCGCCCGGAGGCGGTTGGTGCAGGACTGATGATCCTGCGCGGGTTTGGCCTGCCCTTCGGCGCGTATGCAAATGGGTTCGATCACATTACAGCGGAGTTCCTCAAGGATACTCCAACTGTCGACGCATTGCAGGCGCGGCGCGATCTGTCGCCCGCTCTCTACGCTGATTTCGCGATGAGCTGGGTCGCCCAAGGCGCCACCATCGTGGGGGGCTGCTGCGAGGTTGGCCCCGCCCATATCGCCGAACTGGCCACGCGATTGCGCGCAGCCGGTCACCGCATCGTTTAACGTCAACCCAAGGAGCGCATCATGGATCTGCCCACAAAGGCCCGCGTGGTCATCATCGGCGGCGGCGTCGTCGGCTGCTCGGTCGCGTATCATCTGGCCAAGCTGGGCTGGAGCGATGTTGTCCTGCTAGAGCGCAAGCAACTGACCAGCGGCACCACATGGCACGCGGCGGGCCTGATCGGCCAACTTCGCGCGTCCAGCAACATGACAAAGCTCGCCCGCTACTCGGCAGAGCTATACACCGGGCTGGAGGCGGAAACAGGCGTCGCGACCGGCTTTCGCCAAGTCGGGTCAATCTCGGCAGCGCTGACGTCTGAGCGGCTGGAGGAGTTGCACAGGCAAGCCGGCATGGCCCGCGCCTTTGGCGTGCCCGCCGAGGAGCTGTCGCCGGATGACATCAAAGGGCGCTATCCGCATTTGAGCGTAGAGGGCGTGACGGGCGGTGTCTGGCTTCCCACCGACGGGCAGGCCGACCCGGCCAATATCGCGCTCGCGCTGGCCAAGGGTGCGCGCCAGCACGGCGCAAAGGTGCAGGAACGGGTCTGCGTCACAGGCATCGCAAAGGCGGGCCGCCGCGTCACCGGCGTCGACTGGGCCAGCGACGATGGCAGCGCACAGGGCCATATCGAGGCCGATATGATCGTCAACTGCGCCGGCATGTGGGGCCACGAGGTCGGCCGCATGGCGGGCATCAATGTGCCGCTGCACGCGTGCGAACATTTCTACATCGTGACCGAGCCGATTGAAGGTCTAAGCCAACTGCCCGTCCTGCGCGTGCCGGATGAATGCACCTACTACAAGGAAGACGCGGGCAAGATGCTGGTCGGCGCGTTCGAGCCGAATGCAAAACCGTGGGGTATGAACGGCATCCCGGACAGCTTTGAATTCGACCAACTGCCTGAGGATTTCGATCATTTTGAGCCGATTCTAGAGGCCGCCTGCAACCGGCTGCCAATGCTGGCGACAGCGGGGATACACACCTTCTTTAACGGACCGGAATCGTTCACGCCCGATGATGCCTACCACCTTGGCCTCAGCCCGCAGATGGACAACGTCTGGGTCGCCTGCGGCTTTAACTCCATCGGGATTCAGTCGGCGGGCGGGGCGGGCCATGCGCTGAGCCAATGGATGGACAGCGGCGAGAAGCCCTTTGATTTGGGCGATGTCGATATCGCGCGGATGCAGCCATTTCAGGGGAACAAGACATATCTGTTCGAACGCTCCAAAGAGACGCTGGGCCTGCTTTATGCCGACCACTTCCCCTTCCGCCAAAAGGCTACCGCGCGCGGCATCCGGCGCACGCCTTTCCATCATCATCTGTTGGAGCAGGGCGCCGTCATGGGCGAGGCCGCGGGATGGGAGCGCGCGAATTGGTTCGCCGAGCCGGGGCAGGAGCGCGAGTACCGCTATAGCTGGAAGCGGCAGAACTGGTTTGACAACGCAGCCGCCGAGCATACCGCGATCCGCACTGGCGCCGGCATCTACGACATGTCGTCCTTCGGCAAGCTGCGCGTCGAGGGGCCGGATGCGGAAGGCTTCCTGAACCACGTCGGCGGCGGGGATTTCGCCGTTCCCGTTGGGCGCATCGTCTATACTCAGTTCTTGAATACGCGCGGCGGTATTGAGGCGGACGTGACCGTCACGCGCCTGTCCGAGACGGCGTATCTGGTCGTCACCCCCGCCGCCACGCGGCTGGCTGATCAGACGTGGATGCAGCGCCACATAGGCGATTTCAGCGTGGTGATTACCGACGTGACAGCAGGCGAGGGCGTGCTGGCCGTGATGGGGCCGAAGGCGCGCGGTATCATGCAGGCAGTATCGCCAGCTGATTTCTCGAACGACGTGAACCCCTTTGGCACAGCGCAAGAGATTGAGTTGGGCATGGGCCTCGCCCGGGTTCACCGCGTGAGCTATGTGGGCGAGTTGGGGTGGGAGGTTTACGTCAGCGCCGACATGGCCGGTCATGCGTTCGAGGTGCTGCATGCCGCCGGACAGAAACATGGTGCGCGTCTTTGCGGGATGCACGCCATGGATAGCTGCCGCATCGAAAAGGGCTTTCGCCATTTCGGGCATGACATCACCTGCGAGGATCACGTGCTGGAGGCTGGGCTTGGATTTGCGGTCAAGACGTCCAAACCGGACTTTATCGGGCGGGACGCCGTGCTGCGCAAAAAAGAAGAGGGGCTAGCGGCGCGCATGGTGCAGTTTCGCCTGACCGACCCCGAGCCTCTGCTCTATCATAACGAGCCGGTGCTGCGGGATGGCGAGATTGTCGGCTATCTCAGCTCCGGCAGCTATGGCCACCATCTGGGTGGTGCGATTGGCATGGGATATGTGCCCTGCAAAGGGCAAAGTACCGAGGAGGTGCTGGCCTCGCGCTACGAGATCGACGTCGCCGGCACGCGCATTTCCGCCGAGGCTAGCCTGCGCCCGATGTATGATCCCACAGGGGCGCGGACCAAGGCGTAGGCGTAGGCGGCGCCTCTCGCGGGTGTCTTCGGTCATTGCCATGATGGGCTCGATATGCTGAAACGCTCAAGTCGAATAACGACTGGGCCTACCCATTGCGGTGCCGGCCTGTAGGAGATTGCCCATGGCGCTCAAGCCCCTCATGACATCGATCGGACTGCTGGCGGCATTGCCCGCACTGACGTTGCCTACCTTGGCCGAGGAACAGATCGGCGCGGCCGTCGCGATTGAGCTGAACGCGGCGCAGACCATAGATGGTGGCTGCACGCTGAGCTTTGTTGTGCTGAATGGCCATGCTGCACCGATAGATCAGGTGGTTTATGAGGCGGTTCTCTTTGACGCGTCCGGGCAAGTTGATCGGTTAACGCTGTTCGATCTGGGCGCGCTGCCCCCGGCGCGCCAGCGGGTGCGCCAGTTTTCCGTGCCGAACATCGCATGCGAGGGGCTGGGTAGCATCCTTTTTAACGGGGCAGATACATGCACCGGTGAGGGTCTGCCTCAGGCCGCTTGCGAGGCAGGTTTGATCCTGTCGACCCGGACCGACATTGAGGTGCGGGGGTGAACGGCCTGATGGACCCGCTGCGCCAGATCGCCGAGATCGGCGGCCCCGTCGTCCTGATCTTGCTCGCCGTATCGGTCGTGACGATGGCGACAATAATATACAAAATATGGCAGTTTACCTCGGCCGGTGTGGGCCGCCACACCGCCTTGCAAAGGGCCGTTACCGCGTGGGACGAGGGCGACCGCGCCGAAGCGCGCGCTGCGCTGGGCCGCTCCAGCAGCTATCTGGCGCCAGTGATCGACATGGCGTTCTCGTCAATTCCCGCTGATGCGCAGCGATTGGCGGCAGAGGCTGAAACGCGCTTTGCCAAGCTCGAGTCAGGCTTTCGCTTGCTGGATTCGGTGGCGCAGCTGGCGCCGCTACTGGGCCTTTTCGGCACGGTTCTGGGTATGATTGAGGCGTTTCAGGCTCTTCAGGATGCGGGCGCGCAAGTTGATCCGTCGATCCTTGCGGGGGGTATCTGGGTCGCACTGCTGACGACTGCCGTGGGCTTGGCGGTGGCGATGCCGACGGCGCTGGTTCTCAGCTGGTTCGAAGGGCGCATGGACGCCGAGCGCGTGACGGCCGAGAGGGCGCTGGCCGCTGTTTTGCATCCACGCGGCGCGCGTCTGGCCGGGCATATGGCGGACGAGGCCGCGCCCCAAGGTGCCTAGACACAGGCGCATGCGGCGGCTGTCGATGACCTCGCTGATCGACGTGATCTTCTTGCTATTACTCTTTTTCATGCTCAGCTCGACCTTCTCGAAATTCTCTGAGGTCGAGCTGAGCGCGGCCGCCGACGGCGCGGTAGAGGCACGTGATATCCCCCCGCTATTTTTGCAACTGCGCGCGGACGACGTGCGCCTGAACGGCGATGCGATGCCGCTGGAGGGGCTGTCCGCCGCGCTGAAAGGCCGGCCAAAGGGCGCAGCGCCGCAATCCCTGCTGATTGCAATGCGCGATGGCATCACGTCGCAGCGCCTGACTGATTTGCTGGTGGTCCTGCGCAGCGTGCCCGGCATCGCCCCCACCGTGCTGGACGGCGGATGAGACGTGCGCGTGCAGTATCCAAGCGCGAGCCGACTATTGCGCTGATTAACATCGTCTTTCTGATGCTGGTGTTTTTCATGGTCGCGGGCACGTTGGCGCAGCCCATAGACCGTGATCTGCGCCTCGTGCGCACCGCCGATCTGGAGGGACGGCCCCCGCCTGACGCGTTGGTGATCCGCGCGGACGGGACTATGATTTATCGCGGCGAACCTGTGACGAAGGCTGAGGATTATATGCAAGGCATCGGCGGTACGGCCAGCCCGGAAATCAGACTAGTCCCTGACCGCGACCTGCCAGCCAGCCAGTTGGTCCGCATCGCACGCGAGTTGCGCGCGCTGGGCGCGGGGCGGGTCATGATCGTGACTGAACGCGGGCTGGACTAAGGGATCAAACGCTTGATCGCCGCGACATGCTGGGGCGTTGCCGCCAGCACATCAGCGGCCAGATCGCGCACCGCGTCCATAAGCGCGCCGGGCTGCGCGATGCGGTCGTAAAGACCCCAATCGAGGGCCGTCGCAGCATCCAGTCGCTGGCCCACCAGAAGGATCAGCCGCGATCGCGCAGGCCCTATCAAAGCGGCAAGGCGCGCGGGATCGGACGGTTGCGGCAGAAATCCACGCTTCATCACAGGGTAAAAAACATCCGCGCCCGCCACAGCCACGCGAAAATCGCAGGCCAGCGCCATACCCATCGCGCCGCCCGCGACCGTGCCGTTGAGCGCCGCTATGCTGAGGCATGGCAGCGCGGCAATAGCCGACGACAGCCGCTCCCACACCGGCGATGTGGCCAGCCCGCCTTGCATTGCGTCCAGATCGGCGCCGGCCGAGAAGACTTTGCCCGCGCCGGTCAGGATCAGCAGGCGCGCGCCGCCGGGTTGGCCTGCTTCTTCGGCAATCTCGGCCAACTCGGTCAGCATTTTGTCTGTCAGCGCGTTTGCCTTCTCAGGGCGGTTGATGGTGGCGGTCCATATGCCACTGTCTTGCGCCAGTTCGATCATGCCGCATTCCCCAGACCGATAGCCGCACGGATGGCCGGATCGCGTAGTGATACCTCCTGCCCCAGATAGGGGTTCGCCTGAGTGCCGCACATCCACAACAGCGCGCGGGCGACCCATTCGGGAGGAATATGTTCGGACCAGTCGAATTGGCTGACCGCATTGATGCCGCTGGCGCGGATATCGCGCTGCATTTGGGTGGCGACCGTGCCGGGCGACAGGTCCATGACGCGCAGGCCGTGCTGCGCACCCTCGAGATGCGCGGCGGCGGTCAGCATGGCGGCGCCGGCCTTGGACGCGCAATATGCGCTCCACCCCTCAAGCGGGCGGTGCGCCGCGCCGGATGACAGGGTGATAATCGTCCCGCCGCCCGCACGGCGCATTCCCGGCATCGCGGCGTGCATCCCATGAAATACGCCCTTTAGATTGACGTCGATCGCTTGGCCCCAATCGGCCGGGTCCGCCGCATCCAGCGCGGCAATCGGCGAGATTACGCCTGCATTTCCGATCAGTACGTCCAGCCTTCCAAAACGCTCCTCTGCCACAGCCACGGCGCGCGCCATGTCGTCGTAGTGCGCCACGTCGCCCGTTATGGCTACCGCGCCCAAGGGGTTCGCGACTTCGGCAAGCGCGGCGTCGCTGCGCGCCATAAGGACCAGATGCGCGCCGGCCTGTGCGAATACATGTGCTGCTGTGGCCCCGATCCCCCGGCTGGCGCCGGTGATCAACACGCATTTTCCGGTCATGTCCGGGATTGGGTCTGGGTTCAGTTCTGGGGTGGTATTCATTGGGGCCTCCATCATATGCCTTCTGACTAACGCCGGGCGGGCGCGGGGTCCAGCGGGCACCACTTGACCCCGGCGGCCAATCCCCCGAAGCTGCGCGCAAGTTTCAAGCAAGTTTCCTGAACGATGAGGTTCGACATGAAAAATTACGGCAATCCAACCGCCATAACCAGCGCGCTGGCCCTGATGCTAAGCGCGGGCGCCGCCACGGCGGACGTGACCCCCGCTGACGTCTGGAGCGATTGGCAAAATTATCTGAGTGATTTCGGCTTTGCCGTCACCGCCGACGAGGCGGCATCTGCGGAGGGCCTCAGCCTGAGCAATATCGTCCTGACCCAGACTTTGCCCGATGACGCGGGCACAACGACCGTAACGGTGCCGGGGATCATGCTTGAGGACAATGGCGATGGCACCGTTGGTGTCGTCTATCCGGACGAGATGCCGATCATCATGACCGGGGTCGGTGAGAGCGCATTTGTCATGGAGATGCTTTATCGCTCGTCTGACCTGAAAAGCACCGTATCGGGCGATCCCTCGCAGATGTTGACCGAATACACTGCCAAGTCCGTCGGCATGACCGTCGGCGCGCTGACCAGCGAAGGCGAGACGGTGGAATTTGATGAACTGTCGTTCGATATTGCTGATGTCGTGGGCAGCACCAAAACTATGTTAGAGGGTGGGCGCGCCGCCGAACAAAATATTCGTACGGGTCCGGTCACCTATGCCTTTGCTTTCGCCGATCCTGATCCTGATCCCGAGGGTGGGGCCAGCAGCGTCAAATGGGACGGGCGCATCGAAAGCCTCGTCATGACCAGCCAGACAGCGATGCCGGACGGTGCAGATATGAACAATATGTCCGCTGCGCTGGGCGCCGGGTTTTTGATCGACGGGGACTACGCATTTGGTGCCGGCAGCAGCGTTTTCGACATCACGGACGAAGAGGGTACATCAACCAGCGGCACCTCGGCCAGCAGCGGTGGCAATCTGGCGATCAAGATGGACGAAAGCGGGCTGGACTACAGCGGCGCGACCAATGACGTGAAAATCGAGGCAATCGTGCCCCAGCTGCCCTTCCCCGTATCGATGGGGATGAAGGAGATGGCCTTTGGGCTGGCCATGCCGCTTACCAAGGGTGATGCGCCGCAGGATTTCGGCCTCAACCTCAAGCTGGCTGATTTCGCGCTGAGCGATATGTTATGGGCGCTATTCGATCCCACTGGCAAACTGCCGCGCGATCCGGCCAATCTGGTGCTGGATCTGGCGGGCAAGGCCAGCGTTCTGGTCGACTTCATGGACCCCGCGCAGATGGCCAAAATCGAGGACAGCGACGACGAGCCGGTTCAGATGAACGCGTTGACGCTGAACTCCTTGCTGTTCAGCCTCGCCGGGGCCGAGTTGACGGGGCAGGGCGCGGTCGTCTTCGACAATGACGATATGACCGTCTACGAGGGCATGCCAAAGCCGGTGGGTGATGTCGCGTTTAAGCTGACGGGTGCCAATACTCTGATTGAGACGCTCGTTGATATGGGCCTGATCGGGCCGGAACAGATGATGATGGCGCGCATGGGACTTGGCGCCGTGGCTGTGCCGGGCGAAGGCGACGACGTGCTGAAATCCGAGATTGAATTTACCGAAGAAGGCGGCCTGATCGCCAACGGCAATCGCCTGAAATAGGCCCCGTTTGGGCTAGGCAAGTTTGCGGGCCGGGGTACGTCCCCGGCCCGTTTGCATTTTGCGCGCCCCTTGCGCCTTGCGCGCCTGCGGACTACCTCAGGCATTCATTCGAAAGGCATTCCCATGACGCATTCCTTGGACGATCTGGCGCAAGCCCTGCTGGCGGCTGCGCGCCGCGCGGGCGCAGATAGCTGCGATGCGATGGTCGCAACGGGCGCGTCCCAAGTGATCGACGTGCGCGGCGGCAAGCTGGAGCAGGCCGAGCGGTCTGAGGCGACGGACGTAGGTCTTCGCGTGCTGATCGGGCAGCGGCAGGCAAGCGTGTCATCCTCCGATATTCGCCCGGAAACGCTAGATATTTTGGCCGAACGCGCTGTCGCCATGGCCCGCGAGGCCCCCGAGGATCCCCATGCCGGGCTGGCTGATCCGGGCCAGCTTGCGACCGCGTGGGACATCGCTGCGCTAGAGTTGGTTGATCCCGCGCCCGAACCTGAGCCGGCCGAATTGCAGCGCCGCGCCGCCGAGGCCGAGGCTGCCGCGCTGGCCGTGCCAGGCGTGGCCCAAGTGCAGGCGTCGACCGCCGGATACGATCGGCGGCGCATCTGGATGGCCGCCAGCAACGGGTTTGCGGCCAACCACACGCGCACCGATTGGTATGTGTCCTGCTCCGCCATTGCCGGGACCGGCACGGGGATGGAGCGCGACTCGGACGGTGACGCCAGGATCTGGGATGCCGACCTGCGCAGTGCGGACGATATAGGCGCCCGTGCCGGCGCCCGCGCCGCCGAGCGACTGGGCGCGCGCCGCCCCAAGACGGGCGCCTATCCGGTATTGTTTGACGAACGCATTTCGACATCGCTGATCGGTCACCTTTTAGGTGCGGCCAATGGCGCGGCTGTTGCGCGCGGCGCCACATGGCTACGCGACAAACTGGGCCAGCAGGTGCTACCGGACGCCCTGAGCATCTTTGAGGAACCGCACCGACCCCGCGTGGCCGGATCGCGGCCCTATGACGGCGAGGGCCTTGAGACGCAGCGCCGCGCCATTGTAGACGGCGGCGTGCTGACGGGCTGGGTGCTGGACCTTGCCAGTGCGCGCCAGCTGGGCATGCAGTCGACCGCGAATGCCAAGCGCGGGATCGGCGGCGTGCCGCGCCCCGGCACATGGAACATCGCCCTGACCCAAGGAGACGCAAGCCGCGCGGATCTGATCCGCGATATGGGCACCGGCCTGCTGGTTACGTCGATGATCGGCTCGACGATCAACAGCAACACTGGTGATTATTCGCGCGGCGCATCCGGCTTTTGGATCGAAAACGGCGAGATTGCGTATCCGGTGAACGAGCTAACCATCGCGGGCAACTTGCACGAGATGCTAATGCGCATGACGCCTGCCAATGATGCTCGCACGCATCTAAGCAGCGTCGTTCCGTCGCTGTTGGTTGAGGGGATGACGCTTGCCGGCGCGTGACCTGCCACTGCTGATCGAGGCGGCCCGCGCGGCGGGCGAGGTTGCGACCGGTTATGTGGGCGGCAACCTCAAGCGCTGGGACAAGCCCGACGATGCAGGCCCAGTGACCGAGGCCGATCTGGCAGTAAACGACGTGCTGGAGGCAAAGCTACGCAGTGCACGCCCCGCCTATGGCTGGCTAAGTGAGGAGAGCGCGCATGACCCATTGCGCGCCGCCGCGCCGCGCACGTTTATCATCGATCCTATCGACGGTACGCGCAGCTTTATCGAAGGCAACCGCGCGTGGGCGCATGCGCTGGCCGTCTGCGATGATGGGGTCGTTACTGCCGCTGTAATCTACCTGCCCATGCTCAATCTGATGTATGCGGCTGCTGCCGGGATGGGCGCCACGCTAAACGGCGTGACGATCCACGCCAGCGGGCAGGACCGCGCCGATGGTGCAACGCTGCTGGCCGCGCGCACCATGCTGGAGGCGCATCATTGGCATGGAAACGTGCCGGCGTTTAAGCGCGAGCATCGTCCGTCGCTGGCATATCGTCTCAGCTTGGTGGCCGAGGGCCGCTTTGACGCGATGTTGACGCTGCGCAAAACGTGGGAGTGGGACGCCGCCGCCGGCGATCTGATCCTGCGCGAGGCGGGCGCTATTTCAACGGATCGGCGCGGCAATGCACTGCGGTTTAACAATGCCGTGCCGCAGGTGGACGGGATGCTTGCTGCCGGGCCGCTGTTGCATGGCCAGATGATCGGTGCGCTGATCTGAGGGCGTGCAGCTTCATGATGTGATCGTCAGCGCCAGAACGAACCGTACCACCTTATCCTCTGGCATCTCGCAAGGCTTCAGACGCGCACCCGATGTCAGGCGATACACATTCAAGCTGATGTAATCGCTGCCACCCATCTCTTCGGCCAGCAGCTTTTGCGCGGCGCCGCCTGCGAAATCCTGCCGGGTGATGACATATCGGCGACCGTGCGCCAACCCGTAGAACGTGCCCAGCGGAAGCGCATCGAACGCCGCCAGAAACGCTTTCACTTGGCGCCGATCTTAGGCTCCGTCCCGGCGCGCAGCCGCTCAATGTTGGCGCTGTGCCGCCACAGGATCAGCGCGGCCAGCACGATGCCCAGCACGAGCAGGCTGAAATAGCCAAGTAGGACCATCCAGATAACGGCGCTGCACGCAGCGACCAATGCCGACAGCGACGATATGCGCGTTATCACAGCAGCCCCCAGCCACGCCGCGCAGCATAGCAGGCCCACAGGCCACGCCAGTGCCAGCATCACGCCTAGGAACGTCGCGACCCCCTTGCCGCCCCGAAAGCCCAGCCAGACGGGGAAGCAATGACCTAGAAACGCCATCAGCCCGGCCAGTTGGGCCGCATCCTCGCCTGCCAGCAGGCGCGCCAGCAGAACCGCTATCGCGCCCTTGGCGGCATCCATCAGCAATGTCGCGGCTGCCGCGCCTTTGGATCCGGTGCGCAGCACGTTTGTCGCGCCGATATTGCCCGACCCGATGCTGCGTAAATCGCCCAAACCGAATGCGCGGGCAAGGATTATGCCCGACGGGATCGACCCGAGCAGATAGCCGATCACGGCCCAGAGGATCAAAAGCGTGGCAGATGTTTCAAACAGCGGCATTTATTCGGCCTCATAAACAGGGGTTCCGGCGACAAAGGTAGCGATCACACGCCCCTGCATCCGCGCGCCGTCAAACGGCGTGTTCTTGGATTTCGAGCGGAGTTTGAAGCGATCCATCACGAAGGGTTTGCTCGCATCGAACAGGACCAGATCGGCCGGTGCTCCCACAGCCAATCGCCCGCACTCAAGGCCCAGACGCTTGGCCGGGTTCAGCGATAGCGCACGAAAGAGCACGGGCAGATCCAGATCGCCGGAATGGTAAAGGCGCAGCGCGGCGGGCAATAGCGTCTCCAGCGCGACCGCGCCGCTTGCTGCCTCCTCGAACGGCAGGCGCTTGCTTTCCTCGTCCTGGGGCGTGTGCATGGAGCTGATCGTGTCGATCAGGCCGCTACGGACGGCCTCGACGATGGCTTGGCGATCCTCTTCGCTGCGCAGGGGCGGCTTGACCTTGAAAAATGTGCGATAGCCCGCGACGTCCAGCTCGTTCAGCGTGAGGTGATGAATTGACGTGCCTGCGGTAATATCCAGCCCATTGCGCTTGGCGCGTTCCAGCGCGGGCAGGGCGCGCGCGGTGGTGATCTGGTCGGCGTGGTAGCGCGCGCCGGTCATTTCCAGCAGGGCGATATCGCGGTCGAGGCCCATCCTCTCGGCCATGGACGAGACGGCGGGCAAGCCATAGAGCGAGGCGAATTTGCCCGACGTGGCCGCTGCGCCTGCGGACAGACCGGGCTCTTGGGGGTGTGCGATAACCAGCGCGCCGCACGAGCGGGCGTAGGTCAGCGCGCGGGCAAAGACTTTGGTGCTTTGTACCACATGATCGCAATCGGTAAACGCGACGGCGCCTGCATCCATGAGAAAGCCGATTTCGGTCATTTCCTTGCCGGCCCGCCCTTTGGTCAGGGCGGCCATTGGCAACACGTTCACCGGTGCCGCCTCATTGGCGCGGCGGCGGGAAAATTCCAGCACTTCGGGGCTGTCGATAGCCGGAAGGGTATCGGGACGGGTGGCCATTGTGGTCACGCCGCCTGCCGCCGCCGCTAAACCAGCAGAGCGGAACGATTCCTTGTGCCGCTCGCCCGGCTCGCAAACCTTGACGCCGATATCGACAATACCGGGCGCGAGGTGTTTGCCGCCCGCGTCGATAACGCGTGCGCCCTTGGGCGCGTCCGGTGTGTCCGGGCCGTGGGAGATGCGCGCGATGCGGCCATCCTCGATCAGCAGGCTGCCGGGCGTGTCCGTCCCTGCCTCCGGGTCGATTAGCCGGGCATTGGTGATCAGGATGCGGCCCGTGTCGATCACGATGCGATCCAGACCATGACGATGACCAGCAGCGCTAGAACCAGTAGCACCACGGTCGCCACGCGGCCTGACATAGCGGCGTCGGAGGGTGCCTTACCTTGCGGTTTTTCCTGATGTTCGGGCGTGCGGGCCGACGCATCGGGCAATGCGCCGAAGGTGATGGGATCGTGCGTCTCAGAGAAGGTCGCGATCAGGCGTAAGGGTGCGCGGATGTTGAGGGTCTGCGCCGTGCCGCCGAATGCGCGCGAGGTGATGACCATGACTGTGCCATCCTGCGCCATTAGCTTTGCGCGCATCTGCTCGATCTGGTCCTCAGGGATCGCGTGTCCCTCGCGCAGATAGCCGGGCAGGCCCATATCGGCCAAATCGTCGGCGTCAAAGACTACAGCATGCTCTGGGTCCAGCGTTTCTGCGCCTAGCGCCTCGCGGAGGGGCCAGCTGCCATTGCGGGCGGTAAATGTCGCAATCTGGTCCGCCGGGATATCGACGGCAAAGACGCGCACGACGCCGACCTCGGTTGCACTGATCTGTATTTTTTCGCTCATGTCATCACCGTTATTGGGGATCGTACGCGGCGCAGATTGCGCGCCAGCAGATCCATTGCCGCCATGCGCACAGCCACGCCCATTTCCACCTGCTGCTGGATCACGCTGCGATGGATGTCGTCGGCCAACTCGCCGTCGATCTCGACGCCGCGGTTCATCGGGCCGGGATGCATCACGATAGCATCGGGCGCGGCATGAGCCAGTTTTTCCGCATCAAGGCCGTAGCGGTGGTAATACTCACGCTCGGACGGGATAAAGCCGCCGTCCATACGCTCGCGTTGAAGGCGCAGCATCATGACGACGTCGACGCCATCAAGGCCCTTTTGCATATCATCATAAACCTCGACGCCAAATTCGCCGATACCGGCGGGCATCAGGGTGGGCGGGCCGATCAGGCGGATACGGTTCTCCATCTTGCCCAAGAGGATGATGTTGCTGCGCGCGACGCGGCTATGCGCGATATCGCCGCAGATGGCGATGTTCAGGCGGTGCAGTCGCCCCTTGGCACGGCGGATCGTCAGCGCATCCAGCAATGCCTGCGTGGGGTGTTCGTGCCGGCCGTCGCCTGCATTCAGCACGGCGCAATTCACCTTTTGCGCCAGCAGATCGACGGCCCCGGAATGGGGGTGTCGCACCACAAGCAGATCGGGATGCATGGCGTTCAGCGTCATCGCCGTGTCGATCAGCGTCTCGCCCTTTTTGATACTGCTGGCCTGCATCGCCATCGACATTACGTCCGCGCCCAAACGCTTGCCAGCCAGCTCGAAGCTGGCCTGCGTGCGGGTCGAGTTTTCGAAAAACATGTTGATCTGCGTCATGCCCGCCAGCGCATCGCCATGTTTAGCCCCGCTGCGGCCCCGATCGGCATACTGGTCTGCCAGGTCGAGGATCGTGCGGATATCATCGGGGGCCAAAGGCTCAATCCCCAAAAGGTGGGTGTGGTCGAAGGGCACCGGCATCTCCTGCTTGGGCCGTTTGTACAGCTTATCGCATGGGCGGCGTGGGCGTTCAATCGGCAAGCCTTGGACTATGGCCGTGCTGCGCGTTTTAGGCAGGTGGGACCGTATGAAGCGGCCGTCGCGCACTAGGCGCTTTCGCCTGTGCGGCGACAGGAGTAGCGTTGGCGCATGGATTCGGCATTAGATTTTCACGGGCTGCGCGCGCTGCTGCAATGGCAGGTCGAGCTGGGCATCGACGAGGCAATCGGCGACGTGCCGGTGAACCGTTACGAGACGCCAGCAGCGGCGCCAAAGGCGGCCGCGCCTGCCGTGGCGGGGACTGCGCAGGCGCATCTGGCTGAAGTTCCAGATGCCTTGGATGCAGCGCGCCGCGCGGCGGAGGGCGCGAATGATCTGGAAGCGTTGCGGGCTGCGCTGGCGTCCTACGAGCATTGCGAGCTAAAGCGCGGCGCGCGCAATCTGGTCTTTGCGGACGGTGTGCCCGGCGCGCGGTTGATGATCATCGGCGAGGCGCCGGGCCGCGAAGAGGATCGCGAGGGCCGCCCCTTTGTCGGGCGAGCCGGGCAGATGCTAGACCGGATGCTTGCCGCGATAGGGATGAACCGCAAAGAGAACGTGTATATAACCAACGTCATGCCATGGCGGCCGCCGCAGAATGCGGACCCCGCACCGAACGATATCGCGATGATGCGCCCGTTCATGCAGCGCCATGTGGAGCTTGCTGCGCCGGACGTGGTGATCCTGGTCGGCAATATCAGTTGCCAGGCTGCCTTGGATACGCGCGGTATCACCAAGCTGCGAGGCACCTGGACGGAGGCGTGGGGCAAGCCCGCGCTACCGATGTTTCATCCAGCTTATCTGCTGCGAAACTCTGCGGCCAAGCGTGCGGCTTGGGCTGATCTGCTGGAGGTGCAGGCGCGCCTTAAAGGGACTGCGTAATGATTGATCCGTGGCTCTTGCTGGCGTTCCTGCCTGCCGCGCTGGCGCTGAACCTGACGCCGGGGGCGGATATGATGTTTTGCCTTGGGCAAGGCCTGCGTGCCGGGCCGCGCCCGGCAATGGCCGCAAGCGCCGGAATTGCGCTGGGAGCGTTGGTACATGTGACGCTGGCGGCGCTAGGTGTTGGGGCGCTGGTTGCTGCGGCGCCATGGCTCTTTGACGTAATCCGCTGGGTGGGTGTCGGGTATCTGCTATGGCTCGCGGTGGGTGCGCTGCGCACTGGCCCGATGCGCGCAAGCGGCCGCCCGATGAGCCCTCGACGCGCATTCCGCGAGGGGCTGGTGGTAAACCTGACGAACCCCAAAGTGATCTTGTTCGTGCTGGCGTTCCTGCCGCAATTCACCGACCCCGCGCATAGCCTGCTGGGCCAGTTTCTAGTGCTGGGCGTAATCATGGGCATCGGTGGCTTGTTCGTTAACGGCGCTGTTGGTGTCTTTGCCGGCAGTTTGGGCCGGTATATGGCCGGATCGCCGCGTTTCGCGCGCGGGCTGGGCTATGCGACTGCCGCGATATTCACCGCGCTGGCCGTGCGGCTGGCGATATTGGAAAGGGCCTGAGGCGTGAGTAGCATTGACGAGAGCCGCGAATTTATTCCTGTGCGCATCGCCGTTCTGACGGTCAGCGACACGCGCGAGGCGGGCGATGACCGCTCGGGCGACATACTGGTAGGCCGGATCGAGGGCGCGGGGCATATCCTAAGCGCTCGCACGATTGTCCGCGACGAGCGGGCGGAGATTGCAGCGCAGTTGCGAAGCTGGTGCGAGGATGGAGGCATCGATGCCATCATCTCGACCGGGGGAACGGGGCTGACGGGCCGCGACGTGACCGTCGAGGCCCACAGGGACGTCTATGAGAAGGAAATCGATGCGTTTGGCACGGTGTTCACCCATGTCAGCATGGCCAAAATCGGCACCAGCGCCGTTCAAAGCCGCGCGACGGCGGGCGTGGCGCTGGGCACCTACCTTTTTGCATTGCCGGGCAGCCCTGGTGCCTGCAAGGACGCGTGGGACGAGATCCTGGCCCTCCAACTGGATTATCGGCACCGCCCCTGCAATTTTGTCGAGATTATGCCGCGTCTGGACGAGCATCATCGCCGCAAGTAGCGTGCTTGGTATTCGCGGCATAAGCGTTATATATATAGGGCGCGCCGCCATAGCGAGGATCGCCCGACCATGCAGTTTCTGCGCCGAAGTCTGACAGGCCTGATCCTGATGTCGTTGACATTGGGGCTGCTGGCGTATGCGGGATACATTATAAACGCCTCTGTTCAAGAGCGGCTGGCGCGCGAGCCGGATGCTGGTGTGCGGGAAGAGCGCGAGTTCGCAGTCAAGGTGGTGACCGCGCAGCCGCAGACCATTGCCCCCACACTAACCGCCTATGGCGAGGTGCGCAGCCGCCGCACGCTGGAGCTGCGCGCGAAGGCGTCAGGCACCATTATCGAGCTGGCCGAGGCCTTTGACGAGGGCGGGCAGGTGGCCGCCGGGCAGCTGTTATTGCGTATAGACCCTGCGGATATGCAATCTGCGCGTGACCGTACGCAGAGCGATCTGATGGATGCCGTTGCCGAGGCGCGTGATGCCGCACGTAGCCTAGATTTGGCGCAGGACGAGTTAACCGCCGCGCGCGATCAAGCCGATTTGCAAGAGCGCGCACTGCAGCGCCAGAGCGATCTGGAGCAGCGCGGCGTCGGCACGACCGCCACCGTCGAGACCGCAGAATTGGCCGCCGCCGCCGCGCGCGGCGCTGTCCTCACCCGCAGGCAGGCCGTGGCCAACGCCGAGGCGCGCGTGGATCAGGCCGCGACTGGCACGCAGCGCGCCCAAATCGCGCTGGAAGAGGCAGAGAGACGACTGGCCGATACCAGCGTCACTGCCGAGTTTAACGGCGCTTTGGCCGATGTGGCGGTCGATGAGGGCGCCCTTGTCACGAATGGCGAGCGGCTGGCGACGCTGATCGACCGGGGCGCGCTGGAGGTGGCGTTTCGCATTTCCACTGCTCAATTTGCGCGGCTGCTGGACGCGGATGGCCAGTTGCGCCGCGCGCCGGTAACGGCGGTGCTTGAGGCGTCGGGCGCGCGTCTGTCGGCGCCCGGCACCATCACCCGCGCAAGTGCCGCTGTCGGCGAGGGGCAGACAGGGCGTTTGGTCTTTGCCCGGCTGGAGACGGCGCAGGGGCTAAAACCCGGCGATTTCGTCACCGTCGAGGTGGCCGAACCTGCGCTGGAGAATGTCGTGCGCCTACCTGCCAGCGCGCTGGGCGCCGACGGCGCCGTTTTGGCTGTAAATGCAGAGGGCCGGCTAGAGCCGCTATCTGTCACGTTGCTTCGCCGCCAAGGCGACGAGGTGCTGATCCGTGCCGCCGAGCAGGCGCTGCCGCTGGCAGGCCGGCAGATCGTCACGCAGCGCTCGCCGCTGCTGGGCGCGGGGATCAAGGTGCGCCCGCTGACTGGCGCCGCCGCTGCCCCGCAAGAGAGCTCAGGCATGGTTGAGCTGAGCGAGGAGAGGCGCGCGCGCCTTATCGCCTATGTGACGGGAAATCGCGATATGCCCGATGCCGCGCGCACCCGCCTCTTGGACCAGTTGGCGCAGGGAATGGTGCCTGCTGATGTCGTCGCGCGGCTAGAAACCCGGATGGGCGGCTAGGCGATGGCCCGCGCGATCCGGCAAGGGCCAGGCGGAATTCTGTCATGGTTCACGCGCCACCGCACAGCGGCCAATCTGGTGATGGTCGTAATGGTCGTTCTCGGCCTCGCGGCGATACCGAACATGCGTGCGCAATTCTTTCCCGACGTCGTGATCCAGGAAGTCATCATCTCGGTCGAATGGGACGGCGCCGGGGCAAGCGATATCGACGCCGCGATCATTCAGGTGCTAGAGCCTGAAATGCTGGCAATTGAGGGCGTGGAGAGCACCCGAGGCTCCAGTGTCGAGAGTTGGGGCACTATTTTCATTGAGTTTCAGCCCGGCTGGGACATGTCGCGTGCCGCCACCGATGTGCAGGCCGCCGTCGATGCCATCACCACCCTGCCGGACGCCGCCGAGAAGCCCGAGGTGCGGCGCGGCACTTGGTACGACAGGGTGACGGACGTAGTGATTACCGGCCCTGTGGGCGTCGACCAACTGGCGCTTTATGCCGACGAGCTGGTCACGCGCCTATTCGCCGAAGGGGTCACACGTACGTCTCTGCGCGGTGTTGCGGCGCCGCAGATCATCGTCGAGGTGCCGGGCGTGCAACTGATGGCGCATGATATCACTCTGACGGAAATCGCCGCCGCCATCGCCGCAGAGGTCGACGCCGATCCGGCGGGGGATGTAGATGGCGCCGCGACCCGCGTGCGAACCGGGCAAGAAAAACGTGACCCCGACCAGATCGCCGCTATCATACTGCGCGACGGCCCGGACCTGACGCGCCTGACGGTTGGCGACATCGCGCAACTGCGCGTTTTGGGCGCGGCGCGCGAGCGGGCGTATTTTGTCGGGGAAAACCCGGCCATTTCCGTGCGCGTAGACCGCTCCGAAGGGGGCGATGCCATCGGTATCCAAAAAACGGTGGAGCAGGTTGCGCGGGATATGGCGCGGACCCTGCCCGAGGGTGTCAACGTCGATCTGATCCGCACCCGGTCCGAGCAAATCTCAGGCCGGCTAACGACGCTGCTGGACAACGCGGCCACCGGCCTGATGCTGGTCGTGGCGCTGCTGTTTTTGTTCCTGAACGCGCGCACGGCGTTTTGGGTGGCGGCTGGTATCCCGGTGGCGCTGCTGGCAGCTGTCGCGCTGATGTATGCGGCGGGAATTACGATCAACATGATCTCGCTATTCGCGCTGATCATCACGCTGGGCATCGTCGTGGACGACGCCATCGTTGTGGGGGAGCATGCAGATGCCCGCGTGCGGAGTTTGGGCGAATCGCCTGTCGTGGCCGCCGAAAATGCCGCCCGGCGTATGGCGATGCCGGTGTTTTCCGCGACGGCGACGACGATCATTGCGTTTGCCGGGCTGACGGCCATCGCGGGCCGCTTTGGCGATCTGATCGCCGATATTCCCTTTACCGTGATTGTGGTGCTGACGGCCTCCCTTATTGAGTGCTTCTTGATCCTGCCGCACCACATGAGCCACGCGCTTAGCGCCTCAAATCGCGCGCATTGGTATGATGCGCCCTCGCGGACGGTCAATCGCGGCTTTGAATGGATGCGCGAGGCGATCTTTCGCCCGCTGATGGCAGGCGTGATCTGGTTGCGGTATCCCGTGCTTGCCGGCGCTGTTTTGATCCTCGCCAGTCAGGTCGCTCTCTTTGTGCAGGGGGACGTCACATGGCGGTTCTTTAACGCGCCTGAGCGGGGAAGTGTTACCGGGAATTTCGCCATGGCCCCCAGCGCCACGCGCGCAGATTCGCTAGAGATGTTGCGCGAAATGCAGCGCGCAGCGCAGGAACTGGCCGCGGAATACGAGGCAGAACATGGGCGCAATCCGCTGGATTACGTCATCGCCGAAATCGGCGGCAACGCTGGCCGTGGTCTGACCGGGACCGACACGAAGGAGCCGGACCAACTGGGCGCCATTTCCATTGAATTGATAGAGGCCGACCTGCGCCCTTATAGCAGCTTTGCGTTTGCGGCGGCCCTGCAGGAGAGGATCGTGCAGCACCCGCTGGCTGAAACGGTCAGCTTTCGAGGTTGGCGCAGCGGGCCGGGCGGGGATGCGCTGGACGTGCAGTTCTATGGCGCTGATGCACCCACGCTCAAGGCGGCGTCCCAGGCACTAAAGGAGGCGCTGCTGGCCTTTCCCGAGATCTCAGGCGTCGAGGACGATCTGGCCTATGACAAAGAAGAATTGGTGCTGGACCTGACCCCGCAGGGCGCCGCCCTCGGCTTTGGCATTGACACGCTGGGGCGCGAATTGCGCGCGCGGCTGAACGGGATCGAGGCGGCGACCTATCCAGTAGGGCCGCGCAGCGCCGAAGTTCGCGTCGAATTGCCCGAAGGTAGCCTGACCGCCGACTTTCTGGAGCGGACGCAACTGCGCACACCCGGCGGCGCGTATGTGCCATTGGCCGATATTGTATCGGCCGAGCGGCGCGACGGATTCTCCACCGTGCGACGCGAGAATGGCGTGCGCCTGATTAGCGTAACAGGCGAGATATCCGAAGATGATCCGGCCCGCGCGTCCGAAATTCAGAACTTGCTGAGCACCGATATCTTGCCGCGCATCGGATCCGAGTTGCAGGTCGACTGGCGTATGTCCGGCCTCGCTGAGCAGGAGAACGATTTTCTGAATGATGCGCTGTTGGGCCTGATGCTGACGCTGGTGGGTATCTATCTGGTGCTGTCACTGGTGTTCGGCAGTTGGACCCGGCCAGTGGTGGTCATGGCGATCATCCCTTTTGGTCTGGTCGGCACTATATATGGCCATCACGTGTGGGACGTACCGATGAGCATGTTCACGGTCGTCGGCCTGCTGGGCATGACCGGCATCATCATTAACGATTCTATCGTGCTGGTGACGACCATCGACGAATATGCTGAGACGCGCGGCCTGATCCCGTCCATCATCGACGGTGCAGCAGATCGGCTGCGCCCGGTGATGCTAACGACACTGACGACCGTGCTGGGCCTGACCCCGCTTCTCTTTGAGCGCAGCCAGCAGGCGCAATTTCTGAAACCGACGGTGATCACGCTGGTCTATGGCCTTGGCTTTGGCATGGTGTTGGTACTGCTCGTCGTGCCCGCGCTAATGGCGGTTCAGCACGACGTGGCGCGCCAGATGGCTGCGCTGCGCCGGGGTCTGCGGTTTCGCACCGGCAGCGTGCGGCGCGCGATGCTGGGCGGCGTCGCGGCGATAGGGGTATGGTTTACGGCGACGATGGGTGCCGCGATGTGGGCGGGGGCATTGCCCGGATTTGTTACCGCTCTGATGCCGATGACGGCAGGTATGGACCCGGTCGTAGGCGGTTTGCTGGCGTTTCTGATGGGTGCGGCTGCGCTGGTGCTGGTGCTCTATGCGTCACTCGCCATCGCGCAGGCGCTGCACAGACCTAGCCGCCGGGGCAGCCCTTGATATCTACCGCGCGGCCGGCACTAAGGACGGTCAGGCGGATGCCGGAGCGATCCAGCGCAAAAGGCCGCCCCTCGACATGGGCCATTCGCGTCTCAGCGACAAACGTATCACCCTGCCGCGCGATACGAGGGCGCGCGACCCAGATGTTCGGATCACTGGCCTCGATCACTGCCATTTCAGTGCCGCCCGCGCTGGGCAGTGACAGTTCGGCGCGCACCTGCAGACCGCCCTTTGCCGCCGGCGTGATGGTACAGCGCAGCCCCTGAACGCCAGCCTCGGCTGCAGTTAAGGGCCGGTCGGCCAATGCCGCAATGATACGCGCGTCGCGCTGAGTGGCGGCGGCGGGCAGATCGGCGGCGAGGCTGAGCGTCATTGGGATGCACACGTCGCGACAGACACCGATATCGACAGTTCCGTCCAGCGTGATGTCACGCGTGCCCTGTTGCGCCAACACGTGCAGCGGCAGAACAACCGTATCGTGATAGCCGATGGCGATCATGCCGCCCTGATCCATAGGCTCTGGCGTGGGCCATTCCACCTCGACGCCGCTCAGGTTACGCGAGCCGCGCCAGTCAAAGCGCGGCGGGATGCCGATATCGCCGGGCGCGCGCCAGTATGTCTTCCACCCCGGCGCGAGACGCAACTCCAGCGCGGCCATGTGGGTGCCGTCGGACATGCGCCAGCCGGGCAGAACGCGCGCAGAGGTGACGGCGTCCATAGATTGCGAAAAGCCGGGCAGCGGCGCAAGGCAGAGGGCGGCGGCCAAAAGGCGGGATGCGATATATCTCATACTTCAACCTTTGCGCCATGGGGCTGCGAATGCCAATTCACAATCGGGTCATAGGGCCGCTGATATCCGCCGACGCGGTGCACTTGCAAAGCTATTGGCGAGTGGCCATTGTTGGGGCCATGGACCACGACTCCGATACCGATACCCTGACGAACATGGACCTGACCGGCCGCCTGCTTATCGCGATGCCGGGTATGCAGGATCCGCGCTTCGACCAATCGGTGATCTTTGTTTGTGCGCATTCGGACGAGGGCGCTATGGGCCTTGTTATAAATAAGGTGGCGGACGATCTGAAGTTAAGTGACCTGCTGGAGCAGTTGGATATTGATGCAGCGTTGAACGCGCGCCGTCTGCCCATCCATTTCGGAGGTCCCGTAGAATCGGGCCGCGGATTTGTTCTGCATGATCCCGGTTACACGTCGTCTATATCGACGCTAAAGGTCGATGCGCGGTTTTCGATGACCGCGACGCTGGACATTCTAGAGGATATGGCAGCCGGCGAAGGGCCAGCCGCTGCGCTTATCGCGCTGGGCTATGCCGGCTGGGGGCCGGACCAGTTGGAAGACGAGATCACGCAGAACGGCTGGCTCATTGCAGAGGCGACCGAAAAGTTGATTTTTGGCACCGCAAATGAGGCCAAGTGGGGTGAGGCGCTGGGCAGTCTGGGGATCAGCCCGCTGGCGCTGTCATCCGAATACGGTACAGCCTGAGGGCGCGGATCGCCTTTGGCGATGAGTACTCTTTGCCGCGATACCGCACTACCGCGTCCGCTGGACGCCGGGGGCGGCGCGCTATAGAGCGGGCGCTATGCAGACACCCTATGATCCGCCCATGACGCCGCTAAACGTGCTTCACGCCGATCACGAAATGATGGCCGTGGAAAAGCCTGCCGGCCTGCTATCGGTTCCGGGCAAAGGCGCGCATATGGCCGACTGCTTGCTCAGCCGCGTGCAGGCAGCCTTTCCAACGGCACTATTGGTGCACCGGCTGGATCGGGACACATCGGGTGTAATGGTATTCGCGCTGACGCCGCATGCGCAGCGTTTCCTGTCGATGCAGTTCGAGGAGCGGCGTGCGCGCAAAAGTTATATCGCCCGTGTGGCAGGCCGGATGGTCGGCAAGGCGGGCGAAATTGACCTGCCGCTGATCGTGGACTGGCCAAACCGGCCGCGCCAAATGGTGTGTCATGAGACGGGCAAGCCGTCGTTGACAGAGTACCGCGTCATAAAAGTGGGCGAAGATGAAAGCCGTGTACGGCTGCGGCCCCGGACCGGGCGCACCCATCAGCTGCGTGTGCATTTGCTGGCGCTGGGCCATCCCATACTGGGCGATCCGCTATATACGGCGGGCGATGGTTTTGCCCGGATGATGCTGCACGCCGAAGAGTTGCGCATCAACCATCCCGAAAGCAGACGAGGCATGTCGTTTCGCGTGAAGGCGCCGTTTTAAGGGCGCAGCACGCGGTCGGTCAGGTTGAGGCGGGAGGCGATGATGGGTTTCAGCGCATCGGCCAACTCAGGCTCGCCCTCTTGCAGTTGGGCCAACTCATCCAGTCGATTGGCGGCGACCAGCTCCAGCGCGTCGAGGCGGGGGGTGCCATCGGCGCGGCGGGGCAAGGCGCGCACCGGTTGGATCGCCTCAGGGCGTGGCTGCGGTGCGAGGGCGGTCAGCTGCGCGGTATCGAGGGTGGTTTCCACAAATGCATAAAGGCCAACACCCTTCGCAGGTAGCGCGTAGGTCGCCAGCGCCACGCCGCTCACGTCCGGGTGCGCCATCAGCGCCGCTGTCAGGGCTGGTCCATCGCGTTCAATACGGTCCTCAGTGCCTTCGCCGTCGGACCAGTTCATCAGGCGGCGCGTGATGAAATTATACACGCGCTTGCCTGTTGCCATCCAGATAAGCGACGGCAGGGCCTTTTGCGCCAGCATGTTGCGTTCGGACGGAGTCAGCAGGTCGGGCGCATAGGCGCGTTTTTGTTTCAGCAGGTGGCGCAGATCCTCGCGCGCCATGGTGCGAAAAAGGCGTCCGCGTCTGCGGTGAACCGACGCCAACTGAAAGTCGATCACGGCGGCGCGGCCATCCGGCGTCATCAGCCAGTTCTGCGGCTTGGCGATATCGTTATGCGTGACGCCTGCACGGCGCATCTCGCGCAGGAGGCGGCGGGCGTCGCGGTACCATTCGATGTGGTCCGGTTTGGCCAGTTGTAGCGGTGTGCCTTGGGTCCAGCTGCGCAGCAGACCGGTTTTGTCGACCCGCACGAGCGCCGGGCAGCCGGTGATGCCCTCGACAGCGCGCAGGCCGCGTATTTCCTTGCGGGCCAGCGCCCATGCGATGGGGCGCGCGTACCACGGCACGGTGTCCAGCTTGCGCAGCACGACAGGGAAATCGGGGACGCCCTCTAAATCGCCCGATATCGTCTCGGAGAAGATGTCGCGCTTGTGCACGGTCTTTGGCACGAACGCGGCGCGGGCAATGATGTCTGAGGAGATGTCTGGCAGGCTCATGGGGTCTGTCCTAGACGGTTTTTATGCGCAGGCCCAGACCTGTGCAGGAGGCGATTGGGCCAGATCGCTCCGGCCCAATGCTGTTCACATACGCAGATCAGGCGGCGGCTGGGTCGTAGCCAGACACAGACTTCACCTCGATGAAGTCCTCAATGCCCCATGCACCGCCTTCGCGGCCGTTCCCGGACTGCTTCATCCCGCCAAAGGGTGCGCCGGCGCCGCGGCTCTTGCCATTTACCTCGACCATGCCGGCGCGCAGCGCGCGTGCGACGCGGGCGGCACGTGCCGGATCTTGGGTCTGAAGGTAGTCAGTCAGGCCGTAGGGCGTGTTGTTGGCGATAGAAATGCCGTCTTCCTCGGTGTCGAAGGGGATAATCGAAAGGACCGGGCCAAAAATCTCTTCGCGGGCGACGATCATGTTGTTGTTCACGTCCGCAAAGATCGTCGGTTTGACATAAAAGCCGCGGTTCAGGCCATCAGGACGTCCAGTGCCGCCCGCGACGAGGCGCGCGCCCTCATCAATACCCTTCTGGATCAGGTCCTGAATCTTGTCGAACTGAACCTTGTTGACGACGGGGCCGATGTGGTCGCCTTCTTCGCTGGCAGGTCCGACCTTGATTGACTCGGCAACCTTGGTCGCAGTTTCCACTGCTCTGTCATAGACCTCGCGTTGCACGATCATGCGGGTCGGCGCGTTGCAGGACTGGCCCGAGTTATTCATGCAATGGAGCACGCCGCGCTTGACGGCATCATCGTCGGCATCGGCAAAGATCAGGTTTGCACCTTTGCCGCCCAGCTCAAGGCTGACGCGTTTCAGCGAATCGGCGGCCGCCTTTGAGATCAGCTTGCCTGCGCGGGATGAGCCGGTGAAGCTAACCATGTCGACGTCCGGATGCTCGGTTAGCTGTGTGCCGACGCCAGCGCCGTCGCCATTGACCAGGTTAAAGACGCCGGGCGGGAAGCCTGCTTCGTCCATCATCTCGCCGAACACCATCGCCGACAGGGGCGATTCCTCGCTGGGCTTCAGCACCATGGTGCAGCCCGCGACGGCAGCGGCGATCACTTTGAGCGTGACCTGATTCATCGGCCAGTTCCACGGCGTGATCAACGCGGTAACGCCGATCGGCTCATTGCGGATATAGCTGCCGGGGGTGTTGGGGTCATGCGGGTGCTCAAACTCATATTTTTTCGCGGCCGCGATAAAGGCGGCGATATGGCCCGATCCTGCTGCGGCCTGCTGCTGCCGCGCCAGATCAATGGGCGCGCCCATCTCAAGGCTGATGGCCTGTGCCATATCCTCGGCGCGGGCATCATAGACTTTTTGCAGCTTCTCGACCAACGCGATGCGCTGTGCGGGAGTTGTCTTCATCCACTCCGGAAATGCGGCCTTGGCGGCGTCCACGGCGGCGTTAGTGTCGGCCTGACCGCCCAAGCTGATGACGGCGCATGGCTCTTCTGTCGAGGGGTCAATCACTTGGTAATCGCTAGGGGTTGCCGGGTCGGACCAGTTGCCATTGATATAAAACTGACGCTTCTCGATCATGTCGTATCTCCCTTGAATCTTGCGCCGGCCGGGATGCCTGGCGCGCTGCTGTCAGACATAGACCCCGCATCTGGCTCCTGCAAGGTGGGCAACATGGCAAGGGGGGTGCATTTCAATCTAGGGGGCCTTATCTTGTGCGTTGAAGGGCAATTTCCACCTGCATGAAAGGACAGCAACCATGGCACTGCGTATCAACGATACCGTTCCTGATTTCACCGCCGAGACCGACCAAGGCACGATCAAGTTTCACGATTTCATCGGTGATAACTGGGCGATCCTGTTTTCTCACCCCAAGGACTTTACGCCGGTCTGCACCACAGAATTCGGCGCCGTTGCACGGTTAGCGGATGAGTGGAAAAAACGCGGCACGAAGGTGATCGGCGTGTCGGTCGACGGCGTCGAGGATCACAAGAGGTGGAAAGGCGATATTGAGAAAGTCGCCGGCACGAATGCCGGTTTCCCGATCATTGCAGATGAGGGTCTGGAAGTGTCCAAGGCATTCGACATGCTGCCCGCCGAGGCATACATGCCCGATGGCCGCACTCCGAATGACAGCGCGACCGTGCGCGCAGTGTTCATTATCGGACCCGACAAAAAGCTGAAGCTGTCGATGACGTACCCGATGAACGTGGGCCGCAACTTTGCCGAGGTCCTGCGCGCACTGGATGGTTTGCAGACAGCGGCCAAGAACGGCGTCGCGACCCCGGCCGACTGGCAAGTGGGCGAGGACGTGGTGATTCCAACGGCGCTGAACGATGCCGACGCCAAGGACAAATTCGGTGAGTTCAAGACGGTCCTGCCGTACCTGAGGATGGCCAAACTCAAGGGCTAGACCTTAGCAGCTAAATGAACAGAGGCCCCGATGTGGCGTCGGGGCCTTTTGTCGTTCAGCATCAATTCGTTGGCGCCAGATGTGGGGCCGCCGACCACGGTGCTCACACACACTCCGGGGACGATCATTTGCGCCGCCAAGCCAAAACTGACCCAACGGCAGTTTTGCGCGGCAGTCCGCGCATAGGTGCCTCGAACGGGCGAAATCCCGCCAAGGGAAAAACCAAGCTGCTTGCCTGAAAGGGCACTATGGGGCCTAACCGCCGCGTAAAGTCCTTTGGAGATACCCTGCATCATGCTTCTGCGCGCCGTTCTCGTCGCCTCGCTCGGCCTTACCGCCGCCTGCGCAAGCACACCGCCCAAGGCTACGCCGACGGTATCCACCAGCTCTACCACGCGGCTATATCCGGGCGAGACGCCCGAAATTCGCGAACTGGTGAACAAGTATGCAGATCACTATCAGGTGCCCCGCCCGCTGGTGCACAAAGTCATCCAGCGTGAGAGTGATTATCGCCCCAAGGCGCGCAACGGCCCCTATTTTGGAATGATGCAAATCCTGCCCGCGACAGCGCGAGGCATGGGATTTGCAGGAAAGAACAGCGATCTGCTGGACGCCGACACAAACCTGCATTTCGCGGTCAAGTATTTGCGCGGCGCATGGTTGGTTTCGGACGGCGATATCGACAAAGCGGTGATGTGGTACGCGCGCGGGTACTACTACGAGGCGCGCAATCGCTGCCTGCTAGTTGAGACCGAGCTACAGACACGCGAAATCGCCAAGCATTGCGGCTGACGTTGTTTCGCATGGTTTAAGCCAAATTTGCGCTACTTGCGTTTTGCAATGACGCGCAGGATTGGCTAGTGTCAATTCATCGGGCCAGGACGGCCGGAACCTTTTTCCAGAATACACGTGTGGTGCTTGGGAGCGCGTGGGGTGGCGGGGGGTTTCGGCAAGCGCCGGGACCCCCCGTTTTTATTTCAGACTGCATATAGTCGGCGCCATCTAAGCGCATCGCGTGAAAAAGGCCCCGCAGAAGGGGGCCTCTGACACTTAGTTATAGCGCTGCGACGTCGCGCGCCAATCTAGTTTCAGCTATCGATTTCAGCTGTGCACTTGCGCACTTCGTAAACCGCAGCGGATGCACCGGACATGTCGACAACATATGTCTCGGGCGTTTCGGGAAACACGACCAACTCTTGGCCAGCCTCAATATCCCTGACGAAATCGGGGTTGTTGACCAGCACGTAGCCGCCCTCGTAGTTGTCTTCAATGCTGGCGCCGACACCAGTCGCTACGCCGGAATAAAGATTACCGTTGGCGAGAAATGCAACGGCTTGCTCTTCTTCGTTTACCATAACATTTTGCGAAAACAGGCCGAGATAGCCAACGCTCTCGTCTTTGGTAAAGCCGAACTGAACAATGGCGCCAGACTCGGCCTTGTATGAGGCAAAGCAGGAGCCGCGTGTTTCGTTCGCGCGGATCGTCCATGAGCCTGCGTCGCGGAATTTCGTAATTTCGTCGCCTTTTGTTGGCAGCACGTCATCTGTCGCCGCGGCCAAGGGTGTGGCGAAGGCAAGCGCAATCGCGCCGATGGCTGGGTACAATTTATTCACTATGTATCTCCTTATTTTGGAAGCGGCCTATGCCGCCCACAAGGGCCGCAAAAGCGAAATTGCCTTGCTGCTTCCCACAAGAAACTTCTCGCAGCGCTGATAGTTCCATTATGGTCGGATTGGGCGGATGTTATTCAGGCGTCGACGCCTGCCATTTCGCAGATGATATCCCATGCCGCAGGCGTGACCGGCTGCACCGATAAGCGCGCCTGCCGAACCAGCGCCATGTCCGCCAGACGCGGATCGGCCTTTATGCTGTCCAGCGTGACGGGGCGGAGCACAGGCATGAGGGCGCGAATATCGACACATTCCCATCGGGGGTCGCTGGAGGTGGTATCTGGATGGATGGCCGCGCACACCTCGACCACGCCGACGATCGCGCGCTCTTTTTGGCTGTGGTAGAAAAATCCGCGATCGCCGACGGCCATCTGGCGCATGATATTGCGGGCCTGATAGTTGCGCACGCCGTCCCACTGCTCGCCCGCGTCGCCGCGTGCGACCTGATCGGACCAGCCCCAGGCGGACGGCTCGGATTTGAACAGCCAGTATTGCATGAGGTCAGATCACCTTCTTCCAAGGGACAAGTTCGACATGCTCAAAAAGACCCGCATGAAGGTAGGGATCATTTGCCGCCCACGCCTCGGCGGCTTCCATGTCCTCCACCTCTAGAATGACGAGCGATCCGAACATCTGTCCTTGCGCATCCAGCAGCGGGCCGGCCTGCGACACGGCGCCTGACGATTTCAGATAGGCAACATGTGCGTCGCGTGTATCAACGCGGATTTGCAACGCGCCGGGTTTGTCGCGGGCGATGAGGGCGATCAACATTGGTGTAGCTCCTTGTGAGGCATTTACACTTAGCCTAGCGCGCCGCGACGGTGCGCGCAATTTACGCTTTGGCGCCCTTGCGGCCCGATCCCAGCATCGCGGGCGCGGTGCTGTCCAGCGGCCAGCGGGGCCGCGCGGCAAGGGTCATATCGTCTCTATGGCCCGCGCGGAACAACTCGGCGCCGGCATAGGCAATCATCGCGGCGTTATCGGTGCACAGCGCCAGCGGCGGCGCGACGAACTGCGCGCCTGCCTCAGCTGCGACGTGCATCAGTGCGCCTCGGATCGCCTGATTTGCGGCAACTCCGCCCGCGACGGCAATCACGCGCAGATCAGGGCAGGCGGCCAGCGCGCGGCGCGCCTTTTCTGCCAGCACATCGCGCATCGCGGCCTGAAACCCAGCGCAGAGGTCGCGGCGGTCCTGAACCCTTAGCCCACCTTGCGCGGCAACTATAGTATCGCGAGTGCGCAGCAGGGCCGTCTTTAGCCCCGAGAACGACATATCACAGCCGGGCCGGTCCAACATCGGGCGCGGAAAGGCGTATCGCGCTGGATCGCCCAAGGCCGCCTCTGCCTCCACTGCAGGGCCGCCGGGCTGGGGCAAGCCTAGCAGGCGCGCCGTCTTGTCAAACGCCTCGCCCGGGGCATCGTCAATGGTGCCGCCTAGGCGTGTATAGTCCTGCGGGCCGTCGACGCGCAGAAACTGGCAATGCCCGCCCGACACCAGCAGCATAAGGTAAGGGTAGGCCACGTTATCGGTCAGGCGCGGCGTAAGCGCATGACCGGCCAGGTGATTAACCCCGATCAGAGGCAGGTTTGCGCCAGCTGCCAGCCCCTTCGCGCACATGACGCCGGACATGACGCCGCCGATCAGGCCGGGCCCGGCGGTCACTGCGATAGCGTCCATATCCCGTAATTTCAGGCCCGAGGCGCGCAGCACTTCGGCCACGCACAGGTCCAGCTTCTCGGCATGAGCGCGCGCAGCGATTTCTGGCACTACGCCGCCGAAGGCTGCGTGCAACTGCCCTTGGCCTTGTACCGTCTGGGCAAGTATTTCGGCGGTAGCCCCCACGCGCAGGATTGCAGCAGCGGTATCGTCGCAGCTGCTTTCCAGTCCGAGGATGGTCAGGGTGTCGCTCATCAGCTCCGCTCATTGCCTTGCGCGGCGTCCGCCCGTTGCGTGCGTGCCGCCGCCCGCGTATCATTTGGCGAGCCACCTCACAACTGCGGAGCCATGCGTTGCCCCCGGTCATCCTTATTACGCGACCCGAGCCTTATGGCGCCGAATTCGCCGCAACCTTGCGCACGCTGCCGGGGGGCGATCTGCCGACGATCCTGTCGCCTGCGTTGCAAATCGGGGCGCTTGGCACCGTGCCGGACCTTGGCGCTTATCGTTGGCTGATCTTTACCTCTCGCAATGGCGTGCGCTATTTTGCGGGTGCCAGTGCGCGGCGCGATATCCCCGTCTATGCCGTCGGCGACGCCACCGCCGATGAGGCGCGCCGTGCGGGGATGGAGGCTATATCCTGTGGCGGCGACGCGCGCGATTTGGTCGCGCGTATCATCGCAGATGGTGCACGCGGCCCCATGCTGCACCTGCGCGGCGCGCACACGGCAGCTGATATTGCCGGAGTGCTAACGGCCGCCGGGATCAAGACAGACGAGGCAATCCTCTACTCGCAGAGGTCCGCGCCGCTCACGGATGCCGCTCGCGCCTGCCTTATGGGGGATGCGCCTGTGATTGCGCCAGTGTTCTCGCCGCGTAGTGCGGCGGCACTGTTCAATGACGTGCCGACAACCGCTCCTGTCGTGGTTTTGGCGATCAGCGATGCGGCCGCCACGTGCATTCCCGAGGGTGCCGCGCGCGAGGTAATCATCGCAGACCATCCCGATATGGCGGCCATGTTGCGCGCGTGGCCCCAGGCGCTGTCGGCGGCCTATCGCCTTGAGGGAACGATACGCGCAGAGTAAGGTTATAATTCTGATCAATCAGGCAAGATTCGAAGGGGGCTATCGACGTGGCGGATAAAAGTGGGGCCGGAGCAGGCAAAAGTGCCGAAACCGGCAGCGGCGACGATACCAAAAGTTCGGCTTCGGGTAAGGTTAGCGCCAAGGGACGTGCAACTGGCGCGAAACCTAAAGGATCCAAAACGACGTCCGCTAAATCCGCCTCTGCAAAGTCGGCCTCTGTTAAAACGCCCTCGGTCGCCGCGCCGCCGAAAAAAAGCGCCGTCGGCAGCCAAGAGGCGAGTATAAAGCCTGATCCAGCCACGCCGCCGCAGAAATCCAGCGCGCCAGCAGCTACGGGTGGACCTGCCAAGCCTGCAAGCGATACGGCGCCAATTACCACCTCGTCGGTGCCGAAAACGTCGACTGCCAAGGCGCAGCCCGACGCTCAAGCAGCCAAGCCTGATCCAGCGAAGACAGAGCCTGTTAAGCCCGCCACGACTTATCCACCCGCATCACAATCGACCCAAGCCCACTCACCCGCACCTCAGCGGCGCGGTGGCTTCTTGCCGATGTTGCTGGGGGGTGTCTGCGCTGCTGCAATCGGGTTCGGTGCGGCATATTACATCCTGCCGCAGCTGGGCCTGAATGCCCCTGCGGCCGCTACTGATGACAGCGTTGCCGCGCGACTAGACGAACAGACGCAGCGCCTTGATGCGCTGGACCAGCAAATCGCGAACACCCCCGGCGCGGCCGATGCCCCTGACCTGAGCGGTCTGGAGGCGGGCCAACAAGCCTTGGAGGCCCAAATTTCTGAGCAGGCCGAGCAATTGACAGCGCTGGCTGCCCGCATTGATAGCATCGAGGCGCAGCCAGCATCTGGTAGCACCGGTGTATCGTCTGGACAGCTGACCTCATTGCGCGGTGCCGTCGAAGAGCAAGCGGCCCGGCTAGACGCATTGGTGAACGAGGAAGCTCAGCGAAAGGAAGCTGCGCTGGCATCGGCTCAGCAGGCCTTGCGCCTTGCCGCGCTGACGCGCATCGGTACCGCTTTGGACACCGGTTCTGCGTTCGCCCCGGCGCTGGGCGATCTGGAGCGGGCAGGAATGTCGGCCCCAGACGCATTGCAGGAGGTGGCCGAGGCCGGCGCGCCGACCCAAGCGGACCTGCAAGAGAGTTTCGCCCCCGCCGCACGTGCAGCGCTGGCAACCGTCCGCAAATCTGGCGAGGGCGGCGAGGATGCAGGCTTTTGGTCGTTTATGTCGGACCAGCTTGGCGCACGCTCGCTTGAGCGGCGCGAGGGGCCGGGCGTGGATGCCGTACTGTCGCGCGCCGAGGATGACGTAAGGCAGGGCAATCTGCAAAGCGCTCTGACCGAAATCGACGCGCTACCCGAACTTGCCAAGGCTGCACTGGCCGAATGGGCCGCCGACGTGCGCGCCCGGATGCAGGCGGTCGCCGCCCATGACGCGCTTGCCGCGAAACTGAATTGAAAGGGCCCGCCCCAATGCTGTGGTCAATCATAAAGATCGTCGTTTTTCTGGCCCTCGTCGTGATGGTCACCTTTGGCGCGTCCTACCTGCTGGATCTGGACGGAGGCGTGCGTATCGTCATGGCGGGGGTCGAGTTGAACCTGACCCCGCTCAAGGCCGTAATGGCTTTGGCCATCCTGATACTGGGTCTGTGGCTACTGATGAAATTGGCGGCTCTGCTGATCGCGGTGCTCAAGTTCATTAACGGGGACGAGACGGCAATATCGCGCTATTTTGACCGCAATCGCCAAGAAAAGGGCTACCGCGCCCTGTCTGAGGGGATGATGGCGCTGGCCTCGGGCGAGGGCGACGTGGCGATGGCCCGCGCGGCCAAGGCCGAGCGTTACCTGCGCAAACCCGCGCTGACGAACCTTGTTACCGCACAAGCTGCCGAAATGCAGGGCAACCGCACCAAGGCTGAGGAGGTGTATAAACGCCTGCTCAAGGACGACCGCACCCGTTTTGTCGGCGTGCGCGGAATTCTGCGGCAAAAGCTGGCGGACGGCGATACCGAGACGGCGCTGAAATTAGCGCAGACGGCATTTGGCCTCAAGCCTGCGCACCCTGAAATTCAGGACACCCTGCTGCGCTTGCAGACCGGAAAAGAGGACTGGTCTGGCGCGCGCGAAACGCTGGGCGCCAAGCTGAAGCACGGCAATATCCCACGCGACGTTCACAAGCGACGTGACGCTGTATTGGCCTTGTCAGAGGCACGCGACATTGCCGTAGAAGGCAAAACTGTTGAGGCACGCGAAGCGTCAATCGAAGCGAACCGCCTGTCGCCCCATCTGATCCCCGCCGCCGTCATGGCTGCGCGCAGCTACATCGCGCAAGGCGCGCCGCGCTACGCCGCCCGTGTGATCCGCAAAGCGTGGGACCAGCAACCACATCCCGATCTGGCCGCTGCATTTGCTGCCATTGCCCCCGATGAAACGCCGCAGCAACGCCTCAAGCGGTTCGGCAAGTTGATCACGGCGCGCCCGGATCACCGCGAGTCAAAGCTGGTCGAGGCAGAGCTAAACCTTGCCGCCGAGGATTTCCCTGCCGCGCGCCGCGCCTTGGGCGATCAGGTGGAGAAGGATCCAGATGCCCGCGTTCTGACAATCATGGCAGCGATCGAGCGCGGTGAGGGCGCCCCCGACCGTGTGGTCAAGGGCTGGCTGGCCCGCGCACTGGCTGCGCCGCGCGGCCCGCAATGGATCTGCAATAATTGCCAGCATATCCACGGTGATTGGGCACCCGCCTGCGAGAATTGCGGCGCCTTCGACACACTGGAATGGAAGTCCCCGCCGCTGAACGACGTCATTTCGCCCACTGGCATCGAGATGTTGCCGCTGATCATGGGCGACATGGACGGCGTAAGCGCGCAAGATGTAGTGCGCGTGGTTGACGCCGAAATCGTTCCCGAGACACCGGATGCACCCGTCACCCCGGACGAGGTTACACCAGCTGAAAAATAGCCTTTTCGTCTCGGCATACGTGACTCTATAGTTCCGCCACCCAAGGCACCGACCATGGGCCGCTGTAGCTCAGCTGGTAGAGCACGTCATTCGTAATGATGGGGTCGTAGGTTCGAGTCCTATCAGCGGCACCAAGTTCCACATGCAGGTAACGTACAAAGGTCGCATGTCATCGCGGCCCCATCTGCTGGTCGATAAGGTGGAACCATTGCGGGACCGTCTAGTTGATTATGCCTGATGTCCGAGTCTGTATGGCAGGACACGATTTGGGGAACCTTATCCAAATCTCACGCAATAAGCGATTTGCTAACCACTGATGTTATGTAATAAATTGACGTAAGTATAAGAAATACCCTGTCGCACTAGATGCTTAGCGAAGGTTTGATTCCGGGAACTCGAACATGAAAGATGATGTCAGAACTGACCGACAGCCTAGGCTCACGACGGGAACGCGTGGGTTGGATGATGTCCTGCAGGGCGGCGTGACGCCTCAGCGGCTCTACCTCGTCGAAGGCACGCCGGGATCCGGAAAGACTACTCTCGCACTTAAGTTCTTGATGGAGGGTCGCAAAGCGCGAGATCGGGGGATCTACATAACGTTATCTGAAACAGTCGATGAATTGACTGCCGTGGCACAGTCCCATGGCTGGACGCTGGACGGCATCGACTTGTTTGAGATGGTAGCAGAAGATGAGTTTAACTCCGATAACGAGCAGTCCTTGCTGCATCCGAGCGAGGTTGAACTGGGCGAAACAGTACGCGGAATCATTGAGCTAGTCGAAAGAACCAATCCGGCCCGTGTCGTTCTCGACAGCCTTTCTGAATTGCGGCTCTTGGCGCAGAATCCACTTCGTTATCGTCGGCAGATACTTGCACTCAAACACTTCTTCGCGCGTCGAAAATGTACCGTCCTGATGCTTGACGACAGAACAGCCGAACCGGGTGATCTGCAGCTGCATTCTATCGCGCATGGTGTCATCTCTCTAGAGCATTTGGCGAACGATTTCGGATCGGAGCGTCGACGCCTGCGCGTGATCAAGATGCGAGGGCTGAAGTACTACGGTGGTTACCACGACTTCACGATTGAGCGGGGCGGCATCTGCGTTTATCCCCGCCTGATCGCTGCGGAGCACCATCGTAGCTTTTCCAGCGAGCCTGTGACGACCGGTCTGGCTGAACTGGATGCACTTCTGGGTGACGGCCTTTTCCCGGGCACCAACGCTCTGCTGGCAGGGCCCGCTGGTGTTGGCAAGACGACGACTGCGGTGCGCTGTATGATAGCTGCATTGAGGCGCGGTCAGAAGGCGGCGTACTTCTTGTTTGATGAGCGCTTGGCTACGCTGATGATCCGGTCGAAAGCTCTCGACATGGATTTGCAGCCTTTTATTGATAATGGCCTGCTAGAAATCCGGCAGATTGATCCGGCAGAGTTGTCGCCGGGGCAATTCGCAAGCGCGGTCCGGAGTGCGGTGGAAGAGGACGAAGTGAGCATCGTTGTGATCGACAGCCTGAACGCATACCTCCAAGCTATGCCCAGCGACAATTTCCTCGTGCTGCAGATGCACGAGCTTTTGAGCTATCTTGCCCAACAGGGCGTTGTTTCGCTGATGATCCTTGGCCAGCACGGCGTGACCGGTGATCTCAGGTCGGATATCGATATCAGCTATCTGGCCGATACAGTGATGATGCTGCGGTTTTTCGAGGCAGAAGGACAGGTCCGTAAGTCCATCGCTGTCATAAAAACGCGAACGTCCGATCATGAGCGCAGCATTCGGGAGTTCAGCATTGATGGCAACGGCATGTCGATCGGCGCGCCGATCCGTAGCTTCTCGGGCATTCTTTCGGGGTCTCCGGTCTATACACCGAAAAACGACAATCTGCTTTCTCTCGAAACTGGCGACAAGGCCAAGAACGAGTGATCGTACGGCTGGCCCAGCCCGCCCGGGACAGTGACCTATTACCGAACATCGCATCCTCGGTTGCTGTGCTTGCGCCTCGCGGACGTGATGCATCCGTCGCGGGGCAGTTACTGGAAGTAGACAATATCGCTCCGATCTTGGTCGCCAGTCTCGGGGACTTGGCGGAGCTTGTCGTAAATCAAATCGGCGCCGTCCTGATAACGGAAGAGGCGCTGAGTGGGCTCGGGACCGAAGCGCTCAAAAGTGCACTCGAAACGCAACCGACATGGTCAGACGTGCCATTCATCGTTCTGGCAAACGGCGCGGTTAAAGGCCGGAGCGACCGCGCGGCGCAACAGATTGATGCGCTCGGCAATGTGGTTTTGCTGTCACGGCCGCTCCACGCTGAGGAGTTGGTACGGGCGGTGAGGTCAGCACTCAAGGCGAGAGGGCGTCAGCACGAGGCGCGGAAGCAATTGGAAGAATTGCAGCTTCGCGAGCTTCAACTCTACGAGAGCGAAGTAAAATTTCGCGCGATTTCAGATTCTGTAGACCAGATGATTTGGTGTACACTGCCTGATGGTTATCACGATTATTATAATCAACGCTGGTATGAGTTTACCGGCGTTCCGCAGGGCTCGACTGATGGCGAGGCATGGAATGGCATGTTCCATCCCGACGATCAGGAGAAGGCATGGGCCCTTTGGCGACACAGCCTACTGACTGGCGATGTCTACGAGGTCGAATATCGGTTGCGGCACCGGTCAGGCAGCTACCGCTGGGTCTTGGGGCGCGCGCAGCCTATGCGTGACCCAGATGGAACAATCCTGCGCTGGTATGGCAGTTGCACGGATATCCATCAAATCAAGATGGCGGAAGAGCAGCGCCAACTGATGCTAGGCGAGATGAACCACCGTGTAAAAAATACGCTGGCCATGGTGAACGTGATGGTCTCCCAGACTTTGCGGCAGGCAGATAACCTGAGCGATGCTCAGGCCTCGATCCAGTCCCGGATCAGCATGATGGCACAGGCGCATGATCGCCTCATCAGGGCCGCTTGGACAGAGACGCGCATTTGCGAAGTTGTCGAGGCAGCTTTGGCCCCGCACCGCACGGGTGAGGGGCGTTTTTCCATTGAGGGGCCAGATCTGCCGATCGGCTCCAAACAGGCGCTTGCCCTGACGATGGCGCTGCATGAACTTTCGACCAACGCCAGCAAGTATGGCGCGCTGTCGGTCGAAGATGGAAAGGTGCGGGTGGCCTGGTGCGCCGAGGCGGGCGGCGATGAGCGCATTTTTCAGTTCACCTGGAGCGAAAGTAACGGCCCACCCGTCGAGATGCCGACCCGGCGTGGATTCGGCAGCCGCATGATTGAACAGGCGTTGGCTGGCTATTTTAACGGAACGGCGGAACTCATCTACGACTGCAAGGGTTTGAAATTCAAACTTAATGCACCGCTGAGTGGTCTGACGCTTTGACTGCAGAGATCCGAGTGCGATGGTCTGCGAACAAGGGTCGTTATGAAAATTGAGAATAGGCTACTGCCCGCTGTTCTAGTCGTTGAGGATGAGACACTAATTCGGATGGACGTTGTCGACATTATTGAGGACGCGGGTTTCACGGCATATGAGGCCGGATCTGCTGACGCAGCCATCGAACTGATGGAGCGCCACGACAATATCAAAATCCTGTTTACTGACATTGAAATGCCAGGATCAATGGACGGCCTGAAGCTTGCGGCCTATGTGCGCGACAGATGGCCCCCGGTCGCAATACTGATCGTGTCGGGCGCCGTCGGAATGCGAGAGAGCGCCCTACCACAAGGGTCGTCATTCGTCTCAAAGCCCTACGTGACCAGCCATATCACTGAGACGTTGCATGAAATTGCTACCCAGTTGAAGTAAGGCACCTCGCCCGTTTCATCGGTGCGGTCGGAGCGATTTTTTGCGACACATCACTTAGAAAATTTGGCTTCGCGCAATAGTTTGCTTCTCGAATTGTGTCTATGGGCACGCGAAAAATTCGCCGTGAAATGTAACTGTACCCATTTGTGGAACAATAACGCCTAGCTGACGTTTGATGGATGAGCCGCTCGCAATTTGCAGGCGGCACAAAAAAGGGATGCATTCAAATGGGCGGAATTATTTACCTCGTAGGTCTCGTTGTCGTGGTGATGGCAGTATTGTCCTTAATCGGCCTGGGCTGAATTTTCGATTTCAAAGGATAAAAAAATGAATACATTGCAGCCAGATGCATCCACCGACGGATCTTATGTCGATTGGCCCGCGATCTTTGCAGGAACAGTTATTGCTGTCGCAATTGGTCTTCTACTGACAACATTCGGAGCCGCCCTGGGCCTGTCAACGATAACGCTCGACGGAACGGATCAATCGTCAACGTTTGAGCTCATCCTGACCGCGCTATGGATGGTTTTGACCTTAATTGCCGCCTACCTCGCGGGCGGATACATCGCCGGGCGTATGCGTCGCCGTGTCGAAACAGCCAGCCGCGATGAAGTGACTGCGCGCGATGGGATTAATGGTCTGGTCGTGTGGGGGCTTGGTACGATGCTCTCAGCGTTTTTGCTCGCCAATGTTGCGAGCTTTGCAGCCAATACGGCCGGGACGGTTGCCGCGGGGGCCGGTCAGGCCGCGGGCGCCGTGGTACAGGCCGCTGGCACCGCTGTCGGCGGTGTGGCATCTGGTGTTGCGAATGTTGCAGGCGCTGCTATCCCAGACGCCGCCAAGGACGATCCGACAGAATATCTGTCAAACCAGCTGCTACGCCCATCGGAGGTTGATCCGACTACCGCTGACCCTGCAGAGCTGGCTCAACAGACTGGCAGTATTGTTGCAAATGTCTACCGCACAGGCGAGGTCAGCGACGAAGACCGCGAATACCTTGCCAGCGCGGTCGCGGCGCGCACTGATCTGACCCCAGCAGAGGCGTCGGACCGCGTCGATCAGATTATTGCAGAAGCGCAGAGTGCCCGCCAGCAGGCAGCAGACGCAATCGATACAGCACAGGCAGAAGCTCAGCAATTAACTGACGACGCGAAAGCTACAGCAGTTGAGGCTGCTCGCGTGGCGCGCAATGCGGGCATTTTAACTGCCTTTGCATTGGCTGCTGCAGCTCTGATTGCAGGTGTCGCGGCCTTTGCCGGAGCCGTCCACGGTGGCCGTAACCGTGACGAGGGTCGCATCTTCTTTGGTCTGCGCTACGGCGGCTGATCTTAGCGAGTTCAATTAACTAAGCCCCGTCTGCGCATGCGGTCGGGGCTTAGCTGCGACTAAATACTACGAGCGATTTTTTCTATCCGGCGGCGCCTTTGCCTTATTGCTTCGGCAGGGAGATCATCGTGCTGCAAACGCCCGCGATCACCGATGTAGTTATCGCGTTCTACGGGAGATGCGACAAATTTCACCGAGTCCAACAAATAGCTTACTCGCGCGTTAAATCCCGTTCCCACCAGCCGACGTCATGCCACTTGCCAAATTTGAAGCCAACCTCGTGATACGTACCGATGTGGTGGAATCCCATTGCCTCATGCAAGCCCACGCTACCGACATTAGGCAGTGCGATCCCGGCATAAGCCCGATGTAGTTTCTTTTTGCGCAGTTCTGCCAGCAAGTGCTTATAAAGCAATCTACCAGTTCCCGTCCGGCGCACCGTTTCGTCGACATAGACTGTCACGTCGACTGCGAACCGATAACCTGATCTATCGCGGTGTCGACTGGCATACGCATAGCCAATCACATCGCCCTCTCGTTCGGCGACAAGGTAAGGCATCGTTGGCAGTAGTGCTTCTATCCGGCGCGCGATCTCGACCGCAGATGGTGGATCATCCTCAAGCGAAATCACCGACCCTTTCACAATCGGGCCGTAAATCGCCGCGATCGCGGCTGCATCGTTCAAAGAAACTGATCGTATCATTGAACCATGCTGACGAAGATCACTCTAACTTTCAATGCACCGTTGCACGATCTTGGCTGGTAGGCATTTAGCGCCGAAGCAATTCCTGCCGCGAAATCTCAGCACAATAAGAAAAACGTGAGTTTTCAAGTCATACCTCTCGCTCTAAACACCGAGAGGTACCATCGGGGCATTTATACAGATACTATATTTTGTCACAGAAGACGGCTTTTTCTGTCGCCAGCCGTACCCTGTTTGAGCTAGGTTCCGACGTTATGCCAAGGACTGCGACAAATTTTGATCAAACAAAGACATGGACGTTGAGGTAATACCGATTGCTAGCTGACAAACACCCAAAACAAGACTTACGTATCGCGACCCTTCAATCCTACGACGTTTTGGATTCACAGAATGAGGCTGAGTTTGACGACATCGTCGCATTGGCGTCAGCGATCTGCGAATGTCCAGTATCACTCATCAGCTTAGTTGACGATGACAGGCAGTGGTTTAAGGCGCGGGTTGGTTTTGAACCTCACCAGACCGCGTTGGAAAAATCTGTATGTTCACATGCCATTCTTCATGGCGAATTCCTGGAAGTTGCGGATATGTCATCGGACAGCCGCACGTCATCCAATCCGCTCCATACCGGTGATCCGAATGTTAGATTCTACGCTGGTGCCAATCTCATTGCGCCAAATGGCATGGCGATCGGCACTCTTTGCGTGTTGGACACCAAACCACGAACGCTAAGCGCATTTCAGAGGCAGGCTCTGAAAACCTTGTCGCGGCAGGTTATGACCCAACTAGAGCTTCGCAAGAAGCTACTGCAAGAAGAGGCGCTGAAAGGCGAGATGGACCACCGTGTCAAAAACTCGCTGCAAACAATCGCGTCGGTGATGCGCGTTGCATCCCGCGGGATTAAAGACCGCGAAGCGCTGGACGTTCTTGAATTGGTAGAGAGGCGAATTTCCGCAGTTGCGTCTTTGCACAGCGAGTTGTTGGGGAGCGGGGGGAAAGGCTTGGTCGACGCAAGGCCGTACCTCGAACGTGTCGTACAATTATTGGAGGATGTGGCTCCCGAGCATGTCAGAATAACCGTAAGTGCGGCAGATGTCGTGATTGATGCGCGTAAAGCCTCTGCGATTGGTATGATTGTTAGTGAATTTGTGGCCAATTCAATGAAACATGCGTTTCCCGGCGCGCGTCAGGGGCTGGTGCAGATTTCGCTGGTCCAGAGTGCTGCCCGAGAGGGCTGGACCCTCTCGTGCCAGGACGATGGGGTAGGACAAGAACAAGCTGTTGGCGCCACGTCAAGTCGCGATGATACCGGCCTCGGAGCGGTTCTCATGTCCTCTGCTGCGGCACAGCTGGACGGTCATTTGGAATATGAGGTGACTCAGAGCGGCACCGTTCTGACCGTGAAGTTCAAGCATTAAGTTGGCAGTTCCCCCCTGCATCAAAGTTCGCTTCATTCACGCTGTTCGGCAGCGGCGGAAGGTCCGTTTAGTCGTCCAAGCCTGTCTCACTGAAAAGCCTGAGAGGATAGTCTGGACGCGACGGGAGAGATGCAGGTTGCCCTGTCAGGCGGGCTGCGGCCGCAGCCGCAATTCGGCGGCCCGCGCATGCCCCTCCATCCCCTCGACCCGGCTGATCCGCGCGGTGCGCAAGGCAAGCTCGTGCGAGGCGGCGGCGTTACAACGCTGCCATGTCACGGTCTTGGTGAATTTATGCACCGACAGCCCGCCCGTGTAGCGCGCCGCGCCACTGGTCGGCAGCACATGGTTCGGGCCCGAGGTCTTGTCCCCGAACGCGACCGTGGTTTCCTTGCCTAGAAACAGCGAGCCATAGGCCGACAGCCGGTCCAGCCACCAATCCAGATCGTCGGCCTGCACCTGCAGATGTTCGGGCGCGTAGCGGTCCGACACCTCGGCGGCCTCTTCGCGGGTGTCGCAGAGGATCACTTCGGCGCGCTCAGACCAGGCGGTACGAGCCGCCGTCCTGTTCGGCTCTGGCAGGCTGTCGATCACAGAAGGAACAAGGGCAATCACACCTGTCGCCAGGGCCTTGTCGGTCGCCACCAGCCAGACGGGGCTGTCGGTGCCGTGTTCGGCCTGACTGATGAGATCCCAAGCGACGGTATCAATCGAGGCGGTGTGATCGGCGATGACCAGCGAATCCGTCGGCCCGGCGAACATGTCGATGCCGACTTCGCCGAACAGCATGCGCTTCGCCTCGGCGACATAGCTGTTGCCGGGACCGACGAGGATATCGGCAGGCTTGCCGCCGAACATGCCCTTGGCCATGGCGGCGATCCCCTGCACGCCGCCGAGGTTCAGGATCAGATCAGCGCCGCACAAATCCATCGCAAATACGATAGCGTCGGGGATGCCGATATCGGGCCGGGTGGGGGAGACGGCGGTGATGTGCGGCACGCCCGCGACCTTGGCCGTGGTGATCGTCATCAGCGCGCTGGCCACGTGGCTGTAGCGGCCGCCGGGCACATAGCAACCTGCGCTCGACACCGGGATTTGTTTCTGGCCGGCGAACAGGCCGGGCATCACCTCGACCTCGCATTCGCCCATCGTTGCCTTCTGGGCCTCGGCAAAGCGTTGGATGTTGGCCTGCGCAAAGCGGATGTCGTTCTTGAGATCCTCAGGCACGCGGGCGCAGGCGGCACGTCGGGCCTCGTCAGACAGCACGATGTCGCCAGACCAGCCGTCCAGCTTTTGCGCGTAATCGCGCACTGCCGCCTCTCCCTCGCGCTCAATATTGGCCAGCATGATGGCGACGATATCGCGTGTATCCCTGTTTTCGACCGCAGGACGGGGAACGGCGGTTTTCAAATAGGTGATTGCCATGGGGTCAACTCGATTTCATTTGGGAGTGGTCACGTATCGCGCCCGCCAGAACATCGACTGTATCGATGATTGGAATGGCCGAGGACAAGCTGGGTGCGAGGAGCGAGAATTCGGAGCATGCAATGAAGACAAGCGCCGCGCCTTTGCCCGCAAGTTCGCTCGCTGCGTGTGACAGGATGCGGCGGGTCGCGGGCGTGAGTCCGTGGGCCTTGATGCTGCGGATAGCGCTCAGCAACTGGTCGGTGTCATCTGGCCAAAGGGCGGTGAGGCCCGCGCGTTCCAGCGCCGGATCAAGAACGCCGACCAGACGCACTGCGGGTGACGCCAGAATGCCGATGCTGGAGCCCTTTGGCACGATCTCTGCTGCGCGGGCGACAGCTAGGTCGACCATATTCAGAAGCGGGATGGACACCGCCGCCTCGATCTGCGGGGCATAGTGGTGGGCGGTGTTGCACGGCATGGCAAGCGCCGTGGCGCCGGCGGTCTCTAGCCTTCGCGCCATCTCGGCTAGTGTCGGGGCGGGGTCGCGGCCAGTGCCTTCGATCAGATGGGCGATGCGCGAGGGCACTTGTGGATTCATGTCGATCAGGAGCGGCACATGATCGCCATCGTCGCGCGCCGTCACGCTGGCCAAGACCCTCTGTTGCAGCAGTATGGTTGCCTCGGGCCCCATGCCCCCCAAAATGCCAACGACATTACGCGTCATAGGGCAACCTCCCTGGCCGCTTGACTGGCGAACAGAGGGTAGCGCTGCAGTCGGTGTGATTGCAGGACGGCCACTGCGGCGACCGCCCCCTGCCTGGTGAGCGCTCTGGTGGATCTGCGTGCCGCACCGGCGTCAATCATTACAGAGTGACCCAGCGATCACTGCTGTCAAAGGCGAAATCGTATCCGCCGAGGGCCGCCGCACCGCCGGTATGCAGAAACACAACCCGCTCGTCCTTGAACTCGCCCTTGCGCGCCAGATCTATCAGGCCAGCCGCCCCCTTGGCCGAATAGCAGGGGTCCAAAAGGATACCCTCCAACTCGGCGAACATGCGGATCGCCTCGATGCCGCTGTCCGTTGGTAGGCCGTAGCCCTCGCCGACGTAGTTGGTATTGGCCATGACGTCTTCGCGCTTGACCACGCCGGGGCAACCCAGCTTATCGGCCGTCTTGCACGCCAGATCGTAGACCATCTGCTCTTGTTTGGGTTGCGGCGCGCGGGTGCCGATGCCCAGCACGGGGATCTGCGCGTTCATCGCGCACATACCAGTGACAAGGCCGGCCTGCGTGCCCGACGACCCGGTGGCATGGACGATACGGTCGATCCTGAGGTCCACGTCATTGAACTGGCCCAGCAACTCGAACGCGCAATTCACATAGCCCAAAGCGCCGGTCGGGTTCGATCCGCCGCCGGGGATGACGTAGACTTTGTGCCCCTCAGCGCGCTTCTTTTCAGCCGCACGCTCCATCTCGGCGGGCATGTCATGGCCACCGGGAAATTTTTGAGTCGTCGCGCCATGCAGATGATCCAGCAGGACGTTGCCATTGGTGTTGTAGTTGGCATCGTCATAGCCGGTGCGATCCTCAAGCAGGATGTGGCAGGCCAGCCCCAGCTTGGCGGCGGCCGCGGCGGTCTGGCGCCCGTGGTTGGTCTGGGTCGCGCCTTGGGTCATCACCATGTTGGCGCCCTGTTCCAGAGCCTCGGCCATCAGAAATTCCAGTTTGCGGGTCTTGTTGCCGCCGGTGGACAGGCCGGTGCAATCATCGCGTTTGATCCAAAGCTCAACGCCCAGTTCGTCTGATAGGCGTTTCATCGGCTCCAGAGGAGTGGACAGATGGGCGAGGTGAACGCGCGGAAAGCGAGACAGGTGCATGGTGGGATCCTTGTGGTTACGAGGTGGGAATGCGAAGGGCCGCTGTCGCTGACAGCTGTCCCCGTCGCAGCAAAGAAGATACGCCGAATTCGTCGGCGTGTAACTTGGAGATACCGGGCGGGCTGCTAACGCCGCAGAGCGCTGACGCTAACATAATGCACCGCCCAACCCGCTCACCCGCGCATCAGGGCGTAATCGGGATCGTAGGGCGAGGGCGCAATGACCTCAACACCGACAAGATCACCGTAGAGGTCAAGCTGCATGGTACTGCCCGGCGCGGCAAGATCTGGATCGACAAAGGCATAGGCCAAATTAAGCCCAACCCGGTGACCCCAATCGCCGGAAGTGATTGTACCAACCACTTTGTCATCCTGCATCAGCGAGGCGCCGCCATGGGCCGGGGCATGGGCCGCGTCCACCTTCAACGTCACGAGCTTCTTGCGCAGGCCCTCGGCCATGCGTTTCAGCAGGGCCTCTTTGCCGATGAACTCACCCTTCTCCGGTTTGACGAAGCGATCAAGCGACGTCTCGAACGGATCGAACTCGGTCAGAAGGTCCGCTTTCCAGTGCAAAAAGCCCTTCTCCATCCGCATCGAGTCGACCGCGCGCGCGCCGAACAGCTTGAGCCCATGCGCCTCGCCAGCCTTACGTAGCGCCAGATAGGCGGCATAGAGCGAGGCGTTGGGTACGTGGATCTCGTAGGCCAACTCGCCCGAGAAGCTGACGCCCAGCACGGTCGCCGGGGCGAAGCCGATAAAGCTTTCGCGGACGCTGAGCCAAGGGAAAGCCTCGCGCGTCCAGTCGCCCCGTGAACAGGCCGATAGAACGTCGCGCGCCTTGGGGCCCGCCAGAACGAGGATCGTCTGGTCATTGGTCAGGCTGCGGATCGAGACGTCTTCGCCGTCTGTCAGATGCTCTTGCAGCCAGTCCATGTCATGGAACTCGCTCGCCGCCGCCGAGCCGTACCAGACACGCTCTGGCCCGCGATCGCTGGCGGGCAGGTTGGCAATCGTCGCCTCGCCCTTGACCATGCCGTGATGATTCAGCAGGTAGCCCAGTCCGACGCGGCCATCGCGCTTGGTCACCGCGCCGCAGAACATACGGTCGAGGAAACTGTGCCGGTCCGCGCCCGTAATCTCGAACCGGTTGAAGCCGTTGACCTCGCAGAGGCCAACGTTGTCCTGCACGTTCTTGATCTCGGCCGCGATCACGTCCGTCGCCTCGTCAAAATTGAAGCTGAGTGTGGGGTGGAAATCAGGGGTAGGCTTGATGTAGTCGACGCGCTCCCATCCGTTCACCACTGTGAACTCGGCCCCTTCGGCGGCAAAGATGGGCGTCAGCGGCGTGGTCTTGGCCGGACGGCCTGCCGGGCGATGCTCGTGCGGGAAATGGAAGCGGAACTCGTTTTGGTAATCCTCGATTGACTTGAGCGCGGTCAGCTCGACATTGGTGTGCCCGGTAAAGCGGCGCGGGTCGATCACCCAAGTGTCGTAGCAGGCCTCGCCATGCACGATCTGCTGTGCCAAAATCCAGCCATGCCCGCCGCCTTCGCCAAGGCCCGCGCGCAACCCGATGATGCAAAAGGCATTGCGCTTTCCGGGGATTGGTCCAACCAGCGGCGCGCCGTCGATGGTGTAGGTAATCGGGCCGTTGACGACGCGCTTTATGCCGACATCGGCCAGCACGGGCATCCGCTCGAACGCGCCCTCCAGTACGTCCATCACCCGGTCCAGATCGTCGGGGCACAGATCGTTTGAGAAGCTCGGGCTGATCCCGTCCATCCCCCAGGTCCGGCACCCCTGCTCGTAAAAGCCCACCAGCAGTCCGTTCTTTTCCTGCCGGGAATAGTAGTCCGAGATCGGGCAGCGCAGCAGCGGCATCCGGCGGCCCGCCTCTGCGATGGCCGGAATGTCCTCGGTCACGAAATACTGGTGCTCCATGGAGGCGACGGGATGCTGCACCCCCATCATCGCGCCCACCTCGTTCACGCGGTAGCCGCAGGCGTTCACGACGATATCGGCGTCGATCGTGCCTTTGTCGGTCTCGACGGTCCAAGTGTCGTCGTCTTTCTGGGTCAGACCGGTGACGTTGGTCTGGCGGTACACTTCCGCCCCCGCCTTGCGCGCGTGAAAGGCCAGCGCCTGACACAGTTGCGCGGGGTCGATATCGCCGTCCTCACCATCCCAGAGACCGCCCAACAGGTTGTCGGTCGAAATGAGGGGGTGGCGGCGCGCGCATTCCTCGGCGTCGATGACCTCGTAGGTCACGCCCATCCCGCGCGCCATCGACGCAAAATGGCGATAGCCCTGCATCTGCGCTTCGGTATTGGCCAGCCGGATGCCGCCGTCGCCGTGATGATAGCCGACCGGATACTCCGGATCGTCGCGCAACTTCTTGTAAAGCGCGATGGAGTGGCTCTTGAGGCCTACCATCGTCTGGTTGCCGCCGAAATTCGTCACCTGCGCAGCGGAATGCCAGGTCGTGCCGGAGGTCAACTCGTCACGCTCGACCAAAACGACATCGCTCCAACCCTCTTGGGTGAGGTGATAGAGCGTCGAGCAACCGGCGATACCGCCGCCGATGACAACAACCTTGGTCCGCGATTTCATGGGGGTGTCTCCGATAGAACCTGGCGAAGTAGGGAGCGGAAGGTGCCATTGCTGCAACGTCAGAGGCGGAGAATATCAAAATATCGAAATGTATTTGTCATGATATGCTAAAAACGCAGAAATGTTTGCGGTGGGCTCGTCGAACTGGCTTCACTCCCCTTTAAAAATGGCGGGGCTGGTGGAATGACGGCGACACGCGGACGACGGACCGGACGCCAGGAACGCATGGCCCTTCGCGCGGCCAAGCCTGTGATCGATCCATGTCCGCCCGGCCAGATTGGCGGCAGCTACAAACCTCTTACCGAATTCGAGCTGCGCCGCATCCACGATACGGCGCTGGATCTGCTGGAGAAGCTGGGCATGGGCGAGGTGCCACCCCGCCTGCGCGAAGATCTGCTGGCCGCTGGCGCGACGGATAATGGCGCGGGGCGCATCCTCTTTCCTCCTGCACTGGTTGAGGCCGCCATCGATCAGGCGGCCAAGACCTTCGTGTTGCATGGTCGCGACCCGGACCGCTCGATCGAGGTCGGCGGCAACCGGGTTTATTTTGGCACCGGCGGCGCGGCGGTGCAGACCCTGGACATGACAAGCGGCCTATACCGGCCATCGACCCTTGTAGATTTGCACGATTTCACCCGGCTTCAAGACACCTTGGCCAATGTCAGCTGGTTCACGCGCTGCTGTGTGGCAACAGACGTTCCCGATAACTTCGATCTGGACGTAAACACGGTCTACGCACTGCTGAAAAATACGACCAAGCCAACAGCCACGTCGTTCACTTTGGCGGAACATGTGGAACCGATTGTCAGGATGCTGGATATCGCTGCCGGAGGTCCGGGTGAGTTTTCAAGGCGCCCGTTTATGAAGGCCCACATCAGCCCGGTCATCTCGCCGTTGCGCTACGGTGAGGACGCCGTGGATGTGGTTTACGAATGCGTCAAACACAACATTCCGATGTCCTGTATCACGGCCGCGCAGGCCGGGGCCACGGCACCTGCGACGCTCGCCGGTTTTCTGGCGCAATCGCTTGCCGAGACGCTGGCCAGCCTCGTGATGGTGCATTCAATACAGCCTGGCTTTCCCATGGTTTTTGCCAATTGGCCGCTTGTGGTGGACCTTCGCACCGGCTCGTTTTCAGGGGGCAGCGGAGAGACGGCAGTGCTGAATGCCGCGTCTGCGCAGCTGTCAAACTGGCTGGGCCTGCCATCGGGTGTTGCCTGCTCGATGACCGATGCCAAGGCGATTGATGCGCAATACGGGATGGAAAAGGGCATCACCTCGCTGGCCGCAGCTCTTGCCGGGGGCAACCTGATTTATGAAAGCTCAGGTATGACCGCGTCGCTTCTTGGGGCCAGCTTTGAGGCGTTTGTGCTGGATGATGAGATGCACTCAAGTACTTACCGTGCGCTGCGCGGTATCGAAGTGACCGAGGAAAACCTCGGCTTTGACGCAATCTGCGAGGCGGTGCTTGGAGTGGGCCACTTCCTGGGGAATCAGCACACTTATGCGGCGATGGAGCGGGATTATTTCTATCCGTCACTGGCAGATCGCGACGAGCCGCGCACCTGGGCCGAGAAGGGTGCCCAAGACGCGTGGAGCAGGGCGCGTGAACGGGCAGAGGGCATTCTGCGCGAGCACCGGCCTGTCTACCTGACCGATGAACAGGACAGGGACATACGCGCGCAATTCAATATTCATTGAGCCGCGCCACTGCCCTCAAATCGGGCAAGGTCACGCAATCCGCTTACCTACAAAAAGCGAACGTATGAATATTCTCCAAGCGGTGCTGGAAGGCATCAAAAGCGTCCCGCTCCCTGATGGCGCGCTGATCGCAGTTCACAGCGTATCCCAGAGATTGCGAGCCGCGCCTCGATTGTAGCCATGGCGATAGAGCGCATTCATATAGGTTGATGAAAAGCGGTCGCTTGGGTCGTAGACGATGCCCGAGGCCGGATCGATTGAGGTTACAGCCAGGCCCAATCCGTTCTCATGCGCAAAAAGTTGCGTGGCATTAACCGCGGATGCAGCACTTGCGCGTCCGATTGTCGTCAGCGCCTGTTGAGAGATACCAAGCGCTGAGCGGGACGTTGCCGAGGGCACGGGATTGAGCGTGTTGTTAATCAAGACGAAGAGTTGCCCGCCGGGCCGCGGCTTCTTGGCCGCCGCAAAGGCAAAGGCTGGGATCGCGAGAAACTGCATGTGAACACCGCCGTCGAGGTGCGTTTCAGTATATGTCACCCCGCCCGACACGTAGCCGATCTGGACCGGTGAAAAGAGGCCGGGCAGGGCAGACGAGGCGCGCAAGACTGCGCGAAAGAGGTCGTAATTTCCAGATTGTGCAATCAGGCCCATGTTCCAGATCGACGCGCGCGCGCTGTCAAGTTCAGAGGTGACGACAAAGAGTCGGCCCCCCGCGGCGTGCCGCGCAGCAATTGCCTTTATCAGAGCGGGAGGTGTGAATTGCTTGATTAGACCGGCAAGAGGCACGGTATCATACACTGCATCGCCAAACAGCGCCTGAATGGGTTGCAAAGTCATGATGTCGCTTGCGTCATGTTCGGTAAATATCCGGCGCAATGCGTCGTCATGCTCAGAGCCAAGAAAGGCAAATGGCGCGATGAGGGCACCGGTAGAGATACCGGTGACGATGTCGAACTCAGGCCTTTCGCCGCTGGCGGTCCAGCCCGCTAGGGCACCGGCCCCAAACGCGCCATCCTCACCGCCACCAGAGATCGCCAGCACTGTCAGTTCCGACGAAGACATGGCCGGAGGTCGGTGCCTGGCCCACACCTCCGCGCCGGCATCGGCGAAAAGACGGTAAGCTGCCAGCGGGTCGGGGGCGGAGCTGGACTGCGTTGCGATCAACCCTGATTGGCCGACCCCGCTAGTGCAGGCCGCGACTGGAAGTGCTGCAAGTGCCGCAAGGATCTGCCTGCGTCCGGGTGTTCGGCCAAGTGTGATTGAGGTGGTCATGAGAGTTTTCCTTAAGGCATATCGCGCATTGGCTGTGCGCCTTGAGCGGTGGTTTTGTAGGCAGGGGCCGCGCAACCTTCGGCGACAGTTGACGCGAAGCGTCTAATGGTCTGGGTCATTGTGATAGATGACGAGGTTTTCGAGGAACGCTAGAACTTCGGCCTTTTGCAATTCTGTCAACAGATTATAGGCTGCGCGGCTGCGGGCACCTTCGCCGCCGTGGGCCTCGATCGCCTCGTTCAGCGTGGTCGCCCGCCCGTCGTGAAGCCAGGGCCCGGTTGATCCGACACCCGCAAGCGACCGGGTCAAAAACATTGATGCGCCGATTCCAAGCGGATCTGAGGGGTCGGACAACGCTTCGCCCATGTCGTGACGTTTGAGGTCGGTGTACCAGTGCGCCAGACCGGCGCCTGCTGCGTCGACCTCAAGAGCGCCAAGATGATAGGCTTCGCCGCTGTCGAGAATGACTAGATTGTTCGGCTGATCCGACCGCATATCGAACGATACAGCGGTGTCCCAGCGCAGCGCATGATCCGCTGGATTGGTGCCATCGGGAAACAAGGTTTCAACATATCCTGGCACGCGGCTAGGCTCGCGAAAGACCGGATCGTTGATCGACATGCTAGGAGTGTGGCAGCTGCTGCATCCGATTTTGGCAAAGCGGTTTTCACCGGCGGTGACTTTGCGAATGTCTGCGTCTTTCATTTCCAGCAGACCGATATCGTTCAACTCGACCAAGCTGACGGGTCGTTCCAGCGCGGCCATATAGATCGTGAGGGCAGTAATGTCGCCGACGCTCAGCTCGTCGATAACCCCATCAAAATCTCCGTCCTCGCCGCCGACAAGCTCTGTGGCTTGCAACCCCAGTTCGTTGTGCGCCGCGCCGCGTGTGAAGGACCGAAGGGTTGCGTGATTACCCTTCCAACCAAAGGGCCGCACAACGAGGTCTGCGTCGATCCCGGTAAGGCCACTCGTATCGGTGTCCACGACGCAGGGATCATCCCCGGTGCGGGTCAGGACCAAAGTGCCAAACGAGACAGACTTCGCCAGAAGCTCGGCGGTTGCCGTGCCGGCCTTGCAGGCTTGCACGCGCGCGGCCTCGCGCTGGAGATAAAGCTCGACACTCATCTCTTCTGCCAGTCGCTGCGGAATTGAGAGCGCAAAGAGCGGGGTGGTGTTCCTCTCAAGATATTGCCTCGGGTCGCCGGTATGGCCGGGATCGACAACGACGTTCATTGCGACGCCGCCGGCGCCGTTAGCAATCGGCGCACTGTGGCAGCTAATGCAACTGGTTGCGTTCGCGCCGCCCTCGCGGGAGGGGAAATGGGTGGCCCATTCGCCCGGCCCGGTCAGGTCCGCGCGCGGAATACGGGTAAAGCGACGGCCTTCGCCGATGTTGGCGCCGACGCCCTGATCACCGGTAAACTTGAACTCTGACAACTCGTCGCCCGCCTCAAAGGCCCACTCAAAGGCTGCCGCCGCCTGTCCGTCTGCAATCAGGGCATTCAGCCCTTGCTGGTCGACGCTGAGAAGGGCGCCCTCGGCATGACCAGATCGCGAGCCTAAGCACGCTGCGAACAAAAGGCCCACCGTCAATGGATACGCACGCCGGCGGGTCATGTCGCGTTTCTTTCGACGTCCGCCTCGTCCGAGGCGAACGTTGAGGCAGGTCCGGCCGCAACCTGGTGAGCCTCGTCAGGCATGCCGCGCGAGGACGTTACTGGCGCGTCGGTTGGCAGTCCGTCTGAAAAAGTGAGGGCCATAGCCAGAAGAAAGTCTGGCAGTTTGTCAAAATGTCCCATGATCTGTCCTTTGCGTTAGGAGCGCAGGTGTTGCGCCATAGTTGGGCGCTTCAGCCGTTCTGCGGCATTTTTGCCGGCGTGCAGACCAGCGGAATATCGGCCTGGGGCGATCGGCATGTGCCTGAAATCTGCCCGCCATCGCGGCCAGCAAAACCGCAGGTCGCATCTACCGGCAGGCTGGTGCAGGCCTCGACTGCCTCGCGCGGTGGTCGGCCACGGCCGCCGTCTGCACCTGACGGGGCAGCTTGGGCTAGGATTGACGCGGGCTCATCCACCGAGATGGCGGTCTGGGCATTGGCGATCGAGAGGTCGGCGAAAACAACGACGATCGCAGATATGAGAAGCGCGGTGATGAATTTGTGATGCGGGCGTATACGCGGCACTGTTGAGTGGACAGCGTGGATATTATTTTTCGAAGCGCGCGTCGCACGGGTCGATGTGAAGGTATTCGTAAACATTGTAGTCTCCTGTCATGGCGTGGGTCGCCGTTTGCAGGAGTGTTTTGCGCGTACTTTGGGGAGTGGGTTTGAAGCGAATATGCAGCGACAGTGCAGGCGGCAAAAATAAACTAGGCGATGCGATTTTGCGTCAGCAGGCCAGGCGGGTTAAGACAGGGGACACCTCATCCCTCAAAGGCATACCCCACGCCATAGACGGACCGGATCGGGTCTTGGTCGCTCACCGCTGCAATTTTGCGCCTGATATTTCGGATGTGGCTGTCAACCGTCCGGTCGAAAACCTCGGTATCGTCAGGAAAGGCGAGCGCTAGCAGCATATCGCGGGAAAAGACGCGCCCTGGGCGCGCGGCGAGGGACTGCAGCAAGGTGAACTCGCGACGCGTCAGGTCGAGGGCGACGCCTTCGAGAGTGGCCTGCCACCGCTCGGCGTCGATCTTTAACCGCTCGTCCTGTACCATATCGCCGCTACTGGTCGCCGCCGCGCGCCGTAGGATCGCGCGCACCCGAGCGACCAGTTCGCGGGGCGAATAGGGCTTGCAAAGATAGTCGTCCGCGCCAAGTTCGAGGCCAAGCAGGCGGTCAATCTCTTCGACCTTGGCCGTGGTCATAATGATCGGCACAAGGGATGTTTTCCGCAACTCGCGGCAGATCGTGAGGCCGTCAACACCGGGCAGCATCAGATCAAGCACCAAAAGGTCGTGCTTGCCCTCCAACGCAAATTCGACAGCCCCGGTGCCCTCGGCCATCACATCAACTGTCATGCCCGCCGCAACCAGATAGTCGCGGACCACCTCAGCAAGTGCGGTCTCATCTTCTACGATCAGGATGCGGGGGTCGGTCATATAGTCCCTTTCGGAAGGCGAAGCGTGATTCGAAGACCGCCTAAATCGGAGGGTTCGGCGGTGATGGTGCCGTTGTGCGTATCCACGATAGCGCGGCACACCGAAAGCCCCAGCCCAGAACCGCCGTGAACGCGCGAACGCGAGCTTTCAGCGCGGTAAAAGCGATCAAACAAGCGGGGCATGTCGGCGTCCGGTGGTCCGGGAGGGGAATCGTCGAGGACGACGTTGGCATAACCATCGGCGCTGAAAACCTTTAATCGCACCCGCCCGGGCGCATGGGTATAGCGCGCCGAATTGCTCAAGAGGTTGTCGATGACCTGACCGATTCGCGCGCGGTCGCATAGGACCTGCAGTCGGCGCGGCAGGTCTATTTCCAGTTCGATACCATTTGCCGCAAACTGCGGGCGCGCTGCCTCGGCGGCCTCACGGACGATCGCGCACAGGTCCTCGCTCCGAAACGCAAGTGCAAGGGCACCTTCGCGCGCGTGGGACAGCGTCTTGATGTCCTGCACCAGCCGCGACAGCCGCATCATTGCCGCATGCATCGCGTCCAACGTTTCCGCATCCGGCAGGCGGACCCCGTCCTGCAGCGCTTCGATCTGCGCGCGCAGCACCGCGAGGGGTGTTTGCAACTCGTGGCTGGTGTTTGAGATCCATTCCCGTTCGGCCTTGTCCGTCCGTTCCAGCGCTGCCGCCAGAGCATTGTAATGTCCGACAAGTTGGCCCAGTTCGTCCCTCCGGGTTTGCGCGATCCGCGCGGTATAATCGCCCGAAGCCATCGCCTTTGCCCCCGCCTCAAGGTGCCGAATAGGGACCAGCATCCGGCGCGCCACAATATAGGCGGTCGCGGCAGAAAAAAGTACCGCAACCAGCGCGGCGACTGCCAGCGCCCAGTATTGACCGCGCAGAAAAAACCGGCCGCTTGGATCGCCCGACGCTAGCGGGGCATTTAAGGCGATGTACCCTAGCAGGCTATCTTTGCAGTCGTTATTTAGGCAAATTTCGCGCCGCTCAAGGAGGCCGGATCGTTCGGTGGACCCGGCGAGATGCGAGCCATCGGGCGCTAGCAGTGTAAGGCGTTTATCCATCATCAGGCTATCACCCGGCATACCTACGCCCCTGTTTCCGGGAGGCGGGCCAATGGGCCGCGTGCCATCTAGTCGCTTGGGCGGTGGCCCCGGCGGCGGTAAAAACGCAGCCCGTCCGGTAGGCGCGAAATGCATGCGCACAAAGTCATTCCAGGCCTGCGGATGCTCCGCGAGTTCGGGCCATTCCGGCGTGGCGGGATCATATGCTAGAACCAGAGCCTGCTCTAGTTCGTCGAACCGGGCCAACTCCCCCCGAAGCAGGTAACGCGCGAAGCCGTCACGCATCGCTACCGCGACCAGCAGCGCCATTATCGCGATGACCAGCACTGTGGTGGCCGAAATGGCGACAAAAATTCGGGCTGTCAGCGATTCGCGAAAACGTGTCATCAGCATACTGTTACAATGAAATGTGGAGGCATGATGCACGAAGGCTATGGGCCGCCCAGGGGTGACGTGCCGAACTTTGACGGGCGCGGTCGACCGCCAGAAGGGTGCAGTTAACATACCGCTCAAAGTATTTTCCGACGAAGATGTGTCTCACCGATCGCACTGACAAACGATCCGTCGTCTTCGTCGATCAGGCCAGGGTTCATCACTGTGACTGGGCCCTAATCTGCTAAACATATTATCGATCCATCGGCAGCGTCACCACTGCCCGCAACCCACCTGCCGCGCGATTTTCAAGCGTGAGTTGGCCGCCATGCGCGACAACGATTGTTCGCGCGATGGAAAGACCAAGTCCGGCGCCGCCGGTATCTAGGCTGCGGCTGTCGTCGCCGCGCGTGAATGGTTGGAACATGGCATCCAGCCGATCATGCGGAATGCCGGGCCCATTGTCGTTGATCGTGATGATCGCCTGCCGCTTGTCTTGCTCCAACGTGACGGTCGCGTCATCGCCATACCGCTTGGCGTTGTCGATCAGGTTGCCAATGGCCCGGCCAAGGCCGACGCGGCGGCCCGTCACCTGAACATTCTGATCGGTGCTACAGTTTGCACTTCGATCCTTGCAAATCTGTGTAAGTAATGGGCCGAGATCAATCAGCACCATCTTCTCAGAATCCTGCCCCTCCTTTGCATAGCTGACAAGGCCGTCGGCCATCACAGTCATCTCTTCGAGCGTGCGGACCATAGCATCGCGTTGCTCCTCGTCATCGAGCATTTCGGCGCGGATGCGCAGGCTGGTCATCGGTGTGCGCAGATCATGGCCCACGGCGGCAAGCATGCGCACACGTTCCTCGTCAAACTGCGAGATTTCGGCCTGCATGGCGTTAAATGCCTGCGCAGCCTTGCGCATTTCGCGCGCGCCTTCTTCGGGAACGCGCGCGGTGCGATCACCGCGCCCGGCAGCTTCTGCGGCGCGGGAAAGCTGTCCCAGCGGCTTGGTTAGGTAGCGTGCCAGAGCGATAGAAACACCAAGAACGCCGAGCAGCGACAACACCAGAACGGTGAGAAATGGCCTGCCATCAACCCGGCCGGGCCGCGGGGACACACCGCTGGTCACGACGTTCAGCCATTCTTCCTGTCCGTTTCTTGCGGTTAGCGGCATCGTAATGGCAATCACGCTATCGGTCCTATAGCGGGCACGACGATCAGGTTCGTTGTCCTGAATAGGACGGGCGATAATAGCAACACTCACATCGTTGCGGCCCAGCGTTTCGGCAAGGCTCTGGGATATATATTGGGATCTGCTGTCGGTGGCGGTTTCAGTTAGCAACGGGGCATCGTCCACCCGCACACGGGCAAAGCGGGTAGACGCGTCTCGCGCAATCACCCGCCGCACTTGGGCATCCACGGCTTCCATTGCTGGAATAAGCGCTGCGATCCGCTCAATCTCTCGGTCTTCGCTGGCCTGCTGGTCAAAACGTTGCTGCTGAAAGTTGAGGACAGCCAGCGCGATGAGGTTTGCGACGATGATCGTGGTCGCCAGCAATAGGACGACGCGGCCCGCCAAGGCATCGGGAAACAGGCGTTTGAGGCTATTCATCGACTCGCCTCTGCCACGTCTGCCACCAACCTATAGCCGCCGCCCCATTCGGTCACGAGGATCTGAGGGCTCTTCGGGTCAGTTTCGATTTTGCGGCGCAAGCGGCTGATTTGGTTGTCGATGGCGCGGTCATAGGCCTTTGCCTCGCGCCCGGCGGTCAGGTCAAGCAAGGTCGACCTGCTGAGCACGGTGCGCGGTTGATCAAGGAAAATACCCAAAAGGCGATTCTCGGCGGTGGTCAGTTCGACGACGCTGCCATTATCGTGCAGCAGCTTCAACGCGTCCGGGTCATGAACCCAGCCCGCAAACATTCGCCGCCCGCTGGGCGGTGCAGCTATTTCGGGCGGCGCGCGGCGCAGGATCGCGCGAACCCTTGCTAGCAACTCGCGCGGGTTAAAGGGTTTGACGAGATAGTCGTCTGCCCCAAGCTCTAGCCCGACAATGCGGTCCGTCTCGTCGGTCATGGCCGTCAGCAACAGCACGGGCGGCCCGTCATGGGCCACGAGCCAACGGCACAGGCTTAACCCGTCCTCACCTGGCATCATTATGTCGAGCACGACTAGATGTATGGACGCCTCAGCCAGAACCTCGCGCGCCTCGGCCGCATGCGCGGCAAGCCGCGTCCGAAAGCCCTGCTTGCGCAGGTATTGGCCAAGTGGCTCGCGAATGTCGCGGGCATCATCGACGATAAGGATCTGGGGCGCGATCGGGTCTGTCATGGCGTCTCTCCTCAAGGCGTCTTGCGCCTCAGCTTTACGTAATAGCGCCTTCTTTCCCTAGAAAATCAACTAACTGACAGCCTGTTTCGTACTTCAATTGTCGCAAGGTGTATCAGGTCGCGCCCTTGCGACAAACAGCGACAAAGCGGCATTGGCGCTGACAAACCTTTCGACGCAATAACCCCTAAGTGATGTTCACCGAGGCGACAGATGCCTCATTGAAACCCGAAAGGAAACGACATGATGAACTCCAAACTTCTTCCCGGCAGCTTTATCGCCGTAGCGGCCCTCTTGTCGGGCCTGACCGTCGCCACCGCGCAGTCTGCGAGTGAAACGGCACCTGTTCAGGCAGAAACATCCGTGCAAGCGCCTGACGCCACTCGTGCCAACTTTCGTAAGGGACACGGGGATCGCGGCGGTCACGGAATGATGCGCCAGATCATGAAAAAGGTCGACGCCAATGGTGATCGCGCCGTGACGCAAGAGGAGATCGACACGTTCCGCGCAGCGACTGTGGCAAATGCAGACGCGTCGGGCGACGGCGACATCTCGCTGGATGAGTTCGAGACAATCTACGTCGAACTGACGCGCGACCGTATGGTTGATGCCTTCCAGAAACTGGATGAGGACGGCGACGGCGTGGTGACACAGGCCGAAATGGACGCAAAGTTCGGAAATGTGGTTGACCGGATGGACCGCAATGACGACGGCAAGCTGGACCGCGCAGATCGCAAGGGCCACGGCCGCAAAGGTTAAGGGCGCAGAGGCGACCTAATACCTTCAATAGGGCGCGGCGGGGGCACACTAGCCCCCGCCGCATCCACAACGAAAGAAGATGGGGACGGCTACAAGAGCGCAATTCAAGCGGGCGGTCGCATCAACGTGGAGACGGCAAATGGAACAAACGATAGATACAGCGCCCCTCCGCGATGGCCCTACGACATACGGACTGGTTTCGCGGCTCAATCATTGGGTAATAGCGGCGGCGATGATCGGGATGCTCATCTCAGGCCTGATTATGGCCTATGGGCCGTTCGAGCGCGAGACTGTGGCGGTCATTTGGGACTGGCACAAACCAATCGGCGTGCTGGTTCTTGGCTATGGTCTCTGGCGTGTTGGCTGGCGTGTTGCCCAGGGATTTCCCACGAGTGCGTCGCTTGTTTCACGTCTGCAGGAGGCCTTGTCCAAAATAACCCATTGGGCTTTGCTCGCCGCAGTGCTTGCTATGCCACTCTCTGGACTGGCGATGTCGATATATGGTGGTCACGATGTCGGCGTATTTGGGCTGGTCATTCCCGGGCAGGACAAGATCGAATGGGTCACCAATGCTGCAGGATTTGTGCATCAATACGCTGCCTTTGCGTTAATCGGCCTGCTGATCCTTCATATCGGAGGCGCGTTAAAACATCATTTTATCGACCGCGACACAACATTGCGCCGCATGGTCAAACGATCAGCGTAAGATTACTGGGTGTCCAATAGACGCCGCTACAACTACGTGGAACAGCTTAAGGGATAACCAGATGCGCAAGATCATCACATTGAGTGTCGCAGCGCTGATACTTGCGGGGTCGTATTTCATCGCGTTTGGTGTTCCGGCATCTCTTGGGGTCGTCTTCGGCATTGAGGCTGATGGAGGCAAAGAGCCGGGCGCGACCGCTGGCGGACCTAAGTCGGGCGGTCGGGCTGGGAATCCGACTGCGGGCAAAGCGACGATTGTGGTGTTGGCCCCGCTGGAAATGCAGCCCTATGCTGATATCCTGCGCGCGGTTGGCAGTGCCGCTGCGTTGCACAGTGCCGAAGTGATCGCAGACGTTTCAGGTGAGGTGACTGAGATCAACCTTTCTTCTAACCGGCAGGTTTCGGCTGGTGAGATGTTAGTCCAGCTAGATGCACGAACCGAAGTGCTCAACCGCGAGATCGCACAGGCCGAACTTGATCAGGCCCGCGACACCGTTGAGCGGTACGAGCGTTTGCAGGGGACCGGCAATTCCACCGTAACTGCCGTGGCATTGTCAGAGGCAAAAGTGGCCGAGCGGCTGGCAGAAGCGAATGTAGGACTGGCCGACGCCGCGCTGGATGACAGGACAATCAGGGCACCAATTTCGGGCAAATTGAATTTGAGCGATGTGGAGGTTGGCGACCGCCTGTCTGTCGGCAGCGTGGTCGTTACCATCGACGATTCCGAGGCGTTGCTGATTGAATTCGAATTGCCGGAACGGTCCATCGGGTTACTGTCGAAGGAGCAAACCATCCTTGCAAGCACGCCTACATTTACAGGGCAGATTTTCGAGGGGGGAATTGTATCTTTTGATAGCCGCATCGACAGCGTGACGCGCAGCGTGACAGTCAAGGCGCGTATCGAGAACCCTGATGCCCTGCTGTGGCCGGGTATGACATTTGCCGTTCGTATCATCCATGAAAGCGATCCGCTGGCAGTACTGCCCTCTACCGCAATCACCTGGTCGCGCAGCGGATCAAGCGTCTGGATCGATGAGGACGGCGTGGCCAAACAGGTCCCTGCGACGATCCTGTTTCGCCGTAATGATCAGGTGTGGATCAACGCGGATATCGCCGTCGGCACGTTGGTCGTGACGGAAGGCGCGCAGAAATTGCGCGCCGGATCACGCATCACGGCCGCGAACGCCCCGGCGAGCGCGCCAAATGCCCAAGAGCCCGGTGCGGAGCCCAGCGGCGTGACGCCAGAAGTCGGACAAGCCGAGCCGAAACCTTCATCCGCGACTGAGGAGCCGACATGAGCACCTCTGCACCTCAGGGCCGCAAATCTGGCATTGCCAACCTCTTTGTCGCGCGCCCGTTGTTCGGCATTGTCATCAACCTGCTGATCCTGATCGCGGGCCTCGCCGCGCTTGCGTCGGTCGACGTGCGCGAAATGCCGGATGTAGACCAGCCAGTCCTTTCGATCCGCACCACTTACGAAGGCGCCGTCCCGGCAACCGTCGACCAACAAGTCACGCAGGTACTGGAGGACGCGCTGAGTGCCCTTGAGGGGCTGTCATATATCGAGTCGAGTTCCACAACTGGCTCAAGCCGCATCACCATCGACCTGTCCGAAGGCACCGATGTCAACATTGCCGCCAATGAGGCGCGTGAAATCGTGTCCGCGACGCTGCGCGAACTTCCCGATGATATTGACGACCCGGTCGTAACAAAAAGCGACAGCAACGCCGATGCCATCATTCGGCTGGCCATACTGGGTGATGCCACCTTTGACGAAATGACACAGCTGGCTGAGGGTGTGGTTTATGACCGCCTGTCACTTATCGACGGTATCGCCGAGGTCACGGTGCGCGGCAACCGGGCCAATGAGTTTCGTGTCACGCTCGACATGCCATCGCTGCTCAGCCGCGGATTGACAATATTTGACGTCTCGGACGCATTGACGGCCCTGCGCGATGACACTCCGCTAGGTGAACTGGAATCATCGTCGCAGACCTTGGCGCTGCGGGTGGGCAATGCAGAGGTGACTGCTGATAGCGTTGGCCAGATTCCCGTCAATGCTACAACCCGCGTGTCCGATGTGGCCCTCGTGCAGGTCGTCCCGGAGGACAGGGATGTCTTTGCCCGCGTCAATGGCCAGCCAGCTATTGGGCTGGATATCAGTCGCCAGTCGGTCGGCAACACGCTGGATATCTCAAAGGCTGTCCGCATTGCCGTCGAAGACCTGCGTGCAGAGTTGCCCGCTGGCGTGGATATCATCATCACCTCGGACGACGGCGTATTCATCGAAGGGTCAATCGACGAGGTGGTCAAATCCATCGGTCTGGCCACGGTGATCGTCATCGCGGTGATCTTTGCCTTCCTGCGCTCGCCGCGCGCGACGCTGATCCCCGCGGTCACCATCCCCGTGGCGCTGATTGGCACTATTGCGGCGATTTGGCTAACTGGATTCTCCGTCAACACCATCAGCCTGCTGGCACTGGTGTTGGCCACAGGTATGGTTGTCGACGACGCCATTGTCGTGATCGAGAATATCGTGCGCAAGCGTAAGGAGGGCATGGGGGCGTTTGCCGCCGCTGCCGCCGGTACGAACGAGGTTTTCTTTGCCGTCATTTCCACCACTGCGACGTTGGCTGCCGTTTTCATTCCAATTTCGTTTCTGCCGGGGCAGGCCGGCGGCGTATTCAGCGAGTTTGGATTTGTTCTGGCATTTGCCGTTACCTTGTCGTCGATCACAGCGCTGACACTGGCACCGGTGCTTGCCGCGTTTCTTGATCCCGGCAAACCTGACGCCAAAAGTTCGGCGCCAGACAAGCAAGGGGCCTTCGCGCGGGGTTTTGACACGATCATGGACCGGGCAATCCGCGCGCCAGTGATTGTGCTGGCGGTCGCGATCGGCTTTGCGCTTATTGCGGCGGGCGGTGCTGCGACGCTTTCCTCTAGCATTACACCGGATGAGGATCGGGGATTCTTTCTGATCCAAGCGCGAGGCGCGTCCGATACCACCGTTGAGTATCTGGAAACGCAGATCAAGCAGGTAGAGGACATCCTGACGCCTTACCGCGAAGATGGCGACATCGACGCCGTCCAAAGCATTATCGGCGTTGGCGGCGGCACCAGCGCCTTTATCATCGTGCGGTTGCCCGACTGGGCAGAGCGGGACCGCAGCCAGCAAGAGATCATCGCAGATGTCAGCCGCCTGCTGACAGATGTGCCTGGCGTTCAGGTTAATGCCCGCTCGACGAACAGTCTTAACATCCGGGGCGCGGGACGTGGTCTGCAATTTGCGGTCACCGGCACCGATGTCGCGGCAATGACTGATGCGGCTGACAGTCTGGTGGCAGCGATGGCTGCCGATAGCGCATTCATCAATCCGCAGCTTTCTAACGACAGCGTGCAGGCACAATACGAACTGCGGGTGGACCCGGACATGGCGCGCGCATTCGGCCTGACTGAGGCCGAAATTGCCCGGACAGTGAGCGCCATGGTCCAAGGCAATGTCGCTGTCACCGTGTTTGAAAATGACACCGAAACAGAGGTTAACGTGGTGCCGGGCGGACCCCCGATCAACGATCCCTCCGATCTGGAGTCTATCTTTCTGCGCTTGCCTGATGGTGCCTATATCCCGCTCTCTGCTGCAGCGACGCTGGAGCCGGTGGTCAGCCAGTCAGAGATTGAGCGTCAGGGCGGATCACTGGCCGTGTCGGTTCAAGCCAACCTTGGGACGGGGGTCGATTTGGGTACTGCGATGACGCAGCTAACGGCGATTGCCGCAGACGCGCTGCCAGACGGTATGGGTATCATCTTTACCGGTGAGGCTGCGACCCTGACCGACGGCCAGACGGCCATGTACATGGTGTTCGGTGTGGCTCTCATGGTTGTCTTTCTAGTGCTGGCCGCCCAGTTCGAAAGCATTGCCAGCGCGGTCGTCATTATGCTGACGGTTCCATTTGGCCTCGCCGCAGCGCTTCTAGCGATTTCACTGACGGGGGGATCGCTGAATTACTACAGCCAGATCGGACTGGTCATGCTAATTGGCGTCATGGCCAAGAACGGCATCCTGATTGTTGAATTTGCAAACCAGTTGCGAGAGGCCGGACAGGACATCGACAGTGCCATCCGCGACGCATTGCGCCTGCGCATCCGGCCCGTGATGATGACAATGGTGTCGACCGTATTTGGCGGCTTGCCCCTTATACTGACGTCCGGCGCAGGGGCCGAGGCGCGTATTGCCGTCGGATGGGTAATTGTCGGCGGCCTTGGATTTGCCACCGTGTTCACTCTGTTTTTGACGCCGGTCTTCTACCGCTGGATTGCAGTATGGGGCGCGGCGCCGGGCATGGCGTCCAAGCGATTGAACAGTGAAAACGCCGCAGCGCTGGTTCTGTCCGAGAAGCCGTCGTCGCTGCCGCCGACCGCGATATCTTAGTGAGAATATCGTTAACGCATGTATCTAATCAGAACGCGCATCTTGTCATTGCCATAGACGAGCACACTTTTTACGCGCATAATTTAATGGTTGGATCGATCCTAGGGCGTACCAAACTCGCAATTTGGTCTCTTACAGTATGGCTGACGCTTCGGGTTAGACTACAATTCCTGGATGCGTAAGCGCAGAACATATCTACCATTCGGATGACTTGAACGCGGCCTGCGATGCATCTGCCCAATGGCCAAAACGTTGAACAAACTGATCAGCAGAGGAACAATTCCATGATTACCAAGGTAATGCTCGCCGCCGCTCTATCTTTGACAGGCGCAACCCTTGCTCAGGCACAAGATGCCGATATGAGCTTTTTCATCACTAGCGCAAATCCCGGCAGCGGGGCTGATTTGGGTGGCTTGGCAGGTGCTGATGCTTATTGCAGCTCCCTTGCTGAGGCCGCAGGGGTGACCGGAAAAACCTGGGCCGCATATCTGTCATCCAGCGCTGAAAACGCTCGCGACCGGATCGGAGAAGGCCCTTGGATGAACGCCAATGGCATCACTGTCGCAAAAAGCGTTGATGATCTTCATAGTGAAAACAATAACCTCACTAAGGAAACATCAGTTTCTGAAACAGGTGAAGTCATCAACGGTCGCGGCGACACGCCGAACCGGCATGACATTCTGACTGGATCTAACCTTGACGGAATGCTCGAAGGCAACGCCTGCGAGGACTGGACGACAAGCGGAGAAGGCTCAGCGATGGTCGGCCACCACGACCGCACCGGTGGCGGCGATAACCCAACCGCATGGAACTCTGCGCACCCCTCGCGCGGATGCGGGATGGAGGCGCTGCAAGGCACGGGCGGCGAGGGCCTCTTTTACTGCTTCGCAACAGACTAAAAAGTCATATCTGAATGACAGGACGGGCGCATAGAGGTGTGCCCGTTTTTTCGTAGCTAGGCAGTATGTCAGGACTTGGAGCCGTTATGGGTGTCCCGCCACTGCCGCCGCTTCACGTAAAGGGCGGCGTTGCGAGAACGAGATGGGTGATTGTCGCATTGACGCCATAGTACCCATTGCTGGACGCCGCCCACAGTATGACCGGGTCGACAAAAGTCTCGCCCATCGCGCAGGCGGAATCCCCTATTTCGCGTTTTGGCAAAACCGAGAGGCGTCCACCTTAGGCGCGCAGTCAGGGACGCGGCGGGCGTACCGAGGCATCGCAGACGGCGTTCTCATCGTCCAATGTGCAGCCTGCTTCGGCTTTGAGGCATCCCAAAATTGCGTTCGAGCCTGCCGTCCCTGCGTGATAATGATAGGCGAAATCCTCGCCGTCATGGCCGTTGCAGCTATCCAAATCGGCGGGGGCCGCCCCGGATGCCATTAGGTTAGAGAATATCTGAAATCCGTCCATGGCGATCCCGATCTGCGTGCCATGCTCTAGCGCAGTTGCGCCGTGGACCGGCCCAAAGGTGGCGGGGGAGGGCGCCAGACAGTCGGTGACGGCATGGTAGTGATAGCCGACATGCGGGTTAACATGGCCGCCGCAATCGTCAAAGGGGGCGATGGTATGCGCAGCAAGGATAGCGTCAAGCGGCGCGGGGCCGTCCAGCCTGATTCCGTTATAGGCCACGCCTGACCCAGCAAAGTTCGTGGGCTGTGACCGGCGAACAGGCTGCGGCTCTACGGGGATCACATAAGTTATGGTCGCGTCGTCTGGCATATATTCGGGCAGACACTGAACGCAGTAGTTTTGGTAGGCTGGATCGACATCAGGGCGCGCAGCGGCCTGGCAGGCCTCCAGCGATCCAGTGAAACGGATATCGCCCGTATCTTTGTCAAACAACTGCCACTCCGAGTCGCCATAGAACTCTGCAAGGTTGGCGATAAATGCGCCGTCCACGTCATGCACTTCGCCGTCCCGCAGCCAAATACCGCCCGCCTCTGCACTGTCAGCGATATTGGTGGGGCACCAAGGGCCGGGCGTATAGCTTTGCGGGGCTGCCTTTACCGTGATCGAAAAGCAGCTGGTCTCGGTTCCGCCGGACAGAGTGCAGTCAACGACCTTTGGGCCTGAAACCAAATCGGCACCGACAAAGAACTGTTCGATCCTCTCGGCAAGACTGCCCTCATCGTGCGCAAAGCTGGCAGAGCCCGAGGAGAGAAGCGCAATAAGGGCCGAGGGCAGGATGCGGTGGCAATACAAGTTGCTCATGTGTGGCTCTCCATTTCAGGTGATGATTAGGCTTGAGTTTCTTTGTTTGTTAACATACTAACTATTATTATGCAACATGACCAATTTAGCTTTCACTTCCTTCTGCACGCTGGCGACCTCGTCGAAGAGCATCTTCGCCGCCGCCTCGCAGACTTAGACGTGCGGCCGAGGCAGGCGCGCGTGCTCGACGCTTTGGGCCGAATGGGTACCGCGTCGCAGGTCGATCTTGCGCGGGCCTTTCATATCACGCCGGCCAGCATGAGTACGATGACGGTCCGGTTGATCGCAGCGGGCTTAATCTCGCGCGAAACTGATCCCGAGGAGGCCCGCAGCAATGTGTTGAAGCTGACCGCGCGGGGCCAAAGCCTTCTGTCCGCAATCCATTTGGCGTGGCAAGACGTCGACCGGATGATCGAAGAGCGGCTTGGCGCGGATAAAGCAGCAGCACTCGCTATTCTCACACGCGAGTTGCGGGACGGGCTAGGCGGCCGCATGCCCGGAGCTGTATCGCCCGGACTTAAAACCTCACTTTGAAAGGTACCCGATGTCACACCTGACCCATCCCTTGGCGCGGCTGATACTTGCATCTGCCTTATTGAAGCCCGGCCTCGCCAGCGCCCATTCGGATGTTTCGCACTTCGCCAAGGCAGCCTTTGTCGAAGCGCCTGAGGTGGTGGACTGCACCTTGGAGAATGGAGTGCAGACCCAGTGTTACCAGCTTAAAGTAGGCTATCTTCCTGAGGGGTTGAACGTCGGGCCATTCTGCCCGGCGACGCTGGACGACGAAGGCGGTGTCTGGGACTGGACTGGCGATGATGCCGGGCTTTACCGCATAAATCGCGAATTCCTGATGATGCTCGACAGCCTCGGCTACCGCTTTTTTGATGCGGACGGTACGGTCCATGTTGTCGACAATGCGTCTACGCCGCCCGAGGACGATCACGCGTGTATCAACGTCACTGCTGATGAGAGTGTTGAGATCACAATGCTGGTTCCCATTGAGCCCGTGATGGCCAAGACGGTCACAAATCTCGGCACTGTTGCCAAGGTGGGCGTGGCCCTCGACGGCGTGCCGATCTTTGCCGATGCGCCGTCGATCCAGCAGACTGGGCACATGCCCGCGCTAGACGTCTGCGGCGGCCATATTGATCCGGGCGGATGGTATCACTGGCATGCGACCTCGACAGATATAGGAACTGTGTTCAAGGCAGAGGGCGTCGCAGCCGACTGCGCGCTGACGCAGGACGCAAGCGCGATGTTCGGATACGCCTTTGACGGCTTCGCGATGTATGGCAGCACGGATGTCGGCGGCACGGTCCCTGACGACCTTGACCAGTGCAACGGCCATATCAGGCCGACAGCAGATGACAGCGCAATCTATCACTACCATGCGACGGCGACCTTCCCGAACCTGCCCGCCTGTCTGGTGGGGGTTTCTGCGCAAGGCAATTTTTCGACCACTGCGGCGCAGGGCATCGGTGCAGCGGGTGCTGGGGCAGGGCCATCCTGACGGGAACGACGCCGGATCATTGCCGCCCGGTTTTGAGGATGCGGCGGCAGCTTTGGGCATTTCGGCCGATGCGCTGATGCAGGCGATGGCACAGGCGGGCGGGCCGCGCGCGGATCTTGCTGCCGTCGCGGCTGCATTGGAGATCGAGGAAGAGGATCTTCGCGCGGCCCTGCCGCCACCGCCAAATTGAGGGCCTCGAACGTTTGACAATGCCTCCGTCACGGCGAAAATGAGCAAAGGATTCTGCGTACTGCACTAAGGCGGCGGTGCACGACCGTTTCTGATCTCAAAAAGGAAAAACTGCGCAACATGGATTGGACCGCACTTACCAAAGAATTGGTCACGCTTCTCGTGGTCATAGACCCGGTGGGGTCGATCCCGGTTTTCCTGTTTGCCGTTCAAAATGTACCGACCCGCCTACATCGCCGCTTTGCTTTGCGCGCTGTCGCCATTGCCACCCTCGTGCTGCTTGCGTTCCTCGCTGGTGGGCAACTTCTGCTGGAAACGCTGGGCCTGCGCCTTGGCTCGTTCCAGATCGCTGGCGGCGTCATCCTGTTTATTTTTGCGATGACCATGATCTTTGGCGATTCTAAGCCTACGCGCGAAATCGAGGAGGCGGGGCGGGACCACCTCGCTGGTGCCGTGTTCCCGCTTGCCATGCCTTCTATCGCCTCGCCGGGCGCCATGCTGGTCATCGTGATTTTGACAGACAATCATACCGAATCCATCGCCGAACAGACCGTCACAGCGGGACTTTTGATCTTGGTAATGGCCTTTACGCTGATGCTTTTACTAGTGGCGACATTCATTCACCGGGTGATCGGAAACACGGGCGCAAGCGTGATCAGCCGCGTCATGGGAATCGTCCTTGCCACTATTGCCGTCGACGCGATTTTGGGCGGGCTTGACGCGCTTGGAGTGCTCGATGTTGCGCCTCCGACGGTGGAAAGCACGCTGACTGAGGTGCCGGAATAAAGTGACCCTTGGCCGCCCCTAGATAGATTATTCAGCAGCCAACGCTGACACGGGATTGGGAATGTAGTTCAGGATTGGAGCGAGCCAGCGTTCCGCGTCAACGAAATCCATTCCCTTGCGGTTTGCGTAATCCTGCACCTGATCCCGCTCGACCTTGGCCACGCCGAAATAATAAGCGTCCGGATGGGCGATATAGAGCCCGGATACTGATGATCCCGGCCACATCGCCATACTTTCGGTCAGTTCCACGCCTGTCGCTGCCTCTGCGTCCAGAAGCCTGAACAGCGTCAGCTTTTCGGTGTGGTCGGGCTGGGCCGGATAACCGGGCGCGGGGCGGATGCCTTGATATGGCTCGCCGATTAACTCGTCCGGGGCGAACGTTTCGCCGGGTGCATATGGCCAAAGCTCGCGCCGGACGCGTTGATGCAACATTTCCGCCATCGCTTCGGCAAAACGGTCGGCCAACGCCTTGACCAAAATGGACGAGTAGCTGTCGTTTGCACGCTCAAAGTCTTTGGCGATCGTTGCCTCCTCTGGCCCTGCTGTCACCACAAAGCCGCCAACGTAATCGGCCGTGCCTTCGGGGGCGACGAAATCAGCTAAGGCCAGATTGGGCCGTCCGGGCCGCTTGGCGTGCTGCTGGCGCAGCGTGTGCAGCGTGGCCAGCTTGTCCGTGCGGTCGCCACCGGAAAATAGCTGAATGTCGTCGCCCACCGAATTGGCAGGCCAAAAGCCGACCACAGCGCGCGGGCCGAACCATTTTTCGTCGATGATCTGTTGCAGCATGGCTTGGGCGTCGGCGAACAGGGCGCGCGCCGCCTCTCCTTGGCGCTGGTCTTTGAGGATTTTTGGATATACGCCCTTCAACTCCCATGTGCGAAAGAACGGCGTCCAGTCGATGTAGCGGGCGATCTGGGCCAGATCCCAATCATCTATTACCCGTGATCCGGTGAAGGTAGGCGCCGGGACGCTATAGCCGGACCAGTCGATTTTCATCGCATTTGCCTGCGCAGTAGCAAGTGGCACACGCTCCTTCGCGCGTTCCGACCTCTCATGTCGCTCTGTCACGGTGACGTATTCGTCCCGAATGCCTTTAAGATAAGCAACTTTAGCGTCCGGGTTCAAAAGCTTGCTAACAACCCCGACGGCGCGGCTGGCATCAAGGACATAGACAGCCTGACTTTTGCTATAGCGCGGCGCGATCTTTACCGCCGTATGCACTTTGGATGTGGTCGCCCCGCCGATCAACAGGGGTATCTCAAAGCCTTCCCGCTCCATTTCGGAGGCCATATGCGCCATCTCGTCTAGGCTGGGCGTGATCAGGCCGGACAGCCCGATGATATCCACATTTTCCGCGCGCGCGGTTTCGAGGATTTTCTGTGGCGGGACCATGACGCCAAGGTCGATGATCTCATAATTGTTGCAGGCCAGCACGACGCCCACGATGTTCTTGCCGATATCATGTACGTCGCCTTTGACGGTCGCCATCAGGATTTTTCCGGCAGATTGGCGTCCCTCGCCGCCGTTCAGGCGCTTTTCTTCTTCCATGAACGGCAGCAGGATCGCGACAGCCTGCTTCATTACGCGTGCGGATTTCACCACCTGCGGAAGGAACATTTTGCCTGCGCCGAACAGATCGCCGACGACATTCATCCCTGCCATCAGCGGGCCCTCAATCACGTGCAAGGGGCGCTGGGCTGCCTGCCGCGCCTCTTCGGTATCGGCATCTATAAATTCGGTGATGCCGTTGACCAGCGCATGTTCCAGCCGCTTTTCCACAGACCATTCGCGCCACGCCAGATCGCGCACCTTTTCCTCGCGTGTGCCACCGCGAAAGCGTTCGGCGATCTCTAGCATCCGCTCAGTTGCGTCTTCGCGGCGGTTTAGCACGACGTCCTCGCACCTCTCGCGCAGATCGGGGTCAATCTGGTCGTAGACCACCAACTGGCCTGCGTTGACGATACCCATATCCATGCCCGCCTGAATGGCGTGGTAGAGGAAAACGGCGTGCATCGCCTCGCGCACACGCTCGTTCCCGCGAAAGGAAAACGACAGGTTTGATACCCCGCCCGAGACGTGGGCATGCGGCAGGTTTTTGCGGATCCAGCGGGTCGCCTCGATGAAATCGACGCCGTAATTGTTATGCTCCTCAATTCCTGTCGCTACGGCAAAGACGTTAGGGTCAAAGATGATATCCTCGGGTGGAAAGCCGACCTCGTCCACCAAAATGCGGTAGGCGCGGGCGCAGATTTCGGTCTTGCGCGCGCAGGTATCGGCCTGGCCTTGTTCGTCAAAGGCCATCACCACGACGGCCGCGCCATAGGCCAGGCACAGGCGCGCGTGGTGGCGAAAAGCGTCCTCGCCCTCTTTCATGCTGATGGAGTTCACGATGGATTTGCCCTGAACGCATTTCAGGCCCGCCTCGATCACCTCCCATTTTGAGCTGTCGATCATCACGGGCACGCGGGCGATATCAGGTTCGGAGGCAACGAGATTTAGAAAATCCACCATCGCGGCCTTTGAGTCAATCAGCCCCTCGTCCATGTTGATGTCGATGATTTGCGCGCCGTTTTCGACCTGATCCAACGCGACGGCCAAGGCAGCGGTGTAATCCCGATTGGTAATCAGTTTGCGGAATTTAGCCGAGCCGGTGACATTCGTACGCTCGCCCACGTTCACGAACGGGATGTCAGGGGTCAAAACAAACGGCTCGAGGCCCGAAAGGCGTAGATGGCGGGTCATGCTGCTTGCTCCAATAGAATTTGGCGCGGGGCAAACGGCGCTACCGCCTCCGCGATGGCGCGGATGTGATCGGGGGTGGTGCCGCAGCAGCCGCCCACCACGTTCACCAAGCCCTCCTTGGCGAATCCGGCTAGCTGGCGCGCCGTGTCGTCCGGTCCCTCATCATAGAGGCCAAAAGCATTGGGCAGGCCGGCGTTGGGGTAGGCGCAGGTAAACGTATTAACCACGCCTGCAAGCTCGGCCATATGCGGGCGCATCGCTGCCGCGCCCAACGCGCAATTCAGCCCGACAGTAAAGGGGCGTGCGTGCTTGATGGAATGCCAGAACGCGGTTGGCGTCTGGCCCGACAGCGTGCGACCCGACGCATCGGTGATGGTGCCAGAAATCATGATCGGCAGGCGTTGCCCGTGTTCCTCGAACGCCTCGAAACATGCAAATATCGCGGCCTTTGCGTTCAGCGTGTCAAAGATCGTCTCGATCATGATCACGTCTGCGCCGCCTGCAATCAGGCCGCGAATCTGCTGGCCATAGGCGGTGCGCAAATCGTCGAACGTGACCGCGCGATAGCCCGGATCGCTGACATCTGGGGAGAGTGATGCGGTCCGGTTCGTCGGCCCAACTGCACCGGCCACAAAGCGCTGTTTGCCATCGATCGCGGTGGCGCGGTCCAGCGCGCGGCGCACGATCCGCGCGCCTTGTTCATTCAGATCGTGCACCGCGGCCTGCAGCCCATAATCAGCTTGGGCAATGGTGGTCGCGGAGAATGTGTTAGTTTCAACAATGTCCGCGCCCGCGATGGCAAAGTCGAAATGGATTTCCTCCAGCGCCTCCGGTTGCGTCAGGATCAGCAGGTCGTTGTTGCCCTTTTGCGGGTGGTCGGTGTGGTGGCGGCACACATGGCCGGACCCGCGCCCGGCATAGTCTTCCTCGCCCAGCTTAAGACTCTGGATCTGCGTTCCCATTGCGCCATCCAGTATCAGGATCCTCTGCTGCGCCAGCGCGGCAAGGGTGTCGGCAATAGATCGGGGGGAGGCGGTCATGTGCGTTCCTAACGTTTCGGGCGAAACGCAAGGATATTTGGTTTGAGTGGTTTAGGCGAATTCATAATGTTCAGAATGATTATGAGGTTCACTTCATAGGTTGATTACCGATCGGCTGTGGGCCTTTCGATCAGAAGGCAGGTTTGCGCGGGATTGATGTCATAGCTCAAATCGGGACAGATCTTCGTTTTGCGCTATCGCGGCAAAGGTTCTGCTACACTTAGCCTGCGCTTTTCGCGAAGGACTGCAAGGCATGCCCGCGCCGCGATGTCGGGACTTCGGCGGCGACACCAGAGGCCCCATCAAGTTATTTCCCATCGTGGCAGCATACACCAACCAAAGGCTCAACCCTGATGTTGCGGGCCAACTCCCATGAACATTTCGCGAAGATTCACCGTTGACCGCTGTCCGACATCGTCAAAATGCTCGGCGAGCCAAGCTTGCGCCGTCTCGCGCCCCAAATCGCGCAAATGTGTCAGGAACGCCCATTCGGCATTCATCTTGGAGGATGCCCCAAAAGGGATCAGCGCGTCCTGATTGCCGATGATGTGGATGCGTTCGCGGCGGTACTGTGCCTCGTCCAGCTTACCTTCGTCGATCAGGCGAGCCACGAAATCGATTGCACGCAACTCCTTGAGCAGGCTGGAATTGAAGGCAATTTCATTTACACGGTTCTGGATTTCTTGCGGAGTGCGGGGGATACCCTTGCGCTCGACAGGGTTGATCTGGACAACGATTATATCGGACGTGTCGCTGCCGGAATGGAACGGGAAAAGCGCCGGGTTGCCAATATAGCCGCCATCCCAATAGGGCACGCCGTCGATCACAACCGCCTGATAGACGTTTGGAAGACAGGCCGAGGCCATCACCATATCGGAGGTGAGATGGCGGCTGTCGAAAACCTTGACCTTGCCTGTTTCGACATTGGTGGCGGAAATATACAGCTTTATCTTGTGGCAGCTTCGGACACAGGAAAAATCCACACAATCTTCGAGCACATCGCGCAGCGGATTCATGTTCATCGGGTTCAGCTGGTAGGGCGAAAAAATTCGCGACATTGCGTCCAGCGCGTGAAAGCCCCAGGACCGATCAAGACTCCAATTTCCCATCAACACGTCGATTGGTGCACGCTTGATCGGGCTGTTCTCTGCGGCGTCAGACATTGTGCGCCAAAACCCCTCCAGCTTTTCGCGCGCGCCGTCGGCACCACCTGCCGTATAGCCATCGGCCAGCGCCACGGCGTTCATTGCACCAGCCGAGGTGCCGGAAATGGCGTCAATCTCCAGTCGGCCATCTTCCAGAATAAAGTCCAGCACACCCCAAGTGAACGCACCGTGAGCACCGCCCCCTTGCAGCGCCAGATTGATGCGTTTGCGGTTCTTGGCTGGTTTGGGCGGTTTTGGGGTATTGCTTACAGCTTGCATGGTTAATCTCCAGAAGTGGGCCGGCTATCCATCGGCAATCTCCCGGCGGCGGGAGCCGTAGAATGGTATGAGAGCCCCCTCTCGCCCTTTTTCGAAGGGATGTTAAAGATCACCGCCGAAAGGTTAGAAAAGCCTGCGGCGTGCTCGCCCCATAGCTTTCATGGGGCCTCATTCAGGTGATGGCGCGACTGGTGCGCGTCAGGCGGTTTGCCCAGTTGCGGGCATGGCGGCGTAGACCTTCCCAAGGACGGCCCCAAAGATGATATGCAGCACCAGCGTCATGACCGGCGCCATCACTCCGAAATTCATGCCAAAGAAGCCCGCGCCCGCCATTGGCATGACCACGATCATCATGCCCAGCCACGCGGCAATGCCGAATACAATACCCTTCATAACGGCGCTGGTGCCCGGGATCATATCATAGAGCACGGCGAAACCACCGCCCCATGCCAGCGTTCCGATCATGAAATGGACGATCCAGCCCACAACAATCGAAGCACCCATCATCGTGGCGATCATCGCTGCCACATCAAGCTCGGGCATCACGCCCATCATGCCCTTGATCACCATCAGCACAGACAGCACAGCGGTTGCTGCGAAACCGGCCACAAAGCCATTCTTGAGATTTGTCATTTTGTTGGTCCTATAAAATCGCCGGAGGCATGTCAGCCTCTGGACTGTTTCCTGTTTTCAAACACGTCAAGGATGCTGTCGATCTGGGTGTCGACCGTTTTGTCCTCTACTCCCGCGCCTGCACAGCAACCTTCAGCCGTGATCAGGCTTCGCGTTATCCTCATCTGTTTCATGAACCGCGCACAGCCGTTGCACATCGACATATGCAGGCGAACCTGCAACCTCTTTGCAAGGCTCATCTCTCCGTCGAGAAAAGCATCAGCTTGTTCGGCAAGATCGCGGCAGGTCAGCATTATTTTCGTCCGTTGTCGTGCCTTATGACTAGAGGACTATTGTGACAGCATTTCGTTACAGAATTTTATGAAATAAATTTCGTGACTGCTAAATGCCGGAACATCAGCGTGCGATTTCGCCGACCGCGCGCCTCAGGGTATGGCGCGCGCGACGTAGCAGAATGCGCATATTGCCCTCGGTAATTTCGAGAATCTCGCAGACCTCATGTCCTTCCAGCGCCCTCGCGCAACAAAGGTGCTGTCAACATCGTCGTTAACCGAAGAATAAATCGACACATCGCGACCATCGCGCTTGGCACGGGTCCTGGCCCTGTTCGACAAGATCGTGAATACCCACCCCGCAAGGGAGCATTGCCTTTCAAACTCGCCACGCTCGCCTGCTATTAGCCCGCGGAAAATTGCGGCGTGGATCTGAACCTGCGCGGGCATTTGACGTGTACCCAATTGGTATCCACCAATACTAAACACCTTGTTACGCAATCTGCCGAGAGGTGGACACCGCCGTGATCGTCTTTGCGTCTGCCACAGAACTGAGGCTCAATTCATCTAAGTTTCGTTGATCGACCATCGCGCGCAGGCGCTGCCAGGTTCGGTGGTCACCCAATTGCTAGCTCACACGCCGCAGAAATTCCTTGGTGCGAGGATCGCTTGGTGCATCCAGGAGCTGTGCGGGGGGGCCTTCCTCGACGATGCGCCCGCCGTCCATAAAGAGGATGCGATCAGCTATCTCGCGCGCGAATTGCATTTCGTGGGTGACGATCAGCATGGTCTGGCGCGTCTCAGCCAGCTTGCGCATAAGGTCCAGAACCTCGCCTACCCATTCAGGATCTAGGGCGCTGGTCGGCTCGTCAAAGAGCAACAGTTCGGCATCCAGCGCCATGGCGCGCCCGATGCCTACACGCTGTTGTTGTCCGCCCGAAAGAGATGCGGGATACGCATCCGCGCGCGCCTCAAGCCCCGTTTCGCGCAGGATGCTGCTCGCGCGCGCGTCCGCGTCAGCGCGGCTCATACCCTTGACCGTCACCAGCGCCTCAGTGATGTTCTGGCGCGCAGTTTTGTTGGCAAAGAGGGCATAATTCTGAAAGACAAATCCAGTGCGCCGACGGAGGCCCAAGATGTCGGCCTTGGATGCGCGGGCGGCATCAACTGACAAATCACCAATGGCGATTGTCCCGCTATCGGGCTGGTCAAGAAAGTTCAGGCAGCGCAGCAGCGTGGACTTTCCGGTGCCAGAGGGGCCGATCACCACCACTCGCTCGCCCGGAGCAATGTCTAGCGATATGTCCAGAAGAACCGGCGTATCGCCAAAGCTCTTGTTGAGATGTTGAATTGAGATCATCGCGCATGTGCCTTGTTCAGGTATGTCTCAAGCCGCCGCTGACCCCACGATAGCGTCTCGACCATCGCCCAATAGATCGCGGCAACGACAAGAAATGCCTCGAAATAAAGAAAGCTGCCCGCCGCCTCTTTTTGCGCGGCGCCCATCAGTTCGGTCACGCCGAGCGTAAAGGCGAGCGACGTGCTTTTGACCATGTCGATAAAGTAGTTGATCAGTGTCGGTGCGGCCACGCGCGACGCCTGCGGCAGGATGATACGCCGCATCATTTGTGCCTGCGTCATGCCTACGGCGCGGCTCGCCTCCCACTGGGCACGGTCAACGCCCAAAATCGCAGCGCGAATGCTCTCGGCCATATAGGCCGAGAAATGCAGTGTGAGGCCCATGATCGTCGCCGTCACACCATTGATGGTGGTAAGAAAAGACAGCATTTGCGGCAGGCCGAAGTAGAACAGAAAAAGCTGCACAAGCAGCGGCGTGCCGCGAAAGAAGCTGATAAAAAGGCGCACGAAAATGTCGAGCACCGGCACCTTGGCTACCCGCTCAACCGCCATGAGCGCGGCAAGGATCAGCCCACAGGCCATCCCCACCACGGCCATGAACAGCGTTAGCGGCACGTAGCCTAAAAGCACGGGCAAAAGGTCCAGCATGTACTCAACGTCGAGCGCGCGCATCAGGTCATTCCGCCGTGGTTATGTCTGAGCCAAACCATTTCTGCGAAATCTTAGCCAGCGTTCCATTTTCCCTCAGCGTAGTAATCGCGGCATCAATCTGATCGCGCAGGGCGCGACCCTCGTCCGTATCGCGGAAAGGCAGCGCGTTGCGGATCTGGCTAAAGGGCTTGCCAGCTAATGCCAGCGGTAGAGGGCTTTCTTGGATCAGTTGAGCCGACGAAACGCGGTCCATGACAAACGCATCGACGCGTCCCAGCGCGGTATCCTGCGCGATGTTACTCTCGTAGGTCTTAATCTCGATCTCGCCTGCGTTAGGCAAACCATTCAGCAACTCTTCGAAGTTTGAGCCAAGGTTAACGGCGACGGTTTTGCCGCTGAGATCCTCGGTGGTTTGGATTGTTGCCTCATTGCCCTTCTTGACGACCACCTGCGCGCCGTCAAAGACATAGGGCTGTGAAAATGCGAATTTTGCCTCGCGTTCGGGCGTGATGGTGATCTGGTTGGCGACGGTATCGATACGGCCCGATTCCAGCGCACCAATCAGCCCGGAGAAGGACATGGTGACGAAATTTGCGTCATTTCCTGTCTCAGCGGCGAGCGCATTGATGAAGTCCACCTCAAAACCCTGAAGTTCGTCCAATTTGACGAAGGTGAAGGGGAAGTAGCCGCCTGACATGCCGACATTCCACGTCTCAGCCTGGGCAGCGCCCAACGGCACGGTAAGGGTCAGCGCCAGGGCTGCTGTTGCGAGTAGCTGTTTCATATCAGTCTCCAATCATTCGCTGCGGACTTAACACCTTGCCATGCACCTACAACGCGCCCGGGTGCGAAAGGTCCAACATGGGCAAAGTGGATTTGCCGGGCAGAATGTTGTTCTGGTATTGGCGGTTAGGGCAGAATAACGTTTGGGTGGCTCAAGGGCTTGATCGCAAATGTAAGTGACGGTCGAGAATGCGCCATGCCGTTGATGAGCTTGTTTTATGGCAACGACACAAAGAGGCATGAACGAGACGTGCCTCCGTGCGAAGTAGTCTCGCCGGAGCTTAGGCCGCAGTATCCTATGAAGTGGCGCCAAACTACCGAGGCGCTCAATCGAGCCACCTCTCAGCTTTCCCCGGGATCATTTTGCCGTCAGCTCCTGACGCAGATCGGCCACCGCGCCCGGCTCGACGGCACTTGCGGTATTGCCCCACGCACTGCGGACAAAGCTAGCGAGCGTCGCGACCTCGTCATCCGACAGACGATCTGCAAATCCGGGCATGCGCAGGCGCATAGGGCGCGTTTCGGTCGACGGCAGCTCGGCCCCTTGCAGGATCACTGTCATCAGGCCCGTCGCGCCCTTGGCCGTGACCAGAGAATTTCCATCAAGTTCGGGAAAGACCTCGTCGGCGCCGCGTCCGTTTACGAAATGACAGGCGTTGCAATTGTCGAGATAAAGGCGCGCGCCGAGGTCCATCTTGGGATCGGCAGATGCCAGCAGGCGCTCAGTCTCGGTGATCTCGTCGGATTGTGCTGGCGGGGTATCGGGCGCAGGGCCATCGGTGCCGATCTTGCGCAGATAAGCGACGACGGCGCCGATATCGTCATCGGTGAAGTGTTGCAGGGATTCGCCGACCACCAACTGCATCTCGCCAGTGACGCCGGTGTGGGCATTGCGACCGCTGCGTAGCCATTTGGTCAACTCTTCGGCGCTCCACATCTGCGGTGCGCTTTGCGGTCCGCGCAGATCGGGTGCCTGCCAGCCTGCGATCTCACCACCGCCGAGGAATGTGGCATCGCGCGCAGTGTATCCGTCCTGCACGAACAAGGCATTTCGCTGGGTGTGGCAAGCGCCGCAATGGCCCGGCCCCTCAACCAGATATGCGCCTCGATCCAACTGGGCGTCATCATATTCGCCGAAAAATCCGGGAGGCTCGTATGCCAGCCATTTCCACGCGCGAATGCCCCAACGCTGATCAAAGGGAAACGTCATTTCGGCCTCTCGCACGTCATTGGCGACGGGCGCTACATCGTCCATGAAGTAGGTGTAGAGCGCGCGTACATCCTTTTCGCTCAGCTTGCGATAATTCGCCGAGGGCATGGCAGGGTAGAGATGCGCGCCGTCTTTGCCGATCCCGTCGTAAAGCGCTGCGCGAAACTGATCGAGCGTGACATCTCCGATGCCTGTGCCGGAATCTGGCGTAATGTTGGACGAATAGATTGTGCCCATCGGACTTTCGATCGCGCGCCCGCCTGCGAAACGCTCGCCATCTTCAGCGGTATGACAGGCGGCGCAATCGCCCAGATACATGGCGTATTCAGCCTGTCCCTCAGGCACTACGTAGTCGTCTGCCAGCGCGGTTTGCGCCGGTGTGATCTGTACCGGGACAAAGATGAAAGCCACTAACGCAAGAATGCCAACAAGAACGAGCGCAGTGAGAATACGCAAAAAGATCATCACGGCATCATCTCCTCAAACCAGCGGACGGGGGTTAGGCAGGTAGTCCTTGCGGATCGCGTCGGCCGCCCAATATGCCAGCGCGCCGACGGCGCCAGTGGGGTTGTATTGGATGTTCTGCGGAAAGGCGCCCGCGCCCATGGCAAAGACGTTATGCGTGTCCCAGCATTGCAGATAGCGGTTCAGGACCGACGATTTTGGATCATCGCCCATGATCGTGCCGCCGACATTATGCGTGGTTTGGTAGGGCCGCACATCGTATTGCGCGCCCTCTTTCTTGTAGCCAGATGCCCAAGAGGTCGGGTTCATAGACTCCGCAATCGGCTCAATCTGGCGGCGCATGAACTGGGTCATGCGGATGTCATTATCTTTCCAGTCGAAGGTAAGTTGCATCAACGGGCGGCCATGCTGATCCTTGTAGGTTGGATCAAGGGCAAGATAGCAGTCACGGTAGGACATGTTAGAGCCGTGGCTGCCAATGGACATGGAGTGGCCATACCAGTCCTTGATCCCCGTTTTCCAGCCTGCGCCCCACTTTGGTACGTCGCCGGGCAGGCGCATCGATCGAATGGGCTGGCCGTTATATTGTGCTGCGCTGATATAACTGCCGCCGATAAACCCTTCGGCAGCAAAATCGATCTGATTGATCGCATAATCGTCGATGCAATAGCCGTTCGACCCCGCCCCGACAAAGGGATTAAAATTGATGTCCTCAAAGAAAAGCGACGTACCGCCGGTCATTTGATACGCGTAATTTTTGCCGGTCACGCCCTCACCAGTCGCTGGATCGTATGGCTCGCCCAGATCCGATAGCAACATCAGATGCACATTGTGCAATTGGTAGGCGGCAAGGATCACCAGATCGGCGGGCTGGAACACTTCCTCACCGGCCTCTTCGTCCCAATAGGTGACGCCGGTTGCGGTCTTGCCATCCTCGGATTTTTCGACCTTCAGCACCTCGCAATGGGTGCGATAGGAGAAGTTGTCGCGCCGTTTCAGCGCGTCCAGAATGCACGTTTGCGGCGAGGATTTAGAGTAGTTGAGGCACCCGAAGCGCTCGCAAAAGCCGCAGTAATTGCAGGGGCCCAGCTGCATCCCATATTCATTTACATAGGCTTCAGACGCGTTTGCGGCGGGGCGGGGAAAGGGGTGCAGCCCCATCTTTTCCGCGGCTTCCTTGAACATACGGCCGTTCAGGGTTTGGGCCAGCGGCGGCATCGGAAAATCGCGTGCGCGGGGTGCCTCGAACGGATTACCGCCTTCAATCACCTTGCCATTGATGTTGCCTGCCTGACCGGAAATACCGCACATATACTCGAAACGATCAAAGTATGGCTCCAGCTCCTCATAGGTGACGCCCCAGTCCTGAATGGTCATATCGTCCGGTATGATGTCTGCGCCGAACTCTTCCTCGACATATGATTTCAGGCGCAGCTCCTCTTTCATCGGGCGCCATGTATGACCGTTCCAATGGATGCCCGCGCCGCCCACGCCGTCGCCGGGCAAGAAAGAGCCGAGGTGCCGGTAGGGCAGGGCCGTCTCATCCGTATTGTGACGTACTGTCAGCGTCGAATTCTTGGGCTTTTGCATGAAGCCGTAGCGGACGCCGTATTTCAGCTCGTCCGCGACGTCAGGATATTGAAAGTCGGGCACCGTATCGCGATCGCCGCCGCGCTCAAGCGCCAGCACGTCCAAGCCTTCGCTGGTCAGCTCCATCCCCAGGATCGAGCCTGTCCAGCCCAACCCGACGATAACGACATCCCTGCGTTTTTCTTCTCTTGCCATGGTTCAAGCCCTCTCGCCAGCGATGGAAACCGGACCTAGCGGATAGGGCACGTTGTCCTTGGACGGGTCGGTCCATTCCAGAAAATTCGCCCGCGCACCGGGAAAACCGATATAGACCCACGCCGCCATACCGTGATTGCCACCATAGCGGGGATCGGCAAAGTACCCTTCTTTGGTGTTTTGCAGCAGCAAGTCGAAAAAATCGCGCAACTCGGGATCAAGCGGCACGTCGCCGCTATCAAGCGCCGTCAGCGCGGCGTCCTGATTGTCCGCATCTAGATCGACAAAAGCACCGCCAAGCTCGTTCTGGCACCAGGTGTCGAACGCTTTGATGCCGCCCCGATAGACTTCGGCGGGGGTCAGCGGTGATTGGTAGCCGAAATTTGGATTGGCGCCCGCGTCGTGCGGACCTTCCATGTACCAGGTCGCGGCCTGTCCGAACTCGCCCGCCATTTGCCGGTCGATAAAGACTGGCACACGCGCATCGATTGCGCCGGGGCCATCGCCGTCTGATGGGATCAATCGCGCCGTCGCGGCCATCACGAATGCCCACTCGGCATCTTCGAAATACTCAGCCTCGTACTTATCCAGCGGCACTGCTTGCTCTTGGGCGGTCAGGGGGCGTGCAAAAGTGGACAGTGCGGCGCCCGCCGCGCCGCCCTGCATGAATTGCCGCCTTGTGGCCTTGAAATCACGGGTGGACATTGCGAAGCTCTCCTCTGGCTCGGACGCGGGAACGCAACACTTTGAACTAGGCAAAATTCGCAGATTTAGCAAAGGCGGAATTGCTGTTGGCAAAGACCATACCCTACCTAAAGTTGTAGAGCCGCGTATTGGTTCCTTAAAATGTTAACGATCGTGAAGGAACCGTTCTGCCCCTTCGTAGAATAAGCGTAATGGATTTTCCCGGATCCCGTCGAGCATTATCAACCGCGCTTCTCTGAGTTCAGTCAAACGTCCGGTTTAACATGGTCCGCATTCGTACCTTCGTTGAAAGGTTCAGTGTCATTGAAATGCTGATCAGGGATCAAAACGCGCTCAGCATTGCCTGTCAAATCTTCGAATTGATCGTGGCGCAGCGCCCAGATGAACGCGCACAAGCCCACCATACCCATACCGATAGACAAGGGAATGAGGACCAAAAGGCTCATTCAGCAAATCTCCGGATGGATTTGTAGGCGTGCCAGGTTCCGTGACCCAGTACGGGAAAGACGATCGCCAACCCTAACAGTCCTGTCACGACGCTGAACGCCAACCCGCCTGCGACGATCGCCCCCCACGCCAGCGCCACCCGCAAGTTCTGGTTGGTCATCGCAAAGCTGAGGCCAAGAGAGGTCAGCGCGTCGCGGCGTTCGGCCATAATCATAGGTATAGAAAACAGACTGAGCGCAAAGGCAAACGCCGCGAAAAGCCCGCCGACAGCGCTTCCAACCAGGATCAGCATCCAGCCCCGTACGGTGGTGAGCACGTTAACGAACGCATCCTCAGCACCCGGAAACGGCGTAAGGCCGAAGAATAGCGCATACAGCAGGTCGGCAATGCGGATCCAGAACAGTACGAGTATCCCGAGCATCAGTCCGGCAAAGGCCAACTGACTGAACGGTACACGCCGCACCCATAGCATCCGCCACAAGCTGATCGTCTCGCCCTGCTCCAGCGCGCGGCTTTTCTCGTATAGGCCGATGGCAAAAAACGGCCCCACTATCAGAAACCCCGAAATCGTTGGCAGTGCAAGGTACAGAAGTCCCGCTGAATAGAGCCCCCAGAGAATGGCGTATGACAAAAGGACGAGGAAAACGCCGTAGGCTATGCTTGATGCGGGACCGGCGCGGAAGTCACTCCAGCCAGCCGATAGCCAGCCTAAGGCTGCGTTAGCGGGCAAGGACCGTCCAAGGGTAGACGCCGGTCTATCAGGGGCGCGGAGCGTTGGGAGAGGTTCCAGCATATCAGACCTTTCAACAGGCGGGTTTTGCAGCGTTGGCTTGTGCGGACAACGTGCAATCAGGCTGCGAACGTACGGCGACCGTGATCAGATGCGCGTTAGCGGCAATGAATATGCCCGTTGCCACAAGCGCGCCTGTGATGGCCAATCTGCGTTGTGTCGTGCCGCTCATTTTTGACCCTCCACTGCGCGCTGGGGCAGGTTCGCGACATAAAGGGCAAGCAAGTTTATCTCGGCGGTCGTCAGGCGGCCTGACCATGCAGGCATCACGCCTTGCCGTCCGTTGCGTAGCGTGGCTGATACGCTCGCGCGATCCTGACCATAGATGACTGCGTGATCGATCAGCGATGGCGCCCCATTCATCATTCCGCCGCCGCCATTTTCGGCGTGGCACGAGCTGCAGTTATCGGCAAAGAGGGTCGCGCCCGCTCCATCAGGGTCTGCCGTGCCCTGAGGCATCGCGGTGACATAATCTGTCAGCGCGATACGCTCGCCACGCTCCAGATAGTCAAAGGCGGGCATCTGCGCAAAACGGGCGTCTTCATTGAGGCTGTTTATACCAACATGCAAAGTTTCCGCTATCGTTTCCGGGTCGCCGCCCCATAGCCAGTAATTATCGTTCAGTGCCGGAAAATTGGGTCCACCGCCCCCGTCGCTACCGTGACAAGCCGCGCAATTGTCCTGAAACAGGCGATCTGCGGCGACCATGGCCGGTAGCATCAACGTATCGTCAGCCTGTAGCGTTGCGAAGTCGCCTGTTTCGAATTTTGCTAACCAATTGTTGCGATCCGCGCTGATGGCCTGATACCGCTCAACGGCCATTTCGCCCTGATCCAGACCCAGCAGACCGCGCGTGTAATTTTGCCCTGTCGGCCAAGCGGGCAGCAGTACCCAGGCGATGATCGAATAGACGACGGTTAAAGCCAGCGCCCAGAGCGCGATCTTGGGAAAGGGGGTGTTCAACTCGCGGATGCCGTTCCAGTCATGTCCGGTCGTGTCGTATCCGGTGACGGGATCGACCTCGCGGTGGCCTGTGTGCGGATCAATTTCTTCGTCGTCCTGCGGATTGAGGCGTGGATCATCTGTCATTTGCGATCCTCCCCGGCCTGATCTGGCAGGATAGAGTTTGCCATCCTCTCTTGTTCGGCGCGGCGCTTGGGATTGTAGGCGCGGATTGCGACAATCAGCAAAAAGCCCATCATCCAGATCGGGCCAAAGATCTTGGCGATGAGGACGAATGTTTCGTGGCTCATTGCGCACCCCCTGGCAAAAGGCCGTAGGCCGCGTTGGTCAGCGTGCCAAGCGATTGAAGATAGGCTACGACCGCATCCATTTCTGTCAGTTGTGAGGGGTTGCCGTCAAAAGCACGCACCGCAACACCCTCGCCATATCTTTCGCGAACCGCATCACCTGCGTCGGTTTCGGGCTGGCTTTGCCCAATGGCATCGGCGATCGCCGCCTCGACCATCTCGGGGCCATATGGCACGCCCAGTCGCGCCAATGTTGCCAATTGATCGCTCAGAAGTTCGGTGTCGAGCGCCCGCGTTAGCCAAGGATAAGCTGGCATGATCGAGGCGGGCACAACGCTACGCGGATCGATCAGGTGCTGACTGTGCCAATCGTCAGAATACTTCTCTCCCAAACGCGCCAGATCGGGCCCCGTCCGTTTGGAGCCCCAGAGCATCGGATGATCATACGCGCTCTCGGCGGCCAGTGAGTAGGGGCCGTAACGGTCCAGCTCATCCGCGAGGCTACGCACCATCTGGCTGTGGCAGGCATAGCATCCCTCGCGAATATAGATTTCGCGCCCGGCCAGCTCCAGTGGGGTATGCGGGCGCATATCATCGGGAATCTCTACTGTTTCGTCGATGGTAAAGAGCGGCGCGATTTCGACAATACCCCCTATAGATGCGGCGACAATGATGCCGACCACCAGGCCCATCGACATCTTTTCCAGATTGTAATGAAGTCTCAGCATATTTTCTTACTCCGCCGGCAGCGGTCTGAGGGGCACATCGCGCGGCTCTAGCATGTCGGTCGCAGTGCGGAACGTTGCACGGCAATTCAGCGCGCAAATCACTGCACCTGTCAGGAACATCCCGCCACCGATGGTACGGATCAAATAATAGGGCGCCATCGCCTGCACGGATTCGACAAAGCTATAGGACAGCGCGCCGTTCTCATCATAGGCACGCCACATCAGGCCTTGGGTGATACCAGCGTTCCACATCGCAACGACGTAGACGAGGGTGCCACCGACAGCGAGCCAGAAGTGCCACTCAATCGCACGCGGCCACGCCATAGTTTCGCGCCCCGATAACTGGGGGACCATGGTGTAGATCGCACCGAAAATGATCATCGCAACCCAGCCCAGCGTGCCGGAATGCACATGGCCCACCGTCCAATCAGTGTAGTGGCTCAGCGAATTCACGGGCCGGATCGCCAGAAACGAGCCCTCAAAGGTAGACAGCCCGTAGAAAACCGCCGCCACGAACATAAATCGAAGCGTCGCATCATCGCGCACCTTGTGCCACGCGCCGTTAAGCGTCGCGATGGCGTTGCCCGCAGACGCCCAGGATGGCACCAGCAACATCACCGAAAATGTCATGCCGAGGGTTTGCACCCAGTAGGGCAGGGCAGTGTAGTGAAGATGGTGCGAGCCCACCCAGATGTAGAAAAACACGATCCCCCAGAAGCTGAGGATAGACAGCCGATAAGACCAGATGGGGCGACCCGATCTGACGGGCAGATAATAGTAGAGCATCCCCAGAAAGCCCGAAGTCAAGAAGAACGCGACGGCGTTGTGCCCGTACCACCACTGAATCATAGCATCTTGAACGCCGGCCCAAATGGTAAAGCTGTCTGCCGCATTCCAGCGCACCGGTATCGCGAGATTGTTGACGATATGCAGCATCGCCACGACCAAGATGAACGCCAGATAATACCAATTCGCAACGTAGATGTGCGCCTCGTGCCGCCGGGCGAGTGTGCGGATATAGACGACGAAATAGACGACCCAAACGATGACCAGCCACAGATCGGCATACCATTCAGCCTCGGCGTATTCCTTGGACTGAGTGCTGCCCATCAAATAGCCGCTGACCGCCCACAGACAGAACAGGTTAAAACCTATGATCACAAACCACGGGCTGATCGCATCTGCCATCCGGGTCCGGGCGGTGCGTTGAAGCACGTAAAACGACGTCGCGATCAGGGCATTGCCGCCAAATCCAAAAATGATTCCGGTCGTATGGACGGGCCGCAACCGTCCGAAGCTGGTCCATGGCAGCGCAGGCGTAGCTTCGGGCCAATAAAGTAGCGCGGAGACCCAAACGCCAACCGCCATCGCGAAGATTGCCCAGATCAGCGTCATCACGATACCAAAACGCGTCGGTCCGTCAAAATAGCGGTCATGCCGCTCTGCGCCCGGCGCGGCGTCATAGAACGAGCCGCCGACACGAAAAATCAGAAACATCCCCAGTATCATCGCCATCGCGCCATGCACTGCCATGACCCCGCCCCCGGCAGACGCCGCCATGAGGAAGCCCAAGATCGCCAGCGCAATCGATAGGGTAAAAGCGACCTGACGTTCGGCGCTACTAAGTGTTCCGGCTGCCGTCATTATGCTGCCCCTTTAAGGCGCGCCGATGGCGCAAGTGCAATGTCGGCCAAGGTCGACCGATCAAAATCGGCAAAGAAGGCAGCTTCGGCAGAGCGCAGCCGTGCCTTGAGCCTGCAGTGCCCGTCTATTGTGCATTGGCCGCCATCGGCGGAGAAGCATTCAACTAGCACCTGTCCCTCTTCGAGAATGCGCGCCACCTGCCCAAGGCTGATCTCGGAAGGATCGCGCGCCAGCGTCGCACCGCCACCGCTTCCCCGACGGGTCACTACGATTCCGCCCGCGGCCAGTTTCTGCATGATTTTGGCAAGGTGATGACGCGACAGGTCAAATTCATCCGCCAGTTCTGCCGTCGAAAATCCGCGCTCAGGCGCACTGGCCATTCGCATCAGCATCCGAAATCCAAAATCCGTGAAGGAGGTAAAACGCATCCACCACTCCCCATTTAATTGGTATTTTTTTTGCACATTAACATGGGATTGCGCGCATGCAAACTGAAACTGGTCATAAACTATGCTCGTTTCTGTTGCTTAGAGCGACCGTTTGGGGTGTTTGAGCTAACGTCTGGATCACTGGACGGATCGGTACTAGCCTAACCGCAGATGCTAACCAAGAGGAGCGCGCCGACGTGACGGACTTGATCGCAAAGGACTGGTTCAAAGCGCGCCAGCTGGATGACGGCATCACGCACATCCACGAAATTCACGTCGCCAATTGGCTGCGCTGCAACATCTGGCATGTCAAAGGACGGGACCGTGATCTGATCATTGACACTGGCATGGGCCTGCGCCCGATGATCAAAGAGATCGCGCAATTATCAGAACGCCCTATCACCGCGATCATGACCCACAGCCATTTTGATCATGCGGGCGGTATGCATGAGTTCGCAGACCGCTGCGGCCATGCCAACGAGGCACAGATTATCGCAGCTCCTACAGCAACAAACACAGTGGCCGATAGTGGTTATGTGCGGGCAGAAACCTTTGCCATGCTGCCGTGGAAGGGGTTTTCGCATGAGACATATGAGGTGAAACCGGCCCCTCTGACGCAACTGTTGGATGAAGGCGATATCGTCGATTTGGGCGACCGGATATTTCACGTATTTCACCTGCCTGGGCATTCGCCCGGATCTATCGCGCTGTATGAAAAGGCGACCGGCATCCTCTTCAGTGGTGACGTGATCTATGACGGCGCCCTCATTGACGATCTCTATCATTCCGAAGCTGAGGTTCTATCGCAGTCTCATGCCCGCTTGCGCGAACTCCCTATAAGCACAGTGCATGCGGGGCATTTCGCCTCGTTCGGACAGGCTCGCATGCACGCGCTACTTGATGAATACGCAAGCGGCGGGCTGCGCGTTGGCGATCCCGAAACGTGGATTGCGGGTAAAATGACAGGGGGCGCGGGAGGAGGTTCAGGTGATTGAGGCCTCGCAAGAGTGGTTATAGCGGTCGGTAGACTGGCGGGGATCAGGCTGGCCATTTGATCGAAACGGCTGGCGCAAATGCGCGGCCTCTTCAGGTTGAACAGGTCAAGTTTGCTCGACCTTCTTTAGCCTCTAGGCGCGGACGGTCCGGCTTGTATGTCGCGAAGCCCAGATCAAACCGACCTTTCAGCACGCCGACCAGGGATAAGGCAGCAATGCGAAGCGTCTTACGAGGGCAATGGCCACCTCTTCCAGCGGGATCATCTCGAAGGACGGCCTCAAGCAACGTCGTCTCCTTGCCTGTTCCCCGGCCAAAACCGCTTCGCCGGCGGGGGGCCAGGTCCAAGATATTGGCTTGCCGCGAGATCAGCGGTCGGCCGAGATCATGAGGACGAAAGTGGCATCGGCCAAATGTGCACGGACGTCCTTGGCCCCGGCTGGGCACTTCGGCGCACCGCGCATCTGGCAGCGGTTGACTGCATTGGATTCGCGCTATTCGATTTCGTGCAGGACAAACTACAATTCTGCCAGCACAGCACGTTTCACTTCGCTATTCAGTATCCCGACCTAGGAAGGCCAGCTGGCCAAGCTTGTCGCGGCAGGTTGCAAGCAGCGGACGCACGTGCGGGAGCAAATTCCCAAGATAAACCCCACCGGATGGTCCAAGTCGCAGATCCCGTTGGCATTGTATTCGAGCTTAGTAGCCATAGCTACAGACTGACCTATTCGGCTGGTGCCTACAGCTGAGCCCACAATTTCGCAGTGCAGACCGCAGCATGTGGCGGAACGTGGCACCTCAAAAAATCGGACCAGACAGTAAGTCTGTTCCAGAAAAAGGACTCCCGTTCATGACCCAATCGAAAACACAAAACCGCCAATTCGTGCTGGCCGAACGTCCCAAGGGCGAACCCAACGAAAACACTCTGCGCCTTGAGACCGGCGAACTGCCCGAGCCGGGCAAAGGCCAAATGCTGCTGCGGAACGAGTATCTTTCTCTTGACCCCTATATGCGCGGCCGGATGAGCGACGCACCCTCCTACGCCGCGCCGGTCCAGATCGGCGATGTGATGGTAGGCGGCACAGTAGCGCAGGTTGTGACTTCGGACGTGGACGGCTTTGAGCAGGGCGACTGGGTTGTCGCCTTTGGCGGCTGGCAGGATTACGCGCTGTCGGACGGCACCGGTGTTATCAACATGGGCAAACAGCCCCAGAACCCTTCTTGGGCGCTGGGCGTTTTAGGAATGCCGGGGCTTACCGCTTGGGCGGGCCTGACACAAATTGGCCAGCCGAAATCTGGTGAAACACTGGTCGTTGCAGGCGCCAGTGGCCCGGTCGGCGCGACAGTGGGGCAGATCGGCAAGATCCTAGGCCTGCGGGTGGTTGGCATCGCTGGCGGGGCCGAAAAATGCGCTCATGTCGTCGATACTTTGGGCTTTGACGCCTGCGTAGACTACAAAGCTGACGGCTTTGCCAAGGCGCTGAAATCTGCCGTTGCGGATGGTATTGATATCTACTTTGAGAACGTCGGCGGTGCGGTTTTTGACGCGGTCATGCCCTTGCTTAACACCTCCGCCCGGATCCCTGTCTGTGGCCTGATTTCGCAGTACAATGCCACATCGCTGCCGGATGGCCCGGACCGTTTGAGCCTACTGATGGGCACAATCCTGCGCAAACGGATGACCATGCGCGGCTTCATCGTATTTGATGATTTTGGCCATCTCTACCCTGAGTTTTCCAGGCAGATGGGCGACTGGGTGACGCAAGGAAAGATCCAGTATCGCGAGGAAATGATCGACGGCTTGGAACAGGCGCCTGCGGCGTTTGTTGGGCTGCTGAAGGGCGAAGCTTTTGGCAAACGCGTCATCAAGCTGAGCGCCTGAAATAAAAAGAACAAAAAGGTAATAAACGAATGAATATTCTTATGGTTCTGACGTCGCACGACAAGCTGGGCGACACTGGCAACAAAACCGGATTCTGGCTCGAAGAGTTTGCGGCGCCCTACTACGTGTTCAAGGATGCCGGGGCAAACGTCACGCTGGCGTCGCCCAAGGGTGGTCAGCCACCGCTTGATCCATCCAGCGACACGGATGATGCCCAGACCGACGACACCAAGCGCTTTAAGGGCGATGATGCCGCGCAGAAGGATTTGGCAAATACCAAGGTTCTGTCCACTGTTTCTGCTGACGGGTTCGATGCGATATTCTATCCCGGCGGTCATGGCCCCCTTTGGGACCTCGCAGAAGATGGCGACAGCAAAAAGCTGATCGAGAGCTTCGCGGCCAGTGACCGCCCCATCGGCGCAGTCTGTCATGCGCCTGCTGTGTTCAAACACCCCAAAGGCGCAGACGGCCAGCCGCTGGTGTCCGGCAAGACGGTGACCGGCTTTACCAACACCGAAGAAGAAGGCGTCGGCCTGACAGACGTAGTGCCGTTCTTGGTTGAGGACATGCTGAAGGCGAATGGCGGTGACTATAAGAAGGGCGACGATTGGGCATCGTTCGTAGTGACTGACGGCAAGCTGGTGACAGGCCAGAATCCGGCATCCTCCGCAGAGGCTGCGCGCAAGCTGCTAGCGTTGCTTTGAAATCACGGGTCCGGGGTCGCCTATATCTGGCGACCCCGGACCCCGCGAAAGGATAGGAACATTAGCGTTGAGTGATTTTTCTGATCACTGCAATCCATCAAAGTCGTGTAGACTGTCGATAGTTTGGGGCGTCGGCTGAGCCAATCAGCGCTCTAGTAACGCCTGCTGAACTGCAACATCCCACCCTAAATAGAGGGCATCCCCGTCTCGAATGACTGGACGGGCCATTAGCTTAGGCTTGGCCGAAATCTGCGCTTCGGCCTCGGAATTCTTGAGCCAGTCGTTAAGCCCGCGATAATCATTCGACGTCCGGTCTACCAAGCGGTCCCCGAATTCAGTGATCAATTCGGCCAATTCAGCCTCACTTAAAGGGTCGGCGCGGATATCGCGAATAGTTACGTCCTTACCCGCTGCCTCTAGCGCCTTGCGTGCCTTCGTGCACATGCTGCAGGTGTTCAATCCGTATATAATCATGTCGCATCCTCCTATTTTGTTGCACTTTGCGCGCACCAGATTGACCAATGCAATCGAATACGCCCGATCCTGCTATCGGCGCGGTTAGATGCCTAAACTGAAGAGGTCATATCAGTCTGCGGCTGACCGTGATCGTAACTGCCAGGCCGCGGGTTCCCCCCCACCGGAACGCTGCAGTAACCAAGCATCTGCCACGGTGGCCGGATCGTCGCGGCGCCGCTGACGGGGCCATATTGCGCGATGGAGGCTGTGCGTCAAAAGAGCAGTCTACGCCGCCCTGCATAATTTCCTCAGAGTCAACGCCGGTCCCTGCGCGTTATAGGGCCAGTCTTACTTGCACGTCAGCGCTGCGGCTGAAACTATGCAGATGGCCGCAAACGGAATGTCCCGCCGCGCCGCGACGCACAGGTAGCCCATGACGCCCAAGTATCCGCTTTTTCAGAAATTCAGACATCTCGTCTGTGCGGGGATCCTCTGCACCGCCGCTGTTATGTCGGCAACCGAACCTGCGGTCGCTCAGACCGCACCGACATCTGTCGATGAGACGGCCAGCGATCCACAAAAAGAGGTGGCCGTTGCCCCCAGTGTTCGCGATACGGAGATCGAGGACAGGCTGCGCCGGATATTGTCGGCCAGCAAATGGTTCACCGCGCTGGAAGTGTCGGTGCGTGAGGGCATCGTTTTCCTTGATGGGCAGGCCGAGACAGACGAGCGCAAGGAATGGGCCCGCCAGCTGGCCCTGCGCACCGAAGGCGTCGTTGCCGTTGTCGACCAAATAGAGGTGGACGCGCAGATCAGCTGGGATCTGGCCCCCACTTGGCGCGAGATTGACAGGCTGGCTGATCGCGCGAAATGGTTTGCACCGGTGACGATAGTCTCGCTGTTGATCCTCTTTCTGGCGTGGATGCTGTCGCGCGGCGTGGCCGCCCTTGCGCGCCATTCGCTGCGCACGCGTATCCCATCGCCCCTGCTGCTTCATTTCGTGGCGCGGGTACTGTCGATACCCGTCCTTCTGATTGGATTGTACCTTGTGCTTCAGCTTGCCGGGCTGACGCGTCTCGCCGTCACCGTTCTGGGGGGTACCGGTCTGGTCGGTATCATCCTTGGCCTCGCATTTCGCGAGATCGCGGAAAATTCGCTGGCCAGTATTTTGCTCAGCGTCCGAAATCCATTTCGCGCTGGTGACTGGATCCGTGTCGCCGGGCATCAGGGCATCGTGCAAAGCCTGAATATGCGTACAACAGTCCTGATGACAATGGATGGCAACCATGTGCAAATCCCAAACGCGCTGGTATTCACAAGCATCATCGAGAACTTTTCGACCAATCCAAACCGGCGCTCGGAATTCATTGTTGGCATCGGGTATGACGACTCGGTGCCCGATGCACAGGCGGTCATCATTGAGGCATTGCGCGCGCATCCTGCTGTGCTGGACGATCCCGAGCCAAACGCGCTGGTCGACGAACTGGGCGCCTCGACGGTCGATATTCGTGTGCAATTCTGGTTCGATGGGAAATCCTATTCGATATTCAAGGTCCGCTCGGCGCTGATGAGGCAGGTCAAGCAGGCGCTGCAAAACGCAGGCATTTCTATGCCTGACGCCTCGCGCGAGATTATATTTCCCAACGGCGTGCTGATCCGCCACGCAAAGGCATCTAGCAGCGATCAAGAGGCGCCCACACCCGCTGCAAGGATCCGGGGCGCCGCAAATGCCACATCCGGTGAGGGTGATCTTGCCTCCGAAGTGGACGACTTGGAGCGGCAAGCTGATGCCGCCGATCCACCGAGCGCTGGAGAAAACCTGCTTGCCTCAACGGGTGGTAAGGGCGCGGGTAAAAACTAGGGCTGCGGCCGCGTCTGGTTAAGGACGCTCTTGCGCCGTCTGGAAAAGCCGTACAAGCAGCACTATGCTGCGCCGCATGGCATCGCGCACCCCCCGCATCTCGGCCCGATGGTCGCTTACCCTTCAAATTGGGGCTTTTGCGCTGTTGATGGCTGTGTTGGTTTGGCCGCAGGTCCAGCGGTACTTTCTGAACGAGGCGGCAGAGCAGAACAGCGTGACGTCGCGGCTTGTGGGCGATGGTCTACGTTCTGCACTTGATCGCTATGCACCATTGCCGCATCTGATCGCGGCACGGCCCGAACTGTCGCAGCTACTGCGCCGTCCAAATGATCGCGACCTCGCCGCGGGTGTGAACGAACTCCTGCTCAACACAGCAATTTCAGTCACCGCGTCGGATGTCTATCTGATGGACACGGCCGGGCTAACAATCGCAGCCAGTTCTTATCGCAAGGAACGCTCGTTTGTCGGGCGCAATTTTAGTTACCGGCCCTACTTTATCCAAGCTATTGCTGGCGGTCTGGGACAGTACTTCGCCTTGGGTACGACATCCGGCGAGCGAGGCTACTTCTATGCCGCGCCGGTACGGGACGGGCCGCACATTATTGGCGTCGTCGCGGTAAAATTCACGGTCGACGCGTTTGAGGCGCGCTGGCGCGAGGCATCGTCAGATATCATTGTGACAGACCGCGCCGGGATCGTGTTCATGGCTAGCCGTCCAGACTGGAGGCTGCGCGCCAGCGTAGCGTTGACGCCAGCGCGGCGGGCTGAAATTGAGCAAAATAGGCAGTATCCGCTGGATCGGCTGACACCGCTGGATCTGGAGCACAAGATTGGGCCGGGCGGCATCCAGCTGGCAATCATCGACGGTGCCGAATACATGCTTGCGACCAGCACAGCGACGCAGGCAGCCGGCTGGACCGTCACGTCACTGAGGCGCGCGGCCCCTGCACGATTGCAGGCGGCGGTGCTGTTCGCGATTCTCGCGATGCTAGGCCTGCTGATGATCCTTGCCGCACGGGTCCTGCGCCACCGCGCAGCGCAGCGCATGCGCGCGCGCAAATTGCTGGAGCGCCGGGTCGATGAGCGGACCGCCGCCCTGAGCCACGAGATCACCGAACGCCGCCGCACCGAGGAGACCCTGAGGCGCACGCAAGCGGGCCTCGTTCAAGCGGGCAAGCTGTCGGCGCTTGGCCAAATGTCTGCGGCGCTGAGCCATGAGTTCAACCAACCGCTGCAGGCGGTCAAGGCGTATGCCGAAAACGCGCAAACCTTCCTCGACCGGGGCGAGACGAGCGAGGTGCGCGATAATATCGGGCGCATATCGCGAATGGCCGATCGCATGGCCGCGATTTCAAAACACTTGCGCAATTTTGCCCGCCGGCCGGGTGAGGCGATAGGGCCAATTACGCTAATTTCGGTCATCGAAGACGCGCTCGCTGTCAGCGCCCCCAAGGCAAAAGCAAACGGTGTGCAGCTGGACTATATTCGGCCAGAGGGTGCCCCATGGGTGATGGGGGGGCATGTGCGGCTGCAACAGGTGCTGGTCAATCTGGTGTCCAACGGGATCGACGCCGCGGGTGCCCAAGGACGGCTCGACATTGCGGTGCTGCCTAGCGCTGGTGGCTGGCAGGTTACTGTTCGCGACACTGGACCAGGCCTGCCACCCGGCGCGGCAGAGCAAATGTTCGATCCATTCTTTACCACCAAGCCGATGGGGCAGGGGCTGGGCCTTGGTCTGAGCATTTCTTATAATATCGTGCGTGATTTCGGAGGCACCCTATGGGGTGCGGACCACCATGAGGGAGGTGCGATCTTTGGCGTCGATCTGGTAGCAGCAGACGTGCCAGAGCAGGACAAATCCGTTCAGGAGGCGGCGGAATGACCGGTACGGTCCTTTTTGTCGACGACGAAGAGGAGCTGCGCTGCGCCGCTGCCCAGACGTTAAAGCTGGCTGGGCTTCCGGCGCTGGCGCTGGCAGAGGCCGAGATGGCGCTGGCCCGCGTCGCGCGTGATTTTCCCGGCATACTGATCACCGATATACGGATGCCCGGCATGGACGGCATGACATTGCTGCGCCTCGCGCTTGAGATTGATCCGGCGCTGCCTGTGATCATCGTCACAGGCAACGGCGATGTGGAACTCGCGGTGCAAGCGATGCGGGACGGCGCCTATGATTTTCTGGAAAAGCCCTACGACCCCGCTCACCTGACCCATGTTGTACGCCGCGCATTAGACAAGCGCCGCCTGACACTTGAGAACCGCGCGCTGCGCAATCGAGTGGGCGGGCGCGACGTGATTGAGGCGCGTCTGATCGGACGCTCGGGCATAATGGTGCGCTTGCGCGAACAGGTGCGCGCGGTTGCCGCCACCGACGCCGACGCACTGATCAATGGCGAGACAGGTACCGGCAAGGAGGTGATAGCGCGCGCGATCCACCGCGCCTCGCCGCGGCAGGGCAAGCCATTCGTGCATATCAACTGTGCCGCGCTGCCCCGTGATCTGGTCGAGATCGAACTCTTTGGCCATGTCGCCGGCGCGTTCTCTGGCGCGCACCGCACAAGATACGGCAAGCTGGAGCATGGGCGCGGCGGGACCGTCTTCTTGGATGAGATTGATAGCCTGGACACGGCTGTGCAGGCCAAGTTTTTGCACGCAATCCAGAGCCGCCAGATCACGCCGCTGGGCTCGAACGATCCGGTCGATCTGGATGTGCGCTTTATTGCGGCCTCAAAGGAACCGCTGAATGATGCAGTGGCCGATGGCCGTTTTCGCAGTGATCTGTACTACCGGTTGAATGTGGTAACGCTTCGTGCGCCGCCCCTATTCGAGCGAAAAGAGGATATCCCGCAGCTCTTCGTGCATTTAGTGCAGGAGGCAGCGACGCGGTACAATCGCGCAGCGCCCGATGTGAATGCGGCGACGCTCTCTGATCTGGCAGAGCGTGAATGGTCTGGGAATGTGCGCGAGTTGCGCAACGCTGCCGACCGTTTCGTTATGGGGCTGCCGGCGGGCGATAGCGCGTCCGTCGACGCACCGGACAGCGATGGCACCTTGCCCGCACGGATGGCCGCACATGAGCGTAGCCTGATTGCAGCCGCATTAACATCGAACGGTGGCGCGCTGAAACCAACCTATGAGGCGCTAGGGATCAGCCGCAAAGCGCTGTATGAGAAGATGCAGAAGCATGGGTTGGATCGCCGGAGCTTTGACTGAGGGCGTCAATAATGGGTCGAATTCGACCCATGCGGTCGCGCAGATGTACCGAAATGCACCCAAAGGGGGCCACTTTTGAGGCGTGCATGCCCGAATGGCGCGCATTTAGCTTGTCATAGGGATGGCCGCTCCGCTCTATTCCAGCATCGCTGCGGAACCGGGAGGGTGCCGTGCGAAAAGTATGACCCAAGGGAGAGAGACATGAAATTCACCGCAATCCTTGCATCCACCACAATCATCGCCGCAGGCGCGGCCTTTGCGCAAGAGGTCGACAAGTCAGATTGGCCCACCAGCTTTACCGTCGGCACGGCAAGCCAGGGCGGCACCTACTTCGCCTATGGTTCCGGATGGGCAAACCTGGTGGCCGAAGAGTTAGGCCTGACGGGCGGCGGCGAAGTCACCGGCGGCCCGATGCAGAACATGGCGCTGGTCCACACCGGCGAGGCCGCGTTTGGTATGACGACGATGGGCCCTGCGGCGGAATCGCTGGCAGGCACGAACCCGATCGCGCCTGGCCTTGAGATGACGCAGGCCTGCGCGATGTTCCCGATGTACCAGACACCGTTTTCGGTGACAGCACTCGCGTCCTCGGGCATCAAGAGCGTCAGTGACATTCCCGCCGGTGCCAAGATCGGATTTGGCCCAGCCGGATCGACCTCCGACACATATTTCCCGCGCATGATGGATACGCTGGGCGTGGAATATGATCGCCGCAACGGCGGCTGGACGGATTTGGGCGGCCAGCTTCAGGATGGCCTCTTGGACGTGATCGCGTTCGCCGCAGGCGTGCCGGTGCCCGCGGTTAGCCAGCTTGAGGTGCAGACCGACGTGAACATCATCGAGTTCACCGAAGAAGAGCAGGCCAAGTTGCTAGAGGCGTTCCCTGTCTCCGATTTCTCGATAAAGGCGAACACCTACAGCTCGCTGGAGGCTGACGCACGGTCGGTTTCCATGTGGAATTTTGCCATCGCGAACTGCGATCTGCCAACGTCCTTTGTAAACGCTGTTGTTGATGTGGTTATGTCGGACAATGCACGCATGACTGGCATCCACAAGGCCGCAGGATCGACCCTGCCCGAGAACTGGGACAAGAACAAAGTGCTGAAATGGCACCCCGGCGCAGCGGCATGGTTCAACGAAAATGCAGGCGCGGATATTCCCGCCGACATGATCTACGGCGGCTGATATAGCTGATAAACATGACATGCCGCCCCTGACCGGGCGGCATGTCTTTGCCGGTTGATACGGCACGCCTTTGGGAGGGGGACAATCATGACAGACCAGCAAAGCCAGGTTATCGCAGAGGGCGTCGACGACGAGCCCGTAGAGAGCAACCGCCGCATATTTGCCGGGCGGGGCTATCTGATAGTGGCTGTTCTGTCGGCGGTCTATGCGTTCTTTCACATGGCAGCATTGAACGGTCTGTCGATCTACGAATGGACGGGCATCAACATCCCGCTACTCCCAACCTTCCCGATGGAGACTTGGAATTTCCGCATCGTCCATGTGGCGGGCGCGCTGATCCTGGGCTTCACGCTCTATTCTGCGCGCGGATTTCTGGATGAGGGCGAGGGGCGCGGGGCGCGCCACCCGCTTGATATTCTGGCCGCGGTGGCGATTCTGCCCGCTTTCTACGCTATCTGGACCGCATTTGGCATCTCCGCGCAGATCGCAGACGGCGTGATGTGGAACGGGATGAGCGCCGAATTCAAGAACCTTGAGTTGTATCATTACGGCCTGCCGCTGATCGTGGCGACGGCGATCGGCATTATTACTGGCTGGTTTCGGGGCCGCGAGCGGGGGCAGGTCGCAATCGCCGATCTGCTGCTGTCGCTCTGCTCCATCGCGGTGGCGGTCTATCTGATCACGATCTATGGCACGCTTATGCGCAATTCCACTGGCACGCCGTTTGCGCCCATCGGCATCAGTCTGGCCGCCGTCGCAGGCACCGCGCTGATTATGGAGATGACGCGCCGGGTTGCGGGTCTGGCGTTGATTGTGATCTCCGGCATCTTTCTCATCTACGTCTTTACCGGCGACATGCTGCCCGGCTTTCTTAACGCGCCAAACATCCAATGGACGCGCTTTTTCAGCCAAGTTTATACCGATGCTGGCATTTTGGGGCCAACGACGGCGGTGTCCTCTACCTACATCATTCTCTTCATCATCTTCGCAGCGTTCCTTCAGGCGTCGAAAGTGGGCGACTATTTTGTCAACTTTGCCTTTGCCGCTGCGGGGCGTGCGCGGGGCGGCCCGGCTAAGGTCGCGATCTTTGCCTCCGGCCTCATGGGCATGATCAACGGCACGTCGGCGGGCAACGTGGTGGCGACAGGATCGCTGACCATCCCGCTGATGAAGAAGGTCGGCTATCACAAGAAAACCGCCGGCGCGGTCGAGGCTGCGGCCTCGACGGGCGGGCAAATCATGCCACCCATCATGGGCGCGGGCGCGTTCATCATGGCCGAGATTACGGGCATCCCCTATACTGATATCGCCATCGCCGCGATCATCCCGGCGGTCCTCTACTTTGTTTCGATCTACTTCATGGTCGATTTCGAGGCGGCAAAGCTGGGCATGCGCGGCATGAGCGAGGACGAGCTACCCAAATTCCGTGACATGATCCGCCGGGTATTCCTGTTTCTGCCGATCATCATCCTGATCTATGCGCTCTTTATGGGTTATTCGGTCATCCGCGCAGGCACGCTTGCGACCGCAGCCGCAGCCGTGGTGTCGTGGCTGACGCCCTACCGGATGGGCCTGCGTAGCATCCTCAAAGCGTTCGAGCTGGCCGGTATCATGTCAATCCAGATCATCGCGGTCTGTGCCTGCGCGGGCATAATCGTGGGTGTCATAAGCCTGACAGGGGTTGGCGCGCGGTTCTCGTCGGTTCTGCTGGGGCTGGCCGATACCAGTCAATTTATGGCGCTGTTCTTTGCGATGTGCATCTCGATCCTCTTGGGCATGGGGATGCCGACAACGGCGGCTTATGCGGTGGCGGCATCAGTCGTGGCGCCCGGCCTTGTGCAACTGGGCATCCCGCAGCTGACGGCCCACTTCTTCGTCTTCTACTTTGCGGTCGTGTCGGCCATTACGCCCCCTGTGGCGCTCGCTAGTTACGCGGCGGCGGGCATCTCGGGCGCCAACCCGATGGAGACGTCTGTGGCGTCGTTCAAAATCGGAATTTCGGCATTTGTCGTGCCATTTATGTTCTTCTACAATGGGGCAATCTTGATGGACGGCACGTGGATCGAGGTGATCCGCGCGGCCGTAACTGCAATCTTTGGGGTATTCCTGCTGTCGTCAGGCGTGCAGGGCTGGTTCGCCGGGGGCCGCGTTGCGTGGTTCATGCGTGTGGGCCTGATACTGGCGGCGCTGTTCATGATTTCGGGCGGGTTGATTACCGACGCGCTTGGGATCGCGCTGACCGTCGCGCTGTTTCTGGTGCAGCGGCAGTTCCAGCCTGCACCTGATGCGCAGATTGTCGTACGCGGTAGTGACTGACAGGGGGTGCATCGGTGCGGCGGCCCATGTAGAAGGGCCGCGCACCACCATCCGTAACACGACTGCCACCCTGCCGGAGCGTTCATGACCAAAACAGATAATCGCGCCCTGCGTGACGCCTTTGGCCGCTTTGCTACAGGCGTGACTGTGTTGACCACGCGCGAGGCGGATGGCACTCCGCGTGGTTTTACGGCCAACTCATTTAGCTCTGTCTCGCTTGACCCGCCCTTGGTGTTGGTCTGCATTGGCGACAATGCCCATAGTGGACCGGCATTTTTCGCAGCATCACATTTTGCGGTGAATATCCTCACAGCCGAGCAGGAAGATGTCGCCAGACTATTTGCGTCGCGCAGCGAGCATAAATTCAACAACGGAGATTGGGATGAGGGCGCACATAACTTGCCCCTGTTGCCCGGCGCGCTGGCCACGCTGATCTGCGTGCAGCGCAAGCTGGTCGAGGCCGGTGATCACGTAATTATGGTTGGCGAAGTGCTGGAGGCGCAAGTCAGTGATGCCCCGGCGCTGGGATATCACCGGGGCAAATTTATCGCGATTTAGGCGGAGCCTAGTATGAGTACTCGCCGTAGATCCGGCTTAGATCGCCATTCCACTCGCCATTATAGCGCGCCAGCAGCTCATCCGCCGGGGTCTGGCCCGACTCGACGCTTTCGCGCAGGGCGTTCAGAAAATGCGTCTCGTCAGGGATCAAGCCTTCGGCACCGGGACGTGCGCGGGCGCGCAGACCAGCATTGGAGATGTCCACCGCCTGCCGCGCCAGTTCGTGCATGTCGATGCCATCCACCTTTGCCTGAAGCGCGTCCTCGCTGGCCGCGATGCGCAGCGCATCGCGCTGCTCGGGCGTCCACCCCTTGACCAGATCCCATGCCGCATCAAGGCTGCTGCTGTCATACATAATGCCGGTCCAGAATGCGGGCAGGGCGCATAGGCGCCGCCAAGGGCCGCCGTCGGCGCCGCGCATCTCCATGAATTTCTTGATCCGGGCCTCGGGGAAAATAGTGGTCAGGTGATCGGCCCAATCCGACAATGTCGCGACCTCGCCCGGCAGTGCCGGCAACTCTCCACGCATGAAATCGCGAAAGGACATCCCCAACGCATCAATATATTTGCCGTCGCGATAGACAAAATACATCGGTACATCGAGCGCGTAGTCGACATAGCGTTCGAACCCCATACCGTCCTCAAATACGAAGGGAAGCATCCCGGTACGGTCGGCGTCCAGATCGCGCCACACGCGGGCACGCCACGATTTATGGCCGTTTGGTTTGCCCTCAAAAAACGGCGAGTTGGCAAAAAGCGCTGTCGCGACGGGCTGAAGCGCCAGCGCCACGCGGAATTTCTTGACCATGTCGGCCTCGGACGCAAAATCCAGATTGACCTGTACGGTGCATGTACGCCGCATCATCGTGCGGCCCATCGTGCCGACCTTTTGCATGTAGGCATCCATCAGCTTGTAACGGCCTTTGGGCATCAGAGGCATATCGTCGTGCAGCCATTCGGGCGCGGCACCTAAGCCGATAAAGCCGACACCGACGCGGTCGGCCACGTCCTTGACCTCGCGCAGATGCGCGTTGACCTCGTCGCAGGTGGCATGGATCGTCTCTAGCGGGGCGCCACTGAGTTCGAGTTGGCCGCCCGGCTCAAGCGACACGTTCGCACCCGCTTTTTCCAGCCCGATCAAATTGCCGTCCTCAAGCACGGGGGACCAGCCATGGGCGTCGCGCAGCCCCTCAAGCACAGCCAAGACACTGCGCTCACCATGATACGGGATAGGCTTGTGCGTGTCTTTGCAGTAGCCGAACTTCTCGTGCTCGGTGCCAATGCGCCAATCTTCCTTGGGCTTGTTGCCGTCCTCAAGGTATTCGGCCAACTGGCTATGATGCTCGATCGGCCCGCCGCCGGACTGGGGAATGGACATGGCTTGGCCTCCGTTGGTTTTCAGTTTCAGTAGGTGGCGCGAGGGCAGGGGGGTGTCAACCCCGCCAAGCGCCGCTTAGGTCACGCGCAGATGCGGCGGGGCTGTGCCGGGACGCTGCCACAGCTGGGCGCGGCCAGCGCCTGTCTGATCCGCGCCTGTGCGGCGCATTTCGGCGAGCATACGCTCGGTCTTCATTCCCGGCAGGGCGGCGAACACGTCAAAGAGCGCGTCCGCGCCTGCCGCAGTTAGCGGGATCATCACGTCGGGCTGATCCGGCTGGCTGAGCGCCCAATGCGCAGGCTTGCCCGTCCGATCAAGCGCGAGCGCGGTCATTTCTGACCGGGCCACGACACCGCCGCCCAGTGGGCCGAAGTAGCCGATGGCACCCTCGTCGATTTGCACGACGCCCGGCCCGCCTGTCCCTGCGGCAAAGCGCAGCCGCTGTGCGGCAGCGACCAGCGATATGGCGCCTCCCAGCGCTATGGTGACGCCCAGCCAGAAGGTTATGTCATAACTGCGCAGGGCGATAAGCGTGCCCAGCGCCAGCACGCCGATGCTGATGAGGATACCGCGCCAGCGGGTGAGGGCTGCCACCGCCTGGGGACGCATGAAGCGGTTCATGCCCAGTCGCCCAAGGTGCTTTGCCACAGCGTCAGTGCCGCGACGGCGGCGGTATCGGCGCGCAGGATACGTGGGCCAAGGCGGGTGGCATGCGCGTGGGGGAGTGCCGCGAGGCGCTTGCGCTCGGCCTCCGAGAAGCCGCCTTCGGGGCCGATCAGGACTGCCCAAGGGCCAGCCTCGCGCGGGAGCGCCATCGCGCCATTATCTGCGAGCGCCTCGTCGCAAAACATAATGCGGCGGGCCGGGTCCCAGCCCTGCAGCAGGGCCGGCAGCTTTTGCAGAGCGTCCACTGGAGGAACGTAGGTGCCGCCGCATTGCTCTGCGGCCTCGATTGCGTGCGCTTGCAGGCGCTCCTGACGGATACGCTCGGAATTGGTGAAGTCGGTCTGCACTGGGCAGATGCGGGAAACGCCCATCTCGGTCGCCTTTTCGACGATAAAATCGGTGCGTGCCTTTTTGATGGGTGCAAAGAGCAGCCATAAGTCGGGCGGCATTTGCAGGGGCCGCGTTTGTTGTACGCAGCGCAGCGTTCCGGCCTTCTTGCCCGCCTTCGCGACCTCGGCCAGCCATTCGCCGTCGGTGCCGTTGAACAGCAACACATGCGTGCCAATGCCTTGCCGCATCACACCAAATAGGTAATGCGCGTTGTCGCGGCCAAGAGGAACCGTTTGCCCCGGCCCCAATGGCTGCTCTACATACAATCTGATCTTGGCCGTATTCATGAGGCGCACCATATGACCGAAGCCAATCCTAGACCAGAGGGCACAGGCACGGTTGCCGATGCGGTAGTCGGCAACTGGGTGGACCGCTATGCCCCCGCCCCGGCGCGCCCCTACCTGCGGCTTTCACGTGCAGATCGCCCCATTGGCACATGGCTGTTGCTGCTGCCGTGCTGGTGGGGCTTGTTGCTGGCGATGTTGCATGATGGGCAGGCGCGGTGGTTCGACCTGTGGATATTTGTCGCCTGCGGCCTCGGCGCGTTTTTAATGCGCGGGGCGGGCTGCACCTGGAACGATATCACCGACCGGCATATTGACGGAAGCGTCGCGCGCACGGCGTCGCGGCCCATCCCGTCGGGCCAGGTCAGCGTACGCGGCGCACTGGTCTGGCTGGCAGTGCAAGCGCTATTGGCATTTTTAATCCTGCTAACGTTTCCGCCGATGGCAGTTGCATTGGGCATCCTCGCACTGGTGCCCGTTGCGATTTATCCCTTTGCCAAGCGGTTCACTTGGTGGCCGCAAGTTTTCCTTGGCATCGCGTTCAACTGGGGCGCGCTGCTGGTCTGGACGGCGCATACCGGACGGCTTGATTGGCCAGCGGTGATACTCTACCTCGCGGGCATTGCATGGACGCTGTTCTATGACACGATCTATGCCCATCAGGATGTCGAGGACGATGCGCTGATCGGGGTAAAGTCGACCGCGCGTCTTTTTGGTGACCGATCGCCCATCTGGCTGCGCCGGTTCCTGGTAGCGACTGTTGTCCTGATGACGGCGGCGGTGATTCTGGCGGCCAAGGGCGGCGATCCGATCGCGCTGCTGGTGGCGCTCTTGGGCCCATGGGCGCTGGGCTTGCATCTGGTGCGGCAGATGGCGCGGCTCGATACGAACGATACTAAGGGTCTGTTGGTACTCTTCCGCTCTAACAGGGACGCGGGCCTGCTGCCCTTGCCGTTTTTCGCCATCGCGCTGCTGCTTTGATTGAATTACCGCGGGCGCGGCCGTAAACAGCTACAAGATATTCCCAACGGTTGGCCCTGCACATGCGCCTCTCTGCGATCTTCGCCATAGTCGGAACATTTCTACTGGCCGCGATACTATGCCTCGTCGCTGCTGGATTTTCGGTTCAAGTGATTGAGGACAACGCCCGGCGCAGCGTGCGCAGCGAGTTGGACAAAGAAGGCATCACCTGGACCGAGGTGGACGCCGACGGCTTGCAGGTCTTTCTTGCCGGGGTTGCGCCCAGCGAGGCACGCCGCTTTGCCGCGCTGACCGTCGCGGGCCGGATTGTGGATGCAGCGCGGGTGATCGACCAGATGCTGATCGAGGACAGCGCCGAGATTGTGCCGCCGCGCTTTTCGCTGGAAATACTACGCAATGATGGTGGGATATCGCTGATCGGGCTGATCCCCGCCTCAATGGACCGCGACGAGTTCATCGAACAGATGACAGATGCGGCAGATGGCGGCGAAGTGGCCGACCTGCTGGAGGCCGCAGATTACGCCGTCGCAAACAGCTGGGCCCCGGCGGTGAACTATGCGGTACGAGCGCTGGGCGAGTTGCCGCGCGCCAAGATCTCGGTCGAGGCGGGGCGCGTGTCGATCACCACAATGGCCGATAGCCCGGCGGAAAAGCTGATACTGGAGCAGAGTTTGCAACGCCGCGTTCCGGGGGGCCTGCGCGTATTGGTGAACGTTTCGGCGCCCCGGCCTGTCATCACGCCCTTTACCCTGCGCTTTCTGATTGAGGACGGCGTGGCCCGGTTCGATGCATGCTCTGCCGACACCCCCGAGGCACAGCGCCAGATATTGGACGCGGCCCGTGCCGCCGGGCTGGAGGGTGCGACTGACTGCACCATCGGCCTCGGTGTGCCGACGCCGGAATGGGGCCGCGCCGCCGTGCAGGCCATTAAGGCGCTCGCCGAACTCGGCGGCGGTAGCGTCACCATTTCAGATGCCGACATCGCGCTGATCGCAGCGCAGGGCACGCCTGAACCAAAATTTGACGATGTCGTTGGCGGGCTGAACGGCGATCTTCCCGAAGTATTCGCACTTCATCCCGTGCTGCCGCCCCCGGATGATGGCAACGCCCCCCTGATCGTGGAGTTCGTCGCGACCCTGTCGCCCGAGGGGCAGGTCCAGCTACGCGGTAAACTGGGCAGTCAGCGCTTGCGCGACACGGTCGACAGCTTTGCCAAGGCGCGCTTCCGCTCGGACGCCGTTTATACCAAGGCGCGGGTTGTCGAAGGACTGCCACCCGAGTGGCCCGTGCGCGTGCTGACCGGCCTAGAGGCGTTGGCCTATCTAGCGCATGGCGCGGTCGTGGTCACGCCGGACAATCTGACCGTCACAGGCCAGACAGGCCGCAAGGACGCCAGCGCACAGATTGCCGGGCTACTAGCGGAAAAGCTGGGTGACGCCGCCCAATTTGATATCGAAGTCGCCTACAAGGAGGCGCTAGATCCCGTCGCTGGCTTGCCCACGCCCGAGGAATGTGTCGCGCAGGTCGCCCGTATCCAAGAAACGCGCAAAATCAACTTTGAGCCGGGATCGCCCAACATTGACGCGAACGGTGCCGCGATCATGAACGATATTGCCGACATTTTGGGAAAATGCGGTGAGATCCAGATTGAAATCGGCGGGCACACGGATAGTCAGGGCCGCGAAGAGATGAATGCCAGCCTAAGCGAGGGCCGCGCCAGTGCCGTTCTTGATGCGCTGCGCACGCGGCGGGTGTTAACCTCTAGCTTTACCGCCAAGGGATACGGCGAGAGCCAGCCCATTGCAGGCAATGATTCCGAGGAGGGCCGAGAGGCCAACCGCCGTATCGAGTTCAAGCTGATCGAGGCCGAACCTGCGCCGGACCCAGACAACTCGGGACTTGAAAGCGCGGGCGAAGCGGGGCAGGAAGGAACCGAAGCAAGCGAAGACACGGCAGAAGGCAGCGGCGATGAACAGGACTGAATTCATCATCGCCACGGCGATCATCCTCTTTGTCGCATTTGCGCTAGGTTGGTTCGCAAACTGGATTGTTCACCGCTTTATCCGCGTATCCCATTCTGACGTCGGCGAATTGGACCGCATGGCCCAAGAACTGCATGAGGCCGAGGAAACGCGCGATCAGGCGATCACATACCTGCAGCAGCGCGAAGCCGAACTGACCAATCAGTTAAGCCAGACCGAAGCCGAACTGGCCGCCACGATGGAAGGCCTACGCGAGGCCCGCCAAGAGGCCGAGCATATGCGCGCGCATATCGAGCGGACAAGCCAAGGCTAGACCCTAAGGCTGAATGATCACGCAGCCGCTAAACCTCTACAACTTGAAGTGTTAACGGCGCCGTAACACCTGACCTGCTATCTCTGCCCTTGGGTGAGTTAAAGAGGTGATGGAGATGAGCGCGCATAGCAACGCGGCGCCAGTCATCATCAAGAGAAAGAAAATTATCGCTGGCGGCGGGCATCATGGTGGTGCTTGGAAGGTGGCGATAGCATTTTCCTTTGGCTAGCGGCGCTTTGCGCCAATTACATATCCCGCCCCCTATGCGGAGGCGGATTTGGACGTCATTCTGACAAGTGCGGCACGGTGGAGACCGATGCTGCGCCACCCAAGATGGATGCAGGGACAGAATGGCGTGATATGTCCTAAGGGAATGCTAAAGCGGCTTTGCTATGTCAGTGGCATTTGAGACAAACGCGATCTACGCGCGTTTTTCGACCTTATGCTCTATGATATCCGAAATCTCGGATTTGCGACCAGTCTTGTCGTAGGTTTCCAGCGTGCGGCGGACCTTGCGAAACGCAGCCAGACGGCCCGCGACTGTGCGAATACCTTGTAGTGCACCATCCAACAGCGCCTGATTGCGCAGCACCTTGCCGCGTAGATTCGCGATGCTAGCTTGGGTGTCAGGCTCTTGCGCATTTAGCGTGTCTATCAGCACCTCCTTGCGCGTCAGCAGTGTGCCGATCTTCTCCAGATCGCCGTTCAGCAGCGCGCGGCGCTCTTCGTCAAGCAGCTCGTCCAGCTTGTCGATCAGGGCCTGTGCGGTTTCATGCGTCATGTGTCGTCTCCATCATTGATCTATAGATTGTATCGGCTAGCCCCAAGCCACCTGACTTTACCATTTCATCAGCGAGCGCCTGCCGCTGGAAGGAGGCGAATTGTTCCTCTCCAATGCCGCCGACGAAATTGTCGCTTTTTCCGAAACCCGCAGATTTTAGCATTTCGGCCAAGAACGTGGCCTCTAGCTTCTGCGCGGCTTCGCGCGCGCTAAGCGGCGTGGCGATCCGCGCATGCGCCCTTGGCACCGGGGTCGGCCCGATCGGTAAATTATCCGTCACGAGAATATCTCCAATTTAATGAACTCAGATGCATTTGATCGCAAACCAGTAAAGAAGCAGTAACCAGCTTTTGCGAATATGCCCCTCGACGGAAGAAATCCTGGAGGCACACATGCTCGGCTCTTTGACCACACCAAATTCAGCGAGGGCGCATCCCGCGGCAGTTGCGGAACATGACAAGGCAGCGCGGGCTCCGGAGCGAACCACTGCGCAAGGCGATGCCGTATCCAAGGCGCTGACATTTCAGTCTTTTTTGGAAGAAAAGAAGGATGGTGCGCCCCGTAAAGATTCCCTTGCCGTAGGCACGCCTGAGGATAGCGCCGCACCCGCTGACTCGGCACTGGACGATGACCAGATATCGGCCGCGCCCATTGAAACTGATTCGGAATTTATCGAAGCTGACAGTGAGCTTGAGGAGCATGAAGAGGACGACACACTCATGCACCTTGATGGGCTCGGGGACGAATTCAGTGAGTTCGCCCAGAAAAACACGTCTCAATCAAGCTGGGACGCGAGTGTGGCGGACCAGCTTGGGGGCCAATCCATCGACGACTCACCGCAACGTGATGGGCCTGCCGGGATTGAGGCGTCTGGACTAACAATGATGGGCCGTACGGCAAACACACTGCCGCAATCGAAGCCATCCTTGCAGCCACCGGACATCCCATCCGCTACACAGACTATGCTGGCGGGCATCGCTGCGGAAACCGCGTCCGATCTGCCGCCCACCTCTGCGGGTCAGGGCACGTCCTCAGTCGTTTCTGACGGAGCTATGGAATCGCATGGCAGTGTCGAAACGTCAGGGCGGTCAGGATCAGTGATTGTGGGCGGGTCAAAGCTAGGAGAAATTGCCGAGCCCCCTAGGCTGGTCCTGCCGACCTCATCTGAAGGGGTGGATCCAAAACAAGTTGAGAAACTCGTTGGGCAACCTGGCGCCGAGGTAGCGCCGCGGTCGCCACTGTTGCTTGGAAACGCTGCCACACCGGTCGAGGAGTTTATCCCCAGAGCCGGGCATTCATCAGTCATCAACGGAAATGCTGCGCAACTTAACCATGCTTGGCCGATGAAGACTGCCCAAGCCACAACTGGTTTCAAGATCACTGCGACAGTCGAAGGCTTGCCATCCGCTGATATTTTGCCGGGTGATTCTAGGTCCGCTGTGATGGATGTCGGCGATGATGCAAATTTGGCGCTGGAGGGAGCTACGCACCGCGCGGTGAGCGAGGCGCGCACAGCGTCGCTGATGCTTCATCACGGCGCGACAACCACCCGCAACGTGGCGGCGCAGATCAGTGAGGCCATGGCCAAGGCTGCCGAGCGATCAATTGACGTCATTTTGAATCCTGCCGAGCTGGGCCGTGTGCGGATCACGCTATCGTATTCGGACGCAGGCATGATTGTTAATGTCGCTGCGGAGCGGGCAGAAACGCTCGAAATGATGCGCCGCCATAGCGATATCCTTGGGCAGGAATTCACGGATTTGGGATACGGCGGTACCGATTTCACCTTCGCCCACGAAGACGGCGCTAACGAAGATGGAGGCTCGCAGGGAAGAGGCGAGGCCGCACCTGATGCCAGCCCTGCACCCAAATCCGACACGACTATTATTTTGCGGGCGGCACCCGCCGACCGCCTCGACATCCGCCTCTAGAAAGGACGAAAAAATGGACACAATATCAACTTTGGCAGGCGCCACGTCGGCTCCGTCAACCAGCACGGCTACGGCTGCGACGGCGCAGGCCGGGACGACGCTGAATTCGGACTTCGAAACATTTCTTAAAATGTTGACCGCGCAGATGCAAAACCAAGATCCCCTCAATCCGGTGGATTCGACCGAATTCGCATCACAGTTGGCGGCGTTTTCTACGGTGGAGCAGCAGGTGCGGACCAATGATCTTCTGACAGGGCTTGGCACGCAGCTAGGCATTTTGGGTATGGGTCAGTTGCAAGGCTGGGTGGGCATGAATGCCCGCGCCGAAATGCCGGTAGCATTTGATGGAAGCGCCGTTCCTTTGACATTGACGACGCAGCAAGGGACGGATCTGGCGCGGTTGGTAGTACGCGATGCCGCAGGCGGTATTGTGCAGGAACTTGATGTGCCCACCAGCGGGGGGGAGTTCAGTTGGTCAGGCCGCGACACCGCGGGAATCCTCCTTCCGGAGGGCACATACTCAATCTCCGTCGATTCGTTTCAAGGTGACGAACTGCTCGGAAGCAATCCGGTGACGGCGCAGGCGCGGATCGTTGAGGCGCGGCTTTCTGGCGGATCGACAGTGCTTGTCATGGCGGGAGGGCAGCAAGTCTCGGCAGCCAATATCCTGGGATTACGGAGCCCTGATTCCTGATCAGCGCAGGTGTTCATTCACGCTGTCTGAACGTGGAATAAAGGCGCATAAAAAGCGCCAGCTTGTGGCTGTTTTGCAACGTGAAAAGGGAGGCCTACTTGTATTATTATCAATATGTTAAGCTGATACTTCGTGGACATGCTGAAAATACCTTTTTGTAGGGCCGGACCTTACAAAAACAGTTCCACTGCGCAGGCGATTGTGCAATGAATTGGTTGAGTCTGTGTGGGAGCGGATACCTTAAGATTGTAAATGGAGTACATAATGAACAAGTTTTCGACTTTTGCGGCCGTCGCTGCACTCGCCATTGCCGCTGCAGCACCCGCTGTGGCACAGGACGTCAATCCTGATCCCTATGTCTCGTCGGCTGGTCCGGCAGTCTTCGGCGGACTGAGTGTAGGCCTCGTGGCCGCTGGTATCGCCGTCGCCATCATTGCTGTCGCTGCAGTCGAATCATCTGACGATACCTGATTATAGACTGTACCTTTGCGGTGCACATTGATCAGAAAGGCGGTCCTTGGGCCGCCTTTTTGCATTCAAACCCAACAGAATTTATATTTGGTACAATAGTGCCCGGCGTTCGGCGGAAAGGGCAGTCCGGCCCTCCCGGCCAGCCGCAGACTTAGCGCAGGGATTGAATTGTCAGGTATCCGTTCAGAGGGCTATGCCACTGGCGTGATTGGACGATGCGGCCATTCGGGGCAACCTGATAGCTATTTGTAAAGTCGCCGCCGTCGCCTTGACACGTTTCGCTAACGGCTGTGACGGGGGTGTCAATCTCGGCCAGTTGCAAGTGGGCAGCCGCTCCGATCCGTATGGTGCAGTTGCTGACTTCTACGCGCGTCAGGTCCTCGCCATCAAGATACCGCATGACGCGCCGCCCGGTGCCATTCTGGCGTCCTGAAACCAAGGCATGAACCGCGCTGATATCGGCTGACATCACATCATTGCCGAGGCCGCGAGTCGCGTTGATCATACCAGCCCGCAGGGTCACCGCGCGCCGATCCTGCGTTCCGTAGGTCGCGTTGCCATTGTTCAACTCGATCTGCTGCATCACGGCCACGACCTTGCGCTTTGGCAAAGACACGATGATCAACGGGGCATCCGTCGACGCCATTGCTGTGGCCGCTTGAGCAGCAACTTGCTGAGCAGTCGGGGGCGCGTTCTTGTCGTCGCCGTTAAAGACCGAGTTGGCCATTGATCTGATCGTTACCTGACGGTCTGGCGCATTCGAACAACTGGCCAACGCGGCAGCGCACGTCAGTCCAAAGGCTGCGCTGCGGCAAAGGGTACCTACGCTCATCTCCAGAACCTCCCCCAGGTCTTGGCCAGTGACGGCGCATGGGTTTCCTTGATTTTATCATAAAGACGCCCATCGACGTCCAGACGCGCACCGCCATCGCGCGACAGCGATTGCAAAACGGTGGTTGATTTCTGCAGCGTGGGCGAGCCGATCCCCCAAGCCAGCGGGATCTCGATACGGATACCTTTGTCGAACGATCCCTCGCCGAATGTGGCCGAGCTGACATCCGTTTTGGTCGCATATGCGCCCACGCTCCAGCCATTGGCAAAAACGCGGTCCAGCGCAATGGTCGCGCCGTAATCGCCCGCTAGATAACGCCCGACGTCCACCTGCCCGTGAAATCCGTAGCCGATATCGTAATAGGCCGACAGATGTCCGTTCCACTCGGGAATGGTGCCTCCGTTCGTCCGGCGCGAGCGTAGGCCAAGCTGCTGGTCGAAATCGCGCGGCTGCACGTAATTTAGCTCGGCCCCTAGGGCGAGGCGGCTATCCACGGGCTTCCAAAGCACTTCTGCCGAGGCGCCCGCATACATGCGTTCCAGATAGCCGACAGTGAACCGGCTATAGAAATCCTGAGCCGGGCGACCATATTTCGCCAAGGTCAAGTGATCCAGCGTCGGTGTATCGGTTTGTGAGTAGAGCGCCACGTTCGAGCGGACGCGCGGCAGGCCGGAGGCGCCGGGTAACGCAACGCTGTCCAGATCACCAAACACCTTTTGGGATATTGATCCGGAGGCGACCCAGCCCGGCGCAAAGTGATATTTTGCCCGCGCCTGCACTCCCGCATTGGCGCGGACCGGGTTATCCGGGTCGAACACGCTTAAGCGCAGGAAAGGCCCGATGCCATACTCAAAGCGTGAATAGGCATCCTCTGCCAGCACCACGCCGCTGGAATTGCGTAGTCCGTCGTCGATGTTGGTCGCGGTCAGCATGGCGGTGGCGGGTGCGTGTTCAAGCCTCTCAAGGTCTGAGCGGCGGAAGGTGGCAGAGCCGGCAGGCATTCCCTCGACCATCTGCGTGATAGTGAACACCTCAACCGAGGCGGGCAGGCTGCGCGTCATCGCCCGCGCGGTCCGGCCTAAGGCCTGCGGGCGCTGGCCATAGCGATTGTTGCGAATCTGCACGTGGGCGCGTGTGCCGTTCAGCTCCATGCCGTGCAGCGCGATCCCTTCACGTTCCAGCAGCGACGCAAGCGTGGTGCGCGCGCTGGTGGTGCGTGCGGTATCTGCCGTCCAGCCCAGATCGGCAGCAGCGCCCGCAGCGCGCGGCGAGACGGGCAGCGGCGCGCCCTCTAATCCACCCTTCATCGCGGGGCTGCGCGGGTTCAGCGATATGGTGACCGACGCGCCAATCTCTTCACCATAGAGCGAGTATGCGTTGAACCGCAGCGCCTCACTGAGCTCATAGCTGGCGGTGAAATTGACCGACGACTTGCGGTTCAATGCGCCATCGCGCACCTCGCGGTCATACCCATCCGAGGAGTACTCGATCCCAAAACTCAGCTTGTCCGTTGCGGCAAAGGATAGCCCGCCAAAGGCTGCGACATCGCCACGAAACCAGCGGTCATACGTCGGAATTCCGCCCTCACCCAGCAGCGATGTGGGCCGCGTGCCGGTACTGCCAAAGGCGCCGCTGCTACCCAGCCGTCCCCAGCCGATTCCACCCGTCACACGCAGTCGTTTGCCAATGGATTTCGTCGCGACTAAGTATTCGCCGCCATAAACGCCGGTGCCGATGAAATCCTGAAATCCGATGGCAATGGCGGGAACATATTGGCCTTCATTTAACAGGCGAAACCGCAAATCAAAGCTGCGATCATAGAGCGTGCTGAAGGTCGGCCGCCCCGGATCGGCGGCAAGGCCCCCGATACCTGAGTAGCGAAAGCTGGCCGACAGGCGCGGCAGAACCTGAAAGGTCAGCGTCGTGCGCGTCGTCATGTTGTTGCCGGTGCCGTAGAATGACACGGTCGTCGAAAGCTGGCTATCGGGCGCCATTTCGGCGGTCGGCATGTCGATCAGTCCGCCGGGTGTGCCATAGATATTCGTCTGCGTCGTGGTCAGATTAGCCGTTGCTGGATCGGGGGAGATGCTGGCGGTCAGATCACGGGCGTTCTGGCCGCCGACAGTTTGCGCGTGTGCGACCGAAGCACTGAGGGCGAGGGTGGCAAATACCGCGGCGATAGGATGTTTGCAGGTCACTTTGATCCCTCGTGCGGCGCATAATTTTTTCGGACACTACGCAGGGGTCCGAAAAAACAACAGGCCTTTTGCGCGGATCTAGCACACTTTTAACGCGAGCGTTGCGCGTGCGCCGGATGTCAGCCCAGATGACCGATCGCAATGGTAAGCACCGCGCCCAAAGCGATGCCGCCGACGCCCCAAAGGGCCAGATCGCGACGTCTGAGTGGTGGTATTTCGGCCGGAGGTGGCGCTGCGCTGCGCATAATAGCAGTTTCCACCAACTGGGGAAGGCGCGGACCAAAGCGCGCCAGAACGGCCAGCGTTTTGCCGAGGCTCTGGGCGACGGCGCGCGGGCCCAACGCTTGGCGGATGTAGTCCTCAACCACAGGTTTTGCGACTTGCCAGATGTTGATCTGTGGGTTCAGCGAGCGCGCGACGCCCTCCACCACGACCATGGTCCGTTGCAAAAGGATCAGCTCGGTCCGCGTTTCCATGCCGAACCGTTCCGTGACCTCAAACAGATAGCTTAAAAGGCTACCCATACTGATACGACTGGCGTCCATGCCGAAAATCGGCTCGCCTACTGCGCGCAGCGCGCGAGCAAACTCATCCACATCGCGGTCGGGCGGCACGTAGCCGGCCTCAAAATGTACCTCGGCGACGCGTTGATAATCTCGCTTGATAAAGCCATAGAGAATCTCGGCATAGACGCGCCTCGTATACTCATCGATATGGCCCATGATGCCGAAATCGTAGATGATGATATTGGCGTTCGGCGCAACCTTAAGGTTTCCTTGATGCATGTCGGCGTGGAAGTAGCCGTCGCGCAACGCGTGGTTGAGAAAGAGTTGCAACACTCTGTCGCCCAGCAGAATTCGGTCATGGCCAGCGGCATCGATGGCATCATTATCGCCCAGCGGCACGCCGTCTGCCCACTCCATCGTCATCACGCGGCGACTTGACAGATCCCACTTGATGCTGGGCAGTTGGACACCTTCGTCGCCTTTGATGTTGGCCTCGAATTCCGAAGCCGATGATGCCTCTAGCCGCAGATCCAGCTCACCCATGACGACGCCCTCGAAATGGGCGATCACTTCCGTCGGATGCAGGCGGCGGGACGACGGTGACAGCAGTTCAATTATGCTTGCGGCAAAGTAAAATGCGTCGATATCCACACGAAACGCGCGTTCGATGCCGGGGCGCAATACCTTGATCGCGACCGCCTCGCCGGTATCCTTAAGGCGCGCTTTATGGACCTGCGCAATGGACGCGGCAGCGACTGCTGGACTGAAGTCGTCGAACATCGCCTCTACCGGCGCGCCGAGTTCGGCCTCGATGCTGGCCTTGGCATCCGCGATGGGGAACGGGGGCAGTTTGTCTTGCAACACGCGCATCTGCGCGGCTAATTCGCCGCCCACCAGATCGGGGCGCGTCGACAGGATTTGGCCGAACTTGATATAGGCGGGGCCCAGAGCCGTCAGTGCGCGGGTTGCGGGCGGCATCGCCGGGTCGCCCTTGGCGCCCAGCCATTTGAACGGCCAAGCAATGAAGCGCAGCGTGCCTCGCACCAGTGGCGGCGCATCCAGCGCATCCATGACGACCGCCATAGCGCCAGTACGTTCCAGTGTAGCGCCGGTGCGTATCAGGCGGATAATGTTGTGCGGCCCGCGCATGGCTCTACAGCTTCCAGCCAGAGTGGAGGCACGCAATCCCCATGCTCAAGTTGCGGTACTTGGCATTACCGAATCCGGCCTTTTTCACCATGCCTAGGAACGTCTCCTGATCGGGAAACTGGCGAATGGATTCGACGAGGTATTGATAGCTGTCACGATCCCCAGCAACAGCCTGACCCATTCGCGGAATGACGTTGAAGCTGTAGAGGTCATAGGCCTTTTGCATCATCTCGTTTGGGATCTGGCTGAATTCCAGCACCATCAGGCGCCCGCCGGGGCGCAGCACGCGGTAGGCTTCGTTCAGCGCCTCTTGCGGGCGCGTCACATTCCGAATGCCAAAGCTAATCGTGTAGACGTCAAAGGAGTTATCCTCGAACGGCAGCGCCATCGCGTCGCCCACAACCCAGTCAAGGCTTGCTGCCATGGCGTCCGCCTCTGCGCGCTTGCGACCCTCGATCAGCATCGGCTCGGTCAAGTCTAGCACTGTGGCGTGGCCGCTGCCCGCACGTTTTAGAAAACGGAATGCAATATCGCCAGTCCCGCCCGCTACATCCAGCAGTTGCTGACCAGGGCGCGGCGCCAGCCAATCCATCATCGCATCCTTCCAGACACGGTGGATGCCGAGGCTCATCACATCGTTCATTACATCGTATTTACTGGCGACCGAGCCAAAGACACCGCGCACGCGGCCTGCCTTTTCATTCTCGGGAATGTCCTGAAATCCGAAATGGGTGGTGTTTTCGCTCATCGCTCTTGCCTTGCGTCGGTTCAGTCCCTTGTTATAGGGCGCAAGGCCACAGACACAATGCGGCGCTTTTGTAAGAGGCCAAGTCATGCCCGAATTACCCGAAGTTGAAACAGTGCGGCGCGGCCTTGCCCCTGTGATGGAGGGTGCCGTCATTGCGCGCGCCGATGTGAATAGGCCAAACCTGCGCTGGCCCTTCCCACCGGACATGGCCGCGCGGCTAACGGGACAGCGCATTCTGCGCCTGCGGCGCCGGTCGAAATATATCTTGGCGGATCTGGAGTCTGGCGAGACTTTGTTGATCCATCTCGGCATGTCGGGCCGGATGCTGATCTCGGGCGATGCTCTGGGCCAGTTTGTGCACGACCACCCCGCGCCTGAAAAGCACGATCACGTCGTCTTTCACATGCACAATGGTGCGCGCATTACCTTTAACGATCCCCGCCGATTTGGCGCGATGGATGTGTTTTCCACGATTGGCGCCGACGATCACGCCCTGCTGGCTAAGCTGGGGCCAGAGCCGCTGGGCAACCATTTTGACGAGGCATATTTTGCCGCCGCGCTGGATGGTAAGAATACGCCGATCAAGTCAGCCCTGCTGGACCAGCGCATCGTGGCGGGACTTGGCAATATATATGTGTGCGAGGCGCTGTTTCGCGCGGGCATATCGCCGCGAAAGCGGGCGGGCAATCTAAGCGCGCGCCGCGCCGGCAGCCTGGTGCCTATCATTCGCACTGTATTGATGGATGCGATCGAGGCCGGGGGATCGTCCTTGCGTGATTTCAAGCAGACGGACGGCGAGTTGGGATACTTTCAGCACCGCTTTGATGTCTATGGCCGAGAAGGGCAGCCGTGTCGCCGTGTGGGATGTCGCGGGACTGTGGGGCGCGTCGTGCAATCGGGGCGTTCCAGCTTCTATTGCGGTGGGTGCCAGCGCTAGATGCGACTACCTGCGCGGCGCGCGAGGGCAAAGATGGGTTGATCCGCACCGCCGGGGTGGTAAGAATGCTCGTCTGACAGAACCAAGCGAAAGCATTTTTTATGGCCTATGAGACGATCATCGTCGAAGTAGATGACCACATCGCGGAAATCACCCTCAACCGCCCGGATGCCCTTAATGCGCTGAACGAACAGTTGCTGGGCGAACTGGTCACTGCTCTGCAGGAAGCGCAAGGCAACGACAAAGTGCGCTGCATCATCCTGACCGGATCGGACAAGGCATTTGCCGCTGGTGCCGACGTCAAGATGATGGCGGGAAAAACGTTCGTCGAGATGTTCTCGGAGGATTTCTTTGGCGCGCAGCACGACGCGATTACCCGCATCCGCAAGCCAATCATCGCCGCCGTTTCAGGCTATGCGCTGGGCGGTGGGTGCGAATTGGCGATGATGTGCGATTTCATCATTGCGTCTGATACCGCTAAATTTGGCCAGCCTGAGATCAATCTGGGAATCATGGCGGGCCTTGGTGGATCGCAGCGCCTTACCCGTTTTATTGGCAAAGCCAAGGCGATGGACATGAACCTGACGGGCCGCTTTATGGATGCGGACGAGGCCGAGCGGGCAGGGCTGGTCAGTCGCGTCGTCCCGGTCAAGAAATTGGCTGAGGAAGCTAGGGCCGCCGCTGGAAAGATCGCTGAGAAGTCGATGATCTCGGTTGTGGCCGTCAAAGAGGCAGTCAACCGCAGCTATGAGACGACGCTGAGCGAGGGTCTTTTGTTCGAACGGCGCGTGTTTCACTCACTATTCGCAACCGAGGATCAGGCCGAGGGCATGGCCGCGTTCATGGAAAAGCGGCAGGCGCAGTTCCGCGACAAGTAATCCTGCCAAGCTACGCTGGACTGAATTACGCCGGGCGCAAAAGCCTGCCGCGCCGGTCGGTGACACAAACGCGCGCAGCAAGCATCGCGTCCTGTGCCGCAACGGCGATGCCTAACACCTGCATCTCATCGCGTGTCTCGGACGCACCTTTGCCGCCGATTAGATAGCTTTCGCTCAGTAGTCCATCGCCCCAGATCACCTCGTGTCGATCAAAGGCGAGGTGGTAGTAGGTCACACCAATAGCGGTGTGATTTGGCCTGATAGACGCGTCGTTTGCTAGCTTGTGGGCGGGCACCAGTACTTCGTCTTCACCGAAAAACAGCATGGCGCGCCAGTCGGAAATTAGTATCCTGTGCTGCGGCGAAAGCGCGGTATCGCGGTAGGGCAGGCCCGGTCCGAAGGCATCGCGCATGATGCGGATTGGTCGAAACTCAGGATGGCTCGCCAGTACCGCAGCCGGCAGATAAGTGCGACCGATCCAGCGGATCTGCTGCGCACCGTGATCTGCGGTCTTCACTAGATCACCCGCCGACAGTGTCTCGATCTGGACCGCGCCGGATGGTGTGTCGATCTGTGTGCCGGCAGTAAAGCAGGGCGGAGTGGCAAGCGCTGCGACCGGACGGCTGGAACCCTCGGACGTGCTGATCACGGTCAAGGGCACACCTTGCGGAGGAAAGCCGCCGACGCCGCCGACGAAGGCGAGCCCCTCGACCGTGGCGTACGCCGGCCCGCCGCCGCCTTCGTTAATGTTAAAACCGATCAGTTGATATTCTGTGCCGCTGGGATCGCGCACGGTCACTTGATATTCCGCCTCTACTACGCGGCCCTGGGCATAGGATTGCCCGTCAAATGTCTGCGCTGTCTGAAGGGTTTGCGAGGTGTCGTTGTCCTCGAAATTGGCATCGTCATCATTGATGCTTACGGGGGTCCACGCGTTCGAGTTCAATGTAATGGTGCGGCCCGCCAAGTGGCTGCCGTCACCTTGAGTGACACCAGACAACTGGCTGCCGCCTGAGACGGTGATCTTAGATTGCCCAAGGGCGTATATCGTTTGTACCGGCATCGCGCGCATCCACCTTATAACAGGTCCACCTGAGTAGCGTGCAATTCGGGCATAAATACGTTGCTGGTACGTCGCACGCCGGCGTTGCGCTGGGTGCTTGCATTCCTGCCGCATCCGCCTTAGTGACCACGGTCATACATGCGCGCGATGCCCGCTCAGGCAAGAATCACTTTGGACCTGTCCAAAGTCCCGGTCTGGCGTTGGCGCGCTTTCATATTCGATACCGAACCAGATTAAGGAAACGATTCTCATGGCAAATACGCCACAGTCAAAAAAACGCGCACGTCAGAACGAGACCCGCATGGCCGTCAACAAGACACGCCGTTCGCGCATCCGTACCTACCTTCGCAAGGTTGAAGAAGCGATCGCCTCGGGCGATCAGGAGGCCGCAGCAGCAGCGCTGCGCGTCGCCCAGCCCGAGCTGATGCGCGGCGTGTCGCGTGGCATTTTTCACAAGAATACCGCCTCGCGCAAGATGTCGCGCCTGTCCAGCCGTGTTAAGTCGCTGGGCAAAGCCTGAATTAACCCTAGGGGCGCTTAAGCGCCTGACTATTAACTATAAAAAGGCGTCCTTTCTGGGGCGCCTTTTGCTTTTTGCACCGAGATTTGCGCCCGTGAGATTCTTTTCCCGCAAAATCAGAGTCAAGGCATAAGATCGGTTGCCGCACCGCGTGCCACCTTGCTAACTTAGTCCTACGATTCACGCTTGGGGGGACAGGCTGATTCCGTTGGCGGGCCTTTGGGGGGTCATGCCGCAAGGGAGTCATTTCGGGCAAAGCCCGGCATGTCCAAATAAAGCATACCGACGATCATCGTGGGGTGGCAGGCCGCTGGGCCCGCCGTTTCACGAGTTTCGTTTAGCGCCATCATCCACCCGTTCGGGTTGGGTGCGTCTGACGGATATCATCCGGCGGGACGCTATAGGTATGATTTCTGACTGTGGATCGCACCGATTGTGCGAGGTCTGAGGCGATCTTGTGCGGAATTGAAACGTTAAGAGCCGCGGAAGCAGGAACGC